>NZ_OLMK01000040.1 GCF_900290235.1 Streptomyces sp. MA5143a
CCAGCTCGCACACATCCAGCAGCTGGAAGCGGGAGTGCGGATGATCGCCCACCGGTTGTCGCTGCCGGTCGGCGAGAAGGGCAGCAAGCACGCTCCGGGCGGCTATGCGAGCAGGCGGGAATGGCATGCGAAGTCGCGCCGTCTGCACGTGCTCACCGACCGGCTCCAAGCCCTCCGTGCGGACTGGGAAGCCGGGGTCGTGCACGTGGTGCGCGGCGGGAAGCGGCTGCTGACCACCCGCCACCACCTGGATGCCGCCCGACTCACCGAGGAGCAGTGGCGCACCCGGTGGCAGGCGGACCGGCGCTTCTTTCAGGCGGACGGCGAGTCCGGCAAACGCTTCGGCAACGAGACCATCCGCGTCACCCCCGACGGCGAGATCTCCCTCAGACTCCCCGCCCCGCTCGTGCATCTGGCGAACGCCCCGCACGGCCGGTACGTCCTCGCAGCCCGGGTGGTGTTCGCGCACCGGGGCGTCGAGTGGGCCGACCGCATCCACGCGAACCGGGCTGTGGCCTACCGCATCCACGAGGACCCCGCACGCGGCCGCTGGTACCTCACCGCCTCCTGGACCAACCCTGCGGTGCAGACGGTGCCGCTGGCCATGGCCCGCGCGGGTGGCATGGTGGGGGTCGACACCAACGCCGACCACTTGGCCGCGTGGCGGCTGGACGCTCACGGCAACCCGGTCGGAGCGCCCCGGCGGTTCGGCTACGACCTCTCGGGCGGTGCCGCCCACCGCGACGCGCAGGTCCGGCACGCCCTGATCCGCCTGCTGCACTGGGCGAGCCGCCATCACCTCGCCCTCGCCATCGAAGACCTCGACTTCACCGGCGAGACGACCCGCGAAAAACACGGCCGCCGCAAA
>NZ_OLMK01000018.1 GCF_900290235.1 Streptomyces sp. MA5143a
AATGGTTCACAGCGTCCTCGCTGTGTTTTGTTTCAAAGGAACCTCGTCCCGACCGAACCGGCCGGAGACGGGGTATCAACATATCTGGCGTTGATTTTTGGCACGCTGTTGAGTTCTCAAGGAACGGACGCTTCCTTTGTACTCACCCGAGTATCTTCTCGGGCTTTCCTCCGGGCGCTTCCCTTCGGTGTTTCCAACACTATCAGTGTTTTTCCGTCCCCCTGACCACTCTCCCGTAGACATACGGAAGCGGACCCCGAGATAGGATCTGACAAGTTGGTTGCCGCTTGGGGTGGGACGCTCAGTGGCGCCGCTCGGCCCCGAGCAGGTCTACGACTGTACAGCGGGCTCCGGAGCAGGTGCAAATCCCCTGGACTGGTGGTCTAGACCACTAGGCGGTATCTTCCGTGGGGAACCCCGCATCTGACATACGCTGCTGGGCAGAGCCGCCCGTGGCAAGCGGTGCCGGCTCGCACGCGCAGCTCCACCCCTGGGAGGCTTCCCATGACCATCGTGACGTCCCCGCTCGCAGGACGCGCCATCGGACTGGCAGCAGTACCGGACCCCGTCTTCTCGGGAGCGATGGTCGGCCCCGGAACGGCGATCGACCCCGCGCGTGACGTGACCGAGGCCGTCTCCCCCGTGGACGGAGTCATCGTCTCGCTGCACCCGCACGCTTTCGTCGTGGTCGACGGCGAGGGGCACGGTGTGCTGACACATCTTGGGATCGACACCGTGCAGCTGAACGGCGAAGGGTTCGAGCTGCTCGTCAACAAGGGCGACACCGTGCGGCGCGGGCAGGCCGTGGTCCGCTGGGACCCGGCCGCCGTCGTGGCCGCGGGCAAGTCGCCGATCTGTCCTGTCGTGGCCCTGGAGGCCACGGCCGACGTCCTCTCCGATCTCCGCCTCGACGGGGACGTGAAGACCGGTGACACGCTCTTCGGCTGGCAGTGACGCCAGGTCCGTACCGCACGGGAAGTACCACAACCACCGCGGCGGCCGGGCCCGCCGCACAACCGGAGACGGGTGAGATGGAGACAACGCTGCGAGGCGTCGGTGTCAGCCACGGTGTGGCGATCGGCGAGGTTCGGCACATGGGCACGGCGGTACTGGAACCGCCTGCCAAGCAGATACCGGCGGAGGACGCGGAGCGCGAACAAGGACGAGCCCGCAAGGCCGTGGACGCCGTCGCGGCCGACCTGACGGCGCGGGGCAATCTGGCGGGCGGCGAGGCCCAGGCGGTGCTCGAGGCCCAGGCGCTGATGGCCCAGGACCCGGAACTGATGGCGGACGTGGAGCGCCGAATCGCCGTGGGGAGCACGGCGGAGCGGGCGGTCTACGACGCGTTCGCCTCGTACCGGGCCCTGCTGGCCGGTGCCGGCGAGTACCTCGCGGGCCGGGTCGCCGACCTCGACGACGTGCGGAACCGTATCGTCGCCCGGCTGCTCGGAGTGCCCATGCCAGGTGTGCCGGACAGTGACGAGCCGTATGTCCTCATCGCCCGCGATCTGGCTCCTGCGGACACCGCGCTGCTCGACCCGACGCTCGTGCTCGGGTTCGTCACCGAGGAAGGCGGGCCGACCAGCCACAGCGCGATCCTGGCGCGGGCGCTCGGTGTGCCGGCCGTCGTCGCGCTGCCGGGCGCCGGGGAACTCGCCGAAGGCACGGTGATCGCCGTGGACGGCAGCACCGGTGAGATCTTCGTGAACCCCAGCGCGGACAAGAAGGCCGAACTGGAGGCCGCCGCCGCGGAGCGCAGGGCCGCGCTGGCCGCGTCCAGTGGGCCGGGAGCCACCTCCGACGGGCACAAGGTGCCGCTGCTCGCCAACGTCGGCGGTCCCGCCGATGTGCCGGCGGCCGTGGAGGCCGGAGCCGAGGGTGTGGGACTGTTCCGCACCGAGTTCCTCTTCCTGGACGACAGCAAGCAGGCACCGTCGGAGGGGAAGCAGGTCGAGGCGTACCGGAAGGTGCTGGAGGCGTTCCCCGAGGGGCGGGTGGTCGTCCGCGTGCTCGACGCGGGCGCCGACAAACCGCTGGACTTCCTGACGCCCGCCGACGAGCCGAACCCCGCGCTCGGGGTGCGAGGGCTGCGGACGCTGCTGGACCACCCCGAGGTGCTGCGCACGCAGCTGACAGCGCTCGCCAAGGCGGCCGAGGGGCTGCCGGTGTACCTCGAGGTCATGGCGCCGATGGTGGCTGACCGCACGGACGCGAAGGCATTCGCCGACGCTTGCCGTGAGGCCGGGCTGCGGGCCAAGTTCGGGGCCATGGTCGAGATCCCCTCGGCGGCTTTGCGGGCGCGGTCGATCCTGCAGGAGGTCGAGTTCCTGTCGCTGGGGACCAATGACCTCGCTCAGTACACGTTCGCGGCCGACCGGCAGGTGGGTGCGGTGTCACGGCTGCAGGATCCGTGGCAGCCCGCGCTGCTCGACCTGGTCGCGCTGTCCGCGGAGGCGGCGAAGGCCGAGGGCAAGAGCTGCGGTGTGTGCGGTGAGGCGGCTTCGGATCCGCTGCTCGCATGTGTGCTGACGGGGCTGGGTGTCACCTCCCTGTCCATGGGTGCGGCGTCGATCCCCTACGTGCGGGCGACGCTGGCGAAGTACACGCTGGCGCAGTGCGAGCGCGCGGCGGCTGCCGCTCGGGCGGCGGACACGGCCGAGGAGGCGCGCGGCGCGGCTCAGGCGGTGCTGTCGGGCGAATGACCTCGTGCTGATCTCGTGTCGATCGGTTGCGGTCGAGGGGCGCTCCACCTGCGGGTGGGGCGCCCCTCGGGCGTTCAGTGGGGGTGTCCGTCCGAGGCGGTGCCTCCGTGGTCGGGGTCGTCCCCGAGGTCGGGCGGGGTGCAGTAGTCGACGCCGGACTCCGGGGAGACGAGGTCGCCGGACATCACGTCGGTGCAGTAGGCGTCGAAGACCTCTCCCGCGGTCAGGGGTTCGAGGCCGTCGCCGCGCAGGCGCCAGCCGTAGACCCGGTCCATGGTGTCGGGGGCGCTGGTGCGCATGACGAGTCCGCCGGGGCTTCGGGTGGCGATGCCGAGGGCGAGGACGGTGGCGAACTCCAGGGCCTCGGTCTCGTCCAGGCGGGTGGCTCCGTCGGGGTCCTGTTCCGCGCGGATGACGGCGACGAGTGCCTGGGGCTTGGAGGAGACGCTGCACACGAGGTGCCGTTCGCCCGGAGCGGCCGTGTCGAGGATGCGGGTGAGGAGGTCGGTGGCCCGGGCGAAGGATGTGCGGCCGATGTCCTCGCCGCAGCAGGCGCAGGTCCCGATCCGGGCGAGGAGCGTGGTGGCGTACTCCCAGGTGGCCTTGCGGACCGCTTCGTCGATCAGTTCGGGGACGAGTTCGGTGAGGGGTTGTCCTTCGTAGGGGACGGCGGCTCCCGTCGCGGCCAGTTCGGCGGTGAAGCGGGTGCGGCTGGAGGGGATGTCCGGTTCCAGGCCCGCCTCGGTGCAGAACTCCGCGTACTCCTCGGGGTCGAAGAGGGCGACGGTGGTGTGGTTGCCCTGCTCGGCGCGGGTGCGGAGCAGGGCTTCCACTTGGTCGAGGTAGGTCGTGTGGTCGTCGAAGGTGAAGCTGCGGTAGCGCCGCATGGCCGTGAAGTCGTGCTCGTCCGCGAGCAGGCCGATGGTGCCCGCGATCTCGCGGCGCAGGACCCTTCGCATGCTCTGGTGGCCGGTGTGTGCCATGGTTTCCCCCTGTGCGAGCAGTCGATCAATGCTCACTCACGGTAACCGGTGGCACTGACAACGGCTGCCGGCCCGGTGTGCGGCCGCGACGCCTGCCCGGCACCCGACGCCCGCTGCCCCGTCAGGCTCGGTCGCGCGCTCGTTCGCGGGCCAGGCCCTCGTAGAAGTGCAGCAGGTCGAGGTTGTCGATGGAGCCGGGGTTGACCGCCTTCTCCATGGGGGTGCCCTGGAGGAGGCGCTTGACGGGGACCTCGATGCGTTTGCCGGTGAGGGTGTGGGGGATGCCGGGGACCTCGATGATCTCGTCGGGGACGTGGCGTGGGGAGAGCTGTTCGCGGATGGTGCGCTTGACGCGGTGCAGGAGGGCCTCGTCGAGGGTCGCTCCCGGGGCGAGGTGGACGAAGAGGGGCATCCAGTAGCCGCCGTCGGGCTGTTCGATGCCGATCACGAGGGATTCCTTGATCTCCGGGAGCCGTTCGACCGCTTCGTAGATGTCGGCCGACCCCATGCGGACACCCTGGCGGTTGAGGGTGGAGTCGGAGCGGCCGTGAATGACGACGGAGCCCCGTGAGGTGACGGTGATCCAGTCGCCGTGGCGCCAGACGCCGGGGTAGGTGTCGAAGTAGCTGTCGTGGTAGCGGGTGCCGTCGGGGTCGTTCCAGAAGTGGATCGGCATGGACGGCATCGGGTTGGTGACGACGAGTTCGCCGACCTCGTCGGTGAGGGGTTTGCCGCTGGGGTCCCAGGACTGGAGGTCGGTGCCCAGGCAGGGGGCCTGGAGTTCGCCGATGTGGACGGGGAGGGTGGGGACGGCGCCGGCGAAGCAGGAGCAGACGTCGGTGCCGCCGCTGACGGAGGCGATCCACAGGTCCTCGCGGACCTCGTCGTGGAGCCAGCGGAAGCCGTCGGGCGGGAGCGGTGAGCCGGTGGTGCCGACGCACCGGACGCGGGAGAGGTCGTAGTCGCGGCCGGGGTGGACGCCGGCCTTGCCACAGGCCATGACGTAGGCGGCGGAGGTGCCGAAGAGGGTGGCGCCGGTGCGTTCGGCGACGCTCCACTGGGCGCCGGTGTCCGGGTATCCCGGGCTGCCGTCGTAGAGGACGACCGTGGTGCCGGTGAGGAGGCCGGAGACGAGGAAGTTCCACATCATCCAGCCGGTGGAGGTGTACCAGAAGAAGCGGTCCTCGGGGCCGAGGTCGCAGTGCAGGCCGAGTTGTTTGAGGTGCTCGACCAGGATGCCGCCCTGGGACTGGACGAGGGCCTTGGGCAGGCCGGTGGTGCCGGACGAGTAGAGCACCCACAGGGGGTGGTCGAAGGGGACCTGTTCGAAGGTCGGCTCGGTGTCCGCGCCCGTGAGGGCGGACCATTCCAGGGCGCCCTCGGGGGCGTCGGTGCCGAGCAGGGGGATGTGGACGACGGCGCGCAGGGTGGGCAGTTCGCGGCGGAGCTCGGCGACGGTGTCGCGGCGGTCGTGTTCCTTTCCGCCGTAGCGGTAGCCGTCGACGGTGAACAGGACGACCGGTTCGACCTGCTGGAAGCGGTCGAGGACGCTGCGGGCGCCGAAGTCGGGGGCGCAGGAGGTCCAGACGCCGCCGACGGCGGCCGTGGCGAGGAGGGCGACGACGGCCTGGGGGATGTTCGGCAGGTAGCCGCTGACGCGGTCTCCGGGGCGTACGCCGAGGGCCCGCAGGGCGTCGCTGAGGGAGCCGACCTGGCGGCGTAGTTCGGCCCAGGTCACGGGGCGTGCTTCGTGGGTCTCGTCGACGTGGAGGAGGGCCGGTTCGTCGGCGCGGGTGTTGGCGGCGCGCAGGGCGTGTTCGGCGTAGTTGAGGGTGGCTCCGGGGAACCACTGGGCGCCGGGCATGGCGCGGTCGCCCAGCACGCGCGCGTAGGGGGTGGAGAACCGTACGTCGAACCACTCGGTGACGGCTTTCCAGAAGGTCTCGAGTTCGTCGACGGACCAGCGGTGCAGGGCCGCGTATCCACCGTCGGCGGGGGCTCCGTGGTGCTCGGCCGCCCAGGTGTGGAACTGGGTGATCCGGGCCCGGGCGATGCGGTCCGCGTCGGGCTGCCAGAGCGGCGAGGGGTTCGCTGAGGTCATGGGTCGGCTCCCGGACTGTGCGCGTCGTGTGCGTCGGGCGCGCACGAACGGGGTGTGCGCGTGACGCGGCCACCACGGACGATGCCATGTGATCGACTTTGGCACCAGGGTGTGCCGGAGTTGGTCGGCGACATGAAGTGTGCCGTCACCATGGGTGAACGGAAGTTGAACGACTCACACAAACGGGCCGGTCAATGGCAGGGTGAGCCGCATGGACGGTCGTGACCTGGTGCGTTCGGTGAAGGCGATCGGTTCGGCGGGGGCGGTTCAAGGGCTGCGAACCGTGCGGGCCGCGTGGCGCAGGAGGCGTTCCGACGCCACCGGGTTGGCGGCGCGGGGCGCCGAGCGGGCGCGGGTGCCGGGGCCGGTGCGGGATGTGGAGCCGGGGCCGGGCGGCGGGATCCTGCGGTTCGACCGGACGGAGTTGCGGATCACCGTCGATGTGAACGGAGCCGTCTTCTGGGGCTGGGACGGGGCCGGGCAGGAGCCGTCGTACGCTCTCGCGGGCCGGTGCCCGGAGCCGGATCCGCGGGCCGAGCTGGAGCCGGACAAGGACGGCGGCTGGCGGGTCGTGGCCGAGCGGGTGACGGTCGTGGTGTCACGGCACGGCGCGGTGGAGGTGTGTACCCCAGGTGGGGTGATGTTGCGGCGTGATCTGCCGCCCCGTTGGTGGGAGCCGGTGGGCGGGGGCGAGGCGCGGTGGACGCAGCGCTCGGAGGTCGCGGCCGATGCCCGGTTCTTCGGTCTGGGCGGGCGCGCGGCCGGGCCCCGGCTGCGTGACGGGACGTATCGGCTGTGGAACACGGATCCCGGGCACGCGTTCGAGCCTGGTGATGATCCGCTGTACATCACGATGCCGGTGCAGATGGTGGTGGCCGACGCGGGGACGCATCTGGTGTTCCACGACTCCACGTGGGACGGCACGGTGACGTTGCGCGGGGGCGAGGAGGGCGCGGGGTCGGGGCACGACCGGGCCGGCACGTCGGAGCTGCGGATGTCCGGGGGGCCGCTGCGCTGTTGGGTGATCGTCGGTACTCCCGCGCGTGTGCTGCACGCCTGGGCGGCGCTGACGGGCGCTCCGGCGCTGCCGCCGGCGTGGGCGCTCGGGCACCATCACGCGCGGTGGGGGTTCGGCAGCGAGCAGGAGGTGCGGCGGGTCGTCGCGGGGTACCGGGAGCACGGGCTGCCGCTCGACGCGATCCATCTGGACATCGACCACTTCGACGGTCACCGGGTGTTCACGGTGGACGCCGAGCACTTTCCGAAGCTGCCGGACCTCGCCGAGGAACTGCGGGGGCAGGGCATCCGGCTGGTGTCGATCGTCGACGCGGCGGTCGAGGCGGAGCCGGGGAACGCCGTGTACGACAGCGGGACGGCGGAGGACGCGTTCGTGCGGGATGCCGCGGGGCGGGTCGTGGAGGGGTTGGTGTGGGCCGGGGAGTCGGTCTTCCCGGACTTCACGCGGGCGCGTACGCGCGCGTGGTGGGGCGGTCTGTACGAGGAGAGGCTCACACGGGGCTTCGCCGGTTTCTGGCACGACATGAACGAGCCGACGTCGTTCGTGGCGTTCGGGGAGAACACGCTGCCGCGGTCGGCCCGGCATGATCTGGAGGGCCGGGGCGGCGACCATCGGCAGGCGCACAACGTGTACGCGCTGTGCATGGCGCGGGCCGGCTACGAGGGGCTGCGTGAGCTGGTGCCCCAGGAGCGGCCGTTCATCTTCTCGCGTTCCGGGTGGGTGGGGATGCAGCGGTACGGGGGCGCGTGGTCCGGGGACGTGGCGACGGGCTGGCCTGGGCTGCGGGCGTCGCTGTCGCTGGTGCTGGGGCTCGGACTGTGCGGGGTGCCGTACTCGGGTCCGGATGTGGGCGGTTTCGACGGGAGCCCGTCGGCGGAGCTGTTCCTGCGGTGGTTCCAGCTGGGGGCGTATCTGCCGTTGTTCCGTACGCACGCGAGCATGCGGGCCGGGCGCAGGGAGCCGTGGGAGTTCGGGGACGAGGTCGTCGAGCACGCGCGCGTGGCGCTCGTCGAGCGGCGGCGGCTGCTGCCGTACTTCATGACGCTGGCCCACTGGGCGCGGCGTACCGGGGCGCCCTATGTGCGCCCGGTGTGGTGGGGCGCGCCGGAGAACAGGGCGTTGCGGGACTGTGAGGACGCGTTCCTGCTGGGTGGCTGTCTGCTGGTGGCGCCGGTGCTGGATCCGGGGGTGGAACGGCGTGCGGTGCAGCTGCCGCGGGGGCGCTGGTACGACACGGTGACCGGGAAGGCGTATCAGGGGCCCGGGCAGGTGGTGGTCGACGCTCCCTTGTCGCGGATCCCGGTCTTCGTGCGCGCGGGTGCCGTGGTGCCGGTCCGGGGCGCCGACGGCGGCCTGGAGCTGGAGGTGTGGGCACCCGCGCGCGGGCGGACGGGGGGCGGGCTCGTGGTGCCGGACGCGGGCGACGGCTGGGACGAGCCGGAGGTCGAGCGGTACACGACGCGCTGGGAGGGGCGGCGTGTGGTGGTGCAGCGGGACGGGGACGAGGGGCCGGTCGAGCCCGCGTACCCGGTGCGGGTCCGGGGGCTCGACACGGACTGAGCGCGGGTTCGGCTCAGATGTAGCGGCCGTCGAAGAACGCCTGTACCGCCAGGGTGTGCAGCGGGAAGGCGAGTTCGGTCGGTCTGCGCAGCAGGTGCCAGCCCTCCGTCTCGTCGGTGGCCGCGGGCGGCGGGAGGTTGGCCGCCGGGCGTTCGGGAAGCAGCCCGAACAGGAGCAGGTGGCCGTCGGGTGAGCTCATGGCGTCGGCGAGGCGGACGTCGCGGTCGGCCGCGCAGATGCCCGTCTCCTCCTTGAGCTCGCGGACGACGGCGTGCCGCCAGTCCTCCCGGTGGTCGATGAAGCCGCCGGGCAGGGCGGTGCCCCCGCGCGCGGGGGCGATGGTCCGTGTGATCACGACGAGGGCTGTGCCCTTGGTGTCGTACACGGGCTGGAGGGCCACCGCGACGGGGAGCGGATTGCGGTAGGCCACGGTGTGGCAGGCCTCGCAGGTGCGGGGCCAGCCGGAAACGCCCTCACCGTAGGGCGCTCCGCAACTGGAACAATGCGAGTCCGGTGCGGAGTTGGCGGTTGGGTGTTGATTTGCGGACACGCGGCGGACTGTATCCGATCATCTGCTGGTCGTCCTGTCGGGGCGCCGCAATGCGCCACCGCGCGGTCGGTGGGCGGGTGCGGGTGAGGGGCGGCCGGAACCACCCCCGTGGGCCCCGGCCACCCCTCACGGATACTGCGACGCCGGGAGGGGCCGGTTGGTTCGCTCCGGGGCCTGCTCAATTCGAATCGCCCGTGACAGACTTCTGACCGGTTCATATTTCTGACGGTCCATCAGATCTGTTGCCGGGGAGGCGCCTTGTCGCACGGTCGCACACCTGTGGTCACCGGCTGGTTCACCGGGGAGGACGACGGGTTCCGTCTTCTCGGCACGTGCTGCTCGGCGTGCGGTTCGGTGTTCTTCCCGCGCGAGGACGTTTTCTGCCGCAATCCGGGGTGCGGCGGGGGCGAGTTGCGGGAGGTGCCGCTGTCCCGGCGGGGTCGCGTGTGGTCGTACACCGACGCCAGGTACCGGCCTCCGTCACCCTACGTGTCCGATCCGGAACTTCCGTGGGAGCCGTACGCGTTGATCGCTGTGGAACTGGCCGCGGAGCGTCTCGTGGTGCTGGGACAGGGCGTTCCCGGGGTCACCGTCGCCGAGCTGGCGGTGGGCATGGAGGTGGAGGTCGTCCCCGGCGTACTGCACGAGGACGCGGAGACGACCTGGACGACGTGGCACTGGCGGCCGACGGGGGTGACGGCGTGACGGGTGAGGTTGCGGTGCTCGGCGCGGGCATGCACCCGTGGGGCAAGTGGGGCAGGAGTTTCGTCGAGTACGGCACGGCGGCCGCGCGGGCCGCGCTGGACGACGCCGGGATCGACTGGCGGGACGTCGGTTCGATCGTCGGGGCCGACACGGTGCGTGGCGGCTATCCGGGGTACGTGGCGGGGGCGACCTTCGCCAAGGCGCTGGGCTGGCAGGGGGCGCGGGTCACGAGCGTGTACGCGGCCTGCGCGTCGGGGGCGCAGGCGGTGGCCGCCGCCCGGGCCCAGATCCTGGGCGGTCTCGCGGACGTCGTGCTCGTCGTGGGTGCGGACGCGGCACCGAAGGGGTTCTTCCGGCCCGCGGGCGGGGACCGACCGGACGACCCGGACTGGCTGCGGTTCCGGGTCCTCGGCGCGACCAACCCGACGTACTTCGGGCTGTACGCGCGGCGCCGGATGGCGGTGCACGGCGACACCCAGGAGGACTTCGCCCGGGTCAAGGTGAAGAACTCGGCGCTGGGGGCGCTCAATCCGTTCGCGCGGTACCGCAAACGGGTCACCGCGGAGGAGGTCGCGGCCTCCGCCGTCGTCGCGGACCCGTTGCGGCTGCTGGACATCTGCGCAACCTCGGACGGGGGTGCGGCACTCGTGCTGTCCAGCGTGGAGTTCGCGCGGCGGCACGGCGTGGCCCGGCCGGTGCGCATCCGGGCGGTGTCCACGGTGACGCCGCGCTACCCCACCACGGTGCTGGATCTGCCGGACATCGCGACGGACTCCGCGGTGGCCGTGGAGCCGGGTGCCGAGGCGTTCCGGGCGTCGATCGCGCGGGCGGCGTACGAGGAGGCCGGCCTCGGACCGGACGACCTGTCGCTCGCCGAGGTCTACGACCTCTCCACGGCGCTGGAGTTGCAGTGGTACGAGGATCTGGGGCTGTGCGGCGAGGGTGAGGGGGCGAAGCTGCTGCGGGAAGGGGTGACGGCCCTCGGCGGCCGTATACCGGTGAACACGAGCGGCGGCCTCGCGTCCTTCGGCGAGGCGGTTCCGGCGCAGGCGATCGCCCAGGTGTGCGAGCTGGTCCGGCAGTTGCGGGGCGAGGCGGGTGACCGGCAGGTCGCGGGGGCGCGTGTGGGGCTCAGCGCGAACCAGGGGTTGTTCGGGCATGGGTCGGCGGTGATCGTGGTGCGGTGACGCGTGCGCGTCATCATGCTGCCGTGCCGTTTCGTCGGACACGCTCCGCTTCGTCGTCCCGGACCATCGGCTTGGACACGCGCGCGTGAAGGCAGTCATGGGCGCCGACCCGACCGGCAGAGGCCACGCAGCGACACATGCGCTGGGTCCGGTCGCACCGCTGACCGCCACACGCCCGTCCCTCGCCCCTGACCGCCGCGCCCCCTTCCGTGTCCCTGACCGCCGACACGCCCGTCCTCGCTTCTGACTGCCACGCCTCCGCCGCCACCACCGAGCCCCCGAGTCGCGCCCCTCCAGCGCTGCCGGGCCGTCGTCGTGGGCGGGCTGTCGGTGGTCCTTCGTCAGCATTGTTCGTCCGTGTCCTTGACGCCCCCTGGGTGCCGGTGAACACTTCCGGTGTCAGTCGGCATCGCCGCATTCGGGCGTCTTTGTGCACTGCGCCGCTCGGGTCTCCCGCCTGCCCATCGGGCCGTCCCCCACGGGCGATTCGGCTGCTACGGCACGCTCGTCACGGACGCCGGGCGGGGCGCGGGACCCTCCCTGCCTTCGGCTGAAGTAGCCATGGGAACGCACCCTGCACGCATGGTCCGGGGTCGATCACCCCGGGCCGGGGCCTAGGAGCCGCCATGAGCAACGGAGACATTTTCCTCGGCGAGGTCATCGGTACGGCGATCCTGATCCTGTTCGGCGCCGGTGTGTGCGCCGCCGTCACCCTCAGGTTCTCGAAGGCGAGGGCGTCGGGCTGGATCGTCATCGCGTTCGGCTGGGGCTTCGCCGTCCTGGCCGGCGCCTACACCGCCGCTCCCCTGTCCGGCGGGCACCTGAACCCGGCGGTGACCGTGGGCGTCGCGGTCGACACGGGAACGTGGGACAAGGTCTGGGTGTACCTGCTGGGCCAGTTGGTGGGCGCGATGCTCGGCGCGGTCCTCGCCTACCTGGTCTATCTCGCGCAGTTCCAGGCGAACGTCCGCAAGGAGGGCACCACGGAGGGCACGGCGGACGAGCCGACACCGACCCTCGGGATCTTCTCCACCATCCCCGAGATCAGGAACCCCGTCGCCAACCTGATCACCGAGATCATCGCGACGATCGCGCTGGTGCTCCCGATCCTCGCCTTCGGCCGCAACACGGGGATCGGCATCGGTCAGATCCCCGGCGAGGAGGCCGGCGTCTACGGCTCCGGCATCTCGGTGCTGCTGGTGTCGTTCCTGGTCGTGGGCATCGGTCTCTCCCTCGGCGGGCCCACCGGCTACGCGATCAACCCGGCGCGTGACCTCGGCCCCCGCATCGTTCACACCTTCCTGCCGATCCCGAACAAGGGCACCTCCGACTGGGGTTACGCCTGGATCCCGGTCGTCGGCCCGCTGGTCGGCGGGGTCCTCGCGGGCCTCGTCTACAACGCGGCCTTCTGACTCACCGCCGCAGCACGGGCGTCGAGGCAGGAAAACGACATGGAGACGCGCAGAGGCACAACACGCGCAAAGACGCGGAGCGCGTAGCGACGCAAGACGTGTATCGACGCAAGACGTGTATCGACGCAAGACGTAAGGGGATGTCATGCCGGACAACGCCCAGAAGTACGTCGCCGCCATCGACCAGGGCACCACCTCCAGCCGTTGCATCATCTTCGACCGGGGCGGCGCCATCGTCGCCGTGGACCAGCGCGAACACCGCCAGATCTTCCCCAAGCCGGGCTGGGTGGAGCACGACGCCACCGAGATCTGGTCGAAGGTGCAGGCGGTCGTCGCCGGGGCGATCGCCAGGGCGGGTCTGCGCCCGGACCAGATCAGCGCGCTCGGCATCACCAACCAGCGCGAGACGACCGTCCTGTGGGACCGGGCCACGGGCAAGCCCGTGCACAACGCGATCGTCTGGCAGGACACGCGGACCTCCGCGCTCTGCAACGAACTCGGCGGCCCCGACGGGCAGGACCGGTTCCGCGAACAGACCGGCCTGCCCCTGGCCAGCTACTTCTCCGGTCCGAAGGCCGCCTGGCTGCTCGACAACGTGCCGGGCCTACGGACCCGCGCCGAACGCGGCGAGATCGCCTTCGGCACGATCGACTCCTGGCTGATCTGGAACCTCACCGGCGGGACGGACGGCGGCCGGCACGTCACCGACGTCACCAACGCCGGGCGCACCATGCTGATGAACCTGGAGACCCTCCAGTGGGACCCCTCGATCCTGTCCGCGATGGACCTGCCGGAGGCCGTCCTCCCGGAGATCCGGTCCTCCGCCGAGGTGTACGGCACCGCCGTGGGCCAACTCGCGGGCGTCCCCGTGGCGTCGGCGCTCGGCGACCAGCAGGCGGCGGTGTTCGGGCAGGCCTGCTACGACGTGGGCACCGCGAAGAACACGTACGGCACCGGCAGTTTCCTGCTGCTCAACACCGGCAACCGGCCCGTGGCGTCGAAGAGCGGACTGCTCACGACCATGGGGTACAAGATCGGTGACGAGGCGCCGGTGTACTGCCTGGAGGGGGCGATCGCGATCACGGGCGCCCTGGTGCAGTGGTTCCGTGACCAGCTCGGCATCATCCGTACCGCCGACGAGATCGAACCGCTGGCCGCGAGCGTCGACGACAACGGCGGGGCGTACATCGTGCCCGCGTTCTCCGGGCTGTTCGCCCCGTACTGGCGCTCCGACGCCCGCGGGGTCGTCACCGGGTTGACGCGGTACGTCACCAAGGCGCATCTGGCGCGGGCCGTACTGGAGGCGACGAGCTGGCAGACGCGGGAGGTCGTGGACGCCATGTTCCAGGACTCGGGGGTGCGCATCACGACCCTCAAGGTGGACGGCGGCATGACCGGGAACAATCTGCTGATGCAGCATCAGGCGGACGTCCTGGGTGTCCCGGTGATCCGCCCCCGGGTCTCCGAGACGACGTGTCTGGGAGCCGCGTACGCGGCCGGGCTCGCGACCGGGGTGTGGAACGACCTGGACGAACTGAAGTCGCACTGGAGCAAGGACGCCGAGTGGACACCGTCCATGGAGGACTCCGTCCGCGACCGCGAGTACCGCAACTGGCGCAAGGCGGTGGAGAAGAGCTTCGGCTGGCACGAGGACGGCGCCGGCTGAGGGCGCGCCCTGAGGCCACGGCCCGTACCCCGGTCGGCGGGGGTGCGGGCCGTGCTCAGGTCGTGACGGTCTGGCGGTGCTCCGTGGTGTACGCCATCGCGTGCCGGACGACGGCGACCAGGACGTCCTTGACGGATTCCCGCCGGCGCGCGTCGCACAGCACGACCGGGACGTCGGGGTCGAGGTCGAGGGCCTGGCGGACGGTCTCCGGCGGGTAGTGCGCCGCCGTGTCGAAGCAGTTGACGCCGATGACGAAGGGGATGGAGCGGCGCTCGAAGTAGTCGACGGCGGCGAAGCAGTCCTCCAGGCGGCGGGTATCGGCGAGCACCACGGCACCCAGGGCGCCGGACGCCAGCTCGTCCCACAGGAACCAGAAGCGGTCCTGGCCGGGCGTGCCGAAGAGGTACAGGACGAGGTCCTCGCGCAGGGTGATGCGCCCGAAGTCCATGGCCACGGTGGTGGTGTGCTTGCCCTCCACACCGGTGGTGTCGTCGACCGGGCGGCCCGCCTCGGTCAGCACCTCCTCGGTGCGCAGCGGCTTGATCTCGCTGACCGCGCCGACGAGGGTCGTCTTGCCCACGCCGAAGCCGCCGGCCACGAGGATCTTGAGCGTGACGGGCTCGACCGGAGGTGTGCCGCGCTCAGTGCGCCCGAGGATCATCGGTCTCTTCTCCTGCTGGATGGTTGTCGCGCGACGGCGGACCGCGGCCCGCTCACAGCGCCCTGAGGCCGCTGATCACGTCGCGCAGAATACTCTCGTCCACCAGTTCGGCAGGCGGAACTGGACGATTCACATGGACCAGTTCCTCGTCGACGAGGTCGCCGACGAGGACCCGGACCACTCCGACGGGCAGGTCCAGTTCGGCGCCGAGTTCGGCGACGGACTGCGGGGTGTCACGGCACATCTCCACGATGCGGACGTGCTCCGGGGACAGCGAGTGGTCGTCCTCCGGATCGTCGACGTGGGGCTCCGCGACGACCACGGCGATCAGATCGAGGCGGTGCTGCACCGCGTGGCTGGTCCGGCCGCGCGTCATGGCGTACGGACGGACCACCGGTCCGGCCTCGTCGTCGAACCAGTGGCTTCTTCCCTGACCGTCTCGGCTCATGCCATCCCACTACCCGCCCTGGGGCAGATCGGTGCGTGGGGCGGAGCCCAGATGTACGCCGACCCGCTTGACCAGCAGCGTCATCTCGTAGGCGACCTGCCCGATGTCGGCCTCCGCGTCGGCGAGGACGGCGAGGGCGCTGCCGTCACCGGCGGCCGTGACGAAGAGGAAGGCCTCGTCCAGTTCGACGACGGTCTGACGGACGTTGCCCGCCTCGAAGTGGCGGCCGACGCCCTTGGCGAGGCTGTGGAAACCGGAGGAGACGGCGGCCAGGTGCTCGCTGTCCTCCCGGGTGAGCTCCTTGGAGACGCCCGTGGGCAGTCCGTCGCCGGAGAGCACGAGCGCCTTGCGGATGCTGGCGACGCGCTCCACCAGGTCGTCCAGGAGCCAGTTCAGCTCGCCGGACGTGCCGGTCGCGGTGGGCCCTTCGGCCTTCGGTGCGGTCATCGACCGTCCCCCTCTGTCGTTCCTCGTGGTGCTGAGACGTCCCGGGCGTCGTCGCCCTCGGCGTTCTCCTCGCGGCCGCGCTGCCAGCCCCGCTGGAGCGAGGCCATACGGCTGCGTACTTCGTCGGCGTCGCGTTCGGCGGTGTCCGGTCGGTCGGCGCGAGTCCTCTCGCGCTCGACCCGCCGGGCGAGGCCGTCCTTCAACTGCGGGGCCAGATTGGCCTGTCGGACTCGGCGGGGCAGCGGGCTCGGAGCTGATTCTGCCTGGTCGACCGTCGCGTCCGTACGCGGGGTGGGCGCACCCGGAACCTGCCGCGGTGCGCGGGGGTCCGGGCCGTCGGCGGCGGTCGTGCGCCGCCGTTGGGGCAGTGCCGGGGGCTCGTCCCCGCCGGGCAGGGCTCCCGGGCGGTAGCCGTCGGGGAGCGGGGCCGGCACGGGGCGGGCGGAGGGTTCGGCGCGGTCGCCGCGCAGGGCGGTGAACGGCCGTGCGTCGGCGATGCCCGCCTCGCGGCCCCGCGGGGGCTCGTCCTCGGTGCGGCGCGGCTTCTGACCCGTCACCGGGCGGCCGTGGGAGCTGACCAGGTGGGGTGTCCGGCGCTGCGGCAGCTGTACGGGGCCGACCGTGGGGTCGGGGTCGGTGAGGGGCGTCCGCTGCGCCTCACCGTCGTGGGCCGTGCGCGGGTCGCCGTCGACGCCGGTGAGGGGGCGGCGCGGCCGGAACTCGCCGCGCTCGCCGTCGCCGCCGAGGGTGGTCGGGAAGCCGCCGAGGGGGTCCAGTTCGACCGGCGCCTCCAGCTCCACGGGGCCGTCGAGGATGGCGGAGGAGAGGCCGGGCAGCCGGACCGGCACCTGGGAGAGGGCGGCGTTGCGCTCCTCCTCCAGCTGGGCCTCACGGGTGGGGTGGGCACGGTCGAGGCGGAAGCCGATGCCGTTGGTGTCGGGGACGTCGTCGGTGAGGAGGGCGTCGGGGATGAAGACCACGGCCGTGGTGCCGCCGTACGGCGAGGGCTGGAGGGAGACGCGGACCTTCTGCCGCTGGGCGAGCCGGCTGACCACGAAGAGGCCGAGCCGGTCGGTGTCGGACAGTTCGAAGTCGGGGGTCTCGGCGAGCTTCAGGTTGGCGTCGAGGAGCGCCTCGGCGGCCATGCCGAGGCCCCGGTCGTGGATCTCCAGGGTGAAGCCGTTGGCGACGCGCTCGCCGAGGACCTGGACCGCGGTGTGCGGCGGCGAGAACACCGTGGCGTTCTCGAGGAGTTCGGCGACGAGGTGGGTGAGGTCGGCGACGGCGGGGCCGGTGACGGCGACCCGCGGCAGCCGGCGGACCTCGATGCGCTCGTAGTCCTCGACCTCGGCGACGGCGGCGCGGACGACGTCCATGAGCTGGATGGGCTTGCGCCACTGCCGTGAGGGGGCGGCGCCGGAGAGGATGACCAGGCCCTCGGCGTGGCGGCGCATACGGGTGGTCAGGTGGTCGAGGCGGAACAGGTCCGCGAGTTCCTCGGTGTCGTCGGTCCGCCGTTCCATGGTGTCGAGGAGGGTGAGCTGCTTGTGGAGCAGGACCTGGCTGCGGCGGGCGAGGTTGACGAAGACCTCGGAGATGCCGCTGCGGAGCTCGGACTGCCGGACGGCGGCCTCGACGGCGGCCCGCTGGAGGGTGTTGAGGGCTTGACTGACCTCACCGATCTCGTTCTTGTCGTACTCCAGTCGGGGCACTTCGGTCTCGACGTCGACCTGTTCGCCCGTGGCGAGCCGGCGCATCACGCTGGGCAGGCGCACGTCGGCCGTCTCGTGGGCCTCCTGGCGCAGTCGGCGCAGGTCGCGGATGAGGACACGGCCGATGCGGACGGACATGAACAGCGAGACCAGGAGGGCGAAGAGACCGAGGACTCCGGCGATGACGGCCTTGAGGATGACGCCGGTGGCCAGGGGTCGCACCCGGTCCTGGTAGCGGTCGCCGGCCTCGATGCTGAGGTCGCGGAGGTCGCGGAGGACCGGTTCCACCGCGCTGTCCCAGCTCTTGGCGCTGACGCCCGCCCGCTGTCCGGCGACGGAGCCGATGACGTCCTGCTCGACCGAGCGCAGCGGCGCGGTGTTCGCGTTCCGCCAGTAGCCGGCGATGCGGTCGCGCTCGGAGGAGGGCAGCAGCGGCAGGGTGATGTCGTACAGCAGGGTCCGCTGCGCCACGAGGTCGGAGAAGTCGCGGATCTCGTCGCGGCTGATCCGGCCGGCGACGAGGACGGAGCTGAACAGGGCGTCCTCGCGGGAGAGGAGCTCACGGGCGCGGCCGAGGTTGACCAGGGCGCGGCCCTGCTTGTCCATCTCCACGTTGTCCAGCGCGGGGAGGTTGGACAGGAGGGCGAAGCACGGGTCGACCAACTCGTTGTAGAACTTGAGGCCCTGGGCGACGGTGACGGTGCCGTCGTCGACGCCCGTGCGCAGGGCCGGGAGGCCGTCGAGCGCGTTCAGGATGGTGGTGAGCCGCAGCGCGGTGGACTCGCCCATCTCGTCTCGCAGTTCCGCGTTCGTGGCGTGGTCGCGGAACTCGGCGACGGCCTTGTCGGTGGCGTCGCGGCTGCGTTCGAGGGCCTCGGCGGCGTCGGAGCCGCGCGGATCGGCGAGGAGGACCAGCGTCTGGCGGCGTTCCTGCTGGAGGACCCGGATGGTGTCCTCGGTGGGGAAGCCGATCTCCTCGACGATGTCGGCCACTCGGAAGAGGTCGCTCGCCGCACGCCCCGTCAGCACCGTGGCGAACGCCCAGACGCTGGTGAGGGCGATCAGGGGCACGAGCAACAGCGCCACGATCTTCCGGCGGATCGATTTCCCGCGAAAGCGCATGGCCTCCCCCAGCTCAACCCCCACCGGCCCGGGGGCACACATGTGCGTCAACAAACGGCGTGAGCCTACTACCGACACGGGGGTATCTCGAAGGGCCGTCGGATCCCACCACCCGCCCATGGCGAACCAGACATGGGGAGTTGTCCGTTCATTGGGGGAGATTGCCTCCCCCTGTCGGGCAGTTGAACCCATGGCATCCCGTCGGGGAAGTTGGCCGGTTGGCCGGATTTTTGCGTTCCTTGGGAATCTTTCGGCGTTCCTCGATCGTCTTTCTGTACGGGAATGGGGTGCGGAAGGGGCGACAGGCCCCGCAAGCCGCCCCCGGGTGGCGTAATTCGGAGGAAGTCGGGCACCAGAGGGGGGCCGGGTCTCGTGATCCCGGAGCTCTTGGTCCACCGGCGGTGGGGAGTGACAAGTTGATGGGCACGGCGGAGCGGCACATGGCGCTCGAGAAGGACACGGTGACACCACAGGCCGCGGCGAAGGCCGTTCGGGCGTCCGAGCGGGCCCCCGGGGCGGGCGAGGGTGCCACGGTGAAGGAGAAGAAGCCCGCCGCCAGGGACGAAGAGCGCGGGCATGACCGGGCGTTGTGGATCGAGGAGCCGGCACGCAGGCGCCGACTGCCCGACCCGGTGCGGACCGCGGCGGTGCGCGCGGTCCTCATCATCGCGGTGACGCTGATTCAGGCGATGGTGGCGGTCCTGTCCACCCTGGCCGGTTCCTGGCTGGCGTTCCCGATGGTCCTGAGCAGCGTCGCCAGCACGGTCGCGGCGACCTGGGGCGTCCTGGACGTCTGGGTGACCCGGCAGGTGTGGAGCCAGCGCAACGGCGTGGTGTCGGCCCCCAGCAGCACCGCGCGCGCCCTGCGGCGCGAGCGGCGGCGGGCCCGCCGTGAGGCGCGCGCGGCGGAGCGTACGCAGGCGCGAATACGCCGTCGGAGCGGGGCCGGCCAGCTCTCGCACCCGTAGGGGCGCGCGGCCCGTCCACTCGTTCCTCCTGGCGCTCCGTGCGGGCCCCCTGCGGGCTCCTCGGGTCGCTCCTCGGGGTGCGCCTTCCGGGGATCCCCTTCGGCGCCTCGTGTGCTCCACGCGGCGCGCCTTCCGGGGGTCCCCTTCGACGCTCCCGCACGGGTTCCTTCTGCCGTTCTTTCCGACCGGACGTGTCAACCGTCACATTTGGCCGGATGGTCTGCATAGAACGCGGTCTTCCGGTTAGGCGCTCAGCCGCAAGGGCGCCGGCACGGCGCTGACCAGGAGGAACGAGAGACATGCCCGAACTTTTCATCGGCGGAGCGTGGCGTGGCGCGCTCGACGGGCGGACCCGTGAGATCCGCTGTCCCGCCGACGGCAGCCTGGTCGCCGTCGTCGACGAGGCCGGCCGCGAGGACACCGTGGAGGCGATCGCCGCCGCGCGTCGCGCCTTCGACGAGGGCCCGTGGCCCACGACCCCGGCAGCCGAGCGGGGCGCCCTGCTGCTGCGGGTCGCCGACCTGCTCGTACGCGACAAGGACGCGCTCGCCCGCGCCGAGTCGCTCGACACCGGCAAACGGCTGGTGGAGAGCGAGTACGACATGGACGACATCGCGAACTGCTTCCGCTACTTCGGACACGCGGCCACCGCCGAGACGGGCCGGGTCGTGGACACCGGGCAGGACGGCGTCGACAGCCGGGTCGTGTACGAGCCGGTCGGGGTGTGCGCGCTGATCACCCCGTGGAACTACCCGCTGCTCCAGACGGCCTGGAAGGTCGCCCCGGCGCTCGCGGCCGGCAACACGTTCGTGCTGAAGCCCAGCGAACTGACCCCGCACACCGCGATCCATCTGATGCGGCTGCTGGAGGAGGCCGGGCTGCCGCCGGGCACGGCGAACCTGGTCCTCGGCGCCGGTCCCGAGGCGGGCGCCCCCCTCTCCGAGCATCCGGACGTCGACCTCGTCTCGTTCACGGGCGGCCTCCAGACCGGCCGGCGGTTGATGGCCAACGCCGCCGCGAGCGTGAAGAAGGTCGCGCTGGAGCTCGGCGGCAAGAACCCGAACATCGTCTTCGCCGACGCCGACTTCGACACCGCCGTCGACATGGCCCTCACCGCCGTCTTCCTGCACTCGGGCCAGGTGTGCTCCGCCGGCGCCCGGCTGCTGGTCGAGGACGCGCTGCACGACCGGTTCGTCGACGAACTCGTACGCCGGGCGGAGCGGATCCGGCTGGGCGGCCCGTTCGACGAGCGGGCGCAGACCGGACCGCTGATCTCGGCGGCGCACCGCACGAAGGTCGAGGAGTACGTCGCCAAGGGCGTCGCGGAGGGCGCGGTCCTGCGCTGCGGCGGCGAGCGGCCCACGGGTGAGGCGTACGACCAGGGCTTCTACTATCCGCCGACCGTCCTGGACGAGTGCGCGAGCACGATGTCCGTGGTCCAGGACGAGTCGTTCGGCCCCGTCCTGACCGTGGAGCGGTTCGGCGACGAGGCCGAGGCCGTACGGCTCGCCAACGACACGATCTACGGCCTGGCCGGCGCCGTGTGGACGACGGACGAGGCCAGGGCCCGGCGGGTGGCCGCCCGGCTGCGGCTCGGCACGGTGTGGATCAACGACTACCACCCGTACGTCCCGCAGGCGGAGTGGGGCGGTTACAAGCAGTCCGGCTTCGGACGTGAACTCGGGCCCGCGGGGCTCGCCGAGTACCGCGAGGCCAAGCACATCTGGCGCAACACGGATCCGGCACCCCAGGGCTGGTTCTCGTAACTCCCTTGCGACGAGGGGGACTTGAGGCGTGGGCATGACTCCTCTTCCGTGTCCCGCGGATGTGGTCCCCTTCCCTGCCCGTGCCCACGGGCACCTCACCCCGGCCCCCATCCCAGCCCCCTCCCGGCACACCGTAAGAGCCGCTCCCCCTTTCCCCGAGGCCCCCCAGGAGTCCGCTCATGACGACCATCGAGCAACCGACCGGACCAGAGAAATCGAACGACGACGCCGAACTCGCCGAGTTCGGCTACAAACCCGAACTCAAGCGCACCCTCGGCAACTTCCACACCTTCGCCGCCGGGATCAGCTACATCTCGATCCTCACCGGCACCTTCCAGCTGTTCTACTTCGGCTACAGCAGCGGCGGCCCCGCCTATTGGTGGTCGTGGCCCATGGTGTTCGTCGGCCAGTTCATGGTCGCGCTCTGCTTCGCCGAACTGGCGGCGCGCTACCCGGTGGCGGGCTCCGTCTACAACTGGTCGAAGAAGATGGGCAATCCGCATCTGGGCTGGCTCGCCGGCTGGATGATGCTGACCGCGTCGATCGTGTCCATCGCGGCGGTGGCGCTCGCCTACCAGCTGACGCTGCCGCAGATCTCCGATGTGTTCCAGTTCGTCGGGGACGGCACCGGCACCTACGACGTGGCGACCAACGCGGTCATCCTGGCCGCGGTGTTGATCCTTTTCACCACGCTGGTGAACGCCTTCGGCGTGAAGCTGATGGCCACGATCAACACGGCGGGCGTGTTCATCGAGTTGATCGCCACCGTGGTTCTGATCGCCCTGTTCGCCGTGCATATCACACGTGGCCCACAGGTCGTCCTGGAGACGAACGGCACCGGCGAGGGGTTCGGCGGCGCCGGGTACCTGGGCGCGTTCCTCGTGGCCTCGCTGGCGTCGGCGTACGTCATGTACGGCTTCGACACGGCCGCCTCGCTCGGTGAGGAGTCGCTGGACCCGTCCCGGAACGCGCCGCGCGCCATCATCCGGGCGATCATCGCCTCCTTCGTCCTCGGCGGTCTGATCCTGCTGCTGGCGCTGATGAGCGTCTCCAGCCTGAAGGGCGAGAGGCTGTCCACGGACGGTCTGCAGTACGTGGTGCTCGACGTGCTCGGCCCGACAGCCGGCAAGGCGATGCTCTGGTGCGTGCTGATCGCGGTCACGGTGTGCGCGCTCGCCGTGCACACGGCGGCGATCCGCCTGGCCTTCGCGATGGCCCGCGACAACAACCTGCCCGCGTCCTCACTGCTGGCCAAGGTCAGCCCGCGCTTCCAGACCCCGGTCCTCCCGGCCGTGATCATCGGCGTGCTGGCCCTCTCGATCCTGGTCGTGAACATCCGCCAGCCGCAGATCTTCACCGTGGTGACCAGTATCGGCATCATCATGATCTACCTCGCCTACCTCGGCGTCACCGTGCCGATGCTGGTGGCGCGGCTGCGCGGCACGTGGCAGCCGGCGGATGACGGCAAATTCTCCCTGGGCCGCTGGGGCGTCCTCGTCAACGCCCTCGCCGTCCTGTGGGGCACGGGCATGACCCTCAACCTGATCTGGCCCCGGGCCTCCGTCTACAACGCGACCGAGCCGTTCCACTGGTACCTGCGCTGGGGCGCGGTCCTCTTCGTCGGGCTCATCGCGGGCGGCGGCTTCGCCTACTACTGGTTCGTCCAGCGCCACAAGACCGGGGTGCTCGCCGACCACGCCATGACGGCCACCGGGACCGCCACCGGTCCGTCCACCACCGGTCCGTCCACCACTGGTCCGTCCACCACCGAGTCGTCCGCCACCGAGCCGTCCGGCCCGACGACGCCCCCCGCCCCGCCCGTCGCCTCCCCGGCGGCCGACTGACCGACCCGGTCACGGGCGGGCCGGGCCACCGACAGGGCCCCGCTCCCCGGGACCGGACACAGCACGCAACGCGCGGTCCCCGGCGCCGATCCGCCGGGGACGCCTGCAACGCAAGGAGGACAACTCCCCATGAGCCCAGAAGAGTTCGACTACGTCGTGGTCGGCGGCGGCACCGCGGGAAACGTGGTGGCGGCCCGACTGTCCGAGGACCCGTCGGTCACGGTCTGCGTCCTGGAGGCGGGACCCAGCGACGTCGGCGACGACGCCGTCCTGAGACTGGAACGCTGGATGGGCCTGCTGGAGTCCGGCTACGACTGGGACTACCCCGTCGAGCCGCAGACCAGCGGGAACAGCTTCATGCGGCACGCCCGCGCGAAGGTCCTCGGCGGCTGCTCCTCCCACAACTCCTGCATCGCCTTCTGGGCCCCCGCGGAGGACCTGGACGACTGGGCGGCGGCCGGCTGTACGGGCTGGTCCGCGGCCGACCTCTTCCCGCTCTACCAGCGGCTGGAGAACAACGACGCCCCCGGTGACCACCACGGCCGCAGCGGCCCGGTGAAGCTCCGCACGCTCAAGAGCGACGACCCGTGCGGGAACGCCCTGCTGGAGGCGTGCGCCCAGGCCGGGATACCGACGACGCCCTTCAACTCCGGTACGACGGTGGTCCGGGGCGCCAACTGGTTCCAGATCAACTCCGACGAGAACAACATCCGGCAGTCCTCCTCGGTGGCGTATCTGCACCCGATCATGGGCAAGCGGCCCAACCTGGAGGTCCGCACCGGCGTCCGCGCCAAGAAGCTGGTGCTGGAGGGGCGGCGCTGCGTCGGCGCCGAGTACCTCGACCCGGACCAGATCCACACCCGTACCGTCCGGGCCCGGCGTGAGGTCGTCGTCTCCTGCGGTTCCATCGACACGCCGAAGCTCCTGATGCTCTCCGGCATCGGGCCCGCCGAGCACCTGCGCGAGGTGGGCGTGGACGTCGTCGTCGACTCGGCGGGCGTCGGCGAGAACCTCCAGGACCATCCCGAGGGCGTCATCATGTGGGAGGCCGCCCAGCCGATGACCACCACGTCCAGCCAGTGGTGGGAGGCGGGCATCTTCTACGACACCGAGCCCGGCCTGGACCGCCCCGACCTGATGTTCCACTACGGGTCCGTGCCGTTCGACATGAACACCGCCCGGCACGGCTACCCCACGACCGAGAACGCGTTCTGTCTGACGCCGAACGTGACACGGGCGAAGTCGCGCGGCACGGTGCGGCTGCGCACCCGCGACTACCGGGACAAGCCGAAGGTCGACCCGCGGTACTTCACCCACGAGCACGACGTGCGGGTGATGACGTACGGGCTGCGGCTGGCCCGGCGGATCGCCGCGCAGCCGGCCCTGAGCGGATGGGCGGGGGCCGAACTGGCGCCCGGCCCCGACGTGCGGACCGACGACGAGCTGTTCGACTACATCCGCAAGACGCACAACACCGTCTACCACCCGGCCTGCACCGTGAAGATGGGCGCGGACGACGACCCCTCGGCGCCGCTCGACGCGCGGCTGCGGGTCAAGGGGGTCGAGGGGGTGCGGGTGGCCGACGGGTCGGTGATGCCGGATCTGGTGACCGTGAATCCGTGCATCACGACGATGATGATCGGCGAGAAGTGCGCGGATCTGTTGAAGGCCGACGCCTGAGCGGCCGGCCGCGCAGTTCCCCGCGCCCCCGGGAGGGGCTGCGCCCCTCCTTGGGCGCGGCCCCCGTCAGGCGGGGTTCGGTGTGGGGCGCTTGTACATCCTCGTCGCCGTGATCTCGCTGTGCACCGCCTCTCCCGCCCGGGGCTGCTGCGGCAGTCCCGGGCGGAGGTGTTCCTCGACGCTGATGTACTTCAGGCCGGCGCGGAGGTCGGCGTCGTTGCGGAGGCGGATGACCAGGGGGAACTCGGCCAGGGCTGTCGTGTCGAAGAGACCGGTCGTGTAGAGGAGCTGGACACCGAGGGCGTCCGACACGGCCCGCTGCAACTCCAGCAGGTATGTCGCGTTGGCCCGGCCGATGGGGTTGTCGAGGAACAGGGTGCCGGCGTGGCGGTGCTTGTCGCGGCCCCGGTCGTTGCTGCGGAGCGCGGCCATCGTGCAGTACAGGGCGATGGCGGCGGTGAGCAGCTGACCGCCGGAGAAGACGTCACCCATCTGTCCCACGGGGACGCGCTCGGCGCGGAGCACTGCGTCGGGTTTGAGGATCTCGACGGCGACGCCCTTCGGCTGGAGGGCCGCGCTGACGCCGCGCAACAGCAGGGACATGCCGTCGCGCCGCATGTCGGAGTTCTTCTTGACGGCCGCGCGGGTCGCCTCGTCGACGACCTCGCCGAGCCGCTCGGTGAGCGTCGCCTGGTCGGGTTCCTCGAAACGGATGCGGAGGAATTCCTGGCCGGACCACTCCCCCAGTCCCTCGGGGAGCCGGGACAGCCGCTGGGCCGAGCGCAGGGTGGCGAGCGCCGACTCCACGAGCCCCCGCAGCCGGTCCACGATCGAGTCGCGGTTGCGCTCCAGCTGCGCCAGTTCGTCGGTGAGGACCCGCAGCCGGGGCGCGAAGGCGTCCGCCCACTTCTGGGCGTGCTCGGGCAGCGCGGAGGCGGGCAGCTCACGGATCTGCTGGCGCGCGGGGGTGCGCACCTGCTCGTAGCGGGTGGAGTTGGCGTGCCGTACGAGGATGTCGCTCGCCTCGCGCACCGCGCCCTCGGCGGCGGAGAGGTCGGCGGCGCAGCCGCGCAGGGAGCGGCGGGCCTCGGCGGCGGCCTTGCGGGACTCTTCGAGGCCGCCCGGGTAGGGCTCGGGCTCCTCCTGGTCGTCGTCCGGGGTGTGGTCCCGCAGGAGATCCCTGAGCAGGGCGGCCGTCTCGTCGAAGCCGCCGGCCGCGTCCTCGGCGGCGCGGTGGGCCGTCAGCAGCTCCGCGTGGGCCTCGCGGGCCTGGGCCAGCGCCTCGGTGCGGGAGGCCAGTTCGGCGGTGGCGGTGCGCAGCAGGGCCTGGGCGTGGTCGGCGTCGCGCGGGACGGTCTCCTCGGGCAGCTCGGTGTGGGCCTCGCCGTCCTCGGGGGCGTGCCGTTCGGCCTCGCCGCGCAGCCGTCCGAGCTGTTCGCTCGCCGTCGACATACGGGTCTCCAGCAGTTGCACCAGCTCCTCGGCGCGGGCCGACGCGGCCTGCCGGGAGGGGCCGTCGGAGCCGTCGGGCGACTGGAGGAGCTGCTCGGCGCGGTTGCGGACCTTGTTGCTGAGCCGGTCCAGTTCCGCGCGGGCGGCGCTCTCGTCGCTCTCGGCCCGGGCCTGCTCGGCGCGCAGGTCGGCGCCCACGCCGACCTTCTCGTACACCTGGGAGGCGGCGCGGTAGGCCTCGCGGAGGGCGGCGAGGGGCTGCTTGGGCGCGTCGGAGTCCGCTTCCGGTACGTCGTCGGGGGCGCCCGCGATCTCCGCGCGCTCGGCGCGCAGCGCGCGGGCCGTACGGCGGGCGTCGTCGGCGGCGCGCTGGGTGGCGCGGCGGTCCTCGTCGGCGGCGCGGGCCCGCTCCAGGCAGACCTGGGCGCGGGCCTCGGACTCCGCGGCGTCGTCGGCGAGTTCACGGAGCTTGACCTGCCAGCCGGCGCGTTCACGCAGCCTGAAGGCGAGTCCGGCGAGGGCGTCGGCGGCGCGCCGGGCCTTCTGCGCGGCCTCCTGCCGTTCGTCCCGCACCTGGGCGGCCTCGGCCGCCGCCTCCTCGGTCTCCGCCCGCACGGTCCGGGCCTCGGCCAGCTCCGCCTCGGCCTCCTCGGCGAACGCGCGGGTCTCCGCCGCCGACGTGGCCAGCTCGGTGAGCCGGCCAGCCGGACAGCCCGTGCGCCAGGAGGCGAGACGGGCCGCGAGTTCCCGGTCCTTGCCGAGGCGTGCCGCCAGGGCCCGGATCTCCTCGTCGCGCTCGGTGGCGCGGGCGCGCAGGGCCTGGCGCTCCTCGTCGGCGGCGCGCTCGTCGTGCATGGCCGGGTTCGGCGGGACGAGGAACACCTCGGACGAGGCGCCGTCGCCCGCGTCCAGGGGCGGTGTCGGCGCGAGCAGGGCGGCGGCCGTGCCGACGGCGACGGCGGACCGCGGGAGCAGGGCCGCGTCGCTGAGCGCCGCACGGGCGCGGACGTGCGAGTCGGGGTCGGTGATGATGACGCCGTCGACCAGCTCCGGGCGGGCGGCGAGCACGCGCGCGTGGTCGGCGGGGTCGACGGCCTGGGCGAGGTACCGCCAGCCGGGCAGGGCGGGGATGCCGTGCTCGCCGAGGAACTCGACGGTGGCCAGGACGTCGGGGCCCGGCGGCAGCAGGCCGCCGTCGCCGAGGGCACCGAGGATGCGGGAGTCGTCGGCCGCGGCGGTGCGCAGCTCGAACAGGGTGCGCTCGGCAGAGGACACGTTCTCGTCGAGCAGCTCGCGCAGCTCGTCCGCGAAGCGGTCCAGCTCCTCGGGGGTGAGGGGGCCCTCTCCCGGGGAACCGGAGGTGTCGGCGCCGTCGCCCCCGGTGCGGGGTGCGGGTACCCCGGCGCGGTTCCTGCGGGCGGCCCCCGGCAGGCTCAGCAGTTCGGCGAGGCGCTCCTCCGCCGCGAGGGCCTCGGCGGTGCGCCGCTCCCCGTCGTACGCGCGCTCGGCGGCGACGGCGGCGTCGGCGGCGCGGGCGGCCGTCAGCTCCGCGCGGGCCTCGGCGGAGGCCGCCTCCCTGGCGTGCTCGGAGGCGCGTCGTGAGGCCTCCCGGGCGGTGTCCCAGGCGGCGACGGCGGTCTTCTCGGCGTCGCTGGCGGCGAGGGCGGCCCGGGCGGGGTCGGCGTCGGGCGCGCTGTCGTCGAGCCAGCCGGCCCGGACCGCCTCGGCGGTCTCCTGCTCGACCTCGCTGAGCCGCTGCTTCAGGTGCCCGATCTCGCTGCGGGCGCGCTGCGCCTCGGTGGCGGCGGCGGTGGAGTCCCGGTGGGCGGCCTCCCCGAGCTCCTGGAGGGCCGCCGACCGCTCCTCGCCCTCGTTGGCGAGGTTCTCGGCGCTCTCGGCGGCCGCGTGCAGGGCCCGTACGAGGTCGACGGCGGCCTTGGCGCGGGCGGCGAGGGCGGGGGCCGCGTCCCGCTCGGCCTCCTGGATGGCGGCGGCCACGCGGGCGACGCGGTCGGCGGCGGCGCGGTGCCTGAGCACGGCCTCGGCGGCCTGCCAGGCGGAGTGCAGGGTGCGCGCGTCGGCCAGTTCCCGTTTCTGGGCGGCGGCCGACTTCTCGGCGGCGGCCAGCGCGAGGGAGGCGTGCCGGTAGGCGAGTTCCGCCGCGATCAGCGCGCTGCGCTCGCGGGCGCCCTCGGCGTGGGTGACCGCGTACGCGGCGGCCGTGACCCGCTGGGCCAGATCGCTGCCCCTGACCCGTTCCCGGGTGGCCCGGGCGGAGAGTCGCCGGGCCAGGGTGCGGGTCCGCCGCTCGGCGGCCGTGTGGATGTCGCGCGCCCGTGACCGTGCCTCGGCGGCCTCCACGATCCGGCCGAGCAGGTCCACGGAACCTGCGGTGAAGTCGCGTTCGGCGATCAGCTCGGCCCGGCGGCCGAGCTTGTTGCCGAAACCGCCGACGAGGTCGGCGAGCCCGTCGGTGTCCCGGGTGTCCGTGACCGCGCGGAGCAGCAGGTCGGTGAAGTCGGAGTCCTTCTTCACCGCGAACAGGCCGGCTGCCTCGCCCTCGTCGGCGTTCATCTCCCGCTGGTAGCGGAAGAGTTCGGGGTCGAGGCCGAGGTCGGTCAGATGCTCGTTCCAGCGGTCGTGGATCTCCTCCCAGTGCACTTCGAGGTGCGGATACGCCTTGCCCGCCTCGGTGAGGGCGTCCCGGAACCCCTTCATGGTCCGCCGCCGCCCCTGCGCGCCGGAGGCGCCCTCGACGGGCGGCCGGACGGCGGTGGACTCGGCGACGGGGAGGTTGTCGAGGCTGAGGCCGGGGCCGGGCCGGAAGGAGTACCAGGCCTCCGCGAACTTGCGGGGGTCGTTGGAGACCTGACGTCCGCGCCACTCGCTCACCTTGCCCACGACGAGGCACTCACCGGTGAGGGTGTGCTGCCACTCCAGCGCGACGTGTCCGCAGTCGTCGGCGAGCAGGAACTTGCGCAGCACGCCCGAGCTGGCGCCGCCCAGGGTGTTGCGGTGACCCGGCAGCATCACCGAGAAGATCAGCTTGAGCAGGACCGACTTGCCGCCGCCGTTCTCCAGGAAGAGCACGCCCGCGGGCGCGGGCCGGCGCGGCGGCCCGGTGGGCTCCTCCTCGAAGAACTCCGCCTGCTGCGGCGCGGGGTCGGGCACCGGCTCGCCGACACCCCTCAGGTCCAGCACGGTGTCGGCGTAGCGCGCACCGGCCGGCCCGATGGAGTAGAGGCGGACCCGGGACAGCTCGTACATGGTGGGGGACTTTCGCGGTCGTGAGGGTGGTTCGTGCGGAGAGGTGGTGCGGGCGGGCGGTTCGGGGCGAGCGCGGGCGGTGTCCGCTGGTCGGGGCGGGTGCGGGCGGGTCAGGAGTGGAACGGCAGCCCGGCGTCGGCCACCAGCTCCAGGTCGTCGGTGTCGTCGGGCGGCAGCAGGCTGGCCGTGCCGTCGGTGACCGGGACGATCCCCAGGTCGAGGAGTTCGGCCATCGCGGCGCTGCCCGCCATGTCCCGCACCTGGAGCTGGTAGCGGGCGGTCGTGCGGTACGTACCGCCGTTGTCGTCGCCCGTGCGCTGGAGGAACCCGGAGTCGGTGAGGAAGCCCACCGCCTTGCCGACGATGCCGGTGGTGGAACCGGCGAGTCGGCGGGCGTCCTTGGTGGCTCCGGTGGAGCTGCGTCTGGCCCAGATCCGCCAGGCGGCCTCCAGTCCGGGCGCGTCCGTCGCCGGGTCGGTGTTCTCCCCCTGCTCCTCGGCGCGCTCCTCCAGCCGCCGGCAGGCCTGCCGTACGAACGAGTCGACCCCGTTGACCGACACGCGCCCGATGTAGCCGTCGTCCGCGAGGTCCTCCGGGCGGGGGAACGCCATCGCGGCGACCGCGAGGTGGGCGAGCCCGTGCAGGAAGCGGTCCACGGAGTCGGCCGAGGTGCGCCGCGCGTAGTCCCCCATGCGCACGGCGAACACGGAGTCCTCGGCGGCCGTCACCGCCATCCCGGCTCTCGGCGACACCTCCAGCACCACCAGTCCCAGCCCGGTGGCGACGGCGTCGGCGAGCCGGGCGAAGGCCGGGTCCTCGCGGTAGCGGCGCAGCAGGTCGCCGTACTCCTGGTCGCGGGCGGGCTGGAGCTTGGGCTGGAGCCCGAAGGCGACGAGCCGCGCCGCGTCGGCGGCGTCGGCGGGGGTGACGGCGGCGGCCACCGGAGCGGGGGCGGCCTCCGGCTCACTCCACTCGACGTGCTCGCTCACGGCAGCAACTCCTCGGTCTCGGAACAGGTCTCGAAGCAGCTGTCGCCGCGGGTCTCGGAACGGGGGACAGCGACAGCGGGGGCGGGTGGCAGGCGGCGTTCGGCCGGGAACCGGACGTGGGCCGGGCCCGGCCGGGGGCCGGAGGGCGCTCTCATGCCGCCTCCGAACGGTCCGCCGCCATCCCGGCCGCGTCCAGCAACGCCGTCCCCACGATGAGGTCGGCGCCGCCGAACTCCGGGTCGTCCAGCTCCGTCCCGTCGTCCACGGCGAAGAGCAGCTTCCCCTCCCCCTGCCGGTAGGCCGTGCCGACCGGCGGGCTGGCCGCGTGCACGGCCAGCAGGGCGACGAGGTAGGGCAGTTCGGGGTCGGACCGCCGGGCCTCGGCGAGCAGTCCCGACAGCCGTCGGGGCGCGTCGGCGGGCAGGTCCAGCAGCCGCATCGCCACGGCCAGCTGCTCCTCGCTGAACCGGCTGTCGTCCGGGGTGGCGATCAGGTCCGGCTCCGGCATCTCCGCGCCCAGGTGCTCCCGCTCCACCGGGGGTGTGAACAGGAGGTCGACGAGGTCCCCGAGACGCGGGGATCCCGGCGTACGCAGCCCCGTCCCGCGGGCGAAGAACGCGTCGGTCACCCGCCGGGCCTGCTCCACGGGCAGCGGCAGCAGCGGTGCGAGCAGATGGCCGTAGAGGTCGGTCCCCGAGGTCGTCATGGGGGTGGCGAAGGCCTGCCGGTCCTGCTCCGCACGGAACAGTGGGCCGGCCTCCAGCAGCCGGGACTGCAACTGGGTGTGCCGTCGGATGCAGTCCTTGACGATGTCGACGAGCTCGGCGGCGCGCCGCTTCTGCTCGGGGTCCTCGGACTCGTCGCGGGCCTTGCGGATGTTGGTGAGGATCGCGTTCTCGTGGCGGTAGCGGTCGGCGACGTGGTCGAGCGCCTCGGCGATCATGTCGGGGACGGCCTGGAGCCAGTCGACCGCGCGGACGTTGCGCCGGGTGGCGTCCAGGGCCTTGCGGAGGGTCTCCGAGTACTGCACGGTCCGGTAGCGCGCCTGTTCGGCGGCGAGCTGGGCGTCGGCGAGCCGGCCCCGGCTGATGAGGACCTCCAGCTTGACCTCTGCGGCGATCTGCGCGCTGGTGACGTCGGTGTCGAGGGCGCCCACGAGGACGTTGACGGCCTCGTCGGTCGTGCGGAGGTAGACCCCGCCTCCGTAGCCGGGGACCTCCTCGATCAGCTTGAAGTCGTAGTCGCGGCGCACATAGGTGCCGTCGGAGGCGAAGGTGCCGTAGACGGCGCGGAATCCGCGGTCGACGCTGCCGACGTTGATCAGGTTCTCCAGGACCCAGCGGGCGACCCGCTCGTGCTCCTCGACGGGTCGGCGTGGGGCCTGGGCGGCGATACGGGGGATGAGCCGGGCGACGATCTGGTCGTGGTCGGCGCCGGTGTCGAAGTCCATGTTGAGCGTGACCAGGTCGATGGCGGCGAGGGCGACCTCCGCCATGCCGTACACCGAGTACTCACCCGCGAGGTTGGCCTTGCGCGCGTCGAGGTCGTGCAGCGGCGCGGTGCAGGCGAGCGCGCGCAGCCGCCGCGCCAGGCCCTCGTCGGCGGCCGGGCCCGGCGCCGGGCGCGGCCCCGCGCTGAGCTGGGGCGGAACGCTGTCCGTCGATACGGGTGAAGTCACGGTGCACAGATTAGGTCCTGGGTCTGACAGCGACCCAAATCGCGGCGCCGGGCGGGCCACCGGGCCGGACGGAGAACGCCACGCCACCGGGCCGGGCGAACGCCGTGCCACCGGCCCTCACCCGAGATCACCGTCACCGGGCCGGGTCGCAACCCGCTCAGGACACGTCGGCCACCCGACGGCCGTAGACCTCGACCAGGCCCCGCAGCGAGTCGTCGAGGTACTCGGCCAGCATCTCCTCGGCCCGGTCGCGTTCGCCCCGCTGGAGGGTCCCGAGGATCAGCTGGTTCCGGGCCAGGTACGGCTCGTAGAGCTTGCGCGGGTTGTCCACCACGTGGAACGCGAGCCGTAGTTCGGCGAAGACGCTGCGCATGAGCTCGTCGGTGCGGGCGCTGCCCGCGAGGGCGACCAGTTCGCGGTGGAAGTGGATGTTGGCGGTGGAGACGCCCTTCCAGTCGCCCTCCCGCGCCTGCCGCTGACCGTCGGCGACCGCCTCGGCGAGCCCGTCGAGGCCGTACGGCGGCTCGCCGAGCCCCCGGACGACGGCGCACTCCACGAGCCGTCGGGTGCGGTAGATGTCCTCGACGTCCTGGACGGTGAGGACCCGCACGAAGACCCCGCGGTTCAGCTCGTGCACGAGGAGCCGTTCATGGGTGAGCAGGCGGAACGCCTCCCGGAGGGTGTTGCGGGAGACCCCGAGGGCGCCGCCGATGCTGTCCTCGGACAGGCGGGTGCCCGGCGGGAAGAAGCCTTCGGCGATCCGGCTCCGGAGGATGTCCGAAACCCGCTCGGCGGTGCTGGTGCGGCCCAGCAGGGCCCGGTCGTCGGCAAGTCCCGTCAGTTCGGCGGCCATGCGCCGAATTCAACCGCAGTCATCAGAACGAGACAACATGGGTATTGAAGGATCGTTCAACGATCCTCTACCTTGCTGGACAGGCGCCACGAACATGGCTCGGCACGCCGACACGGCACGACGGCACGACGGCACGACGGCACGGCTCACCCCTCACGCACCCTCCGTCCCTCATTGCGAGGTGCTCATGAGCTCGATCCCTCCCTCCTCCCCGGCCTCCACGACCACGTCTCAGCCCTCGGCGGGCGCACAGGCCGCCGACGACGGCGCGTTCGGCTGGTTGCGCGCCCTCGGCCCGTGCGGCCGCCGCGCCTTCGGTGGCGCGTTCGGCGGCTACGCCCTCGACTCGTACGACTACTTCACGCTGCCGCTGAGCATGGTCGCGCTCGCGGCCTACTTCGGGCTGGACAGCGGCCAGACCGGCCTGTTCACCACGGTCACGCTGGTCGTCTCCGCGATCGGCGGCGCCGCCGCGGGTGTGCTCGCGGACCGGATCGGCCGGGTGAAGGCCCTGATGATCACCGTGATCACCTACGCGGTCTTCACCGTGGCCTGCGGCTTCGCGCCCAACTACGAGACGCTGCTGGTCTTCCGGGCCCTCCAGGGCCTCGGCTTCGGCGGCGAGTGGGCGGTCGGCGCGATCCTGGTCGCCGAGTACGCGAGCGCCAAGCACCGGGGGCGCACGCTCGGCGCGATCCAGAGCTCCTGGGCCGTCGGCTGGGGACTCGCCGTGATCGTCTACACGGTGGTCTTCTCCGTCTTCGGCGACGACCTCGCCTGGCGCGTGATGTTCTGGACGGGCGCGCTGCCCGCGCTCCTCGTCGTCTGGGTGCGCCGCTCGGTGGAGGACGCCCCGGAGGCGGCCGCCGCGCGGGAGCGGAGCGCCGAGAAGGGCTCGTTCGCGGCGATCTTCCGGCCCGGTACCGCGGCGGCTCCCGGACTGCTGCGCACGACGCTGTTCGCGGTGCTGCTGTCCACGGGTGTCCAGGGCGGCTACTACACGCTGGCGACCTGGGTGCCGACGTATTTGAAGACCGAGCGCGACCTGTCCGTCGTCGGCACCGGCGGCTATCTCACGTTCCTGATCTCCGGTGCCTTCATCGGCTACCTCACCGGCGGCTACCTCACCGACCGGCTGGGCCGCAGGCGGAACATCTGGCTCTTCGCGGTGCTCTCGGCGCTGTGCATCCTGGCCTACGCGAACATACCGAGCGGCGCCAACGGCCTTCTCCTGGTGCTCGGTTTCCCGCTCGGGTTCTGCATGTCGGCGATCTTCAGCGGCTTCGGGTCGTACCTGAGCGAGCTGTACCCGGCGGCCGTGCGCGGCACCGGCCAGGGCTTCACGTACAACACCGGGCGCGCCGTGGGCGCCGTGTTCCCGACGACGGTCGGCTTCCTGGCGGACGGCTGGGGGGTGGGCGGCGCGCTGGTCTTCGGCGCGATCGGCTACGCCCTGGCGGCCGTCGCCCTCCTCGGCCTGCCGGAGACGCGCGGGAAGGAGCTGGTGTGAACCCCGCGACTGGTGTGAACCCCGCGACCGCACGAGACCTCCGGCTGTCCGACACCGACCCGACGCGGGACGGCGCTTCCTCCCTCACCTCCGACGACCGTCCCGTGACCCTGGTCGAGCCGCACGCGCACGCGTGGAGCCCCGGTGAGGCCCGCGCCCGGTTCCGCGCCGGGCTGCCGGGGCCCACCGCCGGGGTCGCCGCCGGGCACACCCAGGCGAACCTGATCTCGGTGCCCGCCGACTGGGCGTACGACATGCTGCTGTTCTGCCAGCGCAATCCGAAGCCCTGTCCGGTGCTCGACGTGACGGACGCGGGAGCCTGGACCACCCCGCTCGCCGAGGGCGCCGACCTGCGCACCGACCTCCCCCGTTACCGGGTGTGGGAGCACGGCGAGCTGGTGGCCGAACCGACGGACGTGGTCGACGTCTGGCGGGACGACCTGGTGTCGTTCCTCATCGGGTGCAGCTTCACCTTCGAGTGGGCGCTCACCGAGGCCGGCGTCCCGATGCGCCACATCGAGCAGGGCCGCAACGTCCCCATGTACGTCACCGGCCGTCAGTGCCGGCCCGCGGGCCGGCTGCACGGCCCGATGGTGGTGTCGATGCGCCCGGTGCCGCCCGAGCACCTCGCCGCCGCGATCCGGGAGAGCGCTCTGCTCCCGGCGGTGCACGGCGGCCCGGTGCACTGCGGGGAGGCGGCCGGCCTCGGCATCGCCGACCTGTCCCGCCCGGACTTCGGCGAGGCCGTGACCGCCGAGCCGGACGACATCCCGGTGTTCTGGGCCTGCGGGGTCACCCCGCAGGCCGCCGTGATGGCGTCGCGTCCACCGTTCGCGATCACCCACGCGCCGGGGCGGATGTTCCTGACGGACGCCCGCGACGAGCAGTACCGCGTGGCCTGAGCGAGAGCCCGGAACGAGCAGAATGGGAACCATGACCTCCATCGACCTCAACGCCGACCTGGGCGAGGGCTTCGGCCGCTGGCGGCTGACCGACGACGCGGAGTTGCTCACCGTCGTCACCAGCGCCAACGTGGCCTGCGGCTTCCACGCCGGGGACGCTGCCACCATGCGCCGGGTCTGCGAACAGGCGGCCGAGCGCGGCGTACGGGTCGGCGCCCAGGTCTCGTACCGCGATCTGGCGGGCTTCGGGCGGCGCGCGATGGACGTGCCGCCCGCCGAACTGGCGGCCGAGGTGGCCTACCAGATCGGTGCCCTGGAGGTCTTCGCACGCGCGGCGGGCACGCGCGTGTCGTACGTGAAGCCGCACGGCGCGCTCTACAACCGGGTCGTGCACGACGAGGCGCAGGCGGCGGCGGTGGTCGACGGGGTGGTCCTCGCCGACGCCTCGCTGCCGGTCCTGGGCCTGCCCGGCTCCCGGTTCCTCGACCTGGCGGCGGGGGCGGGACTGCCGACGGTCACCGAGGCGTTCGCCGACCGCGCGTACACCGCGCGGGGCACCCTGGTGCCGCGCGGCGAGGACGGCGCGGTGATCACGGACGCCGACGCGGTGGTCGGGCGGTCCGTGGAGCTGGCCCGCTCCGGCACGGTCGTCGCGCACTCGGGGGAACGCGTCCCCGTCCGCGCCCGCTCGCTGTGCCTGCACGGCGACACACCGGGGGCCGTGGGGCTGGCCCGCCGGGTGCGGGCCGGGCTGGCGGCGGCGGGGGTGCGTGTGGAGGCGTTCGTATGAGGGCGCTGCCGGTCGGTGATCGCGCGCTGCTGATCGAGGTGGACTCGGGCCAGGAGGCCGAGGCCCTCCACGCCGAGCTGCTGCGCCGCCGCGCCACGGGTGAGCTGACCGTGGAGGAGCTGGTCCCCGCGGCCCGTACGGTCCTCCTGGACGGTCTGGACGCCCCGTCCCGCCTCGCCGAGCGGCTCGTCTCGTGGGAGGTGCCGCCGGTCCCGCCACGCACGCAGGACGTCGTGGAGATCCCCGTGCGGTACGACGGGCCCGACCTCGCCGAGGTCGCCGCGCACTGGGGGGTCGACGAGGCGGAGGTCGCCCGTGTCCACGCGGCGGCCGAGTTCCGGGTGGCGTTCTGCGGGTTCGCCCCCGGCTTCGGCTACCTCACCGGGCTGCCGCGCGAGGTGCCGCGCCGGGCGACGCCCCGCACGGCGGTCCCGGCGGGTTCCGTGGCCCTGGCCGGTCCGTACACCGGTGTCTACCCGCGCTCCTCGCCGGGCGGCTGGCAGCTGATCGGTACGACGGACCTCGTCCTGTGGGACCCCGCGCGCGTGCCGGCCGCGCTGCTGACGCCGGGCACCCGTGTCCGCTTCACCCCGGTGGCGGCGCCATGAGCGACCGTGCCCTCGCCGTCGTCCGGGCCGGTGCCCTGACCACCGTCCAGGACCGGGGGCGGCCCGGCCACGCGCACCTCGGCGTCCCCCGCTCCGGGGCCCTGGACGGGCCCGCCGCCGCCCTGGTCAACCGACTGGTGGGCAACGCCCCCGAGGCGGCCGTCCTGGAGACCACCCTCGACGGCTGCTCCGTACGGCCGCGCGCCACGGTCACCGTCGCCGTCGGGGGCGCGCCCTGCCCGGTCACGGTGGACGGCCGCCCGGCGGCCTGGGGAGCGCCCGTACGCGTTCCCGGTGGCGCGCTGCTGGACATCGGGGCGGCACGCGCGGGGGTACGCGGTTATCTCGCCGTCTCCGGCGGCGTGACCGTCGAGCCGGTCCTCGGCAGCCGTTCCACGGACCTGCTGTCCGGTCTCGGTCCTCCCCCGTTGACGGACGGCACCGTGCTGCCCCTGGGACGCCCGACCGGGCCGCACGCGTACGTGGACGCCGTTCCGTATCCGGCGCCGCCCTCGGAGCTGGTCCTGCGGGTCACGCTGGGCCCCCGCCACGACTGGTTCACGGACTCGGCGCTCACCACCCTGGCCGCCCGGCCCTACACGGTGTCGTCGGCGAGCAATCGCATCGGGCTGCGCACGGAGGGCCCCGCGCTGGACCGCGCGCGGCCGGGTGAGCTGCCCAGCGAGGGCATGGTGCTGGGAGCGGTCCAGGTGCCGCCGGACGGCCGCCCGGTCGTCTTCCTCGCCGACCATCCGACCACCGGCGGCTACCCGGTGATCGCGGTCGTCGACCCGGCGGACCTCCCCGCCGCGGCCCAGGCCACACCCGGCACACCCGTGCGGTTCATCGCCGTGCGACACCGCCGCTGACCGCCCGCGCGACGCCGCCTCCACCCCTCTTCCTCAGCCGTCGCCTCACGCCACCTCCGGCCGCTGCTCGGACCCCGTCAGCGCCGCGAGGGCCGAGGCCACGGCGTGGGACGCGGTCAGGTCGAGGCGGGCGCTGGTGCCGCGTGCCCTGTGGCGTACCTCGGCGGCGGCGAGGGTGAGGAGCTGCGGCAGCAGATCGGTGCACCGCCGGGCCACCCACCCCGTGCCCGCCGTGGCCAGCCACCACAGACCGGCGGCGCGGGTCGGCACGGGCGAATCGGGTTCCGGTGAGGGCGCCGGGCCCGTCGCGAGCCCGGCCTCCGTGAGCAGCGCGTGGCAGCGGACGGCGAGCTGCCGGTGTCCGCGCTCGCCTGGGTGGAGCCGGTCCGCGCTCCACATGGCGCGGTCCGTCAGCCAGGCGCCCTCACTGGCGTGCAGATGGACCGCTCCATGGCGCTGGGACAAGGCGTGCACGACGGTGTTGACGGCCCGCTGCCGACGGGCGAGCGGCCGGGCGAGGGCTCCGGGCAGGCCGAGCATCGCGCCGGGGTCCGGCAGGCACGCGGTGAGCAGCTCGGCGCCCTGGTTCCGCAGGGCCCCGTACACCTCGTCCAGGCGGGCGGCGACGGCGTGGATGTCGAAGGTGCAGCGCAGGGTGTCGTTGACGCCGATGACGACGGAGGCGAGGTCCGGGCGGAGCGCGAGCGCGGCGGGCAGCTGGCGTTCCAGGACGTCGCGCGTCTGGGAGCCGCTGACGGCGAGGTTGGTGAACTCCCCCTCGGGGGCGAGTCCGTCGGCGAGCAGCGCGGCCCAGCCGCGCCGGCCGTCCGCGACGGGGTCCCCGACACCCTCGGTGAGGGAGTCACCGAGGGCCACGAAGCGCAGGGGTCTCATCCGACGCCCTCCCATGCCGGGCGGCCGACGTGCGCGTCGTGGGCGGCGAGGAAGGCGTCCACGGCGGTCTGCCAGCCGAAGCACTCCGCACGCGCGCGTGCCGCGTCCCGGCGTTCCCGCTCGGGTCGGTCCAGGAGCGACTCGACGGCGTCCGCGAAGGACGTGCCGCTGTCCGCCGCCGTGGCCCCGGCCGACCCGACGACCTCGGGCAGCGCCGAGGAGGAGCTGGCCACGACCGGCGTGCCGCAGGCCATCGCCTCCAGCGCGGCCAGCCCGAACGTCTCGGCGGGCCCGGGCGCCAGGCACACGTCGGCGGATGCCTGGAGGGCGCCGAGCAGGTGGCGGTCGGCGACATGGCCGAGGAAGGTGACGGGCAGCCCGCGGGCCCGCTGTTCGAGCCGGGCCCGCAGCGGTCCGTCCCCGGCGACCACCAGCACCGCGCGCCGTCCGCGCCGGAGCAGCGCCTCCAGCGCGTCGAGCGCCGTGCCGGGACGTTTCTCCACCGAGAGCCGGGAGCACATCACCAGCAGCACGTCGTCCTCGCGCGCGTGTCGCTCGCGCACCTCCGGATCCCGCAGCCCGGGGTGCCGCCCCACCAGGTCGACGCCCAGGGGGGCGCGGACGACGTTCCGGGCGCCGATCCGTACGAACTCCCGCTCGGCGAACTCGGTGGTGCACACCACGCGCGCGTAGGTGTGGGCGGTTCGGACGTTGAGGGCGTCGGCGGCCCGCCGGGCCATCGTCTCGGAGAGGCCCCAGGTGCGCAGCACCCCGTCGGCGGTCTCGTGGCTGACCATCACCGCGGGCACCCGGGCGCGTCGCGCCCATGCCCCGGTCCAGCGCAGGGTGGTGCGGTCGGAGACCTCCAGACGGTCGGGGCGGAGGGACTCCAGGAGGGACGCGACCCGCCGCTTGTCCATGAGGACGCGGTAACCGCCGGTGCCGGGCAGCAGGGGCCCGGGGAGGGTGATGACGCGGCCCTGCTCGGTCTCGCGGTCGGTGTACCGCTCGCCGGGCACGACGAGCACCGGGTGGTGCCCCGCCGCCCGGTAACCGCGGCCCAGCTCCCGCAGTGCGGTGCGCAGTCCGCCCGAGGCGGGCGCGACGAAGTTGGCGAGCCGCACGATCCGCAGGCCCGAGCGGGCGGCGTCGTTCCGTGCGGCCCCGGAGGAATCGCCGTTCGTGCGGGAGGAAGCCCCGTTCGTGCCGGAGGAAGCCCCGTTCATGCCGCCACCGCCGGGCGCGCCGCGAGCACCTCGGCGTAGTGCCCGATGAGCTGGTCGCCGACGGCGGCCCAGGTGCGCCCCTCGACCATGGCCCGCCCGGCGGCGCCGTAGGCCGCCCGTAGGGCCGGATCGCCGGCCAGCGACGCCACGGCGTCCCGCACGGCCGCGGCGTCGCGCGGCGGCACCAGCAGCCCGGTGCGGCCGTGTGCCACGAGGTCGAGCGGTCCGCCGGCGGCGGGGGCGACGACGGGCACGCCGCTGGCCATGGCCTCCTGCACGGTCTGGCAGAAGGTCTCGAAGGGGCCGGTGTGGGCGAAGACGTCCAGGGAGGCGAAGATCCGGGCGAGGTCGTCGCCGGTGCGGCGGCCGAGGAAGACGGCGCCGGGCAGGGCCTCGCGCAGCCCCGGTTCGCTGGGGCCGTCGCCCACGACGACGACCCGTACGCCGTCCAGGCCGCACACCCCGGCCAGCAGTTCGACCTGCTTCTCGGGGGCGAGGCGGCCGACGTAGCCGACGATCAGCTCGCCGTTCGGTGCCAGTTCGCGGCGCAGCGCCTCGTCGCGCAGGGCGGGCCGGAAGCGGACGGTGTCCACGCCGCGCTGCCACAGCTTCACCCGGGGCACGCCGTGTGCCTCCAGGTCACGCAGGGCGACGCCGGACGGGGCGAGAGTGAGGTCGGCGGCGGCGTGGACGGAGCGGATGCGCCGCCAGGCGGCCGCCTCGCCGGCGTGCACATAGGTGCGGGCGTAGCCGGCGAGGTCGGTCTGGTAGATGGCGACGGCGGGGACCCCGAGGCGCGCGGCGGCGGCCATGCCGCGCACCCCGAGGACGAAGGGGCTGGCCAGGTGGACGATGTCGGCCCGGTGCTCGACGATCGCGCCGGCCACCCGGCGGCTGGGCAGGGCGACGCGGACCTGGGGGTAGCCCGGGAGCGGGAGGGAGGGGACTCGGACGACGGGGCACGGCGCCTGGAGGTCGGCGCCGACCGCTGTGCCCGCGGCGGTGGCCGGGGCCACGACGAGCGGCGAGTGACCGCGCGCGACGAGGTGCCGCGCGGTCTGCAGGGCGCAGTGGGCCACGCCGTTCACATCGGGGGGAAAGGACTCGGTCACGATGACGACACGCATACCCGTGTTGTCGTCGTACCGGACGTGGCCGCGTCAACGTGGATCTTTCCGGACGAGGAACGTCCCATGAGCGTTGCGCTGCACATATGTCCAGGTCAGACCGTGTCCATGCCCTCCTGGCCTCCGGGTCACCGGCTGTTCACATTGCGGGCATGTCAGGACCGATTCGGCTGCGTACGGCTGTCTGGACCTCGGCCTCCTCGGCCGGGTCGGCGGCCAGTCGGCGGAGCTGGTCGACGACACGCGTGTCGCCCGTCTCGGCGTGCCGGGCGGCGATCTCGCGGGTGGTCTCCTCGCAGTCCCAGAGGCATTCGACGGCGAAGCCGGCCGGGAAGGAGGGGTCGGTGGCGGCGAGTGCGCGGGCGGCGCGGCCGCGTAGGTGGGAGGACGCCGTCTCCCGGTAGATGTGGCGCAGCACGGGTGCCGCGCAGGCGATGCCGAGGCGTCCGGTGCCGTCGACGAGGGTCCACAGGGTGGGCGCGTCGGGGCCCTCGCCGCGTACGGCCTCGCGCAGGGCGCCCAGCACCAGGTCGCTGTCCTGTGCGCCGCCCCGGCAGGCGAGCACGCGCCCGGCGGCCGCGCCCAGCGCGTCGGGCCGGTGCACCCAGCCGCGCGCCCGGTCGACGGCTGCCAAGCTGCGCATCCGTTCGAAGGCGTCGACGGCTGCCTCCACGACCATCGTGGTGCCGTCGGTCACCGCGCCCTCGATGAGATCGAGGGCGTCGGGATCGTTGCCGTCGGCGAGATAGCGCAGGGCGGTACACCGGGCGGCGTCGTCGCCGGACCGGGCGGCCTCGATGATCTCCGGCCGGTCCTCGGGGCCGGCGACGGCCGTGAGGCAGCGCGCGGCCGGCACATGGAGGACGGCTCCGCGTTCGACGCCTTGTCGGGCCCACTCGAAGACGGCGCTGACGCTCCAGCCGGGCCGGGGTCCGCTGGGCCGCATCTGCCGCTGCCAGCGGTCGAAGCAGCCGGTCTCGTGGGCGGCACGCACGCGGGTGGCGACCGCTTCGCGGGGGTCGTCGGCCCACAGCCGCCAGGGCCGGGGTTCGAAGGCGTCCCGGACGGTGGCGGCGAGTTCCGCCTCGCCCTCCGGGTCGGTGGTGAAGCGGGCGAGGACGGGCTCGGCGAGGGCGCGCAGCCCTTCGTCGTCGTCCCTGAGGGCCAACTCGTCCAGGGCCCACGCCCAGTTGGTGCCCGTGGCGGCGTACCTGCGCAGCAGGTCGAGCGCGTCCCGCCTGCCGTACGAGGCGAGGTGTCCGAGGACCGCGAGGGCGAGTCCGGTGCGGGACTCCTCGGTGTCCAGGACGTCCTCGGCGTCGAAGAGATGCCGTTCGATCTCGTCGAGTTCGCCGTGCAGGTCGAGGTAGAGCCGGGCGTAGTAGAGCGAGCGGTTCTCCACCTGCCAGTCGTGGCGGGGGTCGCTCAGCACACAGGTGTTCAGTGCCGCGAGCGCCTCGGCCCGCGGGGCGGTGAGCGCGTGCAGCGTGCCGTCGCCACGGCCCCGCTGCAGCAGGCCGAGCAGCGTACCGCTGGGCGCTATGAACGGTTCGAACATGGGAAACAGCCTCACATCAAGCGTCGACGCAACCGGGGATCTTGCTCTACCTGGCCGCGTGACAACACGTCGGGGCGCCCGCCGTTTCCTGCTTGCTGTAGACCATCTTCCTCTGCCTCTCGTCAGTGGCCCATGCGGACCGCATCACGGTCCACGTGGTGCGGCAACACCTGCCCAGCCATCGCGTCCGTGAATCACGACGTCATGATGACCCGGCGGTTCTTCCTGCCGCGACCGATATTTCCGGCGGCCCTGTACCGCCTCCCCCGTCTTTCGTTTTTTACCTGGTCAGAACATGTGGATCAGTGTGCGCCGAAGAGTTCCAGCAGCTCGGTCCTGCCGAACATCCGCGCTGTGTCCACGGCGTTCGGCGTGCCCTCCAGCGGGTCGGCGCCGCCCTCGAGAAGAACCCGGATGACACCGGCCTCTCCCTTGAAGACCGCCCCCGCGAGGGGGGTCTGCCCCCGGTCGTTGACGCGGCCCGCCTCGGCGCCACGGGCCAGCAACTCCCGTACCGCGTCGGCGTGGCCGTGGTAGGCGGCCAGCATCACGAGCGAGTCACCGCGGTCGTTGGTGAGTTCGGCCGGGACGCCGGCGTCGACGTACGCCACGAGCGCCTCCGTCTCGCCCCGCCGGGCCAGATCGAAGACCTTGGTCGCCAGCTCCACGACCTCCGGGTCGGGGGCTTCGCTCATCGCCCGGTCCACCTCTCTTCGCGTTGCCGCCACGAGCACGTGTGCTTCTGAGCGTACGACGACGGCGCCGCCGTACGGGTGAATCGCCAGAGTACTGGCTTCTCGCGCACATGAGCGGTCGCGGCCGAGGCAAAGATCACATCGAGTCACGCGTCGCGCGACAGCGCAGCTCGGGCGGCCGTACGTCCCCTCACCCACCCAGATGAAAACGTCGGAATTTCCATCATTTGCACCTTTAATCGTATGGATACATGCTGTGACCTTGGAAGAACTCATGGTGACTGTCCCCACCTACCAGGAGAACCCACATGATCCTCAACATCTCCGGCGTCGTTCTGCTCGGCGTCATCGTCTTCCTCTTCTTCCGCAAGGACGGCCTCAAGGCCTCGCACGCCATCGTGGTCACGCTCTTCGGCTTCTACCTGGCCAGTACGGGTATCGCCCCGAGCATCACGGCGGGGGGCGAGAGCCTCGCAGGCCTCCTCGGCGGGATCAAGTTCTGATCCCGTCCCCGTCCGTACGCACCTCCAGGAGACAGCCGTGGCCCGGGTCACCCTCCCCCGCATTCTGAGCAACGGCGGCGCGCATCTCGCCAAGAGCCGTGAGCTGGCCCGGACGGCGGCCGACGGCGCCACCGACGTCCTCCATCCGCTGATCACGATCACCCGTGGACTGCGCCGGCTGGCAGCGGCCGGCCGGCGCAGATGGGTGGAGACACCGGCGGACCGGCGCGGGTCACTGCTGTTCCTCGGCGCCTCGGTGGTCCTGGTGGTGACCCTCGCGCCGTACGGAGCGCTGCTCGCCGTCATCGCCCTGATGGCGGCGGCAGCCTGGGCGGGCCGCGACGGCGCGGCCCGCGAACCCACCGGCCCCGACGAGTCACAGACCCAGCGTCTGCGCTCCCTCTACGAGGCCCTGGTCCCCTGCTTCTCGGCCGCCGAGGACCCCGAGCCGCTTTACGCGCACGGCGGCGCCTGGGACAAGGTCTTCCCCACCTACGCGTTCGACGGCACCGGACGGATCTGCCATGTGCTGATCCACTACCCGGCGTACTTCGCCGACGGCGAGCCCGAGTCCCGGGCGCGTGTCGAGCACCTGCTGCACGCCAAGGCCGGCCGCGGCCGCGAGTACCGCTTCGACTGGGACGAGGAGGGCAACACCCTGTCCGTCAGCGTCCTGCCCCCGCTCGCCACCGACATCGCCGCCCAGCGCTTCGTGACGGCTCCGGGCGAAATGGTCCTCGGCTTCACCGACCCGGCGCAGGTCCAGCGCACGCTCCCCCTCTCCTTCGGGGAGGAGAAGCGCGACGTACCGCCGGTCGTCTGGCGCACCGACGCCCGCTCCACCGAACCCCATCTGCTGGCCGTGGGCGAACCGGGCAGCGGTACGACCACGCTGCTGCGCTCCATCGCCCTCCAGGCGCTGCAGCACGGCGACGTCGTCATCGTCGACGGCGCCGGCAGCGGCGACCACGCGTGCCTGACCGGCCGGGACGGCGTCCTCGCCGTGGAGAGCGGGCTCTCCGGGGCGCTGGCGAGCCTGGAGTGGGCGTCCCAGGAGACGGAACGCCGGCTGATCGCCACGAACCGCGCCCGCCAGGCGGGGCATCCGGCCCCGGACGACACCCAGCGCCCCCTCTGGCTGCTGCTCGACCGCCCGACCGTCCTGGCGCATCTGGCGGCGGCCGACGGGGGACGCGACCCGCACTCCCTCCTCCAGGTCCCCCTGCGCCACGGCCGGGCCGCGAACGTCACGGTCGTCGTGGCCGAGCACTTCGACCACCTGGACGCCCTCGGCGAGGCGGTGCTGCGTCACACCCGTGCCCGCGTGGTCCTCGGCCCGGCCACCCCCGAGCAGCTTCAGTCCGTCCTCGGGGCACCACCCCCCACGACCCCGACCGCCGACGTCCCCGCCGGCCGCGGTTACGCGCGCCTCGGCACCGCTCCCGTCCTGCGCCTCCAGGTCCCCGCCACTCCGGACCCCCACGACCCGGACGCCCCCGAGCCCCACCGCGAGTCGGTCCTCGCCCTTCTCCCGCCCCACACGACCCCGGCCGACGACCTGGAGGAACTCGCGGCAGCCGACAACTGACCGGCCTGTCGAGCACCGCGCCGGCCTGTCCGAGCGCAGCGTCGGGAGCCGCCCGATCCCCCTCGCGCCCGGCCGCGGACAGTCGTGCCTCCTACGCCACGAACGTCCGCGGCCCCTCGTTCCCCCCGGACGCCCCGCTCCGCACCAGCCGCGCGGCCGCGGCCAGGCGGGTCGCCGCCTCCTCCGCGACCGCCCCGCCCACGGTGAACGGCAGGCGCACATACCCCTCGAACGCCCCGTCGACCCCGAACCGCGGCCCGGACGGCACCCGGACGCCGACCCGCTCCCCCACCTCCGCGAGCCGCGACCCGGACAGACCCCCGGTGCGGACCCACAGCGTCAGCCCGCCCCGCGGCTCGGTGAACTCCCAGTCGGGCAGCTCCCCGCGCACGGCGGCGACGAGCGCGTCCCGGTTCTCCCGGGCCTGCTCCCGCCGCATCCCGACGGCCTGCTCCCAGCCGCCGGAACCCATCAGCCAGTTCACGGCCAGCTGCTCCAGCACCGGGGTCCCCAGATCCGCGTACGCCCGCGCCGCCACGAGGCTGCGGATCACCTCGGGCGCGGCCCGCACCCACCCGATCCGCATGCCCGCCCAGAACGCCTTGCTGGCCGAACCGACCGTGATCACCGTGGAGCCCGCCGGATCGAACGCGCAGACCGGCCGGGGCATCTCCACCCCCTCGTCGAGGTACAGCTCGGCCATGGTCTCGTCCACGACCAGCACCGTCCCCGCGGCCCGGGCCGCGTCGACGAGCCCCCGCCGCCGGTCCTCGTCGGCGAGCGCCCCCGTCGGGTTGTGGAAGTCGGCGACGACGTACGCGAGCCGCGGCGCCGCCTCCCGCAGCACCTGCCGCCAGCGGTCCATGTCCCACCCGGCGAGCCCCTCGGCCATCGCGACCGGCACCAGGCGGGCCCCGGCCTCCCGCATCAGCTGGAGGATGTTGGCGTACGAGGGCGACTCCACGGCGATTCGCTCACCGCGCCCCGCGAAGAGGTGGCAGATGGCGTCCATGGCGCCCATGGCACCCGTGGTCACCATGATCTGCTCGGGCATCGTCGGGATACCGCGCGCGGTGTACCGGTCGGCGAGCATCGAACGGAGCGCTGGCAGCCCGGCCGGATAGTCGCCGTGCGTGTGCGCGTACGGCGGAAGCTCCTCCAGGGCGCCCTGCACGGCGCGGGTCAGCCAGGGCTCGGGCGCGGGCAGCGCCGCGCACCCCAGGTCGATCATCGAGCCGAGCGCCTCCGGGGGCAGCGGCTCCAGACCGCGCGCCGGCAGCGGCTTGCCGGCCGGTACGGCGGTCCAGCTGCCCGCCCCGCGCCGGGACTCCAGGAACCCCTCCGTGCGCAGCGCCTCGTAGGCCGCGGCGACGGTCGTCCGGGAGACGGAGAGCGCGAGCGCCAGCTCACGCTCGGCGGGCAGCCGGGCCGCCACCGGCACGCGCCCTTCGAGGACCAGCAGCCGGACGCCGTCGGCGAGGGCGCGGTAGGCGGGCGGACGCTTGCTGCCGGGCCCACTGGGGCGGTCCTGCTGGGAGTTGAGCATACGAGCGAGCTGCGCGGCCCCGACCGCGGAAGTCCACTGAGACACGTTTCCAGTCCACCTTCCCCGAATTGGCCATGGAGCACATCACTCCTCAAGCCACAGGGTGACATGCGACAGGCCACTACCACCAACAAGGGGGACATCTCGTGTCCGCACACGGGCATCTCACGCGGCGCCTGCTTCAGCTCTACGTCGGTCTCGCCCTCTACGGCGTGAGCTCGGCGCTCCTCGTCCGGTCGGGTCTCGGGCTGGAGCCTTGGAACGTGCTCCACCAGGGCCTCTCCGAACGGACCGGCCTGTCGATGGGGATCGTCCTCACCATCGTGGGTGCCTCGATCCTGCTCCTGTGGATCCCGCTGCGCCAGCGCCCCGGCCTCGGCACGGTCTCCAACGTCCTGGTGATCGGCGCCGCCATGGACGCGACGCTCGCCCTGACCCCGGACGCCCGCACCTGGGCGGCCCGTATCGCGCTGATGGTCGTCGGGATCGTCCTGAACGGCGCCGCGACCGGCCTCTACATCGCCGCCCGCTTCGGCCCGGGGCCCCGCGACGGCCTGATGACCGGCCTGAACCGGGTGACCGGCCTGTCGATCCGTCTCGTCCGCACGGGCATCGAGCTGACGGTGGTCGCGACCGGCTTCGTCCTCGGCGGCACGGTCGGCGTCGGCACCCTCCTGTACGCCGTCTCCATCGGCCCGCTCGCCCAACTGTTCCTGCGCGTGTTCGCCGTCCCCTCGGCGTCCGGCAGCACGGTCGTTGCCACCGGTCCATCGGAGCGGGCCATACTTCCCGGGTGACCGCCCTGATACGCCACCCCTATCTCGACCATCCGGGCCCGATCGCCTTCGCCCACCGGGGAGGGGCGGCGGACGGCCTGGAGAACACCACGGCCCAGTTCCGGCACGCGGTGGAGTCGGGCTACCGCTACCTCGAGACCGACGTGCACGCCACGCTCGACGGCAAGCTCGTCGCCTTCCACGACGCCACCCTGGACCGGGTGACCGACGGGGCGGGCCGGATAGCGGACCTGCCGTGGAAGGAGGTGGGGCACGCGCGCGTGGCCGGCGTCGAACCGGTCCCCCTGTTCGAGGAACTCCTGGAGACGTTCCCCGACGTCCGCTGGAACGTGGACGTCAAGGCGGAGTCGGCGCTCCACCCCCTGCTCAACCTGATCGCCCGCACCGGCACCTGGGACCGCGTCTGCGTCGGCTCCTTCTCCGAGCCGCGCGTGGCCCGGGCCCAGCGCCTGGCCGGCCCCCGCCTGGCCACCTCGTACGGCACCGGCGGCGTCCTCGGGCTGCGGCTGCGCTCATGGGGGATCCCCGCCCCGCTGCGCCGCTCGGCGATCGCCGCTCAGGTACCGGAGTCGCGGTCGGGCGTGCCGGTCGTCGACCACCGTTTCGTGCGGGCCGCCCACGCACGGGGGCTCCAGGTCCATGTGTGGACCGTGAACGAACCGCAACGTATGCACCGTCTCCTCGACCTCGGCGTCGATGGCATCATGACCGATCACATCGACACGCTGCGCAAGGTGCTCGAAGACCGGGGGACCTGGGTCTGAGGCCGTCGCGCGGCCCTTCCCGGGGAAGCGAGGGGGCACGGGTGGGCACCGACACCGTGCGGACGGACGAGGCCGACGAGGCCGCGGACCGGCGACGCGAACAGCGCGGCTGGTACTTCTACGACTGGGCCTGTTCCGTCTACTCGACCAGCGTCCTGACCGTGTTCCTCGGCCCCTATCTGACCGAGGTCGCCAAGTCCGCCGCCGACCCGGACGGTTACGTCCATCCGCTGGGCATCCCGGTCCGTGCCGGCTCGTTCTTCGCGTACTCGGTGTCCCTGTCGGTGATCGTCGCCGTGGTGATCATGCCCCTGGTGGGCGCCGCCGCCGACCGCACCGGCCGCAAGAAGCCCCTGCTGGGAGCGGCCGCCTATCTGGGCGCCACCGCGACGGCCGGCATGTTCTTCCTGGACGGCGACCGCTACCTCCTCGGCGGCGTGCTCCTCGTGGTCGCGAACGCGGCGCAGTCCGTCGCGATGATGCTCTACAACTCCTACCTCCCCCAGATCGCGGCGCCCGAGGAACGCGACGCCGTCTCCTCCCGGGGCTGGGCCTTCGGCTACGCGTCGGGCTCCCTGGTCCTCGTCGCGAACCTGATCCTCTTCACCTCGCACGACAGCTTCGGCCTCTCGGAGGGCATGGCCGTCCGTATCTGCCTGGCCTCGGCGGGCCTGTGGTGGGGCGCCTTCGCCCTGATCCCGCTGCGCCGGTTGCGGGACCGCCGCAAGCCGTCGGCGGACACCGGGGAGGCCACCGCGCCGGGGCTGCGCCAGTTGGCGGCGACCGTCCGGGACATGCGCCGCCACCCCCTGACGCTCGCCTTCCTCCTGGCGTACCTGATCTACAACGACGGCATCCAGACGGTGATCTCCCAGGCGTCGGTCTACGGCTCCGAGGAACTCGACCTCGGGCAGTCCACGCTGATCGTGGCGGTGCTGCTGGTGCAGGTGCTCGCGGTGTGCGGCGCCCTCGGCATGGGCCGGCTGGCCCGCCGCTACGGCGCCAAGCGGACGATCCTCGGCTCCCTGGTCGCCTGGACGCTGATCCTCTCCGCCGGCTACTTCCTCCCGGCGGGGGCACCGGTCTGGTTCTTCGTCCTGGCCTCCGGCATCGGTCTGGTCCTCGGCGGCAGCCAAGCCCTGTCCCGCTCCCTCTTCTCCCAGCTCGTCCCGCCCGGCAAGGAGGCCGAGTACTTCTCGGCGTACGAGATGAGCGACCGGGGGATGAGCTGGCTCGGCCCGCTGCTGTTCGGTCTCACCTACCAGCTGACCGGAAGTTATCGGGACGCGATCATCTCGCTGGTCCTCTTCTTCGTGCTCGGATTCGCCCTGCTCGCGAGGGTTCCGGTGCGCCGGGCGATCGGCGACGCCGGCAATCCCGTTCCCGAGAGGATTTAGCACAGGAAGCGAAAGGGCTGTAGTGTACGCGTTTGGCCTGCCAGGCGTACCGTTACTGCGCGTCAAAGATGCCGAAACGCTGGGTGACATCTGCTGTCAGATGTGACAAACCGGGCGCCGGTGGGTACAACAAGGGCGGCTACGACGGCGACGCATGACCCGGAACGGGACACGGAACGGGAATCTTTACCGCCGACCGGACGTTGACCGGATGACGACGACAGCGACACCTGTCCTGTGGGCGACAAGCCCGGGAGGCACGATTCATGAGTGAGCGAGCTCTTCGCGGCACGCGCCTCGTGGTGACCAGCTACGAGACGGACCGCGGCATCGACTTGGCTCCGCGCCAGGCCGTGGAGTACGCATGCGAGAAGGGGCACCGCTTCGAGATGCCCTTCTCGGTGGAGGCGGAGATCCCGCCGGAGTGGGAGTGCAAGGTCTGTGGGGCCCAGGCACTCCTCGTGGACGGCGACGGCCCCGAGGAGAAGAAGGCCAAGCCCGCGCGCACGCATTGGGACATGCTGATGGAGCGGCGCACCCGTGAGGAACTCGAAGAGGTCCTCGAGGAGCGCCTGGCCGTTCTCCGCTCCGGCGCGATGAACATCGCGGTCCATCCGCGAGACAGCCGCAAGTCCGCGTAGCCCCCGAGGGGGCTGGGCGGCAGACCCAGAGCGCACGAACACCGCGGGCGCCGTACATCACGTACGGCGCCCGCGGTCTTCGTGCTTTCCCTGAGCGGCTTCCCGCCGACCCTCAGTACCCCAGGGGCGGCCGCGCGTCCCTCGGCTCGTCGGCGCTGCCCGGCGCCGCGTCCCTGATGACCTCGCCCGGGACGACCTTGCCGTCGGGCCGGTGGATCCGGGCCCGGGTGTACGCGTCCCCGAGCCCCCCGGCTCCCGCCTCCCGCAGTTTCCGCTCGAAGGCGCGCTCCGTGTACCGCCCCAGGGCCTTCTGCACCGGCGGCACCAAGAGCACCAGCCCGACCACGTCCGAGACGACGCCCGGCAGCATCAGCAGCAGGCCGCCCAGCATCAGGAAGCTGTTGCCCTCGTTCCTGCCGGCCTCGACCCCCGACGCCGCGCCGCCGCCCTGCTGTTGCAGTGTCTCGGTCAGTGACCGGAACGCCCGCCGCCCGGCCCGCTTGACCACCGCGGACCCGGCGAGGAACCCGGCGACCAGCAGCACGATCACCGCGAGCCCACTCGCCGCGTCCGCGACGACCGTGAGCAGCCAGATCTCCAGCACCAGCCACGTGGCGATCCCCAGGGGCAGGAACGTGCGCAGCCGGGAGCGCCGAGGCCGGGCGGGGTACGTCGGGGTCGAAGCGCCAGTCGTCATGCCCCCAGTGTGCCTGCCGCCGTCTCAGGACGGGATAAGGGAAACGATCAGCTCTTCGTGTCCGGGGCCGCGCTCCTGCTGTCGCGGCCGAGGACCTTGCCGACCCGTTCGCCGACGCCCCAGGCGGTGACCCGCCACAGCGCCTCGACGAGGATGTCGCGGCTCATCTTGGAGTCGCCGAGTTCGCGCTCGACGAAGGTGATGGGCACCTCGACGACGTGGTATCCGGCCCTGATCGCCCGGCGGGCCAGGTCGACCTGGAAGCAGTAGCCCTGGGAGGCGACCTCGTCGAGGCCGAGCCCTTCGAGGGTCTCCCGACGGAACGCGCGGTAGCCGCCGGTCACGTCGCGGACGGGGACGTCGAGCAGGACCCGGGAGTAGAGGCTGCCGCCGCGGGAGATGAACTCGCGGGACTTGGGCCAGTTCACCACGCGCCCGCCCGGCACCCAGCGGGACCCGAGGACGAGGTCGGCGCCCTTGAGCGCGGTCAGCAGCCGGGGCAGTTCCTCGGGCTGGTGCGAGCCGTCCGCGTCCATCTCGATCAGGACGCCGTAGCCGTGCTCCATGCCCCAGCGGAAGCCCGCGAGGTACGCGGCGCCGAGTCCTTCCTTGCCCTTGCGGTGCAGCACCTGGACCTGGTCGTCCTCGGCGGCCAGTTCGTCGGCGAGCTTGCCGGTGCCGTCGGGGCTGTTGTCGTCGGCCACCAGGACGTGCGCCTCGGGAACAGCCTTGCGCACCCGGCCGACGATGGTCTTGATGTTCTCCGCCTCGTTGTAGGTCGGAATGATCACCAAGGCCGTGCCGAGCGGGCCGAAGCGCCTCTCCTGGCCTGCTGCCGCGAGGGTCCCGTCGCCGTCGTTCACTGCTGCCCCTTCAAGTCCGTACGCAGGGGTCCACCATAGTGGCCACGGCCTGCGCCGGAGTGTCGCCTCCTGTCCAGAGGGGTCTCGATTCGACAGGGGGTGTGCGGGAGCACGCCTCGCGGGGCGTGTACGCCGGGACAGCACGCGGGGCGACCGGCGCGGAACGGACCGGGGCCGGCCTTCCGCCGACCACGGCCGGGGGCCGTCCGCCGCGGCGGACGGGGGCCCGGTGCCCTTCGGGCCGACCTGGGGCCCGCTGGCTGCGGGTCGACCGAAAGCCGTTGTCTACTGAGCTGCCGGGCCCCACCCACCCGACCGGGCCGGAACGTTCCCTCGCCGAGCGCGAACCCTGGGCCTGGCTGCCAGCGGTGGTGCGCCGGTGAGGCGCACCACCCCTGACCCAGCGGCGCTTCGACGACCGCGCGAAAGCTCCTCGGCCGGACGTCCGGTGGTGGACCCGGCCGAACCTACCGGCCTCCCTCCGCCCGCTGTCAAATGCCGTCTGACCTGCGGGTTTTTCGTATGCGGCCTGGTGAGCGGGGAGGATGCGCAGGTCGCACCGCGGGCGGGGCGGGCCGGCGCCCTCCCCCGCCCGCCGAGGAGATCACTCGCCCGGCCGTACGAAGACCGTGCGTCCGGCCACGACGGTCCGCAGACAGACGGGCAGGTCGGTGCCGGGGCTGAGATCGGGCAGGCCGGGGGTGCCGGAACGGGGGTCGGTGGACCAGCGGGCGACCCGGTCGTCGGGGGCCTGGACGACCAGCTCACCGGTGCGCCAGACCGCGTAGTCGGCGGGGGCGCCCGGGACGAGGACGCCCGCGTCGTCCCGTCCGACGGCCCGCCAGCCACCCCGCGTGTGGGCCGTGAACGCCGCGCGCACGGACACACGGTGCTCCGGTGTGCGGTGGAAGGCCGCCGCACGGACCGTGCCCCACGGGTCCAGGGGGGTGACCGGGCTGTCGGAGCCGAAGGCGAGCGGCACCCCGGCCCGCAGCAGGGCCGCGAACGGATTGAGGGCACGGGCGCGCTCGGCGCCCAGCCGCTGGGCGTACATGCCCTCCTCGCCGCCCCACAGCGCGTCGAAGGCGGGCTGCACGGAGGCGGTGAGGCCGAGTTCGGCGAAGGCGGCGACCGCGTCCGGGGTGAGCATCTCCGCGTGCTCGACGCGGTGACGGGCTGCCCGCACGCGGGCCAGGCCGACCTTCTCCGCCGCCGCCCGGACTCCGTCGACCACGGAGGTCACGGCGGCGTCCCCGATGGCGTGGAAGCCCGCCTGGAGGCCCGCCTCGGTGCACGCGACCACATGGGCGGCGACGGCCCCGGCGTCGAGGTACGCGGTGCCGGTGTGCGGGGCGTCGGCGTACGGCTCGTGCAGGCACGCCGTGTGCGAGCCGAGGGCGCCGTCGACGAAGAGGTCGCCCGCGGCGCCGACGGCCCCGAGCGCCTGTGCCTTGGCGACGTCCCGCTCGGCCCAGTAGCCGACGACCCGGGGGCCCTGCTCCTCGGCGGCGAGCCGCAGCAGCCCCGTGAAGTCGTCCTCGGAGGAGATCTCCGGGCCCGCGCACTCATGGACCGAGCCGATACCGAGGGAAGCGGCGCGGGCGAGGGCCGCGCGCTGGGCCTCGGTGCGCTGGGCGGGGGTGATGGCGCCGAGGGCGGTGGCCCGTACGGCGTGGTGGGCGTCGCGGGTGAGCGGGCCGTCGTCGAAGCGGTCGGCGCCCGGGACGAGGTCGAGCAGGGCCGTGGTGGCGACCGCCGAGTGGACGTCGATACGGCTCAGGTACAGCGGGCGTCCGCCGGTGGCCTCGTCGAGTTCGGCGCGGGTCGGGGGGCGGCCGCCGGGCCAGCGGGCGGCGTCCCAGCCGTGGCCCAGCAGGACGCGGTCGGCCGGGCGGGCGGCGGCGAATTCCCGGACGAGAACGAGTGCGGCCTCCAGGGAGGGGGCGGCCGAGAGGTCGAGGCCGGTGAGCGCGAGACCAGTGGAGGTCGTGTGCACATGGGCGTCGGTGAACGCCGGGGTGACCAGGGCGCCTTCGAGGTCGATCACCTCGTCGACGCCCTCGGCGAAGGCGTCGGCGGCGCCCTCGGACCCGACCCAGGCGATCTGTCCGTGTTCGACGACCATCGCGGTGGCGAACGGGTCGGCGGGGCTGTGGACCTCTCCCCCGCGCAGCAACACGGTTTCCGACGAGGCGGTGCGTTCACTCATGGGGGACAGTCTCGCGCCTGCCGCCGAGGAGGCCGCATCTGGGCCCGGGCCGGCGGCCGCCGCCCCCGGGGTCAGATCCGGGGCGGCCTGGCCTCGTAGGGGGTGGACAGCACCACCGTCGTGCGGGTGGAGACGCCCGCGAGGGAGCGCAGCCTGGCCAGCAGCTCCTCCAGCTCGTGGGGGGTGGCGACGCGGACCTTCAGGATGTAGTTCTCGTCGCCGGCGACGCTGTGGCAGGCCTCGATCTCGGGCACGCCGGCGAGGCGTTCGGCGATGTCGTCGGGGGCGCTGGGGTCGAACGGTTTCACCGAGATGAACGCGGTCATGGGCAGCCCGACGGCCTCCGGGTCCACGACCGCGGCATAGCCCCGGATGACACCGCGCTGCTCGAGTCGGCGCACGCGCTGATGCACGGCCGACGTGGACAGGCCCGTGGCCTTGCCCAGGTCGGTGTAGCTCATCCGCCCGTCCGCGACGAGCAGCTGCACGATCTGTCGGTCCAGCTCCTCCATGGCGCAAGAACCTACAGGGCGGTTGATCTCCTCGGATACCTCAGCGGCGCAGGTCATGACCGGTTCGTGATGTGACCGGGGGCCCGCCGCGGGCCGTCGGGGCGATCGGGCCGGTGGGCGGGGCATCTGCGAGCGGCATGTGACGAAGGCCACAGTGCCCGAACAGGCTTCGTGATGATCTCGTGATTACCGCCAACACGGGACGGGAAGTGCTTGCTGTGGTCGAGGCCGCAGTGCCCGAACGGCCCAGCCCGAGGGGGAGAATCCCATGCAGAGTCTTAAGCGCCCTGGTCGTACCGCGCCCAAGCGCCTCCAGTCGGTCATCGAGCCCGAGCCGGAGGGCGTCGAACCGGACGACGAGTTCGACGCGTACGACACCTTCGAGATGTTCCGGGTCATCTGCCCGGACTGCGCTCAGCCCATCGCCCTGCTGTCCGACGAGGACGCCCTGCCGGAGCACGCGCAGGTCGTGTCGCCGTGGAACCCGTTCGGGCTCACGGTCTGTGCGGGTACGGGCCGCGCGGCCACCGACGCCCGGTCCGCGGACGAGTCGGTGGAGCCGCAGGAGCAGGACACCGCCCTCCTGTTGACGCTCCCGCAGGGGCTCGACTGGCGGACGCAGCCTTTCTCGCACGTCGGCGGCCCGGGTTCGCGCCCGATGCGTGTGCCGATGACGCGCCGCCAGGCCGCCTGATCCACGGGCCGTTCGGCACTCCGTGTCCGCGGCCTCCCCGCCGTCGTGACCGCTCCTGAGACCTTCTGTCGTGGTCGCCCGCGCCATGGCGTCCTCCAGGCCGCCCTGGTGCGGGTCCGGTGCGTCCGGCGCACGGGCGTGCGCACGCCACGCCGACCGGGCGGTCGCGAACGCAGGCCCGATTCACCTGAGCGGTGACCGCCGCGGCGGTCACCGCGTTGACCCGGTATGACCCCTACGTACCCGGTGGCCGGACGTCGCCACCACATCTTCGTCCCGGCCCCGGCAGAATCGGTTTCCCAGGGGGCGGCCTCCTCACAGGATCCGCCCATCTACCGGGCCCTGATGCGGACATGGGCGGACGGGGGCCGCACCCTGCCGGGGCGTCATGACCCGGAGTGGGCGCGGCTGACGGCGCCCCCGAGCAGCCTCGGTCAGTTCGGCGCCGCCGGGGACCCGTTCGCCACGAGCAGCTCGTTCGGCAGCTCGGCGCTCGGGTTCCACGGGCCCTTCGCCGGCTCCCCCGTCGACTTCGTCAATTCGTTCAGCGTGACTCGGGACCCGCGAGGTGGCGGGCGATGACCATCCGCTGGATCTGATTGGTGCCCTCGACGATCTGCAGCACCTTGGCCTCGCGCATATAGCGCTCGGCCGGGAAGTCGGCCGTGTAGCCGTATCCGCCGAGGATCTGCACGGCGTCCGTGGTCACCTGCATCGCGCTGTCGGTGCACAGCAGCTTCGCCATGGCCGCCTGCTTGGAGAACGGCCGGCCCGCGTCCCGCAGCCGGGCGGCGGAGAGATACAGCGCGCGGCCCGCCTCTATCCGGGTCGCCATGTCGGCGAGCATGAAGCGCAGCCCCTGGAAGTCCGCGATCGGGCGCCCGAACTGCCGGCGGGACGTCGCGTAGGCGACCGCCTCGTCCAGTGCGGCCTGGGCCACGCCGATCGCGCACGCCGCGATGCCGAGCCGCCCGGAGTCCAGCGCGGACAGGGCGATCGCGAAACCCTGGCCCTCCTCGCCGAGGCGCCTGCCGTCGGGGACGCGCACCCCGTCGAAGTGGACCTGCGCGGTGGGCGAGCCCTTCATACCCATCTTCTTCTCGGGTGCCGCCCCGCTCAGCCCCTCGGCGTCGCCGGGCACCAGGAAGGCCGTGATACCGCGTGAGCCCTCGCCGCCGGTACGGGCCATGACCGTGTAGAAGTCGGCGATCCCGCCGTGCGTGATCCATGCCTTTGTGCCGGTGATCACCCAGTCGTCGCCGTCCCGCACCGCCTTGGTCCGCAAGGACGCGGCGTCCGAACCCGACGAGGGCTCGGAGAGGCAGTAGGCGCCGAGCAGGCCACCGCCGAGCATCGCCGGGAGGTGCTCGACCTGCTGCTCCTTGGTGCCGTAGGTGGCGAGGGCGTGGCAGGCGAGGGAGTGGACGCTCACACCGAGACCGACGGTGAGACGGGCCGCGGCGAGCTCCTCCAGGACCTGCAGATAGACCTCGTACGGCTGGTCGCCACCGCCGTACTCGGATCCGTACGGCAGGCCGAGCAGTCCCGACTCCGAGAGCAGGCCGAAGAGTTCGCGCGGGAAGCGACCGGCGTCCTCCTCCTCGGCCGCGTACGGGGCGATCTCCCGCTGCGCGATCTCACGGACGAGCGAGATCAGATCCCGGGCCTCTTCCGTGGGCAGTTGACGGTCCACCGGCTGCGGGGCGCGGTCGGGCATGGCGACGCTCTCCTCCCTGTCGGGCACTGCGGCGGCGCACACCAGGGATGGGGTGGCCCCGCCGGGTCTTACGGGCCGCGGCCGATGCTGCCCCCTCCGGATCTCGGAAGTGTGCTGGTCAGCGGCTGTGGCGCTTGGAGTATGCCCGATCGGCGGCATCGAGTCACCAGTTAACGACCGCTAATTAGAAGAAAGGTCGGGCGGCGAGCCGCCGAAGTCAATTGGTCCAAACCATTGACCGAATGGTCTAGTCCTCCTACTGTTCCGGCAACGCGCCATCGCGTCCATGCCAAGCGGCGGCCCCGCAGCCGCGCGAGGCGACACCCCGGCGCGCCACCAGCAGGTCGGCTTTCCTCCCCCGCTCACTCCCCGCCCCCTCACGAGGAGACCCCATGCCCCGACCGTCCCACCCCCGCGCCCGCTCCCGGGCACTGCTCTCCACCGCGTGCTGCGCCGCCCTCGGCGCGGGACTCCTGGCCGGCGCGGGCCCCGCGTCCGCCGGCGAGACGGCGGCCGGTGCGGCCGCACGGCAGGCGGCCCCCGGCTCCAAGGTCGTCGGCTACTTCATCGACTGGGGCATATACGGCCGCCAGTACTACGTCAAGAACATCGAGACGTCCGGTTCGGCGGACCGGCTCACCCACATCAACTACGCCTTCGGCAACGTCGTCGACGGCAGGTGCGCGCTCGGCGACCCCTGGGCGGACGCCGACAGGCCGTTCACCGCGGAGGAGTCCGTGGACGGCGTCGCCGACACCGACGGCCAGCCGTTGAGCGGCAGTTTCAACCAGCTCCGCAAGCTCAAGAAGCTGCACCCGAAGCTCAAGATCGTATGGTCGTTCGGCGGCTGGACCTGGTCCGGCGGCTTCGGCGAGGCGGCGAAGAACCCCGAGGCCTTCGCGAACTCCTGCTACGACCTCGTCGAGAACTCCCGCTGGAAGGACGTCTTCGACGGCATCGACATCGACTGGGAGTACCCCAACGCCTGCGGTCTCACCTGCGACACCAGCGGCAGGGAGTCCTTCGAGGAGCTGATGGCGGCCCTGCGCACACGATTCGGCAAGAAGGAGCTGGTCACCGCCGCGATCACGGCCGACGCCTCGAAGGGCGGCAGGATCGACGCGGCCGACTACGCGGGCGCCGCGAAGTACGTCGACTGGTACAACCCGATGACGTACGACTACTTCGGCGCCTGGGACGCGACCACCGCCCCGCACTCGCCGCTGTATCCGTACCCCGGCATCGCGAACCCGGTCTTCAACACCGCGTCGACCATCGCGAAGCTCAAGAGCCTCGGCATCCCGTCCTCCAAGCTGCTGCTCGGCCTCGGCTTCTACGGGCGGGGCTGGACGGGGGTCACCGCGTCGGCGCCCGGCGGCACCGCCACCGGCCCCGCCCCGGGCACGTACGAGGCCGGCTACGAGGACTACAAGGTGCTCAAGACCAGGTGCCCGGCGAACGGCAGGGTGGGCGGCACCGCCTACGCGAGGTGCGGAAACGAGTGGTGGAGCTACGACACCCCGGCGACGGTCAAGGGGAAGATGAAGTACAGGAAGGCGCAGGGCCTCGGCGGCACCTTCTTCTGGGAGCTCAGCGGTGACACCCCGGACGGCGAGCTGATCAAGGCGATCAACTGACACCGAGGCACCGCACGCGGGGCGGAGGGCCGACGGCGGGTCTCCGCCCCGTCCTCGATGGTCCGGCCGGTCAGCCGTCGCGGCGGGCCGGTGCCGGGGCGGCGTACGACGGGTCGATCTCCTCGATGGCGCGCAGCGCCCCGCCCAGCATCTTGACCAGCAGCTCGCGCATCGTGTCGCGGTCCAGCCCCGGGCGGTCGATCCAGTCGAGGGTGGCGCCCTCGACCCCGCAGACCCAGCCGAACAGTCCCATGCGGACCACCGGGGCTATGTCGCTCCTGCCGTAGGCACCCTCGGCGATGGTGGTGACGATGGCCTCGCGAACGCCGTCCCGGATGGCGTGCACCTGGGTGTCGAAGCCGACGCCTCCGCTGACGATGGTGCGGTAGGCGGCCTGGTTGTCCTGGGCGTAGCGCAGATAGCAGTCGATGGTGCGCTGCACCCGCTCCACCGGGGGCAGACGGAGGCCACCGGCCGCATGCGTGATCAGGTCGGCCACCGAGTCCTCGACGATCGCGAGGTAGTAGCCGCGCTTGGACTTGAAGTAGTAGTAGATCAGTCCCTTGGCCACATGCGCCTGCTTCGCGATGTCGTCCATCGACAGCGTGTCGTAGGACGTGTCCGCGAACAACCTGCGCCCGATGGAGATGAGTTCGGCGCGGCGCGCTAGGGATCGGTCGGTGCCCCGGGCCCGCGGACGTTCGATCCCACGCTGTTGACTGCTATTCAATTTCGGTCCTGGTCTCCAACTGCCAGCGGGACAACCCGCAGTATGGCAGACCCGCACCACCAGCTTGTTCGACTCTGATCGACAGGATCGGACGGTGGATCAGGCCTCGGGATCGGCAGGGGGGCGGGTCACAGCAGACCCAGCTGAACCACCAGCATCGCGACGACCACGACGAGGGTCCAGCCCATGAGGTGTTCGACGATCTCGGGGCCGTCGTCCTCGGGGCCGCCCGTGCGGGTGCGGACGTCGGCGGTGGCAGAGGTCGCGGTCATGGCAGCTCGCTGGTGTGATCGACGTGCGGTGGACTTCCCCCCTACCGTGCGTCCACCTTGCCACCGGTCGGGGCGGTCACGGCCGAGACCTTGGTCACACACGCACCCCGACCGCGGTGAGCGCCGCGCGCTGGCGGGCGGTGGGGCGCGCCGGGAAGTAGAGGTAGCAGACGCCGCCGGTGCCGGAGACGACCTTGCCCGAGGCGTTGTACCGCTTGGTCCGCAGCCAGATGTTCTCCCATTCGCGTCGCAGGTAGACGCGGCGCACCGCCTCGTTGGTCGCGGAGTTCGGGTCGTTGGCGATGACATCCCCGTCGGCGGTGAAGCCGATGACCGTCATCAGGTGGCCGGGCGTGCCGTAGCCCGCGCCCGTCAGCTCCGCGGCGAGGAACGACTGGGAGGTGATCACCGGGATGCCCGCCGCGATCAGCTTCTCCAGGTCGGTGAGCGAGCCCAGCCGGGTCACCACGCCCTGGAGGTCCCGGTAGCCGGCGGCGTAGGCGGCGTTGAAGGGCCAGTTCCCGCAGCCCTCGTACGCGTAGTCGTAGGTGAACCGGGCGGCGTGGCACACCTGCGGGTCCGCGAACTCCGGATTGACCCAGGCCAGGTCCTCGGTGCTGGGCCTCCGTCCCCAGTACTCGATGATCATCTGGGAGGAGGTGGGGCTGCACCAGGCCTCGCCGCCGTTGTCGTACTCCGGGTACTGGCCCTTGTGGGTCTCCTGGGAGTAGCGCGGGACGTCCAGCTCGCGTGCGAGGCGGGGGGTGGAGGCCGGGACGGTGAAGCGGTCGGGGACGTCGGAGCCCATCGCGCCGGCCCGCCAGACCGTGGGGGTAAGGCGGGTGCCGGGGGTGCGGTGGAGCGTCAGCCGCAGCCGGTACGAGGCCAGGCGCAGCCCCGTGGCCGGGTCGTCGATCGCGAAGGTGTCCGTCCAGACGCTGCTCCGGCCGTCCTTCTGCCCGTCGAGGGAGGTCCGCCGGATGTCCTTGTCGCCCGACGCCCACCGGCCCATCACGTACCAGGGGGTGTCGGTGCCGTCGGAGTAGGTGCCCCGCAGTTCGATCTGGATCCAGGTGCCGTCCGGGGTGCGGGCGTTCCAGGAGGGGATGACCTCCGTTGCGGGCACGGCGAGCCGGTGCGCGGGCGACGTCCAGGTCGCGTACTCCCAGGTGGCCGTGCGGCCGGTGTGCGGGTCGGTGTAGTCGGTGGTGCCGGCCGCGGAGCCGATCACCAGCCCCGGCCGCTTCCCGGCCCGCGCCCGGGTGCCCTGGGAGGTGCCGCCGCACCAGTCGGTGTACGACGTCCAGCCGTGGTGGTCGACGAGGCGCTCCGGTGCGCGCGCCGGGCGCGCGGGCGCCTCGGTCCGGACCGGTGGCGCGGCTGCGGCGGTGGCCGGAACCGCGGCTGAGCCGGCCGCCGCGGCGGCGGTGGCGACGGCTGCGGTCAGGACGGTCCTGCGGGACGGCTCGGAAAGTCTCGACATGGGCGGGTGACCCCCAGTGGTCCGGGAAAGACAGTTCAGACGCACGACTGTTCGCCAACTATGGACGCCGGACGCGGACTTCTGCCAGCATCTCGGGCCTCGCCACGCCCTCCAATATTGGTCGATACCACTGGCGCGTTCCGGTGCCGCCCCTCCCGGTGTTCAATCGCCCCATGCGTATCTCCCCCGCCTCCGAGGACCCCGCCGTCAGCGATCTGGCAGACCGGCTGCGGCTGCTGCCGCCCTCCTGCGGGCCGGTCCGGCTCATCGGCGTCGACGGGCACGCGGGCTCCGGGAAGACCACGTTCGCCGGGCGTCTGGCCCATGCGCTCGGAGACGCCCCCGTGCTCCATCTGGACGACATCGCCACCCACGAGGAACTGTTCGCGTGGACCGAGCGGCTGCTGGTCCAGGTGGTCGAACCACTGCGGCTCGGCGGGACCGCGCGCTACGCCCCCTACGACTGGCGGGAGCGGACCTTCGGTCCCCGCGTCGCCCTGCCGCCGGAACCCGTGATCGTCGTCGAGGGGGTCGGTGCGGGACGTCGGGCGTTGCGGCCGTATCTGGCGGGGCTGGTGTGGATGGAGCTGCCGGACGAGGAGGCCTGGGCGCGGGGGCGGGCACGGGACGGGGCGGAACAGAGTGAGTTCTGGGCCGGATGGGTCCGGGCGGAACGCCGGCACTTCGCCGAGGACCCCTCCCGGCCCTTCGCCGACCTGCTGATTCGTGGGGGAAAGGCGGGGTACGAGGTGCTGGCGGGACCTGGTGTGACTCCCCCTTCGAGGCCCGGCCTCACTCAGGGTGACGACCCATCGGCAATGTGCTGAACTTGTGAAGAGCAGCGCCGGAGAACTTCTCCGAGTGCCTCAACTCGGCTTGACCGAGGGCCCGTACAGGTCTTACGTTCTGAATGTGCGGCCCTTGGGAGCCGCCCTCCTACGCGAAGCCCCCGATTGTTCCCCCGTGATCGGGGGCTTCGTTTTGCCCTCGACCGGTCTCGGGGGCCCTCTGCCCCGCACGATTCCTTCACCCTCGGTCACCGTGCGCGATGCGCCCCGTCTGCTCCCACCTCGCGATTCGAGCCCTGCGGCACCCTTCGAAGGGCGCCCGACCCGCAGGTACGATGCCCTGGGTGCGACCTTCGGACGGTTGCGGCAACGTGACCCAAGCAACTCCCGTCCGCGGCACAGCGGTTCGAGAAGGCTGCCGACGGGCACCGGCCCGTTCGGTTTCCACACGGGGGCACGGTTTGTGGGGGACGTGATGGACTTCGGCTCTCGGGGCCCCGAGGCTCCGGCCGACCTCGCCTGGCTGCGAGGCGTGGACGCCTACACCATGGGCGCGTATCCGCAGGCGGAGGAGGAGTTCCGCGCGGCGGTGCGGATGGATCCGGGCATGGCCGACGGCTGGCTCGGGCTGCACGCGCTGCGGGTGGACACGACGACCGCCCTGCTGCGGATGTTCCGGCACCGGGAGCGCTTCGGTGAGCAGCGGGCCCGCCATCGGCGCCCCCTCAATTCCTGGTACTGGCTCGGCTGGTGGGTCCAGCCGGTCCTGGAGACCCCGCGCGACCTGCTCCTCGCCCATGCCTCGCACTGGCTGGACGGGCGCCACGTCCCCGAGCTGGACCGGGCGCTCGCGGGGCTGCCGCCGGTGGACGCCGACCCCCAGGTGCGCTTCCTGCACGCCTGCCGCGCCTACCTCGTCAAGGACTGGGAGCAGCTCGTCCGGCACACCGATCCCCTTCTCGACGATCCCCTGCTCGGAATCGAGGCCGGCCTCTTCGGCGGCATGGCCCGGGTACGGCTGGAGACGTACGGGCAGGCCGAGCCGCTGCTGTCCGCGGCGCTGATGCGCTGCCGCAGCGAGCAGCCGCAGCGCAAGGAACTGCGGTACTGGCTGGCCCGGGCGCACGAGGGGACCGGGCGCAGCGCCGCCGCGCTACCGCTGTACCGGGCCGTGCACCGGGTCGACCCGGCCTTCATGGACACCTCCGCGCGGCTCGCGGCCATCGACGAGGGCGACGGGTACGACGACGCGGCCGACCTCGCGGCGATCGCGCTCGCCGGGATCGGGCAGGACGCGCTCGACGGGGGCGACGGTCTCGACCCGCTCTTCGACGCCGACGGCCGGGACCTGAAGCTCTCCGATCCGGACCCCGTGCCGCCGGGCGGGCTGCCGCCGGAGGCGGGCGACACCTTCGTACGGCAGAAGTCCGCGGTGCGGGTCGATCCGCTGCCGGCCGGGCCGACCGACCCCGAGCTGCTGGAGGAGGCCCTCGCCGAGCTGGAGCGGATGGTCGGCCTGGAACCGGTCAAGCGGCAGGTCAAGGCGTTGTCCGCGCAGCTGAACATGGCGCGGCTGCGGGCCGGGCAGGGACTGCCCGTGCAGCCCCCCAAACGGCACTTCGTCTTCTCCGGGCCGTCCGGGACGGGGAAGACGACCGTCGCCCGAATACTGGGCCGGGTCTTCTACGCGCTCGGGCTGCTGGGCGGCGACCACCTGGTGGAGGCCCAGCGGGCGGATCTCGTCGGCGAGTACCTCGGCCAGACTGCCGTGAAGGCCAACGAGCTGATCGACTCGGCGATCGGCGGGGTGCTGTTCGTGGACGAGGCGTACTCCCTGTCCAACTCCGGGTACGGCAAGGGGGACGCGTACGGCGACGAGGCGCTTCAGGTGCTGCTGAAGCGGGCCGAGGACAACCGGGACCATCTCGTGGTGATCCTCGCGGGGTACCCGGAGGGGATGGACCGGCTGCTCGCCGCGAACCCCGGACTGTCGTCGCGGTTCACGACGCGGGTGGACTTCCCGTCCTACCGGCCGCTGGAGCTCACCTCGATCGGTGAGGTCCTCGCGGCGGAGAACGGGGACGTGTGGGACGAGGAGGCGCTGGAGGAGCTGCGCTCCATCGCCGGTCATGTCGTCGAGCAGGGGTGGATCGACGAACTGGGCAACGGGCGGTTCCTGAGGACGCTGTACGAGAAGAGCTGCGCGTACCGGGATCTGCGGCTGTCGGGGTATCCGAGCGTGCCGACGCGGGACGACCTGTCGACGTTGCGGTTGCCGGATCTCATGCAGGCGTACGGGGAGGTCCTGTCGGGGCGGGGGCCGCAGGATCCGTCGGCGTAGTGAGGGGGCGCCTTGTAGCTCGGGGGTGCGCGTCGGTTCGGCGGGTGCGGGTGGTTCGTGGTTGCTCGCGCAGTTCCCCGCGCCCCTGAAGGGAACGGGCCTACGGCCCGCCCCCACCCACCCGCACCCGAATTCGCGCCCTGCCCTCAGCTCGCCAGCACGTTCTCCGGGGATCCCGTCGTCCTCGGTTCTGCCAGGCGTACCGGCGGAGCCTGACGGTGGGCCGGGTCGCGGACCTCGCCCACGAGGAGTTCCAGGACGTCCTCCAGGGCGACCAGGCCGAGGACCTTGCCGGACGCGTCGACGACCTGCGCGAGGTGCGTGGCGGCGCGGCGCATGACCGTGAGCGCGTCGTCGAGCGGGAGTTCCGAGCGGAGGGTGGTCATGGGGCGCCACACCTGCTGGGGGACGGCCCGGTCGGAGTCCTCCACGTCGAGGACGTCCTTGACGTGGAGGTAGCGGCCCATGAACGCGCCGGTCTCCGCGACCACCGGGAAGCGGGAGTAGCCGGTGCGGGCGGTCAGGGCCACCACCTGGGCGGGGGTGACCGAGGGGCCCACCGTCACCAGCGAGTCGCGCTTGAGCAGGACGTCCGTGACCGGGCGGGAGCCCAGCTCCAGCGCGTCCTCCAGGCGTTCCTGTTCCTCGGGGTCCAGCAGTCCCGCCTGGCCCGAGTCCTCGACCAGCCGGCCGAGCTGGACGCTGGTGAAGACCGCCTCCACCTCGTCCTTCGGCTCGACGCGGAAGATCTTCAGGATGACCCGGGCGCAGGCGCCGAGGCCCACCGTGACCGGTCCGCAGACACGCGCGAAGGCGACGAGGCCGGGGCTCAGCCACAGCGCCGTCTTCTCGGGCGCCGCCATCGCCAGGTTCTTCGGCAGCATCTCGCCGATGACGAGGTGCAGGAAGACCACCACGGCCAGCGCGATGACGTACCCCAGGGGGTGGATCATCCCGTGCGGCAGATGGATCGCCTCGAACGCCGGTTCAAGCAGCTTCGCCACGGTCGGCTCCGCGACCGCGCCGAGCGTCAGGGAGCAGATCGTGATGCCGAACTGGGCCGCCGCCATCATCCGCGGCAGGTTCTCCAGGCCGTGGAGGACCTGCCGGGCCCGGGCCGTGCCGAGCGGTTCGATCTGGCTGCGGCGGACCGAGACCAGGGCGAACTCGGCGCCGACGAAGAAGCCGTTGGCGAGCACGAGGAGCAGGGCGAACAGGAGTTGGAGCGCGCTCATCGGGCCGCCTCCGCCAGGGTGAGGGGTTCGGGGGCGGGTGCCGTGCGCACGAGGCGTACCCGCTCGGCGCGGTAGTGCCCGACCTGGCGCACCGCCAGCCGCCAGCCGGGCAGCTCCGCCTTGTCGCCCGGCGCCGGGATCCGGCCGAGCAGGTCGGCGACGAGGCCCGCGACCGTCTCGTAGGGGCCCTCGGGCACATCGAGGCCTATGCGCTGGAGCACGTCGACCCGGCAGCTGCCGTCGACGTCCCAGGCGGGGCGGCCGTCCTCGGGCGGGGCGACGGCCAGTTCGGGCAGGTCCTGCCCGTCGTGCTCGTCGCGGACCTCGCCGACCAGTTCCTCGACGATGTCCTCCAGGGTCACCACGCCGGCCGTGCCGCCGTACTCGTCGACGACGACGGCGATGGGCTGTTCGCTGCGCAGCCGGGCCAGGAGCGGCTGCACGGGCAGCGACTCCGGCACGAGCAGCGGGGCCTTGGCGATATGGCCGACCGGGGTGTGCAGCCGATCCCGGGCCGGGATCGCGAGGGCGTCCTTGAGGTGGACCATGCCGACGATCTCGTCGATCCGCTCCCGGTAGACGGGGAAGCGGGACAGGCCGGTGGCGCGGGTCAGGTTGACCACGTCCTCGGCGGTGGCCGAGGACTGAAGGGCGCTGACCTTCACGCGGGGCGTCATCACGTTCTCCGCGGTCAGCTCGCCGAGGGACAGGGTGCGGACGAAGAGGTCGGCCGTGTCCTGTTCCAGGGCGCCGGCCTGCGCGGAGTGACGGGCCAGGGAGACCAGTTCGTCGGGGGTGCGGGCGGAGGCCAGTTCCTCGGCGGGCTCGACGCCGAGCGCGCGGACCAGCCGGTTCGCGACGGCGTTGAGGCCCGCGATGACCGGGCGGAACAGGCGGGAGAAGACGTACTGGGGGCCCGCGACGAAGCGGGCGACCTGCATCGGCCGCGACACCGCCCAGTTCTTCGGGACCAGTTCACCGATCACCATCTGCACGGCGGACGCCAGCAGCATGCCGACGACGACGGAGACCCCGGAGACCGCGCCTTCGGGTATGCCGATCGCGGTGAACGGGCCGTGGAGCAGCTCCGCGAGCGCCGGTTCGGCGAGCATGCCGACGACGAGGGAGGTGATGGTGATGCCGAGCTGGGTGCCGGAGAGCTGGAAGGACAGCTCCTTGAGGGCGCCCACCACCTTGTGGGCCCGGCGGTCGCCCTCGGCAGCGGCCTTCTCGGCGTCCGGTCGCTCGACCGTGACGAGGCCGAACTCGGCGGCCACGAAGAAACCGTTGGCGAGGATCAGGAGGAACGCGGCTGCGAGCAGCAGCACAGGGATGGTCATGCCGCCGCCTCGATATGTCGGGAGGGGGCGGCGCAGGTACTACAGGACGATCCGTCCATCGCTGGAAGGAGTCACTCCTCGAAGTAGCAGGGGGCCACTGGCGTACCCGGTGGCACAACAGTGGCGGAGGCGCAACGAAAACGCCTCCGCCAACAGATTAATCAAGACATGGGCCGGTACGGCAGGGGCGGCGGCCCTGAGTCGGCCCCGATCTTCCCCTGCGTCGGCCCCGAGCCTGCTCGGGGGCGCCCCGGATGCGCTCGCTGTCAGTCCGGGGTCACCCGGTGTCAGCCCCGGGGCTGTTCGGGTTCACCGACGGAGCGGGCCTCGACCAGTGCCCTCAGGGTGCGGGCGTCCTCGATGGCGTGCTGCTTGGCGATGCCGGGCTGGATGCCGAGCGCGGGCAGGCTGGTGCCGTCGGTGAGGTCGAGGAAGACCCAGGGGTCGCCGACCCGCAGGTTCACCTGGACGATCTCCGCCCAGCCGAGCCGGCGCCTCCCGGCGATGTTGACGACGGTCACTCCGGACTCGTCGGCGACCACCTTGGGCCGGGAGAGCAGACACAGCACCCCGGCGAGCAGGGCCGCCGTGAAGACGAAGCTGAGCCGCTCCCCCGGGCCGAGGGTCGGCAGCAGCAGGGCGACCACCGTGATGACCGCGAAGATCGCCGCGGCGGCGGTCAGCAGGACGGCCCGGGTGCGCCCCGGCCGGAAGGTGACCGGCAGGGCGGGCAGATCCGACATCGCGTACGACTCCCCGGAACTCAGAGGCGGCAGGCGTGGATGGCGGTGGTCAGGATGGCCCGGGCACCGATGTCGTACAGGTCGTCCATGATCCGCTGGGCCTCCTTGGCCGGGACCATGGCGCGTACGGCGACCCAGCCCTCGTTGTGCAGCGGCGAGACGGTCGGCGACTCCAGGCCCGGGGTGAGGGCGACGGCCTTCTCCAACTGCTCGACGCGGCAGTCGTAGTCCATCATCACGTAGGTGCGGGCCACGAGGACGCCCTGGAGGCGGCGCAGGAACTGCTGCACCTTGGGCTCGTTCTCCGAGGAGGTGTCGGCGTCGACGCGGCGGATGACGACGGCCTCGGATTTCATGATCGGTTCGCCGAAGACCTCCAGGCCCGCGTTGCGCAGGGAGGTCCCGGTCTCGACGACGTCGGCGATGACCTCGGCGACACCCAGTTCGATCGCGGTCTCGACGGCGCCGTCGAGGTGGACGACGGAGGCGTCGATGCCGTGGTCGGCGAGGTGTCCCGCGACGATGCCCTCGTACGAGGTGGCGACGGTCTTGCCCTTGAGGTCGGCGATGCCGGCCGCAGTGCCGGGCTTGGCGGCGAAGCGGAAGGTGGAGCGGGCGAAGCCGAGCGGGAGGATCTCCTCGGCGTTGGCGCCGGAGTCGATCAGCAGGTCACGGCCGGTGATGCCGATGTCGAGCCGGCCGGAGGAGACATAGATCGCGATGTCGCGGGGGCGGAGGTAGAAGAACTCGACCTCGTTCCCCGGGTCGACGATCCGCAGTTCCTTGGACTCCCGGCGCTGGAGGTAGCCGGCCTCATGCAGCATCTCCCCCGCAGGGCCGGACAGGGAACCCTTGTTGGGGACGGCGATGCGCAGCATGAGGCAGGCTTCCTTCGTTCTCGTGGGTGCTCGGATGTGTGCGGGGCGACGGCTCAGAGGTGGGCGTACACGTCGTCCAGGGAGATGCCGCGGGCGACCATCATCACCTGGACGTGGTAAAGCAGCTGCGAGATCTCCTCGGCGGCCGCCTCCTTGCCCTCGTACTCGGCGGCCATCCAGACCTCGGCGGCCTCTTCGACGACCTTCTTGCCGATGGCATGGACGCCCTTCCCGACCAGTTCGGCGGTGCGGGAGGTGGCGGGGTCGCCGTGGGCGGCCTTGTGCTGGAGCTCGGTGAAGAGCTCCTCGAACGTCTTCTTGGACATGGTGGGCCCCACACTACGCCGTCACGGGCGTGCCTCAGCGCCAGGGTTCGGATACTGAGCGGAGCGTCGCCGCGGTCGCCACGGCCGCGGTCACCGCCTCGTGCCCCTTGTCCTCGTTGGAACCCTCGATACCGGCGCGGTCCAGGGCCTGCTCCTCGGTGTCGCAGGTCAGTACGCCGAAGCCGACGGGGACTCCGGTGTCGACGGAGACCTGGGTGAGGCCCTGGGTGACGCCCTGGCACACGTACTCGAAGTGGGGGGTGCCGCCGCGGATGACGACGCCGAGGGCGACGATGGCGTCGTAGCCGCGGCCGGCGAGGACCTTGGCGACGACGGGGAGCTCCCAGCTGCCGGGGACGCGCAGGAGGGTCGGCTCGTCGATGCCCAGGTCGTGCAGCGCGCGCAGGGCGCCGTCGACGAGGCCGTCCATCACCTTCTCGTGCCACTGGGCCGCGATGACCGCGACGCGCAGGTCGCCGACGTTGCTGACGGACAGTTCGGGTGCGCCCTTGCCGCTCACGTTGCTCCTTGGTTCCTGATTCTCGTGCGTGTTGTTCGTGCCGCTGGTGTTACTGCTCGCCGCAGGTGGTCACGGTGGTCGTGTCCAGCCAGGGCAGGTCGTGGCCCATCCGGTCCCGCTTGGTGCGCAGGTAGCGGAGGTTGTGCTCGCCCGCGCGGACGGGCATCGGCTCGCGGCCGGTGACGGCGAGGCCGTGCCGGACGAGGGCGTCGGTCTTCTCGGGGTTGTTGGTCAGCAGTCGGAGGCTGCGGACGCCGAGGTCGCGGAGGATCTGGGCACCGGCGCCGTAGTCTCGGGCGTCGGCGGGCAGGCCCAGTTCGAGGTTGGCGTCGAGGGTGTCGCGGCCGCGTTCCTGGAGTTCGTAGGCGCGCAGCTTGGACAGCAGGCCGATGCCGCGTCCCTCGTGGCCGCGGAGGTAGACGACGACGCCGCGGCCCTCGGTGGCGATGCGTTCGAGGGAGGTCTCCAGTTGGGGGCCGCAGTCGCAGCGCAGGGAGTGGAAGACGTCGCCTGTGAGGCATTCGGAGTGGACGCGGACGAGGACGTCCTCGCCGTCGCCGATCTCGCCGTGGACGAGGGCGACGTGCTCGACGCCGTCGACGGTGGAGCGGTAGCCGTAGGCGGTGAAGTCGCCGAAGGCGGTGGGGAGCTGGGTCTTCGCCTCGCGCTTGACGGTGGGCTCGGAGGAGCGGCGGTAGGCGATCAGGTCCTCGATGGAGATGATCGTCAGGCCGTGCTTGCGGGCGAAGGGGATCAGCTCGGGCAGGCGCAGCATGCGGCCGTCCTCGCCGGCGATCTCGACGATGGCGCCGGCCGGGCGGAGGCCCGCGAGGCGGGCGAGGTCGACGGCGGCCTCGGTGTGGCCGTCGCGCACGAGGACGCCGCCGGTACGGGCGCGCAGCGGGAAGATGTGGCCGGGGCGGACGAAGTCGGTGGGCCGGGCCGTGCCGCTCGCCAGCAGTTGGAGCGTGGTGGAGCGGTCGGAGGCGGAGATGCCGGTGGTGACTCCGTGCTCGGGGGCGGCGTCGACGGTGACGGTGAAGGCGGTGCGCATGGACTCGGTGTTCTGCTGCACCATCTGCGGCAGTTCGAGCCGGTCCAGTTCGTCGCCCTCCATGGGGGCGCAGATCATGCCCCGGCATTCGCTCATCATGAAGGCGACGATCTCGGGGGTGGCCTTCTCGGCGGCGATGACGAGGTCGCCCTCGTTCTCCCGGTCCTCGTCGTCGACGACCACGACGGGGCGGCCGGCCGCGATGTCGGCGATGGCCTGCTCCACGGGGTCGAGCCCGAAGTTCTCGATGTCGTCGGTGCTGTAGAGAATCGGCGCCATGGTCATGCCGGGGCTCCTTCCAGGGCGGGCTTGCGGGACCGCAGCCACCAGTCGCGCATGCCCCACAGGACGAGCGCGCCGTAGATGATGTAGACGAAACCGGAGAAGGCGTAGCCGTTGGCGAAGTTGAGCGGTACGCCCACGAGGTCGACCAGCAGCCAGGCGAACCAGAACTCGACCATGCCGCGTGCCTGGGCGTACATGGCGACGATGGTGCCGGTGAAGATGTACGCGTCCGGCCAGGGGTCCCAGGACAGGGTGGGGAACGCGGTGAACAGTCCGCCGACGGCGAGGGTGCCGAGGACGGCGCCGGCGAGGAGGTAGCCGCGTTCGCGCCAAGTGGCGAAGCGGGGGGCGATGGCGCCGTCCGCGGCCTGTCCCTTGGTGCGGTTCCACTGCCACCAGCCGTACGCGGCGACGGCCATGACGATGACCTGCTTGCCGGCGCTGCCGGTGAGGTGGCCGGCGAAGGCGCCGAAGAGGATGAGCCCGGAGAGGAACTGCACGGGCCAGTTCCACAGGGAGCGCACGGCGCCGAGCGCGAGGGCGATCAGGCCGAAGATGTTCCCGATCATGTCCGACCAGCGGATCTGCTGGTCGAACACGGTGAAGGCGACCGAGTTCAGCGAGTTCACCGCGTGGCCCCTTGCGATCCGAGGAGCCGCTCGACGTACTTGGCGATGACATCGACCTCGAGGTTGACCGGGTCGCCGGGCTGCTTGCGGCCGAGGGTGGTCAGGTCGAGGGTGGTGGGGATGAGGCTGACGGTGAAGTGGTCGGTGCCGGCCTCGACGACGGTGAGGCTGATGCCGTCGACGGTGATGGAGCCCTTCTCCACGACGTACCGGGTGAGGTCGGCCGGGAGCGAGATCTTGACGATCTCCCAGTTCTCGGACGGCTTGCGCTCGATGACCTCGCCCGTGCCGTCGACGTGGCCCTGCACGATGTGGCCGCCGAGGCGTTCGCCGACTGCCATGGGGCGTTCGAGGTTGACGCGGGAGCCGACGGTGAGGGCGCCGAGGCTGGAGCGGTCGAGGGTCTCCGCCATGACGTCGGCGGTGAACCAGTCGTCCTCGTGCTCCACGACGGTGAGACAGACGCCGTTGACGGCGATGGAGTCGCCGTGCTTCGCGCCCTGGGTGACGACGGGGCCACGCAGTCGGAAGCGGGAGGCGTCGCCGAGGTTCTCGACGGCGGTGACCTCACCCAGCTCTTCGACGATTCCGGTGAACACTTCCCGGGTCCTCCTGCCTCGTAGGGCACGGACTCCGGGGCTGTCGAAGACGACAGGGATCAGCGGACAACGGCACAGGGGGCGACGCCGTGTGGAGGGCCCACTCCTGCTGGAGCAGGCCGACAACAGTCGGCGGCGCGCACACATGCCCACCCGCCGCGCACTGCCTCCCATCCGGACTTTAACCGTCGGTCCAGGAATTTCACCTGGTCAACCGGCCGCTGGAAGCGACCGGGTCGCGGACTATAACCGCCGGTTCGGACTTTCACCGACCCCGGAGTGCGCTGCTTCTGGTACATGGCCAGTGTGCCACGCCTGATCGGCACCCATGCGGGTGATGACTGTGGGGTGGCTCACAGATGGTGTCACTGGACTTCTACGGCGAGTGACGCGGAGGCCGGCCCCTGACTGACCACGAGTCAATGTCCGCCCCACCGGCCCCAGTCGGACCACGTCGAACCCAGTCGAACCACGCACCGGACCCATTGACCGAGTTGGTCTAGTCCTTTTAAGGTCGGCGATCGCGGTTACTCGTCCCGAAGGCGCACCGGCCGCCCCCAGTCGGCCCGGCGGCGGTGACGACGGCCCTTGCCCCGCCGCCGGGTCCCCCTTCCCCCTCGCCGACCGGGGGTTCCCCGCCCCCGTGTCACATTCCACGGGTGCTCTCCGGTCATAGCTACCGAAGGCGTTCGCGGGGAGCGCCGGTGTCGAAAGGGTGGACAGCATGACCACGATCCTGGTGACCGGCGGGACCGGTGTCCTCGGCCGGCGCGTCGCCGAGCGGCTGCGGGCGGACGGGCACGAGGTGCGGGTGCTCAGCCGGCACGCGCGGCCGTACGCAGTCGATCTGGTCGCGGGCGGGAGCGGGCTGGACCCGGCGCTGGCGGGGGTGGACACGGTGGTGCACTGTGCGTCCTCGCCGCGCGGCGGCGACGAGAAGGCGGCGGCGAACCTGATCGCCGCGGCGCGGCGAGCCGGGGTGGGGCACCTCGTGTACATCTCGATCGTCGGCGTCGACCGGGTGCCGTTCGGCTACTACCGGAGCAAACTGGCGGTCGAGCGGCTGGTCGAGGAGTCGGGGCTGGGCTGGACGACGCTGCGGGCGACCCAGTTCCACGATTTGCTCGTGACGCTCTTCGAGGGCCTGTCGAAGTCTCCGGTCATGCCGGTGCCGGCCGGGGTGAGCGACCAGCCGATCGCCGTCGCCGAGGTCGCCGACCGTCTGGCCGAGCTCGCCGTGTCCGCCCCCGCGGGCCGGGTCCCGGACATGGGCGGCCCGGAGGTCCTGAGCCTGCGCGCGCTGGCCCGCACCTACCTGACCGCCACCGGCCGCCGCCGCGCCCTGCTGACGGTGCCCCTGTTCGGCAAGGCGTACGCGGGCTTCCGCGCCGGGGGCCACCTGAGCCCGGAAAGGTCGGCGGGCAAGGGGACGTTCGGGGAGTACGTGGCCGAACGGTTCGGCGGGGGCCGGAGGACGGGGTGACCCGAGGGGCCACCGGGTCGGGGGCGGCCCAGGTCCGGGTCGGCGGCGGGCCACCCGAACCGGGCCGCCCTCGGCATCCCCCGCCGGGTGGGACTCCTACCGCGGCGGCGGTGTGAACAGCTCGTCCTGGGCCGTGTCCCTCGCCATGAGCAGGGCCCCTCGCAGGACGGCGGCGCCGCCGAGGGCGCTGGGCCGGACCTCGGTGGGCAGCGGCGACAGCGCCGCCAGCCGCGCCTCGACCCGGGCGGCGAGCTCCTCCCCTCCGGCCTGCCCGACCTCCCCTCCGAGCACCACACAGCCGGGGTCGAGTACGGCGACGACGGAGGCGGCACCGATGGCGAGACGATCGGCGAGGGCGTCGAGGAAGCGGACATGGGCGTCGGCCGACGGGCGGGTGCCCGGGATCGCGCGCGCGTCGCCCAGGGGGAGTACGGGAGTGACCGTCCCGTCCGACGAGGCGCCGGCCCCGCCCGCCGGACGCGCCTGCGGGGCGTTCGCGCCGGCCGGTGCAGCCGCGCTCCCGTCCGCCGGGGGTCGGCTCGTCGCCGCCTCCGCGGCCGCCCTCACCTGAGTGGCCGCGTACGGCTCGTTTCCGGCGGGGGCGGCGACCGACAGGCCGTACTCCCTGGCCAGGGAGTCGATCGCGGCGGCGGCGCCCAGGGAGTGGAAGCCACCCTCGCAGTCGGTGGCCGAGGGCAGGGCCGTGGTGCCCGGGACCGGGAGGAAGCCGATCTCGCCGGTACCGCCGGAGGCGCCGCGGCGGAGGGTGCCGTCGAGGACGACGGCCGCGCCGGTGCCGAGGCCGAGCCAGAGGAGGACGAAGGTGTCGCGGTCGCGGGCGGCGCCGTCCCGCTGCTCGGCGAGCGCCGCGAGGTTGGTCTCGTTCTCGACGAGGACCCGGGCCGGGAGGCGTTCACCGAGGGCGGCGGCCAGCCGGCGGTGCCATTCGGGCAGCCCGGTGCTGTCGCGCAGTTCGCCGGTGGCCGGGTCGATGAGGCCGGGGGCACCGACGACCATGGTGTGCAGCCGGTCGGCACCCGCCTCCTTCGCGGCGCGCTCGACGAGGCTGACGGCCTGCTCGACGGCGGGCCCGGTCCCCGCGTCGTCCGCGACGAGCACGGACGCCCGCGCCAGTTCCGTACCGAGCAGATCGGTGACGACGACCGTGACGCCCTCGGTGCGCACGTCGAGCGCGGCGAGGTACGCGCGGTCGGCGACGATGCCGTAGAGGCGGGCGTTCGGCCCACGCCGCTGCTCGCCCGACTCCCCCACCACCGAGATCAGTCCGGCCTCGGTGAGGCGCTCCACGAGGTCGGCGACGGTGGGCCGGGACAGACCGGTGAGCTGCTTCAACTGCCCCGCCGTCAACGGCCCTTCCTCCTGCAGCAGCCGCAGGGCGAGCCGGTCGTTGATGGCTCGGGCGGTGCTGGGTGATGCGGGCATGCCGGGATCCTCCCAGATCGACGACGCGGACAGCGCTCTCTATCTATCAGGCAGGGTTCCTGATAGTTTACGGCGGCGCGAGAGCGGGCCGGGAGGTCCGGAAGCGGACGGGTACGCCTGGAGTGCGGGTTCGAGGGCATTCGAGGAAGCCAGGGAGGGCGGAGAATGAGCGCGGTGGTCTACGAACGGCGCGATGTGCGGCGGGCCCGGTACGCCGTGGCCGCCGTCTTCGCCGTGCACGGAGCGGTGACCGGCTCGTTCGCGACCCGGGTGCCCTGGATCCAGGACCACGCCCGGCTCAGCGCGGGTGAGCTGGGGCTGGCCCTCGCGTTCCCGGCGATCGGCGCGTCCGTGGCGATGCCGCTCGCCGGCTACGTCAGTCACCGGCTCGGCGCCCGTACGGCGATGCGGGCCCTGATCTCGCTGTGGACCCTCGCGCTGATCCTGCCGTCCCTGGCGCCGAACCTGTGGACGCTGTGTGCCGCCCTGTTCGTGTACGGCGCGACGGCCGGGATGGCGGACGTGGCGATGAACGCGCTCGGCGTCGAGGTCGAGGCCCGTCTCGGCAAGTCGATCATGTCGGGGCTGCACGGCATGTGGAGCGCGGGCGCCCTCGTCGGCTCGGCGGCCGGCACGCTCGCCGCGCACCTCGGCTCGGACGCCCGGCTCCACCACGCGCTCGCGGCGGCCACCCTCACCGTGCTCGGCCTGGTCGCCTGTCAGTGGGTGCTGGACATCCGGGCCACCGAGGACGAGGAGCCGCCGCCCCGGTTCGCGTTGCCGCCCAGGTCGGCGCTGCTCATCGGCGCGGTCGGGTTCTGCGCGGTCTTCGCGGAGGGGGCGGCCCTGGACTGGTCGGCGGTGTATCTGCGGGACGAGCTGGCGACCTCGGCGGGCCTCGCGGCGGCGTGCACCACCGGGTTCATGCTCACCATGGCGGTGGCCCGGCTGGTGGGCGACGCGGTGGTGAACCGCTTCGGCGCGGTGCGCACGGTGCGGGCGAGCGGCGTCCTCGCGGCGCTCGGCGGTGTGCTGATCGTCGTCGCGAACCACCCGGCGGTCGCCATGGCCGGGTTCGCGCTGATGGGGCTGGGCATCGCCGTCGTCGTACCGCTCTGCTTCGCCGCGGCCGGGCGCAGCGGCCCGAACCCGAGCCTGGCCATCGCGGGTGTCGCGACCATCACGTACACCTCGGGACTGATCGCGCCGAGCGCGATCGGTGGTCTGGCGCAGCTGACCAGCCTGGTGGTGTCGTTCGGTCTGGTGACCCTGCTGGCGTGCGGGCTCGCCGTGTTCGCGGGGGTGCTGCGGGCCGGGGAGGGTGACCGGACGCGGATCAGTCGGCCGGACGCAGCAGTTCCCGACCCGAAGCCCTGAAGCCGTCGCTCCACGCGGTGGGCCGCAGGGTGTCCGCGTCCAGCCTGACGAGGACGCGGGTGCCCTGCGCGTAGGTCCGCGAGCCGTCGGCCGAGCAGAAGCGGAAGCCGTAGGTGAGGCCGGTGGTGCCGAGCCTCTCCAGCCACAGGTGCACGGCGTAGGTGCCGGGCCGGGTGACCGGCGCCTCGTAGCTGATCCGCAGTTCCTTGACCACGTTGCAGAAGTCGCCGGCGGCGGCCCAGTCGCCGTCGAAGCCGTAGCCCTGCTCCCGCCAGTGCTGGGTCCAGGCGCACTCGACCATCACCGGGTAGCGGGCGTTGTGCAGCATGCCGAGGGCGTCCAGGTCGTCGAAGTGCACGGTGACGGGGACGAGCCTGCCGTGGGCGAGGGCGGGGGCTGTCGGGGCTTCGGCGGTCACGGGTGGTGCTCCTGGGGAACGTCGGCACGGAACGGGACGCCCTCATCCTAAGCAACCGCTCAGTGCGGGCCGTGGGCGCGGGGCGCGGACCCGACCGCCGTGGACGGGAGCCCACGCCTCGGCCCGCCGGTACGGACGCGGGCCTCGCTCACCCCCGTGCCAGGTCGTACGCGTACCCCGGTGAGAACTCGCCGGCCTCGCCCCGGCACCCGTCGGACTCACCCGGCAGTTTCACCCACAGATAGGCGTCGATGCGGGACTCGCCGGTGGTGAGCGTCGGCGGGCGGCCGAGGCCCCGGCCCGACGGGTCGCACCAGGCGCCGTCGGTCGGGGCGCCGTTGCCGTTACGGCTGGTGTCGATGACGGCGCCGAGGTCCGCCGGGCCTCCGAGGGCGTCCAGCACCTTCCGGGTGTAGGCGATCTCCGCGTCGGTGCGGTTGAAGTTCGACACGTTGCTGAAGACGCCGTCGGAGGAGGCCGGTGCGGCGGCGCCCGCCAGGCGCAGCAGGGTGGCCTGTTTGTCGGGGGCGTTCCACTGCGAGTGTCCGGCGTCGTAGTAGACGCGGGCCTTGGGGTCGGCGTCCTTGAGGACGCGGCCGGCACGGACGAGCGAGGTGAACCGGTCGGCCCGCTCGTCGGCGGGGAGGCAGTCGGACTGGGCGATCGCGTCGGGTTCCAGGATGACGATGACCTCGTCCTCGCCCAGCCCGGCGGCGAACGCGTCGATCCAGGCGTCGTAGGCGTCCAGGTTCCTGGCGCCGCCCTGGGAGGCCCCACCGCAGTCCCGGTCCGGGACGGCGTACGCCACGAGGACCGGCACCCGGTCGTGCTCCGCGCCGCCGGAGGCGACCGCGGCGACCTCGGCGGTGACGGTGGCCGGGTTCGGGTCGGTGAACCAGACGGCCGCGGGACGGTCGGCGATACGGGACTCGATGACGGCGCTGCGCGGGTCGTCGGGGTGGGCCCGCACCCAGTCGCGGACCTGGGACCCGGGGTGCCGGTAGAGCTTGACGGGGGCGTCCGGCCGGGGCCCGGTGCGCCGACGGGTCTCCTCCACCGAGGGGCGCGCCCCGGGCGTCCGGGACGGTTCGGACGATGCCGGTGGTGAGGGCGAGGTCCCCGACGGGGACGGGGAGGCCGGACCGGGGTGGGACGGGTGGCCGGGCGGGCCGCCGGACAAGGTCCGGGCCTCTGCGGTGCCTCCGTCGCCGTCCAGTCCGGCCATCGCACCGGTGACGGTACCGGCGACGGCCACCAGCGACGCCGCGGCGATCATGGCGCCGCGGCGCACCTTCCGCCTGTGCGCGGCGCGGCGTGCGGCCAGTCGCTGGGCGCGTAAGCCTGCCACGTGGTGCTCCCCCCTGCTCCCGGACCGGGACTCACCGGCTTCCCGGTACGCGCCGCCGAGTCCGCGTTCCCCCGATCCGGGGATGTGCCGGGCACGGCGGCGTCGGTGTCAGCCTAGGCCTGGGACCCTGCCCCTTATGGCGCAGTTGGAACATTTCACCAATTCCGTGGACTCGGTGGACGCCGTCGTCGCCCGTATGCGGGCCCTCGACGCCGCCCTGCCCGAGCGGGACGGGATCGCGGTCTTCAACCGTGTCTACCTCACCGTCACGGAGGCCGTGGGCCGGCGTGTCGACGCCGGTTGCTTCGCGGATCCACGGGCCGCGATCGCCCTCGACGTGCGCTTCGCGGAGCGGTACCTGCGGGTGGCGGAGGGCGGCCCCGCACCCGCCTGCTGGCGGCCACTGCTGCAACTCCGGCGCCATCCCGGCGTACGTCCGCTGCAGTTCGCGCTCTCGGGCATCAACGCGCACATCGGGCACGATCTCGCGCTCGCCGTCGTGGACGCCTGTCGTACGCTCGGCTGTGAACCCGTCGACCTGGAGGACGAGTTCGAGCACGTGGGCGACCTCCTCGTCTCGCTGGAGGAGCGGGTGCGCGAGGAGCTGATGCCGGGCCCCGATCTGCTCCAGGTCGCCGATCCGCTCACCCATCTGCTCGGTGCGTGGAGCCTGGAGCGGGCCCGCGAGGCCACCTGGGCGGCGGCCAGGGCACTGTGGGCACTGCGCGGACTCCCCGATCTCGCCGAGGAGTTGGCCCACCGCCTGGACGCGGCGGTGGGGTGCGCGGGGCGGATGCTCCTGACGCCGCTGCCGCACTGAGCGGCGGCCGGCTCAGAGCCTGTGAACAAACCCCCGTCGCTCTCAGTCCTCCGGGAGTTCCACGGGCGCGATCTCGTCGTACACGTCGCCGGGGCCGGGGTTGGTCGCGTCAGTGGTGCCGCCGAGGTGGTGCATGACGCCCCAGACGGCGTTGAGCGCGGTCTGGATCGCGCCCTCCGCCCAGCCGGCCGTCCAGGAGATGTCGTCGCCGGCGAGGAAGATGCCCCGCTTGTCCTCGGGCAGCCGGTCCTGCATGAAGTGGGTGAACAGGCGCCGCTGGTAGCGGTAGTGGCCGGGCAGGTTGGCCTTGAAGGCGCCCATGAAGTAGGGCTCGTTCTCCCAGGACACGGTGACCGGGCTGCCGATGATGTGCTTGCGGATGTCGACCTTCGGATAGATCTCGCCGAGCGACTTCAGCATGACCTCCATCCGCTCGTTCGCGGACAGCGGCAGCCACTTCAGGCTGTCGTCGCACCAGGTGTAGGAGAGGCAGATGACGGCGGGCTTGTCCGGGCCGTCGTCGAGGAGGTACGTCCCGCGCGTCATCCGGTCGGTGAGCGTCATCGACATGACGTCCCGGCCCGTCGGGTTTCCCCTGTCGTCGACGGCCTTGTCCAGCCAGAACGGCCGGTCGACCGGCACGAACAGCTTCGAGCTCTCCATGTAGTGGGTCCGCTCGATCGCCGTCCAGTGGTCGATCGGGAAGAGCGAGTCGTCGCAGTCGATCTTCGACAGCAGCATCCAGGACTGGGCGGTGAACACGGCCGCCTGGTAGGTGCGGATGTCGCCGTCCGCGTCGGTCACGGTGATCCGGTTGCCGGCGGTGCGGTGCAGCCGGGTCACGGCGGGGCGGGGCGCGCCGTTCTCGTGCAGCGTGGCGAGGGAGGTGCCGTACGCCCAGTGCACGATCTTCTCGGGCTCGCGCTCCCACAGGCGCAGCGGGAGCTGCTGGCTGCCGCCGACGATGCCGCGGTGGTGGTCGTCGGCCTCGGTGTAGACGACGCGCAGGATCTCCAGGATGGAGTTCGGGAAGTCGGTGTCCCAGCCACCGGTGCCGAAGCCGACCTGGCCGAAGATCTCGCGGTGCCGGAAGGACTTGAAGGCCTCGGAGTCGCAGAGGAAGCCGTAGAAGGTCTGGTTGTCGAGCTTCTCCACGAGCCGCGCCCAGATCTCGCGGATGCGCGGGACGTCCCGCTCGCGCATGGCGCGGTTCATGTCGGAGAAGTCGGCGCCCTCGTCGAGGCACTTGTTCCAGGCTTCGGCGACATCGCGGTAGACCTGCGGGAGGTCGGCGATCGTCTCGGCGTAGTGCGACTCGCCCTTGAGGTCGACGACGGTCGAGGGCGTGGTCTCCGCGAGGGGGTTGGGGAAGGGCCGCGTCTTGAGGCCGACCAGGTCGATGTAGTGCTGGAGGGCGGTGGAGGAGGGCGGGAAGCGCATGGCGCCCATCTCGGCGGTGAGCGAGGGGTCGCAGCCCTCGAAGCCGACCGTGCGCAGCCGTCCGCCGATCCGGTCGGCCTCGTACACGACCGGCTTGAGGCCCATCTTCATCAGCTCGTACGCGGCCACGATGCCGGACAGCCCGCCGCCGATGACCGCGACCTCGGTGCCGTGCTCGGTCGCCGGGATCTGGCCGAGGCCCGCCGGGTGGGCCAGGAAGTCGTCGTACGCGTACGGGAAGTCCGGGCCGAACATGGTGATCGGCGGCTGCTGCTCGTCTGCGTGCTCGATGGCGTTGGGCACGGTGGACGTCATGGGGTACGGACTCCTTGCGGGAAAGCGGCGAGGGCGGGGCGGGAGGGAGACAGGCTCAGACGAGGGATGCGTAGAGACCCGGGCGGCGGTCCGTCAGATACGGGTTCGCCTCGCGGGAGGCCGCGACGAGGGCGGGGTCGACGTCGGCGAGGACGAGGTCCTCCTCGCGTCCGGCGCGGGTGCGCGCGACCCCGTCGGGCCCGGCCAGCGTGGACAGCCCGACGAACTCGAACTCCCCTTCCCGGCCGACCCGGTTGACGTACGCGACGTACATCTGGTTCTCGAAGGCCCGCACCGGGATCATCGACTCGGCGACGAACTGGAACGGATGCATCTGGGCCGTGGGCACCACCAGCAGGTCGGTGCCGGCGAGGGCGTGGGCGCGGACGTTCTCCGGGAACTCCACGTCGTAGCAGATCATGATCCCGACGCGGACGCCGTCCAGCTCGGCCTGGACGACGGGCTGCTCTCCCGGCGTGAAGTGGTCCCGCTCGAAGCAGCCGAAGAGGTGCGTCTTGCGGTAGTTGGCGAGCCGGGTGCCGTCGGCGGAGACGAGCTGCGCCGAGTTGAGGACGACCTCACCGGACCGCTCGGGGTAGCCGTATGCGACGGCGAGCCCATGGCGTTGGGCGATCTCCGCGACCGCGTCGGCCGAGTCGCCGTCGGCGGGCTCGGCGAGCCGGGCGATGTCGTCGCCGATCGCGTACCCCGTCAGGAACATCTCGGGGGCGATCAGCAGCCCCGCCCCGGCAGCGGCGGCGCGGCCCGCGGCCTCGCCGAGCACCTTGAGGTTCTCGACGACCGAGCCGGGGCGGCCGGAGCTCTGGAGCAGGGCGATGCGCATGCGCGTTCCTCACCGGAAGGAGGGGGTCTGGGGGTCATGTAGACGGTACGGGCGGCTGACCAGGCCGGACAAGGAGGAGCCGTTGCGCGCCGGTGAGCGGTTCATTGCGTCCTGGGGCGGGTCCGCGGCGATTCGTTGCGCGCTTCGGGCGGTGCTCTCCCGCCTGTGGGGCCCCGCGGGGCTGCCCCGTCACGGACGGTCTGGGGCAGCCCCACCGGGCGGGTGTCAGGGGCGTGCGGTGGACGTCCCCCTTCTCGCGACCAGGACCAGTGCCGTCACCAGGTAGGGCACCGCGAACACCGCGAAGACGGTGCTGTGGGCGTGGTGCGCGCCGAGCAGGGCGTACCCGGCGAAGACGGCGACGGTGGCCAGTTCGGTGCCCATGCTCGCCACCGAGGTGAGCGTCGCCCGGCGCTGCCCCTCGATACGGTCCTGGAGCCGGGCGTCGACGAGCACGTTGACCAGCTGGAAGCCGCCGAACGCCACACCCACGAGGGCGACACCGGCGGGGGTCGCCGTCAGGGCGCCCCCGGCGAGGGCGAGCGCCGAGACGGCGAGGACCACTCCGAGCCCGGTCGTGCCGAGGCGTTCGCCCACACCGGTCAGCAGACTGCCGACCGTGGGCCCGGCCCAGACCAGCAGCAGCAGGTACGGCACCGTCTGCTGGGCCACGCCGGTGTCGCGGACCAACAGCGGGGTGTACTCGTCGAGGGCGCCCCAGACAGCGCCGACCGCGGGGACCAGGAGCAGGGCTCCGCGCACGGAACGGCCGCGGCGGACCTCGGCGAGCCCGGTCCGCAGGGTCGTGAGGGTGGAGGCGCGGTCACCACCACCGGCGGCCGACGGACGGTGCTCGGGGAACCGGGTCGCCAGCGCCGCGGTCAGCACGCAGACCAGGACGCTCGCGGCGCCGACGGCCGGGTAGCCGCCGAGGTCGAGGACCGGCCCGGCCAGCGCCATCGCCGCCATCACGGCGATCATCCCGGCCGCCTGGGCCCGGCCGATCACGCGCGCGTACCGGTCGGCGGCGCCGAGCCGGTCCAGTTCGTCGTAGACCAGGGCCTCCAGCGCGCCGGAGCCGAGCGCTCCGCGCACGCCCCACAGCACGAAGCCGAGGGCGAAGGCCCAGTACGACGGCACGATCACCCACAGGGCGAAGCCGACGGCGGTGAGCAGCGGGCCGAGCCACAGCAGCAGCCGTCGGGAGACGGCGTCGGCCCAGGCGCCGGAGGGGACCTCCAGCAATATCCCGGTGATCGACCACAGGGCGAACAGCGAGGAGACCTGCCAGAGGGACAGACCGGTGTCGCTGAACAGCAGCGCGTACACCGGGTAGAGCAGCACGAAGTCGTCGAGGAACGCGTAGCCGTACAGCGTGGCCGTCAGCCGGCGGACACCGGTGGTCCGGAGGTCCGCGGGGCGGGGCGCACGCGCAGGTGAGAGTGTCATGGGGCCTTCCCGCAGGGGCGATTCGGACGTCGGAGGTACGGCGTCCGAGGCGGCCCTCGGGAGGCACGGCTGGTGGATCAATGTCGCCAGGTCATGGCACCGATGCTAGCCGGGCCGTCCCGCCCGGCCCAGGGAGTTTCGGTTGTCACTCCTCGGCGGCCGCGTCCAGTGCGAACGTCGTGACGACGGCGGCGTGGTCCGACGGCCAGTCGTTGTCCTCGACGTCCGGCCAGGTGCGGGGGGTGCCGCGCACGTAGGTGCGGGAGTCGAGCACGGCCAGGCCCCGGTGCAGGACGAAGTCGATGCGGTCCTGCGGCTCCGCGCGGCCGCTGCCGTCCTCGTGTTCGACATGGATCGGCGACCAGGTGTGGCCGGGCTCCCGCACGGGGTCGGGGTGGGCCTCGCGGTAGGAGTCGCGCAGGCCGGCCGCCTCGGCGGCCCTGGTCACCGGCCAGTCGACCTCGGGCCGGTCGAGGTGCGAGGGACTGTTGAAGTCGCCCACCAGGACGACCGGCACGGTGCCGTCGAGCTGCCGCAGGCAGTCCCGCAGCTGGCCGAGGCGCACCTCCTCGTGGGCGACCAGCTCGTCGGCGCCCAGCCCGTCGAAGGCGGCCTCGTAGGGTCCGTACGGCTTGTAGTCGAGATGGACGGTCCACACGTCGACCTCGGTGCCGGCGGGGGTCCTGACGCGGACGCCCGCCGCCCCGTAGAAGCCGACGTCCGGGTCGCCGAGGCGGGCCGTGATCGGGTGGCGGCTGATGACGCCGAGGTTGTCGCCGGCCCGGTGGTGGTGCCAGCCGAGCGCCTCGGCGAGTTCCTCGGCGGCGGTGCCGTACGTCTCCTGGAGGCCCACCACGTCGGCCCCGGTCTCGGCGATCACCGCGAGCTGTTTGGCGCGGTGGTCGCGGACCTTGGTACCGCCGTGCCAGAGGTTCCAGGTCATCACGCGCAGGGTGGGACCGGCGGGGGCGACCAGTCGGCGCAGGCTCGCCGGGGTCACGTCCTCCAGGCTCTCCCGTACGGTCCGGCCCGGCGCCTCGTCGATCGGCGCGAGCGAGGGCACCGCGAGGACCACGCAGCCCGCCGCCTCGGCCGAGGCGACACCGGTCTCGGTGTCCTCGACGGCCACACAGGCGGCGGGGTCGACGCCGAGGGCGCGGCAGGCGGCGAGATAGGGGTCGGGGGCGGGCTTGGTGTGCTCGGTGTCGTCGGCGGTGACGGAGACGGCGAACAGCTCACGGCCGAGGACGTCGAGGACGGTGTCGGCGACGGCGCGCGGCGACGCGGTGACCAGGGCGGTGGGGACGCCCTCGCGGGCCAGGGCCCGCAGCAGCTCCAGGGCGCCCGGCCGGGGCACGATCCCGGTGCGGACCCGCTCGGCGAACTCCCGGTGGAGCGCGGCGGCCAGTTCGCCGGGCGGCGCGTCGGTGATCGCGGCGAGCCAGGCGGCGGTGTGCTCGACCGGGCGGCCGAGGACGTCCGGCTGGTCGGCCCCGGTCAGCGCGTGTCCGAGGCCGGCGGCCACCTCTTCCACCGCGTCCCACCAGAGCCGCTCGGTGTCGACGAGCGTGCCGTCCATGTCGAACAGGGCGGCCTGCAACGGGGGTCGGGACAAGGGTTTCTCTTTCCGTGGGGGTGTCGGGACGATGCCCGGCTCGGCGGGAGCCGGGCGGGGTCATCGGTGTGGCACGTCGGCCGGGTGGCCGTCAGCGGATGGCACGCGGGCGAGGCGGGCGGCGCGGGGCCGCAGGGCTCGCTGGCAGCGCACCCCAAGACTCGGTGGCAGCGCACGGACCACAGGGCCCGGTCGCGGCGCGGCCCGCAAGGCTCGCTGACGGCACGTGGCCCGCAGGGCCCGGTCGCAGCGCACGGCCCACAGGGTCCGGTCGCAGCGCGGCCCGCAAGGCTCGGTGGCGGCACACGGCCCACAGGGTCCGGTTGCAGCACGTGGCCCGCAGGGCCCGGTCGCAGCGCGGCCCGCGGCGCGGGATGGCAGCGTCGCCCGGCGCGGGATGGCGGCGTGGCCCGGCGCGGGGTGGTCAGCGCGTGGCACGCGGGGCGACCAGCACCGGTCGCTCCGGGAGGCTCACGGTCACGGCCGCTCCCGCGCCGAGGGTCGCCGCCTCGTGGGTGGGCAGGTCGGCCTTGACCTCGGTGCCGTCGGCGAGCCGTACGGTGAGGCGGGTGGCGGCGCCGAGGAACGCGGAGGCGACCACGCGGGCGTCCCCGGCCTCCTCAGGCCGTACCCCGACCGCCTCCGGGCGCACGAGGACGTCCACCTCGTCGCCGGTCGGCGCCGTCCCGTCCACGGGCAGCCGCCGCCCGAGCACCTCGACCGTGGTGCCGTCCAGCCGTCCGGGGATCCGGCTCATCGTGCCGACGAACTCGGCGACGAAAGCGGTGGCCGGACGCCCGTACAGCTCGACGGGTGCCGCGCACTGTTCGAGCCGCCCGGCGTGCATCACGGCGACCCGGTCGGCCATGGACAGGGCCTCCTCCTGGTCGTGGGTCACGAACAGGGTGGTGATGCCCAGCTCCTGCTGGAGCCGGCGGATCTCCTCGCGGAGGGTGAGCCGCACCTTGGCGTCGAGGGCGGACAGCGGTTCGTCGAGCAGTAGAACGCGGGGCCGCAGGGCGAGCGCCCGGGCGAGGGCGACGCGCTGCTGCTGGCCGCCGGAGAGCTGGTGCGGGTACCGGTCGCCCTTGTCGGCGAGGCCCACGAGGTCGAGCAACTCGGCCGCCCTGGCGCGTCGTTCCGGCGTGCGCACCTTGCGCATGCGCAGCCCGAACGCCACGTTGTCGAGGGCGCTGAGGTGGGGGAAGAGGCTGTACGACTGGAAGACCATGCCGGCGTCGCGCCGGTGGGCCGGGACGCGGGTGACGTCCTCCCCGTCGACGAGCACCTCGCCGGCGTCGGGGTGTTCGAAGCCGGCGAGCATCCGCAGCGCGGTGGTCTTTCCGCAGCCGGAGGGGCCGAGCAGGGCGAGCAGTTCGCCGGGCCGGACGGTCAGGTCCAGTCCGTCGAGGGCGACGGTCGTCCCGAACTCGCGGCGCAGTCCCCGGAACTCGACGGTGGCGGCGGTGTCGGTGGTGTCGGTGGCGGTGGTCTCAAGGACGGTCATGGTTCATCCCCGTGAGGCGGAAGCGGTTCGGGCGCGTCCGCCGAAGGAGGCGAGCGCGAGGAGCATGGCCCAGGTGACGAGCAGGCTGAGCACCGAGACGGCGACGGAGAGCTGGGCCTGCGAGCCGCTGACGTTGACGATCCACACGGCGAACGGCCTGAAGCCCAGCAGTTGGGCGACGGTGAACTCGCCGAGGACGAGGGCCAGGGTGAGGAACGCGGAGTTCAGCAGGGCCCCGCGCAGATTGGGCAGCACGGCCCGCACCAGCGCCTGCGGCCAGTTCGCCCCGCAGCTGCGGGCGGCCTCGACGAGGGTGCGTACGTCCATGGCGCGCAGGCCGGCGTCGAGGGCCCGGTACACGAAGGGCAGCGCCATCACCACGTAGGCGAGGACCAGCACCACGGGGAAGTCGGGGTTCTGGATCGCGACGAAGGTCTGGAACAGCGGGGTGCGGGACAGGTGTTCGGGCCCCCACTTGAGCACGGTGCCGAGCCCGGCGACGAACGCGATCGGCGGCACCACCAGCGGCAGGGAGCACACGACCTCCACGACGGGCCGCAGCCGGGGCGCGCCGAGCCGCAGCGCGACCATGGCGGGCACCATCAGCAGCAGGACGACGGCGATGGTCGCGGCGGCCAGCTCCAGCGACAGCAGCAGGCTGGAGACGAAGCCGTCGGTGCCGAGGATCTGTGTGTACGCGTCGAAGGTGACGCCCTCCCCCGGCACGTCGACCGTGAAGACCACGGAGGCGGCGAGCGGGACGAGGAAGTACAGCCCGGCGCAGACGAGGACGAGCGGGCGCCACAGGGCGGGGCGCCGCAGGGCGCGCCCGGGGTTCAGGCCAGCCATCGGGCGCTCCGACGTTGCAGGGGCAGGTAGACGGCCATGACGAGTCCGGCGATGAGGACCATGTCGAGGCTGAGGGCGAGTGCCACGTTCTCCTGGCCGACGAGAACGTTGCCGGAGATGGCGTCGGCGATCTGGAGGGTGACCAGCGGGATCGAGCTGCCCACCATGGCCGCGGCGGTGGCGTACGCGGCGAAGGCGCTGCCGAAGAGGAGCACGAGTCCGCCGAGCAGGGAGGGCGCGAGGACGGGCAGGGCCACGTGGAGCCAGTACTGCAAGCCGGTGGCGCCGTTGTTCTGGGCGGCCTCCCGCCACTGGACGCGCAGTCCGTCGAGGGCGGGGGTGATGGTGAGGACCATCAGCGGGATCAGGAAGTACAGGTAGACGATGACCAGGCCCCAGAAGCTGTAGAGGTCCCAGCCCTTGTCCGTGAGGCCCAGCTGCCGGGTCAGCACACCGGAGTTGCCGAGGGTGGCGACGAACGCGAAGGCGAGCGGGACGCCGCCGAAGTTGGCGAGCACCCCGGAGGCGGTGAGCACGGCCTCGCGCAGCGCCGGGAAGCGGGAGGTCACCACGGCCTGGGCGAGCGGCAGCCCCAGGACGGCGGCGAGGCCGGCCGAGACGGCGGAGAGCTTCACGCTGCCGAGCATGGCCGTGAGGTAGGCCCCCTGCACGGAGGCCGTCATGTTTGCCGTGGTGTACGACGTGGCCCCGGTGCTCTGGTCCTTGACGGTGAACGCGCCGTTCAGCATGGCGAGGGCGGGCAGCCCGAAGGCGACGGCGACGAAGGCCAGCAGCGGGAGGACGGCGAGCCAGCCGCCGGCGCGGGGCCGCCGCTTCGGGGAAGCGGCGGCCACCAGCGGGGTGTCGGCCTCGGTGACGACGGCGGTCACCCGGAGACCGCCTTGGCCCAGCCCTGTCCGAGCACGTCCTTGGCCTTGGTCTGCTGGTCCTCGGTCGGGAACGCGGGGGTGCCCTCCACCTTGGGCAGCTTGGCCGCGGCCGTCTTGTCGAGCGTGCCGGCCTTCTCCATGGCGGGCATCAGGGCCGGGCGGGCGTATCCGGCGAGCCACAGGTTCTGGCCCTCGGCGCTGTAGAGGTACTCCTGCCACAGCCGGGCGGCGGCCGGGTGCGGCGCGTCCTTGTTGATGGCCTGGGAGTAGTACTGGGAGAACTTGCCGTCCGCCGGGACGACGACCTTCCAGTCGACGCCCTTGGACTTGAACTCGTCGGCGTACCCGGCGTTCAGGTAGTCCCAGTCGATGCTGATGGGCGTCTCGCCCTTCTCGACGGTGGCCGGGGTGGACTCGACGGGCGTGTAGTTGCCGTTCTTCTTCAGCTTGGCGAAGAAGTCGAGGCCGGGCTGGATGTCGTCGAAGGAACCGCCGCTCGCCAGGGAGGCCGCCCACACGCCGCCGAAGGCCGAACCGGACTTGGTGGGATTGCCGTTGAGGGCGACCTGGCCCTTGTACTTCGGCTTCAGCAGGTCGGCGAAGGTCTCGGGGCACTCCTTGACGCGCTTGGCGTCGCACCCGATGGATATGTAACCGCCGTAGTCGTTGTACCAGCGGGCCTTCGGGTCCTTCTGGCCCTCGGGGATGTCGGCGAACGCGGCGACCTTGTAGGGCGCCAGCAGCCCCTGCTGGGCGGCGCTCAGCGCGAAGGAGCTGCCGAGGTCGAGCACGTCGGGCGCGCGGTCCTGTCCCTTGCGGGAGGTGACGGCGTTGATCTCGTCCTGGCTGGCCCCGTCCGGGTTCTCGACCTCGATCTTGATCCCGTACTTCTTCTGGAAGCCGTCGATCAGCGCGCCGTAGTTGGCCCAGTCCCGGGGCAGGGCGATCGCGTTGAGCTTGCCCTCCCGCTTGGCGGCCGCGACCAGCGCGTCCATGCCGCCGAAGTCCTTGGCCGAGGTGGCGGTGGCCGCGTTGACGCCGTCGTCGGTGGTCGTGGACTCGGGTGCCGCGCCACAGGCGCTGAGGGTGAGGACGGCGGCGGCGAGGGCGCCGCCGATGACGGCGGTTCTCGGCGGGAAGAGGTTCACTGGGCTCTCCAGGGGTACGCGCAGGGGACGATCTGGGTGGAGCACTTGTCTGAACAAGTTGGCCTCATTAGGTCCGCGCTTCATATCACGCACGTAAACTCCGGCGAAATACTCGTGCACGTTTTCCCGCACAATCCCCGGCGGACGCGCTCCTTCAGCGGCCTCCTCCCCGGCTCGTTAGGCTGGTCGCGCTGTACACAGCCGGTGACCGGACGACGGAGGGGGATCATGGCCGCGCGACACGAGGAGATCGCCGAGGCGCTACGGCGCGCGATCGACCGTGAGGACTACACGGTGGGGAGTCTGCTGCCCCCGGAGACCGAACTCGCGGCCCGCTACGGCGTCTCACGCGGCACCGTCCGCCAGGCGGTGGCGACGCTGACCGCCGAGGGGCTCATCGGCTCACGTCAGGGCGCCCGCCGGGTGGTGCTGGCCGGCCGGCGCAGCCAGAGCTTCGCGGAGCTGCGCAGTTTCGCGCAGTGGGCGCGGGCGATGGGCCGGGAGGCGACGGGCCGGGTGATCACCCAGGAGTGGCGCACGGCCACGGCGGAGGACCGGGTCCGCCTCCAGCTCGACCCGGGCGCCCGCGTCCTGCGCGTTCTGCGGCTGCGGGGTCTCGACGGCCGGCCGGTCCTGCTGGAGCGCACGGTGTACGCGGACTGGATCTCCCCCGCCGTCGAGCACATCGAGGTGGACTGCCCGTCGGTCACCCAGCGTCTGCTGGACGACACCGGGCTGGTCTTCGCCTACGGCGAGCACGTCATCGACGCCGTGGCCGCCGGCGCTCAGGACGCCGAGCTCCTCGCCGTACGCCGGACCAGCCCCCTCCTCCGGGTCCGACGCGTCACCACCACCCGCGAGGGCCGCCCGGTGGAATGGTCCGACGACCGCTACCGCCCGGACGCGGTGAGCTTCAGCGTGCACAACTCGATCGGCAACAACGCGCTGGCCAGGAAGACCGCGGAGTGACGTGGAGCTCCCGGCCCACCGGACCCGCCGACGCCCCGGGCTCTCAGGTGGGCGACCCGGAGGAAAACCGCCGCAGCAAAGGTGAGAGAACGAGCACGGACTTCGTCCGCTCGACGAACGGCTCCCCCGCGATCCGCTCCAGCACCCGCTCGAAGTGCCGCATGTCCGAGGCGAAGACCTGCACCACGGCGTCGGCCTCGCCGGTGACCGTCGACGCCGCGACGACCTCCTGGTAGCGCTCCAGCCCCCGTTGGATGGTCTCCGGCGACGTGTTGCGCCGGCAGTAGATCTCGACGAACCCCTCGGTCTCCCAGCCGAGCGCGGCGGGATCCACCCGGACCGTGAACCCGGTGATGGCGCCGGTCGCCCGCAGCCGGTCCACGCGCCGCTTGACCGCGGGCGCGGACAGGCCGACGAGTTGGCCGATGTCGGCAAAGGAGCGGCGGGCGTCCTCGGCGAGGGCGTGCACGATGCGTTCGTCGAGATCGTTCAGCACTGCGGGTGGATCACTTCTCTGAAGTCGCGAGACGGGAGCGGCGATAGCCGTAACTGAAGTAGAACACGAGCCCGACGGCCATCCAGACCCCGAAGACGACCCATGTGATGGTGTCGAGACTGCCCATCATCCACACGCAGAACGCGAGCCCGAGCGCGGGCAGCACCGGCGACAGCGGCACCCGGAAGGTCCGCGGCATGTCGGGCCGCGTCCGCCGCAGCACCACGACCGCCACGTTGACCAGCGCGAACGCGAACAGCGTGCCGATGCTGGTGGCGTTGGCGAGCTCCCCGAGCGGAATCGCCGCGGCGAGCACCCCGCAGAACAGCGACACGATGACGGTGTTCACCCGAGGCGTGCCCGTCTTCGGGTGCACCCGCGAGAACACCTTGGGCACGAGCCCGTCCCGCGACATGGCGAAGAGGATGCGGGTCTGACCGTAGAGCACGGTCAGCACGACGCTGGCGATGGCGATGACCGCTCCGGCGGCCAGCAGCGTCCCCCAGAACGCGTCCCCCGTGACGTCCTTCATGATCCCGGCGAGCGCGGCCTCCGAGCCGTCGAAGCCCTTCCACGGCCGCGCCCCGACGGCGACGGCCGCGACCAGCACGTACAGCGCGGTCACGATGACCAGCGACAGCATGATGGCCCGCGGCAGGTCCCGCTGCGCGTTCTTCGCCTCCTCACCGGCGGTGGAGGCGGCGTCGAACCCGATGTACGAGAAGAAGAGGGTCGCCCCGGCGGCGCTGACGCCGGCCATGCCGAGCGGCATGAAGTTCTCGTAGTTGCCGGAGCGGAAGCCCTGGATGCCGATCAGGCAGAACAGCAGCAGCGCGGCGATCTTCACGACCACCATGATCGTGTTGGCGCGGGCCGACTCACGGGCGCCACCGAGCAGGAACGCCATGGCGAGCAGGACCACGATGAGGGCGGGCAGGTTGAAGATCCCACCGTCACCGGGCGGCGCCGACAGCGCGTCCGGGATGGTCACGCCGAGGGTCCCGTCGAGCAGCTCGTTCAGGTACTCGCCCCAGCCGACGGCCACGGCCGACACCGAGACCCCGTACTCCAGGACCAGACACCAGCCGCAGACCCAGGCGACCAGCTCACCCATCGTTGCGTACGCGTACGAGTAGGAGGATCCGGAGACCGGGATGCTGCCCGCCAGCTCCGCGTAGGAGAGGGCCGAGAACAGCGCGGTGAGGCCGGCGATCACGAAGGAGAGGGTGACGGCGGGCCCGGCCTTGGGGACGGCCTCGCCGAGGACGACGAAGATGCCGGTGCCGAGGGTGGCGCCGATGCTGATCATCGTCAGCTGCCACATGCCGAGGGAGCGCCGCAACGAGCCGCCCTCGCCCTGCCCACCCTCCGCGACCAGGCGTTCCACGGGCTTACGGCGCATCAGCCGTCCGGCGACACCGCCAGGTGGCGGGACGGGGTGACTCTGCTGCTGCGGGGGTGCGCCTTGGTCGAGCACGCGCCGGCTCCTTCGTCGAATGGGTTCAGGGCGAGAGAGGACCGACAGCACCGCAACCGAGGGCCACCGAGCAGGAGGTCCCCGCAACGCCACGTACAGCGCACGACCCTATGAGCCAGGGCTTTACATGCGTAATGCGGCAACCTTGCGCAGCCACGCAAGATCGTTGCGTTCCTCGGGGAGGGGCGTGCGTTCGTTGCACGCATGCTTCACACCGTTGCGATCGGTGTCTTTTCAGGCCGGCATGCGCGCAACGAAGTCACCCCTCACTCGGAGGACGTTCGGCGGCCGTTCAGCTCCAGCTGGCGTGCAGCGGCTTGCCTTCCGCGTACCCGGCCGCGCTCTGGACGCCCACGACGGCCCGCTCCGCGAACTCCTCCAGCGATCCCGCGCCGGCGTACGTGCACGACGACCGCACGCCCGCGATGATCGAGTCGATCAGGTCCTCGACCCCGGGCCGCGCCGGGTCCAGGAACATCCGCGACGTGGAGATGCCCTCCTCGAACAGCGCCTTCCGCGCCCGGTCGTACGCCGACTCCTCGCTCGTGCGGTTGCGCACCGCGCGTGCCGAGGCCATGCCGAACGACTCCTTGTACAGGCGACCGCCGGCGTCCTGCTGGAGGTCGCCCGGCGACTCGTACGTGCCCGCGAACCACGACCCGACCATCACGTTGGACGCGCCCGCGGCGAGCGCCATGGCGACGTCGCGGGGGTGCCGGACGCCGCCGTCGGCCCACACGTGCTTGCCGTACTTCCTGGCCTCCGCCGCGCACTCCAGGACGGCCGAGAACTGGGGCCGTCCCACACCGGTCATCATGCGGGTGGTGCACATGGCGCCGGGGCCGACACCGACCTTGACGATGTCCGCGCCCGCCTCGACGAGGTCGCGGACGCCCTCCGCGGCGACGATGTTGCCCGCAGCTATCGGCACCCGCGGGTCGAGGTCCCGCACCAGCTTGATCGCGCTGATCATCGACTCCTGGTGCCCGTGGGCGGTGTCGATGACGAGGGTGTCGACGCCGGCGTCGAGCAGCTGCTTCGCCTTGCCCGCGAAGTCGCCGTTGATGCCGACCGCGGCGGCGACGCGCAGCCTGCCGTTCGCGTCGACGGCCGGGGTGTAGAGCGTGGCCCGCAGGGCGCCCTTGCGGGTCAGGATGCCGGCGAGGCGGCCGTCCTGGTCGACGGCAGGCGCGTAGCGGCGGTTGGCGTGGTCAAGGCGGTTGAAGGCCTCGCGGGGGTCGATGTCCGCGTCGAGGAGCAACAGGTCCTTGGACATGACGACTTCGAGCTGGGTGAAGCGGTCGACCCCGGTCAGGTCCTGGTCGGTGACGACGCCGACGGGCCGCAGCTGGTCGTCGACGACGACGCCCGCGTTGTGGGCGCGCTTCGGCAGCAGGGCGAGCGCGTCGGCGACGGTCTGGTGCGGGTTGAGCACGATCGGGGTGTCGAGGACGAGGTGGCGGCTCTTGACCCAGGAGATGACGTCGGTGACGACCTCGATGGGGATGTCCTGCGGGATGACCACGAGTCCGCCGCGGCGGGCGACCGTCTCGGCCATGCGGCGGCCGGCGATGGCGGTCATGTTGGCCACGACGAGCGGGATGGTGGTGCCCGTGCCGTCCGGGGAGGCCAGGTCGACGCCCTGCCGCGATCCGACGGCGCTACGGCTCGGGACCATGAAGACGTCGTCGTAGGTCAGGTCGTACGCGGGCTGGATGTCATTGAGGAAACGCACGTGCCGCACATCCCAGTCGTTCAGAGGTGACCCCCTGACAGGACCGCCAGGGGGAAGAGCACGTACTTCATTGTCCCATGTCGGCGGGTATGGGCGTCCCCGACGGATCGTCCAGAGGACCGGGCGCGGGCTAGGAGGATCCTCCGAGCGCGAGCACGACGCGCAGGTCGGTGCCGGTGCCCGTCCAGCGGTCCGCGGCCTCGGCGAACACCTCCTGGGCGATGCTCCAGTCGTTCGGCTCGGCCAGCGCGTACTCACGCCACCCGTTGATCACGACCAGCCGTCCGCGTACGGGCGGGGCCCACGACAGGTCCGTGAGGCAGTCGGCGAGGGCGTCCCAGTTGCGGCCGAAGTGGTCGGGCAGGTCCAGGGCGCGGGCGCAGCGGTCCATGAACGCGGGTTTGTCGGTGACCCCGGTGAGGTCCAGCTCGACGTGGAGCCAGTCGCCGGCGCCCAGCACCTCCGCGAGTGTGCTGCCGCTCATCTCCGTACCGCCTTCGTCTCGGTACCGCCGTGACCGACGCCGGATGGCGCTCGGCCTCCTGCTCCGCGCGTTCTCCGCGTCCCCCGGTGCGCGGTCCCGCCGAGAGCGCGAGGGGCGGACCGCCGCGGCACCTTACGGTGCCGCCGCGCCCGCCCCTGCCCGGTTCCCGCCGGGACCCTCCGCTTCCGCTCCTGTGGCCGCTCAGTGCCCGTCCGGGTCCGCGCGGTTGAGCGCGGGGCGGGGGGTCTGTCCGGCCATCAGCAGGGAGTCCGCCGCGGAGGTGTCGGTGACGAGGCTGGTGACCAGCCCCGACCGCAGCACCGCGTCAATCGCCGCCGCCTTGCGCTGCCCCCCGGCGATCGCGACCACCTCGGGGATACGCCGGAGCTGATCGGCCTTGACCGTGATGCACCGCTCCCCGAGGTCCCGCCCGACCCGGCGGCCCTCGGCGTCGAAGAGGTGCGCGGACATCTCGGCGGCGACACCGAGGGAGGCGTAGTGGGCCCGCTCCTCGTCGCTGAGCATGTCGTGCACCGTGGAGATGCCCGCCTCCCAGGAGCCGATGGAGACACAGGCGACCGTGACCTTGTCGAAGTACTCGAAGGCCCGGGCGATCCCCGTCTGGTGGCGCAGCGCGGCCGCGGTGGCCGCGTCCGGCAGCAGCATCGGCGCGTAGATGGGGTGGGCGTCGCCGCCCGACACCTGCGCGGCCCGCCGTACCGCCTCCACCGAGCCGCGCTCGGCGGTCCCCGCGTCGTAGACACCCGTCAACTGCACCACCGTGCACGGCGGCAGCCGGTCGAGGGCGGCCGCCATGTGGATGGTCGAGCGCCCCCACGCCAGCCCGAGGACATCGCCCTCGTTGACCAGTTCACCGAGCAGGTCCGCGGCCACCTCGCCGAGGTTCTCGGGGTCGGGTGACTCCTCGGCCTCGGCCGGGGACTCGACGACCACGGCGTGCCGGAGGCCGTAGCGGGCACGCAGGGCGTCGGAACGCTCGGCGTCCAGTTCCGCGGGGACTCGGATCTCGATGCGCACGAGATCCCTTTCGAGGGCGGTCTCCAGGACACGGGCCACCTTGAAGCGGCTCACGCCGAACTCCTCGGCGATCTGGATCTTGGACTTGCCCTCGAGGTAGAAGCGGCGGGCCATCGCCGCCGCCTGAACCAGCTCAGCGGGTCCCATCCGCATGGCTGACCGGCCCGCCGACATACCCGACACGGCCATCTCCTCACTGCTCTTCACACATGGATACGCCGTTCATCCTTGCAGATCCGACGTTTTCGATCAGCCGGAAGGAACGCCGTTCACGTTTCCTTGGCCCGGAGGTCGTCTGACCTGCCCCGCTCGTCCGGCGGTCGCACGGTCGTACGACGAGATGGGTGCCTCAGTGGCCGCAGGCCCACCCCGCGGTGGCCGTGGCGGAGTCGGCCTGGGCGCGCAGCGCGCGGACCGCCTCGGCCGGGTCGTCGGCCCCGTACACCGCGGAACCGGCGACGAAGACATCGGCGCCCGCCTCCGCGCAGCGCTCGATGGTGGACGCGGCGACGCCGCCGTCGACCTGGAGCCACAGGTCGAGGCCGTGCTTGCTGATCAACTCGCGGGTCCGGCGGATCTTGGGGAGCATGATGTCGAGAAAGGCCTGGCCTCCGAAGCCCGGTTCGACCGTCATGATCAGCACCATGTCGAGCTCGGGCAGCAGGTCCTCGAACGGTTCGATCGGCGTCGCTGGCCTGAGCGCCATGGAGGCCCGGGCGCCCTTGGCCCGGATCTCACGGGCGAGCCGCACCGGTGCGGCGGCCGCCTCGGCATGGAAGGTGACGGAACCGGCACCCGCTTCCACGTACTGGGGCGCCCACCGATCAGGGGCCTCGATCATCAGATGGCAGTCCAGCGGCGTCTGCGTCGCACGGGCCAGGGACTCTACGACCGGCACACCGAGCGTGAGGTTCGGGACGAAATGGTTGTCCATCACGTCTACATGGAGCCAGTCGGCCCCTTCGACCGCCTTCGCCTCGTCGGCGAGACGGGCGAAGTCGGCGGACAGGATGCTTGGGTTGATCTGCGCGGCCATGGACCAAGCCTGCCATGCCCTCCGGGGGTAGCGGGGCCGGGGTGGGCACCGTGGTACGTCGGCCGCGGGCCGTCCGTGCGCGCTCGCGCGGTTCCCCGCGCCCCTGGGGCGGCGAGGTTGCGGGGGTCGTCATGACGGGGGGCCGGGGTGTCGGCCACCTGGTGTGCGGGCGGCGCGCGAAGTGGGTGGTGCTGGGGCTGTGGCTGGTCCTGCTCTTCGTGGTGGCGCCGCTCGCCTCCAAGCTGACCGACGCTCAGGACAACGACGCGGCGTCGTGGCTGCCCGGGTCCGCCGAGTCCACACAGGTCCTGCAGATGTCCGAGGACTTCCGGCCCGAGCAGATCCCCGCGGTGGTCGTCTACGCCCGGGAGAGCGGGCTCACCGCCGAGGACCGGGCGGCGATCGAGGAGGACGTGCGGGAGCTCAAACAGCTGACCGATCACGGGATCATCGGCGCCCAGACCCGGGGGCCGGTGTACGACCGGGCGACCGACCCGAGAGCCGCCCAGATCCATGTGCCGATCACGATGGACGAGAAGGGCTGGGAGCGGATCGCGCCCGCGGTCGACTCGATCCGCGACGACGTGGGTGAGGGCGGCGACGGGCTCGCCGTGCACATCACGGGGCCGGGCGGAACGAGCGCCGACTTCTCCGAGGCCTTCGAGGGCATCGACTCCACGCTGCTGCTGTCGGCGATGGCCGTCGTCATCGTGATGCTGCTGTTCACGTACCGCAGTCCGACCCTGCTGGTGATCCCACTGCTCGCGGTGGTCGCCGCGCTGTTCACGGCCCAGGCGCTGATCTATCTGCTGGCCGAGCACGCGGGGCTGACCGTCAACGGGCAGAGCGCGGGCATCCTCACCGTGCTGGTCTTCGGCGCGGGCACCGACTACGCCCTGCTCCTCGTCGCCCGCTACCGCGAGGAACTGCGCCGCCACGAGGACCGCCACGAGGCGATGGCGCTGGCCCTGCACCGGGCGGGTCCGGCAGTGATCGCCTCGGGAGCGACGGTCGTGCTGAGCATGCTGGTGCTGCTGGCCGCCGAGATGAACTCGACGAGCGGTCTCGGCCCGGTGGCGGCCATCGGCGTCACGGTCGCGCTGCTCGCGATGATGACACTGTTCCCCGCCCTGCTGGTGATCGTCGGCCGCTGGATCTTCTGGCCGGCCATCCCCCACTTCGGCACCGCCGACCCCACCGAGCGCGGGGTGTGGGCGCGGATGGGCCGACGGATCTCCGGCCGTCCACGGACGACCTGGATCGCCACGGCGGCCGCCCTGGCCCTCTGCTCGCTGGGCCTGATCCAGTTGCGCGCCGAGGGCATCGGCAACGCGGACGCGTTCACCGGGAAACCGGACTCGATCGTCGGTCAGGAGGTCTCCGCACGCTACTTCCCCGCGGGCAGCGGCGATCCCCTGGTGATCATCAGCAACCAGGCACAGGCCCGTGAGGTGGGCCGCACGGTCGCCGACACCGAGGGGGTCGTGCCGGACTCCCTGGGGCTGCCGCCGGGCACGAAACCCTTCCACGACGGCAAGGTCCTCTTCGAGGCGACCATGTCCGACCCGGCCGACAGCGAGGCCGCGAAGGACACCGTCGAACGGGTCAGGGACGCCGTCCACGCGGTCCCGGACGCCGACGCGCAGGTCGGCGGCGGCACGGCGGCCCTGCTGGACATGGACAAAGCCACCACCCACGACAATCTGCTGATCATTCCGCTGGTGCTGCTCGTGGTGCTGCTGATCCTCTGCGGCCTGCTGCGCGCGCTGATCGCCCCACTGGTGCTGATCGGCACGGTGATCCTGTCGTTCGCGGCGGCCCTCGGCATCAGCGCGCTCGCGTTCCGCCATCTCTTCGACTACGCGGGAGAGACGACGGACTTCCCGCTCTTCGTCTTCGTGTTCCTGGTCGCGCTGGGCATCGACTACAACATCTTCCTCACCACCCGGATCCGCGAGGAGGCCGCCCACCTGGGCACCCGCAAGGGTGTCGTGACGGGCCTCGCGGCCACGGGCGCGGTCATCACCTCGGCGGGCCTGGTCCTGGCGGGCACGTTCGCGGCGCTGACCACCCTGCCCATGGTCGCCTTCGCCGAGATCGGCTTCGCGGTCGCCCTCGGCGTCCTCCTCGACACGTTGATCGTCCGCTCCGTCCTCGTCACGTCCCTCTTCCTGGACATCGGCCCGAAGGTGTGGTGGCCGCACCGGCTGGCCCACGAGGACAACCACCGGCCCCCGTCGTCGGTCTGAATCGTCGTCAGGCGGTGGCGACGGGGTCCAGGGGGCAGCCGGTGAGCTGGTTCGACAACATGATGGACAAACTGGAGGACGTTCTGGAGGCGGGCGACCCGGACCGTCTGTGGACGGACTTCCTGGGGGCGAGCCACGACGTCTACGTCGCCGAGGAGGCGCTCCGGGAGGCCGAGGAGAAGCTGGCGGCCGCCCGGGAGCGCGCCCTGGAGGGCGATCTGGCGCCGGCACTCAAGAAGGAGATGCGCAGGGGCAGGCACACCCTGTCCGTGCTGGACCTGCTGCGCGAGGTGGGCGGCGACCACCCGGACCTGGTCCTCGCCCTGCTCCCCGAGCTGTACGACTGCTGTCTGGGCGTCAACAAGACGAGCATCTGGGGCCGAGAGATCCTGCACGCCCTCGGCCGGGCGACCGACCTCCACGACGCCCTCGCCCCGCTGGTCACCGGCACCCTGAACGACGACGACGAACTGTCGGACGTCTTCGCGATGAACGGCCTCGGCATGCTCCTCGACGACATCGGCGACACCCGCCTCCTGGCCCGGTGGCGCGAGGCGGTCCGCACATCACCGGACGCCGACGTACGCGACCTCGCGGACGACGACGACCCGGACGAGGAGACACCCGAAGAGACACCCGAAGAGACACCCGAGGAGACACCCGGGGAGCAACCGCCCGGCCGGGCGCGCCCCCGGGGTTAGACGGCGGAACCCGGCGTTCAGGCGGTGCGGCGGATCAGCGCCAGGTACATCGCGTCCGTGCCGTGCAGATGCGGCCACAGCTGGACGTCGGGTCCCTCACCGAGCGCCGGTACGCCCTCCAGCATGGGCCGGGCGTCGATGAGGTCGGCCGCGTCGCCGTACTGCTTGAGGACGTCCGAGACGACCGCACGGGTCTCGGCGAGGTGCGGCGAACAGGTCGCGTACCCGACGACACCCCCGACCCGTACGGACTCCAACGCGGTCTTCAGCAGGGCCCGTTGCAGCGGGGCGAAGTTGTCGAGGTCGTCGGGGCGGCGCCGCCAGCGCGCCTCGGGCCGCCGTCGCAGCGCCCCCAGACCCGTGCAGGGGACGTCCATCAGCACCCGGTCGAAGGAGCCGGGCCGCCACGGCGGACGCGTACCGTCGGCCGCGATCACCTGGTACGGCCCGGGGTTGCCGTCGAGCGCCTTTGCGACCAGACCGGCGCGGTGCGGCTGCTTCTCGGAGGCGAGCAGGACGGCACCGCGTTCGGCGGCGAGCGCGGCCAGCAGCGCGGCCTTGCCACCGGGTCCGGCGCACCCGTCCAGCCAGGCCCGGTCGGGCCCGTCGAGCGGCGCGTTCGCGAGGGCCAGCGCCACGAGCTGGCTGCCCTCGTCCTGCACACCGGCACGGCCTTCCCGTACGGCGTCGACGGCCCCCGGCTCGCCGCCCTCGGTGAGCCGCACGGCGTAGGGCGACCAGCGCCCCGGCATCGCGGAGTCCTCCCGGAGCAGTTCCTCGGTGGTGGCCCGGCCCGGCCGGGCGACCAGCGTGACCTCGGGCCGCTCGTTGTCCGCCTCCAGCAGGTCCTCGATCCCGGCCCGACCGCCGCCGAGCGAGTCCCAGAGCGCGGAGACGACCCATCGGGGGTGCGAGTGCACGACGGCGAGGTGGTCCTCGGGGTCGTCGTCGTACGGCGGCGCGACCCGCTCCAGCCAGCCGTCGAGGTCGTGCTGGGCGATCTTCCGCAGTACGGCGTTCACGAACTTGGCGCGGCCGTCGCCGAGCACGACCCGCGCGAGGTCCACGGACGCGGAGACGGCCGCGTGCGTCGGGATGCGCGTCCCGAGCAGCTGGTGCGCGCCCAGGCTCAGCACGTCCAGCACCGGCGGGTCGACCTCGCGCAGCGGCCGGTCCACGCACTCGGCGATCACCGCGTCGTAGGTCCCCTGCCGGCGCAGTGTCCCGTACACCAGCTCGGTCGCCAGCGCCGCGTCCCGCGCGTCGAAGGCGTCGGGTCCCTCCTTCTCCCGTGCCTTCCGCAGCAGCGGCGGCAGGACGAGATTCGCGTACGCGTCCCGCTCGTCGACGGCCCGCAACGCCTCGAAGGCGAGGAGGCGGACGGGGTCCTTCTGGGGCCGTCGGTACGGCTTGCCCGGCTTACGGGGAGGGCGGGACTGCTCACTCACGAAAAAGGTGCTCCGGATAAGGGATGAGATGCCACGACCAGCGTACGACGCGGGTCGGACGTGCGGTGGGGGCGCCGAGGAGCTGTCTCTCTAGACGGTGCGCTCGGTGCCGAGGGACTCCCCGGAGGAGATGCGTACACCGCGCGCCCAGTCGGCGGCCTTCATCGGCTTCTTGCCCTGGGCCTGCACCCAGAGCAGCTCCACGGCGTACGAGCCGGTCCCGGCGTACACGTTGTTCTTGCCGACCTCCAGCGCGCCCGGCGGGAGTTCGGTCCGCTCGGGGACCGGCGCGACATGGATGAGCTTCAGCCGCTCGCCCCGGAACGTGGTCCACGCGCCCGGCGCCGGTGTGCACCCGCGCACCACCCGGTCGACCCGCAGGGCGGGCGCCGCCCAGTCGATCCGCGCGTCGTCGACGGTGATCTTCGGGGCGAGGGTGATTCCGTCGGCGGGCTGCGGCACCGCCTTGAGGGCGCCGTCCTCGATCCCGTCCATGGTGGCGGCGAGCAGCCCGGCCCCCGCGAAGGCGAGCCGCGTCAGCAGGTCGCCGCTGGTGTCCGTGGACCGGATCTCCTCGGTGACCGTCCCGTACACCGGCCCGGAGTCGAGCCCCTCCTCGATGAGGAACGTGGACGCCCCGGTGATCTCGTCCCCCGCCATGATCGAGTGCTGCACGGGCGCGGCGCCGCGCCACGCGGGCAGCAGCGAGAAGTGCAGGTTGACCCAGCCGTGCGCGGGGACGTCGAGGGCGACGCGCGGCAGCAGGGCTCCGTAGGCCACCACCGGGCAGCAGTCCGGCGCGATCTCCCGCAGCCGGGCGAGGAAGTCCTCGTCCCGCGGCCGGTGCGGCTTCAGCACCTCGATGCCGGCCTCCTCGGCCCGCTGCGCCACGGGGCTCGCGACGAGCCGCCGTCCCCGTCCCGCCGGCGCGTCGGGCCGCGTCACCACCGCGGCCACCTCATGCCGCCCCGACGCGATCAGCGCGTCCAGGGCGGGAACCGCGACCTCGGGGGTACCAGCGAAGACAAGCCTCATGGGTGACTGTCGGCCTCTCGGACGGAACTTCAACAACCCCTGCACACAAGACACAGGACAACGCACCAGTCTATGCCCCCGGCTCCACACCGACCGCTCGCAGCCCGCACCTCGCGGTTCGGCCGTCCCGCACGGGCGGTGCGCGGGCGGGAGATCACGTCGCACAGCCATCCCCACGCGCCCTGCGCATATGCCCCCACGCCCCCACCCCGTTACCAGCGGAGCGAATCCGCGTTGGTCAAGAAAGAGTTGACCACTACCGACCGCAATCGCGGTACTTCCTTTTCAACGCCGGTTCGAGAGGCTTGTTCATGGCCGACCACGCAACCCACGACGCCCAGGCTCGGGCCAGCCTGCACTTGCTGGTGCGGGACATCGAGCGGGTCCGCCGGCAGGTGGACGCACTACGCACCCTCACCGCCCAACTGGGCAACGTCTACCGCCCGCGCCGCTCCGGCCCCTCCACGGGCTTCGTCGTCTACGGACGCGCCCCCGCCCCGACCGTCCGCCTCGCCCAGGAGCTGCGGGACAGCGTCGAGACCCTGGTCACGGCCGCCGTGGACTTCGACCGCTCACTCGGTTTCTCGTGGGACGCGGTGGGCTCGGCCCTCGGGGTGACCAAACAAGCGGTGCACCGCCGCTACGGCGCCCGCCGCGCCGCCGCCCAGGCAGCCGCCGAGGCGGAGCGCACGGGAGAGCCGCAGGGCACCCGCACCGTCAACGTGGGCTCCGGCCTGCCGACGGTTCCAGCGGCCCGCTCCATGCCGAGCCAGCTGCCCGGCCAGATGACGGGCCAGGTGCCCGGCCAGGTGCCCGGCCAGGTGCCCGGCCAGATGACGGGCCCGATGCCGAGTCAGATGCCCACGCAGCCGACAGCCGGCAGCCCCACCCTCCGGGACGAGGCAAGACCCACGGCTTTCCCCGGCCCGCGCAACGGCTGACGACACCCGGACCGCCTCCCGGCCCCCACCGGGAGGCAACGCCGTACGTCGGGCGGCGGCGCCCTGACGAGGCCCCGCGCTCCCCCGCTCCCCCCGCTCCCCCGCTCCCCCCGCTCCCCGGATCCTGACTCCCTGAGCCTCCTCACCCGATGTCGAGGGGATCCACCCGGATCCGCACCCCCTCGCCGCCCCCACGCGCCATCCGCGCGGCCTGCGCGGTCTTCAGCGCGGCGGCCAGCGCCGCACCGCTCCCCGGCGGCACCCGGATCAACGCCCGCTCCCACGCCTCCCCCGGCGGCGGTGCCCCCACCCGCCGGGCCCGCCCGGTCTCCACGACGGGCAACGGCACGGGCCCCAACACCTCCGCGTCCGGGGGCAGTTCCACGCCGCCCAGGAAGTCGGCCACCGCCTGGGCCGTACCCGACACGGCCGCCATCCGGGACACCGGCGGAAACCCCAGCTCGGCACGGTCAGCGAGCTCCCGCACCGCGTGCCCCACCGGATCCCACCGTACGAGCGCCTGCACGGGCCGCAGCGTCGGTTCGGCGACCACGACGACCGTGCCGCCCGCCCCCTGGTTCCGCACGAGCGCGGCCGCCCCGATCCACCGGCGCAGCGCCTCCTCCCCGGCCCGCAGATCCGGGCGCCCGAGCATGGCCCAGCCGTCGAGCAGCAGAGCGGCCGCGTACCCGCCCTCGGCGACCGGTTCGGCGCCGGGTGTACTCACGACCAGCGCGGGCGTCCCCGGCACGGTGTCGAGCACGTGTTCCCGCCCGGAGGTCCGCACCGGCACGGCGGGAAAAGCCCGCCCCAACTCCTCGGCGGTACGCCGCGCCCCCACGACCTGGGCCCTGAGCCGGCGGCTCCCGCACTCCGGGCAGCGCCAGCCCTCCTCCTCACGCCCGCACCATCCGCACACCAAGGCACCGGCACCCTCCCGCGCCTCCAACGGCCCCGCGCAGTGCCGGCACCGGGCGGGCTCCCGGCACTGCGCACAGGCCATCCTCGGCACATATCCACGCCGGGGCACCTGGACGAGGACGGGCCCGTCCCGCAGCCCGTCCCGGGCGACCTGCCAGGCGAGGCTGGGCAGACGCGCGGCCCGGGCCGCCTCGTCGCGCGCCAAGTCCCCGTCCCCGACGGTCCGCACCAGCGGCGCGACGGCCCGCACCTGCTCCCTGGTGGCGACGATCGGCGCGGCCCACCCGCTCTCGACGAGCTGGGCGGCCTCCACGGTGCAGCTCCAACTCCCCAGCAGGAAAGCGCCCTTGTCCCGAGTCGCCCGCAGCTCCAGCACCTCCCGCACATGCGGGAAGGGGGCGTTGTCATCGCTGTGGCCGGCGTCGCCGTCGTCCCAGACGACGACCAGTCCCAGGTTCCGCACGGGGGCGAACATGGCGGCCCGGGTCCCGACGACGGCCCGTACCGCTCCCCGCCGCACCGCCAGCCACTCCCGGTACCGCCGCTCCTGCCCCGCGTCGGCGGTCAGCAGCGCGTGCTGCCCCTCCCCCAGCAGCTCCCGGAGAGCCTCGTCGACCCGCGCGGCGGGCCGCCCCGCCGGTACGACGACGAGCGCGCCCCGCCCGGAGGCCAGGGCCGCCTGGACGGCCCGCCCGATCTCCTCCGCCCAGTCGGGACCCGGCAGGGCGGTCCACACGGCACGCGGCGAACGACCGGCGGCCAGCGCCCGCAGAAACTCCGGGCCCCGCGCGTACCTCGCCCAGGACCCCGGTTCCGGAGCGGCCGGAGCGGGCGGCGGCGCACCCGCCTCGGCCGCCTCGGCCCGACCGTGGCGCGGCGGCACGGCCAGCTGAAGCACATCCGCGAGGCTCCCGGCGTACCGGTCCGCCACCGCCCGTGCGAGCCCCAGCAGCTCCGGGCTCAGCACCGGCTCCGGCGACACCACCTGGGCGAGCGCGGCCAAGGGCCCCGCGTAGTCCGACTCGGCGACCCGCTCGACGAGGAACCCGTCGATCAGCGAGCCGCCCTCCCGCCGCCCCTCCCGGACATTGCGCCCCCCGGCCCCGAAACGCACCCGCACCCGCACCCCCGGCTGCGCGACGGCGTCCAGTTCCTCGGGCACGGCGTAGTCGAAGTACCGGTCGAGATGCAGCACCCCTTTGTCGACCAGCACCCGGGCAACCGGCAGCTCCTTCGCCAGGGCGGCCCCCCGCCACGTCCGCGGCTTGGCCCGCGGCGCCCTGGCCTTCTTCACGGCCTCCCGAATGAGCGCGAGCTGCTCCGGCCCCGCACCCCCCGCGTCACCACCACGCGTCCCGTCCTCGCTGCTCACGCCGGTATTCTCCCAAACCCCACTGACAACCGAGGGCGCCCGCCGGTCCGGGATCGGCGGGCGCCCTCGGCCCGGTGACAACGCCGAGGCCCGGCGCCCCCAAGGGGACGCCGGGCCTCGGAACGAACCGCGGGTTCCGCGTGCTACAGACCCGCCGCCTCGCGGAGGGCGTCGACGCGGTCCGTGCGCTCCCACGTGAAGTCGGGGAGCTCACGGCCGAAGTGGCCGTACGCGGCGGTCTGGCCGTAGATCGGGCGGAGCAGGTCGAGGTCGCGGATGATCGCGGCGGGGCGGAGGTCGAAGACCTCGTCGATCGCCTTCTCGATCTTGTCCGTGTCGATCTTGGCGGTGCCGAAGGTCTCGACGAAGAGACCGACGGGCTCGGCCTTGCCGATGGCGTAGGCGACCTGGACCTCGCAGCGGGAGGCGAGGCCCGCGGCGACCACGTTCTTGGCGACCCAGCGCATCGCGTACGCGGCGGAGCGGTCGACCTTGGACGGGTCCTTGCCGGAGAAGGCGCCGCCGCCGTGACGGGCCATGCCGCCGTACGTGTCGATGATGATCTTGCGGCCGGTGAGGCCGGCGTCGCCCATGGGGCCGCCGATCTCGAAGCGGCCGGTCGGGTTGACCAGGAGGCGGTAGCCCTCGGTGTCCAGCTTGATGCCGTCGTCGAGGAGGGCCTTCAGCTCCGGCTCCACCACGAACTCGCGGATGTCCGGGGCGAGCAGCGACTCCAGGTCGATGTCGCTGGCGTGCTGCGAGGAGACGACGACCGTGTCGAGGCGGACCGCCTTGTCACCGTCGTACTCGATGGTGACCTGGGTCTTGCCGTCGGGACGCAGGTACGGGATGGTGCCGTTCTTGCGGACCTCGGACAGGCGCTTGGACAGACGGTGCGCCAGGAAGATCGGCAGCGGCATCAGCGTCGGCGTCTCGTCCGTCGCGTAGCCGAACATCAGGCCCTGGTCGCCGGCGCCCTGGCGGTCCAGCTCGTCCTCGTCGCCCTCGACCCGGTTCTCGTACGCCGTGTCGACACCCTGCGCGATGTCCGGGGACTGCGAGCCGATCGACACCGACACACCACAGGACGCGCCGTCGAAGCCCTTCTTCGACGAGTCGTAGCCGATGGCCAGGATCGTGTCGCGGACGAGCTGGGCGATCGGCGCGTAGGCCTTGGTCGTGACCTCGCCGGCCACGTGCACCAGGCCGGTCGTGATGAGCGTCTCCACCGCGACACGGGACGTGGGGTCCTCGCGCAGCAGTGCATCGAGAATGGCATCGCTGATCTGGTCAGCGATCTTGTCGGGGTGACCCTCGGTCACGGACTCCGAGGTGAACAGGCGACGGGACACAACGCTCCCTGTGGTTGCAGCGGCTGCTGGCTGATCATTGGCGGACGGGACGGGGGCTGCGCCCGGCGTCGTCCTTGAACAGTTTATCGGTCGGTCTCGACCACCGGCCCACCCGTCTCGCCTCTCGGGAGCTCTGTGACCTGCGGCACGTGCATTCTGCCCAATGGCCGTCGCTGTCCGCCAGGGTCGCCACACCCCTAAGTTGCGGACTGTTCACGGTCCGTGGCGCGAATGGAGCAGTCAGCCCAGTCGGCGCACGACCAGATCCCACACCGTGTCGGCCAGGGCTTCCTTCGGACCGTGGGGTACGGCCGTCTCGCTCCCGTCGGCTCCCAGCACCACGGCCTCGTTCTCCTCGGAGCCGAAGGTCTTGCGTTCCCCCACCTCGTTCACCACGAGGAGGTCGCAGCCCTTGCGCGCCAGTTTGGCCCGGCCGTTGGCGAGGACGTCGTCGGTCTCCGCGGCGAAACCGACGACCAGTTGCTCCGGACGGGGGCGGTCGGCCGCTATCTCGGCGAGGATGTCCGGATTACGAACCAGGACGATCGGCTCGGGGTCCTGGCCGTCCTTCTTCTTGATCTTGCCGGTGGCGTAGGTCTCCGGGCGGAAGTCCGCCACGGCGGCCGCCATCACCACCACGTCCGCGTCCGGCGCCGCCTTGAGCACCGCCTCGCGCAGCTGGACCGCCGTGCCGACGCGGACGACGTCCACGCCCGCCGGGTCCGGCAACCCCGTGTTCGCCTCGATCAGTGTGACCCGGGCGCCTCGGGCCGCGGCCGTGCGGGCGAGGGCGTACCCCTGCTTGCCCGACGAGCGGTTGCCGAGGAAGCGGACGGGGTCGAGGGGCTCCCGGGTGCCGCCGGCGCTGACCACGACGTGCCGTCCGGCGAGGTCCGGCCCGGCGGTGCCGCGGGCGAGCACCCGACGGCAGACCTCGAAGATCTCGGCGGGGTCGGGCAGCCGGCCCTTGCCGGTGTCGACGCCGGTCAGCCGGCCCACGGCCGGGTCGATGACGAGGGCGCCGCGGCGGCGCAGCGTCGCCACGTTCTCCTGGGTGGCGGGGTGCTCCCACATCTCGGTGTGCATCGCGGGGGCGAACACGACGGGGCAGCGGGCGGTGAGCAGGGTGTTGGTCAGCAGGTCGTCGGCGAGGCCGTGGGCGGCCTTGGCGAGCATGTCGGCCGTCGCCGGGGCCACGACGACGAGATCGGCCTCCTGGCCGATGCGGACGTGGGGCACCTCGTGGACGCCGTCCCAGACCTCGGTGGAGACCGGGTTGCCGGAGAGCGCGGACCAGGTGGCGGCACCGACGAAGTGCAGCGCGGAGTCGGTCGGCACGACCCGCACGTCATGCCCGGACTCGGTCAGCCGGCGCAGCAGCTCGCACGCCTTGTAGGCGGCGATGCCACCACTGACCCCCAGAACGACCTTCGGCTTGCCCACCGGGCCTCCCCGCACTCGAACCCGAACCCGAACCTGACAGACGTACACCGCGGCGCGGGAGCGCGTCGGCGTACGCATCCATCACACACCACAGGCCCGACAGTCGCGCTGCCGGGCCTGTGGAAAAACCTACCGCGGTCCGCGGATATGACTATCCGAGGAAACCGTCGTGTGCTGCTTACGCGGGGCCGTCGATGGCCTCGGACGTCAGCAGACCCGCGTTGATCTCGCGCAGGGCGATCGAGAGCGGCTTCTCGTGGACGTGCGTGTCGACGAGGGGACCGACGTACTCGAGGAGACCCTCGCCGAGCTGCGAGTAGTACGCGTTGATCTGGCGGGCACGCTTGGCCGCGTAGATCACGAGGCTGTACTTCGAGTCCGTGGCCTCGAGGAGCTCGTCGATCGGCGGGTTGATGATGCCCTCGGGCGCGGAGATGGAAGAGGACACGCTCTACCTTCCGATGGATGGGAAAGATTCAGTGTGCATCGTCAGTGACGATCACACAACGTCCATCAAGGCTAGCAGCTCGCGGGCCACGTCCTCGACGGAGGTGTTGACCAGGGTGACGTCGAACTCCGGCTCGGCCGCCAGTTCGACCTTGGCCGCGTCCAGGCGGCGTTCGATCACCTCGGGCGGTTCGGTGCCCCGGCCGGTGAGCCGGCGGACCAGCTCGTCCCAGGAGGGCGGAGCCAGGAACACCAGCTGGGCGTCGGGCATGGTCTCTCGGACCTGCCGGGCGCCCTGGAGGTCGATCTCCAGCAGGACGGGCTCGCCGCGCTCCAGGCGTTCGAGCACGGCGCCCCGTGGGGTGCCGTAGCGGTTTCCGGCGAACTCGGCCCACTCCAGCAGCTCGCCGTTGGCGATCAGCTTGTCCATCTCGTCGTCGGTGACGAAGAAGTAGTGGACGCCGTCCTTCTCGCCGGGGCGGGGCTTACGGGTCGTCGCCGACACCGAGAGCCAGACCTCGGGGTGTGCCTTGCGCATATGGGCGACGACCGTGCTCTTGCCGACCCCCGAGGGGCCGGAGAGCACGGTCAGCCGCGGACGTACGTCCGGGGGCTCGGGGGTCGTCCCCCGGAATGTTGCAGCCATGCAGCGATTATTCCAGCAATCCCGGAGTGCCCGGGACTTCCTGTCCGGAGTACCCGGATCAGGAACCGGTGCTGCCGAACTCACGCTCCAGGGATGCGATCTGGTTGGAGCCGAGGCCGCGTACACGACGGCTCTCGGAGATGCCGAGTCGCTCCATGATCTGCTTGGCGCGGACCTTGCCCACGCCGGGCAGCGACTCAAGGAGGGCGGAGACCTTCATCTTGCCGATGACGTCGTTCTCCTGGCCCTGCTTGATGACCTCGTGCAGGGAGGCGCCGGAGTGCTTGAGTCGATTCTTGACCTCGGCCCGCTCCCGGCGAGCCGCGGCGGCCTTTTCGAGCGCGGCTGCGCGCTGTTCAGGGGTAAGGGGCGGAAGAGCCACGCCTACGTCACCTCGGATGTCGAACTGTCGGATACGGACCGGTGAGGAACCTAGTCGCCCCACACCTGGGGAGTACGGGCAACACGCCTGCCCGTTCTCCCCCTACTGCCTGGAGGGCGTGGGAGGTGCCCTCACTCGTCGGAGACTAGCGGCCAACTCCGCCAGAGTCAGCGAGAACAGCGGAAAAGTCCTGGTCAGCCTCCCTGGAGTCGGACATAAGCCGCATAATGCCCCGGATTTGAGGATGTATTCAGACTCAAGCCGTCCGGTAAGCGCCGCCGGAGCACTCATCGGAGGTCTCAGGCGGCCTCCACGGCGCCCCTGATCTCGTCCGCGAAACGATCCGAGGCGTCACGCAGCGCGACGACATCGGGGCCGTGACGAAGAACACCCCGGCTGACATTGGGCACCACATGGCGCACGGCCGCCCCGAAGACCGCCGGGAGATCGGACGGGGTGGCCCCCTGCGCCCCGATGCCGGGCGCGAGGAGAGGTCCGTTGATCTGAAGGTCGTACGAGGAGAGGTCGCCGAGCGTGGCGCCGACGACGGCACCGAAGGATCCCAGGGGCTCCTCCCCCGCGTTCTCGGCGGCAAGGTGCGCCAGCATCGTCGCCCCGACGTCCCGTCCGGCGGCGTCCTCCGTGCGCAGGGCGTGCTGCACCTCGCCGCCCTCGGGGTTGGAGGTCAGCGCCAGCACGAACAGCCCGGCGCCGTTCTCCCGCGCGAGGTCCACAGCCGGCTTCAGGGAGCCGTAGCCGAGGTACGGCGAGACCGTCAGCGCGTCCGAGAACAGGGGCGCGTCCTTGTGCAGGAAGGTCTCGGCGTACGCGGCCATGGTGGAGCCGATGTCGCCGCGCTTGGCGTCCATGACCACCAGCGCGCCGGCCGCCCGCGCCTCCTCGACGGACTTCTCCAGGACGGCGATGCCGCGCGAGCCGAAGCGCTCGAAGAACGCGCTCTGCGGCTTGAGGACCGCCACCCGGCCCGCCAGTGCCTCGACGACGGTCCGGCTGAAGCGCTCCAGGCCCGCGATGTCGTCGTTCAGGCCCCAGGCGGTGAGCAGGGCGGAGTGCGGGTCGATCCCGACGCACAGCGGGCCGCGTTCGTCCATGGCGTGGCGCAGTCGCGCGCCGAAGGGCTCGGTCATGCCGTCTTCTTCCTCACGTCGGCGCCGACCGCGTCGGCGAGGGTGGCGTACGGGCTGGTGCGCAGCCGGGCGGCGAGGCCCTTGTGGACGGCGCGCGCCCAGAAGGGGCCCTCGTAGACGAAGGCGCTGTAGCCCTGGACGAGGGTGGCGCCGGCGAGGATGCGCTGCCAGGCGTCCTCGGCGTTCTCGATGCCGCCGACGCCCACCAGGGTGATCCGGTCGCCCACGCGCGCGTAGAGGCGGCGCAGGACCGCGAGGGAGCGGGCCTTCAGCGGGGCGCCGGAGAGTCCCCCGGTCTCCTTCACGAGGGAGGGCTCGGAGATCAGGCCGAGTCCCTCGCGCGCGATGGTGGTGTTGGTGGCGATGATCCCGTCCAGGCCCAGCTCCACGGCGAGGTCGGCGACGGCGTCGATGTCCTCGTCGGCGAGGTCGGGGGCGATCTTCACCAGCAGCGGCACCCGGCGGGTGCGCACCGTGCGGTCGGCGGCCTCGCGGACGGCGGTCAGCAGGGGCCGCAGCGCCTCGGTGGCCTGGAGGTTGCGCAGACCGGGCGTGTTGGGCGAGGAGACGTTGACGACCAGGTAGTCGGCGTACGGGGCGAGGCGCTCGGTGGACTTCACGTAGTCCGCGGCGGCCTCCTCCTCGGGGACGACCTTGGTCTTGCCGATGTTGACGCCCACGACCGTCCTGAAGACGGGGTTGCGGGAGGCCAGTCGGGCGGCGACGGCCAGTGAGCCCTCGTTGTTGAAGCCCATGCGGTTGATCAGTGCCCGGTCGCCGACCAGGCGGAACAGCCGCTTCTTGGGGTTGCCGGGCTGCGCCTCGCCCGTGACGGTGCCGATCTCGACGTGGTCGAAGCCCAGCATCGACATCCCGTCGACGGCGACGGCGTTCTTGTCGAAGCCGGCGGCCAGCCCGAACGGGCCGTGCATCCGCAGCCCGAACGCCTCCGTGCGCAGTTCCTCGTAGCGGGGCGCGAGCGCGGCCGCGACGTAGGTGCGCAGCACGGGGACGCGTGCGGCGAGGCGGATCCAGCGGAAGGCCAGGTAGTGGGCCTCCTCGGGGTCCATCCGGGTGAAAACCAGACGGAAGAACAGCTTGTACATCTCGAAGTCCTCGGGTCCTCATGAGGGCTCACGGCCTCATGACAGGTGTCCTCATGAAGAGGGGGACACCGTTTCCGGTGTCCCCCTCAGGGCTGCTAGTCGCGGGCCGCGATCAGGTGTTCGGCGTGTTCCTGGAGTGAGCGCACCCCGACGTCACCGTGGTTGAGCGCGTCGATGCCCTGGACGGCCGCGGCGAGCGCCTGGACCGTCGTCAGGCACGGCACGGAGCGGGCCACGGCGGCCGTACGGATGTCGTAGCCGTCGAGGCGGCCACCGGTGCCGTACGGGGTGTTGACGATGAGGTCGACCTCGCCGTCGTGGATGAGCTGGACGATGGTCTTCTCGCCGTTCGGGCCGGTGCCCTCGGACTGCTTGCGCACCACGGTGGCGTTGATGCCGTTGCGCCTCAGCACCTCGGCCGTGCCGGACGTGGCGAGCAGTTCGAAGCCGTGGGCGACCAGTTCGCGGGCGGGGAAGATCATCGAGCGCTTGTCCCGGTTGGCGACCGAGATGAACGCGCGGCCCTTGGTGGGCAGCGGGCCGTACGCGCCGGCCTGCGACTTGGCGTACGCCGTGCCGAAGACCGAGTCGATGCCCATGACCTCGCCGGTGGAGCGCATCTCCGGGCCGAGGACCGTGTCGACGCCGCGCCCGTGGATGTCGCGGAAGCGCGACCACGGCATGACGGCCTCCTTGACGGAGATCGGCGCGTCCAGCGGGAGCTCGCCGCCGTCGCCGTTCTTCGGCAGCAGGCCCTCCTCGCGCAGCTCGGCGATGGTCGCGCCCAGCGAGATCCGGGCGGCGGCCTTGGCGAGCGGCACCGCGGTCGCCTTCGAGGTGAAGGGGACCGTGCGGGAGGCGCGCGGGTTGGCCTCCAGGACGTAGAGGATGTCGCCGGCCATCGCGAACTGGATGTTGATCAGTCCGCGGACGCCGACGCCCTTGGCGATGGCCTCGGTGGAGGCGCGCAGGCGCTTGATGTCGAAGCCGCCGAGGGTGATCGGGGGCAGGGCGCACGCCGAGTCGCCGGAGTGGATGCCGGCCTCCTCGATGTGCTCCATGACGCCGCCGAGGTACAGCTCCTCGCCGTCGTAGAGGGCGTCGACGTCGATCTCGATCGCGTCGTCGAGGAACCGGTCGACGAGTACGGGCCTGGAGGGGCTGATCTCGGTCGACTCGGCGATGTACGCCTCCAGGCGCGCCTCGTCGTAGACGATCTCCATGCCGCGTCCGCCGAGGACGTAGGACGGCCGGACGAGGACGGGGTAGCCGATCTCGTCGGCGATGGCCTTGGCGCCGGCGAAGGTGGTCGCCGTGCCGTGCTTCGGGGCCGGGAGGCCGGCGTCGGCGAGGACCTGGCCGAAGGCTCCGCGGTCCTCTGCGGCGTGGATGGCCTCCGGGGAGGTGCCCACGACCGGTACGCCGTTGTCCTTGAGCGCCTGCGACAGTCCCAGCGGGGTCTGGCCGCCGAGCTGGACGACGACGCCCGCGATCGGGCCGGCCAGCGACTCGGCGTGCACGATCTCCAGCACGTCTTCCAGCGTCAGCGGCTCGAAGTACAGGCGGTCGGAGGTGTCGTAGTCGGTGGAGACGGTCTCCGGGTTGCAGTTGACCATCACCGTCTCGTAGCCCGCGTCGCTGAGCGCGAAGGAGGCGTGGACGCAGGAGTAGTCGAACTCGATGCCCTGGCCGATGCGGTTCGGGCCGGAGCCCAGGATGATGACGGCCGGCTTCTCGCGGGGCGCGACCTCGCTCTCCTCGTCGTAGGAGGAGTAGAAGTACGGGGTCCGCGCCGCGAACTCGGCGGCGCAGGTGTCGACCGTCTTGTACACCGGGCGTACGCCCAGCGCGTGCCGGACCTCGCGCACGACGTCCTCGCGCAGCCCGCGGATCTCGCCGATCTGCTGGTCGGAGAAGCCGTGCCGCTTGGCCTCGGCGAGCAGGTCGGGGTCGAGCTTGTCGGCGGCGGCCAGCTCGTCCGCGATCTCCTTGATGAGGAAGAGCTGGTCGACGAACCAGGGGTCGATCTTCGTGGACTCGAAGACCTCCTCCTGGGTGGCGCCGGCGCGGATGGCCTGCATGACGGTGTTGATCCGACCGTCGGTCGGCCGGACCGCCTCGCGCAGCAGCTCCGCCTTGTCGCCGGGCTCCCCGACGAAGGTGAACTGGCTGCCCTTCTTCTCCAGCGAGCGCAGGGCCTTCTGGAGGGCCTCGGTGAAGTTGCGGCCGATCGCCATGGCCTCGCCGACCGACTTCATGGTCGTGGTGAGCGAGGAGTCGGCGGAGGGGAACTTCTCGAAGGCGAAACGCGGGGCCTTCACGACGACGTAGTCGAGCGTCGGCTCGAAGGAGGCCGGGGTCTGCTCGGTGATGTCGTTGGGGATCTCGTCCAGCGTGTAACCGACGGCGAGCTTCGCGGCGATCTTGGCGATCGGGAAGCCGGTCGCCTTGGAGGCGAGGGCGGACGAGCGCGAGACACGGGGGTTCATCTCGATGACGATGACCCGGCCGTCCTCGGGGTTCACCGCGAACTGGATGTTGCAGCCGCCGGTGTCGACGCCGACCTCGCGGATGATCGCGATGCCGACGTCACGCAGCACCTGGTACTCGCGGTCGGTGAGCGTCATCGCGGGCGCGACGGTGATGGAGTCACCGGTGTGCACGCCCATGGGGTCGAAGTTCTCGATGGAGCAGACGACCACGACGTTGTCGTGCTTGTCGCGCATCAGCTCCAGCTCGTACTCCTTCCAGCCGAGGATGGACTCCTCCAGGAGCACCTCGGTGGTCGGCGACAGGGTGAGGCCCTGGCCTGCGATGCGGCGCAGCTCCTCCTCGTCGTGCGCGAAGCCGGAGCCCGCGCCGCCCATGGTGAAGGAGGGGCGGACGACGACGGGGTAGCCGCCGAGGGTGTCGACGCCCTTGAGGACGTCGTCCATGGAGTGGCAGATGACCGAGCGGGCGGACTCGCCGTGGCCGATCTTGGTGTTGACCGCCTCGACGACCAGCTTGAACTGGTCGCGGTCCTCGCCCTTGTGGATCGCCTCGACCTTGGCGCCGATCAGCTCGACGCCGTACTTCTCCAGGACGCCGTTGTCGTGGAGCGAGATGGCGGTGTTGAGCGCGGTCTGGCCGCCCAGGGTCGGGAGCAGCGCGTCGGGGCGCTCCTTGGCGATGATCTTCTCGACGAACTCGGGGGTGATCGGCTCGACGTAGGTGGCGTCGGCGATCTCCGGGTCGGTCATGATCGTCGCCGGGTTGGAGTTCACCAGGACGACGCGCAGGCCCTCGGCCTTGAGGACGCGGCACGCCTGCGTGCCGGAGTAGTCGAACTCGGCGGCCTGGCCGATGACGATCGGGCCGGAGCCGATGACCAGGACGGACTGGATATCGGTGCGCTTAGGCACGCTGGCCCTCCATCAGGGATACGAAGCGGTCGAACAGGTAGGCGGCGTCGTGCGGGCCGGCTGCCGCTTCGGGGTGGTACTGGACGCTGAAAGCCGGGCGGTCGAGGAGCTGGAGCCCCTCCACCACGTTGTCGTTGAGGCACACGTGGGAGACCTCGGCGCGGCCGTAGGGGGTCTCGGAGACCTTGTCGAGCGGGGCGTCGACGGCGAAGCCGTGGTTGTGCGCGGTGACCTCGACCTTGCCGGTCGTACGGTCCTGCACCGGCTGGTTGATGCCGCGGTGGCCGTACTTCAGCTTGTAGGTGCCGAAGCCGAGGGCACGGCCGAGGATCTGGTTGCCGAAGCAGATGCCGAACAGCGGGGTGCCTCGCTCCAGGACCTCCCGCATCACGGAGACCGGGTGGTCGGCGGTGGCCGGGTCGCCGGGGCCGTTGGAGAAGAACACGCCGTCGGGGTTCACGGCGTACACCTCGTCGGCGCTCGCCGTGGCGGGCAGCACGTGCACCTCGATGCCGCGCTCGGCCATGCGGTGCGGGGTCATGCCCTTGATGCCGAGGTCGACGGCGGCGACGGTGAACTTCTTCTCACCGATCGCGGGGACGACGTACGCCTCCTTGGTGGCGACCTCCGCGGAGAGGTCGGCGCCCTTCATCTCGGGGGCCTGGCGGACCTCGGCAAGCATGGTGCCCTCGTCGGGCAGGGCGTTGCCGGAGAAGATGCCGACGCGCATGGCGCCGCGTTCGCGCAGATGGCGGGTGAGGGCGCGGGTGTCGACGCCGCTGATGCCGACGACGCCCTGCTGGGAGAGCTCCTCGTCGAGGGTGCGCCGGGAGCGCCAGTTGGAGGGCACGCGCGCGGGGTCGCGTACGACGTAGCCCGCGACCCAGATCCGCTGCGACTCGGGGTCCTCGTCGTTGACACCGGTGTTGCCGACGTGCGGGGCGGTCATCACGACGACCTGGCGGTGGTACGACGGGTCGGTGAGGGTCTCCTGGTAGCCGGTCATACCGGTGGAGAACACGGCCTCGCCGAAGGTCACCCCCACGGCCCCGTAGGCGCGGCCGCGGAACATCCGGCCGTCCTCCAGGACGAGTACCGCGGGAACCTTGGTGGCTCCCCTAGTGGAGGTCGTCATCGTGCGCCTTCCGTTTCCGTCTTCTTGATCATCTGGTTCAGGGTCTCGACCCACTCGTTGTGCTCGGCCGCGTGGTCGGAGCGGAACCCGGAGTCGAGGAGCTTGTCGCCGTGTGCCCAGGTGACGACGAGCAGTCCGCCCTCGGTGAGGACCTTGCCGGCGATGCCCTTGTCGAGCCGGGCCTCGCGCAGCGCCTCGCGCGGGACGAAGAAGTCCGTCGCTCCGGGCCGTACGACGTCCAGGCCCGCGTCCGTCAGGGTGAGCTCGACCCTGCTGCGAGTGCCCAGGCCGTGCGCCACGATGCGGTCGAGCCACTGCCCGGCGGTGGTGGAGCCGTGGTAGCGGCCGCTCATCGTCAGTCTGGCCTCACCGGGCTCCTCCGGCACGGCGGGCAGCTCCGGCAGGTCGCTCTGGAGCGTGCCGCGCCACTTCCAGCCCTCGCGCATCAGCCAGTAGACGAGGGCGACGAAGAGGGCGAGTCCGACGACCCAGCCGATGCGTCCGGCCCAGTTGGTGACCTCGGCCGATTCCTTCTGGGCGGCCAGCAGAATTACAGGTGTCACGTGAGCTTCCCGTCGACGAGCGTGGCCTTGCCCCGCAGCCACGTGTGCGTGACACGGCCCGGCAGCTCGCGGCCCTCGTACGGGGTGTTGCGGCTGCGCGAGGCGAAGCCCGCGGGGTCCACCGCACCACGGTATGCCGTGTCGACGAGCGTGAGGTTGGCGGGCTCACCTGCCGAGACGGGACGGCCGTGACCGGCGGCCCGCCCGATCCGCGCCGGCGTGAACGACATGCGGTCCGCGACGCCCGCCCAGTCGAGCAGCCCGGTCTCGACCATCGTCTCCTGGACCACCGACAGGGCGGTCTCCAGGCCGACCATGCCCATGGCGGCCGCGGCCCACTCGCAGTCCTTGTCCTCGTGCGGGTGGGGGGCGTGGTCGGTGGCGACGATGTCGATCGTGCCGTCGGCGAGCGCCTCCCGCAGGGCCAGCACGTCGCGCTCGGTGCGCAGCGGCGGGTTGACCTTGTAGACCGGGTTGTACGAGCGCACCAGCTCGTCGGTGAGGAGCAGGTGGTGCGGGGTGACCTCGGCGGTGACGTCGATGCCGCGGGACTTGGCCCAGCGGACGATCTCGACGGAACCGGCGGTCGACAGGTGGCAGATGTGGACGCGGGACCCGACGTGCTCGGCGAGCAGGACGTCGCGGGCGATGATCGACTCCTCGGCCACCGCGGGCCAGCCGCCGAGCCCCAGTTCGGCGGAGACGACGCCCTCGTTCATCTGGGCGCCCTCGGTGAGCCGCGGCTCCTGGGCGTGCTGGGCGACGACCCCGCCGAAGGCCTTCACGTACTCCAGGGCGCGGCGCATGATCACCGCGTCGTGCACGCACTTGCCGTCGTCGGAGAAGACGGTGACGCCGGCGGCCGACTCGTGCATGGCGCCCAGCTCGGCGAGCTTCTGGCCTTCGAGGCCGACGGTGACGGCTCCGACGGGCTGGACGTCGCAGTAGCCGTGCTCCTGGCCGAGCCGGTAGACCTGCTCGACCACACCGGCGGTGTCGGCGACCGGGAAGGTGTTGGCCATGGCGAACACGGCGGTGTAGCCGCCGGAGGCCGCCGCGCGGGTGCCGGTGAGGACCGTCTCGGAGTCCTCGCGGCCGGGCTCGCGCAGATGGGTGTGCAGGTCGACCAGGCCCGGCAGGAGGATCTTGCCGCCGGCCTCGACGACCTCGGCGCCCTCGGCGGACAGTCCGGTGCCCACCTCGGCGATGGTCTCGCCGTCGATCAGCACGTCCTGCGGCTCGCCGCCGAGCACCTTCGCACCACGGATCAGGATCTTGCTCATCTGTCTTACTTCTCCTCGGCCGCGAAAGGGGTGTGCGCGGAGCGCTCGTTGGAAGGGTGGTGGTGGGCGACGGGCGGGCGGGTGTGGGTGACGGCGGGCTCGTTGCCCCCGAGCAGCAGGTAGAGGACGGCCATGCGGATGGAGACGCCGTTGGCGACCTGCTCGACGACGGTGCAGCGGTCGGAGTCGGCGACCTCGGCGGTGATCTCCATGCCGCGGACCATCGGGCCGGGGTGCATCACGATCGCGTGCTCGGGCATCCGCGCCATGCGGTCGCCGTCGAGGCCGTAGCGCCGGGAGTACTCGCGCTCCGTGGGGAAGAACGCGGCGTGCATGCGCTCGCGCTGCACGCGCAGCATCATCACGGCGTCGGACTTGGGCAGGGTGCTGTCGAGGTCGTACGACACCTCGCAGGGCCAGGACTCGATACCGACCGGCAGCAGGGTGGGCGGCGCGACGAGGGTGACCTCGGCGCCGAGGGTGTGCAGCAGGTCGACGTTGGAGCGGGCGACGCGGCTGTGCAGGACGTCGCCGACGAGCGTGATGCGCCTGCCGGAGAGGTCCTGGCCGAGGCCGGCGTCCCGGCCGACGAGGCGGCGACGCATGGTGAAGGCGTCGAGCAGGGCCTGGGTGGGGTGCTGGTGGGTGCCGTCGCCCGCGTTGATGACGGCGGCGTCGATCCAGCCGGAGTTCGCCAGGCGGTAGGGCGCTCCGGAGGCGCCGTGGCGGATGACGACGGCGTCGACACCCATGGCTTCGAGGGTCTGGGCGGTGTCCTTGAGGGACTCGCCCTTGGACACGCTCGATCCCTTGGCGGAGAAGTTGATGACGTCCGCGGAGAGGCGCTTCTCGGCGGCCTCGAAGGAGATCCGGGTCCGGGTGGAGTCCTCGAAGAAGAGGTTGACGATCGTGCGGCCGCGCAGGGTCGGCAGCTTCTTGATCGGCCGGTCGGCGACCCGGGCCATCTCCTCGGCGGTGTCGAGGATCAGGACGGCGTCGTCGCGGGTGAGGTCGGCGGCCGAGATGAGATGACGCTGCATCTGTCAGGCTCCGTAAAGGCGATTCGGTTCGGGAGGCGAGGCCCGGCCGGCCGGTCACAGCCGGGCGGGCGGACGCGCGGGTGGGCGACGCGGGGCGCACGGCAGGGCCGTACGCCGGGTGGTCGCTACTGCTGCGCGCCCCTGGCGGCCGGCTTGGCACCGAGCAGCACGGTGTCCCGACCGTCCTCCTCGGCGAGCTGGACCTTGACCGTCTCCCGCAGCGACGTGGGGAGGTTCTTGCCGACGTAGTCGGCGCGGATGGGCAGTTCGCGGTGGCCGCGGTCGACGAGGACCGCGAGCTGGACCGCGCGCGGGCGGCCGATGTCGTTCAGCGCGTCGAGCGCCGCGCGGATCGTGCGGCCGGAGAAGAGGACGTCGTCGACGAGGACGACGAGGCGGCCGTCGATCCCGTCACCGGGGATCTCCGTGCGGGCCAGCGCACGCGGCGGGTGCATGCGCAGGTCGTCGCGGTACATGGTGATGTCGAGCGAGCCGACCGGGATCTTGCGGTCCGTGATCTCCGCCAGCTTGTCGGCGAGCCGCCGGGCGAGGAAGACGCCCCGGGTCGGGATGCCGAGGAGCACCACGTCGTCGGCGCCCTTGGCGCGTTCGACGATCTCGTGGGCGATGCGGGTCAGTACGCGTGCGATGTCGGGGGCCTCGAGGACGGGCCTGGCATCGGACGGCTGCGGATCCTGTTGCGGATTTTCCTGCGTGTCCATACGAAACGGACCTCCTTCTCCGCCTCACGGGACGGACCTTAAAGGACGTCGGATTTGCGCCATCCACGGTAGCAGGCCCGGGGAACGCCCCTGATCACCCCCCTGGCCCAATGGAGAGCGTTTACCACGGAACAGTCGGTCCGGACCATTCGGCTTGACGGGGCAGAGTCACGCTGCGTAACCTCACAGTGAGTCACCAGCCTTCGTCCGGGGAGCTATATGTCCAGCGAATACGCCAAACAGCTCGGGGCCAAGCTCCGGGCCATCCGCACCCAGCAGGGCCTTTCCCTCCACGGTGTCGAGGAGAAGTCCCAGGGACGCTGGAAGGCGGTCGTGGTCGGTTCGTACGAGCGCGGCGACCGCGCCGTCACCGTGCAGCGCCTTGCGGAGCTGGCGGATTTCTATGGGGTTCCTGTGCAGGAGCTGCTTCCCGGGACGACCCCCGGTGGCGCGGCCGAGCCGCCGCCGAAGCTCGTCCTCGACCTGGAGCGCCTGGCCAACGTCCCGGCCGAGAAGGCGGGCCCGCTCCAGCGGTACGCCGCGACGATCCAGTCCCAGCGCGGTGACTACAACGGCAAGGTGCTCTCCATCCGCCAGGACGACCTGCGCACACTCGCCGTCATCTACGACCAGTCCCCCTCGGTCCTGACCGAACAGCTGATCAGCTGGGGTGTCCTGGACGCGGACGCGCGTCGCGCCGTCTCCCACGACGAGGGCTGACCCCGGGCGAGGCTCAGCAGAAACGTGCCGCCAGGGTGGCCGGAACCTTTCGGTTCGGGCCACCCCGGCGGTTTTCTGTCTCCAGGGACGCGGATGGGGACGCGGACGGGCCGGCGTCCCCGAGGGCCTCCCGTGGGAGGTCGGCCTCGCGTGGAAGCCGGCCTCACGCGGGAGGTCCCCTATTCGGCTTCCCTGCGGAGCGACGGCTTCAGGTCCTTGAGGCGCCCGAGCAGTCCGTTCACGAACGACGGGGAGTCGTCCGTGGAGAACTCCTTCGCCAGCTGCACCATCTCGTCCAGCACCACCGCGTCCGGGGTCTCGTCGACCCAGATCAGCTCGTAGGCGCCGAGCCGCAGGATGTTGCGGTCCACGACCGGCATCCGGTCGAGGGTCCAGCCCACCGAGTACTGCGCGATCAGCTCGTCGATGCGCTTGGCGTACTCGGAGTACCCCTCGACCAGCTGCATCGTGTACTCGCTGACCGGCGGCTGCCTGGTGTCGGACCGGGAATGCCGGATCCAGTCCGCGAGGACGGTCAGGACGTCGGCCCCGCGCTGGTCGCCCTCGAAGAGGATCTGGAAGGCGCGCTTGCGGGCCGTGTTACGGGCAGCCACGGTTAGCTGTTCACCCGGCCGAGGTAGTCGCTCGTGCGGGTGTCGACCTTGATCTTCTCACCGGTGGTGATGAAGAGGGGCACCTGGATCTGGTGGCCGGTCTCCAGGGTGGCGGGCTTGGTGCCACCGGTGGAGCGGTCGCCCTGGACGCCCGGCTCGGTCTCCTGGATGACGAGCTCGACGGCGGCCGGCAGCTCGACGAAGAGCACCTCGCCCTCGTGCTGCGCGACGGTGGCGGTGAAGCCCTCGATCAGGAAGTTGGCGGCGTCACCGACGGCCTTGCGGTCGACCATCAGCTGGTCATAGGTCTCCATGTCCATGAAGACGAAGTACTCGCCGTCCATGTAGGAGAACTGCATGTCGCGCTTGTCGACGGTGGCCGTCTCGACCTTCACGCCGGCGTTGAAGGTCTTGTCGACGACCTTCCCGGAGAGCACGTTCTTGAGCTTGGTGCGCACGAAGGCCGGGCCCTTGCCGGGCTTGACGTGCTGGAACTCGACGACGGACCAGAGCTGGCCGCCGTCGAGCTTGAGCACCATGCCGTTCTTGAGGTCGTTCGTGGAAGCCACGGTTGCTTCAATCTCCTGGACTTACGTGGACGACCCCGGGGCACGCGCGCAGCTCAAGGGCTAGAGCGCGAGCAGCTCCTTGGTCGTGATGGTGAGTAGCTCGGGTCCGCCGTCCGCCTCGGGGCGTACGACGAGCGTGTCATCGATCCGGACACCGCCCCGGCCCGGGAGGTGGACCCCCGGTTCGACGGTGACCGGCACGCAAGCGTCCAGTTTACCCATGGCCGCGGGGGCCAACTGCGGGTCCTCGTCGATTTCGAGTCCCACACCGTGCCCCATCAGTGCCGGGAGGTCCGCGCCGTGGCCCGCGGAGTCCAGTACGTGACGGGCCGCGCGGTCCACGGCGCGGTAGGCGGCGCCGGGGACGAGGCTCTCGCGGCCGGCCCGCTGGGCTGCGAAGACGAGGTCGTAGAGCTCGATCTGCCAGTCGGCCGGCGAGGTCCCGATGACGAAGGTGCGGCCGATCTCGCAGCGGTAGCCGCGGTAGACGGCGCCGAGGCACACGGAGAGGAAGTCGCCCTCCTCGACGCGGCGATCGGTGGGGAGATGGCCGCGGCGGCCGGAGTTCGGGCCCGTGGCGACGGAGGTGGCGAAGGCGGGGCCGTCGGCGCCGTGGTCGACGAGGCGGCGCTCCAGTTCGAGGGCGAGGTGGCGTTCGGTACGGCCGACGAGGATCGACTCCAGGAGTTCCCCGAGGGCCTGGTCGGCGATCTCCGCGCCGATCCGCAGACAGGAGATCTCCTCCTCGTCCTTGACGACCCGGAGCTGCTCGACCGCGCCGCCGAGGTCGGTGAGCCGCAGCCGGGGGGCGACCGAGCGGAGTGCGCGGTGCCGGGCCACGGTGAGGTGGTGCTCCTCCACGGCGAGGGACTCGGCGCCGGCGGCCGTGACGAGCTCGGCGGCCGCGACCGCCGGGTCGCCGCCGGGCTTCGGCAACAGGTGGACGCGGACGGCGTCGTCGGGCCGCCCCTCGGAGCTGTCGCCCCGCGGGGGTGCGGCGCAGAGGAGGACGTCCTCGGCCGCGCCGAGCAGGAGGACGGCGCCGCGGGGGGCCGCGCCCGTGAGGTACCGCACGTTGGCCGGGCGGGTCACGAGAGCGGTGGCGCTGCCGCTCGCCTGGCAGCGTTCTCTCAGCCGGGTTCGGCGGGCGGCGTGGGCGTCTGACATGCCCCGAGCGTATGAGCTCCGCTGGGGGGCCGCCGGTTCAGTGCGGCCGAGTGGGGGTGCGGGGTGCTTGCGCGGGGCCGCCGGTTCAGTGCGGCCGAGTGGGGGTGCGGGGTGCTTGCGCGGGGCCGGGGGGTGAGTGCGGCCGAGTGGGGGTGGGGGGACGGGTAGGAAGGGGTGGGATCGGTTGTGTGCGGGGTGCGGGTGAGTGGGGGCTTGTCGCGCAGTTCCCCGCGCCCCTTGGGTCTGCTGGGGTTGGGCGGGGGGCGTGAGTGACCCTCGCCCCCAGGGCCGCTGGGGCTGAGCGGTGGTCGCCGGATCCGTCGGGCTGCCTTGCCCTGCCCTGCCGGCCGCGGCCTACTCCGCCGCCCTTGTGGTCGGCCGTGTCCCCTCAGCGCTGCCTTGCCACGCCCGGCCTATCCCGCCCGCTCGTGTGCCCTACCTTGCGCCCCCGACCCTGCCCTGCCGACCGCGACCCACCCCGCCGCTTGTGTGACCTGCTCAGTCGCCTCCGACCTGCCCTGTCGGCCACAACCCACCCGCCGATTTCAGAGCTGCCTTGCCGGCCCTGTTACCACTTCGGGGGGCTTGCTATCGATCTGGCCAGGATCTCGTCCAGGACTCGGGCCGTGGCGGGGACGTCGAGTTGGGAGTTGTCGATGATGGGGAGGCCCGAGCCGTACCAGCCGGCCATGCGGCCGTGGATGCGGGCGACCTCCTCGTCTGTGAGGCGGCGGTTGCCCGTGCGCTCCGCGTTGCGTTCGAGGACGATCTCCAGGCCGGGCAGGAGGACGACGGGGAGCAGGCCGGGGCCTACATGGCGTTTCCAGCCGCCGAGGCCGACGACGGGGCGGTCGGGGAAGACCGCGTCGTCGAGGACGCAGGAGATGCCGTTGGCCAGGAAGTTCCGCGCGGCGAAGCCGCAGGTGCGGCGGGCGAGGCGGTACTGCGCCTCGGAGTTGTCGTTCCACCCGGACTGCGGGTCGGCGAAGCCGGAGCGAACCCATTCGCGGACGTCGTCGAGGCTGATGTGCGCGGTGGGCACCCGGCGGTGGTCCGCCCAGTACTTGGCGACGCTCGTCTTGCCCGCGCCCGCGGGGCCGATGAGGAGGACGGCGAGCATGGTGGTCGTGACGTCGGGCACACCGGCGGCGGGCGGCGGGCTCGGCATGGTGACGGGGCCGCCCGGCGGCAGTTGCACGTGTCCGGTGGTGTCCCGGGGCACGCCGGTGTGCTGCGGGGGCGAGGCGGGGGGATGCCCGGGGGCGCCCGCGAAGCCCGGCGCGGGCGGGGGCACCGATCCCGGCGGGGCCGACGGCGCGGGGGGTGCCATGGGCGCGGGCGGGCTCGCCGGCGCGTGGCCGGGGTGCGGGGCCGGCGGCACGGGGGGAGGCACGGGGTGGCTCGCGCCGGGGTGACCCGCGGGGGTGGCGCCCGGTGCTCCCGGGTGCGGTGCGGCGGGGTGCCCCTGGTGGTTCGCCGTGGGCGACCAGGGGGTCGCCGGGTCCTGCCCCGGCCGGTGGGGCGGCGGCAGCGGAGCTCCCACTGCGTGCTGCATCCGGTGCCACTCCGTCTCGTACAGTCACATCGACACTGGCGGGCGGGGCTGTCGGACCCCCGCCCTCACCGAACGGTACCGCCCCCGGCCGCCGTTTGGTGAACGGCCGGGGGCGTCCCGGAGTGCCCAAGTGGCCATGACCACAAGGCGAATCGGGCAAGAGCCGCCCGAACGGGCGTTACTGGCCCACTTCGCCGTATGCCGCGAGGAGCACCGCGGGGTCGGGGCCCTCCAGGACGGTGGGCTTGGCCAGGCCGTCGAGGACGATGAAGCGCAGCAGGTCGCCGCGGGACTTCTTGTCGACCTTCATGGTCTCCAGCAGCTTGGGCCACTGGTCGTAGCGGTAGTGCAGCGGCAGTCCCACGGACTCCAGGACGGTGCGGTGGCGGTCGGCGGTCGCGTCGTCCAACCGGCCCGCCAGACGGCCGAGTTCGGCGGCGAAGTGCATGCCGACGGACACGGCCGCGCCGTGCCGCCACTTGTAGCGCTCGTTCTTCTCGATGGCGTGGGCGAGGGTGTGCCCGTAGTTGAGGATCTCGCGGCGGCCGGACTCCTTGAGGTCGCCGGAGACGACCTCGGCCTTGACCCGGATGGACCGTTCGATCAGCTCGGCCGTGTGCGGTCCTGCGGGCGTGCGGGCGGCCTGCGGGTCGGCCTCGACGAGGTCGAGGATCACCGGGTCGGCGATGAAGCCGGCCTTGATGATCTCCGCGAGCCCGGACACGTAGTCGTTGACCGGCAGCGAGTCGAGCGCGGCCAGGTCGCAGAGCACCCCGGCGGGCGGGTGGAAGGAACCGACGAGGTTCTTGCCCTCGGCGGTGTTGATGCCGGTCTTGCCGCCGACCGCCGCGTCCACCATGGCGAGCACGGTGGTGGGGATGGCGATCCAGCGGACGCCGCGCAGCCAGGTCGCCGCCACGAACCCGGCGAGGTCCGTGGTGGCGCCGCCGCCGACGCCCACGATGACGTCGGTGCGGGTGAACCCGGACTGGCCGAGCGCCTTCCAGCAGTACGCGGCGACCTCGGCGGTCTTCGCCTCCTCCGCGTTCGGCACCTGGATGGCGACGGCCTCGTAGCCCTGCCCGGCCAGATCGGCGCGCAGGGCCTCGGCGGTCTCGTCCAGCGCCTCCGGGTGGATCACCGCGACCCGCTTGGCCCGGTCACCGATCAACCCGCCCAGCTCACCGAGGAGTTGGCGGCCCACCAGGACCTCGTACGGCTCGGTGCCCGCCGTGCCGCCGACCTGGATCCGGGTCACTGTCTCGCTCATGCTTCCTTCAACTCCAGGGCGTTCAGGGCCGCTCGGGTGACGTCCTCGGGCGTGCGGCCGTCCGTGGGCACGACCGCCGTGGCGATCTCCTCGTACAGATGGCGGCGGGCCTCCATCAGCTCCCGCCACTGCTTGCGCGGGTTGACGGCGAGCAGTGGCCGGGCGGTGTTGAGGCCGGTGCGCTTGACCGCCTCCTCGACGTCCATCGAGAGATAGACGACGCGGTGCCCGGCGAGCAGGGCGCGGGTGTCCTCGTCGAGGATCGCGCCGCCGCCGAGGGCGAGGACCCCGTCGTGGGATGCGAGCGCGGTGTGCACGGCCTGCTTCTCGATGGCGCGGAACGCGGCCTCGCCCTCGTCGACGAAGATCTCCGCGATGGTGCGTCCCTGCGCGGCGACGATGTCGTCGTCGGTGTCGCGGTAGGCGACGCCGAGCCGCTCGGCGAGCAGCTGTCCGACGGTGGACTTGCCGACCCCCATGGGGCCGACGAGAACGACCAGAGGCACCGGGCTCACCGGATCGCGAGGTTGTCGAGGTACGAGCGGACGTTGCGGCGGGTCTCGGTGACGCTGTCGCCGCCGAACTTCTCGGCCACCGCGTCGGCCAGGACCAGCGCGACCATGGCCTCGGCGACGATGCCGGCGGCCGGCACGGCGCACACGTCGGAGCGCTGGTGGTGGGCCTGGGTAGCCTCGCCGGTGGTGACGTCCACGGTCTGGAGTGCGCGCGGCACGGTCGCGATGGGCTTCATGGCGGCGCGCACCCGCAGCAGCTCGCCCGTGGACAGGCCGCCCTCGGTGCCGCCGGAGCGGCCGGTGGCCCGCTTGATGCCCTGGTCGGTGGCGAGGATCTCGTCGTGCGCCTTGGAGCCCGGCACGCGGGCCAGGTCGAAGCCGTCGCCGACCTCTACGCCCTTGATCGCCTGGATGCCCATCAGCGCGGCGGCGAGCCGGGCGTCGAGGCGGCGGTCCCAGTGCACGTGCGAGCCGAGGCCCACCGGCACGTCGTAGGCCAGCACCTCGACGACACCGCCGAGCGTGTCGCCGTCCTTGTGGGCCTGGTCGATCTCGGCGACCATCGCCTTCGAGGCGTCCGCGTCGAGGCAGCGCACCGGGTCGGCGTCCAGCTTCTCCACGTCGGCGGGGGTCGGGTACACGCCGTAGGGGGCCTTCGCGGCGGCCAGCTCGACGACGTGGCTGACGATCTCGATCCCGGCGGTCTCCTTGAGGTACGACCGGGCCACGGCGCCGAGGGCGACGCGGGCGGCGGTCTCCCGGGCGGAGGCCCGCTCCAGGACCGGCCGGGCCTCGTCGAAGCCGTACTTCTGCATGCCGGCCAGGTCGGCGTGGCCGGGGCGGGGACGGGTCAGCGGGGCGTTGCGGGCGAGGCCGGCGAGGATCTCGGGGTCGACCGGGTCGGCCGACATGACCTGCTCCCACTTGGGCCACTCCGTGTTGCCGACCATGATCGCCACCGGCGAGCCCATGGTCAGCCCGTGCCGCACGCCGCCGATGAACGTGATCTCGTCGCGTTCGAACTTCATCCGGGCACCGCGTCCGTAGCCGAGGCGCCGGCGGGCCAGGTGGTCCGCCACCATCTCCGTGGTGATCGGCACGCCGGCGGGAAGGCCCTCCAGCGTCGCGACAAGTGCGGGACCGTGGGACTCCCCCGCGGTCAGCCAGCGCAACCTGCTCAACGGTGCTCCTCAGTGCTCGCGCCCGGTACTGCGTCCTGCCTGCGTGTACGCGCGTCCTCGCGTACGGCGACGGCTACCGGGTGCGCGGCCCCGGCCCGCCACCTCCGATCCTCCCACGTCCGGGCGTGCGACCCGGCCGCAGGTCCATCAGGCGGACGCGCCCGTGGGCGGCCACCCGTCACCCCATCCTCGCCGCCGCGCTCTTGATCGCCTCCCGGATGCGGAAGTACGTGCCGCAGCGGCAGACGTTCGCGATCTCGTCGATGTCGGCGTCGGTGGGGTTCTTCGTGCGCTTCAGGAGGGCGACGGCGGCCATGATCTGTCCGGGCTGGCAGTAGCCGCACTGGGCCACGTCCTGCTCCAGCCACGCCTCCTGGACGGGGTGCAGCTTCTCGCCGTCCGCGAGCCCCTCGATGGTGGTGACGCGGCGGCCGGCGGCCTCGGACACCGGGACCACACAGGGCCGGACCGCCTCGCCGTCGAGGTGGCTGGTGCAGGCCTTGCATACGTCGATGCCGCAGCCGTACTTCGGGCCGCGGATACCGAGCAGATCGCGCAGCGCCCACAGCAGGGGCAGGTCGTCCGGGGCTTCGACGGTGACGGTCTCGCCGTTGACGGTGAAGGTGTGGGAGGGCACGGGCGGGCTCCTTGACCAGGGGATACGGGGCGCCAGGGGATACGGGGCGCCGGGCTGGGGGGTCGGCGCGTCGGTGTCTCAGCGGGGGAAGGGCGTGAAGTCGACGTCGAAGCTGACGGGGAAGCTGCGCGGCCTGGTGCCGGTGGCACGCGCGTAGGCGTTGGCGACGGCGCCGACGGCTGCCGGGACGCCGAGTTCGCCGGCGCCGCCGGGTTCGTCGGCGCCCTCGATGACGTGGATCCGTACGTCCTTCGGGGAGTCCTTCTGGCGCGCGTAGTGGAACTGGGAGTAGCTGCCTTCCAGCGGCAGCCCCTTGTCGATGTGGAGTCCCGCCCGCAGGGTGGTGGAGATGGCGTCGGTGAGCCCGCCGAGCAGCTGGGCCTCCAGGCCGCGCGGGTTGACGACCCGGCCGACATCGGCCGCGATGACCGCCCTCGTCACCCGGGGTTTCTTCGGGTCGGTGGCGTCGACCTCGACCAGGCACGCCGTGCAGGACTTGTACTCGTCGTGGAAGCCGACGCCCTGGGCCCAGCCGTCGGGCAGGTCACGCCCCCACTCCCCCTCCTCGGCGACCTTGTCCAGCACGGCCCGCTGCCGCGCGGTCCTGAGGAACTCCCGCCGGAACGCCACCGGGTCCTTGCCGAGCCGCGCCGCCAGTTCGTCGACGATGATCTCCTCAGCCCCGCGGGTGTTGGCCGAGTACACCGAGCGCCACGACCCGGTGTGCATCCTGATCGGCACCTCGGTGAGCGTCTGGGTGGTGATCCCGAAGTGGTACGGGGACTTCACGGTGGTCAGGAACAGGGTCTGGGCGAAGGTCGCGTTGCCGATCCCGGCGGGCAGGCTCGCCGCGGCGGCGGTGAGGGCGTCGCCGAGTCCATGCCGGAAGTCGGTCTCGACGGCCGCGACCCGGTGCTGGAAGGTGAGCACCTGGCCTGCCGCGTAGGTGGCGCGGATCTTGTGGTGGGTGGCGGGGCGCATCCGCCCGTGCCGCATGTCATCGATCCGTGACCACATCAGCCGGACGGGCCGTCCGCTCTTCTTCGACACCACGGCGGCCTCCAGCGCCGCGTCGTAGAAGAGTCGGCGTCCGAAGGAGCCACCCGCCTGCACCACATGCACCGTGACCTTGGAGACCGGCAGCCCGACGGCCTTGGCGATGGCGGCCTGCGCGACGATCGGCGACTTGAGCCCCGACCAGACCTCGGCCCGGTCCGCCCGTACGTCCGCGACCGCCGAGTTGGTCTCCAGCGGGGCGTGACTGGCGAAGGCGAAGTCGAACTCGCCCTCCACCTTCTTCACCAGCGGCCCGAGCACGTCCAGCGACGGAGTCGCCGCCTTCAGCTTCGCGCGGATCTCCTGGTCGGACAGCGCGTCGACGGTACCGGGCCCCCAGGTGACGTCCAGGGCCTCCTTGCCGTCGAGGGCCTGCCCGAACGTCTCCGCGACGACGGCCACTCCCGTGTCGATGGTCACCACGTCGAGCACACCCGGCATGGCCCGTACGGTGGCCTCGTTGTTGACCGCTTTCACGGTGCCGTTGATGGTCGGCGGCCTGCGGACCATGCACGGCTTGGCGCCGGGCACGTCGAGGTCGAGGGTGTACGCCTGCTTGCCGGTGACGAGGGCGCGGGCGTCGATCCGGGAGGTCGGGGTGCCGACGAGAGTGTGCTCGGACTGCTTCTTGGGGGCCACGACGAGCGAGCCGAGGTCGAGGGAGGCTGCGGCCGTGGACAGCGAGCCGTAGGGGGCGGTGCGGCCGTCGGGCGCCACCACGACACCTCGGCGCACCGTCAACTCGTCGGCGTCCAGAGCCCACTGCCTTGCCGCGGCTCCGACCAACCTGGCACGTGCGGCCGCCGCGGTGTGGCGCACCGGGTCGTAGAGGGAGCGGATGGAGTTGGAGCTGCCGGTGAGCTGGTTGAACAGCAACTCGGGCCGGGCGTCGTCCAGTCGCACCCGGACGTGGTCGAGCGGTGTGTCCAGCTCCTCCGCGACGAGCATCGCCACGGCCGTGGTGAGCCCCTGCCCCACCTCTTCCCTCGGCAGCCGGAAGTGGACGAGCCCCTCCTCGTCGACGCTGAGCACCAGCATGTTCGCGGTGGGCGCTCCCGCGAGAATCAGCAGGTCGCCGAGGTCCACCAGGTCCGCCGGTGCGGGCGGCGTCGGAATGACCGCGTCGGCGGTGCCGGGGGCGTAGGCGTCGAGCCCGATCCTCGTCGCGACCGCGAGGGTGGGCGCCGCCACCAGATAGGTGAGGAACCCGCGCCGAGAGTGACGTGACATGACGACTCCGTTCAGCGCCCCGCCGCCGTCGCCGGGCCGCCTCGCGATGATCGCGCCGGGTTACCCCCTGGTACAGACCCTTCACGGGATCAGCACATGCCGGTGAGCGGACCCTCACGTGCCGCCGGTGAGCGGACCTCCACATGACCTGCACCCACGTGACCCGTGCCGAGCCACCGCGGAGGCGGCCAGGGCGTGTTGCGAAAGTCCCGTCTGCCC
>NZ_OLMK01000043.1 GCF_900290235.1 Streptomyces sp. MA5143a
AGGGCCGGAACTTCGGCGATCACGACCAGTCGTTCGGCCAGGACGGAGGCCAGACGTGAGCAACGACGCAGCCACCGCGACGCCCGCGATCACCGGCACCGCCGGCACCGCCGGGGACGCCGCGCCCGCACCGGAGGCACCGCCGCACGGGCTCGGCGTGTCCCTGCCGTCCGCCGACGCCCGCGCCAAGTCCGAGGGCACCTTCCCGTACGCGGCCGACCTGTGGGCCGAGGGCCTGCTGTGGGCGGCCGTCCTGCGCTCACCGCACCCGCACGCGCGCATCGTGTCCATCGACACGTCCCACGCGCGCGAGATGCCCGGCGTCCGGGCCGTCGTCACCCACGAGGACGTGCCGGGCACCCCGCTGCACGGCCGCGGCAAGATCGACCGGCCGGTCTTCGCCTCCGAGGTCGTGCGCCACCACGGCGAGCCCATCGCGGCCGTCGCCGCCGACCACCCGGACACCGCGCGGATGGCCGCCGCCGCCGTCATCGTCGAGTACGAGGTGCTCGACCCGGTGATCGACCCCGAGCAGGCCTTCGAGGCCGAACCCCTGCACCCCGACGGGAACCTGATCCGTCACATCCCGCTGCGCCACGGCGACCCCGACGCCGCCGGCGAGATCGTCGTCGAGGGGCAGTACCGCATCGGCCGCCAGGACCCGGCCCCCATCGGCGCCGAGGCCGGCCTCGCCGTGCCCCGCCCCGACGGCGGTGTCGAGCTGTACCTCGGCTCCACCGACCCGCACACCGACCGCGACACCGCCGCCGCCGTGTACGGCCTGGCCCCCGACCGCGTGAAGATCGTCGTCACCGGGGTACCCGGCGCCACCGCCGACCGCGAGGACCAGGGCTTCCAGCTCCCCCTCGGGCTGCTGGCGCTGAAGACCGGCTGCCCGGTCAAACTGACCGCCACGCGCGAGGAGTCCTTCCTCGGCCACGCGCACCGGCACCCGACGCTCCTGCGCTACCGCCACCACGCGGACGCCGAGGGCAGACTCGTCAAGGTCGAGGCCCAGATCCTGCTGGACGCGGGCGCGTACGCCGACACCTCGTCCGAGGCCCTGGCGGCGGCCGTGTCGTTCGCCTGCGGCCCGTACATCGTCCCCAACGCCTTCATCGAGGGCTGGGTGGTCCGCACCAACAACCCGCCCTCCGGCCATGTCCGCGGCGAGGGCGCCATGCAGGTGTGCGCAGCGTACGAGGCGCAGATGGACAAGCTCGCCAAGAGACTGGGCCTCGACCCGGCCGAGCTGCGCATGCGCAACGTGATGTCCACGGGAGACGTGCTGCCGACCGGGCAGTCCGTCACCTGCCCGGCCCCGGTCGCCGAACTCCTCGAAGCGGTCCGGGAGTTCCCGCTCCCTGCGCTGCCGAAGGACACCCCCGAGGAGGAGTGGCTGCTGCCGGGCGGCCCCGAGGGCGCGGGCGAGCCGGGGGCGGTCCGGCGCGGCGTCGGCTACGGCCTCGGCATGGTCCACATGCTCGGCGCGGAGGGCGCCGACGAGGTCTCCACGGCCACCGTGAAGGTCCACGACGGCATCGCCACCGTGCTGTGCGCGGCCGTCGACACCGGCCAGGGCTTCTCCACCCTCGCCCGGCAGATCGTCCAGGAGACCCTCGGCATCGACGAGGTCCACATCGCCCAGGTCGACACCGACCAGCCCCCCGCGGGCGCCGGCTGCCGCGGCCGCCACACCTGGGTGTCGGGCGGAGCGGTGGAACGCGCGGCGAAGATGGTCCGCACCCAGCTGCTCCAGCCCCTGGCCCACAAGTTCGGCATGTCCACGGAGCTGCTCCAGATCACCGACGGCAAGATCACGTCATACGACGGTGTCCTGTCGACGACGGTCGCGGAGGCGCTCGACGGCAAGGAGCTGTGGGCCACCGCGCAGTGCCGCCCGCACCCCACCGAGCCGCTGGACGGCGCGGGCCAGGGCGACGCGTTCGTGGGCATGGCCTTCTGCGCGATCCGCGCGGTCGTGGACGTCGACATCGAACTCGGCTCCGTACGGGTCGTGGAGCTGGCGGTCGCCCAGGACGTGGGCCGGATCCTCAACCCCGCGCAGCTCGACGCCCGGATCGAGGCGGGTGTCACCCAGGGTGTCGGCATCGCGCTGACGGAGAATTTGCGCACCCCGCGCGGTCTGATCCGCCACCCCGACCTGACCGGCTACTCCCTGCCGACCGCGCTCGACGCCCCCGACATCCAGATCGTCAAGCTGGTGGAGGAGCGGGACGTGGTGGCCCCCTTCGGCGCGAAGGCGGCCAGCGCGGTGCCGGTGGTCACCTCACCGGCGGCCATCGCCTCCGCGGTCCGGGCCGCGACGGGCCGTCCCGTGAACCGCCTCCCGATCCGGCCGCAGGCGGCGGTGGTGACGGGGTCCTGACGGGTCCTGAGGGGTGCGTGGCCGGTCGGCGCGGACGAGATGCCGGCCGGTTGTGACAGGTGGCCTGCCGGTCCTGCCCCTTCCCGAGCGGCACCCGGCGAGAGCTCGTTGGCCGGTGTTCGCGTGTGCGGCGGGCGTTGTCAGTGGGGCGGCGTAAGGTTCTGGGAGTGGGACGACAACGGCCGCTGGGCGGCGCGGTGTTGTCCCCTGCCGGGGGGTAGCGCGCCGCGCACCATGTGCTGGGGGAGCCGAGAGCACGATGACGATGGGGACCATGGGCCTGACGGACCTGAACGACCTGACGGACCTGACCGTGACCGCCGGACCGGCGACACTGTCGGGACTGGCACTGGACCTGCCCGCCCTGCTGCTGGACGAGGAGTTCGGCCAGAGCAGGGTGTGGCGCTTCGAGGACTTCGACTTCCCGGCGACGCTCACGCACGAGCCGACCCGCCGCTTCCTGCGCGACATGGGTCTGCCCGAGGAGCACGCGCTCTTCCAGCTCGACACGGACATCCCGCTGCCGACCCTCGCCGAGTACTACGCGCACGAACGCCCCGGGTTCCCCGCCGAGCGACTTCCCGCCGAGGCGACCCGACTGATCAGACTCGGCCACTTCGTCGAGGGCAACAGCGTCGTCCTCGACGGCACGACGGGCGCCGCCCTCAACTGGAGCGAGCCCGAGTCCACGCTCTGCCCCCTCAACGCCGACATCTCCACCTTCGCCTTCACCCTCTGGCTCCTCCAGCGGGAGAAGCGTGAGAAGACGGCGACGGGCTGCTGGGTGGAAACCCTCCGCAACGAGGCCTGCGCGGACGGCTGAACGCTCCACTGCCCCGCCCTGCCGGGGGGAACACGACAACGGCCGACCGCTTCTCAGCGGTCGGCCGTCCCTCCTGCGGAGGCCGTGGCGGGATTCGAACCCACGTAACTCGCTTTGCAGGCGAGCCCCTGAACCACTCGGGCACACGGCCGGGTTGGGGCAATCATGGCGCTTCGGGTGATTGCTCCGTACTCGATGTGTAGACCGTAGGCGGGGGGAGGGGCGGGGCTCAAGGGATGGGTGGGGGCTGCAACGGGACTGCCATACGCCGTTCATGAAAGGGCGTGGCGTGTGGGGGTGCCCGGGGCTCGTGGGGGAGTAGGGGCTGGGACGTACGACCAAGGTCGCACGGGGGCGGGACTCCGGACAGGGGTCAATGTCGGGCATGCCCCTTACGCTGGCGGGCATGGGTGCTCTGAGGCCGCGTGGCACGGGCGTTGCGCGGGACGCTGATCCGGTTGTTGTCGGCGAGTGTACGGAGGGGGTGCTGGGGCGCTCCTACCGGGCGCTCAGCGTCGGCATCGTCTCCGTCGTGCTGCTGATCGCCTTCGAGGCGATGGCGGTCGGGACGGCCATGCCGGTCGCCGCACGGGAGTTGGACGGGGTCTCGGCGTACGGCTTCGTGTTCTCGGCGTACTTCACCACCAGCCTGTTCGGCATGGTGCTGTCCGGGCAGTGGTCGGACCTGCGGGGGCCGCTCGGGCCGCTGACCACGGGCATCGCCGCGTTCGCCGCCGGACTGCTCCTTTGCGGCACCGCCGGCGCGATGTGGCTGTTCATCCTCGGCCGGGCCGTCCAGGGACTCGGCGGCGGCCTGGTCATCGTCGCACTGTACGTGGTGGTCGGGCGGGCCTACCCGGAGCGGCTGCGGCCGTCCATCATGGCGGGGTTCGCCGCGAGCTGGGTCATCCCCTCCGTCGTCGGCCCCCTCGCCGCGGGCGCCGTCACCGAACAACTGGGCTGGCGCTGGGTCTTCGTGGGCATCCCGGTCCTGGTCGTGCTGCCGCTGGCGCTGGCCCTGCCCCAGATACGGCGCCGGGCGTCGGGACCGGTCGGAGGCGGCCCGGGGTCCGGCCCCGACACCCGGGCCGACGTCCCCTCTGCGGCGCCCCCCTCCGCGTCGTCGCCGTCCACAGCGTCCCTCTCCGCGTCGTCGCCCTCCACGGCGTCCCCTTCCGCGGACGGCGCCCCTTCCGGGGCCCACCCCGCCGCGTCGCCCCCCTCTCCTGCTTCTGCCTCAGCGCCGGCTCCTGTCCCTTCGTCGGCTGCCCCTTCCCCCTCTCCGTCCCCCTCCTTCGACCGCCGCCGTATCCGGCTCGCCCTCGGTATCTCGGTGGGGGCCGGGCTCCTGCAGTACGCGGCCCAGGATCTGCGGTGGCTGTCGGTCGTGCCGGCGGCCGTCGGGGTGGCGCTGCTGGTGCCGGCCGTGCTGGGGCTGTTGCCGAGGGGGGCGTACCGGGCGGTGCGGGGGCTGCCCTCCGTGGTGCTGCTGCGCGGGGTGGCGGCGGGGTCGTTCATCTCGGCCGAGTCGTTCGTGCCGCTGATGCTGGTCACCCAGCGGGGACTGTCACCGACGCTCGCCGGGTTCTCGCTCGCGGCGGGCGGCGGGGCCTGGGCGCTGGGGTCGTGGGTGCAGGCGCGGGCGCGTGTGGAGCCGTACCGGGAGCGGTTGATGACGACCGGCATGGTGGTGGTCGCGGCGGCGATCGTCACCGTGCCGAGCGTGCTGATCGAGACGGTGCCGGTGTGGACCGTGGCCGTCGCGTGGGCCTTCGGGTGCTTCGGGATGGGCCTCGTCATCTCCTCCACCAGCGTCCTACTGCTCAAGCTCTCCGCCCCGGAGGAGGCAGGCACCAACTCCGCCGCGCTCCAGATCTCCGACGGCCTCTCCAACGCGCTGCTGCTCGCGGCGGGCGGCGCCGCCTTCGCCGCGCTCGGCGGCGGCGCGGCCGGCCACACGGCCACCACGGCCTCCGGCAGCGGCTCCCACCCGGCCGCGTTCGTCGCCGTGTTCCTGCCGATGGCGGCGGTGGCGCTCCTGGGGGCCTGGGTGACGACACGGCTACGGGAGCGGTGAGGGGCGGAGCTTCGGCTCGGACGCGCGTGCGGGCGGCGGCGGTCTCCCCCATCGTTCCGTACGCGTCGTCCAGCGGGCCCAGCCCGCGTAAACCGGTGGGGCCACCGCCCGCTTCCCCTCTAACCTCGCCCCATGACCGAGATCACCCACCGCCTCGACCCCGCACTCCATCGGGCCCTCGCCGACCTCGCCGACGCGCAGGGGCGGGGGCCGGACGAGGTCGTGGGGGAGGCACTGGAGGCGTACGTGCGGGCGCAGGGGGCGCTCGTGCGGGAGCAGGCCGAGCGGCTCGCCTCGGCGCACGCCGAGCTGTTGCGGAGGTTGGGGGAGTGAGCCGTCATCTGACCGTCGCCGAGGTCACCGCCCTCGCCGAGGCCGCCTTCGGCGGGCGGGCGCCCGAGCAGCGGGAGCCCGGACTGCTGGAGTCGGCCGTGCACCGGCCGCGCGCCCGTATGTTCGGCACCGCCGCCTACCCGGACCTCCACGACCAGGCGGCCGCACTGCTGCACGCCCTCGCCACGAACCACCCGCTCGTCGACGGCAACAAGCGCACGGCCTGGCTCGCGGCGGCCACGTTCCTCGCCGTCAACGGGGTCGACCTCGCGGACGTGGACCAGGACCGGGCGTACGACCTGGTCATCGATGTCGCCTCCGGGGACGAGGGCGACGTCGCGGTGATCGCGGGGCGGCTGAGGTCGTTGTGAGGTGGATCCCATCGCCGGGGGGACGGGTGTCGTACGCGCGTTGACCCGGTCGCGCCGCCGGTAGGGTGGCCCGGTTGTCATACGTAGCCGAGCCGGCCGAGCCGCTGTGGCAGGGCCGCTCGCCGCTACCCCACCGAGCCGCCCGACCACAGATCACAGACCGGAGACCGTGACTACCTCCCGCCCGTCGCCCACCGCCACCCTCAACGGAGGGCCCTCCGGGCCCGCGCCCATGACCGCTTCCTCGAACCACCACCTCTCACCCGCCTTCCCCGGCCGCGCCCCCTGGGGTACCGCCAGCAAGCTGCGTGCCTGGCAGCAAGGGGCGATGGAGAAGTACATCCAGGAGCAGCCGCGGGACTTCCTCGCGGTCGCGACGCCCGGCGCCGGTAAGACCACCTTCGCGCTGACGCTCGCGTCCTGGCTGCTGCACCACCACGTCGTGCAGCAGGTGACCGTCGTGGCGCCGACCGAGCACCTGAAGAAGCAGTGGGCGGAGGCGGCGGCGAGGATAGGGATCAAGCTGGACCCCGAGTACAGCGCGGGGCCGCTCGGCCGCGAGTACGACGGGGTCGCCGTCACCTACGCCGGTGTCGGCGTGCGCCCCATGCTGCACCGCAACCGCAGCGAACAGCGCAAGACCCTCGTCATCCTCGACGAGATCCACCACGCCGGCGACAGCAAGTCCTGGGGCGAGGCCTGCCTGGAGGCGTTCGAACCGGCCACCCGGCGACTCGCCCTCACCGGTACGCCCTTCCGGTCCGACACCAACCCCATCCCGTTCGTGACGTACGAGGAGGGGCAGGACGGCATCCGGCGGTCCTCCGCCGACTACACCTACGGCTACGGCAACGCGCTCGCCGACAACGTCGTGCGGCCCGTCATCTTCCTCTCCTACAGCGGCAACATGCGCTGGCGTACCAAGGCCGGGGACGAGATCGCCGCGCGGCTCGGCGAGCCCATGACCAAGGACGCCATCAGCCAGGCCTGGCGTACCGCGCTCGATCCGCGCGGCGAGTGGATGCCGAGCGTGCTGCGCGCCGCCGACCAGCGGCTCACCGAGGTCAGGAAGGCCATCCCGGACGCGGGCGCCCTCGTCATCGCCTCCGACCAGGAGTCGGCGCGCGCCTACGCCAAGCTCATCCGGGAGATCACCGGCCACGGGGCGACCCTCGTCCTGTCCGACGACTCCGGCGCCTCCGACCGCATCGACGAGTTCAGCCACAACACCGACCGGTGGATGGTCGCGGTGCGGATGGTGTCCGAGGGCGTCGACGTGCCGCGGCTCGCGGTGGGGGTGTACGCCACCACCATCTCCACCCCTCTCTTCTTCGCGCAGGCCGTCGGGCGTTTCGTGCGGTCCCGGCGGCGCGGCGAGACCGCGTCCGTGTTCCTGCCCACGGTGCCCGACCTCCTCGGCTTCGCCAATGAGATGGAGCGCGAACGCGACCACGTCCTCGACAAGCCCAAGAAGGGCGGCGAGGAGGACCCGTACGCCGAGGAGGAGAAGCTCCTCGCGGAGGCGGAGCGGCAGCAGGACGAGGACACCGGCGAGCAGGACATGCTGCCGTTCGAGGCGCTGGAGTCCGACGCGGTCTTCGACCGGGTCATGTACAACGGCGCCGAGTTCGGTATGCAGGCCCACCCGGGAAGCGAGGAGGAGCAGGACTACCTAGGGATCCCGGGGCTCCTCGAACCCGACCAGGTGCAGCTGCTGCTCCAGAAGCGGCAGGCCCGGCAGATCGCGCACAGCCGCCGCAAACCGGACGCGGAGGCCGACCTCGTCGAGCTCCCCGCCGACCGCCGGCCCGTCGTCACCCACAAGGAACTCCTCGAACTGCGCAAGCAGCTCAACAGCATGGTCGGCGCCTACTCCCACCAGAGCGGCAAACCGCACGGCGTCATCCACACCGAGGTACGGCGGGTGTGCGGCGGACCGCCGAGCGCCGAGGCCACCGCGGGCCAACTGCGGCAGCGCATCGCCAAGGTGCAGGAGTGGGCCACCCGCATGAAGTGACAGCGACGCCTGGCGGGGCGTCGGTCGCGCGGGCGGATGACGGCTGATCGCACGGCGCGTGGGGAGGCCCGCGCGCCGTGCGGCGCGCTGTGTGTGCCCTGTGAGCCGCGCCTCTACATTTCGCGACAAACCCAAGTAGTCCGTACCGCTCCTTGACCGGATTCTGGACGGAGTCTTCCGCTCAGCGAACCGGCTCGTCTACTGTCCCGCTACGCAAACGCCCCGTGGCAGCGCCGCCGCGGAGCGCAGCCGTGAAGCGACTCCGCCCGGAAGCCAACCGGGTCCAGCCGATCGGCGGCCTCTGTAGCGCGTCGTCGACGGGACCGGTGACGCATCCCTCGCGAAGGGGGCCGCCGCCCTCACCACGAAGGAGTGGGCGTCGTGACCGCGGAGACCTCTCAGACGCTGGATCGGGGACTGCGTGTCCTCAAACTTCTCGCCGACACCGACCACGGGCTGACCGTCACCGAGCTGTCCAACAAGCTCGGGGTCAACCGGACCGTTGTGTACCGTCTGCTCGCCACGCTGGAGCAGCACTCCCTCGTACGACGTGACCTGGGCGGACGTGCCCGGGTCGGGCTCGGTGTGCTCCGCCTGGGCCGCCAGGTGCATCCGCTGGTACGGGAGGCCGCGCTGCCGGCGCTGCGGTCCTTGGCGGAGGACATAGGTGCCACCGCGCACCTCACCCTCGTCGACGGCACCGAAGCGTTGGCCGTGGCTGTCGTCGAGCCGACGTGGACGGATTATCACGTCGCCTACCGGGCCGGATTCCGTCATGCGCTGGACCGGGGGGCCGCCGGACGCGCGATCCTGTCGGCCCGCCAGCAGCCGGGGGACTGGCCCGGGTACGCGCTCACGCACGGTGAACTGGAGGCCGGGGCGAGCGGTGCCGCGGCGCCGCTGCTCGGTGTGACCGGTGTCGAGGGCAGCGTCGGTGTCGTCATGCTGGCGGACGCGGTGCCGGAGCGGGTGGGGCCGCGCGTGATGGACGCGGCCCGGGAGGTGGCCGACGCGCTCCGCTGACCCGGGCGGCGGACCGAGCCGAGGCACCCCCGTGACCCCGGCTCCCCGTAACCCCGGCTCCCCGTAACCCCGGCTCCCCGTAACCCCGGCTCCCCGTGACCCGGAGATCCGTGCCCCCTCCCGTGATCCGGTCTCCGCCCGCCGGTTCTGTGGCCGCCGGTCTCCGCGCACCTGCCCTACGGCCTGCGCGCGTCCTGCGGCGCGTCCAGGGTGTCCAGGGTCTTCAGCCACTCCAGGACCAGCTTCGCGAAGGTCTCCGGCTGTTCCATGTTGGCGTAGTGGCCCGTGCCCTCGATGGACACGGCGCGTCCGGGGCCCGCGACCGTGGTGGTGAGGCGTTCGGCCATGGCGATGAGGTCGGGGGCGTCGAGGGCGCCGTTGACCGCGAGGACCGGGACCTTGATGGTGGCGGCCCGCGCCCAGGTGTCCGTCACCGGCACGTGCCAGTCCGTCTCGCCGAGGGTGTGTTTGGAGACGGTGTCGCGGTTCATCTCCCGCACGCGGCGCACGAGCTCGGCGTCCACGTCGTCCGCCGTGCGGTACGGGCCGACGACCGCCTCGGCGGCGACGTCGAGCCAAGTCTCGATGTCCCCGGCCATCAGCGCGCCGTAGTAGCGGGCGACCGAGTCCTTCGTCCACGGCTCCGTGAACTCGGGCTCGCTGGTGCCGACGTTGCTGACGACGAGGCCCCGTACGAGATCCGGGTACTCCAGCGCGGTGTCGACCGCGATGCCCCCGCCCATCGACATGCCGATCAGCACGGCCGGACCGGCGTCGAGATGCCGCAGCAGCGCGGCCAGGTCGTCGGCGAACCGGAACGGCTTGCTCGCGTTGGCCGAGGCGCCGTGGCCGCGCGCGTCCGGTGTGATCACCCGGTGGTGGGCCGAGAGCGGCGGGACGAGATCGCGCCACATCCGGCGATCGGTGAAGCCGCCGTGCAGCAGGACCAGAGGGAGGCCCGTGCCGGTGTCGCCGTAGGCGAGCGGGCCGTCGTCGGATGCGAACGTGAACACCTGAGAGGCATCAGTCATGACAACTAAGGTGTCATCTTGCGGATGGAATGGCAACCCAGGTGTCACCCTGGTCGGGTGACGCAGAACGACAGCGACAACGAGACCGGTCGAGCCGCCCACGACACCGACGGGGACCTGCCGCTCCCGCCCGAGGTCCTCGCCGGACGGCTGTACGAGGTGTTCGCCGTCCTCGGCCCCCTGTACCGCCGGGTCACCAAGGCCGTGGAGCTGAAGGCGCCGATCGTCGGGCTCTCCATCGGCGTACGGGCCGTACTGGAGCTGCTGCGGGCCAGGGGCCCGCTGACCGTGCCGCAGATGGGGCGGGCCCTGGCGGTGAGCCGGCAGTTCGTGCAGCGGATGGTCAACGAGGCGGCGGACGGCGACCTCGTCGAGGCCGTCCCCAACCCGGCCCACCAGCGGTCGTCCCTGATCCGGCTGACGGACGCCGGGCGCACCGCCATCGACGACCTCATCGCCCGTGAGAGCCGGCTGATGGAACAGGTCGGGGGCGACATCACCGGCGCGGACATCGACACCTGTGTGCATGTGCTCACCCAGCTGCTCGCGGTCTTCGAGGACGCCGACGGGAAGTGAGTTCCGGCACCCTGGCCGGGCCCGCGCCCACCGCCCCCTGGCCGGAACCGCGCGTCGCGTTAGATTGACTCCGTGCTCTCTCGCCTCTCCCGTCTTTCGCGTCCCGCCGCCGTAGCCGTCTGTGCCGTGCCCGTCGTGGGGCTGCTCGCGACGGTCGCGTTCGCACCGTTGCCGTTCACCATCGCGCAGCCCGGTATGACGGCGAACGTCCTCGGCGAGAACAAGGGCGAGCCGGTGATCACCATCTCCGGTGCGCAGACCCGGCGGACCACCGGCGAACTGCGTATGACGACCATCGTGGCGACGGGCCCCGACGCCGACGTCGACCTCGGAGACGTGCTCGACAACTGGTTCCGCACCGACCGGGCCGTCATGCCGCGCGACGCGGTCTACCCCAGCGGCGACTCCGTGAAGGAGATCGAGGAGCACAACGCGGCCGAGATGAAGGAGTCCCAGGACACGGCCACCGAGGCGGCCCTCGCGTACCTCGGTGAGGACGCCGACGACGTCAAGGTCACCCTGCGGCTCGCCGACGTCGGCGGCCCCAGCGCCGGCCTGCTGTTCTCCCTCGGCATCGTCGACAAGCTCGACGGCGACGGCAGCGGCGGCGACCTCACCGGCGGCCGGGTCATCGCCGGTACGGGGACCATCGACGGCTCCGGCAAGGTCGGCGCCGTCGGCGGGGTGCCCCTCAAGACCCAGGCCGCCCGCCGTGACGGCGCCACGATCTTCCTGGTCCCCAAGGCCGAGTGCGCCGACGCGAAGGCCGAGCTGCCGAAGGGGCTCAGGCTCATCCCGGTGACCACGCTGAAGAACGCGGTCAGCTCCCTGGTGGCCCTGGAGACGGGCAAGGGGTCCGTCCCGAGCTGCTGACCCCGGCCGCCCGCCGTTCATGAGGCGAGGCCGCGCACCCGGAACTGCATGACGCGGTACGGCCAGCCCGCCTCGGTGTTCCACTGGCTCACCGACAGGTGCAGGTCGTCGAGTGTCGACCCGGGAATGACGTAGCCGCCGTACAGCTGCGCCACATGGCCGTCGTCCTCGCTGCCCCAGGCGGTGCCCCGCAGCAGGGTGCGACGGTGGGCGGTGCGCAGGTCCGCCGTGGGGTGGGCCGCGACCAGGCCCTCGATCCGGTAGTCGCCCTGGTTGAACCAGGTCAGCAGCCACCGGCCGTCGACCATCCGCAGGCACAGCTCGCCGAACGTGCCGTCCAGGACGGGAGTGGGCCGGTTTCCCCAGGCCCAGCGGCCGTCGGGGGCCCGTCCCCACGGCTCGTAGGCGCCGGGGTCCGTCAGCTGGTCGGGCCGCACCCGGTGCAGGATGACCGGCTTGTCCCGCTGGAAGCCGGTGGACAGGACGTAGACGTGGCCGTCGTCTCCGAGGGCCCAGGTGAGCAGCTGGAACATGCCGTCGTGCAGGTCCGGGGCGAACACGGCACCGGTGGGGACCCAGGTCATGCCCGAGTCGTCCGACCGCCGGATCTCGGTGCGCACCACGTTGCCGAGCCCCTTGTTCACCATGACGTGCAGATACATGGTGTCGCCGAGGGTGATCACGTCTGACGGCAGCACGGTGGAGTACTCCGGGTTGTCATGGCCGTACGGCCACAGCTGCCGGGCGTGCCGGCCGCCCACCGCGCCGGTCCAGACGACCGGCCGGTTGGGCCCGCCGAAGCGCCCGTACAGCGCCACGGGTGAACGCCACCAGCCGCCGCCGACCCTGGCCTCCTCGAAGGTGTCGCCGAAGACGAACAGCAGCCGGCCGTCCGGCGTCCGCACCGGCACGCCCAGGTCGGTGGCCTCCATCCGGAAGCGGGTGGTGAGACCGGGGCCGGTGAGGTCGGCGACCTTGGACACCCGCAGGGGCCCGACCGCCGCGTGGGCCGGGCCGCGAAGCAGCGAACCGCCTGTCAGGGCCGCCGCGGCGGTCGCCCGAAGGAACCCGGCCCGACTGAGGTGGACCGGGCGGACGGGGGCCCGGGGCGGACGTGGGGCGCTGCCGGGGGTGCCGGCGGGGGCGCTGTCGTGCATGAACGCTCCTTGGTGCAGGTGGAGTGGGACGAGGGGGCATCGGGGACGGGGGTGGCGGTGTGCCCCGCTCTCCGGTGGGGCACACACTGCCGCTCGGCCGCGGGTTCAGTTGCCGTACTGGAGGGGGCGGTAGGCCTTGTACTCGCTGCCGGCCGCCAGCCCGTAGGTCACGGAGCGGTAGCTGGTGCCGTAGGTGCCGCGCTGTTCGTAGGCCGTGTAGGAGCGGTGGGCGTCGTCGTTCCACTTCTCGAAGATGACCACGTGGCGGGTGTTCCTGTCGCCGAGGGCGTCGATGACGAGGTCACCGGGCTGGAGCTCGCTCATGGGGATGGGGCGGGTGACCCTCCCGCCGGCCAGCCCCACGGTGGTCAGGCCGGGCGCGGGCAGGCCGAGTGCCATGGAGGTGTAGCCGGAGCAGTCCTGCCGGTAACCGTCCCGCCAGTGGGAGACCTGGCTGTAGGGCACCGGGCGTCCGTTGTTCGCGGTGAGCCAGACCGCGGCCCGCTGGAGGGTCCCCTGCCGTGAGCCGGGCTGAGGACCGGGCGGCGGGGTCGGGCCGGGCCGCACCGGGACGCCCGGCAGCCGGTCCTCGGGAATGTCCACCGCGACCACGGTCAGGAAGCCGGTGACGGGCTGCGTGATGTGGGCCATGAAGGTGGAGCAGGCGCTGCCCTCGCACACCCTGCGGCCGGTGTCGACCTGGTAGTCGGCCGTGATGCGGTCCTGTCCGGGGGAGGTCCGGTTGATCATGCCCACGGAGGGTGAGCCGATGTCCGGCGTGGCATGGACGACCCAGCGTGTTCCCCAGGTGGGGAAGGAAGCGGCGGCCTGCCGGGCGGCGGTCTCCAGGGCCACGGTGCCGGGGGCGGGAGCCGCAGCGCCGGTCGTGCCGTGGGCCGGTACGGCGACGCCGCCTGCGGCCAGGCAGGTCAAGGCGAGCGCCGGCAGGAAACGGCGCACGCCGCCGGGGTGCCGGGCGGGGAGCGGACGGGTGCCGTGACGGCGGGTGGTGGACATGGGGTCCTCTTTCTTCGGGATGGGATGGGATGGGGTGGGGTGTCCTGATGGGCCGACGGGGCGGCGGGCCGACGGGAACGTGCAAGGAGTGCGTGGGAAGCGCCTGGCAGTGCGCGGGGGGCGGCGCGGCCGCGTGGCCGCCGGCCGCCGGTGGCCTCCCCGGAGAAAGGGAGGCCACCGGCGAAGGGAAGGTCAGACCACCGGCAGCGCCGGGCACTCGACGGTCGGTCCACGGGTCCGTCCATGGGTCCGTCCGGGACCGGCACACGCCGTGGTCCGCGTTCCCGCGTCAGCAGCCCGGCTTGATCCGGTCCACTCGCCGGCCGAACTCGTAGTCGGCCGACCAGTCGTTCGGCACGAACCTGCGCCACTGGCCCGGGCCCGGCGGCGGCGAGTCCTGGAAGCAGCCGTCGACCGTGGCGACGAACGAGGCGACCTTGTCGGCGAGCCCGTGGTCGCCGAGGAAGACGTTGCCCTCGTCCGGGCTCCAGTCGTAGCGGTCGCCCTGGAAGTGGGGCGCGCTCCACATGCAGACCTTGCCGCCCGGGCAGTGGGGGTAGGGCGCGGCCTGCGCGGCACCCGCGGACGAACCCGCCGTGGCCAGGGTGGTGATGGCCAGAGCCACGGAGGCCGCCATTGCCCCGATCATGTGCTTCCGCTTCTTCATGGGATTCCTCATTTCGCTTCGTCTCGATTCGTCGTCCGGTTCTCTGTGCGGGACCTGACGCACCGTTTGTAGCCGCTAATCTGTTGTTCGAGGCCGGTCGGCCGATGCTGAACAAACGGATGCCGAACAATCGGTGTGAGCTGGAGGAAAGGCGGGAGCGTGCCACGGGGGGAAAGTCCTCTGGACCCGGAGGGCGGTCCTCTGTTCGAATTCGCCGCGCGTTTACGGAAAGTGCGGGAACAGGCAGGCCGCCCCACCTACCGGGACCTCGCGCGGGCCACCCACTACGGCATCGCGACGCTGTCCTCGGCCGCGGCGGGACGTCAACTCCCCAGCCTGGCCGTCACCCTCGCCTACGTCCGGGCCTGCGGCGGTGACGAGCGGGAATGGAAACAGATCTGGCAGCGCACGGCTGACGCGTGTTCCGGAAGGGACGCGTCGGCCGAGGCCGGCGAGAAGAACGCGCAAAGGGGCGGCCCCAAGGCGCCCTATGTCGGTCTGGCCGCATTCGGGGAGGCGGACTCCGGCTATTTCTTCGGTCGTGAGAAGCTCACCGGCGCACTCGTCGAACACCTGAAGGAAAAACGGCTTCTCGTCCTGTTCGGAGCGTCGGGATCCGGTAAATCATCGGTACTGCGGGCGGGCGTACTCCCCGCCTTTCCGGATGTTCCCTCGCTGCTTCTCACCCCCGGCCCGCATCCGCTGGAGGAATGCGCCGTACGGCTGGCCGCGCGCGCCGGCGTGGATTCCGGCCCGGTGCACACCGACCTCACGGCCGAGCCGGGCACTCTGCACCGGATGGTGCGGCAGATCCTCGCCCAGCGACAGGAGGACGGCTCGGCGGACGGCTCGGCGGCGGACGAACTGCTGATCGTCGTGGACCAGTTCGAGGAAGTGTTCACCGTCTGCCGCGACGCGCGGGAACGGGAGCGGTTCGTCGCCGCGCTCCTGCACGCCGTACAGGTCCCCGACAGCCGCACACGGATCGCCGTCGCCGTACGGTCCGACTTCTACACCCACTGCACGCGACTGGCCGGTCTCGTCGACGCGCTGCCCCACGCCCACCATCCCGTCGGCCCGATGAACGCCGAGGAGTTGAGGGCGGCGATCGTCCAGCCCGCCACCCGCTCCCGGCTCACCGTCGAGAGCGCCCTGCTGACCACCCTCACGGCCGACGCCCACGGCCGGCCGGGCGCCCTGCCCCTGCTGTCGCACGCTCTGCTGGAGACCTGGAAGCGACGCCGGGGCAACGCCCTCACGCTGGCCGGCTACCACGCGGCCGGCGGCATCGAGGGCGCGCTCACCCAGACCGCCGAGAGGTTCCACGACGCCCTGAACGAGACCCGGCAGACGGCCGCGCGGCGGCTGTTCCTGCGCCTCGTCGCGCTGGGCGAGGGCACCGAGGACACCAAACGCCGGGTGCCGCTCCAGGAACTCGACAGTGGTCCGGACACCGCGTTCGTCCTCGAACAGGCGACCAGGGCCAGACTGCTGACCGCCGACGCCGGCCATGTGGAGATCGCCCACGAGGCGCTCATCCGCTGCTGGCCCCGGCTCGGCGTGTGGCTGGAGGAGGACCGCGGCCAGGAGCGCCTGCAACGCGCGCTCACCGAGGCCACCACCCTGTGGGAGTCCCTGGACCACGACCCCGACACCCTGTACCGCGGCGCGCGCCTCACCGCCGCGAAGGACCTGCCGCGCGGGGCACTGACCGCCCGTGAACGCGCCTTCCTCGAAGCCGGCGAGGCTGCCGAGCACCACGCGCGACAGCGCGACCGCCGCCGTCTGCGCCGCCTGCGTCGCCAGGTGGGGGCCCTGGTCGTCCTGCTGGTGTGCGCCGTGGCCGCCGCCGGTCTCGCCGTACGTGCCCAGAGCACCGTCGCCCGGCAGCGCAACGAGGCCGTCGCCCTGCGGGCCGCCGACGAGGCCGTACGGCTCAGCCCGCACCGTCCGTCCCTCGCCGTCCAAGTGGCGCTGGCCGCCTACCGGGAGGCCCCGCAGGTCCGCACACGCGACGGTCTGCTCAGCACACTGTCCGTCGCGTCGTCCGGCCCCAGATCGACCGGACCCACGTCGACCGGTCCCCGGTCAAGCGGTCCTGGATCGACCGGCCCTCGTTCGGCAGGCCCGCAAGCCGCCGGGCACTCGCCCCTCAAGGACACCCCCGTCGGGCACGCGCCCGCCGTGACGGCCGACGGCCGCACCCTGGCCATGGCCGACCGTACGCGGATCGACCTGTGGGACCTGAGGGATCCACGGCAGCCCCGCCGGCTCGGCACCACCGACACTGGTGGAGTCGCCCTGGGCACGATCCAGTTCACCTCGGACAGCGACACCCTGGTCGGGGTGGGCGGCGACCGTGTGCTCCGGCTGTGGGACGTGAGCGACCCGCGGAAACCGAGGCTGGTGTCGAAGCGGCCCACGGGACACACCGAGGCCGTGTACTCCGTCGCGGTGCGCGGCGACGGCGTGGCCGCGACCAGCAGCTACGACGACACCGTCCGCCTGTGGGACCTCTCCGACCCGGCACGCCCCCGCGCACTCGACACGCTCACCGGGCACGACGCCAATGTGAAGGCCGTCGCCTTCAGCCCCGACGGGAAGACCCTCGCCACGGGCTCCGACGACCGCGACGTCCGCGTCTGGGACGTGGCCGACCCCCACCACGCCACCACCGTCGCCGTCCTCGAAGGACACCGGCACTTCGTCGACGCCGTCGCCTACAGCCCGGACGGCCGCACCCTGCTGAGCGGCAGCGACGACCACACGGCGAAGCTCTGGGACATCGGCGACCTTCCCCGCCACCGTGAGCTGGGCGAGCTGGCGAGGCACGCCGACATCGTCACCGGCGTCGCCTTCGCCTCCCACGGCCGTACGGCGGCGACGGTCGGTGTGGACGGCACGGTGGACGTGTGGAACGTGACCGACCCCGAGCGCCCCACCCCCGTGGCCCACCTCACCAATCCCCGAGGGACGGTCAAGGAGGTGCGCCACCTCACGACGGACGACACGTTCCTCACGGTGACCGCCCACTACAGCGTGCAGATCTGGTACACCGACCTCGACCGGGCGCTCGCCGACGCCTGCGACTCCGCCCACGGCACCATCAGCCGCGCCCAGTGGGCCCGCCACTTCCCCCGCCTCGACTACGACCCGCCCTGCCCGCGCCGGGGGTGACGACGAAATCCTCCGCCACCATCCACTCCAACGCCACCTGGTGCGGATCCTCCCCGTCCACATCGACCCTCGCGTTGAGCTCGCGGGCCACGTCGTTGTTCAGTTTCGCCGTGACGGGAGCCAGGACGTCGGCGATCCGCGGCCACTTCCTCAGGGTCGCGGAGTTGATCTCGGGGGCCGCGTTGTAGTGCGGGAAGAACCGCCGGTCGTCCTCCATCACCGTGAGCCGCATCGACGCGATGCGCCCGTCGGTGGTGAAGACCTCCCCGTACACACAACTCCCCTTCGCCGCCTGCGTGTAGATGATCCCGGTGTCCATCTGTGTGATGTTCCCGGCGGGCAGGCTCATGCCGTACGCCTTCAGCAGCCCCGGCAGCCCGTCCGCGCGGTTGGCGAACTCGCCCTCCACGCACAGGGTGACGGCGTCGGGGTCCCGACCCGCGAGAACGGCCACCTCGGAGAGGTTCCTCGTGCGGTACCGGTCGGCGTTGGCGCGGTTGAGGGCGAGGGCGTACGTGTTGTCCAGGGCCGACGGCGGCAGCCAGGTCACCCCGTTGCTCAGGTCGGCGTCACGCACCGCCTCCCACTGCCGGCGAGCGTCGGCGATGGGGGCGCTGTTGCCCTGGTACGTGATCCAGGCGGTGCCCGTGTACTCGTACATGGCGTCCGCCTCCCCGCTCCTGACCGCCTCCCGGGCGCCGAAGGACCCCTGGACGCCGGTCCGGTCGAGCACCTCCGCGCCGGCCGCCTGGAAGGCGATGCCCATGATCGCGCCGAGGATCAGGTTCTCCGTGAAGTCCTTCGACGTCACGGTCAGCTCGGCGCCCTCCAGGGGCCGGCCCCGTCCGACGGAGCCCGGCCGCACCTCGTCCGTCATCGGGGAGCCGCTGGTCAGTCCGCACCCGGTGACGGCCAGCAGCCCGCAGAGCAGGACGGCCGTACGCGGTGCCGACCCGACCGGGCTCATGGGCCCTCCTCCAGGCCCCGCGGCCGCAGCAGCACCTCCGCGAGCGAGGCCAGCCAGTCCACCAGCAGGGCCAGCGCCACCGTGAGGATCGAGCCGAGGACCAGGACGGGCATGCGCTGGTTGGTGATGCCGGTGGTGATCAGTACGCCGAGGCCGCCGCCCCCGCCGAAGGCGGCGAGGGTGGCCGTGCCGACGTTCAGGACGAGGGCCGTGCGGACACCCGCGAGGATCAGCGGCACGGCCAGCGGGAGTTCGACACGGGTGAGCACCTCCGCCGGTGACATGCCGATGCCCCGGGCGGCTTCGAGGAGCGTCGGGTCGTTCGCCCTGAGACCGGCCATCGTGTTCGACAGGACCGGCAGGACGGCGTAGGCGATCATGCCGATCAGGGCCGCCGTCCGTCCGATGCCGAGCCAGATCACCAGCAGCGCCAGCAGACCGATCGCGGGGGTGGCCTGCCCCGCGTTGGCGACGGCCCGGACGAAGGGCGTCGCCGCGCGGAACCTCCGCCGGGTCAGCAGGACGCCCAGCGGAACCGCGATGACCAGCACGAAGAAGGTGGAGACGGCGGTCAGCGCGATGTGCTGCCGCAGGGCCAGCCACACCTGCCCGTTCGCCAGGGCGTTCGCGGAGATCGCGTCCAGCTCGGCGTGCCGGAACCAGAACCAGGTGCTGAGGAGGACGACCACGAGGAGGCTCGGCAGCAGGGTGAGCTTCCGCCAGGTGATCCTGAGGGGGCGGGCCTCGTAGGGGGGAGGGGCTTCGCCGCGCGACCCGTCCGGGGGCCCGGACGAGGGCTCGCACGAGTGGGGCGACTCGGGTGCGACGCCGGTGCCAGGGGCAGTGGACGTGGCGTCCGACTCCGGGGCCGTGTCCGGCGGCGCGCTCACCCCGCACTCCCCACGGCGTCACCCTCCGGTTCCTCGGGGGTGTCAGCCTCCGGGAGTTCGGTGGCCTCACCCCCTGCCGGACCCTCGGTGACCTCACCCGTCGGCCGGCCCGTGGCCACGGCCTGCGGCCGCCCCGCGGCGTCGGCATCCGCCCTCTCGGCGGCCTCGCCCTCCGGCCGCCCCGCCGTGCCGGACTTCCCGCTCTCCGCCCTGCCGCCCACCGCCTTCCCCGCCGTGACCCCCTCCGGTTCCCGCAGCGTGGGCCCGGTTCGGGTCGCCTCCAGTTCCCGCTGGTGCTCCCGCGCGTCCCTGCGGTCGGCGGCCAGCAGCCCGCGCACGGCGTCGAGTAAACCCTCCAGGTGGACGGCGCCCGCGTACACGCCGTTCCGGCCGGTGACCGCGGCCCGGCCCGCGCTGTCGGTCAGTACCGCCTCCAGGGCCTCCCGGAGCGTGGCGTCCCTGGTCACCGTCCCGTCGACCGGGGCCCCGGCCTCGGCGAGCGGCCCCTCGGGGTGCGTCAGGTCCTCGCGCCGCAGCCATCTGATGGGCCGTCCGCGCCGGTCCAGCAGCAGCATCTCGTCGGTGGCGCTCGCCCGCAGCCGGCCCCTGACCTGCTGGACCGGCTCCCCCTGATGTGCCGTCGGGCAGCCGGTGACGCCCACGTCCCTCAGGCGGGTGAGGTCGAGCCGCCTCAGGGCGGCGCCGGTGCCGACGAACCCGGAGACGAAGTCGTCGGCGGGGTGGGCGAGGATCGCCTCCGGGGTGTCGAACTGGGCGATCCGCGAACGCTCCCCGAGGACCGCGATCCGGTCGCCGAGCTTGATCGCCTCGTCGACGTCATGCGTGACGAACACGATGGTCTTGCGCAGCTCGCGCTGGAGCCGGAGCAGTTCGTCCTGGAGGTGCCCCCGGGTGATCGGGTCCACCGCGCCGAACGGCTCGTCCATCAACAGCACCGGCGGGTCGGCGGCCAGCGCCCGCGCCACGCCCACCCGCTGCTGCTGGCCCCCGGAGAGCCGGTGCGGATACCGGTCGCTGAACTCGCCGGGATCGAGCCCCACCAGCTCCAGCATCTCCGTGACCCGCGCCCTGACCCGGCGCCCGGACCAGCCGGCCAGACGCGGTACCAGGGCGATGTTCTGGGCGACCGTCATATGCGGGAAGAGACCGGACGACTGGATGGCGTAGCCGATCTCGCGGCGCAGCTTGACCGGATCAAGTCCGGTGACGTCCGCCCCGTTGATCCGGACGGATCCACTGGACGGCTCGATCAACCTGTTGATCATCTTGAGTGTCGTCGACTTGCCGCATCCCGAGGGCCCCACGAACACGACCGTCTCGCCGGCATGGACGCGCAGCGTGACGCCGTCGACGGACGGTCGAGGGTTGCCCGGATAGTGCTTGGTGAGGTCGACCAGCTCGATGGCCGCGCCGGTGTCAGCCACGGATCCCCCTCGGAATCGTCAGCCGCCCCAGCAGAACGTACCCGGCATCGAACAGCAGCGCGAGAACGACGATGCCGAGCGTGCCCGCGAGCACCTGGTTGAGCGCGTTGGCGCTGCCCAGGGAGGCGATCCCGCGGAAGATCTCGTTGCCGAGGCCCGGCCCGGAGGCGTGCGCGGCGATCGCGGCGATACCCATCAGCATCTGCGTGGCGACCCGGACGCCGGTGAGGATCGGCGGCCAGGCCAGCGGCAGCTCCACCCGCAGCAGGCGGCGCGCCCGGGACATGCCGATGCCCTTCGCCGCGTCGACCAGCGCCGGATCGACCCCGCGCAGCCCCACGATCGCGTTCCGCACGACCGGCAGCAGCCCGTACAGCGTCAGCGCGATCACCGTGGGGGCCACGCCCAGCCCCACCACCGGGACCAGCAGGCCGATCAGCGCGAGGGAGGGAACGGTGAGCACGGCCGAGGTCGTGGCGGTGGCGAGACCGGCGGCCCACTCCCGCCGGTAGGTGACGACGCCGATCGCCACCCCGGCGACCGTCGCCACGACCACGCATTGCAGGACGGCACTGGCGTGCTGGTACGCGTCGAACAGCAGCCGCTCGCGGTAGTCGCCCACGTAGTCCCAGAAACCCACCGCACGCACCCCCAGATCGGCTACGTCGTCGTCTCCCGGTCCTCCGCCGCCTGCTCCACCAGCGGGATGATCCGCAGCGGAACGGGGTTCTCCATGACGATCGCCGTGGCGGCCCGGACGATGCCATCAAAACCGACGACCCGGTCGATCACCCGCTGGAGATCGGCGTTCGAACGCGCCACCAGCCGGCACAGCATGTCGCCGCTGCCGGTCGTCGTGTGCAGCTCCAGCACCTCCGGCACGGTCGCCAAGTGCGCCCGTACGTCCGCGCCTTGACCCTGCCGGATCTGAAGCGTCGCGAACGCCGTCACCGGGTAGCCGAGCGCCGCCGGATCCACCTGGGGGCCGAAGCCGCGGATGACTCCATTCGACTGAAGGCGGTCCAGCCGCGCCTGCACCGTGCCCCGCGCGACCCCCAGCCGCCGCGACATCTCCAGCACCCCGATGCGCGGCTCGCGCGCCAGCAGCACGATCAGCCGCCCGTCCAGATGATCGATCGCCATGAGCCCTCCCGAGGTGAGCATCCTGTACAGAACCCGCCCGAGTATGGGGCTACGACTGTGCAGATTGTCCAGCCAGAACGCGAACTATTGCGCACCTTGCGGGAGCGGGGGGAGCCTGCGGCCATGGCAGCCACCTCTGCGCACACGCACCCCGTCCCTGACACCGCTCGGCAGGCCGACCCCTTCCCGGTCAAGGGAATGGACGCTGTGGTCTTCGCCGTGGGCAACGCCAAACAGGCCGCCCACTACTACTCCACCGCCTTCGGTATGCGGCTCGTCGCCTACTCCGGCCCCGAGACCGGCAACCGAGAGACGGCGAGCTACGTCCTGGAGAACGGCTCGGCCCGGTTCGTCCTCACCTCGGTCGTCAAGGCCACCACCACCTGGGGCCACTTCCTGGCCGAGCACGTCGCCGAGCACGGCGACGGCGTCATCGACCTCGCCATCGAGGTCCCCGACGCCCGCCGCGCCTACGAGTACGCCATCGAGCACGGCGCCCGCTCCGTCGCCGAGCCCTACGAGGTGAAGGACGAGCACGGCACGGTCGTCCTCGCCGCGATCGCCACGTACGGCACGACCCGGCACACCCTCGTCGAGCGCAGCGGCTACGACGGCCCGTACCTCCCCGGCTACGTCGCCGCCGACCCCATGGTCGAGCCGCCCGCCCAGCGCACGTTCCAGGCCATCGACCACTGCGTGGGCAACGTCGAACTCGGCCGGATGAACGAGTGGGTGGAGTTCTACAACCGGGTCATGGGCTTCACGAACATGAAGGAGTTCGTGGGCGACGACATCGCCACCGAGTACAGCGCGCTGATGTCGAAGGTGGTGGCGGACGGCACCCTCAAGGTCAAGTTCCCCATCAACGAGCCCGCCATCGCCAAGAAGAAGTCCCAGATCGACGAGTACCTGGAGTTCTACGGCGGCGCGGGCGTCCAGCACATCGCCCTCAACACGAACGACATCGTGCGGACGGTACGGACGATGCGGGCGGCCGGGGTGGAGTTCCTCAACACGCCGGACTCGTACTACGACACGCTCGGCGAGTGGGTCGGCGACACCCGGGTCCCCATCGAGACCCTGCGCGAACTGAAGATCCTCGCGGACCGGGACGAGGACGGGTACCTGCTGCAGATCTTCACGAAGCCGGTGCAGGACCGGCCGACGGTGTTCTTCGAGATCATCGAGCGGCACGGGTCGATGGGCTTCGGGAAGGGCAACTTCAAGGCGCTGTTCGAGGCGATCGAGAGGGAGCAGGAGAAGCGGGGCAATCTGTAGACCGGGCGCCCAATAGCTCGGGGGCGCGTGGTTCGTTGGCGGGTGCGGGTGCGGGTGCGGGTGCGGGTGCGGGTGCGGGTGCGGGTGCGGGTGCAGGGGCGCGGGGAACTGCGCGAGAAACCACGAACCACCCGCACCCGCCGACGCACCCACTCCCCCCGAGCCCTCACGCGGACCCACCCCCTTCCCCCAAGGGAAGAAACGGATTGATCCGCCGCGCCTCCTCCCCGTGCCGCCGCGCCGACGCAGTCAAGCCCAGCGCCCGCTCGATCTCCGCCCGGTGGTGCGCGTACACCGCCGACCGCACCTCACCGCCCCGCGCCGGATCCGTCGCCCGTCTCGCGTACTCCAGCGCCTCCTTGTGCGACCCGGCCCGGTGCAGCGCCCACCCCAGCGCGTCGGCGACCTTCAGTCCGGGCTGTCGCCGCCACTCCGCGCGCAGCACCCGCACCGCCTTCGCGGGATCGCCGTGGTCCGCCTCCAGCGCGCCGAGGACGAGCGCCTCGTTCACCCCGGCCGCGGCGGACCGCCGGACCAGCTTCCGCACCATCCCGTACTGCTGCGCCGCCGCCCCGACCCGCCCCAGCGACTCGTACAGCTCGCCCAGCTCCAGGGCCACCCGGGCCGACGGCCGCCGCGCGAGTGCCGCCCGGTACGCCCGTACCCCCTCGGCCGTCCTGCCCGTCGCCGCCAGCATCCGCCCGCGTCCGGCGAGCGCGTCCGCCGCGTCCGGGTCGGCCCGGGTCGCCGCCGTGAAGTAGCGGGACGCCTCGGCCGGCTCCCCCCGCTCCCAGGCCAGCTCCCCGGCCCGGACGCACAGCGCCGCCTCCTCGGCCGGCGTTCCCGCGGCCGCCGCCGCGTCCGCGAGCGTGGCGGCCGCGTCCTCGCGCCGGCCCTGGTCCCAGTAGACGCGGGCGGCCCACGCCTGTGCCGCCGGACCGGAGCCGGCGTCGAGGAGCCGCTCCAGGGTGTCGCGCACGGCCCTGTAGCGGCCGAGCCCGTCGTACGCGTCGAGAAGCAGCGCGTACGACGTCCAGCGGTCCGGTGACTCCGCCACCGCCCGTTCGCCCCACCGCAGCGCCGCCGGGAAGTCGCGCCGGGTGTTCGCGAGCGCGGTCATGCCGTCGAGCGCGTCGGCGTTGCCCTGCGGGCGCAGCCGCAGCGAGGCGCGCAGGGCCTTCTCGGCCCTCGGGAGGTCCGAGACGCGGCCGGTCCGCCGCGCCCGCTCCACGTACGCCGCGCCCAGCACCGCCCACGCCGCGCTGTCCCGGGGCCGCGTCCGCACCCGCTTCTCCCGGTCGGCGACGAGCACCGCCACGTCGTCCGACCCGACCGAAACCCCGGCGGCCAGCACCCCCGCCCCCGCTCGGGCCCGCACCTCCGCCACCTCCGGCCCACGCGCCGGGGCGCCCGGCGCGCCCGGCACGCCCGCGACCCGCCCCGCACCGGCGTCGTCCCGCCCCGCCGCCCCGTCACCCCCGTCCGGCGCGACCACCCGCACCCCGCCCCCGAGCACGACACACCCCACGAGCACCCCGGCCACCGCCCGCCCCCGCCACCAGGGCGCCCCGCCGCGCCACCACGTCACCCGGCCGGCCCTCCCGTCCCGCCGCCGTGCCGCCCAGCGGGCGTCGCCGGCCCGCCACCGCGCGGCCCGGGCCGCCGTGTCGCCCCGCCAGCGCCCGGTACCGCCCTGCTCGCCGTTCCCCCGGCCGCCGTCCGCCCCCGGCGTCGCCGACTCCTCGTTCCTCACACCGCTCATGTCGATCACTGTGCGTCCCCGTGACGATCACATCCCGTACCCGGCGGCTCGCGGCGGCGGCCTTCACACCGATGGCCGTGAGTGCGAACCTGTGATCATGAGCCGTATCGAAGCCCCGCGCGACGAAGCGACCGGCAACCTCGTCGACCTGCTGCTCAGCGGCCTGCCGCCGGAGGCCGTGCTCACCGACCCGGACGTCACGGCGTCGTACGCGAACGACATGGCGAGTTTCTGCGAGGCCGGCGCCCCGGCGGTCGTGGTGCTGCCGCGGACGGTCGAGCAGGTGCAGCACGTGATGCGCACCGCCACCGAGCTGCGCGTCCCGGTGGTCCCGCAGGGCGCCCGTACGGGACTGTCGGGCGGGGCCAACGCCTCCGAGGGCTGCGTCGTGCTGTCCCTCACCAAGATGGACCGGATCCTCGAGGTCAACCCCGTGGACCGGATCGCGGTCGTCGAGCCGGGCGTCGTCAACGCCGCGCTCTCCCGCGCCGTCGGCGAACACGGACTCGCCTACCCGCCGGACCCCTCCAGCTGGGAGATGTGCACCATCGGCGGCAACATCGGCACGGCCTCCGGCGGCCTGTGCTGCGTCAAGTACGGGGTGACCGCCGAGTACGTCCTCGGCCTGGACGTCGTGCTGGCCGACGGGCGGCTGATGTCGACGGGCAGGCGCACCGCCAAGGGCGTCGCCGGGTACGACCTCACCCGGCTGTTCGTCGGCTCGGAGGGCTCGCTCGGCATCGTCGTCCGCGCGGTCCTCGCCCTCAGGCCGCGGCCGCCCCAGCAGCTGGTGCTGGCGGCGGAGTTCGCGTCGGCGGCCGCCGCGTGCGACGCGGTGTGCCGGATCATGGCCGGCGGGCACGTCCCCTCGCTGCTCGAACTGATGGACCGCACGACGGTGAAGGCCGTCAACGACCTCGGCAACATGGGCCTGCCGGAGACCACCGAGGCGCTGCTGCTCGCCGCCTTCGACACCCCCGACCCCACGGCCGACCTCGCGGCGGTGGCGGAGCTGTGCGAGGCCGCGGGCGCCACCCAGGTCGTCCCCGCGGACGACGCGGCCGAGTCCGAACTGCTGCTCCAGGCACGGCGGATGTCGCTGACCGCGCTGGAGGCCGTCAAGGGCACGACGATGATCGACGACGTGTGCGTGCCCCGCTCCCGGCTCGGCGACATGCTCGACGGCGTGGAACGCATCGCCGAGAAGTACGACCTGACCATCGGGGTCTGCGCGCACGCCGGCGACGGCAACACGCACCCCACCGTCTGCTTCGACGCGACAGACCCCGACGAGTCCCGGCGCGCCCGCGAGTCCTTCGACGAGATCATGGCCCTCGGCCTGGAGCTCGGCGGCACCATCACCGGCGAACACGGCGTGGGCATCCTGAAGAAGGAGTGGCTGGCGCGGGAGATCGGCCCGGTGGGCATGGAGATGCAGCGGGCGGTGAAGGCCGTCTTCGACCCGCTGGGCATCCTCAACCCGGGCAAGCTGTTCTGAGGCAGCCGCCTCACTGGGCGAGCAGTTCGGCCAGACCGTCGTCGATGCGCAGCATCTCGAACTCCGCGCCCGGCGGCACGATCCGCAGCGTGCGCTCCAGCCAGGCGGACACGGCGGCGGCCGGCGCCTCCAGGAGTGCGTCCCCGTCCGGCGCGCTGAGCGCCATCAGCACCACACCGCGGCCCGACACCTTCGCCGGCCACACTCTGACGTCCCCGCCCCCGCACGGCCGGAACACCCCCTCCACCAGCAGCTCCCGAGCGAACGTCCAGTGCACGGGCCGGTCGGAGTTGATGTGGAAGGTGATGTGGACGGCGTACGGGTCGTCGCTGCGGTAGCCCAGCTTGGCCGGTACGGGGATGCTCTGCTCGGGCGACAGGACGAGCCGCAGCTCCAACTCGCGTTCCACGACGGTGTGCCTCATGGTGGTGATTCCTCTCCGGTGCGGGGCCCGGATGCGGGCCCGTACGAGTGAGAGGGGAGCGGGGCCTCCTTCATTACGCGGGTCCGCGGAACTTTTTCCGACGAACGCGCCGACGACCGAGCCGAGGGGCGCGCGGGAGTCCCCGCGCGCGGGTCCGGCCCGTAGCAGATCCCGTGCTCGAAAGGGGCGGGTCCGGCGGCAGCGGTCATGGGGCTTGCCCCCGTCTGGTAGATGTGGATGCCCCCTCTTCCACCCCCGAGCAGATACGGGACGACGGACATGAGCGCCCCAACCCCGGCCCCCGGCGACGACAGGCCCCGCGAAGGGTATTACCCGGACCCCTCCATTCCTGGATATGTCCGGTACTGGAACGGTGCCGCCTGGGTGCCCGGTACGAGCCGTCCGGCGCCCACCGACGGCGAACCGCTCGCCCCGCCCTCCGGCTCCCCGGCCGTGGAGGAGACGGGCCCGCACTTCTTCGACGAGGACCCCGAGCCGGGCGGACCCGCCGGCCGTCCCTCCGCCGACTCCCTGCACGGCAACCGCCCCGAACCCGCCTCCGCGTGGGGCGCCGACCGCTCCCGGCAGACCGGCTTCGGCGGCGACAAGGACCGCCGCGTCTCCTGGGGTTCACCCCGGCCGGCCGGCCAGGGCCCCGACCCGCGGGTCCCGCTCGCGGCGGACGCGGGCGACCCGGCCGCCGAGTCGGGCCCCACGGCCAGCACGGACGGCACGGCGACGATCCCGCCGGCGGACGACGACACCGGCGTACCCGAGGGCACGGTGGTCTTCCGCCGCCCCACCACCGGCGCGGGCGGGGGAGCGGAGGCGTCACGGGCCGACGGCACCATGGTGTTCCGTACGAACTCCCCGGCCGTGGGACCACAGGGCGGGGGGCCACAGGCCGTGGGACCACAGGGCGCGGGCCCGGCCCCGGGTGTCTTCGGCGCGCCGCTGACCAGCGCGCAGGCCGCCGCCCAGCAGGCGTTGGGGCTCGGCCCGCAGGCGTCGTCCGCGACGGCACCGGCCGCACCGCCGGTCCCCGACCCGATCCCGACCGCCGTGCCCTCCGGACCGCAGCAGGGCCCGCAGGCCGCGCCCGCCCCGCAGTCGCCCTCAGCGTCTCCGGCCACCCCCCTCACCCCGACCGCCCCGTCCCCGCGGCAGCCGGAACAACCGGCGGTGGGCGGCTCCTTCGCGCAGACGCCGCAGGCCCCGCCGACCGGGCAGCCCGCCCCGGGCCTGCCCCAGCAGCCCACCGCTTCCCGGCAGTCGGCCGACACGCCCATGGCCGTCGGGTCCGGCGGTGGTCAGCCCTCATGGGCCCAGCAGGTGCACCGGCTGGCGGGCGGGGACGGCGAACAGCCGGTCGCCCCCTGGAAGCCGGTGGTGGAGGACCCGTTCCAGGCGGTCGCCCGACGGCAGGCGGAGGCCCGACCCGCCGCGCTCGGCCGACGCCTGGTGGCCCGCCTCGTGGACAGCGCGATCGTCGGTTCCGTCACCGCCGTGGCCGCCGTCCCGTTCGGCACCAAGGCGCTCGACCACATCGACGGGAAGATCGACGCGGCCAGGCTCTCCGGCGAGAAGGTCACGGTCTGGCTGCTCGACGGCACGACCTCGGTGTACCTGGGCATCATCCTGGGCGTCCTGTTCGTGGTGAGCGCCCTCTACGAGGTGCTGCCCACCGCCAAGTGGGGCCGCACCCTCGGCAAGAAGCTGCTGCGCCTGGAGGTCCGGGACATCGAGGGCCATGAGCCCCCGTCGTTCGGCGGGTCCCTGCGCCGCTGGCTCGCCCACACCGTCCCCGGTCTGCTCGGCATCGGTGTCGTCGGCGTCCTGTGGTGTGTGATCGACAAGCCGTGGCGCCAGTGCTGGCACGACAAGGCGGCCCACACCTTCGTCGCCGGCGAGTAGCCGTACTCCGTACGGCCCCGTGCCGGATGCGGAGCCGGGGGGTTCGCGGTCGACTCGGGCCATGAGCAGTGAACCGCCGCCCTTCGGCTCCGGTCGGTCCCCGGACGACGACCCGTTCAGGAAGCAGCCCCCGCCGGACCAGGGCGGCGGTACCCCGCACGGCACCCCGCCCGGAGGACCGCCGTACGGCAGCCGGCCGCCCCCGTACGGCAACGAACCGCCGCCCCACGGCGGTGGCGGACCCTACGGCGGCGACCCCTATGGCGGCGGTTCCTTCCCCAACGACCCGCTCCTCGGGATGCCGCCGCTCGCCGACAGCGGCAAGCGGGTGCTCGCCCGCCTCATGGACATGATCCTCGTGGGCATCGTCGTGGGGCTGCTGGCCTGGGCGTTCAGAGTCAGCCAGTACACCGTGGACACCAACGACATCGAGTTCAGCAAGTCGGTGGGGCAGGAAGTGCTGGCCGCGGTTCTCTACATCGCGTACGACACGTTCTTCACGGTCAGGAACGGCCAGACCCTCGGCAAGCGGGTGATGAAGCTCCGGGTGGCGAACCTCAGCGACGGCAACACGCCCTCGACGCAGACCTCGCTGCTGCGCGCGGCGGTGCTGTGGATCCCGTTCGCCTTCTGCTGCGCCTGCGTCTGGACGGCGATCGCGGGAGGCTGGAGCTTCTTCGACAAGCCGTTCAAGCAGGGTCTGCACGACAAGGCGGCCAAGACGGTGGTGGTCAGCACGGAGTGAGCGGACTCACACGCAGAACGGCGGGTCCGTGGAGCACGGGCCCGCCGTCACGTTTCTGCGCGGCGTCCCGGTGGGGCGCCGAAGAGGTTCAGGAAGCCGTCGGCCAGTGCACCGGTTCCCGCTCGCGGACCGGCTCGGGCGCCGGGCCCGCCGGAACGGTGGCCGGGGCCTTGACCCGGTTCCCGGCGGTGACGGTGGAGGCCCTCGCCGAGGCCGGCCTGGGCAGCGGCACGGTCAGGGAGACGAGCAGGCCCAGGGCGAGGGCGGAGAGGGCGATCACCGCGATCCCCACGCCGGAACTCGTCTGTGACAGCAGCAGCATGGCGAGGGTGGACAGGATCACGGTGCAGGAGCCGTAGGCGAGCTGTGCGGTCGTCGGACGAGGCATGGCAATCGTGTCCTCGGGTGGGGTCTCCCCGTGCCTCTCGCGCTGAGGGGAGGTTGCGGATACGAATCAAAGGTGAAGCAGTGCCGTCGGCTTGGCTTCCGCCGACGTCCGGCGCTCCGCCAATCGACTCTATTCGCCAGGGTGCCCGAGGGGAACGACGGGTAAGCGTGACCTGACCCACGGGCATGGGGGCACAGGGGGCGCACCGAGTCATGGAGTCCAGGAAGTGGACGTACGTGCGCGCCGGTTGGCGGCGTACATAACGTCCGCATAACGAACAAGCGCTTCCCGTAGACGGCATTAGCGCCTTGACCTGTGCAAGTCAAGATCTGTTTTTTCTCTCGAAACTCCAGTCGAATGTCGTCACTTGACTACACGCGTATACCGCCCGCGGACTTCCTCCACGACCAGGACATCCCCTCCGCGCGGACGGACGCGGGGGAGGACCTCAAGTGACCAGTAGACCCTGGACGTTCAGGGCGGCGGCCATCAGCGTCGCCATGGCGACGGCCGCGGCCACCTTCTCGACCTACGCTGTGGCGCAGGACGGGGACGGCAAGTCGGCAGCCGCCGCGAACCGCCACGACCCGGCGGACCACGCCGCGCACGGCGAGCACGACCTCGAAGGCCCCATGAGCAAGACTCAGGAGGCCCAGCGCGAGGAAGCTCTCAAGCAGGTCATATCCGGCGACGCCACGGTCAAGGACCGTGGTGGCTCAAAGGTCGTGAAGCTCAAGAGCAAGAAGGGCCAGAGCAAGTACGTCGAGCTCGGCCGCGAGAAGACCGACAAGATCTTCACGATCCTCGTCGAGTTCGGCGACCAGATCGACAGCCAGTACGGCGGCACTCCCGGCCCGCTGCACAACAAGATCGCCAAGCCGAACCGCAAGAAGGACAACTCCACGGCTTGGAAGGCGGACTACAACCGCAAGCACTTCCAGGACATGTACTTCGGCACCGGCAAGAACACCGAGTCGATGAAGAAGTACTACGAGAAGCAGTCCTCGGGCCGCTACTCGGTCGAAGGCACGGTCTCGGACTGGGTCAAGGTGCCCTACAACGAGGCCCGCTACGGCAACAACAAGTGCGGTCAGACGAACTGCACCAGTGTGTGGAACGTCGTCAGCGACGGTCTGACCTCCTGGGTCGCCCAGCAGAAGGCGGCCGGGCGCACCGACGCGCAGATCAAGGCCGAGGTCGCCAAGTACGACCAGTGGGACCGTTACGACTTCGACGCCGACGGCAACTTCAACGAGCCCGACGGCTACATCGACCACTTCCAGATCGTGCACGCCGGTGAGGACGAGTCCGCCGGCGGCGGCGCGCAGGGCACGGACGCCATCTGGGCGCACCGCTGGTACGCGTTCGGCACCGACGCCGGTGTGAGCGGCCCCGAGGGCAACAAGCTCGGTGGCGCCAAGATCGGTGACACGGGCATCTGGGTCGGCGACTACACCATCCAGCCGGAGAACGGCGGCCTCGGTGTCTTCGCCCACGAGTACGGCCACGACCTCGGTCTGCCGGACCACTACGACACCGCCGGCGGCGACAACTCCACGGGTTTCTGGACCCTGATGTCGTCCGGCTCCTGGCTCGGCACCGGCAAGAACGAGATCGGTGACCTGCCCGGTGACATGACCGCCTGGGACAAGCTCCAGCTGGGCTGGCTCAACTTCGACACCGCCAAGGCCGGCAAGCAGTCCACGCACAAGCTGGGCCTCGCCGCGTACAACACCTGGGACAAGCAGGCCCTCGTGGTCGAGCTGCCCAAGAAGAAGGTCACCACCGAGATCGTCGAGCCCGCCGAGGGCTCGGGCCAGTGGTGGAGCGGCAGCGGTGACAACCTCTCCAACACCCTGACCCGTTCCGTGGACCTCACGGGCAAGTCGTCGGGCGCGCTCACCCTCGACGGCTGGTACGACATCGAGGCCGAGTACGACTACCTCTACACCGAGGTGTCGACGGACGGCGGCGCCAACTGGACCGCGATCGACGGCACGGTGGACGGCGCGGCGATCCCGAAGGACGCCAGCGGCAAGTCGGCCCTGACCGGTTCCTCCGGCACGTACAAGAAGCTGTCGTACTCGCTGGACGCCTACGCGGGCAAGAAGTTCGACCTGCGCTTCCGCTACCAGACGGACGGCGGCGTCGCCCCCAAGGGCTTCGCGGCCGACCGCATCTCCGTGGTCGCCGACGGCAGCGCCCTGTTCACCGACAACGCGGAGAGCACGGACGCGGCCTGGACGACGAAGGGCTTCTCCCGCATCGGCTCGTCCATCACGGACGACTACGACCAGTACTACATCGCGGAGAACCGCCAGTACGTCTCGTACGACAAGACCCTCAAGGTCGGCCCGTACAACTTCGGCTTCTCGACCACGCGTCCGGACTGGGTGGAGCACTACCCGTACCAGAACGGTCTGCTGATCTGGAAGTGGGACACCTCGCAGGCGGACAACAACACCAGCACCCACCCGGGTGTCGGTCTGGTCCTCCCGATCGACTCCCACCCGAAGGCGCTCAAGTGGGCCGACGGGACGCTGATGCGCAACCGCATCCAGTCCTACGACTCGCCGTTCAGCCTGTACGGCACCGACGGCCTGAAGCTGCACAAGGCCGACGTGCTCACCAAGATCCCGTCGTCGAAGGGTGTGTCGACGTTCAACGACCACACCAACACCTACTACGACGAGACCAACCCGACGGGCGGTGTCAAGATCACTGACACCAACACCAAGATCAAGATCGTCAAGGAGGCCAAGGACGGCTCCACGATCTCGCTCCTGGTCGGCCCCGCGGTGAAGTAACCAGCATTTCCGCAGGTCAGACCATGTTCGGCCGCGACCCCCTTGGCGGGTCGCGGCCGGACGTGTTTAGGTGCGTGCTGTGGCCTTCTTATTGACACTGACGCGCACGGGGGTGTGACCTGCATGGCCGCAGGAGGTTTCTGCAAACTGCCGGACGGCAATGTCGTCGTCGCCCTGAACCTGCCGGCGCCGGCGCCCCGGGACCCCGTCCCGGCCGGTCCGACCACCCGGGTCGAGGCGCCCGCGCGGGCCCTGCCGACCCAGGCCGGGGGGCTCCCCGGGGTGTCCCCGGCGGACGACGGCTCGGTCCGGGTGCTGGTGCTGGCCGCGAACCGGGCCCGCGCCCTCACGCGGCTGCGCAACCTGGGGCTGCGCGCGATCTACCTCCGCGGCAACGCGGCGCCCCCGACACCGGACGAGATCACGGCGGTGCTGCACCACCCCGACGGGTTGATATGGCGCACGTCGGCGGTCTGCCCCACGTCCACGACCCCGGAACTCTGGCACCCCATCCGAGCCCTCCTGAGGAGGCCCCGAACTCACGCCTAGCGTGGTCAGACCACCGGCTTGCCCGTGAGTTCCACTCCCGCCTCGCGCAGCTCCCCCAGGGCGCGCTCCGTCGTCTCCTCGGCGACGCCCGCGGTCAGGTCCAGCAGGACCTGGGTGCGGAAGCCCGCTTTCGCGGCGTCCAGGGCGGTGGCGCGCACGCAGTGGTCCGTGGCGATGCCGACGACGTCGACCTCGTCGATGTCGCGGGCGCGCAGCCAGTCCGCCAGAAAGACGCCGTTCTCGTCGGCGCCCTCGAAACCGCTGTACGCGGCGGCGTACGCGCCCTTGTCGAAGACGGCGTCGACCGCGCCGGAGGCGATCGCGGGGGCGAAGTTCGGGTGGAAGCCGACGCCCTCGGTGCCGGCGACGCAGTGCGCGGGCCAGGAGTGGACGTAGTCCGGGTTGTCGGCGAAGTGACCGCCGGGAGCGATGTGGTGGTCACGGGTGGCCACCACATGCCGGTAGCCGGGGCCGGCCGCCTGGCCGATCAGCTCGGTGATGGCGGCGGCCACATCGGCACCGCCGGCCACCGCGAGGCTGCCCCCCTCGCAGAAGTCGTTCTGCACGTCAACGACGATCAAGGCGCGGCGCATGGTGTCGGTGTCCTTCGACTCTTCGACTCTGGGTCGGTATGGGGTGGGTTTCCTGACGCGGGGAGCGGGCTGGCCCGGCCGATCTGCGGGACTACGAACTTCCGAGCCTAGAGACTTCCGGAGGTGTTCGGGAGGGGGCGTCCGGCGCTCGCCCGAGGCGCGGACCGGGGCACAGGCCGAGCACGCGGGCGCTGACCGGCTCACACCAGGGCACATCGGGCGCCCCCGCACCCGTCCGCTCCCTGTGTGCGCCGGGAGCCCCCGCTCCCCGCATGCCCGCACCCCGATCCGCTCCCCGCGTGCGCCCGCGCATGCTCGCCCTCGCGTGGCCCGGCACGGACTCCCGGCGTGCGCCTGTCAGACGTACTCCGTGGGGAGGACCGGCTCCCCGCGCGACAGCTGGGTCGCGGACAGCGGCAGCCTCGCGCGGGCGGTCGCGTGGCGGTCCCGTACGACGTCGAGGGGCTCGCGGGCGAGGACCCGGCCCTCCCTGACCAGCGGGACCAGGAGCTGGTGCTCCTCCAGCTCCGCCGGGACGGGCCCGGTGCCAATGACCTCGGCCTCGGCGACCCCGTGCTCGTCCAGCCGTCGGGCCGCCCACTTGCGGCCCCCGACGGACGTCTTGCCGCCGGTGGACTTCTTCGCCACCGGCACCAGCGGCGCCGTGGGGTCGGCGGACTCCGCCCGCGCCACCAGCTTGTAGACCATGGAGGCGGTCGGATGCCCGGAGCCGGTCACCAGCTGGGTGCCCACCCCGTACGCGTCCACGGGCGCCGCCGCCAGCGAGGCGATCGCGTACTCGTCGAGGTCGGAGGTCACGATGATGCGGGTGCCCCTCGCCCCCAGCTCGTCCAGCTGCTGGCGCACCCGGTGGGCCACCAGCAGCAGGTCACCGGAGTCGATGCGGACCGCGCCCAGCTCGGGCCCGGCGACCTCCACGGCCGTCCGCACGGCCTCGGTGACGTCGTAGGTGTCGACGAGCAGCGTGGTGTCGCGGCCGAGGGAGTCCACCTGGGCCTGGAAGGCGTCCCGCTCGCGGTCGTGCAGCAGGGTGAAGGCGTGGGCGGAGGTGCCCACGGTCGGGATGCCGTAGCGGAAGCCCGCCGCCAGGTCGGAGGTGGAGGTGAAGCCGCCGACGTACGCGGCGCGCGAGGCGGCCACTGCGGCCAGCTCGTGCGTGCGCCGGGCGCCCATCTCGATCAGCGGGCGCTCCCCGGCGGCGCTGGACATCCGGGAGGCGGCGGCCGCGATCGCCGAGTCGTGGTTCAGGATGGAAAGGATCACGGTCTCCAGGAGCACGCACTCCGCGAAGGTGCCCTCGACCCGCATGATCGGCGAGCCGGGGAAGTACACCTCGCCCTCCTGGTAGCCCCAGACGTCGCCGCTGAAGCGGTAGCCCGCCAGCCAGTCGAGGGTCTCCGCGTTGACGACGGAGCGCTCGCGCAGGAAGCCGAGGACACCGGGGTCGAAGCGGAAGTTCTCCACCGCGTCCAGCACCCGGCCCGTTCCGGCCACCACGCCGTACCGCCGCCCCTCCGGCAGCCGCCGCGTGAAGACCTCGAACACCGACCGCCGCTCGGCCGTACCCGCCTTCAGGGCGGCCTGGAGCATCGTGAGTTCGTAGTGGTCCGTGAAGAGCGCGGTCGAGGGGACATCCACCGGCAAACCAAGGTCCGCTGTGTTCATGGCAGGGATCGTACCCCCATCTCGTCAATCTGACGATTTCTGGGTCCGATTTCTGTCGGACCCGCCCTCGGGCGGGTCCCCGTTTGTGCGGGGACCCCCCTGTGGTGGCAGCATGGGCCGTGTGACGGCAGCCGCACCCATGGAGATCGAGAAGACCGAATCGGCGGAGGAGGTCTTCGCCGTACCCGAGCCCGATGTGCCGTGGGTGACGATCGTCCACAACGACCCGGTGAACCTCATGAGCTATGTGACCTATGTCTTCCAGGCCTATTTCGGGTACTCGAAGGACAAGGCCACCAAGCTCATGCTCGACGTCCACCACAAGGGTCGCGCGGTCGTCTCCAGCGGAACACGCGAGGAGATGGAGCGCGACGTCCAGGCCATGCACGGCTACGGTCTGTGGGCCACGCTCCAGCAGGACCGGAAGTAACCACGGGCGGCAGCCGCGGGCCGGACGACCCGGCCTGACACGACACGACCGGAGTGAACGACCAACCCGATGCCAGGAACCTTCGAACCGCTTCCCGGCGGCGGCGCGGCCGTCGCGCTCGACGAGGTCGAGATCTCCATCATCCGTTCGCTCGCGGTCCAGCTGCTGGAGCTGATCGGTCCGGGCCCCGCCGAGGACGCCCCCGACGACCCGCTCGCCGAGCTGTTCGCCGAGGGCCCGAGCGAGCCCCCCAAGGACCCCGTGCTCAGGCGTCTCTTCCCCGACGCCTACAGCGACCCCGAGGGCACCCCGACGGCCGAACAGGCCGAGGAGCAGCGGGCGTACTCCTCCGAGTTCCGCCGCTTCACCGAGAACGACCTGCGGGCCGGCAAGCGCGACAACGCCCTCGCGGTGATCCACTCCCTGGACGGGCTGTCGGCGGCCGGTGAGGGCGGGGCCGTGCTCAAGCTGTCCGCGGACGAGTCCCGGCGGTGGCTCGGCTGCCTCAACGACCTGCGCCTCGCCATCGGGTCCCGGCTCGACGTCGTCGACGAGGAGGACACCGACCTCCTCTACCGGCTCCCCGACGAGGACCCGCGCAAGCCGATGGTGATGGCGTACCTGTGGCTGGGCGGGCTCCAGGAGACGCTGATCACCACACTGATGCCCTGAGCGCCCCGCCGCCCAGGGCGCCGGTGGCGGAACTCACGGTTCCCTCCGAAGCCCTTCCGGGTCTGCTTCGTGTTCGCTCAGAGGACACTCAAATCCGGATAACGATCGTGTCACCACGGCGGTGAGGGATGCCCTCAGGGGGGTTCTTTGTCCGCTTCTTCCTGTGTTGTACGCCACAAAACACCTCGCCGATCAAGATTGCGGCCGTGATAAATCTTCACGACCGCCCGGCGGACACCACCCTTGTCCACCGGGTGCGCCACCAGCCGACGACCGTCGGCCAGGCACGAGCGAACCAGCTCAGCTCCATCACATCCGGGGGGATCGGAACCCGATCCGGGGTCGACGAACGACTCGGATCGGCCCAGCGTGGAGAAAGGCGCACAACACATGACCTCCGCTCAGGTCGACAACAACGGCAATGACGCCGTGCGCGGCGAGGCCTCCGAAGAGGGCTACGAGCGCGGGCTCGGCAGCCGCCAGGTCCAGATGATCGCGATCGGCGGCGCCATCGGCGTCGGGCTCTTCCTCAACGCCGGTGCGAACATCGCCAAGGCCGGACCGAGCCTCATCCTGATGTACGCCGTCGCCGGCGTCATCATCTTCTTCATCATGCGGGCGCTCGGCGAGCTGCTCCTGTACCGCCCGGTCTCGGGCTCCTTCGCGGAGTACTCCCGCGAGTTCCTCGGCCCGTTCTTCGGCTACTTCACCGGCTGGACGTACTGGCTCCTGTGGGTCGTCACCGGTATGGCGGAACTGACCGCCGCCGCGATCTACATCAACTACTGGTTCCCGCAAGTCCCGCAATGGGTCTCGGCGCTGGTCTTCCTGGTCGTCCTGTTCGTGGCCAACCTGATCTCGGTGAAGCTGTTCGGCGAGATCGAGTTCTGGTTCTCGATGATCAAGGTCACCGCCATCATCGGCATGATCGTGATCGGCCTCGGCGTCCTCACCTTCGGCTTCAGCGCCGCAGGCGACACCGCCGCCGTCTCCAACCTGTGGGCCTTCGACGGCTTCTTCCCCAAGGGCATCGGCTCGTCCCTGATGACCCTCCAGGGCGTGATGTTCGCCTACCTCGCCGTCGAGCTGGTCGGTGTCACCGCGGGTGAGTCCGAGAACCCGGAGAAGACCCTCCCCAAGGCGATCAACACCCTGCCCTGGCGTATCGCGCTGTTCTACGTCGGCGCCCTCACCGTCATCCTCTGCGTGGTGAAGTGGACCGAGTTCGCGCCGGGCGTGAGCCCGTTCGTGAAGGCCTTCGCGGTGATCGGCATCCCCGCCGGCGCCGGCATCGTCAACTTCGTCGTGCTGACGGCGGCCCTGTCCTCCTGCAACTCCGGCATGTACTCCACGGGCCGCATGCTGCGCACCCTGGCCGACAGCGGTGAGGCCCCCAAGGCCTTCAACAAGCTGTCCGTCACCAAGACGCCCGCGCTCGCCATCGGGGTCTCGGTGCTCTTCATGGGCATCGGCGTGGTCCTCAACTACGTCGTCCCCGACAAGGCCTTCGAGTACGTCGTCTCCGTCGCCACCGGCGCCGGCATCTGGACCTGGCTGATGATCCTGGTCAGCCACGTCCGCTACCGCCGCGCGGTCGACGCGGGCCGCCTGCCCGCCTCCTCCTTCCCCGCCCCCGGCGGCGCGACGGGCAGCTGGATCGCCATCGTCTTCCTCCTCTTCGTCACCGGCCTCATCGCCTACGACCACGAGGCCCGGGTCAGCCTCTACGTCATGGCCGGCTGGGCCGCCGCCCTCGGTGTCGGCTGGCTGGTGCTGAAGTCCCGCAACCCCGAGGTCACGGGCCGCCGCGACCCGGACCTGGAGAAGGTCGGCTGACCGATCCACCGGGGCCCACCGGCCTCCCGCCCGGCATGTGGGCCGCCGCGTACCAGCCTTCGGTACGCGGCGGCCCTCTGCTTATCCTGACGAGCATGCTGACCATCACCCAGGCCCTCGTCGACCAGATCGTCGCCCACGCGCGCAAGGACCACCCGGACGAGGCGTGCGGCGTCGTCGCGGGCCCGGCCGGATCGGACCGCCCCGAGCGCTTCATCCCGATGCTGAACGCGGCCATGTCGCCCACGTTCTACGAGTTCGACTCGGGCGACCTGCTCAAGCTCTACCGCGAGATGGACGACCGCGACGAGGAGCCGGTGGTCATCTACCACTCCCACACGGCGACCGAGGCCTACCCCTCCCGCACCGACATCTCCTACGCGGGCGAGCCGGGCGCCCACTACGTCCTCGTCTCCACCGCGGACACCGACGGGCTCGGCGACTTCCAGTTCCGCTCGTACCGCATCGTCGAGGGCGAGGTGACGGAGGAGGAAGTCCAGATCGTGGAGGCGTACTGAAAACCTTCGGTCTCCAAATCCCCACGGACGATCCAGCCGCGCCCGGGTCGGCTCGGCAGGGGTCGCGCCGGTCCGGCTGAGCTGTGCGGTCTCACTCACCGGCCCGAATTCGTCCGGCATGTGGGATCGCCTTCCGGGACCCGGACCGGGAATCGATACGATGAGCCCATGGTTCTTGACGACGTGAGCGAGAAGACGCCGGGCGCACTGCTCGTGGCGCGGCTGCACGTCGACCTGTGCAGGCTTGCCAGCGCCATCTGTTGACGCCGACCCCTGCCGCCGTACGGCCGTGAGCCGCGGCGCCCTCACCCGTGTGACCCCGCACTCCGCGCTGCCGCGCGCCCAATCGACCTGACTACTCCCGACAGGAGCCGCACCCCATGGCCATCGAGGTCCGCATCCCCACCATCCTCCGCCAGTACACCGACGGTCAGAAGGCGGTGGAGGGAGCAGGCACCACCCTCGCCGACCTGTTCGCCGACCTCGAGACCCGCCACACGGGCATCCAGGCCCGCATCGTGGACGGCGGTGAGCTGCGCCGCTTCGTCAACGTCTACCTCAACGACGAGGACGTGCGCTTCCTGGAGGGCATCAACACCAAGCTCTCCGACGGCGACAACGTGACGATCCTGCCGGCCGTGGCCGGCGGCATGGCCTGAGGCCCGCTGACCACCCATGCGCTACGACTCCCCGCTGGCCGCGGTGGGCAACACCCCTCTGGTGCGCCTGCCGCGGCTCTCGCCGTCCGAGGACGTCCGGATCTGGGCCAAGCTGGAGGACCGCAACCCCACCGGCTCGGTCAAGGACCGCCCCGCCCTGCACATGATCGAACAGGCGGAGAAGGACGGCCGCCTGACCCCGGGCTGCACGATCCTGGAGCCCACCTCGGGCAACACGGGCATCTCCCTGGCCATGGCGGCCAAGCTCAAGGGCTACCGCATCGTCTGCGTCATGCCCGAGAACACCTCCCAGGAACGGCGTGACCTGCTCGCCATGTGGGGCGCGGAGATCATCTCCTCCCCGGCGGCGGGCGGCTCCAACACGGCCGTACGCGTCGCCAAGGAGCTCTCCGCCGAGCACCCCGACTGGGTGATGCTCTACCAGTACGGCAACCCCGACAACGCGGGCGCGCACTACGCCACGACGGGGCCGGAGATCCTCGCCGACCTCCCCTCCGTCACCCACTTCGTCGCGGGCCTCGGCACCACGGGCACGCTGATGGGCGTGGGCCGCTACCTGCGCGAGCACAAGCCGGACGTCAAGATCGTCGCCGCCGAGCCGCGCTACGACGACCTCGTCTACGGCCTGCGCAACCTCGACGAGGGGTTCGTGCCGGAGCTGTACGACGCGTCCGTCCTCACCACCCGTTTCTCCGTCGGCTCCGCCGACGCGGTGACCCGCACGCGTGAGCTGCTCCAGCAGGAGGGCATCTTCGCCGGCGTCTCCACGGGAGCGGCGCTGCACGCGGCGATCGGGGTCGGCCGGAAGGCGGTGAAGGCGGGGGAGACCGCGGACATCGTGTTCGTGGTGGCCGACGGAGGGTGGAAGTACCTGTCGACGGGCGTCTACACGGCGGCGACGACGGAGGAGGCCATCGAGACGTTGCAGGGGCAGCTCTGGGCTTAGCGCCGGGCGCCCAGTGGGGTGGGGGGTGCGGGTTCGTCGGCGGGTGCGGGTGGTTCGTGGTTGCTCGCGCAGTTCCCCGCGCCCCTGAAAAGCGACCGGCGCGTCAGCCGGAAAGATGCCGTACCTGGTCCCACAGGGCCGGGTCCACCACCCCCGCCTTCCGGCGGAAGTCCCGTACCGGTACGTCCCTCAGCTCCTCCGTCTCCAGGTAGCTGGGGCGGCCCCGCGCGTCGCCGACGGCACCCGGGGGCAGCGGGATCACCCCGACCCGGGCGTCGTGGTACTTGCTGGTGATCTTGACGACCCGGGCCCGGTCCCCCCGCACCGCCAGCACCAGACAGGGCCGGTCCTTGCCCCCGGGCCCGTCCTCGAGGGGCACGCTCGCCCACCAGATCTCCGACGGGCGCGGCCGCGGCAGCCCCGCCCGCGCGCCGGCCCGGTCACCCGGCCGTCCGGGCGGACGTGTACGCCCCCTCGGACCGCTCGTCCGCCGACCCGGCCGGCGCGACCGGCCCCACCCGTCGACCAGCGTCGCGACGAGCGCGAGCGCCGCCACCGCCGCGAGCGCCAACCACCAGGACATGTCCATGGGGACGACCGTACCGGCGCACCCCCGCCGACGCCCGCCCTGTCGCACGCCCCCGCGCCCCTCGGCGCCCCCTCACCCCGGCTCACGCGCGGCCCAACGGCCCTACCACCAGCCGAACCGGTGACACCACAGGTGAGTTCGCCCACAACGGCCCCTGGCGGAGGAGCGACCCGTCCTTTTGCGCCTTACGCTCGACGGACCGCACCACTCGTTGCACCCCCGACCGTTCTTCGCAAGCCCGCTGACTGCAAAACGTGGTCGGCGCGACCCGTTCGTACGTCACGACCGACAGACACGACCGACCAACACGACTGTCACGACTTCACGCCAGCGCGGAGGTTCCAGCTCTCATGAAGCTCACCGTCGTCGGCTGCTCGGGGTCGTTCCCCTCCGCGGAATCGGCCTGTTCGAGCTACCTCGTAGAGGCCGACGGCTTCCGGCTGCTTCTCGACATGGGCAATGGTGCCCTCGGCGAGTTGCAGCGCCACTGCGGTCTCTACGACCTCGACGCGATCTTTCTCAGCCATCTGCACGCCGACCACTGCATCGACATGTGCGCGTACTTCGTCGCACGCTACTACCGGCACGACGGCGGCCGCTGCGACCCCATCCCGGTCTACGGCCCCGAGGGCACCGAGCAGCGCCTGACCACGGCGTACGCCGACACCCCGTCCGCCTCCTCCATGAGCGAGGTCTTCGACTTCCACACGGTCAAGCCGAGCACCTTCGACATCGGCCCCTTCACCGTCCACACCGAACGGGTCGCCCACCCCGTGGAGGCCTACGGCATCCGCATCGAACACGACGGGCGGATCCTGACGTACTCCGGGGACACCGGTGTCACCGACACCCTGGACGAACTGGCCCGCGACGCCGATCTCTTCCTGTGCGAGGCCGCGTTCACCCACGGCAAGGAGAACATCCCGGACCTGCACCTCAACGGCCGCGAGGCCGGTGAGACGGCGGCCCGCGCCGGCGCCCGCCGCCTCGTGCTCACCCACATCCCGCCGTGGACGGACCCCCGGGTCAACCTCGACGACGCCCGCGCCGTGTACGACGGCCCCGTGGAGCTGGCCGTGCCCCGGACGTCGTACGAGATCTGACACCGCACGTACGCACGAGAAGGCCCCCGGAGGATCGCGATGATCCCCGGGGGCCCTTCCGTGCAGCCGTTATCCGGCCGCCGTCACTTGGCCTCCGCCTTCTGGAGCTCGGCCAGCTCCTCGTCGGACTCCCGGCCGGGCGTCGGCAGGTTGAAGCGGATGATCGCGAACCGGAAGACCACGTAGTAGACGACGCCGAAGCACAGGCCCAACAGGAGCAGGGCCCAGGGCTTGGTGGCGATGCCGAGGTTGAGGGCGAAGTCGAACGCGCCGGCCGAGAAGCCGAAGCCGTCCTTCATCCCGAGTGCCCAGGTCAGGGCCATGGAGACACCGGTGAGCACGGCGTGGATGGCGTACAGGACCGGGGCGATGAACATGAACGTGAACTCGATCGGCTCGGTGACACCGGTGAGGAACGAGGTCAGCGCGAGGCCGAACATCATGCCGCCGACGACCTTGCGGCGCTCGGGGCGGGCCGTGTGGTAGATCGCGAGACAGACGGCCGGCAGACCGAACATCATGATCGGGAAGAAGCCGGTCATGAACTGCCCGGCGGTCGGGTCACCGGCGAGGAAGCGCGCGATGTCACCGCTCTTGCCCTCGTACGAACCGGCCTGCAGCCACGGGAAGGAGTTGAGCAGGTGGTGCATGCCGACCGGGATCAGCGCGCGGTTGGCGACACCGAAGATGCCCGCGCCGACGGCGCCCGAACCGACCAGCCACTCACCGAAGTGGTGCAGACCCGCGCCGAGGACCGGCCAGATGTAGCCGAACACGATGCCGATGAACAGTCCCGCGAAGGCGGACAGGATGGGCACCAGGCGACGGCCGCCGAAGAAGCCGGCCCAGTCGGCCAGCTTGGTCCGGTGGAAGCGCTGATAGAGCAGGGCGACGACCAGACCCATCACCACACCGCCGAGGACACCGGCGTTGACCGCCTTGTCCACCATCACGACCTTGCCGTCGACGGCGGTGGCCACCTGGGGGAGGTTGGGGTCGGTGAACGTGCCGAGGACCTTCTGGAAGACGAGGTAGCCGACGACCGCGGCGAGCGCGGTCGAGCCGTCCGACTTCTTGGCGAAGCCGATCGCGATACCGACGGCGAACAGCAGCGGCATGTTGTCGAGGATGGCGCCGCCGCCGGCCGCCATGAAGCTCGCGAACTTGGTGATGAAGCCGGGGAGCGACTCGCTGCCCAGCATGTCCGTGTTGCCGAGCCGCACGAGCAGCGCGGCGGCCGGCAGGACGGCGACCGGCAGCATCAGGCTGCGGCCGATGCGCTGTAGCACAGCCATGGTGCGGGAGCCCCAGGTCGGGCCCTTGTTGTCTGCGGCCGCGGGAGCGGCGCTGGCCGTGGTCACAACTTCCTCCAGTAGGCAGGGCGCCGCCCAGGGACGGGAGTGTGGGGGAGGGCAGCACGGGAGAGGTCTACACCAGTGAGTGGTGTAGACCTGTTGTAGCACGCTGGGGGTGGGCCTAGGAACCCGCGATTCCCGTTTTACGCCTTCGTGATGTCACGCGGCCTTCGTCCGGCCTTCGTCCGGCCTTCGTCCGGCCTTCGTCCGGCCTTCGTCCGGCCTTCGTCCGGCCTTCGTCCGGCCTTCGTCCGGCCTTCGTCCGGCCTTCGTCCGGCCTTCGTCCGGCCTTCGTCCGGCCTTCGTCGGACCTTCATCCAGGCGTCGGGCGGCCTTCGCCGCGCCGTTGTCCGCCGTCGTCCGCTTGGCGGGGACCCGTTCGGTGGTGTAGACCAGTCGCGAACGATCCCGCACGGCAAAGCGGATCAGATCAGGTATATCAGGGAGAATCGCCATGGCCAGTAAGGCTGAGAAGATCGTCGCCGGGCTCGGCGGCCTCGACAACATCGACGAGATCGAGGGCTGCATCACCCGGCTGCGCACCGAGGTCAACGACCCCTCCCTCGTGGACGAGGCCGCCCTCAAGGCCGCCGGCGCCCACGGCGTCGTCAAGATGGGCACCGCCGTGCAGGTCGTCATCGGCACCGACGCCGACCCGATCGCCGCGGAGATCGAGGACATGATGTGATCCACCGCTGATCCGGGACCCGCACCGGTCCCCGTCAGCCCACGCGCAGGGGCCCTCCGCATGCGGGAGCGGCCCCTTCCGTCACTGCGGCTAGGCTCGTCGCCATGTCTCGAATCGACGGCCGCACGCCCGAACAGCTCCGCCCTGTCACCATCGAACGCGGCTGGAGCAAGCACGCCGAGGGCTCCGTCCTCATCTCCTTCGGCGACACCAAGGTCTTCTGCACCGCCTCCGTCGCCGAAGGCGTCCCGCGCTGGCGCAAGGGCAGCGGCGAGGGCTGGGTCACCGCCGAGTACTCCATGCTCCCCCGCTCCACCAACACCCGCGGCGACCGCGAGTCCGTACGCGGCAAGATCGGCGGCCGTACCCACGAGATCTCCCGCCTCATCGGCCGCTCCCTGCGCGCCGTCATCGACTACAAGGCGCTCGGCGAGAACACCATCGTCCTCGACTGCGACGTGCTCCAGGCCGACGGCGGCACGCGTACGGCGGCGATCACCGGCGCGTACGTGGCGCTGGCCGACGCCGTCGCCTGGGCCCAGCGCAGGAAGCTCGTCAAGGCCGGCCGCCGGCCGCTGACCGGCACCGTCAGCGCCGTCTCCGTGGGCATCGTCGGTGGCGTCCCGCTGCTCGACCTCTGCTACGAGGAAGACGTCAGGGCGGACACCGACATGAACGTCGTCTGCACCGGCGACGGCCGCTTCGTCGAGGTCCAGGGCACCGCCGAGGCCGAGCCCTTCGCCCGCGACGAGCTCAACGCCCTGCTGGACCTGGCCGTCGCCGGCTGCACCGACCTGGCCGCCCTCCAGGTCAAGGCGCTCGACACGGTCCTCGAAAGGTAAAGGGCACCCCAAGAAGACCGGCCGTCGGTCGCAACCACGGCGCACCCGGCGGCGTCCCTAGGAGTACGGGCGCACGGCACACCACCGTGCGCCCGGCCACACCGGCGCAAGCCGTACCCGCACCACCCCCGGAGGCCGTCAGGCCTGCAACCAGTAGGAGGACCGTTCCATGGCCGCGAGCCGCCGACGTCGTATGACCGCCATCGCCGGAGCCGTTGCAGCCGTCGCGCTGACCGCCGGCCTCACCACCGGCTGCGACGCCGTGAACAAGGCCCTGGACTGCGTCCAGACCGCCGAGGCCATCGCCAACAGCGTGTCCGACCTCCAGCAGGCCGTCGAGAACGCGTCCAACGACCCGTCGCAGCTGGAGGAGTCGCTCAACTCCATCGACGACAACCTCAAGGAGATCGGCGACAAGACCGACAACGCCGACGTCAACAAGGCCGTCGACGACCTCCAGAAGGCCGTGGAGAACGTCCAGACGTCCGTCAACAACGGCGACGCGACCCCCGACATCAGCGGAATCACGGACGCGGCCAAGGAACTGACGAACGTCTGCACGTCGTAGAACCGGCACCGGCGGTCGCCTTCGGTGACGGGCGGCCGGTGACCGACGACGGGCGGGGCGCCGGGATACTGAGGGCATGACCCGCCTGATCCTCGCCACCCGCAACACCGGAAAGATCACCGAGCTGAAGGCGATCCTCGCCGACGCAGGTCTGCCCCATGACCTCGTCGGCGCGGACGCCTACCCGGACATCCCCGACGTCAAGGAGACCGGCGTCACCTTCGCCGAGAACGCCCTGCTGAAGGCGCACGCCCTCGCGCGGGCCACCGGTCTCCCGGCCGTCGCCGACGACTCCGGACTCTGCGTGGACGTCCTCCACGGCGCCCCCGGCATCTTCTCCGCCCGCTGGGCCGGCCGGCACGGCGACGACCGCGCCAACCTCGAACTCCTCCTCGCCCAGCTCTCGGACATCGCCGAGGAGCACCGCGGCGCCCACTTCGCCTGCGCCGCCGCCCTCGCCCTGCCGGACGGCACGGAACGCGTCGTGGAGGGCCAACTGAGGGGCGTACTGCGCCACACCCCCACCGGCACGAACGGCTTCGGCTACGACCCGATCCTCCAGCCGGAGGGCGACACCCGCACCTGCGCCGAACTGACCGCCGACGAAAAGAACGCGATCAGCCACCGCGGCAAGGCGTTCAGGGCACTGGTACCGGTGGTGAGGGAGCTGCTGGGCTGATGACACGGAAGAGGCCCCGCACCTTGGAATTGAAGGTGCGGGGCCCGTTCTGTCTGTGCGCCCGGTCGGATTCGAACCGACAAACACGACCACCTAAAGATCGCCGCTCGGCCGTTGGCGTACGGGCGCCTATGCCGGGGCCTACTCTACTGGGCTACGGCTTCTGCCGTCGGCCCCCTCTGCACCAGGTGTTCGTCACCGCATGGCAGTTGGGGCACAACAACCGAAGGTTTTCGCGCCGGTCATCGCTCCAGTCCCCGTTGATGTGATCGACCTCCAAGGTCATGGCTTGGCCGAGCCACTCGGGGCCGATGCCGCACTCCGCGCACTCCTGGGGTTCGCCCACCTCTGCGAGTGCCCTGCGGAGGAGGTGCGTTCTCGTCCGGCGGATGCCGTCGTGCTGGACCAGGATGTCTCCGGCGTGCCTGCGGGGTGTGGTGCCCGGTCCGCCGCGTTGATGTGCCCGTCCCAGGAAGTGGGAGGTGTCGACAGCCTCCTCGGCCACCCAGTAGCGGAACTGCTTGCGCGACCTGGTGTCGTACGGCTCCCTCCCCAGGGCGCGCAGCGCGTCCGCAATGGAGGACGCGCCCTCGACCGCACGGCGCAATTCATCGGCAGTCGGCCTGCTGGGCACTGCCCCGGCCCGTCTGGGACGTTGCATGTGCGACACGTCGATCCCGAAGTGGTCGAAGCGCCGAAAGAGATGGCGGCGCAGTTGGCCGTATGGCCGAGTACCGAAGAAGGCGATGACTTCCTCGATGTCGGAGCACTGCGCTGCTGCTTCCGCCAGCCGCTCCCGGGTGTACCGCACGCTGCCGCTCATGAGGCGCGCCCCTTGCCGCGTCCCCGGTAAGTGTCCGTCGTCGAGTGGCAGTTCGGACACAGGAGCCGTAGGTTTTCGATGCGGTTGTCACGCCAGTTGCCGTCGATGTGGTCGACCTCCAGGGGAAGCGGATGCCCTCTCCACAGCGCCTCCGTCCCGCACATGGCGCACCGCTCCGGTACGCCCATGGCCGTCATCGCCCACTTGAGCCGTTCGCTCGGGATGCGTCGAGCATGGCCGCTCTGTTGCTCGACGAGCAGGCCGTCTGGCGTTCGAGGTCGCCGTGCCTTGCCTTGCTGGGTCGGCACCTGGAAGTGCGAGATGTCGATGCCGTACGCCTTGATGCGGCGGCTGATGTGCGTGTGATGCCCACCGACGACCTCAAGACCGAGACGCCGGAGAACGTCGCACATGTTCGTGGAAGCCGACACGGCGGCTTGCAGGACCTCCTTGGTCCACCGGACTCCTTCCGGCTCGAAATGCGACGTGTCGACCCCCAGTCTCTTCATCCGCTCCCGGATGTACTTCCGCCGTGGACTCCTCGGTTCCACCCCCAGCCTCGCCAATGCCTCTGACAAGGTCTGCGCTCCCCGAGCCGCCTCCTCCAGTCGCTCCTTCGGGTACGCACTGGCCCCCATCGATCCCCTCCGTCCCGACCGCGTGTTCGTGGTCTCGTACGGAGTAACGAATCGCTGGGCGGGCGGTCACGGCGGGTGATGTGCGGAACGGCTCGTGCCGGGGTGTTCCGGGGCGAGCCGTTCGCGGGTGGTGGGGTGGGGCGGATCGGATGCCCCGGTCCTGGGGTGGGGTCAGATGCCCAGGTCCTTGATGATCTTTGCTACGTGGCCGGTCGCCTTCACGTTGTAGAGGGCTCGTTCGACCTTGCCCTCCTCGTCGACGACGATCGTCGAGCGGATGACGCCCGTGACGACCTTGCCGTAGAGCTTCTTCTCGCCGAAGGCGCCGTACGCCTCCAGGACCGCCTTGTCGGGGTCGCCGACGAGGGTGACCTTCAGGGACTCCTTCTCACGGAACTTGGCCAGCTTCTCCGGCTTGTCGGGGGAGACGCCGATGACGTCGTACCCGGCGCCGGCCAGCAGGTCCAGGTTGTCGGTGAAGTCGCAGGCCTGCTTCGTGCAGCCGGGAGTCAGGGCGGCCGGGTAGAAGTAGACGATGACCTTGCGGCCCTTGTGGTCGGACAGGGACACCTCGTTGCCGTCGGCGTCCGGAAGGGTGAAGGCGGGGGCCACGTCCCCGGGCTGGAGTCGCTCGCTCATCGGACCAGCGTAACTGCGGGCCCTGACGCCGCGGTCCTCGGTCGAGCTGACAGACTGTCCGCAAACAGTCAATGACGGACAGCGGGAGGCAGCGCGGTGGCGGACACCTCGGACACCAGAACCCCGGCCGAGATCGAGGCGGACATCAAGCGCCGCCGCGACACCCTCGCGGAGACGCTCGACGAGATCGGCGTCCGGGTGCACCCGAAGACCATTGTCGGTGACGCCCGGGCGAAGGTCGTCTCCAACATCGACCACACCCTCGGCAAGGCCTACGTCTCGGTCAACCGGGTGGTCAGCGAAGCGAAGGGCCGGCTCGTCGACGAGGACGGGGCGCCCCGGCTGGAGCGCATCGTCCCGGTGGCGCTCGTCGTCGTCGGTGTCGTGGGGCTGCTCGCCCTCGGCACTCGACGCCGCAGGGGCTGACGAAGACAGGTAGGTTCGGGGGCGTGAGCGAGAAGAGCCAACACGACAAGTTGCCCATCAGGATGCTGCACGACCGGGTGCTCGTGCGGCAGGACACCGCCGAGGGCGAGCGGCGTTCGGGCGGCGGCATCCTGATCCCCGCGACGGCGGCGGTCGGCCGGCGGCTCGCCTGGGCCGAGGTCGTCGCGGTCGGGCAGAACGTCCGGACGGTCGAGCCGGGCGACCGTGTCCTCTTCGACCCGGAGGACCGGGCCGAGGTCGAGGTCAGGGGCGTCGCGTACGTGCTGATGCGTGAGCGCGACCTGCACGCCGTGGCCGCGGACCGGTTCGAGGGCTCGGAGGACTCCACGGGCCTGTACCTGTAGCGCGACCTGGAGCGCACCGAGGCGGGTACCCCGCCACACACGGGAGGGGGCTGGTGACCACGTCACCAGCCCCCTCCCGGCTTCACTCACGGCCCGGCGTCAGGGGAACGTCCCCTCCGTCGTCCCGCCTCCGATGTCTCCGCCGCCGCCCCCGCCGTCGGCCGTTCCACCGCTGTCCGTCCCGCCACCGGTGGCCGCCCCGCCGTCCGCGGTGCCTCCGCCACCGGTGGCCGCGCCGCCGTCGGCGGTCCCGCCCCCGGTCGTGGGTCCGCCGCCGGTGGTCTCTCCGCCGCCGCCGGTCGTCGTCGTGTCGCCGCCCGTGGTGGCGCCCCCGTCGGTGGGGTCGCCCGTGGTGCCGCCGTCCGTCTGGCCCGCGGTCTCCTCGCCGCCCGTGGTGCCGCCGTCGTCCTCGTCACCGGTGGCGCCGGGCTCGTCCGGCGGGGTGCTCGGGGGCACCACGACCACGTCCGCGCCCTCCTGGAGCTCCAGGTCGAAGTCCTTGACCTTCTTGCCCTTCAGGGCCGTCTTGGTGAACTGCGCCCAGATCTCCGTGGGCGCCCCACCGCCGTTGATGCGCTGGAGGCCCATCGCGCCGTACAGCGGCTTGTGGACGCCCGTCTTGGGGTCCTGGCCCATCACGGAGACGACGGTGGCGAGGTCCGGGGTGTAGCCGGCGAACCAGGCCGCCTTGTCCTCCTCGGCCGTACCGGTCTTGCCGGCGGCCGGGTGGCCGGACGCCTGCGCGGCGGTGGCCGTACCGCCCTGGACCACGCTCCGCAGGACGGAGGTGGTCGTGTCGGCGGCCTGACGGCTGACGGCCTGCTGGGGGTCCGTCGAGGGGAGCTTGATCTCCGAGCCGTCCTTGGTGATCCGCTCGATCATCGTGTACGTGCCGTGCCGGCCGTGGTTGGCGAGGGTGGCGTACGCCTCCGCCATGTCGAGCACGCTCGCGGTCGCCGTGCCCAGCGCGATCGACGGGTACGGGTTCATGTCCGGGGTGTTCTTCGGGATGCCCAGGTCGATCGCGGTCTTCTCGACCTTCGCGGGGCCGACGTCGACGGCCATCTGCGCGTACACCGAGTTCACGGACTTGTCGGTGGCCTGGCGGACCGTGATGTTGCCGTAGTCGACGTAGTCCTCGTTCTCCGGGGCGTACTGCTCGCCCGGCCAGCCGACGACGGGGCGCTCGCTGGCGCCGTCGTAGATGGTGTTCGGGGTGATCGCCTGGCCGGACTGGTTGTTGGAGTTGTTCTCCACGGCCGCGGTGAACACGAACGGCTTGAACGTCGAACCGACCTGGTAGTCACGCCGGGTGGCGTTGTTGACGTACTGCTTGAGGTAGTCGATGCCGCCGTACATCGCGATGACCTTGCCGGTCTTCGGGTCGATGGAGACACCGCCGGCGCGGACGTAGTTGTCGACCTTGCGGTTCTTCTTGTCGAGCTTGTCCATCAGGTTGTCGTCGACGGCCTTGATGAACGCGTCCTGCATCTTGGGCTGGATGGTGGTGGTGATGCGGTAGCCACCGCCGTTCTCCAGCGCCTCCTCGTCGATGATCTTGTGCTCGACGAGGTACGACTTGATGGCCTCGACCAGGTAGCCGCGCTGCCCGGAGAAGGCGGTGGACGTGGTGGTCTGCTTCGGCATGTCGAACTTCATGCCGGTGCGCTCGGACTGCTTGAGCCAGCCCTCCTTCACCATGCCGTCGAGGACGTAGTTCCAGCGGGCGACGGCCGCGCCCTTGTTCTCCGGGTGGGCGACGACGTCGTACATGCTCGGCGCGTTGACCAGCGCGGCGAGGTAGGCGCCCTGCTGGGGGGTGAGTTCGTCGGCGTCGACGCCGTAGTACGCCTGGGCGGCGGCCTGGATGCCGTAGGCGTTGCGGCCGAAGAAGCTGGTGTTGAGGTAGCCCTCGAGGATCTCGTCCTTGGTGACCTCGCGGTCCAGCTTGATCGCGATGAAGAACTCCTTCACCTTGCGGGTGACGGTCTGGTCCTGGGCCAGGTAGTAGTTCTTCACGTACTGCTGGGTGATCGTCGAGCCGGACTGCTTGCCCTTGCCGCTCGCGGTGTTCCAGGCGGCGCGGATCATCGCCTTGGGGTCGATGGCCGGCTCGGAGTAGAAGTCGCGGTCCTCGGCGGCCAGTACGGCGTGCTGGGCGGCCTTGGAGACCTTCGACAGGGGGACGTTCTCGCGGTTGACCTGGCCGTCGCGGGCGATCTGGGTGCCGTCCGCGTACAGGTAGACGTTGCTCTGCTTGGTGGCGAGTTCCTGCGGCTTCGGGATGTGGACCAGGTTGTAGCCCAGCACGAAGGCGCCGATGATCAGCATGGTCACGATCACGAAGCTGCCGAGCACCATGCGCCAGGTCGGGAACAGCCGCCGCCACCCGGTCCGCTTGCGCCGCTTCGGCTTCTTGCCCTTGCCGCCGCCGGCGGCCGGGGTGACATCGGGCACGTCGGCGGGTGCGACAGCGGGAACGCCGGCGGTCGCCGCGCCCCCACCGGCCCCCGCGCCTGCCGCGCCGGCGACTCCGGCCGTGGCCCCGGCTGCCGCGAGGCCGCTCGTGACACCGGCCTTACCGGCACGCGTCCCGCCGGCCGCCGCGGCGGCCGTGCCACCGGCGGCCGAAGCCGTGCCACCGGCTGCCGCCGCCCCGGCCGCGCCCGCCGCCCCGGCCGCGCCCGCCGCCCCGGCCGCGCCCGCCGCGCCGCCGGGCCGCTTGCCGCCGGGCTTCGCGCCCGCGCGCGTGACACCCAGGGTCATGGTCATCTCGGCGTCACCGGCCGCCGCCGGGCCCGACGCGCCGCCGCCCGTGGAGCCGGGCTTGCCGCCGGGCTTCGCCGAGCCGGGCCTCGCCGAACCGGACTTCTCGGGACGGGTGACGCTCAGCGGCATGGTCAGCTCGGCGTCGCTCTCCGGAGCACCCGCCCCGCCGGAGGTCCGCGCGACCGCACCACCGGACGCCGTCCCGGCGCTCGGCGAGAGCGACTTGCCCCCGCCGGACGTGCCGCCCCGCTGCCCGGCCCCGTGACCCTGGGCCCCCGAACCGGAGCCCCCGTCGGAGGACCGCCCCGAGGGACCGCCCTTCGCGGGCCCGGACGGCCCACCGGTCCGCCGACCGGTCCCGTCACCCGCGGCCGGGGACGGACGGCCGGACGCCGCACCGGTCGTCGCCGAACGCTCGCCGCCGGACCCGGAGGTCGACCGACCCCCGGTACCGGTACCGGGCCTGCCGGCGGCCGGAGCCTCCGAGCCCGCGCCGGACCTGTCGCCGCTCGCCGCAGCACCGTCGTCGCCGGTCGCCGCGCCAGACCGTCCGCCCGAAGCCGAGCCCGAGGCCGAACCCGGCCGTCCGCCGGAACCTGAGGCCGAACCCGGCCGTCCGCCCGAAACCGCACCCGGTTCGCGCCGTCCGCCGGACGTCCCGCCGGACTCGCCGCCGGACGGCCGGTCGGCCGCACCGTCGGTCGGCTGGTTCGGCCGTCCCCCCGAGGGTCGGTCCGGGCCGTCGCCCGGGGGCGGGCCCTGCCGACGGCCGGGGGACGAGCCGGGCCCGGTGCCGGTCGTCGGGGGCTCCGGGGGCGTGCCCGGGCGCGGCTCGGCGGGGTTCCGGGGCGTGCCCGGGGTCCGGCGCTCCGGTTCTCCCGGTGTCCGGCCCGGGCCGTTCCGCTTCGGCTGCGGCTCGTCGCTCATCGTGCTGCCGTGCTCCTGTTTCCGCGTCGTACGTTCATTTCCGTACGGCCTCGTACGCTTTGCGCCCGCTCCGGGCAAGTTCTGCACCCCTGAGTGAAGACACCCGAACCGGCTGATCCGTTCCCGGATACCGGCACGCGCCTCGCACGCCCCGGGAGCACCACCGCCCGGCCCGAAAACGCCTGGCACACCGATCCGGCCGCGGACTAGGCTTTCGCGCTTCGGCCCGGATCGGCCTCGGCCTCGGTCTTTCGCCAGACTCTTCGCAGCGGATGGGAGTTTCCTCGTGGGCACTGGGCGGTTGTACGCCGCCGTCGCCGCCGGTGGCTTCAGGCGGTACGCGACGTATCGGGTGGCCACCGCGGCGGGGGTGTTCACCAACACCGTCTTCGGCTTCATCCTCGCATACACCTACATCGCCCTCTGGCAGGAGAAGCCCCACCTCGGTGGCTACGACCAGGCGCAGGCGCTCACCTATGTGTGGGTGGGCCAGGCGATGTTCGCGGTCATGGTGCTGGGAAGCGCCGGCTTCGAGGAGGAGCTCATCGAGCGGATCCGCACGGGTGACATCGCGGTCGACCTGTACCGGCCCGCCGACCTCCAGTTGTGGTGGCTCGCCGCGGACCTGGGTCGGGCCTTGTTCCAGCTGCTCGGACGCGGTGTCCTTCCCATGCTGTGCGGTGCCCTGTTCTTCGATCTCGCGCTGCCGTCCAGTGCCCTGCCGTGGCTCGCCTGCCTCGTCGCGGTCGCCCTCGGGGCCCTCGTGAGCTTCGCGATCCGATACATCGTCGCCCTGTGGGCATTCTGGCTCCTCGACGGCGCCGGAGCGATGCAGATCACCTGGCTCACGGGGGTCTTCTTCTCCGGCATGCTGCTGCCGTTGAACGTCTTCCCCGGCGCCCTCGGCGACCTCGCCCGCCTCCTGCCGTGGTCCGCGCTGCTCCAGGCGCCCGCCGACGTGCTGCTGGGCGAGGCCGACGTGTGGGGCACGTTCGCGTTCCAGGCGGGCTGGGCGGTCGTGCTGCTGGCGGTGGGGCGGCTGATCCAGTCGGCGGCGACACGGAAGGTGGTGGTCCAGGGTGGCTGACGTCGACGAGCGCCCGGTGACGCGGGTCACGGAGGAGCCGTTCGGTGCGTACGGCCCGTACAGCCGGCTCCGGGACGGGTTGCGCGCCTACCGCATGATCGCCGCGATGTGGATCCGCTCCACCATGGCGTACCGCGCCTCCTTCGTGATGACGGCCTTCGGCAACTTCGCCGCCACCGCCTTCGACTTCGTCGCGATCCTGCTGATGTTCTCCCAGGTCGACGAGTTGGGCGGCTTCACCCTGTCCGAGATCGCCCTGCTGTACGGCACGTCCGCGATGGCGTTCGGTCTCGCCGACCTGATGATCGGCTCCATGGACCGGCTCGGGCGCCGGGTCCGCGACGGCACGCTGGACACCCTGCTCGTCCGGCCCGCTCCGGTGCTCGCGCAGGTCGCCGCCGACAAGTTCGCGCTGCGGCGCCTCGGCCGGATCACCCAGGGCGCCTTCATCCTCGGCTACGCGCTGGCCACGCTGGACATCGCCTGGACGCCGCTGAAGGTGCTGATGCTCCCGATGATGGTGGTCAGCGGCGGCGTCATCTTCGGGGCGGTGTTCGTCGGGGGCGCGGCCTTCCAGTTCGTCGCGCAGGACGCCTCCGAGGTGCAGAACGCCTTCACGTACGGCGGTGCCACGCTTTTGCAGTACCCGCCGGCCCTCTTCGCCAAGGACCTGCTGCGCGGGGTGACGTTCGTCCTGCCGCTGGCCTTCGTCAACTGGCTGCCCGGGCTGTACGTCCTGGGCCGCCCCTACCCGCTCGACGTGCCCCAGTGGCTGGCGTTCGCGCCGCCGCTGGTGGCGGCGGCCTGCTGCGCGCTCGCCGGCGCGGCATGGCGGGCGGGGCTGCGTTCGTACCGGAGCACGGGGAGTTAGGGACACATGGACGAGCGGTTCATCGAACTCGACCGGGTCGAGAAGGTCTTCGACGTCCGGCGGAAGACCGGGTTCCTGCGGCGGGAGCGGCGCGAGGTGCGGGCCGTGGACTCGATCTCCTTCACCGTGCCGCGGGGCGAGATGGTCGGCTACATCGGCCCGAACGGCGCGGGGAAGTCCACCACCATCAAGATGCTGACGGGCATCCTGACGCCGAGCGGCGGCCGGGTGCGGGTCGCGGGCATCGACCCGTCCCGTGAACGGACCCGGCTGGCCCGCCGGATCGGTGTCGTCTTCGGGCAGCGGACCACCCTGTGGTGGGATCTGCCGCTCATCGACTCGTACCGGCTGATGCACCGCATGTACCGCATCCCCGACGCCCGGTACCGCGAGAACCTGGACCGCTGCGTCGAACTCCTCGAACTCGGTGACCTGTTGGACGTGCCCGTGCGGCAGCTCTCCCTCGGGCAGCGCATGCGCGGCGACATCGCGGCCGCGCTGCTGCACGACCCCGAGGTGCTGTACCTGGACGAGCCGACGATCGGGCTGGACGTCATCAGCAAGGCGAAGGTCCGCGCGTTCCTGAAGGACCTCAACACCGAGCGCGGCACGACCGTGCTGCTCACCACGCACGACCTCCAGGACATCGAGCAGCTGTGCCGGCGGGTGATGGTCATCGACCACGGCCGGTTGATGTACGACGGTCCGCTGACGGGGCTGCACGAGGTGGGGGAGAGCGAGCGGACCCTCGTCGTCGACCTGGAGCGCGAGTTGCCCCCGATCGAGGCGGCGCCCGCCCGGGTCGTACGGGTGGAGGGGCCCCGGCAGTGGCTGGCGTTCCCGGCGTCGGAGTCGGCGGCCCCGCTGGTGGCGCGGATCGCGTCGGAGTATCCGCTGGTGGACCTGTCGGTGCGGGAGCCGGACATCGAGGCGGTGATCGCCCAGATGTACGCGCAGCAGGCGGAGCGGGTGGGGGAGTCGGGGCAGTCGGTCTCGTAGCCGGGGGCCGGGGTTCCTCGTAGGCTGAGCCGTATGACGGACGATCTCCCGGACCTGCCGGCCGCCGCGGACCTCCGTGCCTCCGACGCCGACCGTGAACGGGTGGCCGAGCAGTTGCGGGACGCCCTCGCGGAGGGGCGGCTCGACATGGAGGAGTTCGGGGAGCGGCTGGACGCCACCTACCAGGCGCGTACCTATGGTGAGTTGGCGCCGATCACCCGTGATCTGCCGGGTGCCCGGGCGGTGGCGCCGCCGTCCGTCTCCCTGGTGAAGGGGCCTGCGGAGAGGGGGGGTTGGGCGGAGCGGATCGTCGGCGGGCAGGGCTCGTCGACGTGGGGTGTGGCGGTGATGTCCGGCTTCGAGCGCAAGGGCCGCTGGACGGTGCCCGAGCGGTTCGACTGCTTCGCGTTCTGGGGCGGCGGTGAACTGGACCTGAGGGACGCGTACTTCGCGGAGCGCGAGGTCACCATCAACTGTGTGGCCGTCATGGGCGGGATCAATGTGATCGTGCCGCCCGGCGTCGAGGTCGTCGTGCGCGGCATCGGTGTCATGGGCGGCTTCGACCAGCGTGAGGAGGGCGAACCGGGCGAGCCCGGCGCCCCTCGTGTGGTCATCACCGGGTTCGCCTTCTGGGGCGGCGTCGGCGTCGAGCGCAAGCTCCCCAAGGCCGAGCGGCAGCGGCTGAAGGAGGCCCGGCGGCAGGAGCGACTGGAGCGCCGCCGGGCCCGCCGCGAACTGGGCCGGGGCCACTGAGGCGGTCCGTCCGCCCCGTGGCCCTCGCGGTCCGTCCGCCCTACAGGTCCGCCGGGACCGCGCCCTTCAGCGCCTTCAGGTCGAAGACCTGACCCATCCGCTCGTAGCCCTTGTCACTCGGGTGGAGGTGGTCGCCCGAGTCGTAGTCGGAGCGCAGCCGGCCGGGGGCGTAGGGGTCGCGGAGCGCCTTGTCGAAGTCGACGACCGCGTCGAAGACCTTGCCGGAGCGGATGCGGGCGTTGATCGCCTGGCGTACGGACTCGCGCTGGTCGGTGTAGCCGCGGTGGCCGCTGAACGGCATCAGGGTGGCGCCGACGACCCGCAGACCGCGCGCGTGCGCCTGGTCGACGAGTCCGCGCAGGCCGGCGACGATCGTCTCGGGGTCGGCCTGGCCGGGGTTCTTCAGGATGTCGTTGACGCCGAGGTCGATGACGACGGCCTTGACGCCGGTCCGGCCGAGCACGTCGCGCGGGAAGCGGGACAGGCCGCTGGGGTTGTCGGCGGGTCGGCCCCGGCCGCCTGCGAGGACCTGGTTGCCGCTGATGCCCTGGTTGACGACGGTGTAGCGGGGCACGTCGGAGGAGCCTGCGGCGGCCCGCAGCCGGTCGGAGAGGACGTCCGTCCAGCGGCGGTTCTCACCGACGGTCGAGGTGATGCCGTCGGTGAGCGAGTCGCCGAGGACCACGACGGTGCCCGCGGACTCCCTGCTCAGCACGTCCAGCGCGGTGACGTACCGCCAGTGCATGCTCTGCGTGGTGTACGGCGTCCCGGTGACGTCCGCCGCCTGGTCGCCCTCGGCGGTGTACGAGATCTGCCGGGCGTGCGCGTGGAAGGTCGTGGGCCCGGACGGGGTGGGTGAGTAGGTGGTGATCAGTACGTCGCTGTCGTGCGGGATCGCGATCCGTACGACGTCGCTGACCACCTGCTGACCTGCGGCGATGACCACGGTCGTGCGTCCGCCGAAGGTGAGCCGGCGCATGGTGTCGGCCGCTGCCGCCGGGCTGTTCACCGTGGCGGCGACCGCGAGCGAGGTGTGGGTGACGGTCAGCGGCTGCTGGCCGTAGAGATTGGACAGCGTGACGCGGGCACTCGTACCCGCGGCGGAGCTGTGGACGACGTTGCGCACGGAGCGGCCGGCGAGGCCGTTGGTCTCGGTGCCCGGCTCGGCTCCGCTCGGCGACGCCGACCAGGCGCCCACCCAGTTCCCGGTGGAGGCGGGGGCGGCGGGATTGCGCGGCGCGCTGGCGAAGGTCTCCTGACGCCGGCTGCCGTCGTCGATGCCGACTCCGACGTATATGGCCGCCGAGACGGCGACGATCAGGGCAATCATGGCCGCCAGCAGTGCGCCGTGCCTTGTGGGGGAATCCCCCACACCCCCGGCGTGACGCTTGGTCATGCGGTGTGTGGCTCCTCGAACAATGGAGCCCCGAGGCTCCGTAGTGATCACCCCATGATGCGGCATGGGATGGGGGCGGTCGGTGAGAACCCCCATCGGTTCCCCCGTCCGGACAGACGCGGGGAACTCCTGTCGCGTTCCAGGAGTACGTCATGCAGTAGGTCACCAAGGGACCGAGAAGGGGACAATGTGTACGGGGGACAGGAACGGGTGGAGTGAATGAACCGTACGAAACCGGAAGAGAACGGCGCCCCGGGACAGCGTTCCCTTCCCGGTGGCCCCGACAGCGAGGTGACGGACACCACGCCGGGAGCGCGGGCCACGGCGGACGCGCCCGGCGGATCCGGTGAGCCACGTGTGTCGCATCGCACGATGACCGCGTTCAGCGCGGCCGACGAGGAGAAGCAGCGGGGCGTCCGGCAGATGAAGCTGACCGCCGCGGGGCTGCTGCTGTTCGTGGCGGTGGTGTACGTCCTGGCGACGTGGGCCTCCCACGAGGGCGCCGGAGCCTGGGCGGGCTATGTCGCGGCGGCCGCGGAGGCGGGCATGGTGGGTGCGCTGGCGGACTGGTTCGCCGTGACCGCCCTGTTCCGGCACCCTCTCGGCCTGCCCATTCCGCACACCGCGATCATCCCCCGCAAGAAGGACCAACTGGGCGTCACGCTGGGTGAGTTCGTCGGGGAGAACTTCCTCTCCGAGGATGTGGTCCGGCAGCGGCTGCGCGCCGTCGGCATCGGCAGCCGGCTCGGCGCGTGGCTCGCCGAGCCGCAGAACGCCGACCGGGTGACCGAGGAGTTGGCGACCGCGATGCGCGGCGCCCTCACCGTGCTGCGCGACGCCGATGTGCAGGCCGTGGTCGGGGAGGCCGTCACCCGGCGGGCGGGCAGCCAGGAGATCGGGCCCGGCATAGGGAAGATGCTGGAGCGGATCGTCAACGACGGCGGCCACCGGCGGGCCGTGGACCTGATCTGCGCCCGCGCCCAGAACTGGTTGATCCTCCACGACGACCAGGTCATGGACGCGGTCGAGGGCGGCGCCCCCGGCTGGACCCCGCGCTTCGTCGACAAGCGGATCGGCGAGCGCGTCTACAAGGAACTGCTCCGGTTCGTCTCCGAGATGCGGGACTCGCCCACGCACCCGGCGCGCGGCGCCCTGGACCGCTTCCTCACGGACTTCGCCCGGGACCTCCAGTCCGACACCGACACCCGTGCGCGGGTGGAGCGACTGAAGGGCGAGGTGCTCGACCGGGGCGAGGTCCAGGACCTCATCGCCTCCGCCTGGACCGCCGTACGCTCCATGGTCGTGTCCGCGGCCGAGGACGAGCGCAGCGAACTGCGGCTGCGGGTGCGGGCGTCACTGCTGTCCCTGGGCACGCGGATGGCCACCGAGCCGTCGGCGCAGGCCAAGGTCGACAAGTGGGTCGAGGGCGCCGCCGTCCACGTCGTCACCACCTACCGCAAGGAGATCACCTCTCTCATCACCGACACGGTCGCGGCGTGGGACCCCGAGCACACGACGAGGAAGATCGAGGCCAACATCGGCCGTGACCTCCAGTTCATCCGCATCAACGGCACGGTGGTGGGTTCACTGGCCGGGCTGCTGATCTACACGGTGTCGAGGGCGTTGGGGGCGTAGTCCTCCCTCCTCCGGGCACTCGGACGCGGTTCGCTCGAGGAGGAGGGAGCCGCACAGATGGCCGTAACCGAACGGAAGTCGTCGCAGGGGGGCGGTACGGTCACCACCGCCGTACCCGCGCGCCTGGACCGTCTGCCCTGGTCGCGCTGGCACTGGATGGTGGTGATCGGACTCGGCACGGTGTGGATCCTCGACGGCCTGGAGGTCACCGTCGTCGGGAACATCGCCGGGCGGCTCTCCGAGCAGGGCAGCGGTCTGCCGATCAGCTCCGCGCAGGTCACGGGCACCGCGGCGGCCCTGTACGTGGCGGGCGCCTGCGCGGGCGCCCTCTTCTTCGGCCGTCTCACCGACCGCTTCGGACGCAAGAAGCTGTTCATGGTGACGCTGGCGGTCTATCTCGGCGCCACCGCGCTGACGGCCGTCTCCTTCTCCTCCTGGTGGTTCTTCCTCTTCCGCTTCCTCACCGGCTTCGGCATCGGCGGTGAGTACGCGGCCATCAACTCCGCGATCGACGAGCTGATCCCGTCCAAGTACCGGGGCCGCGTCGACATCGTCATCAACGGCAGCTTCTGGCTCGGCGCGATCGGGGGCTCCCTGCTGTCGATCGTCGCCCTGAACACGGACCTCTTCGCGGCGAACGTCGGCTGGCGGCTGACGTTCGCGCTCGGTGTGGTGCTCGGCCTGGTGATCCTGCTGGTCCGCCGCAACGTCCCGGAGAGCCCCCGCTGGCTGCTGATCCACGGCAGGGAGCAGGAGGCGGAACAGCTGGTGGCGGACATCGAGGGGCAGGTCGAGGCCGAGAAGGGCCGCCGACTGCCCCCGGCGACCGAGGAGATGACGATCCACCAGCGCAAGAGCATCGGCTTCGGCACCATCGCCCGTACCGTCTTCTCCCGCTACCGCCGCCGCGCCGTCCTCGGCTTCTCCCTCTTCATCGGGCAGGCGTTCCTCTACAACGCCATCACCTTCGGCTTCGGCGCGATCCTCACCACGTTCTACGACGTCCCCACCTCCGACACCGGCTACTACTTCGCGTTCATCGCCGCCGGCAACTTCCTCGGCCCGCTGCTCCTCGGCAAGCTGTTCGACACGGTCGGCCGCCGGGTGATGATCTCGTCGACGTATCTGCTGTCGGGTGTGCTTCTCTTCGGCACGGCCTGGCTGTTCGACCGGGGCGCGCTGGACGCGGTCACGCTCACGGTGTGCTGGTGCGTGGTGCTGTTCTTCGCGTCGGCCGGGGCGAGCAGCGCGTACCTCACGGTCTCCGAGGTCTTCCCCATGGAGACCCGGGCCATGGCCATCGCGTTCTTCTACGCGATCGGCACGGCGGCGGGCGGCATCAGCGGACCGCTGGTCTTCGCGGACCTGACGGAGTCCGGCGCCGTCGGCGACACGGTACTGGCGTTCCAGATCGGCGCGGGGCTGATGTGCGCGGCGGGGCTGGTCGCGGCGTTCCTCGCGGTGCGGGCGGAGCGGAGGTCGTTGGAGGAGGTCGCGAGGCCGCTGTCCGCGGCGGGGTGAGGGGGCCGGGGGCGCCTAAGAGCTCGGGGGTGCGGGTGCGTTGGTGGCTGCGGGCAGGTGGGGGTTGTTCGCGCCCACGCGGCGGAGCCGCATGTGTTCACCGCCCCGCGCCCCTGAAAAGCGACCGGGGCTGCGCCCCGTGCTTCTTGAAGGGCGGGCCGCAGGCCCGTTCCCTTCAGGGGCGCGGGGAACTGCGCGAACAACCCCCACTCATCCGCGCCCGCCAACGAACCGCGCACCCCCGAGCTACAAGGCGCCCCCCGCTCACCCGTAGAAGTACCGCGCGGCCTTGCGCTCGAAGTACGACGAGTACACCAGTCCGATCGCCGGCGTCCCCCGATACGTACCGACGTACTGCTGCGCACTGTCCACCACGACCGGCCGCGCCATGCACGCCCACTTGTTGCGCTGCTCGGCCTCCGCCCACCGCACGGCCGCCGGATCGACCCGGTCGCTGACCAGCAGGGGAAAGGCCGCGACCCCGTTCTGCAGCCCGGCCGGCAACCCACCCTTCGTCTTCTTCGCGTACGCCAGGACCTGATCCGTGAAGGTCGCGATGGTCGGGATGGTTATCTCCGGGACGGCCGCCGCCACCGTGAACAGGTGGAGCTTCGTCCCCATCCAGCGCCACTTGAAGTCGGCCCGCCGCCCGACGAGTACGGGCACTCCGGCCCAGTCCTCCCACCAGGTACGGCATTCGTCGGCGGCGAGACGGGCTCCCAGGGAGGCGAGGTAGGACTGCGAGGCGGACTGCTGTGGATGCATGGCCGGATCATGCCCCGCCCTGGCCGGATCGCGAAAGGCGGGGTGAGGCCAAGGCTTTGCTAAGCCCCGGTCGTGGACCCGGGCCGCACGATCATCAGCACCGTCACGGTCGCCCACAGCAGGTTGAACACACCGGTGAACATGGCGAGTCGCGCCGTGGTCCTCACACTCACCGCCGACCCGACGGTGACGGCACCCTCGCCCTTGTCGCCGGTCGCGGGCCCGGCCGCAGCCACCCCCTCCAGGATCTCCTCCTGCCGCGGCAGCACCAGCGCCAGCAGCACCATCGCCGCGAGTGCCGTCAGCAGCATCGACGCGATGAGCCAGGCGTCGCCGAGCACCCCCATGCTCATCGCCGTGACGAAACCGAGCGCGGGCACCGCGATACCGACACCGCCGTACACCCGGCAGATCCGGTGCAGCAGCCGCAGCGACGACACGGCCCGCTCGCTGCCGGGCTCGGCCAGCGCCTTGCGGGCGCTCGGCGGGAACATACTGGCCGCGACGGTGATCGGCCCCACGGCGACGATCGCGGCGAGGACGTGGAGGGAGAGCAGCAACTTGGTCACGCCGGGACGCTAAGGCGCGCGACGGGCCGGTGGGAGTGGCGGGATTGCCAGTCCCCAACGGATTCTCGCCAGCAGGGGTCCGTGATGAACGGGGCAGTGAGCCTCTGCTTGGCGAGAATCCGGCGGAGCCCTACCCTCCCGCCATGCACACCGTGGCCGTACTGGCGCTCGACCAGGTCATCCCGTTCGATCTCTCCGCCCCGATCGACACCTTCGGCTGGGCCCGGCTGCCGGACGGCCGGGAGGCGTACCGGGTGCGGGTGTGCTCGCCGACGGGGGACGCGGAGGTGCCTGCGGGGCCGTTCACCGTGCGGGCGCCGTATGGGCTGGAAGCGCTGGCGGAGGCCGACACGATCATCCTGCCGGGGACGGCGGACCCGACCGGCCCGCTCCCGCCGGGCGTGGCGGAGGCGCTGCGCGCGGCGGCGGCCGACGGGACGCGTATCGCCTCGGTGTGCGTCGGCGCGTTCCTCTTCGCGGCGACGGGCCTGCTGGACGGGCTGCGCGCCACGACCCACTGGATCGCGGCCCCGGACCTGGCCGCCCGGCACCCGAGGGTGACCGTCGACCCGAACGTCCTCTACGTCGACAACGGCCAGTTCCTGACCTCGGCGGGCGCCGCCGCGGCGCTGGACATGTGTCTGCACATGATCAGGAAGGACTACGGTTCGGCGGTCGCCGCGTTCACCGCGCGGATGTGCGTCATGCCGTTGGAACGCGAGGGCGGCCAGGCCCAGTTCATCGTCCAGGACCAGCCCGCGGCCCCGGCCGGCGCGACCCTGGAGCCCCTGCTGCGCTGGCTGGAGGCGAACGTGGAGCGGGACCTCACGCTGGACGACATCGCCGCCCACGCCGGCACCAGCGCCCGTACGCTGAACCGCCGCTTCCGGGAGCAGACGGGCACGACACCGTCGCAGTGGCTGCACCGGGCGCGGGTCCGCCGGGCCCAGTACCTCCTGGAGTCCACCGACCACACGGTCGACCGCATCGCCGGCCAGGCGGGCTTCGGCTCCCCGACGGCCTTCCGCGAGCGGTTCAAGAAGGTGGTCGGTACCAGCCCGTACGCGTACCGGCGCGCGTTCCGGGGGGAGCGGCCGTAGCGGGTGGGCGCGTCAGGGGCCCGGACGCTCCGCGTCACGCCCGGCGGTCGGCCACCACCCAGGACGCCAGGGCCACCGCTCCCGCCACGCCGAACACCGCCGGCCAGGCGCCCACCTTCTTCGCCAGGGGATGCGACCCGGCGAACGCGGCGACGTACCCGGCGGTCAGGGCGCCCGCGGCCCTGCCTCCGGCCGCGCGCTGCCACTGCTGGGCCGCGGCGGCGCCCGCGACGGCCAGCACGGCCCCGCCCAGCTGCCGCTTCTTCGTCCAGCGGGCCACCCCGTACCCGCCGATGAGCCCGCTCGCGGCCACCGCCGCCGCAGGAACCTTCGCCATCGTCCGCCTCCTGGTCGTCGCAGCGCCGACCGTGTGCTGTCGCTTGTCGCGCGCTGTCGCCCCGAGGCTAACCCTTCTAGCACCCCACTCGCCGAAGCTGAGTCGGGGCTTGTCAACTTTCCTCCTCGGAGTTATATAAGAAGGCGTAGGAAATCACCGGGCATCGCATCCAGTGCCTGATGAGAGGAGTGACCCGTGATGCTCATGCGTACCGACCCGTTCCGTGAGTTCGACCGGCTCGCGCAGCAGGTGTTCGGCACCGAGAACCGGCCGGCCGTCATGCCGCTGGACGCCTACCGGGCCGGCGACGACTTCATCGTCCACTTCGACCTGCCGGGCGTGGACCCGGAGACCATCGACCTGGACATCGAGCGCAACGTCCTGAACGTCCGCGCCGAGCGCCGCTCCCCGGCCCCCGAGGGGACCGAACTGGTCGCCGCCGAGCGCCCGACGGGTACGTTCACCCGTCAGCTCTTCCTCGGCGACACCCTGGACGCCGAGCGCGTCGACGCCTCCTACGAGGCGGGCGTCCTCACGCTGCGCATCCCGGTCGCCGAGAAGGCCAAGCCGCGCAAGATCCAGATCAGCGGCGGCAGCGAACGGCGCCAGATCGACCGCTGACCGGCCCGGACGACCGCGAGGGGGCACCGGTTCGCGCCGTCGGACGGCGGCGTGATCGTCCGGTGCCCCAGGCTTCCCATCGGCGAGCCGGCGTCGTCCCCTACGGGCCGCCGTCCGGCTCGCCGGCTCATGATCGCCCGCGGGACACGCCGATGGCCGCCTTCCCGTCGGCCGTACCGGTGCCCGCCTTTCCGTCGGCCGTACCGGCGCCCGCCTTCCCCAGCGCCGCGCGCTTCGCCGCGAGATGGCGCTCGATCACCTCGCGGTCGTCGGCCCCCAGGACCCGTTCCTCCACCGTGCGCTGCACGTCGCCGACGGTCTTCGCGAGCTTCGTCTCCGCCTGGCACCGCGCGTCCGCCTCCGCCGTACGGATCTCCTCGCGGGCGAGCGCCCTCAGGGCGGAGGGGTCGCCGGAGACCTTCGGCAGCCGGTCGTTCAAGCGCTTGCGAACCGCCTGGAGACCGGCCACGCGATACCCGGCCTCAGCCATGCAGGAGGACCAACGCCGCATGGCCGCACGGTAGCCGGGATCCTTCTCCACAGCGGTCAGTACGCGTGCCGACAGCGCGGCGACCACCGGCTCCGTCCGGTTCCAGTCGGCGCCGTAGACCTCGACGCGGGCCGCGTTGACGCAGCCGTCCGTCGAGTACTCCAGCCGGGAGCCGTCCGGGAGCGCCACCGCCACCTTGTGCTCGGCGGTCCCGAGAAGGGCCCGTTGCCAGGCGGGGTCACGCGGCTCGTCGTCCCGCGGTGGCGGCGAGGACCGCAGATGCAGGAACTCCCCGACGATGCCGTACCCGTCGGTGCTCGCCCGCCGGGCGCCCAGCAGCCCGTACGGGTTGGTCTCCTCGCCGCGGGAGGACGCCGTCCGGGGCCGCGACGAGTACCGCAGGCCGCGCTCCGCCATGCACCGCACGATCGCCTTCTCCTGGAGGTCGTGCAGGCGTACGGCCTCGCTGTGAGGGAAGGACGCGGCTCCCGCCAGCGGCCGCACATCGGGCGGCTCCGGCGCACGCGCCGGCGCATGGCCGGCCGCCCCCGGGAGGGAGCAGCCGGCCACGGTCAGCGCCGCGCACACCGCCGCGCACACCGCAGCGAACACAGGGGCGTGCGCGAATCCCGTGGCCCGTACGGTGCTCGTGCCGCGGAGTCCGCGGAGTCCGCGGCGCTCGCGGGGCGCGTCGGCGTCGTGGTTCACACGCACCAGTCGTTGGAGGCGACGTTGTGCCACCAGACGGTGTTGGCGAGGGTCGGGTTCGTCCAGCCGCGGTCGAGGACGTAGCTGGAGCCCGTCTTGTTGAGGCCGGAGAAGATGCGGACGTTGCAGTTGTTGCCGTGGTTGTAGAGCGACTCGGCGTTGTTGAACTTGTTGTACTGGAGCAGGTTGTTGTTGTCCCCGTACACGGTGCCGGGATCCCCCGCGCCGTTGGTGCCGAGGTAGGCGCACAGCGCCCCGGCGGGACAGTCCGACCACGCCGCGTTCGCGGGGCCGGCCGTGGCCAGCGTGCCGACGGCGGCCATCGCCAGACCACCGAGGGCGATGCCGCCCCGGACGAGCATCCGATGCATTCCGAGTTCCTCCACTCTGCGAAGCACTGCTGCGACTCGTTGCGCGCCGCCGCGCCGAACTCGTCGCGGCGGCTCCACGCCAGCACCGCCCGGTGACCACCGGGCCCGTGGCGCTCATGCGGCAGCAGCCTCACGCAGGGACCAGGCGTCCCGTCAGGGGAGAGGAAGGGGACAGGACGTCGTGGGACACGGCGACCCCGCCCGCCTCACCCGTCGTACGCGCCGTCCCACCAGTTCGGGACGCCGGGGACGGCACGCGGGACACCGTGGGACACGACGGGGGGAACGCCCGCCGCGTCGGCGGCACATGGGCAACGCCCGAACGACCCGCGGGCCCCGCCCGTACGCTCCGCCCACCACCCGGCCGCCGCCACGGCCAACGCCCCCACGGCCATCCCCGCGGCGAACCACTCCGCCGGTGACAGCCGGCGGGAGGACGGCCACCGCTCCCACCGCGCGTCGGCCTGCGCCCCGGCCGGTCTCGCCTCGGCGGCGACGGACTCCTCGGATCCCTCCAACAACAGCAGGGCCCCCGCCCCGTCCCCCATCACGGAGGCGAACTGCTCGACGGCGTCCCTGGGTACCGGCTTCTTGCCGTTGAGGAACCGCTCCCAGGACGACCGGCTGTAGTGCGTCCGAGCCGCCAGCTTGGCGAAGCTCAGTCCCGACTGTTTCTTCAGCCTGCGCATCTCCCCGGCTATCAGCTCGCTCATGCGTCCCCCTGCGTCCCCTTGGTCGTGTGGGCTCACCGTTCAGGAAACAGGGCGGTGAGGAGCGGAGGACAGACGTTTCACGGCCGATTTCGAGGCATCCGGCAGGGTGCGGGCCACCCTGTACGGCGAGTGTGACTCACGTCACGGTATGGAGCCGCCGGAAGTGGATCGCGGCGTCGGTCAGTGCTGGCATGCTCATGCTTAGCTACTGGACGGTAACCGTCGGTCATCTGCCGCCGCCGTGTCGTGCGCGCGGCCCTGCCGTCATGCCGCCCCCCCGTGTAAGCGAAACCCCCCACCACACCGATCCCGAGGATCACGCGTGCACAAGCTCAGACGACATGCCCTGCTCTCGGCCCTCTCGGCGATCACCGTCGCCACCCTGGTGGCCACCGGCTGCTCCCACGACTCGTCCTCCACCGCCGACAAGGCGCGCGCGGCGGCGGCCGAGACCCCCAAGGCCGCGGCGGCGGAGGAGCAACTCGCCGTCGTCTCCGCCCCGACCGACGAGGCCACCCCCGCGGCCGTGGCCGACGGGAACGCCGTCGACCAGGGCAAGGCGAAGAAGTCCACGCTCAAGGTCGCGTCGTACGACAGGAAGACCGGCCGCGCGGTCATCGCGGCACCGCCCGCGCGGGACACGGAGCCGACGCCGGACCCGTCGGCGTCGAAGCCGGCCGCCACGGGGCCGGGGGCGGGATCTGACGCCGAGTCGGGCGAGGAGTCGGACGCCGAGTCGGGCGCGGCGGCGGAGCAGGGCCCGGATGCGGAGCGGGACTCGGGGTCCGGGAGTGGCTCGGGGTCCCGGAGTGACTCGGGGTCTGCGGATGAGGGCTCCGGGGCGGAGCGGGGCTCCGCGCCGGGTTCGGCCCCCGCGTCCACCCCGGCGGCCGGCTCGCGCCCCGTCGCCGTCGGCGATGTCATCGCCAGCGCCCCCGCCCCCGGCGCCCCCGACGGCCTGCTCGCCAAGGTGACGGACATCGTCGGCACGACGCAGGACGGCAGCGGTACGACCGTCCAGACCGAGCCGGCCGAACTCAACTCCGTCCTCGGTGAGAGCAAGGCGGACGGCACGGTCCCCGTCGACCCCTCCACCATGGACGTCGACCCGCTCGTCCAGGGAGTGAAGGTCTCCTGGGCGAAGACCGGTGACCTCACCTTCGGCCCGCAGGGCGCGAAACTCCCGCTCGGCAGCCTCCGGATCGACGTGGGTGCCGCCGTGGAGACCGCGCCCGGCGCCCCCGCCTCGGCCGCCGCGTCCGTCCACGGCTTCGTCCAGCTCGCCCCCGAGGTCGCCTTCTCGTACGACGGCTCCGGAGCCGGTACGGGGGCCGCGCCCGGCGGAGCGTTCCTGGGACTGACCGGTGACTGGGCGTCGAAGTGGTCGCTCAAGGGCCGCGCGGCCGGCACGACCGACGGCAAGCCGGTCCGCGTCCCGTTCGCCGAACTCCACGCCGACCCCGTCATTCAGGTCGGCCCGGTCCCGATCGTCGTCAACCTGGACCTCGTCTGCTACTTCCAGGTGGACGCCGACGGCCGCGTCACCGTCGACGTCGAACAGGACCTGAAGGGCGACTTCCGCGTCGGCGGCAACTTCACCTGGGCCAAGGGCTGGACGGGTGTGAGCGAGTCCGACATGACCGGCGAGCCCCTGAAGGCGACCGTCACCGCCACCGGCAAGGTCAAGGCCGCCCTGGGCGCCGAGGCCACCATCGGCCTCTACGGCACGGTGGGCGTCACCGCCGACCTCGCCCCGTACCTGCGCGCCGAGGCAGACGCCACGGCCGAGGGCTCCGCGAACGGCACCGGCTCGGCGAAGGGTGCCTGGGCCCTCTACGGCGGTGTGGACCTCACCGGCACGCTGAACATCCAGCTCTCCATATTCGGCACCCCGATCTTCCAGAAGAAGATCCCGCTGGGAGCCCTCCAGAAGGAGTGGCTGCTGACGAAGGGCGAGGCGGCGACGGCGTGACCCGTCGCCCCACCGTCTGAGAAGGGGGCTCTCGGCCGAGGCGATGCCGCCCCCGTGCGCCGACCGGATGGTGGGGGACATTCGGACGGGCGCCGGCCAAGAGCCCCCGCGCGCTGCCGACTTCGGGCCGGCGGTGGAGTGGGGCTCGTCCACGCGCACACCGACTCTCGCGGCCCACGGGCCCGGCCCGCCTCCCCCCTAAGACCGACCCGGCCCGGAGGGACCGCCCCAAAGCGGGCGAACCGATGGGCCTTTCGGCCTACTGTGAGGCCATGCGCCAGCACGCCAGCCGGACGAAACGGTGACCCGACCCACCCCCGAGACGGTGGAGGACCAGGCCTCCACGGTCCGCACCCTCCTTCACCACCTTCACCTCCCCCTCGGTCCCCAGCACTACGTACGAGGAATCCTCCCCGCCCCCGAAGGCCGCCCCGCGCTCCGCTTCGCGACGGGCCGCCGCAAGGCCGCGCCCCCCGACTTCCGCCTCTACGAGATCCCGCTGACGCGGGCCGGGGAGTCCATCACCCCGCACCACCTGCTCGCGCTCCTCCGGGCCGCCCACCGAGGCACCCGCCTCTACTCGTCGAGCCGCGTCGAGGAGACGATGGGCATGACGGTGATCCACCTGGACCCGTCGGAAGACCCGACGGCGAAGGAACCCGCCGCCCACCGCCGGCTCTCGCTCCTCACGGCCCTGACCTGCCCCGCGACGGACGACCTCCCCTCCCTGCCCCTGGTCGGCTTTCTCCCCACAACCCCCGGCACGGTCCGCCTCTACCTGGCCCCGCCCTCGGCGCCGGGCATCGTGGCAGCGGACGTACGCCTCTCCGGCCCCCTGACGGCGATCGAGGCGGTGCTCCCTTCCGTGCTCCGTGAGAAGGAACGCCGGCGGAAGGACAAGGGGGACCCGCACTGTTGGCGTCGGGTGGACCTGAGGGACTGGTAGGGGTCAAAGACGGTCGGCACGAAGGCGGTCGGGACGAAGGTCGGCGACGAGCCGGAACCGTTCCAGGACGGCCGACGTCGTGTCGTCCACGGTGAAGCCGGGATCCCCCAACGCGGCACGCATCTCCTCGCTGTGCCAGAACCGCTCGTGCCCCTCCCGCCACTCGGCCACACTGGTGTGCCCCTCCCCTTCGTCCACCACATGGGCGAGGTCCACGTCCGCCAGCGGGGCGACACGCACACCGGTCACCTCGATGACGGCGACGGGCCGCTCGTCGGAGTCCACGACGACGGAACGGTCCCCGACGGCCGGCAGAGCCTCCCCCTCGTGCTCGTAGTCGACGACGAGCCCGGTGGTGGAGGTCTTGGCCCCGTCGAGAATGGCGGCGACGAGCCGATCCCGCAACGGACCGGGAAAGGCGAACTCGGCGGTGGGCAACGAACCGAACTCCGCGAGCGCCTCGTGTCCCGGACGAGCGACCGACGCCTCTCCCGTGACCGACGCCCCTTCCTCTTCCTCCACGGAACCCATTGCAGTCCCCGAACCGGCCCCGCTCATCGCGGCGCGCTCGGCCGCACTACGAAGGACACAGAACTCATTGCCTTCGGGATCGGCGAGGACGGCCCAGCCGGCCCCGTCCGGCTGCCGTCGATCGGCGACGAACGTGGCGCCGAGCCCCAACAGCCGCTCGACCTCCGCTTCCCGCGAGGTCGTGGGCCGCAGGCACAGATGGAGCCGGTTCTTGACGGTCTTGGGCTCCGGCACCTGGTTGAAGTAGAGGACCGGCCCGTCGGACAGCATCACTTGAGTCTCGTGGTCGCCGGGCCGTGCGTCGGGATGCACGGGGCTACCGGTCACCGCGCTCCAGAACCGAGCCAACCCGTAGGCGTCCGCACAGTCGATCGCCACGTTCTCCAGTACCGAGGTCATGCGGGTGAGCCTGGCGGAGCGGAGACGCGCCCCGCCACCGAATTCAGGTGGGCCGTCCCGCAGTCGACCGGATGGGTACCGCACGCCCGACAACTGAGTAGGAGCACTCAGGCCCGCGGAGGCGGACCGCACCGACGATGGGGATCACCCTTCACATCACTCATCTCACTCATCTCACTCATCGAAGTGCAAGTCCGGGAGACCCGCATGCTCAGCCGCCTCGCCGACGTCCTGGTACCGACCGTTGGACGCCTCACGGTGACCGCCGACGCGGACGCCGTGCTGGCACCGGGCAGCATCATCGCCGCGAACCACACGTCGCTCGCGGACCCGGCCATAGTCCTGGCCGCGCTGCACCGCCTGGACGTCCACCCGGTGGTGATGGCGGCGGCGGGCCTGTGGCGCATCCCGCTGCTGGGCCGCGCCCTCACCCGCGAGGGGCACATACCGGTCCACCGCAACGACCCCCGCGCCGCGCGGGCCCTGGACCATGCCGCAGCCGCGCTGCGGGAGGGCCGCCTGATCCTCATCTACGCCGAGGGCGGCATCCCCACCCGCAAGGACGCGTCCGAAGCGCCCCCGGCCCCCTTCCGCACGGGCCTCTCCCGCCTGGCCCAACGCACCGGCGCCCCGGTCATCCCGGTAGGCCAGGCAGGAGCCCGCCGCGTCACCTCGGGCAACCCGGCCAAACAACTGGCGGGCCTGGCGACGGCCCCCCTCCGCCGCCCCGACCTCCACGTCCACGTGGGTGCCCCGCTGAACCTGACCGCCGACCCCGCGGTGAGCACGAAGCAGGCGCACGGCGCGGTGACGGCGGCTTGGCGGACGGCGGCGGGGCGGTTGGGGGAGGCGGCGGCGCTTGCGGCGTAGGGCGTTTCGGGGGCGTATCCGTGGTGGAGCCGACGCGGGAATGAGGCCCGCGTTCAACTTCGGACCGATAGGGACGCCCGGCCACGCCCGCCCGCCCGGCGGAGCACGGTCGCCATCGACCCGAAGCACCCCGTGCCCTTGACCTGAGGGGGAACTGCCGTCCGGGCGTCAGCCACTTCTCCGGCAAGTGCCCCCCCTGCCTTCCGGAGGCCACCCTGCCGCTCGCCCACGTGCTCGTCATGGGTGCTTCGACTCCGTCGGACCGCAATTGCTTCGCCCCGGGGCACGCGAGATTCGTATCCTGAAGCGCGTCCGCAGAGAGCAGACCGGTCCGTATCGGAGGCGTCCCCCGTTGACCACGGATCTCAGTTCCGTCACCGGCGTCCGTCAGAGCCTCGCAGTCATCCTGCCCGTGCGACTCACTGTCCCACCCACGTGGCCGACCGGGCCGATCCCCTTCGATCTGGGCAGCCGTCGTACCGATGTCTCCACACGGCAGACGTACTTCAACGCGGCTGCCGCCCGCGCCCTCTACGGCACCACCGAACGGCCGTGCCGCTGGCACCGGTTCATGGACATACGGCACGAGGCGCTGTGGCTGCGTGGGATCGAGCTACTGCTCACCGCCACCGCGCGACACCCGCACCAGGCACTCGCCGTGCTGCACTTCGACGTCGAGGGGCCCGCACTCCTGGAGGCGCTGCGCGCCATCACCAACCGTCGGCCCGCAGACCCGAACCCTCTCGAAGGCCCGCTGTCCCCGGCAGTGCTACTCGACGGCGTTGCGGAGACGCGCGTCGTCACGGCGCCGTTCGCCCTCGCCCACCCCTACACGGTCGCCTTCCTCACCCCGGACGCGCACCATACGCCCGCGCTTCGCAGTGCCGACCGCCTCCCCGAGACCGCCGACCGGTGGCTGTGGTCCCTCGCATCCCGCTCCACAGAGACCGATTTCCCGGTACCGCTGGAGGCATGGCCGGACCGGACGGCTCAGACGCTTCGACTCTCCGCCGACTGGAGCGCCCTGGTACTGCGCCACGGAGCCGCCTTCCTCGGCCATCGCGCCGATTCCGGGGACGGCGACTTCTATGCCTTCGCGGAACTGCACTGCCGTACGGTGTACCTCGACGCCCTGCTGCTCGGCACCATCCAGCGTGACCACATCGACGAGCTGACGGACAGTCTGTCCGGCATCTTCGACGGCCCGAAACTCGCTCACCGGGTCTCCGCTCTGGAACGGCACATCGCGGGCTTCCGCAGTACGTACTGGCGTCAGCACCTCACGGCTCACGGCCCGGCCAACGACCTGTTGCTGTCGTTTCAGGCGCAGTACCGTCTGTCGGCCCGATTCGGCGAGATCCTCGCGGAGGCGGCCGAGTACGCCCGTCTGGTGCAGACGCAGGAGAGCCAGCAGATCGCGGCAGCTCTGGGCGTTCTGACCATCCTGGGTCTTCCCTTGGGCACTGCGCTGAGCATTCTCCAAGTACTCGACATGAAGGGCTTCACCGCCCTAGTCGTGGCGCTCGTCGCCGCCCTGGCGACCACAGCCCTGGCTCTCACCACCCGCTACGGCCGCCTGGTCGTGTCCTCGCTGCGGGGCAGAAGCCCCGGCGACGTCCGCTGACAGTACGACGGACGCTACGGCCGGTCCGTCAGGTGCCTCCACACTTCGAGTACCCCGGGAGCGCTGTTCGCGTACAAGATCGACTGGATACCGTCTGTACCCTCCGCTCAGCAGCCTGTTACTTTCCGACCTGCGGACCAGGGAGAGAAGAGGATGCGGGCAACGGGGTGACGGACAACGAGGGTGAGCCGCTCCGGCTGTACAGAAAAGCTCTGAGGTACGCGGAATCGGACCCCGAGGTCTTCCTCGGCACTGCGAGGAGAGCAGCGGAGTCGATCCTCTTGGACATTGCCCTTCGCGAGGCCGTCGGATCCAAGCCGACGCTCGAGGCCCTTCTGACGGTGCTCACGGCCAAGGGGCTGGTACCTCCCAAGGTGGTTCCGGCCGTTCGTACGATCCAGAACTACGGCAACTACGGCAGTCACGCCCAGGATTCCCCGGCCGAGGAGATCTCCGCCGAAGACGTCCGACCGTGCCTCGACGCCCTGACACAGCTGGCCGTGTGGTACGGGCAGACCAGCAGCTCCCTGGCGGAGGAAGCGGCCAGGCACAGGCTCGCGGATCGCCGACGCGGTACCGGAACGACTCGTCTCGCTGACTCGACCCTGATCGTGATCAAGGCAGTGCTGTTGGGCTGCGGTCTTGAGAAGGCGGTGGCCCGGCGCAACCATCGAGTGCTGCCGGTCCAACTCCCTTGGTCGGACAACCTTGTACGGGACGTGTCCACTCGCCTGCTCGACGTCGCGGTCTACAACGAGCAGCGGTCGCTCCGTCTGCTCGAATCGGACCAGGAGATCAGCGACCGGGTGGTGACAGTGGGGCGGGTCGGCTACTCGATGGGTGGCCGCAACTTCTATCTCCTCGCGGCCCGCGACGGGCGCTGGGGCGGAGTGACGGCCGAGGAGTTCCTGGAGCATCCCGCCGGTGCTCAGATCGCGGTGCCCAAGCACAGCGACATGTTCGACAACCTGCTGTCGGCGCTGTCGACGGACGAGGCGGGCCTGGCTGACATGGGAGTGAGCATTCTCGATGTTCCTCATCACCTCGGCCTCGAACTGTTCCACCTGAACCGCGACGTTCTCGCGGTGGGCGGGCAGAATCTGCGGATGCACGCGCACGACGACGACGCGTATTTCGAGCTGCTCAACTCCGAGATGCTTCCGGCCTCTACACAGGTGCGTTTGCGTTCCGCGGCTGCCAATGTGCTCGTCGCGAACCGGACGTGGCTGGAAGAGCTGAATCTGCGCCCCGTGGAGCTGCACAGGCAACTGATGCGGTCCTTTCACGACATCGGATCGGACGACGAGAGCTACGAGCGCCTGGTCCGCGACCTGGTCACGCACGCTTCGTTCCCACCGGAGAGCCCGCTCGACAACCGCGAACGGCTGGTACGCCATGTGCTGTTCGAGAGTTATCGCTGGGGTCGGCCGTCATGACCGCCGTGAGGCGTGTACTGGTCGTCGGAGGAACGAACTTCGACATCATCGCCCAGTCGGACCGGGTCCCCGCCGAGCACGAGAAGCTGCGCGGCAACGCGTGCACCACACTGCCGGGGGGTGCCGCGGCGAACACCGCTGTGGGGCTGGTGCATCAGGGATGCTCGGTCCGGCTGGTGTCCGCCGTAGGCGACGACACCGCAGGCGCGATGTGTCTGGAGGTGTTGCGGGCGCGTGGCGTCGACACCTCGCTGGTGCGGGTGCAGGCCGGAGCCCGGACGAGCATGGCGATCGTGATCGCGTCGCCCGACAGCAAGAGGATGCTGACCTTCCAGGGCGCGGACCGGGACCTTGCCTTCAGCGCCGTCACGGAAGAGGACGTCCGCGGCTCGGATCACGTCCATGTGGTCGGTGACCCCACTCCGGCCCTCCAGCGCGTCGTCGGTCTCGCACAGCAGGCCGGGTGCGGCGTCTCCGTCGAGTGGAACGGCAGAGACATGAGCACGCTGGCGCCGAAACGATCACTGAACTTCATGAACGCCGACGAAGCCGCCCGCCTTCCACTGGCTCACGGCCCCGACGTCACCTCCACCGCACGGCGCTACGCCGAGCTCGTTTCGGGAGACGTGATAGTGACCTTGGGCGCCGAGGGCGCCCTGTGGGCCACGGCAGACGGAAAACTGTTCCACCAACCAACCGTTCCGGTGGAACCGGTCGACAGGACGGGGGGCGGTGACGCGTTCGACGCCGGAGTCATCGCGGCCCGACTCAAAGGGGAGCCGGTCGCGGCCTGTTTGCGACGAGGTCTCGACGCGGCACTTCAAGTGATCACGAAAGTAGGAGCTCACCCGTGACGAGATGGCTTGGTGTTGCACTGCTTCCGCGTGCGGACCATCTGCGTGCGGCCGTACGACTGCAGAAGGACGTCGGCGGTGACGTGGCCCTTGAGCCCCCACTGCATCCGGACGGCAACCTGCCCCATGTCACGGTCTTCCAAGGACCCTTCACCGACTCACTCGACGCGGCTGAGGCCCTGGAGAGCATCGGTACGTCGGCGGCGGGCGCCGGCCTGCGGGGCGAGGTCGCCCTGTGCAGCGAAGGAGTGGTGTACCAGCCCACAGGCTGGCTGTTCCTCGCCCTCGAACGCCCGCCGCTGATCGAAGACCTGCAGAAGACCGCACTCACCACGCTGGCACCTCATCTCGACCGCGCGGCCTTCGACGGAACCAAGGACCTCTCCCGCTTCACGGCCGACGAGCGTGCCAGTTTCAAGAAATACGGTTACCGCTACACGGGAGACGCCTACGCGCCGCACATGACGTTGGGCCGGGCCTCGGAGGACGTCGCCCTGGACCTGGTCCGCACCGCGTCACAGCGGGTCGCCCTGCCCAAGGACTGGGTCTTCGACCGGCTCAGCCTCTACGTCATGGGCCAGCACGGCGCCCATGCCGAGACGTTGTTCGACAGGCCACTGGACGCGAGGTGACCAAGGTGCCTGAGCCTCACCGGCGGCGGGGACTGCCCGCACTACACGAGTTGCTCGCGGTCGCCGAAGAGGCCGTCGACGAGGCCGTCCGGTGGTTGTCGTCCGCCGGGGAGGAATGGTCCGCGACGCGGCTCAAAGCCTCCGGCGAGGAGGTGACGGACGCCGACGTCGAGGTGGAGGCACGGGTGACGCGGGTACTTCAGGCGCGTACACCGGAGATCCCGGTCGTCGGCGAGGAGTCGGCGACGGTGCCCGATGCCCCGCTGCCGCCGTGCTGCTGGTTGCTGGACCCGATCGACGGCACGATGAACTACACGCGCGGCGCACCGATGTACGCGATCTCCCTGGCCTACGTGGAGGAAGGTGTCCCTCTGCTGGGGCTGGTGCACGCCCCGTCCCTGGGCCGACGCTGGTCGACCGGGCCGACTGCCCCCGGCTCGGTGACCAAGGGCGCTGCGGACGGCCAGTTGCGGCGCGCAGTCGTCGCTGTCTCGGGCACCGGCTCGGGCAGCGCGCACACCCGACGGTTCCTCAGCCGCGTCCAGGACGAGGCATACCGACTCCGCATGCAGGGCTCCATGGCCCTGGACCTGGTCGGCGTCGCAGAGGGCTGGCTCGACGCCTGCGTATGCATCGCACCCAAACCCTGGGACGTCGCGGCCGGGGTGGCCCTCTGCCTCGAACGGGGATACGCGGTTCTCGGGGCGGAGGGGCGGGCGTTCTCCTTCGACTCACCGGTACTCGTGGCGGGGGACCCCGCGCTCGCGCTGGCCGATCTGTGGGGAGGGCGCTGACGAGCCGCGGCGCCACGCGCCGCGCAGCGGCGCGCATGGGGGACGGCGCGGGAGACGAGCAGCAGTGCCACGCGTGCTCGGCGCACTGGACTCCGCCTCCCTGTGGGCGAGCTCCCTTGCCATCCCGGTTCTCGCAGATCGCGTACGACACGAGCGCCGGTCCGACTTCGATAGCCGGGACGGCAAGCTGATGACGCTGTTCGCCTGCTCGAAGATGCTCAGGCCGTACGCGCACCTGGAGGACCCACGGCAGGAACCGGCACGGCGCATGGCCGAGCAGGTCGTCAAGGAGCTTCAGGCAGGCTGAGGCGAGAGTGGTCTCGAAGGAGCACCTTCAGAGCCCGGCATCCCGTACGGCCCCCACGAAGTCGGCCCAGGCCTCGGAGCTGAAGGACAGCCGCGGGCCGGAAGGGTCCTTGCTGTCTCGTACGACGCACCCGTTCCGCACGAAGGCGGCCTCCACACACTCGGTCCCGCTGCCCCCGCTGTATGAGGACTTGAACCACTGGTGCTCGGACCGTATCGGCATTACGACTCCTTGCTCATGCGGTGGATCAGTTGGGCTGAGGACTCGAGGTCGAGGGCCTGAGCTTTGAGGTACTGGAACGCCAACCTATATCGCTCCAGTTCCTGGGGCTTCTCCATGAAGAGGCCACCGCCGATGAGGTCTACGTACACGACATCGAGGTCGGGTTTCTGGCCGGCCAGAACGAGGAAGCTGCCAACGGCGGCCGCGTGAGCACCTGTTGTAAACGGGAGCACCTGGATGGTGATGTGGGGGAGCTCCGCCATGGTCAGCAGGTGGCGAAGTTGAGAGGCCATGACCTCGGGGCCACCGACGGTTCGTCGGATGGCGGCCTCGTCGATGACGCACCAGACGTGCGGCGGGTCTTTCCGCTGGAGGAGTTCCTGCCGCTTCATGCGGATGTCGACCATGTGCTGCACTTCCCGCTCAGGGCACTGTCTTTCGGAAGACCGGTGGACGGCCTCGGCGTAGTCGCGGGTCTGGAGGAGGCCCGGGATGAACATGCAGGCGTAGTGGTCCTCCCGTACCACCTCGTCCTCCAACGTGAGCATGAGGTTCATGGAGTCGGGGATGGGGTCGGCGAGCGATCGCCACCAGCCTTGGATCTTGGCGGCTTTGGCGAGTTCGACAAGGGCCAGCCGTTCCTCTTCCGGCGCGTCGTACTCGCGGCACAGCGCATCCACGGTGGGCCACTTGACCGAGCCCTCTTTGGTCTCGTAGCGGCTCAAGGTCGCTTTGGAGACGCCGACCCGGGCGCCGGCCTCTTCGAGAGTGAGCCCCTTGAGCTCTCGGAGACGGCGTAGATCGGCGCCCAACTGGCGCCTGCGGGTGGTGGGGCCTACTGCCATGCTTCGGGCCTTTCAAGTCGAACCGTCAGATCCTGGGGCTTCCTCGACTGCGTTCGCAACGTGGTGCGCGCCGGGGGCGTGCGGGCCAGGAGCGTGCTCCTACCGGCTCTAGATGAGAGTTCCATTTTGAGAGTTCCAATGCAACTCTCTGTGTGCAATCAAGCGCGGATCGCAACAGTAGTTGCGGGGCAGAGGAGTTGGACGATGGACTGCATCGCGGGCGTGCCGAGGAAACCCTGGAACCTTCCCTTCGTGGCCGAGCCGGAGGGGGTGGCGTCCCTCCGGCGGATCGTGCGCCTTCATCTGGGTCTGTGGGGCCTCCACGAGGTCATCGACGCTGCCCAGCTCTGTGTCAGCGAGCTCGTCTCCAACGTCATCAACCACGTAGGAGTCGGAACCCCCACCACACTGGCCGTCTCCATGAACGGCACCTGTCTACGCCTCGAGGTGCACGATCCCGACCCTCGATCCATGCCGACCCTCGTCGAGGCCTCGGACCTCGACATCGAGGGTGAGTCCGGCAGAGGGATGGCGCTGATCGGCGCCGTCGCTGACCGTTGGGGCGTCCAGCCCCACGCCGATCACAAAGTGACGTGGTGTGAACTCGCGACAGGGCTGACCTCAGACAGCGGTCACGCCGGTGGTGTGCCCGTTGCCCGAGCTGAGGCGATCCTCGCGTTGTACGGGACGGCGAGGCTTCCGCAGGCAGCCAGGCCCAGTGCGCTCACCGGGGCTGTTGCCGAAGAAGCGGTGAGCGCTCTGATCGCCGACCTGTTGCACTGGGTGAGAGCCCATGGACGGGACGCCGGCGACATCCTCGATCGGGCCCAGAGCCGCTTCGAGGCGGAGGCGTCCGCATAGGACGCTCCGCCTTCGGCGGTAAGTCTGCTGAGCAGGCTCACCGTTTGCCCGGGGCTTGTAGGCGATCACCGGTGGGCAGCGGGCCGCTATCCGCTGGTGATCGCCGAGTACGTCCAGACATCGGCCGGAAGCCTGTGCGTCAGGCGCCAGGTGATCGCCATCGGCTTGCTGCCGGTGTGCTCCACGTACGTCGCGGGACCGAGGAGCATCCAAGGGTGCGCCTTGCCGATGTCGGTGTCCTTGTATCGACGCATGAACAGTAGAACGTGACTACCTTCCTGTGCGTGGCGCTGATACCGCAGTCCTGTGGGGGAGTTCTCGGCGGTGGCGTTCTGGGATTCCCAGTGGAAGAGCGTGGGACTCAAGGCATAGTCCTTGTAGCGGACCGTGGGGGAGAAGTCCTTTTCGTTCTTATCCAGAGTGATCAGCAAGGTGTCGGTCTTGTTTTCCTCCACCCACTGCACGCCTTGCGCGAAGGACCTGGGCATCTGGCCGCCGAAGCGAGCCACCCCAAGCGCAGCCAGTATCTCGGAACGGTTGTAGGCGCTGTGGACCTTCAGCGGGAGGTTGCTGTGAGGGCCTGAGAGGGGGATCGGGAAATGGTCGTATTGTTCCATGACGTAGGACAGCACTTGCCGTAGCTCGTCGCGGAACACCGGCTGGGAACGCAGGGATTCAAGCCCCTGCTCGAAGCTGGTAAAGCCGCCTGCGTTGTCCCAAAGATTGAAGAACAGCATGCGGGCATACGCCTGATCATTCGGCGGCAGTTCCTCGTACGACGGGGCGTCATCGGAAAGGAGGCGGAGATAGGCCCGCGCGCGGTCGTGATCGTCTACGTGTAGGAACGCGTGGACGCGCTTGAGGAGTGCCGGTTCTCCAGGCGGCGCCGGTTCGGTGATGTCGCCGCTCTTCCGGAGAACGGTGGTCCAGGAGTTGTCACTCTTGTAGAGCTCCTTGATTTCACGGCGACTCTCGCGGAGATAGTCCGCGAGGCGGGGAGTGCGGTAATCCTTGACCTCCTTCACCAACGTTTTGACGGTTGCGCCGATCTGGGTGCGGATGTTGTCGAGCACCAGATCCTTGGACTTACCTTCCAAAATGATCTGACAGCCCGAGGGAAGCTGTGGGAAGTCGTGCTCGATGTGGTCGACCAGCCGGTTCCGGGACAGGTTCGTCAAGGCTCGGAACTGCTCTTCAAAGCGGAACTCCGCCCGGTGCTGACCGATGAAGTCGAGAACGGTGAGGACGGGTTTCGTCTCCGTGCGCCGCAGGCCTCGCCCCAACTGCTGGAGGAAGACCGTCGCGCTGCTGGTGGGGCGGAGGAGCAGCAAGGTGTCGACATCGGGGATGTCGAGGCCCTCGTTGAACAAGTCGACCGAGAAGATCACCTGAAGATTGCCGTCCCGTAGGTCGGCCAGAGCCTGCGCCCGATCCACGGCGCTTGAATCGCTGTCGAGCGCTACGGCTCGGAAGCCGGCCTGTCGGAAGAAGTCCGCCATGAAGTGCGCATGCAGCTTGGTCACACAGAAGCCAAGAGCCCGCATGGCTCCCGGATTGGAAACTTTGTCGCGGATCTGCTTGATGACGATGCGGGCGCGGGCATGGTTGCCCGTATAGATGTTCTCGAGGTCGCGATCAGTGTACGAGCCCTTCTGCCAACTGAGGTTGGTCAGGTCGGTCCCATCAGGAATCCCGAAGTAGTGGAAGGGGCACAGGAGATCGTTTTCCAAGGCCTCCCACAGCCGCATCTCAGCTGCGATACGACCGCCGAAGAACTCGTCTTGCACATTGCGCCCGTCCATCCGCTCAGGCGTCGCGGTGAGGCCCAGGAGCTCCTTCGGCTTGAAGTACTCAATGACTCGACGGTACGTGCTTGCCGTAGCGTGATGGAACTCGTCGATCACGATGACATCGAAATGATCGGCAGCGAGTTGCTCAAGCCGCTGGAGGTTGAGCGACTGGACGCTGGCGAAGACGTGATTCCACTCGCGCGGATCCTGGCCGCTATAGAGGAGCTCGCCGAACGATGCGTCGTCGAGCACCTCGCGGTACGTACGCAAGGACTGCTTGAGGATCTCCTTGCGGTGCGCTACGAACAGCAACCTCGGATTCCCGTTTCCTAGAGTCGTTTTCAGGTTTCGGTAGTCCAGGGCTGCCATGACCGTCTTGCCGGTCCCGGTTGCTGCCACCAGGAGATTGCGGTTCCGGCCACGGATTTCCCGCTCAACACGTAGGCGTTCCAGCATGTCCTGCTGATGCGGGAAGGGGCGGACCTCAAGCCCTGACAGGCTGATCTTGAGATCGGTCGTGGAGCCTGACCCGCTGGCCTGAGACAGTGCCCGGTCGAGGCGCTCACCGTCGACGTCCGGGTCATACAGTTCGAAGGCGCTGTCGTTCCAGTACGCGTCGAAGGTCGCCTCGAACTTGTTGAGCACTGCGGGAGTGGCAACCGATGACAGGCGTACGTTCCACTCCAGCCCGTCGAGCAGGGCCGCCTTTGAAAGGTTGGAGCTCCCGACGTACGCCGTGTCGAAACCGCTGTTGCGTCGGAACAGCCATGCCTTCGCATGCAACCGCGTGGAACGAATCTCGTAGTTGACCTTCACCTCCGCGCCGAAGTCACGGACTAGACGGTCGAGTGCGTGGCGGTCTGTGGCGCCGATGTAGGTGGTCGTGATGACACGGATCGGGACGCCACGTTCCTTTGCCGCGCGGAGCGGATCTTCGAGTACGCGCAGGCCGTACCACTTCACGAAGGCGCAGAGCAGATCGATCCGGTCTGCTGTGGCCAGTTCGGCGCGCAACTCACTGCCGAGGCTGGGGTCCTCAGGGGAGTTGGTGATGAGTGCGGTCTCGGAGAGTGGGGTGAGGGGGCGGATTGCGTAGACGCCGGGGGCCTCTTGCTCGGCCAGCGCCAAGAGCTGGCGAGGGCCGTCGGCGATGAGCTCGACAGCGTCACCGGCGTCTTGCTCAGGTGCCTCGGATGCGAGTGCCCCAATGATCTGGTTGGCCAACGCGACGCGCTTGTTGTGTGGCAGCTGGCTGAGCTTGCGCCCTATGGCCTGGCCGATGTGCCGGGCAAGCACATGCGGGGACGATTCCTCACTGACGTCTGCGTCGATCGCCTTCCAACCAGCCGTGCCCCACTGCTCCATCTGCGCCTGCATGCCCCGCGTGACGAGCTCCTCGTACACACCCGCGACGGGCTGTGACAGATCCCCCGGCTCCAACACACTGGCTCCCTTGATCGCTCAGTTGGCTGGGTCCAGTTGTAACAGGAGGTCGTGCAAGGCGGAGGTGCGTTGCCGCCGGCCCGTGGCAGTGTCAGTGCCCTCTGGTCAGATAGTCCTACTAATTGGACTGAGGGGCTGGAGTGGCGCAGTGGTCGACGAACGAGACGTGATCAAGCGAATAGGCGGGTTACGGCCGGCCCACCGTCCCACGGGGCAGCACCTTCACCGGCCCCTACTGCTGTTATGGGCCGTAGCTCAAGCCGTGCACGGCCGCCCGCGCGAGCAGCCCTGGTCGGTAGTCCGGGAGGCTGTGGCACCGCTGCTCAAGGCGTTTGCTGGCGCGTCAGGCAGCGGCCAGGACGTGCTGCATCCCTTCTGGGTGCTACAGAAGGACAATTTATGGGAAGTCGCGAGCGCTGCCGAGCTCGCCGCGACGAGTCAAGGGCGCCTCCCGGAGCTGTCTGCCGTACAAAAAGCGAACCCTCTTGCTGGGCTGCCGAAGCAGGACTACGACCGCCTGTCTGAGGACATGGAGTTGGCGGCTTGGGTAGTCAGTACCTTGCTCATACGCTTCTTCACTCCTATGCCTCCCTTGCTACTGGAAGGATTGGGGCTCAAGGAACTCGTGGCAGGGCAAGCCGCCACCGGATTACGCCCAGTCCCTGGAGAGCCCTACCGTTATCGCGTCGCAATCGCCGAGGTCTATGGCGGCAACCGCGTGCTGGGCATCACTCCGCTCGCGGACGGAATTCTCTCCGTTTACTCGGACGATAAGGGGCCGTATGCGGACCAGCGCCTCCCGGAGATGGACTGGATCGCGTACACCGGCGACGGGCTGAGCGGCGACCAGACCTTGAAGGCTGGCAATCGCAACATGGCGGAGTACCAGGAGCAGGAGAAGGCTCTGCGCTATTGGCACAAGCCCTACAAAGGTCACTGGACCTTCGAGACTTGGGTCGTCATCGTACAGCGCCGCAAACGCTGGGGGCGCGGACAGGACGGTCTACTGCGCCGAGAGTTCGTTTGGGTCCTTGCGCCTGTGCCCTCGCCCATCCGCGAGACCTGGCCCTCGGAGGTCATCGAAGCCCTCAGCGAGGATGACAAGCAACTGCATGACGACACGGTCGACGTCATCCCCGTTGAAGTGCACTCAGCGGCGCAGCCGAAGCCGATCAGTCCCCGAGAAAAGTACAAGCAGCTGACGGCAGCCGCGCGCCGCACGGCGGCTGGCCGAACCCACCAGTCCAAGCTCACTCGAGTGGAGCGCTACCTGCGCTCACCTGCCGCTCGTGAAGCCGTGATACTTCGCAGCGAAGGCCGTTGCGAAAATCCGTCCTGTTTGGGGCATCCCCTCGAACGCACGGATGCGGGCGCGCCCATTCTCGACGTCGATCACGTCAAAGATCTGGCACGGGGAGGCCCGGACGTTCCTGAGGCGATGATCGCTCTGTGCCCGAACTGCCATGCCCTCAAGACCCGTGGCAAAGACCGAGGCGAACTACAGAAGAAGCTGCTGGCCGTGGCCCGCACTCGACACAGGGGGTTCATGCAAGAAGCCATGAGGTCCGAGTAGGCCTCCCACCTTGCAGCATCAGGCCGTCTTTGGTCTCGCTCTCTATGGAGCTGCCGTAGGGCCGCCCGGAAGGTGGGTGGCCCATCGCGGCTGAGGGGAGGTCGGCTGGGTGGTGGGCCGGGGAGCCCGTTAGGTCAGTTCGAAGCCCCGTGGCACTCCTCATACGCCCGCCCCGACCCGCACCAGCACGCGCCGCCCCTCTGCGGTGGCCACTCCACCGCCAGCCCCCGCGCCGCCAGTGTCGTCGCGTACTGGGGGAGGAGAGTCGGGTCGTCCGGGGTCGTGCCCTCCGAGGCTGCGAAGGCCTCGTAGGAGGGGACCGTGCCGGTCACGATGCCCAGGTTCGGGGTGCCCGACGAGGCCAGTTCGCGCAGGGAGGACTCTATGGTCGCCAGGTGGTCCTCGTGCGACGGGTACTCCGCGAGGAGGCCCGGGTACGCCGTCACCAGTTCCGAGAGTTCCGTGGTCGGCCAGTGGAGCACCGCCACCGGGAACGGGCGGGACAGGGCCTCCCTGTACGTGCCCAACTCCGCGCGCAGGCGGGAGATCTCCGCCTGGAGTTCCGCCGGGTTGTCCGAGCCGAGGGACCAGACCCGTTTCGGGTCGTGCAGCTCGTCCAGGGAGACCGACGACGAGTGGAGGGTGTCCGCCAGCGCGTCCCAGTCGTCGTGCGGCGCGCCCAGCATGCGGCGCACCCGGTGGCGGCCGAAGAGGAGGGGGCGGGTCGCGTACGGGGGCTCCGCCACGTCCGTCAGCAGGAGCAGCGCGGCCGCCGTGAACGTGTCCTGGGCCGCCTCCAGCTCGTCGTGGGCCTCCAGCGCCTCCGCCACGATCACCCAGGGCGCCGGGTCCCGGGGAGCGGCCGCCCGGATGCCGTCGATGATCGCCCTCGCCTCGGCCTCGTGGCCGTACTCCCAGAGGTTCGACGCCTTCAGGGCCCGTACGAGGTGGGGGTTCTCCAAGGGGGTGGTGGAGGCGAGCAGGCGGTCGTAGAGGGCGGTCGCCGTGGGGCGGTCGCCGGCGAGTTCGCGGTGGGCGGCGGCCTGGATGAGGAGGTGTTCCGCGTCCTCCGGGTAGAGGTCCGCGGTCCGCTCCAGGCGGGCCGCCTCGGCGGGGTGGTCGACGTTCTCGGCAGGCGTGTCGGGGCGCATGGACGACACCGTACTGCCCAGGGAAGGCCCACGGGGTGGTGGTGCGCGGTGCTTCCGGCCGTTGTGGGTGGGGTGCGGGCCGGGGCGCGACGTTCACGGGTCGCGCTCCGGCTCGCACCACCCCGCTCCGCTAGATCGTCACCCCGTCGATCTGCAGCGTCTGTACCGCGCCCGCCGCGAACGGGACCGCCACCGACTTGCCGTTCAGGCGGGTGTCGGAGTAGGCGCGGTAGCGGTCCGTGCCGCCCGAGGTGTGGGTGTTCCAGCGGGGGACCAGGCCGTTCGTGCCGCCCGTGACCGTCGTGAAGCGGGAGAGGTCGAACGTCAGGGTCTGGGCGGACGAGGCGGTGTTGATCGCCACGATCACCAGGCGGCGGGCCGCCGCGTCGTACGCCGCCGCCGTGTAGCTGGAGCCCGCGTCCAGGATCGTCATCCCCGGGCGGATGTGGCGGCTGAACTGCGCCATCACGTAGTACTTCGTCTCGATCGCGCCCGGCTGGAGCGTGTTCGCGTCGTACTTGATCAGGCCCCAGCCCGCCGTCGGGTCCATCACCTGCCAGTAGACCCAGGCCGTCGGGTGCAGCCAGCGGAAGTCGTAACAGAGGTTGCGGGCGAGGGTCCAGCCCGTGCCGTCGCTGTCGCCCGTCTCCGAGTTCCACAGCTTCTTGCCCGCGGTCGTCACGACGTCCGTGTAGAGGAGGTCGCGGCGGCCGTTCGCGCCCTGGTAGCCGTGCACGTTCACCTGGCTGACCAGGCCCTTCGTCGTGGCGTTGAAGGAGTTCCAGGTCGAGCGGGCCGTGTCGTAGTTCGTCTCGTCGGACGCGGAGATACGGATCGACTGAAGGCCCCGCTTGTCCAACTCGCTGCGCATGTAGGGGAGTACGGCGGCCTGGACGGCCGGGTCCATGTGGCAGCCCTCCTGGGTGCCGGTGGCTGTCCACCAGGTCGACGCCGGCTCGTTGAAGGGGTCGACCGTCGCGAAGTTCACGCCCCAGTTGTTCTTCGCGCGCAGGGCCACCGCCGCCAGATGGGAGGCGTGCTGGCGGTAGTTCCAGGTCTGGAGGTTGTTGCCGCCGCCCGACGCGCCCGACGGGTTGTGGTTGCTACACATCCACCACATCGGCGAGTTCGCGAACAGCTCGGTCGTCGCGCCGCGGGCCACGGCCTTGGTGAGCGCCGCCCGCTGGTTGGGGTCGGCCGTCCAGTCCCAGGCCGAGGACGCCGGGTCCTCGTTGTTCCAGTCCTGCCAGTAGCCCTCGATCTGTTTGAACGCGGGGATGTTCGGCGAGACGACCATCGACTCGCCGTTCACCGAGTTCGTGCTGCACGCGCCCAGGTTGTAGCGGGCGATGTTCATGCCGAGGCCCGGCAGCGCCGTGCCGTTGTACGTCGTCGTCTTCGTCGTGAACCACAGGTCGGCGAAGTCGTCCCGCGCGCCGAACACGTTCGCCCACCAGGCGAGCGAGGTGCCCCAGCCCTCCCAGGTGCCGTACTTCGTCGCCGGGGTGATCGCGATGGTCGCGTCCGCGTGGGCGGTGCCGGTGGCGAGGGCGGTGCCCACGACCGCGCCGCCGGCCGCGGCCAGCAGGGCTCTGCGGCCCAGCACCGGGGAGGCGGAGGCGCGTGGTTCGGGGCGGTGGGCGTTCCTGGGGTTCTGCGGTGCGGGTGAGGAAGCGGTCATGTCAACTCCGGGTTGCGGGTGCCGGGGTGGGGAGACCCCGGGGGAGGTGGAGAGACGCAGAAGGGAGGCGGAGATACGCAGGAGGGAGATGGGGAGACGCAGGAGGGGGATAGCGAGACGCAGGAGGGAGATAGGGAGACGCAGGAGGGCCATCGGAAGAGTCAGGGGTGAACCCTGAGGTTGTCGAGAGGTCTGACAGCGCTTTCTTCGATTTCTTTCAACGGTTGTGAGAAGGGCAGATAAAAGCCTCGCCGTCAGTGATCATCCGGTTGCGGGGAGGGAGTCCACCTGCTGGGAGAAGGTGCGCGCAGGATCTGGGTGGGTGGCGGCGCCCTGGTCACTTCGCGGGAGCCGCCCTATCGTTCCGGCCGTGAGGACACCCAGGGTCGTCCACCACCGCGGCCGGCGCCGACGGGCCGCGTACGCCCGCGCGCTCTGGACCGCCGCCGAACTCGCCGTCACCCTCGGCCTGGTCCTCCTCCTCTTCGTCGTCCACCAGCTGTGGTGGACCAACCGGCAGGCCCAGGACGGCGCGCGGCGCCAGGTCGAGGCGTTGGAGCGGGAGTGGGCCACCGGGCACGGTGACGGGTCGGCGCCGCTCGCCGGCACCACGGCACCGGGGCCCGACGCGGCACCCGCACGCCCCTCCGCCCCCTCCGCCCCCTCCGCCCCCTCCGCCCCCTCCGCGTCCTCTGCTCCCACGGGCGCCCCGGACTCCGCCCGGCCCCGTCCCGCCCAGGTCTACGCCGTGCTCGCCATCCCCCGCCTCGGGCTGCGCGTCCCCGTCGCCGAGGGGATCGGGCGGGCCGACGTCCTCGACCGCGGGTACGTCGGTCACTACCCGCGGACCGCGCAGCCCGGGCGGCCCGGGAACGTCGCGCTCGCCGGGCACCGCAACACCCATGGCGAGCCCTTCCGGCACCTCGACCGCCTGGACCGCGGCGACGAGATACGGATCGAGACCCGCGACGCCGTCCACACGTACGTCGTCGACCGGACGCTCCCCCGCACCACGCCCGGCGACGGCGGCGTCCTGCGTCCCGTGCCGCGCAGCGGGGTGCTGCCGTCGTACGGGTACGACAGGCCCGGGCACTACCTCACGCTCACCACCTGCACCCCCGCGTACACCTCCACATACCGGCTCGTGGTCTGGGGCAAGCTCCGGTCCGTGCGGCTCAGGTGAGAGCCGGAGTGGCCGCGGTCGCTGCCCCGCCCGGCCGCGCTGTGTTGCCGACCTCCGCACCCGGTGCGACGGTGTTCGAGGCGCCACGCGCAGGCACCGGCCCGTCACGGGACCGCTCTGCCGCAGGCGGGGGCGCCGCGCGTCGACGTGCGGCTCGGCCGCACCCACACGACTCTGCGCCCTCTCGGCATGCCGGCGCTCCGTGAACCGACGCGCGTCCACGATCCCTCGGGGGCAGTGCACAGAAAGCGGGAAATTCAATGGCGAACGGCCCCATGGACAGGCGTGGTCACAACGGGCAGCCCCAGCGCATGAACGGCTCCGGCGAGCCCCAGGGCGCGGAGTACACCGGCAGGTACGTCGTCCTGCTCGACCCGGGCAACCAGGAGAGCGGACTGAACGCACTGCGTTCCTCCGCCGAGATCGCCTCCGTCGAACGCGTCCGCGGAAGCGACGTGGGCAACGTCTCCGAACTGCTGGAGCGCCCCGACGTCTCCGTCCACTTCGAGGAGCTCGCGGCCGCCGTCGTCGAGGTGCGGCCCGAACAGCGCCACGCGCTGGTCACCGCGGCCGAGGCCGACCCGGCGATCATCGCCGCCGAGCCCGAGCGCATGGTGTACGCCATGCCGATCACCGCCCCGACGCAGGCGCCGACCGAGTTCTTCCCGGCCTACCGCAGCGACGAGGAGGTCGTCGACCGTCACACGCGGGCCGAGATCGCCGCCGCCCAGGGCCCGGCCGTGGACGAGCAGACCTTCACCTGGGGCCTCCAGGCCATCCGGGCCAACCTGTCCCACCTGACCGGTCGCGGGGTGAAGGTCGCCGTCCTCGACACCGGTGTGGACACCGACCACCCGGACCTGGCCGGCTGCATCGAGGAGACGATGTCGTTCGTGCTCGGCGAGTCGGTCGAGGACGGCAACGGTCACGGCACCCACTGCATCGGCACCGTCGCCGGCCCGGCCAAGCCCCAGCAGGGTCCCCGCTACGGCGTCGCGTGCGACGCCCGGATCCTCGCCGGCAAGGTCCTCAGCAACCGGGGCAGCGGCTCGGACGGCCAGATCCTCGCGGGCATCGCCTGGGCCATCTCCCGCGGTGCCCGGGTGATCTCCATGTCGCTCGGCGCCCCGGTCCGGCCGGGCGAGCTGTTCCCGCAGACGTACGAGATCCTCGCCCGGCGCGCCCTGGAGCGCGGGACGGTGATCGTCGCCGCGGCCGGCAACGAGAGCGAACGGCCCCCGGTCATCCGTCCCGTCGGCCGGCCCGCCAACTGCCCCTCCATCCTCGCCGTCGCCGCCCTCGACCGGGCGCTCACCCCGTCGTTCTTCTCCAACGGCGGTATCAACGGCCAGGGCGGCGAGATCAACATCGCCGCGCCCGGCAGGGACGTACGGTCGGCGGCCCCCGGCGGCGGCTACCAGCCCCTGAGCGGTACGAGCATGGCCACGCCGCATGTCGCGGGCGTCCTCGCCCTGCTGAGCGAGGCGCACCCGAATGTGTCCGCGGCCGACCTCGTGGCCCGCCTCAAGGCCGGCGCGTTCCCGCTGGCGCAGCCCGTCCGGGACGTCGGCCACGGTCTGCTCCAGGCCCCGTGAGCGAGTCCTCCGCTTCCGCGCCGGTCGGGGTCGTCCTCGCGGTCGACCCCGACCGGTTCGCGGAGATCGTCGACGCCCTGCGGCGGGCCGGGCTGACCGTCACGGGAGAACAGCCCGTCGTCGGCACGCTCTCCGGAACCGCCCCGGAGAACCGGATCGCGGCCCTCCAGGCCGTCGACGGCGTCGAGGCCCTCGACCGCGAACGCACTGTCCAGCTGCCCCCGCCCGACTCCCCGGCCCAGTGAGCCCGTGGGACCGGTGCAACGAACCCCACGTCCCGGACCCGGCCTCGGTGTCCGGGACGTCCTGTATAAACGGGAGGGTGTCCGTGTCGCGCCGAAAGGGGGAGTCAGCCGTGTTCCGAGCCTTTGCCTCGCTGCGTCCCCTCGCCGTCGTGCTCCTCGTCCTCTTCGAGCTGTCCGTGCTGGACGCCGGCACCCTCTCCGCCGCCGTGGCCTTCGCGGCCACCGCCGCGGCCGGGTCGGCCTTCGCCGCCTGCGCGGTCATCGCCTCACGCTGCGCCCCGGTCGTCCCGCGTACGCGCGTACGGACGGCGATCAGGGACCGGGAGCGCCGTACGGCGTTCCTCGCCCAACGCGATCCCGACGCCCGCGGCCGTAGGCGGCCCCGGGCGCCCGGACGTGCCCTCCTGACGGTCACCGCGTAGGGCACACCACCACCTCCTCGCACCACCCCGTGCCCCCGCACGCGGGCCGTCGCGCCGAGTTCCCCGTCATCGGACGCCCCGGTCACCGGGCTGTTCCGGACCACTCCTGGCACGACGAGACCCCTGGAGGGCTCCCACCCATGTCCGTTTTCGCCGACCTTGTCGCGCGGCTCGCCGATCTGCTCGACCCGCTGTTCCACGCCTCCGCCACGGCCGCCGCGATCGTCCTGTTCACCGCGTTCGTACGGCTGCTCGTGCACCCCCTGTCCCGGGCGGCGGCACGCGGGCAGCGGGCCCGGGTCGCGTTGCAGCCGAAGATCGCGGAGCTGCGGAAGAAGCACGCGAAGAACCCGGAGAAGCTCCAGAAGGCGGTACTGGAACTGCACGCCGCGGAGAAGGTGTCACCGCTGTCCGGCTGCCTGCCCAGCCTCTGCCAGCTCCCCGCGTTCTTCCTGCTCTACCACCTGTTCTCCAACAAGCAGATCGGCGGCGAGGCCAACGAACTCCTCACCCACCGGCTGTTCGCGGCACCGCTCGGCGACCGCTTCGCCGACGCCCTGGGCGCGGGCGGCCTCCTCGGGCCGCAGGGCCTCGTCTACGTCGGGCTGTTCCTGATCGTCACCGGGGTCGCGGTGTTCAACTTCCGCCGCACGAAGCGGATGATGGCGGCGGGGACGGCCGGGATGCCGGCCGCCGGGGACGACCAGGTGCCCGGGCTGGCGACGAGCATGGGCGCCGTCAGCAAGATCATGCCGTTCATGTCGTTCTTCACCCTCCTCACCGTGGCGGTGGTCCCGCTGGCGGCCGCGCTGTACGTGGTGACCAGCACGACGTGGAGCGCGATCGAGCGGGCGGCCCTCTACCCCGTGACCCCCGCGGCCACCCCGGCGCCCGCCGCCGCGTAGCGGGACCGACCCGGGACCGGGGGCTACCCGCACGTAGGGGTCCAGTCCGTGAACCGGGTCTTGCGGAGTGAATGGTGACCTTGGACGATCGACCAGTCCTCCGATGGCTGCACCCATCGGTCGGGCGGCCGGCGTTCCAGGGAGAGGGTGACCATGAAGCTGCTGCGAGTCGGTACGGCGGGCGCGGAACGGCCCGCGCTGCTCGATGCCGAGGGTGTCCTGCGGGACCTCTCGGCGATCGTGCCGGACATCGACGGCGAGCTGCTCGCGGACGAGGCGGCGCTCGGCCGGATCCGGGAGGCCGCCGAGGCGGGAGACCTGCCGGAGCTGGACGCGACCGGACTACGGGTCGGGCCGCCGCTCGCCCGGATCGGCAAGATCGTCTGCATCGGGCTCAACTACCACGACCACGCCCGCGAGACGGGGGCCGAGCCGCCCGCCGAGCCGGTGATCTTCTTCAAGGCCGCGGACACCGTCGTCGGTCCGTACGACACGGTGCTCGTCCCGCGCGGGTCGAACAAGACGGACTGGGAGGTCGAGCTCGCGGTCGTCATCGGCCGTACGGCGCGCTATGTCGAGTCCCGCGAGGACGCGCTCACCCATGTCGCCGGGTACGCCGTCTCCCACGACGTGTCCGAGCGGGAGTTCCAGCTGGAACGCGGCGGGACCTGGGACAAGGGCAAGAACTGCGAGACGTTCAATCCGCTCGGGCCGTGGCTGGTCACGGCGGACGAGGTGCCCGATCCGCAGAAGCTGGGGCTGCGGCTGTGGGTCAACGGGGAGCTGAAGCAGGACGGCACGACCGCCGAGCAGATCTTCGCGGTCGGTGAGGTCGTGCGGTACGTCAGCCAGTTCATGACGCTCCACCCCGGGGACGTCATCAACACGGGGACGCCCGCGGGGGTGGCCCTGGGGGAGCCCGCTCCCCAGCCATTCCTGAAGGCCGGGGACGTGGTGGAGCTGGAGATCGAGGGGCTCGGGCGGCAGCGGCAGGAGTTCGGGCAGGCGTAGGCGCGACGGGAAGGATGCCGGGCGCCTGAGGGGCGGGGGGCTGCGGTTCGTCGGCGGCCGCGGGTTCGTCGTGGCCGGTCGCGCAGTTCCCCGCGCCCCTTTGGGTCAGCTGCCGCCGGACTCGCGCTTCACGTGCTGTTCCAGCGCTTCCACCACCATTCGGTGATCCTCCAGTTGGGGCAGGCCCGACACCGTCACCGTGCCGATGACGCCCGTGCCCTCGACCGCCAGGGGGAAGGAGCCGCCGTGGGCCGCGTAGCGGTCGGGGTCCAGGCGGGACGACTCCTCGAACGTCGTGCCCTTGGCGCGGAAGCGGGCGCCGACGAGGTAGGAGGAGGCGCCGTAGCGTTCCACCACGCGGCGTTTGCGGTCGATCCAGGCGTCGTTGTCCGGGGTCGAGCCGGGGAGCGCGGCGTGGAACAGTTGCTGCGGGCCGCGGCGGATGTCGATGGCGACGGGAGCCTCGCGCTCCCGGGCCATCTCCACCAGCAGGGAGCCCAGCGCCCACGCGTCGTCGAAGTCGAAGCGGGGCAGGACCAGGCGGCGTTCCTGCGCCTCCAGTTCCTCGATGCCCGGCGTCTCGGTGCTCGTGGTCCCGGCGCCCGGCGACCCGGGGCCCTGGGGCCCGCTGCTCGGGGTGTTCGTCATGCGAGCCTCACCGCCACTCCCTCGGCCGCCGACTTCCGCGCCGCCTCCAGTACGTCCAGCGCGGCGGCCGCCTCGTACGCCGTGACCGGGTTCTCGCCGGTGCCGCGCAGGGCGGCGGCCACGGCCGCGTAGTAGGCGGGGTAGTCGCCGGGGACGGTCGGGACGGGGCTGCCGCCGCCCGTGGCGGGGGACTCGCCGGCGCCGATACGGCCCCACAGCTCCTCGGGCTCCACACCCCAGGCGGCGCCCGGCGTGGGACGCGCGCCGTCGCGGAGGTCGGCCTCCTGCGGGTCGAGGCCGTACTTCACATAACCGGCCTCGGAGCCCAGCACCCGGAAGCGGGGGCCGAGCTGGGGGGTGACGGCCGAGGCGTAGAAGTGGGAGCGGACGCCGCTCGCGTGGGTGACCGCGATGAACGTGTCGTCGTCCGCCTCGGCGCCGGGGCGACGCAGATCGGACTCGGCGTAGACGAGGGTGGCGGGGCCGAAGAGGGTGAGGGCCTGGTCGACGACATGGCTGCCCAGGTCGTAGAGGAGACCTCCGATCTCTGCGGGGTCGCCGGACTCGCGCCAGCCGCCCTTGAGTTGGGGTCGCCAGCGTTCGAAGCGGGACTCGAAGCGCCGGACCTCACCCAGTTCGCCGTCGGCGAGGAGCTTGCGGAGGGTCAGGAAGTCGTTGTCCCAGCGGCGGTTCTGGAAGACCGACAGCAGCACGCCGCGGGCGTCGGCCAGGGCGGCCAGTCCACGCGCCTCGGCCGCCGTGCCCGCGATCGGCTTGTCGACGACGACCGCGAGGCCCGCCTCCAGCGCGGCGGTCGCCAGTGGGACGTGCGTCCTGTTGGGGGAGGCGACGACGACCAGGTCCAGTTCGTCCGCCCGTGCCCACAACTCGTCCGCGGTCGCCGCGAGTCGTACGCCGGGGAACTCGGCGCGGGCCTGCGCCTGCCGCTCCGGGTTCGAGGTGACGACCGTGTCGAGGGTGAGTCCCTGCGTCGCGGCGATCAGCGGGGCGTGGAAGACGGAGCCGGCGAGGCCGTAGCCGACCAGGGCCACGCGCAGGGGAGCGGCCGGGGCCGCACCGGGCGCGTCCGGTGCGGAGGGGGCCGTACCGGTGGAGTCCGTGCCGTTCGTGGTGCCAGTCATACACCCACTTAAGCAACGCTGTTGCCAAAGTGCAAGCACGGGGGACAATGGAGGGGTGAACGGCAATGGGAACGGCACCGGCAACGGCAACGGGCGCGCCGCGGGGGCGTCGGGAGTGAACCTCCTGGCGCTGCGCAGCCACAACGGCGCGCTGGTGCTGGACCTGCTGCGGACCGCGGGGGCGGCCGGGATAAGCCGCCTCGAACTGGCCGACCGGACGGGGCTCACCCCGCAGGCCGTCAGCAAGATCATCGCCCGGCTCCGCACCGACGGGCTCGTGACGGAGGCGGGCTACCGCGCCTCCACCGGCGGCAAGCCGCGCACCGTCCTGCGGCTCGTCCCCGACGCCGGCCACGCGGTCGGGCTCCATCTGGACCGCGACGCGCTGACCGCCGTGGTCTGCGACCTCACCGGCACCGTGGTCGGCGAGCGGCGCGCCCCGCTGTACCTGGGCGCCGGGGCGGACGCCGTCGTCGAGAGCGCGGCACGCGAGGTGGAGGGGCTGCTCGCCGAGGAGGACGCCCCCCTCCTCGGCGTCGGTGTCGCCCTGCCCGGGCCCCTCGACCATCTGCACGGCGTGCTCCACCGGGTCACCGGGTTCCCGGAGTGGGAGGGGTTCCCGCTGCGGGCCGCGCTCGCCCGGCGGCTGCGGACCCCCGTGGTCGTCGACAAGGACACCAACGCGGCGGCGCTGCGGCTGGCCGTGGCCCTCGGGACGCACGGCTCCTTCGCGTACATCCACCTCGGCACGGGCCTCGGCGCCGGGCTCGTGTTCCAAGGGGCCGTCCACCGGGGCGCGCGGACCCGCGCCGGGGAGTTCGGGCACCAGATCGTCCAGCTGGACGGACCCCCGTGCAGCTGCGGGAACCGCGGGTGCATCGAGGCGCTGTGCCTCGCGGCCGTCGCCCGGGGGGACGTGGACGAGGCCGCGCGCGTCCTGGGGGCCGGGGCCGCGAACCTCGTCGGGCTGCTCGACATCGAGCTGGTGCTGCTCGGGGGACGCACGGTCGAGGAGCGACCCGACGTGTTCGTCAGGGGGGTGGGGGCCATGCTCGACGAGTGGGCCAGGATCCAGGGAGAGGAGCCGTACGTGCCGGTACGGGTCGCCTCCGGCGGGTCGCTCGGGGTCGCGGAAGGGGCGGCCCAGCTGCTGCTGGCACCGCTGTTCGGCCGGGCCGACGGGTAGATCCGCCCGCCGTCGCTCGGAGCGCCCACGCGGCGGAGCCGCATGGGGCGCCGCCCCGCGCGCCCCCGAGCTGTCCGCGAGGAGGCACCTTTCCGCCGCCCTCCGGTGCCCTCCCTCCGCTGATCGAGGGGACTTGCGCCGTCTCCCCGGTGGTCCCGGGCGTGGCTCCCCGCTCGTCCCGGCGGCGCTGGCATGGTCATGTGTTCATGCGACTGTGTACTTGTCTGACCCTGGTGTTCGCCGTCGGAGCCGGCCTCGGCGGTGGTCCGGGAGTGGCGGTCGCGGCGGTGGGCGAGGCCGTCGACTGCGCGGGGGCCGACAGCGAGGAGTTCCCGATCCTGACCCGTATCGACGGGGGACCGGCCACCTATGTCGCCGGCGGTGGCTTCCGGACCTGGGCGGTGGAGCTCACCAACACCACCGACCGGACCTGCGCGGACGTCCACCCGGTGATCGTGCTGGTCGACGACGGGCGGGCCCTGAAGCGGTCGCAGCCGCAGCTGGAGTACTTCGAGGACGCGAAGGGCACCACCTCCCGGCCGGTCGCCTTCGAGGAGACCGACTCGGACGAACTGGTCGGCGTGCTCGACGAGGACGGCGACGGTTTCACCGTGCCCGCCGGCGGCACCCTCACCGTGAAGGTCCGTCTCTCCGTGACCTCCGACGCGGCCGTGCCCAACGACGTGGTGGCCAACGCGGCCGTCGTCCAGCGGCGCGGCGACGACAGCGAATGGGTGGGGGAGTCCGACGACTACCGCTTCCGGATCACCGACGAGGACGAGGACGAGCACGAGCACGAAAGGGAGAGCGAGAAGCGGGACCAGGACGCGGACGGGCGGCGCGACGCGGGCCCGTCACCGTCGGCGGGGAAGAGCGAGCGGCCCGCCGGAGACCGGGTCAGCGCGGAACCCGTCCCGGCGCCGGACGCGGGACCGTACCCCGGGGAACTGGCCGCGAGCGGCACCGGACACGTCCTGCTGCCGTACGCCGTCGGGGTGTTGGCCCTCGCCGTCGGAGGGGTACTGGCGGCAGGGGTGCGCAGACGTCGGGGGTGAACGGGCGGGACGGTCTCAGCGGCCAAGATCGCCCTCCTCATTTCAGCCACGCCACCCTAGGGTTGGGAGCCGATCCGCACGTACGGCAGGAGATCGCACATGGCAGAGCGCAAGCCCATCGAGTCGTGGCTCACCGACATGGACGGGGTGCTCATCCACGAGGGTGTGCCGATCCCCGGCGCCGACGCCTTCATCAAGAAGCTGCGGGACTCCGGCCGGCCCTTCCTCGTGCTCACCAACAACTCGATCTACACCCCGCGCGATCTGCACGCCCGGCTCGCCCGCATGGGCCTGGACGTCCCCGTCGACCACATCTGGACCTCGGCCCTCGCCACCGCCCAGTTCCTGGACGACCAGCGGCCCGGCGGCACGGCGTACGTCATCGGTGAGGCCGGGCTGACCACCGCCCTGCACGACATCGGGTACGTCCTCACCGACCACGACCCCGACTACGTGGTCCTCGGCGAGACCCGCACCTACTCCTTCGAGGCCATGACCAAGGCGGTACGGCTGATCAACGCCGGTGCACGCTTCATCGCCACCAACCCGGACGAGACCGGCCCCTCCACCGAGGGCCCGCTGCCCGCGACCGGCGCCGTGGCCGCGCTGATCACCAAGGCGACCGGGCAGCGGCCGTACTTCGCCGGCAAGCCGAACCCGCTGATGATGCGCACCGGCCTCAACGCGATCGGCGCCCACTCCGAGACCAGCGCCATGATCGGCGACCGTATGGACACCGACGTCCTCGCCGGTATGGAGGCCGGGATGCAGACCTTCCTGGTGCTCACCGGTCTGACCACCCCCGACCAGGTGGAGAAGTTCCCCTACCGGCCCTCGAAGATCGTGGACTCCATCGCGGACCTCGTCGACCGCGTCTGACCCTTCCCTCCATGCCCCCAAGCGGGCGGCGCCCCGGGCGGTAAACCCACGGGCACCCGTACGGAGCAGTCGAGGGCCCTCCCCGGATGCGGCCCCGGTCCCGGCGGGGGAGTCTCAGGAGTCTGGAGGTTCACCATGGGCTCACTGCGACTCACTCTCTGTTCGGGGGCGGTGGCCGCCGCCGCGCTGACCGCGCCGGCACCCACGGTCCACGCGGCCGACGCGGGGAACGTCTCGGTGGTGCCGGCCGCGCCGGCGCCCGGCACCGACATCCAGGTGCGGGTCAAGGGTTGCGGGGGCAAGTCGGGCACCGCCGCCTCGACGGCGTTCGTCGCGGACGCGCAGCTGACCGTGGTCGGCGGCAAGCGGGCCGGCATCCTGTCCGGCGAGACCCGTGTCCGGTCCTCGCTGAAACCCGGCACCTACGGCGTGCGGGTCTCCTGCGACGGCACGGAGGACAAGCTCAAGGGCACGATCGAGGTGGGCGACGGCAAGCAGCCCCCCGCCCGGCCCTCAGCCTCGACCCGGCCCTCAGCCTCGACTCGGCCCTCCGCCCGGCCGTCCGCCTCCGCCCGGCCCACCGGGCGGCGCTCGGCGCCCGCCTCCCCGGTCGCCCCCGTCCGCGCGGGCGGCGGCGGAGCGGCCGCGCTGCTCGCGGCGCACCCGGTGGCCTCCGCGGACGCCGCCGCCTCGGCGGACGGCGTCAACTCCATGGACACCCGCAACACCGGGCCCGGCGCCCGGCACGCGGTGATCGGTCTGGTCCTCGCCGGTGTCGCGGCCGCGGTCGTCGTGGTGCGCGGCGCCCGCCGGGGCCGGAGCACCAAGTAAGGGGTCGCCGTGTCAGGTCAGGACTACTCCGACATCGGCGAGAGCGGCGGCGGTACGAGCGTCGGCCGGTTCACCACCGGTGTCCTCTGGGCCGTACTGCTGCTCGGCCTGTGGCTCTGGGGCCGCGAGGCCACCGACGTACGGCAGGGCACAGCGGCGCCGACCACCGGTGACGTGGCCGCCGTCGGCAGGCCGGCGCAGCCCGAACTCCCGCCCGCCGCCCACCCGTTGAAGGGGGCGCGCCCGCAGCGGCTCGACATCCCCGCCATGGGGGTGCAGGCCCCGGTCGTGGCACGCGGCCTCGACGCCGACGGGGCGATCGACCCGCCCTCCTACGACCAGCCGGGCGTCGTCGGCTGGTACGCCGCCGGAACCCGGCCCGGCGCCACCGGGACCGCGCTGTTCGTCGGGCACGTCGACACCGAGACCCGCCCCGCCGTCTTCTACAAGCTCAGTGCCCTCCGGCTCGGCGAGCTGATCCGCGTGGCCCGCGACGACGGCACCGTCGCCGAGTTCACCGTGGACGACGTGCGGGTCCTTCGCCGTGACGACTTCGACGCCGGACAGGCCTACGGCGTACGGCAGTCGGGCCGCGCCGAACTCCGCCTGGTCACCTGCGGCGGCACCTTCGACAAGAAGAGCCGCACCTACACGGCGAACGTGGTGGTCTCCGCGTACCTCAGCGGCACCCGCCCCTGAACCACCGGCACACGGTCCCGCGCATGGTCGTCCGAGCAGCCCGTGCCCCTCTTCGCAGGCGGTTTCCGTCCGACGTGATCAGGAGACAACAGCTCTCGGTCAGGCGACGGCATCCGCGTGGGCGAGGCAGGAAATATGCCAGGATTGGCCCTTACGACACGGTGCACCCAAGGGGGAGTTGGATGTACGCCAGCAGGGGGGCCGGAGTCCGGGCGTCCGTGGCGGTGGTGGGGGCCACGCTGCTGCTCGCAGGCTGTTTCGGGGGAGACGGCGAAGGCGAGGACGACAAGACCACGGGCTCCGGGATCACCCAACAGCCGAACGGGACGGACCCGTTCTGGGTCAACCCGGACGGGAACGCGGCGGCCCAAGTCGCCGCCTACGAAAAGGCGGGCAAGGACAAGAACGCCGAGCTGATCCGCAGGATCGCCGAACAGCCCACGGGCGAGTGGATCGGCCCCGAGAACCCGGAGCGGGAGGCCAAGGGCTTCACCGAGGCGGCGAAGAAGGCCGACCGGGACGCCCTCCTCGTCCTCTACAACATCCCGCACCGCGACTGCGGCCAGTACTCGGGCGGCGGCGCGGCCGACGGCGACGCGTACCGGGCATGGATCGACGGCGTCGCCCGGGGCATCGGGGACCGCCCGGCCACGGTCGTCCTCGAACCCGACGCGGTCCTCCACGTGGTGGACGGCTGCACGCCGGGCGAGTTCCACGGGGAGCGGTACGACCTGCTCAAGGGCGCGATCGAGAGGCTCGGCGCGCTGAAGAACACGAAGGTGTATCTGGACGCCGGGAACGCGGGGTGGAGCGAGGCCGACAAGATCGCCGAGCCGCTGAAGTGGGCCGGCGTCGACAAGGCCGACGGGTTCGCCGTCAACGTCTCGAACTTCTACACGACGGAGGACTCCGTCCGGTACGGCAAGCAGCTGTCCGCGAAGGTCGGCGGCAAGCCGTTCGTCATCGACACCAGCCGCAACGGCAACGGGCCCTACACCGGGGGCGACAAGGACGAACAGTGGTGCAACCCGCCGGGGCGGGCGCTGGGGGAGACGCCGACGACGAAGACGGGGGATCCGCTGGTGGACGCGTATCTGTGGGTCAAGCGGCCGGGGGAGTCGGACGGGGAGTGCAAGGGGGGGCCGAAGGCGGGGGAGTGGTGGCCGGAGTACGCGCTGGCGTTGGCCAAGGCGTCTGACTGAACGCCGGGCGCCTTATAGCTCGGGGGTGCGGGTTCGTCGGCGGATGCGGGTGGTGTGTGGTTCCTCGCGCAGTTCCCCGCGCCCCTGAAGGGAACGGGCCTGCGGCCCGCCCCTTCATGAAAGCACGGGGCGCAGCCCCGGTCGCTTTTCAGGGGCGCGGGGCGTTGACATATGCGGCTCCGCCGCGTGGGCGCGACCAGCCCCCCACGCACCCGCACCCGAACTACAACCCGGCGGAGCCCTACGGAACCTTCACCCACCGCGCCTTGCTCGGTGTTCCCGCCGTGTCCGTCACGAACAGCATGTACCAGCCGGACTGCACGAGATTCCGGTTCTTCGGCACTGTCACCGTGACGCTGTCGCCGGACGTCGTGAAGTCCACCGCGATGGACTTCTGGTCGACGTCGGTGACATGCGTCGACGCACTCGGCCGGATCAGCCGGGCCGACTTGATGGACGAGGCGTGCCGCGTCCCGAACGTCGCCTTCCCGCCGCGCGCGACCGTCTTCGGTCCGCCCGACAGCGTCGGCCGCCCGTCGCGGTACAGATACGGCGGTGTGTAGATCTCGACGCGCTGCTCGAACTCCCCCGGCTTGGTGTTGGCCTTGTCGGCGTACAGGGAGTCCGATCCGAAGAAGACGACCCGTCCGTCGGGCAGCAGGATCGACCCGGAGTGGTAGTTGCGGCCGACCAGCGGATCGGCGACCCGGCGCATCCTCCCGGTGCGCGCGTCGTAGATGCGTGACTGGAGGATGTTGGAGTCGCCGCGACCCCGGTAGTCCTGCGAGCCGCCGGAGATGAGGACCGTGTCGTCGGGCAGGATCGAGGACTGCGGATACCGGGTGCCCTTGTCGAGGCGCGGTCCGTCCACGAAGCGGGGGCGGTCGTCCAGCAGGTCGACGATCCGGGTCCGCCGGCTGGACCGCTCCGACTCACCGACCCCGCCGCCGCCGATCACCATGTACTTCTCCTTCTGCGCCGGCGGCAGCAGCACCGTCCCCGCGGTCTCCAGCAGCTTGCCGTCGCTCATGCCGGGGATCTTGGTGAACTCGTTCGTCCTCAGGTCCCACACGCCCGGCTGCCGGCCCACGTCGTCCGGGCCGTACCCGGCGTTCGCGCCCGAGTAGAACAGCTTGCCGTTCTGCATCAGGGAGATCGCCGGATACGTCGGGAACTGCCTGACGCCCTTGGTGTACGTCCACTTCCGGGTCGCGGGGTCGTAGACCTCGTTCTTTCCGGGGACCAGCTGGCCGATCTCGTCCAGCCCGGAGAGGCTGAGGACCGTGCCGTCGGTGAGCGTCGTCAGCGTCGGGTACCAGCGGGCCTCGTTCATCGGGTCGACCTTGATGTACCGCTCGGCGACCGGGTCGAACTCATAGGCGTCCCTGATGCCCTGGAAGTCCTTCTTGTCGAGGGCGAGCTTCTGCGCGATGCCGTAGGTGTTGCGGGCGTCGGCGCCCTTCAGGCCCACGATCCGGTAGTTGTCCTCGGTGCCCGTCTCGTACCGCTTGCCGCTGCGCTCGGCCTCGACGTAGGCGCGTGCGAGGCCCGGCTTGTTGCCGGTGAACTTCCCGGTGTCCGGGTCGAAGGTCTTGGTGGCCTTCTTGATCTCGACGTCGTCCTTCAGGACGAACGTCCTGCCGTTCTCCTTGCCGACGAACCGTGTCCCCGGCTTCAGCTCCACCTCCTTGTCGGGGTTCTCGTTGTGGATGATCATCAGGCCGCCGGCCTTGGTGACGTCGCCCTTGAGCTTCTCGTAGCGCTTGGTGCCGCCCGCGATCAGCAGCCGCCCGTTGGACAGCTGGGTGTGCCCGGTGCAGAACAGGTCGGCCGGGGTCGGCACCCGCTTGATCGTCTGCTTGACCGGGTCCCAGACGCGGGTGTCGAACTTCCTGTCGTCGAAGTTGTCCTGGTCGTTGCCCGACCCCGCGATCAACAGGACCTTGCCGGTGTGCAGGAGCGCGGCGTGGATCGTGTTCTGCCGGTACTTCTTCGGGAACTCCACGATCTGCCAGTGCCCGTTGGCGGCCTTGTACTCAGGTCGGTTGATCTTGTACTGGTGGTACTGCTCGGTGCCGAAGCGGTACAGCCACGGCCCGTTCATCCCGGCCAGCGCGAGGACCACCGCCCCGCCGATCGCGAGGCGACGGGCGCGGCGGTGGCCTGCACGGTCCTTCATTCCTTACGTCCCCCAAGTCCGCCCAGGGCGATCTGCATGGTCTGGTCGCTACCCCCGCCGCCCGATCCGGACGCGGCCCAGCTCGGCTTGTGCTGGGGAGCGTGCGGCGCGGGTGGGGCGTGCGGTGCGTGGGGCGGCGCGTGCGGCGTGGGAGCCGCCTCGGGCGGAGCCACCATCGACCCTTGCAGTTCGGCCGCGGCGGCGGCCTTCTTCCTGTCCTGGCGCAGCATGTGGCGCCAGACGAGGATCGGCAGCGCGGTGATCAGCAGGGCGAACGTGGCCCAGATGATCATCGCCGGGTGCGCGTGCCCGTAGACGAGGCCGGCGGCGATCGAGCCGCCGAAGATCGCGATGAAGTACCAGTGGTACCGGAAGGTGCCGAACCACCGGTCGGGGCTGGCCGAGTCGCCCTTGGGCGTGACCACGAACTTGCTCTTGCGGCGCAGCGCCGAGTCGATCAGCGCCTTCGCGTACAGCGGCGCGGACAGCGCGGACATCACCATGCCGGCCACACCGCCGGAGCCCTCGGGCTCGTGCGGGGAGACGTTGTGCCTGCGGTTCCAGACGTACAGGCCTATCTGGAGCGCCGAGGCGTTCCCGTAGAGCATCAGCCACACCGTCGGGTCGATGTTCACGCCCGACGCGCCGAGGCCCAGGAAGAGGGCGCAACTCAGCGCGGCGAGGATCCAGTTGAGGGCGGACATCGGGTAGAAGATGATCATCATGGTGTAGTTGAAGAGCTTGGTCGGCGGCAGCGAGTACCAGCCCTTCCAGTACTGCTTGAGGATCGTCTCGTACGTCCCGCGCGACCAGCGCATCTGCTGGGTGAAGAAGTCCGTCCAGGCGCTGGGCCCCTCGCCCACCGCGAGCACGTCCGGGGTGTACACCGAGCGCCACTTGCGGCCCGTCACCGGGTTCTTGTGGCGGTGGATCTCGAAGCCGGTCGCCATGTCCTCGGTGATCGAGTCGTAGAGCCCGCCGATCTGCTTGAGGGCCTTGATGCGCACGGCGTTCGACGTACCCACGAACATGGGGGCGCCGTAGCGGTTGCCGGCGCGCTGGATCAGCGCGTGGAAGAGGAACTGCTGCGACTCGGCGGCCTTGGTGACGAAGTTGTCGTAGTTGCCGTACACCTGGGGGCCGATGACGAAGCCGATGTCGGGGTCGCGGAAGAAGCCGAGCATCCGCTCCAGGTAGTTGGGCAGCGGGATGTGGTCGGTGTCGACGGAGGCGAAGTAGTCGTAGTCGTCACCGTGGGCGTCGAGCCAGGCGTTGTAGTTGCCGTGCTTGGTCTTGGCGCGGTGCGGGCCCTTGGGCTGGTTCCACTTGGCGATGCCCTTGCGGGAGAAGTGGTGCACGCCGAGGCGCGCGCAGACCGCCTTCACCTCCGGGTCGTCGCCCTCGTCGAGGAGCCACACGTGCAGCAGTCCGCGGTGGCGGAGCCTGACGGCGGCCTCCAGGGTCTTCGTCACCATCTCCAGCGGCTCCTTGCCGGGCACGAAGGAGGTGAGGAAGGCGACCCTGGTGCCGACCTCGGGGACCACGGGGACGGGGTCCCGGGCGACCAGCGTGGCGTGCGCGTTGGACAGCACGTTCATGCAGCGGAAGAACTCGATCAGGCCGATCGAGACCAGCATGACCATGTCGAGGGCGGGCAGGAACTCGTACTCGACGTAGTCGCGCTTGGTCCAGTGCTCCGGCTGGAGCAGCCAGGTGAGCAGGACCAGGGAGAGCAGCGGGGCGGCGGCCAGCATCAGGGCGACCCTCAGGCGGTGCGGCTCCTGGGAGATCAGGGAGCGGTACTGCACCGTGTAGGGCTTGCCCGGATCGGGCTGGGTGAGGGGCCCCGCGAGTCGGCTGTAGTGCTCGTAGTCGTATCTCGGAAGTGTCTTCCTCAGCTTTCGGAAGGTGCCGGTCCGGTGCGACGGGACCTTCAGTCGTGTCGTGTCGGACGGGTCGGAGTTATGCCGGGCGCCCGTCGGCGTCATGAGTCATTCCCCCCGCACACACGTTCGTGTGTGTTAGTCGGTCTTCCGCCCGCTTCGGTCCCCCTCGACCGTTACGGACGCATCGGTGGCGGATCGTCGCCGCCACCATGTGATCTACACCATGGAGACACGGGGCGGCGAACCTTCCGGTTCCTTCGACGCCCCCCAGGCATTCGTTCGAGAGTTCGCGCGTCGCGGTGTCGCCGGGCGGCTATGATCCGCATCCCCGGCGGGCATCGCTCGCGGCCCCTCAACTGCCGTGTATCCGCAGCCCCTTGCGGCCCAGGGTTCTATGGCGCTCTTCTTGATCGCAAGACGGAAACGCGGTGTTTACCGGTCATACGCGGTGTTTGGGGCGTCAGTGGGCGATCTGTGAAACCTGGGGCGCTTTGCGGGGGTGCGTGGGTATGCGAAGAGGCCCCTCGCTGCTGCGAGGGGCCTCTTCTGTGGTGCGCCGCCAGGGACTCGAACCCCGGACCCGCTGATTAAGAGTCAGCTGCTCTAACCAACTGAGCTAGCGGCGCGTGCGGTGAAAGTTTACCGGAGGGACGGGGGTGCTTCCGACCATCGTCGGGGCGCCGGGGCCGGGTCGCCGGCGGCCGCGTTGTGTGGGGGGACGTGTGGAAGCGTGCGAGGTTCCGCGCGCCCCCATGGTGCATCGAGAGCCCCCTGTTCTCCGGGGTGCGGGGATCGCGCGAAGATCCGCGCGTACATCATTTGGACCGTCAGCATGCGACAGCACGAGACACTTGGAAAACTTGATGTCGTGCAGAATCGTGGAATTCTCCGCCCCGCCCGCGAGGGGAATCGCATGGACGCTCCGGCATTCGAGGAAATCGATCCGGGGGCCGCCTGCGAATGCCCCGGCTGTGTTCACTGGCGGCGAGTGATGCCGTACTCGACCCTGTACGACCACCCGGGTCATCCCGCCGCCAAAACGGCCAGGCGTGCCCTCGTCGTGGCCACGGCGGCCGGTGCCGCCCTCGGTGCCGGGCATGGCGCGCCGGCGGTCGCGGCGGCCCACGCTCCCACCCTGCCCGGGGGCATTCCCGCAGGTGAGGGGCCCGACACCCCGCAGGGGGAGAAGGCCCCGCTGCACGGCCCGGCGGGGCGGCCGGCCGACGAGGAGAAGCCGTCCGAGAAGGTGAGGACGCCGCCGATCAGCCGGGCGGAGATCATCCGGCGGGCCAGGACCTGGATCACCGCCGAGGTGCCGTACAGCATGACGGAGTACTGGCCGGACGGTTATCGGCAGGACTGTTCCGGATTCGTCTCCATGGCCTGGCATCTGCCCGGGAACGAGTGGACGGGCAGCCTGGACAACTTCGCCGAGCGCATTTCCAAGGAACAGCTGCGACCCGGCGACATGCTTCTCTTCCACAATCCGAGCGACCCGCACAGGGGCTCGCACGTGGTGATCTTCGGCGGCTGGACGGACTCCACGCACAGCGCGTACATCGCCTACGAGTCGACCCGCCCCCACGCCCGCCGCGAGGTCACCCCGTACGGCTACTGGTCCAACCCGACGCACTATGTGCCGTACCGCTACAAGGGCGTGGTCGACGACGGCACGGTGTTCCCGGACGGGGAGACGGACGGCGCCACCGAGGACCCCGACTCCTCCGGGAGCGGCGGTACGAAGGGGTCGGCGAGTCCGTCGAGCGGCAGCCGGTACCCGGGTGCCGCCTACTTCGGGCCCGGCGCCGACAACCGGTACGTCACCCGGCTCGGGCAGATGCTGGTGGAGCGCGGCGGGGCCCGCTTCTACACCGCCGGGCCGGGGCCGCGCTGGTCGGACGCGGACCGCAGGGCCACCCAGGCGTTCCAGCGGGCGCAGGGCTGGACCGGGGCGGACGCGGACGGGCTGCCGGGCCCGTCGACCTGGTCGTACCTGGTGACCGGGAAGGGCCAGGACATTCCGTCGGCGGGCAGCGCGGGCCCGCGCAGCAGGCCGCCGGTCATGTCCCGACCGCCGGTCACGACCAAGCCGCCGCTCACACCCGGGCCGCCCGGCGGCCCCGGGACGCCCGCGTCGCACGGCGTGCCCGGGTACCCGGGGCGGGGAGCGTTCCGGCCCGGCGCGTACAACGCGCACGTCACGCTGCTGGGCCAGCGGCTGGTCGAGAGGGGCTTCGGCAAGTACTACACCTCGGGTCCGGGGCCGCGCTGGGGCGAGGAGGACCGGCGGAGCGTGGAGGCGTTCCAGCGGTCCCAGGGCTGGCGCGGCGGCGCCGCCGACGGCTACCCGGGCCCGGAGACCTGGCGCCGCCTCTTCTCCTGACCGATCCGCGGACCCATCCGCTCCGCCCCTCCCCGGCCCCGCACCTCGTCCCGGCCACGGGCCGCCACCCCACACCCGCACCCCACCCCGGCCACCGGACCCCGCCCGGTACCCGCCCCGACCACCGCCGCTCGCCCGGCGCTCGACCGCAGACCGGCGGCCCCGATCCCGACGCCGCACCCGCCCGATGCTCACCCACACGCTCGCCCCGTCTCACCCTCACCCTCGCCCCGTTCTCAACCCCCCGCCCGCCCCTCTTCACCCTCATCAGTTCGCACCACGGTTCTTCCTGCGCGGAGGCATGGAGGCACGTATGAGTACGACCACCTCACCCACACCGGAGCCGGAAGGGGTCGCGCGGCCCGCGCGGCTCATCCAGAACGAGACGACCACCGAGATCCCCGTCCATCTGCTGTTCCGGGACGACCCGGCCCCCGTGTCCGTGCCGGTCACCCCCGCCGTCGTGGGCCGCCGGCGCGGCACCGGGGAGCAGCCGCGGGTGCGGCGGGGCCCCGCCTCGGTGAAGCCGCGGCCCACCGTCGAGGTCGACCCCGACCTGGTCGAGCGCCCCGCGCGGGTGCTGCCCGGCATGGTGGGCGTACTGGGCGGGACCTGCGGCGTGGCCGGATGCGTCCTGACGTCGTGGTGGGCCGGCGTGCTGCCCGATCTGGTCGTCAGGGCGCTGGGGCTGCCGACCGGGTACGCGGGGGGACTCGGCCCGGCGCAGTGGGCCGCGTACACCGGGGCCGGGGCCCTGACGCTGTTCGGGTTCGGCGGGCTCGCGCGGGGGCGGACCGGACGGGCCTGGGTGCTGAACCTGTTCGGCCGGTACCGGGGGACCGTCCGCCGCGCCGGGCTGCTGTGGGTGAACCCGCTCGTGCTGCGCCGCCGGGTCGACGTACGGCTGCGGCACTGGCGGAGCGAGCCGATGCCGGCCGTCGACGCGAACGGGGTCGCGCTGCGGGTCGTCGTCCTGGTCGCCTGGCGGATGAAGGACACCGCGCGGGCCGTGCTGGGGATCGAGGACCACGAGCGTTATCTGCGCGAGTGCGTCGAGGCGGCGCTCTCCCGTGTGCTCTCCCAGCTCCCCGCCGACGTACCGCCGAACGCCCTCGTCCGGGACTCCACCCTGCGCAACACGGAGGCGGTCGGCGAGGCGCTGACCCGGCTGCTGGTGGCGGACACGGCGCCGGTCGGCCTGGAGGTGTTCTCCGTGCAGCCCGTCCGGATCGAGTACGCGCCGGAGGTCGCCGCGGTGATGCAGCGTCGGCGGATCGCGGCGCTCGACGCCCAGCACCGCGACACCGTGCTCACCTCGGTCGTCGACTCCGTCGAGGACACGGTGACCCGGCTGACGATGCGTGGCCTCGTCGAACTCGACGACTACGAGCGCAAGGCGCTGGTGAAGGACCTGACGGTGGCGTTCTACACCGGGCGGCGCGAGGCGTCCCCGTGAACACGGGCCCGGCGGGGCCCTGTCGTTGATATGGACACAGCCAACCGTCGCTCCTACTCTGATGCTTGGTCTAGACCTGGAACATCCCCACGTACTCCAGGGAGCGGCAGCATGCGTCCAAGGACCTTCACCCGAAAACGCGCCAAGTGGTACGCCGTCGGCGTCGGTCTCGCCACCATGGGGGCCCTCGTCCTCTCCAGCGGCGGCGCCTCCGGCCACGGCTACACCGATCTCCCCGTCAGCCGGCAGAAGCTCTGTCAGAACGGCACCGTCACGAACTGCGGCGACATCCAGTGGGAGCCGCAGAGCGTGGAGGGCCCGAAGGGCTTCCCGGGCTCAGGGCCGGCTGACGGCCAGATCTGTTCCGCCGGGCACAGCAGGTTCGGGCAGCTCAACTCGCCCACCAGGCCGGGCGGCGGCGCCTGGCCCACGACCAGGGTGACGGGCGGCCAGAACCACACGTTCCGCTGGCAGTTCACCGCCATGCACGCCACCACCGACTTCACGTACTACGTCACCAGGCCGGGCTGGAACCAGAACCACGCGCTGGCCCGCTCCGACCTCAACCTCACCCCGTTCTTCACCGTCCCCTACAACGGTCAGCGACCCCCGTCCACGCTCTCCCACACCGGACGCCTGCCGTCCGGTCTGAGCGGCCACCACGTGATCCTCGCGGTGTGGACGATCGCCGACACCGGCAACGCGTTCTACGCCTGCTCGGACGTCACGTTCTGACCGACAGCGCACCGGCCCCGCGAGTTCTGAGCATCGCTTGAGCTGCGCGGGGCCCCCGCACGGGTAGTTTCCCCACACACCGCCGACCAGGGCGGTCAGCGAACGCGGGGGATCACCATGGATATGTTCCTGTACATCGTTCCCGGTCTGATCATGGCCGGTGTCGCCTTCGCGGCCTACCGCGTACTGCGCCGCTGGGTGCAGATCCAGCGGGCCTGGAACAGCGGGCTGAGGGCGGAGGGCCGCTGCCTGAAGGCGTTCACCACGGTCAGCAAGGCCATGGGGCAGAGCAGCTCCGTGCACACCACGATCCACCATGTGTACGAGTTCACCACCCGGGACGGCCGCCCCATCCGCTTCGAGGAGGAGGACGGCCCGATGACCACCGTCGAGGGCGACTTCGTCACGGTCTACTACACCGAGGGCCCGTCCGTGGTGGCCACGGCCCACCAGCCGGGCCGGGTGAAGCGGGCGGCGGCCAGCTTCGGCATCCTCGCCTTCCTCGGCGCGATCTTCGTCTTCTGTGTCGGCTTCATGGTCACCTTCCACCAGATGTCCGCCGACACCACCTTCCCGAGCCCGTGACCGACATGCGCCTCCCCAACTGACGGTACGTCAACTACCGTGCGCCCGTATGGAGTCCACGAGGCGTACGGTCGCGCAGCTCGTCGCCGACCGGTGGGGCGACCACCGGCCGGGGCTGTGGTTCGAGGACGAGGTGCTCACCCATCACGAGGTCGCCGCCGGTGCCGCCGCCCGCGCGGCCCTCCTCGCCGACCTGCTGCCACCCGGCGCCGAGCCACACCTCGGCGTCCTCCTCGACAACACCCCCGAGTACCCGCTGTGGCTGAGCGCCGCCGCCCTCGCGGGCGCCGCCGTCGCCGGGATCAACCCCACCCGCCGGGGCCCCGAACTGGCCCGCGACATCCTCCACACCGAGTGCCGGGTCCTCGTCACGGAACGCGCCCACCTGCCGCTCCTCGACGGCCTGCACCTGCCCGGTGTGCGGATCCTCGTCACGGACACCGAGGAGTACACCGCCCTCGTCGCCCCCTACGCGGGCGCCGAACCCGACCCTGACGGGGCCACCCCGTCCCATCGGCTCCTGCTCTACTTCACCTCCGGCTCCACCGGCGCCCCCAAGGCCGCGATCTGCTCGCAGGGCCGGCTCGCGGCGGCAGGCCGGGCCCTCGTCGACCGCTTCGGTGTGGCGCGGGACGACGTGCACTACGTCTGCATGCCGATGTTCCACGGCAACGCCGTCATCGCCGACTGGGCACCCGCCCTGGTCGCCGGGGCGGGCGTCGCCCTGCGCCGCAGGTTCTCCGCCTCCGGCTTCCTGGACGACGTACGCGCGTACGGCGCCACGTACTTCACCTATGTCGGCCGGGCCGTGAGCTATGTCCTCGCCACCGAGCCCCGGCCCGACGACCACGACAACCCGCTGCGCACCGGCTTCGGCACGGAGGCGGGGGCCGTGGACGCGGCGGCCTTCGAGCGCCGCTTCGGGGTGCGGCTCGTCGAGGGGTACGGCTCCTCGGAGGGCGGGGCCGCGATCCAGCGGACACCGGGGACCCCGCCGGGCGCGATCGGTCGGGCGGCACTCGGCGACGACCTCGCCGTGGTCGACCCCGAGACCCGCAAGGAGTGCCCGCCGGCCGTCTTCGCCGAGGACGGCCGCCTCCTCAACGGCACCGACGCGATTGGGGAGCTGGTGAACCGGGGCCCCAACCCGTTCGAGGGCTACTGGCGCAACCCCGAGGCGGACGCGGCCCGCCGCCACGACGGCTGGTACTGGACCGGCGACCTCTTCTACCGTGACACGGGCGGCTTCCTCTACTTCGCCGGCCGCACCGACGACCGCCTCCGCGTCGACAGCGAGAACCTCGCCGCCGCCACCATCGAGAACATCCTCGCCCGCTACGAGGGCGCCGACGCCGTCGCCGTCTACGCCGTCCCCGACCCGGTCGCCGGGGACCAGGTCATGGCGACCATCGCGGGCACCTTCGACCCGTACGGCTTCACCGAGTTCCTCTTCGCCCAGCCCGACCTCGGCACCAAGATGACCCCCCGCTTCGTCCGCGTCGTCCCCCGTATGCCCGTCACCGCCACCAACAAGATCCAGCGGGCCGCCCTGCGCCGGGAGGGCTTCCGCTGCCCCGACCCCGTCTGGTGGCGGCCCCCCGGCAAGTGGGCGTACCGCAGGCTCACCGCGGTGGACCTCGCGACCCTGGTCACCGAGTACCGGGCACGGGGCCGGGAGGAACTGCTGACCCGATAGCCGGGCCGGTGGCCGAAGGCGCGCACGGCCACCGGCCGGACCCACCCGGAGGTAGGGCTGGACCCACCCCCGAACACCCCCTGTCCGTATGGTCGTTGCCGGGCGCCGCCGCCTACCGTGAGCCCATGATCCGAACGGTCGTACGGGACACTCCGGGCGCGGTGGCGTACCTGCTGAGCGGGGTGCTGGTGGGCGTGCCCCTGCTTCTGCCGCTCCTCGTCCTGGGCGCCCTCGGCCTCGCCCTGGCCCCCCTCCTCGTGGGCCTGCCGCTGCTGGCCCTGCTCGCCCTGTCCGGTGTCCCCGTCGGGGCCCTGGAGCGCCGACGGCTGCTCGTCACCCGCACACCCCCGCCGCCCGGCCCGCACGCCACCCCCGTCGAACCCGGGCTCGGCGCCTGGGCGCGGCTGCGGTTCACCGAGCGGGCGACCTGGCGGGAGCTGGCGTACACCCTGCTCCTCGGGTTCGTGCTGTGGCCGCTGGACGCGCTGGCGCTGTGCGCGGCGGTGGCCGTGCCCGGCGCGCTGATCGGGGCGCCCGTCCAGCTGGCCCTCTCGGGCGGCGACACCCGCATCGTCAAGCTCTGGCTGATCGACACCCAGGGCCAGGCCCTGCTGTGCGCGGCCGCCGGACTCGCCCTCGTCGCCGCCCTGCTGGGGCCGCTCACCCTGTACGCCCGGGCCCGCGCCGGGGTGGCGCGGTTGCTGCTCGCGCCCAGTCAGGCCGAGGGGGAGCGGCGGCTGGCGGAGGTGACCCGTTCGCGGGCCCGGCTGGTCGCCGCCTTCGAGGCGGAGCGGCGCCGCATCGAGCGCGATCTGCACGACGGCGCCCAGCAGCGACTGGTGTCCCTGAGCATGACGCTGGGCCTGGTCCGGCTGGACGCCCCGCCGGAGCTGGCCGACCGGCTCGCCGCAGCGCACCGGGAGGCCGACCAGGTCCTCGGGGAGCTGCGGGAGTTGATCCACGGCATCCATCCCCAGGTCCTCGCCGACTACGGTCTCCCCGACGCCCTCGCCGACGCGGCCGACCGGTCCGCCGTGCCGGTCACGGTCGACGCCGACCTGCCGCGGTTCGCCGAGTCGGTGGAGTCCGCCGCGTACTTCGCGGTCCGCGAGGCGCTCGCCAACGTCGGAAGGCACAGCGGCGCCGGACACGCCTGGGTCACCGGACGCTACGCGGGCGGGCGGCTGAGCGTGGAGGTACGGGACGACGGGCACGGCGGCGCCGACCCGGCCGGCGGCACCGGCCTCACGGGTCTCGTCGACCGGCTCGCCGTCCTCGATGGGACACTGACCGTCCACAGCCCGGCCGGCGGCCCGACCGTCCTGTCCCTGGAGATCCCGTGCCCCACGCGCTGAAGATCGTGCTGGCGGAGGACAGCGTCCTGCTCCGCGAGGGGCTCGTCGGGGTGCTGGCCCGCTTCGGCCACGAGGTCGTCGCGGCGGTCGGCGACGCGGAGGCCCTCAGACGGGCGGTGGTGTCGCACGGCCCCGATCTCGTCGTCACCGATGTCCGGATGCCGCCGGGGCAGAGCGACGAGGGGCTGCGTGCCGCCCTCGACCTGCGCGCCGCGAACCCGTCCCTGCCCGTCCTCGTCCTCAGCCAGTACGTGCAGCGCGCCTACGCCGCCGACCTGCTGGACACGGGGGACGGCACCGGCGTCGGCTATCTCCTGAAGGACCGCATCGGGCAGGTCGAACAGTTCGCGGAGGCGGTCGACCGGGTCGCGGCCGGCGGCACGGTCGTCGACCCCGAGGTCGTACGCCTGCTGCTGCGCCGGCGAAGTGATCCGCTGGCCGCGCTGACCCCGCGCGAGCGGGAGGTCCTCGCCCTGGTCGCCGAGGGCAAGTCCAACGCGGCCGTCGCCCGCGACCTGGTCGTCACGGAGGCCGCCGTCGGCAAACACATCGGCAACATCCTCGCCAAGCTCGCCCTCCCCCAGGCCGAGGACACCCACCGCCGGGTGCTGGCCGTGCTGGCGTACCTGAGGGCATAGCAGAAGGCCCCTCGCCGAAGCGAGGGGCCTTCTTTCGGTGCGCCGCCAGGGACTCGAACCCCGGACCCGCTGATTAAGAGTCAGCTGCTCTAACCAACTGAGCTAGCGGCGCAGACTCTGTCGCTTTTCGCTTTCGCGGCTGGCGACAGAGAAAATACTACCTGGTCCTGGGGGGTGCCTTCGACCACGTAAACGTGACGTGGATCTCCGCTCCGTGAGGGCCCTAGATCGCCAGTGAGAGAAGGACCGGTGCCGCCCCCCGGTTCAGGGTGTGCGCCGCCTGGCGGAGCCGGTGCGCGTGTTCCAGGGGCAGCGACAGCGCGAGACAGCCGACGGAGGAGCCCGCGGTGATGGGGACGGCCGCGCAGACCGTGCCCGGCGCGTACTCCTGGAGGTCGAGGACCGGGACCGTCGGCGACTGGGCGTCGAGTTTGCTCAGCAGCAGCCTCTCGTTGGTGATCGTGCGGGACGTGAGCCGGGCCGGCCGGTGCCGGGACAGGTGGTCCCGCCGGGCGTTGAGGTCGAGCTGGCCCAGCAGGCTCTTGCCTATGGCGGTGGCGTGGGCCGCGGACCGGAAGTCGACCCACTGGTGGACGGCGGGTGTGCCCGGCCCCTCGGCGCAGCCGGTGACCTTGATCTCCCCGTCCTCGTAGCGGCTGATGTAGACGGCGGCGCCCACCGAGTCCCGCAGTCGGTCCAGGGTGCGCTGGAGCTGCTCGCTCAGGGCCTGGTCATGGCCCTGGGCGGAACCCAGCCTGGCGAGTGCGACTCCGGTGACATAGGCGCCGTCGGTGGTCTGCTCCACGTATCCCTCGCGGCGCAGCATCAGCAGGAGCGCGGTCAACCGCTCGCTGCCGACGCCGGTCCGGCGGGCGATCTCGGCGTCGGTGACGCCACCTGCGTGCCGCGCCACCGTCTCCAGGACGCGCAGCGCGTCCTGGGCCGAGTGGTTCGGCGCGGTCGGCTCGTGCTTGAGCGCCACGGTTTCCCCCTGCGCTTCTCGGGCCGTTTTTCGGACAGCTTGCCGTGTCCCACGATACGGCCCAAGGGGCTTACGCGCAGGGGTTGTTCGGCAGAAAATCCGGGGGGCCTCGGGCCTCTCAACTGGTGGATCAGCACTCTGGCATATGCCTGAGTCATGGCCCGACGGCCCCACCTCGGACGTTCCGCCGTGTTCGTCCGCTCACGGCACGTAATCAGAGGACCGCGCCGAGGAACTCCCGTGTGCGTTCGTGCTCGGGTTCGCCGAAGATCTTCTCGGGGCTGCCCGACTCGATGACCTGGCCGGAATCGAACATCAGAACCTGATCCGAGATGTCACGGGCGAAGTTCATCTCATGGGTCACACAGAGCATCGTGATGTCGGTGGTGCGGGCGATGTCCCGGAGGAGATCGAGCACACCCGCGACCAGCTCGGGGTCGAGCGCGGACGTCACCTCGTCGAGGAGCAGCACCTGCGGACGCATCGCCAGGGCGCGGGCGATGGCCACCCGCTGCTGCTGCCCGCCGGAGAGCTGGGTCGGGTAGGAGTCGCACTTGTCGGCGAGCCCGACCATGTCCAGCAGCTCCACGGCGCGCGCCTCGGCCTCGTCCTTGGACAGGCCGAGGACGGTGACCGGTGCCTCGGTGATGTTGCGCAGCACCTTCATGTTGGGGAACAGGTTGAACTGCTGGAACACCATCCCGATGTTCTTGCGGACCTCGCGGCACTGCTTGTCGCTCGCCGGGAACAGCCGCTGCCCGCCGACGGTGATCGTGCCCTCGTCGGGCTTGGTCAGGGTCATCAGCAGCCGCAGGATCGTCGTCTTGCCGGAGCCGGACGGACCGATCAGTGTGACGTGCTTGCCGGCGTCGACCGAGAAGTCGAGCCGGTCCAGCACCGTGTTGCTGCCGAATCGTTTGGTCACGTTCTCGAAGCGGATCAGCTCGGCGTGGTCCACGGCACGGTCGGCGCGGGAGCCGGCTTCCTTCAACAGCGGGGTGTCAGCGGACAAGACGACGCTCCAGGGTTCGCAGGAGGACGGAGGCGAGATAGGAGACGACGATGAACGCCACTCCGATGACGGTCAGGGGCTCGGTGAAGCGGAAGGTCTCCTGGGAGTAGAGCCGTGCCTCGCCGAGCATCTCCGGGACGGTGATCACCATGAGGATCGGGGTGTCCTTGAGCATCGAGATCACGTAGTTGCCCAGCGCGGGCACCACCCGGCGGACCGCCTGCGGCAGGATCACCACCGTCCAGGTGCGCCGCAGCGGCAGGTTCAGCGCCGTCGCCGCCTCCCACTGGCCCACGGGCACCGCCTCGATACCGGCGCGGTAGACCTGCATCGTGTACGTCGAGTAGTGCAGCCCGATCGCGAAGACACCCGTGGTCAGCGCCGAGAACGTCAGGCCCCACTCGGGCAGCACGTAGAACAGGAAGAACAGCTGCACCAGCAGCGGGGTGTTCCGGACGAACTCCGTGAAGACCCCGACCGGCCAGCTCACCCACCGGGTCGGCGTCCGCACGAGCAGCGCCCACACCAGCCCGAGCGCGAACGACACGACCGAGCCCAGCGCCAGCGCCTGGAGGGTGACGATCAGGCCGTCCCGGAAGTGCGGGAGGAAGTCGACGACCGCGTTCCAGTCCCAGTTCATCACGCACCACCTCCGGCGCCCGCCGTCTCGGGTACGCGCGCGGGTGCCGCGTCCGCCTTCTTCGCCGGCGCCCTGCCGACCCCGGCCTTCAGCCGCCGCTCCAGGGCCCGCATGGCCCGGGTGAGCAGGAAGGCGATCACGAAGTAGATGAGCAGGATGTACGTGTAGATCTCCACGCTCTCCTGGAGCGCCAGCCGCACCAGGCTGCCGCTGAAGGCGAGGTCGCCCATGCCCATGATCGACACCAGTGCCGTGCCCTTGAGCAGCTCGACCAGGAGGTTGGCGAAGGGCGGGATCATCTCCGGCACCGCCTGCGGCAACAGGATCAGCCGCATCCGCTGCCACGGGGAGAAGCTCAGCGCGATCCCGCCCTCGCGCTGCGCCGGGTCCACGGAGTTCAGGGCGCCGCGCACGATCTCGGCGCCGTACGCCCCGTAGGTCAGCCCGAGGGCGAGGACGGCCGCCCACATCGGCACGAGCTGCCAGCCGAAGGCCAGCGGCAGCACGAAGTACACCCAGAAGATCATGATCAGCGCGGAGGTGCCGCGGAAGACCTCGGTGTAGACGCCCGCGAGGAAGCGGACGATCCACCGGCGGTCGACCCGCGCGATCCCCACGGCGAAGGCGACGGACGTGGCCAGCAGCCCGCCGAACACCAGCAGTTGCACGGTGACCCAGACACCGCGCAGGACGAGTTCCCACAGGCCCGACGTCATGCGCGACAGAGCTCCCGCATCGTGAGGTCGGTCATCTCGACCTTCGTGAACCCGAACGGCCGCAGGACCCTGAGCAGCTCGCCGCTCTCCTTCATCTTCCGCAGCTCGGCGTTGAAGGCGTCCCGCAGCCTCGTCTCGGTGCGCCGGAACGCGAAGCCCGCGCCGTCCACCCGCGGCTTGCCGTCGACGCGCGCGGCGAACGGCTTGGTGGCCTCCGCCCCGCGGGACTTCTTGACGACCTCACGGGTGGTCAGGGACGTCCCCGCGAACACGTCGACACGGCCCGCCTCGACGGCGTTCATGCCCGCGACCTGGTCGGGGACGATCACGATGTCGCTCTCCGGGTAACCCGCCTCGACCGCGTGCTCGATCTGCGCGTACCCGGAGCCGGTGGCGAACCTGGCCTTGGCGCGGATCACGTCCGCGTAGTCGTTCAGGCCCTTGGGGTTGCCCTTGCGGACCACGAACGCGTCGAGCATCTGGTGGTCCGGCTCGGAGAAGATGACCTGCCCGCAGCGCTCGGGGTTGATGTACATCCCGGCGGACACCACGTCGAACTGCTGGGAGTTCAGGCCGGGTATGAGCGAGCCGAACTCGGTGGGCACGGGCTGGACGCGTTCCACACCCAGCCGCCGGAAGATGATCCTGGCCACTTCCGGCCCCTCGCCGGTCAGTTCGCCGTTCGTGTCGATGTAGCCGAACGGGATCTCCCCGGCGATACCGAGCCGCGCCACGCCCTGCGCGCGCAGCCGGTCCAGCAGGTCACCCCCCTTCACACCGGAGGCGGAGGCGACCCGGCTGCACCCGGCGGCGCCCAGCGCGCCCGCGGTCGCGAGCGCGGACGCGCCGACGAGCAGCGCGCGGCGGCTGGGGTCACGTGGGGTGCCGGTTCTTCCGGAACTCTTCGTTGCTGGAGCCATGGGCGCGCGGCTACCCGACCCCATGCGATGTATTCGGGCCATCCGTGGCCCCTTCACGACCCCCGCACACACCGTGCCGCGGGCCCCGGCCTCCCTGGGCCTTGTCCGCGGCGGCCGCCCGCGCCCCTGGACCAGCGGGGCGCGGGACCCGCCCGGGACGGCACCCGGCACCCGGCACCGTCGGGTCGCTTCGCCGGCTCACGCCTGCACGATCGGTTCCCTCGTGAACAGGGCGCCCAGCTCCGGGGCGTTCACCCTGCGGTCGGCCAGGCGCAGGGCCTCCCAGACGCTCACCTGGGTCGCGGTGAGGACCGGCTTGCCCAGCTCCTTCTCCAGGACGGGGAGGTGGGAGGCGGTGCGCAGGGCCGTGTCGGGCAGCAGGAGCGCCTCGGCGTCGGGACGGTCCGCGTCCCGGGCGAGAGCGAGGATGTCGTCGACGGTCCAGGCGCCCACCTCCGCCGCCGTGGCGACATCGGCCCCGCGCGCGGAGACGACCTCCAGCCCGCCCGCCGTCAGGAAGTCGACGAAGAGGCGGGTCACGTCGTCCGGGTACGTCGCGGCGACGGCCACCCGGGCCGCGTGCACCTCCCGCGCCGCGTGGACGAACGCGAAGGCCGTGGAGGAGGCGGGCAGGCCCGCCGTACGGGCCAGGGCGCGGATCTGCTCGTGGGCACCCTCGTAGCCGAGGACGAAGCTGCCGCCCGCGCACGCCCAGACGACCGCCTCGGCGCCGGACAACCGCAGGGCCTCGCAGCCCGCGGCCAGCCGCTCGGGCGCGCCCATCTCGCGCAGTGCGTCCACCCGGTGCGGGTCCTCACCGACGTCGATCCGCGCCAGGTCGACCCGGATGTCGCTGCCCAGGAGCTGCTCTATGCGTGGATAGTCGTCCTCGGCGGAGTGGCCCGGGTGGAGGAGTCCGAGAGCGGTCATGCCCAACCTTCCTGTTCTTCCGGCCGAGGCCGGCGGTGGTGTGACGGCCCCGCACCGGACGCCTGCCTGGCCGACTCGTCGAGCAGAGCCTGGTACGGACCCACGGCCCGGGTACCCAGGTGACGCACCGCCGCCCCTCATCGTCACCTGGTTGGCCGAGAGAGCGCGGATCCACGCCCCGCGCCGGCCTCACCCAGAGAGAGGCGTCGGCGACGGATCGTGTGCAAGTCCATGTTGACGGCGGGAGGTTCGGGTGCGAGCGTGTCCATCAGTGCACGTCACACGCATCCCACGGGGCCGATCGGGTCGCATCCCGCCACGATCCGCGCTCGGTCCAGGCCGCACTACGGACGGTTTCCCACCGATATGACCGCGACGCGCAGACCGACGCTCCTCGTCCTCGACGCCGAGCCCCGCCCCCGGCTCGGGCGCCTCACGGGACGGGCGACGATCGAGTACACCGACGCGTCGACGCTGCCCGAGCGGCTGCCGCACGCCGATGTGCTGCTCGTGTGGGACTTCACCTCCCACGCGGTACGGGACGCCTGGCCCGGCGACGGCCCCCGCCCCCGCTGGGTGCACACGGCGAGCGCCGGAGTCGACCACCTCCTGTGCCCCGAACTCGTCGCCTCCGACACGGTGGTGACGAACGCGCGCGGCATCTTCGACGAACCCATCGCCGAGTACGTCGCCGCGCTCGTCCTGAGCATGGCGAAGGACCTGCCGCGCAGCTGGGAGCTCCAGGGGCGCCGGGAGTGGCGCCACCGCGAGACGCTGCGCGTCGCGGGAAGCCGCGCCTGCGTGGTCGGGTCGGGGCCCATCGGGCGTGCGATCGTACGGTCGCTGAAGGCGATCGGCGTGCACAGCGCCCTCGTCGGCCGGGTGGCGCGCGTGGGGGTCCACGGCCCCGAGGACCTCGACCGGCTGCTCGCCCGCGCCGACTGGGTGATCGCGGCGGCGCCGCTGACGGAGGAGACCCGCGGCATGTTCGACGCCCGCCGCTTCGGCGTCATGCAGCCCTCCGCGCGCTTCGTGAACGTGGGCCGCGGACAGCTCGTGGTCGAGGACGCGCTCGTGGACGCCCTGCGCCGACGCTGGATCGCGGGGGCGGCGCTGGACGTCTTCGACCGGGAGCCGCTGGCGGGGGACGACCCGCTGTGGGACGTACCCGGCCTGATCGTCTCGCCCCACATGAGCGGCGACACGGTGGGGTGGCGGGACGCCCTGTCCGAGCAGTTCGTGGAGTCGTACGGCCTGTGGGAGGCGGGGCGGAGGCTGCCGCATGTGGTGGACAAGGGGAAGGGGTATGTGCCGGGCGCCTAGTGGCTCGGGGGCGCGCGGTTCGTTGGCGGGTGCGGGTGGTTCGTGGTTTCTCGCGCAGTTCCCCGCGCCCCTGAAGGGAACGGGCCTGCGGCCCGCCCCTTCATATGAAAAGCACGGGGCGCAGCCCCTGCTTTTCAGGGGCGCGGGGAACTGCGCGACAAGCCCCCACTCACCGCACCCGCCAACGAACCGCGCACCCCCGAACTATGAGGCGCCCGACCGTCCCACCTCACCCCACCCGGAATAACCGGAGCCCCCCTCCTGTTAACCCCCGGCGTAACCCAGAACCGCCGTGAACAGCAGGAGGCCCCGCCGTGACCGCAGACGAGATCCGAGGCAAGAAACACGGCACCGCCCCGGCCCCGCTCTCCGTCCTCGACCTCGTCACCGTCGGCGCCGGCCGCACCGCCACCGACGCCCTGCGCACGAGCGTCGCCCTCGCCCGCCGGGCGGAGGACCGCGGCTACCACCGCTACTGGGTCGCGGAACACCACTCCATGCCGGGCGTGGCCTCCTCCTCCCCGGCCGTGATCCTCGCCCACCTCGCGGCCCACACCACCCGCGTCCGCCTCGGCTCCGGCGGCGTGATGCTCCCGAACCACGCCCCCCTGGTCATCGCGGAGCAGTTCGGCACGCTGGAGGCGATGGCCCCCGGTCGTGTCGACCTCGGCCTCGGCCGCGCCCCCGGCACGGACGGTGCCACCGCCGCGGCCCTGCGCCGGACGGCCCGGCTCCACGAGGGCGCCGACGACTTCCCCGAGCAGCTCGCGGAGCTGACCCGGTTCCTGGACGACGACTTCCCCGACGGCCACCCCTACCGCCGTGTCCACGCGGTGCCGGGCCCGGTCCAGGGCACGTCGCCCGGCGGTGTGCAGTCCCCGCACCGCCCTCCGATCTGGCTGCTGGGCTCCTCCGGTTTCAGCGCCCGTCTGGCCGGCGAACTCGGCCTGCCGTTCGCCTTCGCGCACCACTTCTCCGCGCGGAACACGATCCCGGCCCTCGACCTGTACCGCGAGACGTTCCGCCCTTCCGCGGTCCTCGACGCCCCGTACGCGCTGATCGGTGTCTCCGCCCTCGCCGCCGACGAGGAGAAGGAGGCCCGCCGCCAGGTCAGGGCGGCCGCCCTGAACATGGTCCGTCTGCGCACCGGCCGCCCCGGCCTCGTGCCGACCCCGGAGGAGGCGGAGGCGTACCGGTTCAGCGCGGTCGAACAGGACTTCATCGACTCCTGGAACGCCGATGTCATCCACGGCTCCGTCGACGAGGTCCGCACCCGTCTCGACGACCTCCACAAGCGCACCGGCGCCGACGAGCTGATGCTCACCACCCACGCCCATAGCCCCGACCTGCGTCTGCGCTCCTACGAACTGATCGCGGACGCCTACGACCTGCCGCGGGTCCCCCGTACCGACGGCGATCGGTGAGCGGCCTCGGGCCCGGGGCCCGTACCGAGGGCAGTCGCTAGGCGGCCTCAGGCCTGGGTGCAGGTCGCGGTGCCCAGCAGTTCGCCGATCCGTTCGGGCGACACCGCGCGGGAGTACAGCCATCCCTGTCCGGTGTCGCAGCCGAGTCTGCGCAGCCGGGAGGCCTGGGCGTCGGTCTCCACGCCCTCCGCGGTGACGGTCAGCCCGAGCCGGTGGGCGAGCTGGACGAGGGCCTCGACGATGATCTCGTCGGCGGGGTTGGGCACCCCGTCGTCCCCGGTCCCGCCCTCCTGCGGCGTCTCGTACTGGAAGCCCCGGACGAACGCCCCGTCCAGCTTCAGCACGGACACCGGCAGCCGGCTCAGGTACGCGAGGTTGGAGTAGCCCGTGCCGAAGTCGTCGATGGCGATACGGACCCCCATGTCGCTGAGGGCCTTGAGGGCCTGCAACGGGCGGCCGGCGGAGCCCATCAGCGCGGACTCGGTGAGTTCCAGCTGGAGCAGATGCGGGGCGAGGCCCGTCTCGGAGAGGATCTCGGCGACGTCGGCGACGAGGTCGGAGTCCCAGACCTGGCGCACGGCGACGTTGACGCTGACGAAGATCGGCGCCCGGCCGGGGTGGTCGAGCTGCCAGCGGCGGGCCTGTCGGCAGGCGGTCGCGAGGATCCAGCGGCCGAGCTGGACGATCGAACCGTCCTCCTCCGCCAGTGAGATGAACCGATTCGGCGTCAACAGACCGAACTGCGGATGGTGCCAGCGCACCAGGGCCTCCACCCCGCGCACCTCGCCCTGCGCCATCCCGACCAACGGCTGGTACTCCAGCACGAACTCGCCCCGCCCGATGGCCGCCCGCAGTGTGGACGACAGCGCCTGACGGGTCATCCGGTGGGCGTTGCGCTCCGGGTCGAACAGCGTCCAGCGGGACTTGCCGTCGGCCTTCGCCCAGTACAGCGTCGTGTCGGCGGCCTGCATCAGCCCGGTGGCCGTGGTGCTCGCCGACTGTCGTTCCACGACACCGATCGACGCCGACACGGACAGCCGCTGCCCGGCGAGGTCGAAGGGCGCCTGGAGGGTCCTGAGCACGGACTCGGCCAGGTCGGCGAGTTGTTCGGTGCCGGTGGAGTCCTCGACGAGGACGGCGAACTCGTCGCCGCCGAGCCGGGCCACCAGCGGGGCCGTGGCCGGCGCGCCCGCCGAACGGCCGTACGCCGCCGCCTCCGCGCACCGGGTGAGCCGCTCGGCGACGGCCGAGAGCAGCCGGTCGCCGACCCGGTGGCCGAGGGTGTCGTTGACCGCCTTGAACCCGTCGAGGTCCAGATAGACCAGGCCGATCCTGCCGGTGCCGGGCTCCTCGTAGGCGTCCCGCTCCAGGGCGGCGGCCAGCCGTTCGAAGAACAGGGTGCGGTTGGGCAGCCGGGTCACCGGGTCGTGCAGCTGCAAGTGCTGGAGTCTGGCCTGAAGTTGTCGGTTGGCGCTGATGTCGGTCACCGAGAGCAGGACCGCGCCCTCCTCCTCGGGCAGCGGCGCCACCGACACCTGGACCCACAGGGAGGTCCCGTCGGGCCGTTTGAGTCGGCGTGTGCAGCGCAGCCGGGCCTGCCGGCCGCGCAGCACCTCGCGATACGCGTGCCAGGTGCGGGTGTCCGCGGCGAGGTCGACCAACTCGGCCGCGACGCGCCCCGCGAGCGGCCCGGCCGCCCCGTTCCCCAGCAGGGTCTCCATCGCCGCGTTCGCGGTGACGACCCGTCCTTCGCGGTCGACGACGGCCATGGCCAGCGGCGCCGCGGAGAAGGCGGAGGGAGTGCTCTCGACCACCGCTCGGGCCGACGCGTCCGCCGTGCCCGACGCCGCTGACACATCTGACGCCTCGACGTGACGCTCTGTAGTCGCTGACCGGACGAGGTCTGCCGCGGGCGCCGGCCCTTGGGACGTTCCGCTCACCGTTCGCTCCCGCAGTGCACTCGTTTTTCGTACGGATCTCGATTGTGTCGTCGGAGCGGCCGAACTAAGTGCGAAGGGCGCTCTGGCCGTGTCCGTGCAGGAAAGTGTGCCGATCATAGAGGTTGCCCCCAGGGCCTTCTAGCCACTCTCCAGTCTCCCTGAACAACGACCAGATCTGACAGATCGTTTCTGCCCCGAGCTGAACGGCTTCCCGGAAGCGTCGACCGCTTGTGACGTTCCGTGAGTGCACGGGGTGTCGCCCCGAGGGGACTGTACGACCGTCCCTCACCCGTCTGATGTAGGCAAACAGGGCAAAGTACTACTAATTCGGAAAATCTGGACGCGGCGTCCCAAGACTCGCGTTCGGAGGTCCCCGTGCAGCGTCCGCACCCCTGGAAGGGGCCTCTCCGGCAGGGACTCCTCGACGGCCGTGTGCCCACGTTGCGCGGTACGGCGGCCATGCTGACCTCGCTGACCGCCCTCGCCGCGACCTCCCTGATCGCCGCCCCGTCGGTCGCCGTCCCCCTCTCCCAGGCATGTGCCCTGCGCAGGACCGAGGCGCATCACTCGGAGGGTCTGGACACCTGGAACGCCGCCTATCCGCGCCCCACGCGCGACCTCGACGCCGTACTGGTGTTCCTCTCCTTTCCGGACTCCACCCCCGTCACCTCCCCGGAACAGCTGACCGCCGATCACTTTCCGGAAACCAGTCAGTTCTTCGAACGCGCCTCCTACGGCAAGTTCGCCCTCCGTCCGCATCCGCACCGCCAATGGCTGCAGATGCCACGCCGCTCCACGTCGTACGCCATACGGCGGGACTGGAACGCGCCGCACCGGGCCGCCTATCTGAAGGACGCCCTCGCGACCGCCGACCCGCACATCGACTTCTCCCGCTACGACATCGTGTACTTCGTCGCCGACCCGCACGCGCCCGGCGTCGACTCGGACGCGACGAAGGTGGTGAATCTGGAGTCGCCCCTGGAGGTCGACGGGACGGGGCTGCGCCGCGTCGTCACCGTGTTCGAGAAGCACCCGCCGGACCGTCTGGTCCTCGCCCATGAGACCGGCCATGTCTTCGACCTGCCCGACCTCTACCACCGGCCCGTCGACGGCAAGGGCGACTGGGACACCCATGTCGGCGACTGGGACCTCATGGGCAGCCAGTTCGCCCTCGCGCCCGACTTCTTCGCCTGGCACAAGTGGAAGCTGGGCTGGCTCGAACCGCACCAGGTGGCGTGTGTGCGCGGTGCCGGTGTCACCCGTCTGACGCTGGAGGCGGTGGGAGCGGGACCGGCGCGGACGGGGGAGGGCACGGTGCGGGCTGCCGGGAACGCGGGAGGGGGAAGGGGCTCCGGCGGTGGCGCCTCGGGTGCCGCCGGCGCGGCGTCCGGTGACGGCGGGGCCACCGGTGACGGCGGGGCTGCTGGGGGCGGCGGGGGTTCCGGGGGTGTCGTGTCGGCCGGTGCGCGGGCGGCGTTCGGGGCCGGCCGGGGGACGAAGCTGGCGGTCGTCCCTACGGGCCCGGACAGTGCCCTCGGCATCGAGGTGCGGGGGGCGGTCGGCAACGACTCCTCCGTCTGTGCGGAGGGTGTCCTCGTCTACCGCGTCCGCAGCAGCGCCGAGTCCGGCAGTGGCCCCATCGAGGTGCTCGACACCCATCCGCTCACCGGGGCGTGCTGGGACGAGTCGGTGTACCCGCCCCTCGCGGACGCGCCGATGCGGGTGGGCGAGAGCTTCACGGTGCCCGGGGAGGGCGTGCGCGTCGAGGTGGAGGGCCGTACGCCGTCGGGGGAGTGGACGGTGCGGATCATGACGACGGGCTCGTAGGCCGGTCCGCAACGAAAGAAGCCCCTCGCTCTCGCGAGGGGCTTCTTCGTGTCGTGCGCCGCCAGGGACTCGAACCCCGGACCCGCTGATTAAGAGTCAGCTGCTCTAACCAACTGAGCTAGCGGCGCCTGCTGACGTCGTAGACCTTAGCACCCTGATCGGCGGGAGGAAAAATCGATATCCGCACGGTCGCGGAGGCCCTCGCGCGGGCCGCCCGCACGGCCGCCCAGAGCAGAACCTCGGGCCCCGGAAGCCAGGGCCGCGGCGTGTCGGGGGCGACGACCCAGCGGGATCCGGGCCTGGCGACGGGGAGTGCGCCGGCGTCGCCACGGCCGCCGCCGCTGGGCTCCGGGGTGTGGAGGGGCTCCGCGGGGTGGAGGGCCGGGACGGTGAGGGCCGGGACGGTGACCGTGTCGCCGGTGCCGTGGCAGAGGAGGGGCGGGACGGCGCCCGTGCGGCCGGGGGAGCCCCATTCCTCCCACTCCAGCAGGGTGGGCAGGCGGTGGGCGGTGCCGGGGGAGGCGAAGAGGAGCATCCGCCCGCGGTGCACGGCCACCGGGCCGGATCCCGGTCCCTCGGACCACAGCCGGTCGAGCATCCGCCGCCCGAAGAGGGCCGGCGCGCTGACCACGTCGAACACCGTCCCGCACGGCAGCACCAGCGGAGCGGCCCGCCGCTCCTCCCGGCGGGCCGCCGAGGTGCGCCGCGGATACGTTCCTGCCGAGGCCAGCCATGCGGCCCCCTCGGCCGTCACCCCGGTGACGTCGACCCGGTCCTGTGGATACCTGCCCGCTTCCGTCCCAGCGCTCATGTCTCCATGTCTACCGGCCGTCACCAGCTGATTGCCCAGGGTTGCGGGAATGCCGTACGGGAGCGGGGCACGTGGGGTATCTTGCCCGCCCGGCATATGCCACGGGGTGTTTCGCGGTCGGCCGGAGGGTGGGATACGGCGGCTCAGAGGGTGTCCGGGCCGCTCACGTCGCGCCCCCGCAGCAGGTCCCGCCCGAAGTCGACCATCTTCTTCGCGTAGTCCTCGGTCCACTCCGCCCGCTCCGCGATGTCCGCCGCGGTCAGACGGTCGAACCGCCGGGGATCGGCCAGCTGGGCCGCCGCGATCGCCTGGAACTCCACGGCGCGGTCCGCCGCCGCCCGGAACGCCTGAGCCAGCTCCGTCGACCGCGACAGCAGCGCCCGCGGATCGTCGATCGACTCGAGATCGAAGAAGTGCTCGGGGTCGCCGGCCGCCTCCGCCGGCTCGAAGAGCAGGGGCGCGGGGCGTAGCCGCGGTTCGTGCCGACGCGGCGTGGGCTCCGCCATGTCTTCTCCTCCTCGTACGACGGTGCACGGGGCCTGTCCCCGGGGTGTCCCCCGGACGGGCCACCGTCCATTGTCACGTGACCGCGCAAGTAGGCATAGAAACAAGCCGCCCCCGACCACGCGCCCCTACCCCACCGCGCGCCCACGACTACGACATCACGCGGTGTTCCCCCAGCTCCGCAGACACCGCGTGGTTCGCCTCCGGGAATCGCCACCCCCGCTCCGCCGCGCGGCTATGGCTGCCATGGCACCCGGTGTTCCCCCAGTTCCGCCAGTACCGCGTGGTTCGCCTCCCAGCCGTCCGGGGCTGTTTTCTTCGGCCGTCTGTCGGCGGCGTGCCGGACTCCGTCCGGCGGATGGGTCGGCGGTGCAGTGGTCCCTTGCTGGGTGGGCGGTCCGGGGTCGTCGGTCCCGTTTCGCCGCGCGGCTATGGCTGCCATGGCACCCGGTGTTCCCCCAGTTCCGCCAGTACCGCGTGGTTCGCCTCCCAGCCGTCCGGGAACTTGACGGTTACCCCCAGTTGTACCGGCTCGGTGGACGGGTGGTCGTCGAGGAGGTCGGTCACGCCCGCTCGGCAGACGACGATGCAGGCGTGCCGGTGGCGGGAGGCGAGGACGCACAGGCGTCCCGTCTCCAGGTGGAAGGCCGTCGCGTCGGGGCGGCCGGAGAGCGGATGGAGGACGACGGTCACGTCGTACTCCCGGCCCTGGAGCCGGTTCGCGGTGTCGACCACCACCTCGGACACCCCCAGCTCGGCCAGCGCGGCGCGCACCGCCGCGGCCTGGTCCCGGTGGGCCGTGCCGACGGCGATCCGGTCGGCGGTCAGCGGCACCGGCTCCTCGGCCCGCTCGGACGTCGCCGCCCCGCCCCGGTCCAGCAGCCGCCGTACGACCCGGGCGACCGCCCGTACCGCCTCGGGGTCGGTCCGGGGCGTGTGGCGGGCCGGCAGCTCCAGCAGCCCCCACCCCGACTCGGCGGCCTCGTCGATGACCCGGTCCGGGCCGGAGCCGTCGGACGGCACCGCGAAGGCGAGCCGCCGGTCCCCGTGCCCCGTGCCGCTGCGGAACGGCGTGAACGGGTAGAACGCGTCCGACACGAGCGGCGCGGCCGACGCCGGGAGCCGCCACGACACCGGCAGCCGGTGCTGCGGCAGCTCGGGGTTGTGCGCCAGCAGGGTCGTCACCGCCGAGGCCGACGGGTCGTACGACAGGCCCGCCCACTGCTCGCTGCCCACGATCGAGAACGGGTCCAACTGCCCGGGGTCCCCCACGAACAGCGCCCGCTCGAACAGCCCCGCCACGGCCAGCAGCGCGTCCGACCGCATCTGGTACGCCTCGTCGACGATCGCGTGCCGCCACGGCTCGACCCCCTTGACGTGGGCCCACTTGGCGGCCGTGGAGATCACGACGTCCAGGCCCGCCAGCTCCGCCGCCTTCGTGGACTTCTTCACGTTCGGCAGGGCGTCGAGCGCCTTGTCGTACGGGTCGGAGTCACTGCTGTGCAGCCGGCCCACCGGCAGCTCGGGGTCCTTCTCCGCGAGCCGGATCACCAGATCGTCCACCTGCGCGTTCGTCTGCGCGATGACCATCAGCGGGCGTCCGGCACAGGCCAGCTCCAGCGCGGCGCGGACGACGAGCGTGGACTTGCCGGCGCCGGGCGGCGAGTCGACCACCACCCCGCGATGCGTGCCGTGCAGGGTGTCGCGCAGGATCGCCTCGGTGGCCAGGCCGGCCGCGGCCCCGGGGTCGAGCACTGCCTCGGCGCTGGTCACAGGACGTCCTCCTCGGTCACCGGGTCGGGCAGCGGTACGGCGTCGGGCTCACCCGGCGGCCCGCCGTGCGTCCACGGGGTGTCCTCGGGCTCGGGCAGCTTCGCCCCGCCCCGCTGGTCGTGCTCGAACAACGTGAAGCAGACCCGGTCGCCCTTCTCGGGGACCGAGCCGACCTCCGGCTCCTTGCCCCGCCCCATCTTGTCCATGATCCGCAGCGTGAGGAGCAAGCCGCGGCCGCCGTCCTCCGCGTCCTCCTCGGCCGCCACGAACTCGGCGGTCTGCGGCTTCCCGCCCAGCGAGCGGTACACCTTCACCCGCTCCCCGAGATGCGGCCGGTCCCGTGTCGCCACGGTGACCAGCGGCCGGGGGCTCGGCCGCTTGCCCTCGCTGTACGCCATCACGACCTCGACGACCTCACCGGCGAACGCCTCCCCCGACAGCCGCCGCCCCGCCATGACCAGCGGGTCGTCAAGGGCCTCCTGGGCGTCGAGCCGGGCCTGCTCCCGCTCGCGCGCGGCCAGTTTGTTCGCGGCGGTGACCGCGTCGTCGATACGGGGCTGCGGGGGCTCCCCGGCGACGATCCGGTCCCGGTGGCCGGTGAAGGACCAGCGGTCCCGGGTCCACCGGTCGGCCGCGTGGGCGCCCTCCGGCAGGGCACGGAGCAGGTCGAGGCCGTGCCAGACGGCGTCCCACGTGGGCCGGGTACGGCTCTCGACGAGGGCGCGGATCTCGCGCTCGGCGGCGGTCAGCGCGCCGAGGCGAGCGTCGGCCTCCAGCCCGTCCTCGGCGGCGCCCAGCGCCAGCCGCGCCCGGTCGTACCGCTCGATGGCCGGGGCCAGCAGCTTGTTGTCGAACGCCGGGTCCGTCGCGGGACCGGCGGGCGGGCACAGCAACTGGCCCTCGGCGTCCCGCGCCAGCTCGGCCCGCCGCGCCGCCACCTCACCCGACTCGCCCTCCGGCGGGTCGATCCACGCGAGCAGCGACGCGAGGTGCTGGTCCTCGACGCCGGACTGCCCGGTCGCCCAGTGCCGCGCCAGCAGGTCCGTCAGGGCCAGCAGCAGCGACGAGCCCGGCACCCGTGCCCGCTCCCCGAAGTGGGTGAGCCACCGCCCGAGCAGCGGCACCCGCGGCGGCGCCGGGTGGGGCGCCTCCGGGTCCTGCTCGGCGGTCCGCCGGAACCGCATGGAGCGCCCGAGGAGCCGTACGAAGTCGATGCCGGCGCGGCTCGGCACGATCAACTGCGGTGCGTCCGCGCACAGTTCGACCTCGACCTTGACCCGTTTCCCGGTCTCCGGGTCGGTCTCGCTGCGCTCGGCCGCCTCCACGACGTCGGCGTACGCGTCCACGTAGGGCAGCACGATGTCCGCCAGCTCCGCCAGGAACGCGAACCGCAGGTCGCGGTCGCGGGGTTGGGGGACGACCAGCAGCCGGGGCGCGTCCCGGTCGGTGCCGACGAGCGCCCCGAGCGGGGCCCCGGCCTCGCCGGCGGTGATGAGCGGCACGAACACCAGCGGAGTCGCCGTCAGATGCCGGTGCAGCACGGTGGCGGCGGGCTGGGCGCGGCCCGAGCTGATGGCTTCGAGCCGGGCGAGGGTGGCGATCAGTGACACACGGCCCCCTCGGTGACCGGGACGGGCGCACCGGCCGCCGCGAGGGCCTCCGCGCGCAGCTCCGCCGCCCGGCGCAGCGCCGCCACCGTCGGGTCGTCGGGGTCGCCCGCCCTGCCGTGGGCCGCCGCCAGGACGTCCTCGACGGTGGTGAGTCCGCCCAACTCGGCCCGCGCGGCCCGCCCCAGGGAGGTCACGGCACCGTCCGCGCGGGAACGGGCCCGGCAGTGGAAGGCCAGCTCGCAGGCGGCGAGGCACTCGGGGGCGTAGGTGGCGGAGAGGGCCTCGACGGCCGACGTCAGCTCGTCACGGGGGAGGTCGGGGGCGAAGCAGGTGCCCTCGGGGAGGGAGCGGGCGATGTCCTCGATCCGGGTGAGCCGGGTCAACTGGCGCCGGGTGACCGCGCGTTGCTTGCGGATGTCGACGGCGGCGGCCGTGGGCAGGTTGGTGAAGTCCTTCGGGCACACGAGCAGCACCCGGTGGTGGACGGCGGGCGCGGGGTCGAGCCGGGCGGCCACCTCCTCCAGTGCCAGGACGTAGACCGCGGACTGGCGGGCGGCGGCGCCCACCTTCGCCGGGTCCGCCGAACCGTCCAGCATCGGGAAGGACTTGATCTCGACGACCGTCCAGGTGCCGTCGGGGTGGACCACCACCGCGTCCGGCTCCAGGAAGGCGGGGGAGCCCGCGACGTCCAGCGCCACCATGGGGTGGTCGAGCAGCGCCCAGCCGCCCGCGTCGGTGGCCTCCCTCAGGGCCAGTGCCGTACGGGCCGCGCGGCCCTCGGGGCCGACGGCGGCGAGGTCGGGGACGGACGCGCCGGCCGGCGGCTCGGCGCCCGGGTCCAGCCTCTCGTGGACGAGTCTCAGCAGCTCCGCTCCGCCGTCCGCCTTCACCCGGGCCTCGAAGGCGTTGCCCCGCATGAAGGCGAACTGCGACTGACCGAAGGCGGAGGGCGAACCGAGCGCGTCCGCCAGCACCGCCTTGTTCACCCCGGCGCCGTCCAGCAGCGCTCGGCGCTCGCAGCCCGGGTTGGCCGCGAGCGCGGCGAGGGCGCGCGCGTCCAGCGCCTTCGGTGGGACCTCGGGTCCGCGCAGCTCAGCGAGCTGCTGCCGGAGCGCCGTCCCCTGCTTCCGAGGGGACGGCACCCGGCTCGGGTTCGGTGATCCGCTGCCGTGGAATTCGCTCACCCGGCGAAGTCTGGCATCCGGCACTGACAATCGGGGACAGGGCGCCGGGAGAGGCCGCCGGGACGGGGGTGACGGCGTCGTCCGCCCGCCCCTCACGGCGCGGCCCGCCGTCGCGCTCGCTCCGGATCACGAGGCCGGTGTCGGCGCGGTCGCCGCCGGTCGCCGTGAGTCCGAGTGCGGTCCGGCACCGGTCGGCGGTCCGCAGCACCAGCGGTGCCAGCAGCAGGCCGACGCCCATCACGGCGGCACCCGCCGCCGCGTCGAGGAAGTAGTGGTTCGCGGTGCCCATGACCACGAGGGTGGTGATCACGGGGTAGCCGACGGCCGCGGCCCGGACGAGGCGCGAGCCGCCGCCGAAGCGCCAGAGGATCACCCCGCACCACAGCGCCCAGCCGACGTGCAGGCTCGGCATCGCCGCGTACTGGTTCGTCATTCCCCCCAGGCCGCGGGGCGCGCTGGCCTCGCCGCCCCACCAGCCCCAGGAGCTGTAGTGGGCCATGGTGTCGACGAAGCCGTGCGCCGGGTCGAGCAGCCGGGGCGGGCAGGTCGGGAGCAGGGTGAAGCCGATCAGTCCGATGAACGTGGAGGTCATCAGCCAGGTGCGGGCCGCGCGGTAGCGCACGGTGTGGGAGCGGAACAGCCACACCAGGAGCACGGGCGTGACCAGGTAGTGCAGGGAGGCGTACCAGAAGTCGGCGGGTATCCCTATCCAGGGTTCCCGCGTGAACAGCCGGTTCAGCGGATGCTCGGCGTTGAGGCTCAGGGCCTTCTCGAAGCGCAGGATCGCCAGGCCGTGCTCGACGGCGGTCGACGTGTCGCCCCGGGCGAGCAGCCGGCCGGCCGAGTACGCCCCGTACACCAGCAGGATCAGCGGCAGCTCGGTCCACCAGCGGAGCCGCGTGCGCGTGGCCGGCACCGCCTCGGTAACCGGTGCGTCGGCCCTCTCGGTGACCGGTGCTTCGGCCGCCTCGGTCTGCGGCATCCGATCGCCCTCCCCCATCTGCGTCCACTGTGTTCATCTGTGCGTCGTGCGCGGGACGTCCTCCCGTGTGCAGGACGCTGTCCAAGACGCTGGGATCGCCCCTCGGGTTGCCCCCCGGCAGTCTGAGCGATGATGGACGCATCCGCCTCTTCATTCTCCCTTCTCCCAGAGGACACCCGGAAAGGTTTTCGCATGGCACCGCGCATCCTGCTGGCCCGCCACGGACAGACGGAATGGTCCCGGCTCGGGAAGCACACCGGCAGGACGGACGTCCCCCTTCTCGAAGAGGGCCGATGCGGTGCCAAGCTGCTCGGCGAGCGCCTGCACCGGCCGCCCCTGGACGGGCTTCCCGGGGTCGAGGTCCGTACGAGTCCCCTCTCACGCGCGCGTGAGACCTGTGAACTGGCCGGGTTCGGCGAGCGCGCCACACCGTGGGACACGCTGATGGAGGTCGACTACGGGGCGTACGAGGGGCTCACCCCGGCCGACATCCACGCCGTACGGCCCGGCTGGCTCATGTGGCGCGACGGCGTCCCCGAGGGGGAGACCCTCCAGCAGCTCACCGCGCGCGCGGACGACGTGGTGGAGTGGGCGCGGAGCGAGGAGCGCGATGTGCTGGTCTTCGCCCACGGGCACATCCTGCGCTCCATAGCCGCCCGCTGGCTCGGCGAGGGCATCGACTTCGCCGCCCGTGTCCGCCTCAACCCGACGTCCCTGTCGGTCCTCGGCTGGGCCTACGGCGACCCGGCGATCGAGTCGTGGAACGACACGGGACACCTGTCCGCCTGAGACCCCTCACCCCACGCGGAACCGGGCCCCGAGCCCGACGAAGTATCGCTAGTGCTGTGACAGGAAAGGTTCACCGGCTCGCGACGCCCGGCACGGCACCTCGCGGCGTTGTCGCATGACCCGAGTACATCCAGTACGCGGGTCATGCTCCGCCTTGCGAGGCACCGCACCGGACGCCGCGAGCTTCCCGGCAACCCTTTCCGGTCACAGCACTAGGCGGTGCGCGCGACGCCCGCGTGGCGTTCCAGGAACGCCGACACGCCCGCCGCGCGGCGGTGCGGCAGCAGGACGCGGGCGGTGCCCGCGAGCATCTGCTGGACGCGGGAGGACTGGACCTCGTCCAGCAGGTCGAGGACCCGCATCCCCGCCGCCGCGGCCTCGTCGGGGCGGCCGCCGCGCGCGAGGTCGTCGGCCAGTTCGGCGGTGTAGAGGGCGATGTTGCGGGTGAAGTGCGGGTTCTGGAGCTGCGCGGCCCGCCGCGCGTGCCGGGCCGCGCGGGGCCAGTCGCCGAGCGTGGACCAGCACTGCGCCTCCAGTGCCTCCAGCTCGGCCTCGCCGTAGAAGGTCATCCACTCCGGGTCGGTGTCGGACCTCCCCCGCCCGAACAGGGCGTGCGCCCGGGCCAGCGCCTGCTCGCACCCGGTGCGGTCGGCGAGCCCCGACCAGCCGCCCGCCTCCCGCAGCGCCAGCAGGGACATCAGCCGCGGCGAACCGAGGGGCCGCGCCACCCGCTGCGCGGCCTGTGCCGCCCGCACCGCCTCCCGCGGCCGGCCCGCGTCCCGCGCGAGGAACGCCGTGTTGCAGAACGCGTGCGCCTCCAGGGCCGGGTCGCCCGACATCCGGGCCGTGGCGAGCGCCTCCGCGTAGTGGGAGCGGGCGTCGTCGAAACGCCCCGAGTCATGGGCCAGCCAGCCCACCGAGATCGCCAGTTCACCGGCGCCCGCGTACAGCCGGTCGGCGCTGGCCTGCCGGGTGGTCCCCGCGTCGAGCAGCGCGTACGCGGCCCGCAGCGGCGCCGAGGCCCTGCGGTACAGCCCGTCGGCCCCGTGCCGGTCGTCGAGCAGCCGGATCTTGCGCACGGCCGCTTCGAGGGCCCCGGCCTCCGACGAACCCGCGCGGAGCGCGGGACGGCCCGCGGCCGAGGCCGTGCCGGCGAGGGCGAGGGGGCCGAAGGAGGCGGCCGCCACGGCGGCGGTACCCCCGGTCATGAATGCGCGACGTTGCACGTCGCTCTCCTCGTGGTCCTGGTACGTGTGGTGCGTGTCCCGCCGGCCGCGGACACAGCCCGTGTCGCCCCGCGGGTCCTGCATGTCGTACGTCTCTTGCGTTTCATACGGCTCGTACGCCCCTTCCGTCTCACCCCCCGCACCGAGTGGGGAGCGCGAGCGGCTCTTGGTGCGAGGGGAGGGCGCCTCCTCGGTGTTGCGCGCCCCCCTTCCACGTACCTCCGCGCGGGGCGCGAACCCCAGGTCGGTCAGGGTCCGGCCCGGGAACATATGCAGGAACACCCGCTCGTACGCGTAGTTCGGGCAGCGGATCTCCCCGGACTCGACCCGCCCGACGTAGCGCGCGTCACAGCTCACCCGCTCACCGATCTCACGCGCGGCACGGCGTACCGCCGCGGCGAACTCGCCCGGCGAGCGCTGCCCGCGCAGCCGCCGAAAGGCGAGGTTCGGCCGCTGCGGCCGGGGGGACTGGGATGAGGTCACCGATGACGACGCCATGGTCGGGCCCTCTCTCACGAACCGTCGAACCGTGCCGGAATCAGGGGAGTTGTCCCAGTCGAGTTGTCCCCGTCCTGGGTGGTTGGTTCCTCTGTGTCCGGCGGGGCAAGAACGTACCCGCCCCACGGATGCCTCGATGCGAGGTTTGGCTACAAACCGGATATCTCATCCTTGATCTGCCATGAACTGCCATCCTTTGCGGCACGGTTCCGCCGTAGCCGTTGACGGGCCCGCGCGTTGGGCAGCATGGACCGGGAGCGCCCGAACTCCCGCTGCCGTCTGCCGGAAGAAGGGGGTTGTACGCGTTGGAGGCCCGGATGAAGAACGTCGAACCCCGTACGCCGTTGTCCGACGTACCCGCCGGGGAGCACTGGCCGACCCCCGGACACCCCGCCCCGCCCGCCCAGTCGGCCTCCGAGTGCGACCTCGTGACCGTCCCCGCGCGACAGGGACTGGAGGCCGTCGACATCCTCCGGCGCGGGGCCCTCGACGTGGTCGGGCCCGTCATGACCGTCGGGCCCGTCCTGCACGACGACGCCTGCGACACCCTCGGGTTCCTCGTCCCGCCGGGCACGGCCGACGCCTGGGACGTGCCGGGCAGCACCTGCACACAGAGCGACGGGCAGGGCGCGGTACTGGCCCCCGCGGACGGTGCGGACTGGCTGCTGCCGCCGGGGGAGGCGGACCTGGCGACGGACCCGGCGGTGCTGCGGGCGGCGCTCGGCGAGGCGGCGCGGATGATCGAGGCCGCCGACAACTGCCGCTGAACCGCGGACGGCCCGGCGCCGGGGGCCGTGGGAGCCGTCGGGGGAGCACACCGGCGTGGAGGGCCTGTTCCGCACGGTCGATAATGGCCGTATGGGCAGGTCCAAGAAGGGGCGGGGACGGGGAGCCGACGTCGTCGCCGAAGCGGTCGACGGAGGGCTCGCCGAGCTGGTGCCGGATCCGGACCGGGCGCGGGCCTGGACGCTGCTCGTCGACGGGGCCCCGCAGTCGCACGTCGACCTCGACGACCCCGCGTATCTGTCGTTCGAGTACCAGCGGCGACTCGGCCACGTCATCGATCTCGTCGCCCCGGCCGGGCGGCCCGTGCACGCCGTGCACCTCGGCGGGGGAGCCTTCACCCTCGCGCGGTACGTCGCCGCCACCCGGCCCCGGTCCACCCAGCAGATCGTCGAACGCGACGCTGCGCTGGTCCAACTCGTACGACGTGAGCTGCCGTTGGACCCGAACGCCCGGGTCAGGGTGCGGTCGACGGACGCGCGCGAGGGTCTGGCCAAGGTGCCGGACGGCTGGGCGGACCTGGTGATCGCCGATGTGTTCAGCGGGGCGCGCACCCCGGCGCATCTGACGTCCACGGAGTTCCTCACGGACGTACGGCGGGTGCTGAAACCGGACGGGTGCTACGCCGCCAACGTCGCCGACGGCCCCCCGCTCGCCCATCTGCGCGGCCAGATCGCCACCGCCGCAGCCGTCCTCCCCGAACTCGCGCTGGTCGCCGACCCGACCGTGCTCCGGGGCAGACGATTCGGCAACGCGGTCCTCGTGGCCTCGGGGCGGCCGCTGCCGCTCGCCGAACTCACCCGCCGTGCCGCCTCCGACCCGCATCCCGGCCGCGTCGAGCACGGCAGGACGCTCACCGACTTCACCGGCGGGGCGGCACCCGTGACCGACGCGGCGGCCGTCGCCTCGCCCGCACCGCCGCCCTCGGTGTTCCGCTGACCCGCGGGCCGGGCACGGCGGGCGGCGGTCGGCGGTCAGAAGTTCTGCACGTCCACGCGGGGCGCGCTGTCGTGCCAGGTGCAGAACACCGACACCCGGTCCGAACCCGCGGCGAAGTCCACACGGATCCAGGACTCCGTCTTCCACACCTGCATCGACCAGCCCGAGCCGGGTGTCGCCGAGACGAGGGTCGCGTACGTCCTCGTCAGCGAGAAGACCACCCGGCCGCCCTCGGTGTCGTACGCCTTGACCTCACCGGAGTCACGGGAGTCGCCGGACGGGCCGGCGCCCGGACTCGGGCTGACCCGCGGGGACTTCGTCGGGGCCGGTGACGCCGTGCCGGCGTTGCTCCTCCCCCGACCGCCCTTCCGCTCCGGCCCGTCGGCACTGGGGGAGGGGGCCGGGCGGGCCGTGTCGGAGCCCCGGGCCGGCTCCTCGAGGTCCTTCCCCGGGTTCTTCGCCTCGGCGGCCGTGATGGGCAGGGCGCGGGGCGGGTCGTAGGCGGTGCCGGCCAGCACCGTGTGGACACCCCACCACGACAGCGTGACCGCCGCGCCCGTGGCGAGCAGCCAGGCCAGTACATGGAGGAGTCCTCTGCGCATCGCGGCCATCCTGCACCACGAGTCCCACCCGTGTCGTGGGGTGCGGGACCCCGTCCGGCGCGTGGAGGGCCTGTGGCGACGGTGTGCGCGGAGGGTGTGGACAAGTTGTCCACAGGCCCCGACCGGGCCCGTCCCGATGGCGTACGGTGCGGCGCATGGCAAGTGTGCTCGTGGTCGAGGACGACCAGTTCGTACGCTCGGCGCTGATCAGGCATCTGACGGACGCCGCACACACCGTGCGCAGCGTCGGCACGGCCCTGGAGGCGCTGCGCGAGGTCGCCCATCACCGCTTCGACCTGGTCGTCCTCGACCTCGGGCTGCCCGATCTGGACGGCTCCGAGGCGCTGAAGATGCTGCGCGGGATCACCGACGTACCGGTGATCGTCGCCACCGCGCGGGACGACGAGACGGAGATCGTCCGCCTGCTCAACGCGGGCGCGGACGACTACCTGACCAAGCCGTTCTCCGTGGAGCACCTGTCCGCCCGGATGGCCGCGGTCCTGCGCCGCGCGCGCGGCCCCGTGGCGGAGCCGCCCCCGTCCACGGTCATCCGCGTCGGCGGTCTCGCGATCGACCCGCTGCGCCGCCAGGCCGAACTGGACGGCGCACGACTCGACCTGACCCGACGCGAGTTCGACCTCCTCGCGTTCCTCGCCGGACGGCCCGGTGTGGTCGTCCCCCGCAAGGAACTCCTGGCGGAGGTGTGGCAGCAGTCCTACGGGGACGACCAGACGATCGACGTCCATCTGTCGTGGCTGCGGCGGAAGTTGGGGGAGACGGCCGCGCGACCGCGCTATCTGCACACCCTGCGGGGCGTCGGGGTGAAGCTGGAGCCGCCGGGGCCGGCGGTGCTGCCATGAGGTGGGCGCTGGTCAAGGTGTGCGTGGCGGTGACGACGATGGTCGTGGTCGCCTTCGCCGTGCCGCTCGGTCTGGTCGTCAAGGAGATGGCCCGCGACCGCGCCTTCTCGGGCGCCGAGCGGGAGGCGGCGGCCATCGCCCCCGCCCTGTCCATCACCAGCGACCGCGAGCAGTTGGAACGGGTCGTCGCCTCGGCGGGCGCGGACGACGGGCTCGCGGTCCACATCCCCGCGGCCGGCGACGGGGCCGCCGCGCTCGACCTCGGCCGGCAGCGGGCCTCCGACCAGGACATCGCCGCCGTGCGCGAGCTGGGCCGCGCGTCCACCACCGAGGTGGCGGGCGGGTCCACGCTGCTCCAGCCCACCGCGCTCAGTTCGGGCGAGATAGCGGTCGTCGAGGTGTTCGTCCCCGAGGCCGAGGTGAGCAACGGCGTGGCCACCGCGTGGGCGGTGCTCGCCGGTGTGGGCGTGGCCCTCGTCGTCGGCTCGGTCGCGGTGGCCGACCGGCTGGGGGTGCGGATGGTCCGGCCCGCCCGGCGGCTGGTGGACAGCGCTCACGACCTGGGCGAGGGGCAGTTGGGCGCGCGGGTGCCCGAGGAGGGGCCGAAGGAACTGCGGCTGGCGGCGGTGGCGTTCAACGCGATGGCCGACCAGGTGGTCCAACTCCTGGCGAACGAGCGGGAGCTGGCGGCCGACCTGTCGCACCGGCTGCGCACACCGCTGACCGTGCTGCGGCTCAACGCGGCCTCGCTCGGCGACGGGCCGGCCGCCGAACAGACCCGGGCGGCGGTGGAGCAGCTGGAGCGCGAGGTCGACACGATCATCCGGACGGCGCGGGAGGCCAAGCCGCAGACCGCGGCGGTGGGGCCGGGCGCCGGGTGCGACGCGGCGGAGGTGGTCCGGGAGCGGATGGCGTTCTGGTCGGCGCTCGCGGAGGACGAGGGCCGCAAGTGGCGGGTGGCCGGGGTCGAGCGGCCGGTCCGCATACCCGTCGCGCGGGCCGACCTCGCCGCCGCGCTCGACGCCCTCCTCGGCAATGTCTTCCGGCACACGGCGGAGGGCACCGCCTTCGCCGTCGACGTGCACAACGGCGAGGACGCCGTGATCGTGCTCGTCTCCGACGCCGGCCCCGGTATCGCCGATCCGGAGGCGGCCATGGCACGCGGCCGAGGCTCCGGGCACGACGGCTCGACCGGGCTCGGCCTCGACATAGTCCGCCGCCTCGCGGAGGCGACGGGCGGCGACGTACGCATCGGATCGTCGGTGCTGGGCGGCACCGAGGTGCGGATCTGGATCCAGCTGGGCGGTCGGGACGTGAGGAGGCCGACGCGCAAGGGGCACCGCGGGGCGATGCGGCGCCGCAGGCAGACGGGGCCGGCGTCGGTGTTCAAGTAGCCGCCGTCGCCACGACGGGGGTCACGGCCGTCGCACGGCTCGGGTCACCCGGGTCGTCACCGCCGCGTACGCGATGCCCACGGCGAGGGAGGCGAGGAGGGCGAGGGCGGGGAAGTCGTCCTGGAGGTGCGGGTAGACCTGGAAGTGGGTCAGATAGATGTAGAGGGAACTGCCCGCGAGGACGCCGGCCAGGCGGTTCAGGGGGGCGAGGCTGGGCAGTGTCGGGACCCAGATCAGCAGGGTCAGGCCGGCGATCACCACGGCGGTGCGCAGCTGCTGGTCCGGCTGGAACAGGCCGGGCGTGGCGAGCACCAGGACCGCGGTCAGGAGCAGACGCCGCCGGGCCGTGGTGGCGCGGGCCGCCGCCCAGCCCAGGGCGAAGAGCCAGAAGACCACCGTGGGGCCGAGGTGGAAGCGGGCGGGGGCCAGGTCGGCGATGTCGTAGCGGCCGAGAAGCCCTACGGCCAGCAGGGCGAGCGGGAGGCCGAAGGGGTGGCGCCGCTCCAGACGGTCGACCAGGGGGAGGGCCAGCAACAGGGCGAGGGTGACGAGGAAGTAGAGCAGGGCCTCTATGAACCAGTAGTGCCACTCGTGGCGTTCGGGTCCCTGGTCGACGAGGCTGTTGAGGAGAAGGGCGTTCGCGGGGTCGTAGAGGCCGGTCGCCAGGACCGCCGCGGTGATCCACGCCGCGCTCGGCAGGGCGATCCGGGCGATGCTGCGCCACAGGTGCCGTACTCGCGAGCGGTGTTCGGCGTCGGTGAGGTGGAAGCGGGCGAAGTTGTGGCCCGCGACGCCGATGAGGATGTGGGCGGCGCCCTGGACGGTGAAGAGGTGGATGTGCGAGCCGACGATCAGGACGATGCCGACGGCGCGCAGGGCGATACCGGTCTCCAGGGTGCGGCGCAGGCCGGCGCGGGCGGGGGCCGGCCCCGTCCCGGTCCGCGCCGAGTCGGTCGGCGCCGCCGGAGCCAGGTCGCGCAGGGGGCGGGTGTGCCAGTCGGGCGGGAGGGCGCCGAGTGCCTCCTCCAGACGCAGGGACATCTCGACGTAGCAGAGGGAGTCGCCGCCGAGCCCGACGAAGGTGCTGTCGTCGGTGACGTCGGTGCGGTCGAGGATCTCGGCGTAGAGGGCGCGGAGTTGATCGGTGGGGCGCCGGCCGGGGGCCGGGGGGCGGTCGTCTGACGGGGACTCGGCTGTCACGCAGCGGTCCGCGGCCGTGCTCCGCCGGGTGGCGGTGGCGCTTCCCGGGGCAGGGGTGTGCTCATGGACCGGGGTGGTCCCCGCGCCCCCGGTGTGCCCGTCGGCCGGCGGGAGCGTGGAGCGCGTGGCGGCTGAAGGGGGAGCGGCCGGGCGGGTCAGATGGCGGACCGCCGTGTAGTCCGGCTTGCCCGTGGGCAGGCGGGGGAGGTCCGCTTCGGGGAGCGCGCAAAGGCGTACCGCCCGGGGCGGGAGACCGCACGCGGCCGCCGCCAGGCGTCGGAGACGGGGCTCGTCGGCGGCGGTTCCGGCGGCGGCGATCGCCAACTCGTCGCCGTCGCCCGCGCAGTACGCCCGCACGCCGTGCCGTTCCAGCGCGGCCTCGACGCGCTGCGGGTCGATCCGCAGGCCGAGGATCTTCGCGAAGCGGCTGCGGCGGCCGACGATCTCGTACAGGCCGTCGGCCGCCTGCCGGGCGAGGTCGCCGGTGCGGAGTTCGGTGACGGTGCGGCCGAGGGAGAGGTCGGCGGGGCTGTCGGCGTAGCCGAGCATCACGTTGGGGCCCGAGTAGACCAGTTCGCCCACGAGGGTCCGCCGGTCGCCCTCGCCACTGGCCGGGCCGTGGTCCGAGGCGCGGACGGGGGCGAGTCCCTGGCCGGGAGCGAGCCCGTGGTCGGCGGTGCGTCCGTGGCCGGGGGCGAGCGCGTGCTCGTGGTCGTCGAGCGGCCGCAGGTGGAAGGAGCCGCCGGGGATCGGGATGCCGACGGCCTCCGGGCGGGTGGCCGCGAGGTGGGGCGGCAGATACGCCATACGGGCCGTGGCCTCGGTCTGGCCGTACATGACGAACAGGTCCCAGCCGCGGCGGCGCCCCAACTCGGCGTAGCGGGCGACCCGCTCGGGCGCGAGCCTGCCACCGGCCTGAGTGATCCGGCGCAGTCGCGGCAGCTCCATGCTGTCGAAGCCGATCCGGTCGAGCAGGTCGAAGGTGTACGGCACCCCGGCGAGTGACGTCGCTTCGGCGGCGCGGAACTCGGCCCAGAACGCGTCGTCGGTGACCGACCGCTCGGTGAGGAGCAGACCGGCGCCGCGCGAGAGATGGCTGTGGATGACGGACAGGCCGTAGCAGTAGTGCATCGGGAGGGTGGTGGCCGCCCGGTCGGAGTCGGTGATGCCGAGGTAGGTGGCGATGGACTCGGCGTTGGCCAGCACGTTGTCGTGCGAGAGCCGTACCAGTTTGGGGGAGCCCGTCGAGCCCGAGGTGCTCAGCAGCAGGGCGAGGTCCGGGTGGAGGGTGTGGGCGGTGCCGGGGTGGTGCTCGTCGAGCGTCCAGGCGCCGTCGGGGCCGGTGCGGGCCACCACGTCGGGCGCGTACGCGGCGGTGAGGGAGGCGATGGCCTCGTCGCCGTCGCCGGGGACGAGCAGCACGGGGTGGCCGACGGAGAGGGCGGCCAGATACGTGACCAGCGCGTCGGCGCGGTTGGCCCCGGCCACCAACACCAGCCGCCGTACGGGGCCGAGTCGCTCGGCGGTGGTGGCGACGCGCTCCGCGAGGGCGCGGTAGGTGACCGTGCCGCTGGGGGTGTGGAGCGCGACGCGGTCGCCGTGCGCGGCGAGGTCGCGGGCGAAGGGCACCGCGTGCGGTCGTGCCGGGGGGCTCGGCAGCAGGACCGGGGCGGCCGGGGCGGTGCGGACGGGCAGGGCGACGGAGGCGGCCCGGACGGGGCCGGAGGAGTGGATCACGGGGCGTGGCCTTTCGGGACAGCGTTCGCGGGTAGCACGCGCCCCTTGACGCTTAGGCAAGGTTTACCTTATTCATAGCATGTTCACAGTTGGCTAAAAAGCGTCACTTCGCCCTCGCCGACCGGGGTCACGACCCTTGATGCACCGGCGAGCCGCGCAGGAAAGGCATACATATGCGACCCCCTCTGGGTGGCCGGATCTTCGCGCTCGTCGCGGCCGGTCTGCTGCTCCCCGCCCTCGCCGCCTGCGGCTCCGGCGACGACAAGGACGGCGGGTCGGGTGAGGCGGGCGACGCGACCCTCGTCATCTACACCGGCCGCAACGAGAAGCTGGTCAAGCCGATCCTGGACAAACTGGAGAAGGCCGTGGGCGCCGACGTCGAGGTGCGCTACGGCGACAGCGCCGAACTCGCGGCGCAGATCCTGGAGGAGGGCGACCGCACCAAGGCCGGGCTGTTCTTCTCCCAGGACGCCGGGGCGCTCGGCGCGCTCTCGAGGGAGGGCATGCTCGCGAAGCTGCCGCAGGCCACCCTCGACAAGGTCGACAAGGCGTACCGCGGCGGCGAGGGCGACTGGGTGGGCCTGTCGGGGCGCGTCCGCGTCATCGCGTACAACCCGGACCGGGTGGACGCGGACGACGTGCCGGACAGCGTCCACGACGTGGTGAAGCCCGAGTGGAAGGGCAAGGTCGGCTTCGCGCCCACCAACGCCTCCTTCCAGGCGTTCATCACCGGGATGCGTGTCCTGGAGGGCGACGACGCGGCCCGGAAGTGGCTGGAGGACCTCAAGGCCAACGGGTCCAAGACCTACACCAACAACCTCGCCACCCTCGACGCCGTGGAGGCGGGCGAGGTCTCGCTGGGCCTCGTCAACCACTACTACTGGTACGAGCGGGTCGCCGAGAAGGGCGAGGACGGCGTCGACGCCAAGTTGCACTTCCTGCCCGGCAAGGACCCCGGCTCCCTCATCAACGTGGCCGGCGCCGGCGTCCTCGCCGCGAACGAGGACCAGGCCGCCACCGCGCGGAAGGCCGTGGACTACCTGCTGTCCAAGGACGCGCAGACCTACTTCGCGGACACGACGAAGGAGTACCCGCTGGCCGCGGGCGTCACCAGCTCCGTCGACGGGCTGCCGCCGTTCGAGTCGCTCCAGTCGCCCGACATCGACCTCGGCAAGCTGGAGTCCCTCCAGGAGACCCTGGCGATGCTCCAGGACGTAGGGCTGGTCTGACGGGCCGTGAAACAGTCGCCGACCGCCGCGCGGACGCGGTCCGAGCGCGCGCGGGCCACCCCCCGTCCGGCGGGGACGACCGTCGCCCTCGCCGGACGCGGGGCACAGCGCAGACCGCCCCTGGTCCTGCTCGTCCCCGCGTGCGTGGCCGCCCTCTTCGCCCTGCTCCCGCTCGGCTATCTCGCCGTCCGCGCGCTGGAACGCGGCCCCGCCTTCGCCTGGGAGGTGGTCGCCGACGAGCGGACGCTGGACCTGCTCGGGCGCAGTCTGGGCCTGACCGCCGCGGTCGTCGCCGCCTGCGTGGTCCTCGGGGTCTCGCTGGCCTGGCTGACGGTGCGCACCGCGCTGCCGGGCGCCCGCTTCTGGTCGGTGGCCGCGACCCTGCCGCTGGCGGTGCCCAGTTACGTGGCGGCCTTCACATGGCTGTCGGCCGAACCGGGCCTCGCCGGGTTCGGCGGGGCCGCGCTCTCGCTGACCCTGGTGAGCTTTCCGTATGTGCTGCTGCCGGTCGCGGCGGCGCTCAGGGGCATCGACCCGGCGCAGGAGGAGGCCGCGCGCTCTCTCGGGTACGGTCCGCTCCGTACGTTCCTCCGGGTCACCCTGCCGCAGCTGCGTCCGGCGGCGGCGGGCGGGGCGCTGCTCGTCGCGCTGTACGTGCTCTCCGACTTCGGTGCCGTCTCCCTCATGCGGTACGACACCTTCACCCGGGCCATCCACACCTCGTACCGGGCCTCCTTCGACCGCACACCCGCCGCCGCGCTCAGTGTCGTGCTGGTGCTGATGACGGTGGCCCTGGTCGCCGCGGAGGCGCGGACGCGCGGCCGTGCCGGGCACGCCAGGACCGGCGGCGGCACCGCCCGCCCGGCGGTGCCCGTGGCGCTCGGCCGCTGGAGGGCGCTCGCCCTGCTGTGGTGCGGTGCGGTGGTCGCCGTGGCCGTCGCCTTCCCGCTCGGCACCCTCGGCTACTGGCTCGCCGTCGGCTCCTCCGCCACCTGGGACCTCGGCGGCCTCACCGAGACGGCCCGGGCCACGCTCGGCGTCGCCGCGGCGGGCGCCGCCCTCACCACGCTCCTCGCCCTGCCCGTCGGCGTGATCGCCGCCCGGCACCAGGGGCGCGGTGCCCGGCTGCTGGAACAGGCCGCCTACGCCGGGCACGCCCTCCCCGGCATCACGGTCGCCCTGTCCCTGGTCTTCTTCGCCGTCCGCTACGCCTACCCGCTCTACCAGCGGCTGCCGCTGCTGGTGTGCGCGTACGCCGTCCTCTTCCTGCCGGTGGCGGTGGCCGCCACCCGTGCCGCCGTGCTCCAGGCCCCGCCCGTCCTGGAGGACGTGGCCCGCTCGCTCGGCCGACGGCCCTGGCAGGTGCTCCGCGAGATCACCGTCCCGCTGGCCGCGCCGGGCGTCGCCGCCGGGGCCGCGCTGACCTTCGTCGTTTGCATGAAGGAACTCCCCGCGACCCTGCTCCTGCGCCCCACCGGCATGGACACCCTCGCCACCCGCCTGTGGACCGAGACGGGCGCGGGCTCCTTCGCGGCGGCCGCCCCGTACGCCGCCGCGCTCATCCTGTTGGCCGCCGTGCCTTCGTACCTGCTGGGGAGGCACCGATCATGAACGAGTCGCACGCGAGCGAGCCGGGTACGCACGCACCGGACGCACACGGATCCATCACGGACGAACAGCACACGATCGAACAAGAACCGTCATGGCGGCGGGGGGACGGGTCCGAAGCAAACGAGCCGCACGCAAATCCGGCGCAGTCGGACGACCCGCACGGCAACGCGCTCCATGTCGAGGGCCTCACGAAGTCCTACACGGCCGGCCACGACCCGGTCCTGCGCGCCCTCCGGCTCACCGTCCCGGCCGGCGCCCTGGCGGCCGTCCTCGGCCCCTCCGGGGGCGGCAAGACGACCCTGCTCAGGATCGTGGCCGGGTTCCTGCGGGCCGACGCGGGCACCGTCCGGCTCGGCGGGCGGACCCTGGCCGGGCCCGGTGTCCATGTGCCGCCGGAGCGGCGCCGCATCGGGATCGTGCCCCAGGAGGGCGCCCTCTTCCCGCACCTGAGCGTCGCCCGGAACGTGGCCTTCGGCCTCACCGGCCTGACCCGGGGCGAACGGCGGCGGCGCACCGGCGAGCTCCTGGACCTGGTCGGCCTCGCCGGATACGGCGACCGGATGCCGCACGAGCTCTCCGGCGGCCAGCAGCAGCGCGTGGCCCTCGCCCGGGCCCTCGCGCCCCGGCCCCAGCTCGTGCTGCTGGACGAGCCCTTCAACGCCCTCGACAGCGCCCTCAGGGCGGGCGTACGGGCCGACGTGAGGGCCGCGCTGCGGGCGACCGGGGCCACGGCGCTCCTCGTCACCCACGACCAGCAGGAGGCGCTCTCCACGGCCGACCTCGTCGCCGTCGTCCGGGAGGGCCGTGTCGCCCAGTGCGCCACCCCGCAGGACCTCTACCGCCGCCCGGCCGACCCCTGGGTCGCGGGCTTCGTCGGCGACGCGGTGCTGCTCCCCGCCACCGTCGGCGGCGACGGCACGGCCCGGACCCCGCTCGGCGCCGTCCCGCTCGCCGCCGCGCCCGACGGGCCGGCCACGGGCACCGTGCTGCTCCGCCCGGAACAGCTCCGGCTCACCGCTCCGGCCGCCGAGGGCGCCGTGCGGGGCACGGTCACCGACGTGCGCTTCTACGGCCACGACGCCATGGTCACCGTCGCCGTCGACGGCCACGACGCCCCGGTCGGCGTGCGCGTCGGGGGCCCGCTGCCCGTGGGGCCGGGCGACGCGACCGGCGTCCGTGTCACGGGCGAGGCGACGCTGCACCCGGCGGGCTGAACGGACCCGCCCGCGTGACGGGTCTTGTGTGATCGACGCACCCGCAATACGTGCATAGGGCACCTAGTGACATGACTCACGTATATGACGGTCACGTTTCGACGAACAGGGATTACGTTTCAACAAAGGGGGACAAGAAGGCTTGACGCGCGACCTGGCATAGGGCTGTTATGGCGACCACGATGTTCGGTCAAGTTGGTTTCTGGTCGATTTCGATCACTAGCCGACGAGGGCCTCTTGATGACCGAACCACTTGTCCCCAGGGAGCCGTTCATGCATCTCACACCTTCCGGTCTCTCCGTGCCCGGCACGAGCCGCCGCACCCTGCTGCGCGGCATAGGCGGGGCCGCGGCGCTCGGCGCGGGCATCCCGCTGCTCAGCGCCTGCGGCGGCAGTGGCAGCTCGGCCACTGACTCGAAGACCGTCTCGCTCGGCTCCAACGCCTCCGACGCGGTGCCGAAGAAGGCGTTCGCGGAGATCTACGCCGACTTCGCCAAGAAGTCCGGCATCAAGGTCGACGTGAACACCAAGGACCACAACACGTTCCAGGAGCAGATCAACTCCTACCTGCAGGGCACGCCGGACGACGTGTTCCACTGGTTCGCGGGCTACCGGATGCAGTTCTTCGCGGCCAAGGGGCTGGCCAGCCCGATCGACGACGTCTGGAAGACGATCGGCGGGAACTTCCCCGAGGCGATGAAGAAGCTGAGCCAGGGTGAGGACGGCAAGGCCTACTTCGTGCCGCTGTACACGTACCCCTGGGCGCTCTTCTACCGCAAGAGCGTCTTCAAGGAGAAGGGCTACGAGGTTCCCACCACGTGGGACCAGCTCATGGCGCTGTGCAAGCAGATGAAGAAGGACGGCCTCGTCCCGATCGCCTTCGGTGACAAGGACGCCTGGCCCGCGATGGGCACGTTCGACCAGATCAACTTCCGTGCCAACGGCTACGACTTCCACGTCGAGCTGATGGCGGGCAAGGTCGCCTGGACGGACGCCAAGGTCCGCAAGACGTTCGACCTGTGGTCCGAGCTGCTGCCGTACCACCAGGAGGGCGCGGTCGGCCGTACCTGGCAGGACGCGGCGCAGACGCTGGTGTCGAAGAAGGCGGGCATGTACCTGCTGGGCTCGTTCGTGGGCCAGCAGTTCACCAACAAGGCCGACCTGGACGACCTGGACTTCTTCGCCTTCCCGGAGATCGACCCGGCGTACGGCCAGGACACCGTCGAGGCCCCCACCGACGGCTTCATGATGAGCAAGAGCCCGAAGAACAAGGCCGGCGCGGTCAAGCTCCTGGAGTTCCTCGGCACCCCCGAGGCGGAGCAGATCTACCTCAAGGCCGACCCGAACGTGGTGGCCGCCTCCACCAAGGCCGACACCTCCTCGTACACGCCGCTGCAGAAGAAGGCGTACGAGATGATCTCCGGCGCCAAGAGCCTGACGCAGTTCATGGACCGCGACAGCCGCCCGGACTTCACCTCCACGGTGATGCAGCCGGCGCTGCAGAAGTTCATCCGTGACCCCAAGGGCATCGACAGCCTGCTCTCGTCGATCGAGCGCCAGAAGAAGACGATCTTCGCGTCCTGACGGCCGACCGTCCCGACGGCCGCCCCACGACCGCCTCCGCGGTCACGTGGGCGGCCGTCGGGGCGGCTGTCCCCAGGACTGTCCGCCCCCAAGACCGTCCTCACGACTGGATGACCGACAGACATGACGACCTCACCCACCAAGAGCCCGGAAGCGCCCGCGCCGCCTCCGGGCTCCACCCCTGCCCCGAAGACGGCGGCCACCAAGGTGCCCCAGGGGCACAAGCGCCTCCTCACCCGGCGTGACCGGCTCACGCTGGGTGTGATGGCGGGCCTGCCGACGATCCTCCACGTCGCCCTCGTCTGGGTGACCGCGCTCGCCTCGATCCTGCTGGCCTTCACCACCTGGGACGGCATCGGCTTCGACTCCATCAAGTGGGTCGGGCTGCACAACTTCGAGGAGTTGTTCACCAACAACCCGCAGTTCTGGCCCGCGGTCGAGCACAACATCGTGTGGTTCGTCGTGCTGATCCTGATCCCGACGCCGATGGGGCTGTTCCTCGCGGTGCAGTTGGACAAGCAGATCCGCTTCAGCCGCGTCTACCAGACCGCGTTCTTCCTGCCCGTCGTGATGTCGCTCGCGGTCATCGGCTTCGTGTGGCAGCTGATCTACAACCCCGACACGGGCCTGATCAACAGCATCATCGGCGCCAACAAGCCCGGCCACTACATCGACTGGATCGGCGACCCGGACCTCAACCTGTGGGCGATCCTGATCGCCGCGTCCTGGCGCCACACCGGCTACATGATGATCCTCTACCTGGCCGGTCTGAAGAGCGTCGACCCGTCCCTGCGGGAGGCCTCCGCCCTCGACGGCGCCAACGAGTGGCAGACGTTCAAGAACGTCATCTTCCCGACGCTGCGCCCCACCAACACCGTCGTGCTGGTCGTCACCATCATCGAGGCCCTGCGCGCCTTCGACCTCGTCTTCGTCTTCAACAAGGGCGCCGAGGGCACCGAGCTGCTGTCGATCCTGGTCACCAACAACATCATCGGTGAGTCCAGCCGTATCGGATACGGCTCGGCCATCGCCGTCGTCCTGCTGGTGATCTCCCTCGCCGTGATCATCCCCTACCTGATCGCGACCTTCCGGAAGGAGCGGCGCGCATGAGCACCACCGTCGCCACCGACGCTGTGAAGCAGCGCACTCCCGTCCGCCCCGCCCGGGTCCTGCTGCACGTCTTCCTCGGCGGCGCGGCGCTGGCCTGGCTGGCGCCCCTGCTGTGGGCGCTCTACGCGGCGATGCGCCCGTACGGCGAGACCAGCGAGAAGGGCTACGTGTCGTGGCCCGACAAGCTGAGCTTCGACAACTTCACGAACGCGTTCACCCAGTCGGACATGACGCACTACTTCGTGAACACGCTGATCATCGCCGTGCCCGCGGTGCTGCTGACGCTGTTCCTGTCGTCGATGGTCGCGTTCTACGTCAGCCGCTTCGACTTCCGCGTCAACCTCTTCCTGCTGCTGGTGTTCACGGCCGGCAACCTGCTCCCGCAGCAGGTCATCATCACCCCGCTGTACCGCCTGTACCTGCTCATCGACCTGCCCGGCATCACGATGAGCGGCAAGCTGTACGACTCCGCGCTCGGTCTGGTCCTCATCCACGTGGCGTTCCAGTCCGGCTTCTGCGCCTTCGTGCTGAGCAACTACATGCGGTCCCTGCCGCACGAGCTGACCGAGGCCGCGCTCGTCGACGGCGCCTCCGTGTGGCGCCTGTACTGGCAGATCGTGCTGCCCCTGTGCAAGCCCGCGATGGCCGCCCTGGCGACGCTGCTGTCCATCTGGATCTACAACGACTTCTTCTGGGCGCTGGTGCTGATCTCCACCGGTGAGAACATGCCGATCACCTCGGCGCTGAACAACCTCTCCGGCCAGTACTTCACCGACCCCAACCTGGTCGCCGCCGGTGCCCTGCTCACCGCCATCCCGACGCTGGTCGTGTACTTCGCGCTCCAGCGGCAGTTCGTCAGCGGTCTGACGCTCGGCGCCAACAAGGGCTGACACCGGCCCCGTTCGAGAGAGAACAACCCGACCCATGAGCACCCTGAACGTCCCCGGCATCGCGTACGGCGGCGACTACAACCCCGAGCAGTGGCCCGAGGAGGTCTGGCACGAGGACGTACGCCTCATGCGCGAGGCCGGCGTCACCATGGTGAGCGTCAACATCTTCTCGTGGGCGCTCCTGGAGCCCCGCGAGGGCGAGTACGACTTCTCCCGCCTGGACCGCATCCTCGCCCTGCTCCACGAGAACGGCATCGCGGCCGACCTGGCCACCCCGACGGCGGCGCCCCCGGCATGGTTCTTCCGCGCCCACCCCGAGGCGCTCCCGGTCGACAGGGACGGCCGCACCCTGTCGTACGGCAGCCGCCAGACGTTCTGCCCGTCGAGCCCCGCCTACCGCGAGGCGGCCCTGCGGATGGTCGGCGAACTCGGCCGCCGCTACGCCGACCACCCGGCGGTGGTCATGTGGCACGTCCACAACGAGTACGGCTGCCACAACGGCGAGTGCCACTGCGACACCAGCGCGGCGGCGTTCCGCGTCTGGCTGCGGGAGAAGTACGACGACGACCTGGCGGCGCTCAACGACGCCTGGGGCACGACGTTCTGGAGCCAGTGGTACTACGACTGGGACGAGATCATCCCGCCCCGCGCCACCGGTGCCGTCCCCAACCCGACGCACCAGCTGGACTGGCGCCGCTTCTCCAGCGACGCGCTGCTGTCCCTGCTGAAGGCGGAGCGCGAGGTGCTGCGGGGCGCGGCCCCCGAGGTGCCCGCCACCACCAACTTCATGGTGATGTACAACTTCGACAAGCTGGACTACTGGCGCTGGGCGCCCGAGCTGGACATCGTCTCCAACGACCACTACCTCCAGTCCACCGACCCCGAGTCGGAGATCGACATCGCGCTCAGCGGCGACCTGGTCCGCTCCCTCGCGGGCGGCCGGCCATGGCTGCTGATGGAGCACTCCACCGGCGCGGTCAACTGGCAGCCGGTCAACCGCGCGAAGACGGCGGGCGAACTGCGCCGCAACGCGCTCTCCCACGTGGCGCGCGGCGCCGACGGCATCGCCTACTTCCAGTGGCGGGCCGCGAAGGCCGGCGCCGAGCAGTGGCACTCGGCGATGCTCCCGCACGCCGGCACCGACAGCCGGATCTGGCGGGACGTCGTCGCACTGGGCGCGGACCTGAAGGCGCTGGCGGAGGTGCGCGGCAGCACGGGCACCGCCGAGGTGGCCGTCGTCTGGGACTGGGACGCCTGGTGGGCCGTCGAACTGCCCTCCCAGCCGAGCGGTGAGCTGCGCTTCCAGGACCTGGTGCGGGCCTGGTACGAGCCGCTGTGGCGGTCCGGGGTGGCGGTGGACTTCGTCCGCCCCGACGCGGACCTGTCGGCGTACAAGCTGGTGCTCGCGCCGAGCCTGTACCTGGTGGACGACGAGGGCGCGGCGAACCTCACCGGCTTCGCCGAGCGGGGCGGCACGCTGGCCGTCGGCTTCCACAGCGGGGCGGTCGACGAGAACTGCCACATCCGCCTCGGCGGCTACCCGGGCGCGTTCCGTGAGGCGCTCGGCGTCCACACCGACGAGGTGTTCCCGCTGCTGCCGGACGAGTCGGTCGAGCTGACCGGGCTCGGCGAGGGCGCGCGGGGTGTCCTGTGGTCCGAGCGGGTCGCGCTGCGGGGCGCCGAGTCGGTCGCCGTGTACGCCTCCGGCCCGCTCGCCGGTGTCCCGGCGGTGACCCGCCACGCGTACGGCACGGGCACGGCCTGGTACGTGGCGACCCGCCCCGACCCGGAGGCCCTCGCGTCGCTGCTGGACCGCGTCCGCGAGGAGGCGGGCGTCCGCCCGGTCCGCACGACCCCGAGCACGGTCGAGGCGGCCCTGCGCCGCGGCCCCGAGGCCGACTACGTCTTCCTGATCAACCACGGGGAGGCGGAGGCCGAGGTCGAGGTGGCCCCGAACGCCGTCGACCTCCTGACGGGCAGCCCCGTCCCCACCGGCTCACTGAAGCTGGCGGCCGGTGACGTGGCGGTGGTTCGGGAACCGCGCTGACGGTCGCGACCTGCTGGGGGCGCCCGTACGAGCACGACTGCGGAGTCGGTGCCGTGCGGGCGCCCGGCGTTTTCCACCTTCTATGGATATACTGATGCATCTTTTGGATATCCGGGAGGTTCTCCGTGGCCAAGACGCTGATCGACATCGATGAGGAGCTGCTGGCGGAGGCCGCCATAGCGTTCGGGACCAGGACGAAGAAGGACACCGTCAACGCGGCGCTGAGGGACGGTGTGGAACGCAAGAAGCGGGCGCTCGCGCTGGCCCGGCTGGCGGCGAAGGCGGACGCGGGCGACTTCGACGAGCTGCTGGACAAGGAGACGTACCGTCGGTGAGTACCGCCTCCTACCTCATCGACACCAGCGCCCTGGTCCGCATCCTGCGGCGCCCGGCCCGTTCCGTCTGGGCGAGGCCCCTGGAGGAAGGGCTGATCGCGCGCTGCCCCCTCACCGAGGTCGAGTTCCTCTACAGCGCGAAGAACGCGGAGGACCGGGCGGAACTGGTCCATGATCTCGACGCGCTGTTCGGCTGGACGCCCTTGGACGAGCGGGCCGTCACACGGGCGTGGGACGTGCAGCGGGAGCTCACCGAGAAGGGGCGGCACCGTTCCGCGGGCGCGGTGGATCTGCTCGTGGCCGCGACCGCCGAGCTGCGGGGCCTGACGATGCTCCACTACGACCACGACTTCGAGACGATCGCCTCGGTCACCGGTCAGCCGACGCAGTGGCTCGCGCCGCCGGGCAGCCTCTGAAAGCCCTGGTGACGGCCGCAGCAACCCCCAGGGGCGCGGTGCTCCCCTATTGGCACCGCGCCCCCTGCCCCCGTTCCCCCCGGAGGGTTTCCCCTGCCCTCCGTTCGTGGCCGGGGGCTTCGCGACCCCCGGTGTCGGTGTTACGCCGTGGGCGTCGCCAGCGGCGGGAGCGCGCCCGTCCTCGCCGCCTGGGCGTACCAGAGCGCGCTGGACTTGGGGGTGCGGGTGAGCGTCGCGTAGTCGACGTACACCGCGCCGAAGCGCTTGCTGTACCCGTAGGCCCACTCGAAGTTGTCCATCAGGGACCACAGGTAGTAGCCGCGCACGTCCGCGCCCTCGGCGATGGCGCGGCGCACGGCGCGCAGATGGCCGTGGAGGTAGGCGATGCGCTCCGGGTCGTGGACGCGGCCGTCGCTGTCCATCTTGTCGTCGTAGGCCGCGCCGTTCTCCGTGACGTACAGCGGCAGGCCGGGCGCCTCCCGGGTGTACCGCATGATCAGCTCGTGCAGGCCGGTCGGGTCGATGGTCCAGCCCATCTCCGTGCGTTCGCCCGGCGTCTGGTGGAACAGCACGTCGTCCGCCGCCGGCCACGGCGAGTGGTCGCTCGCGCCGTGGCCGTCCGCCCGCGGCCCGGTCATGTCCGGCGACGCCGCGCCGACGAGGGTGGGCGTGTAGTAGTTCAGGCCCAGGGCGTCCAGCGGCTGGTGGGCCGTCGCCACGTCACCGTCCTGCACGAACGACCAGTCCGTCAGCTGCGACGTCGCCGCGAACAGCGACTCCGGGTACGCCCCGTGCAGCATCGGCCCGTGGAAGACCCCGTTCGCCAGGTCGTCGATCTTCCGGACCGCCGCCAGGTCCTCCGGGGTGTTCGACAGCGGCCGCACGACGGACGAGTTCAGGCTCACCGCCACCGAGTTGCGCGCCGGCATCACCGAGCGCAGCGCCACCGTGCCGAGACCGTGCGCCAGGTTCAGATGGTGGGCCGCGCGCAGCGACGCCACCGGGTCCGTACGGCCCGGCGCGTGCACCCCGGAGCCGTAGCCCAGGAACGCGCTGCACCACGGCTCGTTCAGCGTGATCCACTGCTCGACGCGGTCGCCCAGCGCCTCACCCACGATCCGCGCGTACTCGGCGAAGCGGTACGCGGTCTCGCGCTCCGGCCAGCCGCCCGCGTCCTCCAGCTCCTGCGGGAGGTCCCAGTGGTAGAGCGTCACGGCCGGCTTGATGTTCTTCGCCAACAGCTCGTCGACCAGCCGGCGGTAGAAGTCCAGGCCGCGCTGGATCGCCGGACCCCGGCCCGTCGGCTGCACCCGCGACCAGGAGATCGAGAAGCGGTACGAGGTGAGACCCAGGTCCGCCATCAGCGCCACGTCGTCGCGGTAGCGGTGGTAGTGGTCGACAGCGATGTCACCGGTCTCACCACCGGCCGTCTTGCCCGGCGTGTGGCTGAAGGTGTCCCAGATGGAGGGCGTGCGCCCGTCCTCCCGCACCGCCCCCTCGATCTGGTACGCGGACGTCGCCGCGCCCCAGAGGAAGGCGGGAGGAAAGGTCACTGGCGTCGTGGGCTCAGGCATGGAAGCGCTCCCATTGGTGGTCGATCAGACCGACGATGTGGGTGGGGGGAAAGAGAACGGAGGGAGGAAGGGGCCGGGGCGGCGGTGGCCCGGCCCCCCTCAGGGGTGCGAAGCGGGCGGCGCGGGGGTCAGCCCTTCACCGCGCCCTGCATGATGCCGCCGACGATCTGCTTGCCGAAGACCGCGAAGACCAGCAGCAGCGGCAGGGTGCTGAGCAGCGCGCCCGCCATGATCAGGGCCTGGTCGGGGGTGTAGCCCCGGCCCAGACCGGCGACCGCGACCTGCACGGTCGGGTTGCCCAGCTGGGTCAGGACGAGGAACGGCCAGAGGAAGTCGTTCCAGGTCTGGACGAACATCAGCATGCCCAGCACGGCCATCGCGGGCCGCGCGGCGGGGAAGACCACGTGCCAGACCACCCGCCAGCTGCTCGCGCCGTCGACGCGGGCCGCCTCGATGATCTCGTCGGGCAGCGCCTGGAGCAGGTACTGCCGCATGAAGAACACACCGAACGCGCTCACCAGCGACGGCAGGATGACCGCCTGGAGCTGGTCCGTCCAGTCGAGCTTGGCGACCATCATGTACAGCGGGATCACCTGGAGCTGCGGCGGCACCATCATCGTGCCGATCACGATCAGCATCAGCGCGCCACGGCCCTTGAACTTCAGCTTGGCGAAGGCGAACCCGGCGATGGTCGACAGGAAGACGATGGTCAGCGAGGAGACGCCCGCCACGATCGTGGTGTTGAGGAACGCCTCGCCGAGGTTGGCGTCCTTCCAGGCCACTTCGATCTTGTCGAAGAGGTTCGCGCCGAACCAGAACGGCGGCGGGGTCTCCGCCAGCCGCGCGTTGTCACGGGAGGCGGCGACCGCCGTCCAGAACAGCGGGAACAGCGAGATCAGGGTGAACCCGATGAGGATGATGTAGGCGACGGGCCCGGCGTGGTGCTGGCCGCCCGCCCGCGCGGCCTTCGGCCCGCGCCTGCGCCCGGCGCCCCGGGGCGGCTCGGGCACCGCGTCGGCCGGGGGCTTGGTGATGGTCGTCGTCACGGCCGGTCTCCTAACTACTGGCGCGCAGCCGGCGCGAGATGACGTAGTTGATGATTCCGACCACGATGAGGATCAGGAACATCGTCCAGGCGATCGCCGAGGCGCGGCCCAGGTGCTGGTTCACCCAGCCCTGCTCGTACAGATAGAGGCCGAGCGTCTGGAACTGGTGCTGGGACCCGCCGGACGCGCCCTTGTTGGCGTCGAACAGCAGGGGCTCGGCGAACAGCTGCGAGGCGCCGATGGTCGAGACGACGCAGGTGAACAGGATGGTCGGGCGCAGTGACGGCAGCGTCACATGGAGGAACTGCTTCCAGCGGCTCGCGCCGTCGAGGGCCGCCGACTCGTACAGGTCCTGCGGGATCGCCTGCATCGCGGCCAGGTAGATCAGCGCGTTGTAGCCGGTCCAGCGCCAGATGACGATGGTCGACACGGCGATCTTCGAGTACCAGGTGCCGTTCTGCCAGTCGATCTGGTCGATGCCGAACAGCCCCAGGAACCAGTTGATCATTCCGTAGTCACGGCCGAAGAGCAGCACGAACACCAGGGTGGCGGCGGCGATCGACGTGGCGTACGGGGCGAGCATCACGACCCGGTAGAAGGTCGAGGCGCGGAGCTTGTAGTTGAGGATGTGCGCGATGCCCAGCGCCATCATCAGCTGCGGGACGGTCGAGATGACCCCGATGATCAGGGTGTTCTTCGCCGCGTTCCAGAAGAACTCGTCGTCGAAGATACGGGTGAAGTTGCGCAGCCCCACCCAGCTCATGTCGGTGGGGGCGGTCAGCTCCACCGCGTGCAGCGAGGCCCAGCCGGTGTAGAGCAGCGGGAACAGGCCGAACGCGACGAAGAGCAGGAAGAAGGGCGAGACGAAGGCGTACGGGCTCCAGCGCACGTCCCGCTGCCAGCGGCGGGACAGCCGGGCCCGGCGTCGTTCCTCGGTCGCGGACTCCGCGGGCGGGCGGGCCGGGGCCGCGCCCCCCTTGACGGGGGGCGCGGCGGCGTCGTGCCGTGTGGGCATACCGGTCACTTGTCCAGTGCGTTGTCGATGGTCTTGACGGCGTTCTTCCAGGCCTCCGCGGCCGACTTGCCCTGGGCCACGAGGATCACGCCGTTGTCGGTCAGGCCCTGCTGGATGATCTGGTCCTTCGGGCCGATCGTCTGCACGGGGATGTTCTTGGCGGCCTCGGCGAAGATCGTGCCGATCGGCGCGTCACCGGTCATGTCGTTCTTCGCGTCCTTGACCGCGGCCGAGTCGTAGGCGGCCGGGGTGCTGGGGAAGCTGCCCTGTACGGCGAAGAGCTTCGCCTGCTGCTCGGGAGCCGTCAACCAGGCGGCCAGCTTCGCGGCCTCCTCGGCGTTCTTGCCGTTCTTCGGCACGGACAGGAAGGAGCCGCCCCAGTTGCCGGACTTCGGGGCCTGGGCGATGTCCCACTTGCCCGCCGCCTCGGGCTTCGACTTGCCCTTGATGTAGCCGAGCATCCACGGCGGGCAGGACATCGCGGCGAACTTGCTGTTGGCGATCGTGGTGTCCCAGGCGGGCTGGAACTGCGTCTGGTTGCCGACCAGTCCGTCCTTCGCGGCCTTGGCCGTGAGGTCGAAGGCGGTCTTCACGGCCGGGTTCGTCTTGTAGATGACCTCACCGGAGGAGTCGTAGAACCGGTCCTTCTCGCTGCTGAGGATCGCCTGGAGCAGACCGCCGGGGGAGTCCAGGAACGTGGTGCCCTTGGGCGCCTTCGCCTTGTACTTGTTGCCGGTCTCGACGAGCTTGTCCCAGCTGCCCGCCCACAGCTTGCCGACCTCCGCGCGGTCGGTGGGCAGTCCGGCCTTCTCGAAGAGGTCCTTGCGGTAGCAGATGGCCATCGGGCCGACGTCGGTGCCGAGGGCGACGGTCTGGCCGCCGGAGGTGGAGCCCTGCTGCCACTTCCAGGGCAGGTAGTCGTCCTTCTTGCCGTACTTCGACAGGTCGAGCAGCTTGTCCGACTGGGTGCCGACGATCTCGGCGATGTTGCCGACCTCGACCATCTGGATGTCCTGCAGACCGCTGCCCGTGGTCAGGTGGTTGAGGAGAGCGGGGTAGTAGTTCTCGTTCCGCTCCACGACGGTCTGCTGGATGTCGATGTCCGGGTGGAGCTTCTCGTACTCCTTGTACAGGCCGGACTCCTCGAAGCCCGCGGTGCCGAACAGCCCCAGGGTGATCTTGGTCTTGCCGCCGCCACCACTACCCGACGACGTGTCGTCCTCGTCCTTGCCGTCGTCGGCACAGCCGGCGAGCAGCCCGGCGCCCAGCGCGGCGACGGCCGCGATGACCACCGTCTTGCGCGTAGTGCGGGCGATTCGGGTGCCCCCGCCCGACCGCAGCCGAGAGTGGGGGAGGGTACGTGCTCGCATTGCGTCCTCCTGATGCCCTGACGTGCCGACCCCCCGGCCAACTGCGTTGTTGGGCCCGTCTTTTCACTGCTGCGGCTCGGGCGGGGAACGTGCGGGATGTGTAAGTGCCAGGTACTGTGGGAGCGCTCCCACAAGTGATGTGTTGAAGAGTCGTCGGTTCGTGCGGGGGTGTCAAGGGAGTCGGCGCGGAGAGATGTCTTCGGTTATCGGGCTGTTAACTAACCCGGGTGTCGAGGGCCGAGCATGCCCCGAACCGTCCGCCGGCGCGACCGGAGGGACTTCAGAGGTCGGCGCGATCGGGGAGACGAACAGGTCGGCGGGGTCCGCGCCGGTCCGGGGGCCGGGTCCCGGCGTCCGGAAGAGGGGTCGCCGGACGTCGTCCGTGGAGCGGGACTGTTAGATTCCACGCCAGCGCGGTGTGAACGGGAGGCGACCATGGTGGCAGGCCACGGAGCACGGGGCCGAAGCGGCCGGCGGCCGACCCTGGAAGAGGTCGCCGCACGGGCCGGTGTCGGCCGCGGCACGGTGTCCCGGGTGATCAACGGCTCGCCACGGGTCAGCGAGGCGACCCGGGCGGCGGTCGAGGCGGCCGTCGCGGAGCTGGGCTACGTCCCGAACACGGCGGCCCGCGCCCTCGCCGCGAACCGCACCGACGCGATCGCGATGGTCGTGCCCGAGCCGGAGACCCGCTTCTTCTCCGAGCCGTACTTCTCCGACATCCTCAAGGGCGTGGGCGCCCAGCTCTCCGACACGGAGATGCAGCTCCTGCTGATCTTCGCGGGCAGCGACCGGGAGCGCCGGAGGCTGGCCCAGTACCTCGCCGCCCACCGGGTCGACGGGGTCCTGCTGGTCTCCGTGCACGCCGACGACCCGCTGCCGGACCTGCTGTCGCAGCTGGAGATCCCGGCCGTGATCAGCGGTCCCCGCTCCGAGCACGAGACGCTGCCCTCGGTCGACTCCGACAACTACGGCGGTGGCCGCTCGGCGGTGGAGCACCTCATCGAACGCGGCCGTTCCCGGATAGCCACGATCACCGGCCGCCTCGACGTCTACGGCGCCCAGCGCCGTATCGAGGGCTACCGCGACGCCCTGGAGGACGCGGGGCGCGAGGTGGACGAGCGGCTGATCGTCCCCGGTGACTTCACGGAGGAGGGCGGCCGCCGGGCGATGTGGGAGCTGCTGGAGCGCTGCCCCGACCTCGACGCGGTCTTCGCCGAGTCCGACGTGATGGCGGCCGGTGCCCGTCAGGTCCTCCGTGAGGCCGGGCGCCGACTGCCCGACGACGTCGCCATGGTGGGCTATGACGACTCCGCGATCGCCCGCCATATGGACCCGCCCCTCACCAGCGTCCGGCAGCCGATCGAGGAGATGGGCCGCGCCATGATCGACCTGCTCCTCGACGAGATCGCCGACCGCCGTCCGGCGATCTCGCGGGGTTTGGAACGCCGCCAGGTGGTCCTGCCCACGGAACTGGTGGCGCGGGCGTCGTCCTGAGCGCGGCCGGCCCGGGGCGGTATTCGCGTGTGACGCCGCCCTCGCGCAGCGGCTCGGCCGGCTGCCGGCCGCAGTCCTGCGGCCGCGGGGTCGTGCCCCCGGGTCAGTCGAACGCCTCGGGCACCCACAGCCGGGCCGCCGCGTCACGGGCGACGAGGAAGCCGGCGATGGCGAGGATCCACCCGGTGGCGCCGGTCGCCCGCTTGGAGATCCAGGCGTTCATGCGTTGCAGCGCGGGTTCGACGGCCGAGCGCAGCAGCACCCGTCCGGCCAGCAGCACCACGGCGGGCACCACCATGACCAGGCAGTACCCGGCCAGCAGCGTGGTGATCTCGACGGTGTTCAGCCCGGAGGTCGTCAGCATGCTGATGGCGCCGAGGTACGGCAGCATCGTCGCCACCTCGGCGAGCCCGGCCAGCAGGGCGAGCCCCACCATCCAGCCGGCGGAGGAACTCGAACTGACGCGGTCGCGCCACTTGCCGGTGCTGTTCTTGCCCTTCTTCTCCTGGCGCTTGGGGTCGAAGCGGAAGCTCAGCAGGAACAGGCCGACGCCGACGCCGAGCTGGATCCACAGCCCGGTCCTGGCGTCCAGGGCCTCACCCGCGACGGAGAACAGGTTGTCGGCGCCGTGGACGATGGCGAGGCCCACACCGAAGTAGAAGACGGTGATGGTCACGAGGTAGACCAGCACCTTGCCGACGTTGAAGCGTCCTGGGGCCAGCAGCAGCCACACGGGAATGAACAGGGTGCCCATGCTGGTGCTGTCGAGCAGGGCCAGACCGGCCAGCGACAGCAGTAACGCGGCGCTCAAAGGGGCTCTCCTCGGTCTTTCCGATCGTCCATCAGTCGGTCCAGGTAGCGGCTCAGCAACTGCCGTACGTGGTCGGGTCTCAGCAGTTCGGGCTCGACGGCTCGCTGGACGGTCAGACCGTCGGCGAAGGCGATCAGCGCGAAGGCCTCGGCGCGGGGGTCGAGGCCGGCGGGCAGCCGGCCGAGCCGCTGCGCGAGGGCCAGCGCCTCCGCGCACCGGTCGCGGATCTCCCGTGAGCCGGCGGAGTGCACCTCCCGCAGCGCGGGGTGGTAGGCGGCCCGCGCGAGGAAGGCCAGCCAGATCCTGGCCTCGGTCCCGCTGCCCTCGTCGGCGCCCGTGAGGACGCCGAGGGAGGTCAGCAGCCGCTGCTTGACGTCGTGCGGGTCGCACGTCTCCAGCAGGGTCGCGACACGGGTGTTCATCGCCTCGCCGACATACTGCGCGGCGAAGACCAGCAATTCGTCCTTGGTCCGGAAGTACGTCTGCACCAGGCCCGTGGTCGCGCCGAGTTCCCGCGCGACGCGCGGGATGCTGGCGGCTTCCAGGCCCTCCGACTCGACCACTCGCAACAGTGCCTGAGCCACCTGCCGACGTCGTTCCACAGGGTCTGCGTAACGTGGCACAACGTTAGATTAAGCTCTTAATCTAACGAGGGTCAATGAGGCCCCGGGCCGGCCCCGACGCCTGGACCGTGCCGATTGGTCGGATCAACTCGCTTGCAGCGAGGGCAGGTTGGATGGTGAGTGACGATCCAGTCCGGATCCGGCCGGGGGTCGATGCTCACGCGGAAAAGACGATCGGCCCGGTCCGCTTCCGCGGGCCGGGCCGATGTATCAGGGTGAGTGACGGGACTCGAACCCGCGACATCCTGGACCACAACCAGGTGCTCTACCAGCTGAGCTACACCCACCATGACCGGCGGTTCATCCGAAGGTTTCCCCGACCGGCCGAGAAAAAGTGTACAGGGTCCTGAGGGGTGCCCGCGCACACCTTTCCGCGCGGGGCTTCCGGGGCCCGGCTGGGCCCCCGGAGCCGGACTAACCCGCGGGCAGGACGTGCTTCGCGGCGATCGTGCGGGCGGTGTCGGAGTCGGGGCCGGGCTGCGGGACGAAGATCGCCTCGCGGTAGTAGCGGAGTTCGGCGATGGATTCGCGGATGTCCGCCAGCGCGCGGTGGTTGCCGTTCTTCTCCGGGCTGTTGAAGTACGCCCTCGGGTACCAGCGCCGGGCCAGTTCCTTGACCGAGGAGACGTCCACGATCCGGTAGTGGAGGTAGTCCTCCAGCGTCGGCATGTCCCGCAGCAGGAAGCCGCGGTCCGTGCCCACCGAGTTCCCGCACAGCGGTGCCTTGCCCGGCTCCTTGACGTGTTCGCGGATGTACGCGAGGACCTGCTCCTCGGCGTCCGCCAGGGTCGTGCCACCGGGCAGCGCGTCGAGCAGTCCGGACGCGGTGTGCATCTGGCGCACCACCTCCGGCATGGTCTCCAGCGCCGAGTCCGGCGGGCGGATGACGATGTCGACACCGTCACCGAGCACGTTCAGCTCGGAGTCGGTGACGAGGGCGGCCACCTCGATGAGCGCGTCGTCGGACAGCGAGAGGCCGGTCATCTCGCAGTCGATCCACACCATGCGATCGTTCATGTGTCTCACCTTACGGCCCGTGACAGCCGTACGGCCCGGTCCTGCACCGGGGTGATCCAGTGCGGGACCGGGCCGTCGAGCGCCGCTACGGGCTAGTGCGCGCTGCGCTGCCCCGGCAGCCGGCCGGTGGCGTACAGCTCCGGCTTGCCGCCGCCGTCCGCCGCGAGGGACGCCGACGGCGCCAGGGCGCTCGCCGCGGCCGTACGACGGGCCTGGAGCGGCACCCCGTGGGCGTGCTCAGGCGACACCGGGGACGGACCGTGGTGGCCGCCCTGGCTGTCATGCTCGACGGGCTTGTCGCCCTGCGGACGACGGGCACGGTAGGCCGCCCGGTACGCCGCGGGGGACGAGCCGAGCTGGCGGCGGAAGTGCCCGCGCAGCGCCACCGGCGAACGGAAGCCGCAACGGCCCGCGACCTCGTCCACCGAGTAGTCCGACGTCTCCAGCAGCCGCTGCGCCTGGAGCACCCGCTGGGTGATCAGCCACTGCAACGGGGCGCTGCCCGTCAGCGACCGGAACCGTCGGTCGAACGTCCGGCGGCTCATGTACGCGCGCGCCGCGAGCGTCTCCACGTCGAACTGCTCGTGGAGGTGCTCCAGCGCCCAGGCGACGACCTCGGCGAGCGGGTCGGCGCCGATCTCCTCCGGTAAAGACCGGTCGAGATAGCGCTCCTGGCCGCCCGACCGGCGCGGCGGGACCACCAGGCGGCGGGCGAGCGCGCCGGCCGCCTCGTTGCCGTGATCCGTCCGCACGATGTGCAGACATAGATCGATTCCGGCCGCGGTGCCGGCCGATGTCAGTACGTCCCCGTCGTCCACGAACAGCTCCCGTGGATCGACGTGGACGGACGGATAGCGCTTGGCCAGCGTCGGCGCGTACATCCAGTGCGTGGTGGCCGGCCTGCCGTCCAGCAGTCCGGCCGCGGCCAGCACGAACGCACCGGTGCACAGCCCCACGATGCGGGCGCCCTCTTCGTGCGCGCGACGCAGGGCGTCGAGCGCTTCCTCCGGCGGCGGTGAGGTGATCGAACGCCATGCGGGCACGACCACCGTGCCCGCCCGCGAGATCGCCTCGAGGCCGTTCGGTGCGGTGAGTTCCAGGCCCCCTGTGGTCCGCAGGGGGCCTTCCTCGCCCGCGCACACCAGTAGGCGGTAGCGCGGTACGCCGGCGTCCTGGCGGTCGATCCCGAACACCGACAGTGGTATGGAACTCTCGAAGATGGGGCCGCCGCTGAACAGCAGCACCGCGACGATCTCCTTGCGGCGGCGCCCGGAAAGCTTCCGGGCCGCGGCATCCGGCGCGGCGGTGGAGTCGTGGCTCATCCTGCTAAGCCCCCCTCGGTGGTCGCGGCTCCTCGGTTGTGTCGCTCCTGCACGTTTCCCCTCGGTCCTGCACGAGTCCCCCGCCGTAAGACAGTCATGATCGAATCTACTGTGTCCCGTGGTGCCGTCGTGACCAGTTCGCCACCCGGCACATTGTCGACATGGCAACTTGGCGTAAAGCATTCGATCACGAAGCGTTGCACTCGTGGGCCGTGCAGGGAAGTGCGCCTCGTCCCGGTGGCTGGTCCACGTAGGGTGCGCGCGGCCCCAGGACCCCTTTCAGTGCAGGTCGAACCGGGCGTGGAGGGGTGTTCGACCCGGGGATGCCCGGTGAGCCGAAGTTGGCTGAAAAGATACGGGGGTGAGTGCGGAAACCGGTCAGTCGACCGGCGTACCGGGGCCGGGGTTCCGTCCGCCCCTGTGCGCCCCCGAGTCCGTACGGCCGTGTCGGCCGCGCTGGGGGGAGTGTTCTTCGGCCACGGCGTGTTCGGTTCGGGCCAGGTGCGGTGAGCGGCTCGGGGGGACCGGGCGAGCCGTATGAGCCGTGTGTGCCGCCCCGGTCGAGCGGTCCCCATGTGTCCCGTGCGTCGAGTGCGTCGAGTGGGCCGCCTGTGCCAGGTCGGCCGCGTGGGCGGCTCCCCGTTCGGACTGGCGCAGGAGGACGCGGCACGCCCCGGTCACCGCGGCCAGGCCGAGCGCCGCGCCCGTCGCGCCGGCCAGCGACGTGCCGTACCAGACGAGGACGACCGGCACGAGCACACAGCTGAACGCCGCCCAGCGGACCACGTCCGTCGCGGTGTCGGAGTGGGCCGGGGAAGGGGCCGCGGCGAGGGGAGGGCCGTCGGCCGGAGGGGGTCCGTCCGCCACGGACGGGCGGGGGGTGTCGGGGACGGTGCGCGGGGCGTCGGGGGCGGGGTGGGGCGACTGTCGGGCGGGGCGGGGTGCGGACACGGGCTTGCTCGCTTCTGACTCCCTCGGGTCTGACTTACCGGGGTTCAACGCGTGTTCGACCCGTCGGTCACTGTCGGCGTTCCCTCGGGTGGACCTCCGGGCGCCGCCCGGTACGCACCCCGGCCTCACGGAGCCCCGGCCGGGCGGCGGGAACCGGCTGTACGTGGCAGCAACCATTGCGTTACGGGCGGGGGGTCGTGCATGCTCCCTGGAACCCCGCGGAGCCGGTGCGCGGAGGAGGCGTGCGGCCGTACCCTTGGGGGTATGGGGTTGGGAAGATGATTCCCGGACACAGCTCCGCCGCACACTGACGTCCCATCCACGTCGTCCCACCCACGAGGATCCAAACGCCGAGACACCCATGGCCGGTCACGATTTCTTCGACTCCGCGGACCGCAAGCGACGTCCCGTCGCCGATCACACGGCGGCCGACCCCCTCGCGGCGGAAGAGGCACGCCCCAGCTGCGATCCCGCCTTCAAGCACGGCGTCGTCGTCGGCTTCGACGGTTCGACGTCCAGTGAGCGCGCCCTCGCCTACGCCATCGGCATGGCCCGCCGCTCCGGCTCGGGCCTGATCATCGTCCACGTCGCCAACCGGCTGCCCACGACCGTGTGGGCCGGCTGCGAGCCGCCGGTCTTCGTCGACGTACCGGACCACCGCACCGAGGTGCTCGGGCTGGAGCTCGCCTGCGCGGACTATCTCGCCGAGGTGCCGTGGATCCTCGTCGAGCGCGGCGGTGACATCTGCCACGAACTCGAAGAGGTGGGACGGGAGTACGAGGCCGACGCGATCGTCGTCGGGTCCACGCACGGCCTCGTCGGCCGGATCTTCGGTTCCGTCGCCGGGCGCCTCGCGAAGCGGGCGCAGCGGCCCGTCATCGTCATCCCCTAGACCGCGCCGCCCCTTTGCGGCCCGTTCCGTAGTTCCCCGCCACTCCGCCCCCTTCCCGCCCCTTCCTGCGCACTCCCTCCGTTCCGCAACTCCCGTCTTCCGCAGGTGGGGTGGGTGGAGGCCGGTGCGGGTCCCTCCTGTGCCGCCGCGTGAACCTACTGGCGCGTAGAGGTGTTTGTGCCCTTGTGAAGGGCATAACCCGATCGCCGCACCACCGCACACGCACGAAGGGAGCCCCGCCGTGGACAACGACGTCTCCGCGGGAAGCAACACCACCACTCTCGGCCAACTCGCTCTCGGACTGACCCTGTTGGCGTTCGGTCTCGGACACACCCGGATGATCGACGGGCTGACCGAGGCCGACGCCGGCCCGCTCGCCGCCTATGTCGGCGGCGTCGCGCTCTTCGTCGCCGGTCTCCTCGCCTTCCGCGACCGCGACGGATTCACGGGCACGGCCTACGCCGGGCTCGGCGCCCTCTGGTTCACCTGGTCCGTGGGCGACCTCGGGTCCACCGACGCGACGGGGCTGTTCCTGCTCCTGTTCGCCCTCGTCGCGCTGAGCCTGACGCTCGGGGCGTCCGGCGCCGCGACGCTCACGCGGGCGACGTACGGGCTGCTGTGCGCGGCGATGCTGCTGCTGGCCGTCGCGTCCTTCGGTGACAGCGGCGGGCTCGCGAAGGCGGGCGGATGGGTCGCCGCCGTGGGCGGCCTGGTCGCCTGGTACGCGGCCACCGCGGCGTTGGCCCACTGGCCCACGACGCTTACCGGGCGGGCTGCCGGACGGGGTGTGACGGCCACGGGTTGACGGCAGCCGAGGTCGGGGAGTTGGGCGACCCCGGCGACATGAGCGGACCCCCACGGGTGAGGTGTCACCACGTGGGGGTCCGTTCGGTCGGTGCGCGGGAGGTCAGGCGCGCCTCGCAGCGGGCGCCCGCCGGCAGCCGGTACGGCGTCCCGACTACTCCACCGTCACCGACTTCGCCAGGTTGCGGGGCTTGTCGATGTCCCGGCCGAGGGCCAGCGCCGTGTGGTAGGCGAGGAGTTGGAGGGGGATGCCCATGAGGATCGGGTCGAGTTCGTCCTCGTTCTTGGGGACGAGGATCGTCTGGTCGGCCTTCTCCTGCTCCTGGTGGGCGACGGCGAGGATCTTGCCGCTGCGGGCCTTGATCTCCTCCAGGGCGGCGCGGTTCTTCTCCAGCAGGTCGTCGTCGGGGACGATCGCGACCGTGGGGAGGGCCGGCTCGATCAGGGCCAGCGGGCCGTGCTTCAGCTCGGAGGCGGGGTAGGCCTCGGCGTGGATGTAGGAGACCTCCTTGAGCTTGAGGGAGGCCTCACGGGCGACCGGGTAGCCGCGGACCCGGCCGATGAAGAGCATCGAGCGGGCCTCGGCGTACTCCAGGGCCAGCTTCTTGATCTCCTCCTCCTGCTCCAGCATCTCGGAGATCTGGCCGGGCAGCTTGCGCAGGCCCTCGATGATCCGCTTGCCGTCGCGGACCGAGAGGTCACGGGTGCGGCCCAGGTGCAGGGCGAGGAGCGCGAAGGCCACCGTCGTGTTGGTGAAGCACTTCGTGGAGACCACACAGACCTCGGGGCCCGCGTGGACGTAGATGCCACCGTCGGCCTCGCGGGCGATCGCCGAGCCGACGACGTTCACCACGCCGAGGACGCGGGCGCCCTTGCGCTTCAGCTCCTGCACGGCCGCCAGCACGTCGTAGGTCTCACCGGACTGGGAGACGGCGACGTAGAGGGTGTCGGGGTCCACGACCGCGTTGCGGTAGCGGAACTCGGAGGCCGGCTCGGCGTCGGCGGGGATACGGGCCAGTTCCTCGATCATCTGGGCGCCGATCATGCCCGCGTGGTACGAGGTGCCGCAGCCGAGGATCTTCACCCGGCGGATCTGGCGCGCCTCGCGGGCGTCCAGGTTCAGTCCGCCGAGGTGCACGGTGGAGAACCGGTCGTCGATGCGGCCGCGCAGCACACGGTCCACGGCGTCGGCCTGCTCGTGGATCTCCTTGTGCATGTACGTGTCGTGGCCGCCCATGTCGTACGAGGCCGCCTCCCACTCCACGGTGGTGGGCTCCGCGGTGGTGCGGGTGCCCTCCGTGGTGTAGGTGCGGAAGTCGTCGGCCTTGAGGGTGGCCATCTCGCCGTCGTCGAGGGTCACTATCTGCCGGGTGTGGGCGACCAGCGCGGCGATGTCCGAGGCGACGAACATCTCCTTCTCACCGATACCGAGGACGACCGGGGAGCCGTTGCGGGCGACGACGATACGGTCGTTGAAGTCGGCGTGCATCACGGCGATGCCGTAGGTGCCCTCGACGATGCGGACCGCCTGGCGGACCTTCTCCTCCAGGGTGGTGGCCTGGGAGCGGGCGATGAGGTGGGTGAGCACCTCGGTGTCGGTCTCGGAGAGGAACTCGACGCCGTCCGCCTCCAGCTTGCGACGCAGGTCCGAGGCGTTGTCGATGATGCCGTTGTGGACGACGGCGACCTTGTTGTCGGCCGACATGTGCGGGTGGGCGTTCACATCGGAGGGGGCGCCGTGGGTGGCCCAGCGGGTGTGGGCGATGCCGGTGGTGCCCTTGAAGCGCGCGGGGACCTTGGCCTCCAGGTCGCGGACCCGGCCCTTGGCCTTGACCATCTTCAGGCCGGCCGCCTTGGGCGAGGTGACCACGATGCCCGCCGAGTCGTAGCCCCGGTACTCCAGGCGCTGGAGGCCCTCCAGGAGCAGCGGCGCGACATCACGCTTGCCGATGTAGCCGACAATTCCGCACATATATGGGTATCCCGTTTCTCGGTCGGTGTGGACCGGGTCCGTGGCCTTCCCGTCAGCCGTAGACGATGCGGCGCAGCTGCCTGAGCGTGAGCTCCGGCGGCGCGACCGCCCGGTATCTCAGGTCCGCCTCGATCCGTTCGAAGATCGCCGCGTTCACCAGGCCCTGGGCCTGGAGCTCGCGGTGGCGGCGACGGACGTAGTCCTCCGTCGTCTCGTCGAAGTAGGCGAGCACGTCCTGGATCACCCGCAGCGCCTCGCCCCGGCTCAGGGGCGTGGACCGCGTCAGATGATCGACAAGTTCGTCGTGCACCCGGTAGATCCTGGAGTACGGGCGTGCGTTTCGCAAGAATCCTGCCCGATTTCGGGCAGGCCACTGCGGGGGAATCTTGGGGGAACGTTGAACGTGTGATGGGCGCCTGTTCGGAGTCCGTCCATCCGATGGCCCGCATCCCGTCGCCTGAGGCGACGACTTTCGGACGCCATGGACATTCCTCGCATGGGCGTTCCCGAGTCGCTGGCCGAGCGCATGAGCATGGCCGAGCAGCACGAGTACCTGCGCGCCCGTTTCTCCCGGCGCACGATGATCAGAGGCGGCGCGGTCACGATCGGCGCCGTCACGGGCGGCGTGTTCGTGCCGGGCACCGCGGCCCGGGCCGCCACCCGGAGCGCCGTCCCCACCCAGGGCGCGCCGCGCGCCGAGCACGTCGACGGCTCCCTCGTCGCCCCCTTCGGCCGCCACCTCGCCTTCGGCAACGACCCGCGCACCGAGGTCAGCGTCTCCTGGCAGGTCCCGGTCGCCGTCAAGAAGCCCTTCATCCGGATCGGCGCCCACCCCCAGGACCTCTCCCGTCGGATCGACGCCGAGGTCCGCACCCTGTTCACTCCGGCCGGCGTGGGCGCGAGCGGCAACCACACCCAGTACTACGTGCACGCGAAGCTCACCCACCTCAAGCCCGGCCGCACCTACTACTACGGCGTCGGCCACGCGGGCTTCGACCCGGCCGAGCCGCACCTCCTCGGCACCCTCGGCACCTTCACCACCGCCCCCGCCCACAAGACGCCCTTCACCTTCACGGCCTTCGGCGACGAGGGCGTCGGCTACCACGGCCTCGCCAACAACAGCCTCCTCCTCGGCCAGAACCCCGCCTTCCACCTGCACGCCGGTGACATCGCCTACGCCGACCCGGCCGGCCAGGGCAGGACCGCCGACACGGGCTTCGACTCGCGGGTGTGGGACCAGTTCCTCGCCCAGACCGAGTCCGTCGCCAAGTCCGTCCCGTGGATGCCCGCGTACGGCAACCACGACATGGATGCGTGGTACGCGCCGAGCGGCTACGGCGGCGAGGAGGCCCGCTGGAGCCTCCCCGACAACGGCCCCGACAAGAAGAACCTGCCGGGCGTCTACTCCTTCGTCTACGGCAACACCGCCGTGATCTCGCTCGACGCCAACGACGTCTCCTTCGAGATCCCCGCCAACCTCGGCGTCTCCGGCGGCACCCAGACCAAGTGGCTGGAAGCCCAACTGAAGAAGTACCGGGCCGCCGAGGACATCGACTTCATCGTGGTCTTCTTCCACCACTGCGCCTACTGCACCTCCACCGCCCACGCCTCCGAGGGCGGCGTACGCCAGGAGTGGGTGCCGCTGTTCGAGAAGTACACGGTCGACCTGGTCATCAACGGCCACAACCACCAGTACGAGCGCACCGACGTGATCAAGGCGGGCAAGGTCACCAGGAAGCTGCCGATCGGCGGCACGGCCTACCCGGAGAGCGACGGCGTGGTCTATGTCACGGCGGGCGCGGCCGGCCGCAGCCTCTACGCGTTCAGCGCCCCGCAGTCCTACGAGGGCCACGAGAACGAGGTCGAGTCGGTGGCGTCCTTCGTCAACACCAAGGACGGCAAGCAGAACGAGACCGTCGCCTGGTCGCGGGTGCGCTACCTCGACTACTCCTTCCTCCGGGTGGACGTGAAGCCCGCGCCGAAGGGGCGGCACACCACGCTGACCGTGCGCGGCATCGCCGCGACCGGCGAGCAGGTCGACCACTTCACCGTCGCGCGCAGGGCCAAGTAGCGCCCCAAGGGCGCCGGGCGGTCCCCGGCGGCCCCCTGCGGTCCTCGGGCGTGTCACATGCGCTTGAGGACCGCCTGCTTGGCCAGCGTGAACTCCTCGTCCGTGAGGACACCCGACCTGTGCAGCTCGCCCAGTTCGCGCAGGCGGCGCAGCAGCGCGTCGTGGTCGTCCCCGCCGCCGGCGGGCGCGAGCTGCTTCGGCGCGGTGTCGCCGGCGCTCGACGGATGCGGCAGCCGGGCCTGTACGGCCGCCGCGACCAGCGCCATCAGCGGGTCCTTCTTGAAGCCCCACAGCTCCACGGAGTTGGGGTCGTACTTGGCCGGCGCCTTGGTCGGCGCGTTCCGCACGGTGAAGCGCAGGGCGCCGTTCTCCAGGCCCACCGAGGGCTGCCACTCCACGGCCGCGATGTCGGCCAGCGCCAGTGTCCGGGGCCCGGCCGCCGCCTTCGCGTCCTCCGTCTTCCAGTTCCACTCCAGGCGTACGTGCTCCCCGTCGAAGCTCGCCGTGCCGTCCCCGGCGGAGACGGAGAGCGGGACGACCGGGCCCGGCAGCAGATACGCGCCCACCGCGTCGGCGGGCACCTGGTCCAGCAGCAGCGCGTTGCGTATCTCGTCCACGACGTACTCGGCGACCCCGTACCGGTCGGCGTCGACGCTCAGCTGGTACGGGTCGTTGCCGTCGGTGAGCCGGCCGCCCGTCACGTGCAGCAGGGGGTCGGCGCCGTCGCGCAGCCGCAGGCGCAACCGTCCCGACCTCCTGCCCTGCTCGAACGAGATCCCCGCCAACGCGCCCAGGGGGACGGAGAGTTCACCGAGTGTCTTGCGGAGCAGGCTCACGCTCTTGTCGCGGCCCGGAGTGAGCCGCAGGGTGTCACCGTCGAAGGTCCACGACCCGTCCCGCTGGAGGATTTCCGCCATGAGGGGATTCTTTCACCGGCCGAGCGCCGGGATGGTCTAGACCTGGCGGTGCTTTGCGGGGATGGTGGTGTCGTCCGTTCGGTTGTGGGAGGGAGCACGTCGTGAGTCCGCGCCACAGATCGACTCGCCTTCTCGGTGCGCTGCTGCTCGTGGTGACCGGGATCTTCGCCGTGGGAGCCGCGCCCGTGTCCGAGAACGCCGAAGCCACCACGGTCCCCCTCGGGCAGGTGATCCCGGCCCCCGCCCGGGTCGAGGCCGGGGGAACGCCGTACCGGCTGACGAGCGGCGCGCGCCTCGTCGTGGACGGCGGCCCCGGGGCGCGCCGGGTGGGGGAGTACCTGGCGGGCCTCCTGCGGCCGTCGACCGGCTACCGGCTGCCCGTGACGGACCGGGCGAGGGACGAAGGGGGCGATGTCCGGCTGCGGTTGGCCGCGCACGAGCCGGCGCTCGGGCAGGAGGGGTACCGGCTGCGCAGCGCCCGCTCCGGCGTCACGATCACCGCCCGCACGGCCGCCGGACTCTTCCACGGGGTGCAGACCCTGCGCCAACTGCTGCCCCCGGCGGTCGAGAAGGACTCCGTGCGGCCGGGACCCTGGACGGTCGCCGGCGGCACCGTCGAGGACGTGCCGCGCTACGGCTGGCGCGGGGCCATGCTCGACGTGTCCCGGCACTTCTTCACCGTCGACCAGGTCAGGCGGTTCGTCGACCAGTTGGCGCTCTACAAGTTCAACAAGCTGCATCTGCACCTCTCCGACGACCAGGGCTGGCGCATCGCCGTCGACTCCCGGCCGCGGCTCGCCGCCCACGGCGGCTCCACCCAGGTCGGCGGCGGCCCCGGCGGCTTCTACACCAAGGCCGACTACCGGGAGATCGTCCGGTACGCGGCCTCCCGCCATCTGGAGGTCGTCCCCGAGATCGACATGCCCGGCCACACCAACGCGGCCCTCGCCTCCTACGCCGAGCTGAACTGCGACGGCGTCGCGCCCCCGCTCTACACCGGCACCGACGTCGGCTTCAGCTCGCTGTGCGTCGACAAGGACGTCACGTACGACTTCGTGGACGACGTCGTGCGGGAGCTGGCCGCGCTCACCCCCGGCCGGTACCTCCACATCGGCGGGGACGAGGCGCACTCCACCAGTCACGCGGACTACGTGACGTTCATGGACCGGGTGCAGCCGGTCGTCGCCCGGTACGGCAAGACGGTCATCGGCTGGCACCAGCTCACCGGCGCGACCCCGGCGCGGGGCGCCCTCGCCCAGTACTGGGGCCTCGACGGCACGAAGCCGGAGGAGAAGGAGCGGGTCGCGGCCGCCGCGCGGGGCGGCACGGGGATCGTCCTCTCGCCGGCCGACCGGATCTACCTCGACATGAAGTACGACAAGGACACGCGGCTGGGGCTCGACTGGGCGGGGTACGTGGAGGTGCGGCGGTCCTACGACTGGGATCCGGGCGCCTATCTGGCGGGGGCGGGGGTGCCTAAGTCCGCGGTGCGGGGGGTCGAGGCGCCGCTGTGGACGGAGACGATCGTGACGCCGGCCGACATGGATCACATGGTGTTCCCCCGGTTGCCGGGGGTCGCCGAGCTGGGCTGGTCGCCGGCGTCCACGCACGACTGGGGCGACTACCGGGTGCGGCTGGCCGCGCAGGGGCCGCGGTGGGAGGCGCTCGGGATCGGGTACCACCGGTCGCCGCAGGTCCCGTGGGGTGGTGGGCCGGGCGCGCGGTAGAGCTCGGGGGTTCGGGTCTCGTCGGCGGGTGCGGGTGGTGTGTGGTTGCTCGCGCAGTTCCCCGCGCCCCTGAAAGACCCGGGTGCCACCCATGCCGTGAAGGGGCGCGGGGAACTGCGCGATCAGCCCCCACCCAGCCGCACCCGCATGCTCGACACAACGCGACGGGCACCTCGGAGGACCGTACTCCGAGGTGCCCGTCTGTTCACGGGGGCCTTGCCGGAGGCTAAAGGCCGGCTATCGGGTTCTTCAGGTCGCCGACCAGTTGGAGCGCGCCCGCCGGGTCCGACAGGTCGACCATCTGGCGGTTGTCGCGCAGTTGCAGCCGGTTGAGGCAGGACAGCGCGAACTCGGGGGCGAACATGTCGTACTGGGCGAACCTGTCGGCGAGTTCCGGCAGCGCCCGCTGATGGTCGCGGACCGTCTCGGCGACCGTGCGCCAGAAGTCCTCCTCCTCCAGCACGCCCTCCTCGGCCAGCTGGGCGGCGAGGAAGCGGAAGAAGCAGTCGAAGACGTCCGTGAAGATCGACAGGAGTTTCTTGTCGTCGGGGACGTCCACGCGCACCCGCTCGACCGCCGGCGGGAGGACCGCCTGCGGGTCCATGACCGCGATCTCCTCGGCGATGTCCTTGTAGATGGCCCGCTCGACCACACCGTCCCTCAGGACCAGGATGACGTTCTCGCCGTGCGGCATGAACACCAGGTCGTAGGCGTAGAAGCTGTGCAGCAGCGGGGTGAGGTACGCCTCCAGGTAGCGGCGCAGCCACTCCGTCGGGGTCAGGCCCGAGCGGGTGATCAGGGCCGCCGCGAAGCCGTGGCCCTCGTGGTCGACGTGGAGCAGGGAGGCCATCGTCGCCAGTGACTCGCCCTCCTGGAGCCCGGACACGGGGCTCTCCCGCCACAGCGCGGCCAGCATCTTGCGGTACGGGGAGTACCGGTCGGTGGCGGCCTCGTACTCCAGGTGGCGGTAGCCGACGGCGGCCCGTTCGCGGATGATCGACAGGCCCGTCGACTTCAGCACCGGGTCGTTCTCGATCAGCCCGGCCAGCCAGTCGTTGATCGCCGGGGTCGCCTCCATGTACGCCGCGGACAGGCCGCGCATGAAGCCCATGTTGAGGACGGACAGGGCCGTCTTGACGTAGTGCTTCTGAGGGCTGGAGCTGTTGAAGAAGGTCCGGATGGACTGCTGGGCCAGATACTCGTCGTCGCCCTCGCCGAGCAGCACCAGATGCCGCTGGGCGACCTCGGCGGCGAAGGTGACGGAGAGCTTGTTCCACCACTGCCAGGGGTGGACCGGGATGAACAGGTAGTCGGCCGGGTCGAGTTCCAGGTCGGTGAGGACGGAGGTGAAGCGGGCGACGGTCTCCGCGCCCAGCTCGTCCCGCAGGAACGCCTCGTACTCGATGCCGACGCCCGCCGTGAACGCCGCCCGGGAGCGGTGCGCGGCCAGCCAGACCAGGCGGACCGGACTCGCCGTCTCCGGGGCGTAGGCCAGGTACTCGTGGACGCCGAAGCCGAGGCGGCCGTTGTTGGCGACGAAGCAGGGGTGGCCCTCGGTCATCCCCGTCTCGATGGCCTGGAAACCGGCGTCCACCAGCTCGGCGACCGGGATCTGCGGTTTGGTCAGCTTGTAGCAGGTGCCGGAGAGGGTGGAGGAGATCTCCTCCAGGTAGACCGGGAGGATCTCGTCGCTCAGCCCCAGGGACCCCTTCAGTTCGATGAAGAAGTCCAGGGCGGCGAGGGGGAGGTCGACGCCGTCCCGGTGACGGGTGATCGAGTCGGCGTCGACCTGCCAGTGGTCGAGGGCGTAGCGCCGCGCGGTGAACCCGTAGCGGGTCCGGCCGTCGTCGCCGCGGACCTCGAAGCGGCCGTCGGCGGTGGCCTCCGGCGTGATGAGCCGCTCGTGGGCGAACTCGGCGAGGGCTTTGCGGATGAGCAGGCGGTTGGCCCGTGCCCAGCGGTGGGGGGACAGATGCGCCACGGCATCGGACAGGGTCATACGGGGACTCCTCGGGCGGCGAGGCGGTGACGGGCGAGGAACTGCTCGCGGGTGCAGAAGCTGAGCAGGGCGCGCTTCTCGGGCTTGTCGATCTCACGGTCGGGGACGAAGCCGACGAACGCGTTGAGCGCGTGCACCGCCGTGTTGGACACGTCCGGCTCGACGACGACGCGGCGGGTGGCCGGGTCCTCGAAGAGGTGCGCCATCACGGCGGTGATCACGGACCGGGTGAACCCGTGCACGGGGGTGTCCGTCGGCGGCACCAGGAAGTGCATGCCCACGTCGCCGGGCTCCGGCTCGTACAGGCCCACCAGCTCGCGGTGGGCCGGGTCGTACTTCTCCATGAGGAACGCGGGCTCGCCGTCGCCGAGGCCCAGCAGGGCGTGGTGGTGCGGGTCGGCCGCGATCTCCCTGTAGGCGCGCTCGACGTCCGCCGGCCGGGCGTCCTGCATCATCCAGTAGGCCGCCTTGGGGTGCGTGACCCAGCGGTGCAGCAGCTCGGCGTCCTCCAGCGGTTCCAGGGGACGGAAGGTGAAGGTCATACCGCGAACTCCTGGAAGGCGATGGTCTTCTCGACCGGGTAGTACTCGGTGCCCAGCAGCTCGCGGATGATGGACGCGTTGCGGTACGCGCCCATGCCCAGGTCGGGCGAGGTGACGCTGTGGGTGTGGACGCCCGCGTTCTGGAGGAAGATCCCGCGGCCGGTGGTGTCGACGGCGTAGTTGCGGGCCACGTCGAAGCGGCCGTGACCGTCGAAGACGAGCCGGTCGCGGATCGGCGCGAGGAACGCCGGCGGCCGGTAGTGGTAGCCGGTGGCCAGGACCAGGCCCTCGGTCTCGATCTCGAAGTCCTTGCCCTGCTCGTCCTGGCGGAAGCCGAGCGTGTACCGCCCGTCCTCGTGGGTGGCGCTGTTCAGGGACGAGTTGGTGAGCAGCCGGGTCGGGACCGGGCGGCCGCCGGAGGTCACGTTCTTCTGGTAGAGCAGGTCGAAGATCGAGTCGATCAGATCCCCGTTGATGCCCTTGAACAGGCCCTTCTGCTGCTTCTCCAGCCGGTAGCGGGTGTTCTCGGGCAGCGCGCGGAAGTAGTCGATGTAGTCCGGGGACGTCATCTCCAGTGTCAGCTTGGTGTACTCCAGCGGGAAGAACCGCGGGGAGCGGGTGACCCAGTTGAGCTGGTAGCCGTGGACGTCGATCTCGGACAGCAGCTCGTGGTAAATCTCCGCGGCGCTCTGGCCGCTGCCGACGATCGTGATCGACTTCTTCTTCAGCAGTTCCGCCTTGCGGTGCATGTACCGCGCGTTGTGGAAGAAGTCGCCGCCCAGCCCCTCGCACGCCTCGGGGAGGTAGGGGACGGTGCCGGTGCCGAGGACCAGCCGGCGGGCGTACAGGACGTCGCCGTCGGCCGTCCGCACGGCGTACACGTCGTCCTCGTACGTGACCTCGGTGACCGTCGTGCCGAAGCGGACGTTGCTCAGCCGGTTCGCGGCCCAGCGGCAGTAGTCGTCGTACTCGACGCGCAGGGGGTAGAAGTTCTCGCGGATGTAGAACGAGTACAGCCGGCCGGAGTCCTTCAGGTAGCTGAGGAAGGAGTACGGCGACGTCGGGTCGGCGAGGGTGACCAGGTCCGACATGAACGGGGTCTGGAGGTGGGCGCCGTCGAGGAACATCCCCGAGTGCCACTCGAAGTGGGGCTTCGCGTCCAGGAAGATCCCGTCGAGCTCGGCGATGGGCTCGGTGAGGCAGGCGAGGCCGAGGTTGAAGGGTCCCAGTCCGATACCGATGAAGTCGTGGACGTGCACGGCGGATTCAGGAAGCGACGCGGTCAAGGGATTCTCCCAGGTACTGCTCGGCGTGGCCGGCGATCAGATCGAGCACGGCGGCGATGTCGGCGACCGTGGTCTCGGGGTTGAGCAGGGTGAACTTCAGGTAGTGGCGGCCGCCCACCTTGGTGCCCGCCACCACGGCGTCGCCGGAGGCGAACAGGGCCTTGCGGGCGTACAGGTTGGCGCGGTCGATCTCGGCCGGGTCGGTGACGGTCCCGGGGATGTAGCGGTAGACCAGCGTGGACAGCCGGGGCTCCACGACCACGTCGTAGCGCGGGTCGGCGGCGAGCAGCCGCCAGCCCTCCTCCGCCAGGTCGCACACCTCGTCGAACAGTTCCCCGATGCCGTCGGCGCCCATCGTGCGCAGCGTCATCCACAGCTTCAGCGCGTCGAAGCGGCGGGTGGTCTGGAGGGACTTGTCGACCTGGTTGGGGATGCGCTCGGTGACCGTACGGCGCGGGTTGAGGTACTCCGCGTGGTACGTCGCGTGGCGCAGGGTCGCCCCGTCCCTCACCAGGACGGCGGACGAACTCACCGGCTGGAAGAAGGACTTGTGGTAGTCGACGGTGACCGAGTCGGCGCGCTCGATCCCGTCGAGCAGGGCGCGCCGCTTGCGGGAGACGAGCAGTCCGCAGCCGTAGGCGGCGTCGACGTGCATCCACGCCCCGTACTGGGCGCACAGCTCGGCGATCTCGGGGAGCGGGTCGATGGACCCGAAGTCGGTGGTGCCGGCGGTGGCGACCACGGCCATGGGGACGAGGCCCTCGGCCTTGCAGCGCTCCAGCTCACGGGCGAGCGCCATGGTCTGCATCCGCTTGTCGGCGTCCACCGGCACGGTGACGACCGCGTCCTGCCCGAGGCCCAGCAGTTTCGCGGACTTCTGCACGCTGAAGTGGCTGACCTCGGAGGCGAAGATCCGCAGTCGGGTGTGGTCGGCCGGCCCCTGCCACCGGCCGGGCCCCGGCTTCGCCTCCTCCCGGGCGAGGAGCAGGGCCTGGAGGTTGGACTGCGAGCCGCCGGAGGTGAAGACGCCGTCGGCGGCGGGGCCGAAGCCGACGCGCTCGTTGGTCCAGTCGATGAGCTTCCGCTCGATCAGCGTGCCGCCCGCGGACTGGTCCCAGGTGTCCAGCGAGGAGTTGACGGCGGACAGGACGGCCTCGCCGAGCACGGCCGGGATGACGACCGGGCAGTTGAGGTGGGCGAGGTAGCGGGGGTGGTGGAAGTAGATCGCGTCCCGGAGGTAGACGTCCTCCAGCTCGTCGAGGACGGCGGCCGTGTCGTGCAGCGGCTTGTCGAGGTCGATCTCCTCGATGACGGGAGCGAGGGCGTCGGGGCCGACACCGGTGAACGGCCGGTCGGTGGTGGCGAGTTTGGCCGCCACCCGCTCCACGCCTTCGGTCACGGTGCGGCGGTACCGCTCCGCGGTCGTGTCATTGAGCAGGTGCGAGCGCATGGGGAGGTCCTCCGAGCGGGGGCGGTCCGGGCGGGACGGTGAGGCGAGTGGGGGCCGATGGGCGAGGAGAGAGGGCGGAAACATCGGTTCACTTAGGTTAGCCTAACCTAAGTTAGTCGACCGAGGTCATGCCTCGTCCGTGACCGACATCACGTCAACCACCTCTGGAAGGTGGGCAGTTGGTGCGTCGGGGCTACTCGCCGCGCTCGCGCAGCTGTTCCTCCGTCAGGCCCTCACGCCAGTACCCGACGAACGTCACGCGCCGCTTGTCGATCCCGCGCTCCCGCACGAGATGCCGGCGCAGCTCCTTGACCCGGCCGGACTCCCCGGCGATCCACGCGTACGGAAGCCCGCCGGACGGCAGCGGGGCGGCGCGGACGGCGTCCAGCGCGGACGGCGTGCCCTCGCCGCGCACCAGCCAGGTGATCTCGGCGTCGGCCTCGGTGGACAGGTCCTGGATGTCTCCCGCGTGGCGGACCTCCAGCCAGACCCGTGCCGGCATCCCGGCGGGCAGCGACTCCAGGATCGCCGAGGCGGCGGGCAACGCCGTCTCGTCCCCCCAGATCAGCACCAGATCGGTGTCGGCCGGCGGCCGGAACCGGATCGCCCGGTTGTCGGCGACCGCCGGCCCGAGCAGCACGACCCGGTCCCCGGCCGACGCCCGTGACGCCCACCGTGACGCGGGCCCGGCGGGCACGGCGGCCCCCGGCTCCACCCCGTGCAGCACGAAGTCGATGTCGATCTCGACGGTCTCCCCGCGCCCGTCGGCCCGCAGCCCCCGCAGCGTGTACGAGCGCATCACCGCCCGCACGTCGTCCGGCAGCTCCCGCCACGCCTGCCACCAGCCGTCGCCCAACTCGTACGGAACGGCGGGGGCGTCCTGCCCCGGCTGCGGCAGGAACAGCGACAGTGACTGGTCCCTCCCGTCCGACAGGAAGAACCGCAGGTCGTCCCCCGCGAAGGAGACGCGCACGAGAGACGGCCCCAGCCGCTCCGTCCGTACGACCTGAAGAGAGAAGAAACGGAAGGGTGCGGCTACGGCCGTCGTCATGAAGGGCTCCTGGGTAGGGGGGCGGGAGCGGGTGTGGGTTCGTGGGCGGGTGCGGGTCCGGTGGGGGCTGGTCGCGCAGTTCCCCGCGCCCCTGAAAAAGCAGGGGCTGCGCCCCGTGCTTTTTCAACGGCCCGCAGGGGCCGTTGCCTTCAGGGGCGCGGGGAACTGCGCGAGAAGCCCCACCGGACCCGCGGTCGCCCCCCGGCCTCAGCCCGGACGGGCCTAGCTGACCTTCTTCGCCTTCTCGATCGCCTCGGCCAGTTCCTCCAGGAGCGGCGCGCACTTGTCGTAGGACAGGATCGGCTCGGGGTTGCGCCCGATGACCTGCCCGGCCTTGACCGCGGGCAGCTTCTTCCAGGTCGCCTCTTCGATCGCGTCCGGCTGGATCGCCGACGTGCGGTTGTCCATGATGATGACGTCCGCGTCGTACTTGTCGACGTTCTCCCAGCTCAGGTTCTCGAACCAGCCGCCGCTGGCCTTGAGGGCCTCGGCGCTCGGCTCGACGAAGTTCACGCCGAGGGCCTTGAAGTACTCCAGGTCGATGGAGAGGTTCGAGCCGGACACGTAGAAGATGTCCTGGCTGGCGGAACCGGCCAGCACCTTGATGTCCGGCTTGGCCTTGGTGGCCGCGCGCAGCCGGGCGGCGGCGTCCTCGAACCGCTTCTTCGCCGCGGTGACCTTCTTCGACGTGACGTCCGCGCCCAGCGACTCGGCGAGCTCGTAGACCCGCTGGAGCGGCTCGGTCATCTGACGGTCGTACACGGAGATGCCGACGCTCGGGGCGAGCCCCGCGATCTGGTCCTTGGACGCGTCGGGCACGTACCAGAGGGTGCCCGCGTCGTCGAACATCGTGGTGATGAGGACGTCGGGGGAGAGGGCCGCGTACTTCTCGACGCTGAACTCGTCCCAGACGTTGCCGATGACGGTGACCTTGCTGATGTCGAGGTCGCCGGCCTGGACGTCGGCCTTGCCGTTCTGGAGCCTGGTCGGGCCGAAGACCCCCGTCACGCCGATGCCGTAGTCGTGCAGTGCGGCGGCGACCCCCACGAACGCGACGATGTTCGCCGGGGTCCTGTCGAGCTTGACGGTCTCGTCGCGGTCGTCCTTGAACGTCCAGGGGCCCGACTTGGCGGCAGCCGTCTCCTTGCCGGAGCCGGCGCCGCTGCTCGCCTTGTCGTCTCCGCAGGCCGTGAGCACGGCACCGAGACCGAGTGCGCCACCGGCGGCGAGGATGCCACGGCGGGTGAGGTGGGCGGCGCTGGCGTTGGGCATGAGTATGGCTACTTTCGAACGGGGCGGAGTGCCGCCCGAGGGCGAGTTCGAAGATAGGTTAGCCTAACCTCACTATGTGTCCAGGGGGCGGGGTCGCCCGCACGTCAGAAGGCCGGACCCGTGAGAACGGATCCGGCCTCCTCGATACGGCGGTCTCAGCCCACGAGCCCCAACTCGCGGGCGATCAGCATGCGCTGGACCTCGCTCGTGCCCTCGCCGATCTCCAGGATCTTGGAGTCGCGCCACATACGGGCCACCGGGTACTCGTTCATGAAGCCGTAGCCGCCGTGGATCTGCGTGGCGTCGCGGGCGTTGTCGACGGCGACCGTGGAGGAGTACAGCTTCGCCAGCGCCGCCTCCTTCTTGAACGGCTCCCCGGCGACCAGCCGTGAGGCCGCGTCCCGCCAGGCGAGGCGGGCCGTGTGGGCCTTCATCTCCATGTCGGCGATCTTGAACTGGATCGCCTGGTTGGAGCCGATCGGCCGGCCGAAGGCATGGCGCTCCTTGGCGTACTTCACCGACTCGTCCACGCAGCCCTGGGCGAGCCCCGTGGCGAGTGCCGAGATGGCGATCCGGCCCTCGTCGAGGATGCGCAGGAACTGCGCGTAGCCGCGGCCGAGTTCACCGAGGAGGTTCTCCGCCGGGACCCGGACGTCGGAGAAGGACAACTCACGGGTGTCGGAGGCGTTCCAGCCGACCTTGGAGTAGGGGGCCGCCACCGTGAAGCCCGGGGTGCCGGACGGGACGATGATGGAGGAGATCAGCGGCTTGCCCTCGGGGGTGCGGCCGGTCACCGCCGTGACCGTGACGAGGCTCGTGATGTCGGTGCCCGAGTTGGTGATGAAGCACTTGCTGCCGTTGATCACCCACTCGTTGGTCTCCTCGTCCAGCCGGGCCGTCGTACGGGTCGCGCCCGCGTCCGAGCCGCCGTCCGGCTCGGTGAGGCCGAACGCGCCCAGGATCTCCCCGGAGCACAGCCGCGGCAGCCACTCCTCCTTCTGGGCCGGCGTGCCGAACAGATGGATCGGCATGGCGCCCAGGGACACCCCCGCCTCCAGGGTGATGGCCACGGACGAGTCCACCCGCGCCAGCTCCTCCAGGGCGATACCGAGCGCCAGGTAGTCGCCGCCCATACCGCCGTACTCCTCCGGGAACGGCAGCCCGAACAGGCCCATACGGCCCATCTCGCGCACGATCTCGTACGGGAACTCATGGCGCTCGTAGAAGTCGCCGATCTTCGGTGCGACGACCTCGTGCGCGAACTCCTCGACCGTACGGCGGAGTTCTTCCAGTTCGGGAGAGAGGTGGTGGTCCATGAAAACTCACTGCTCCTTGTGGGAGAGGGCTCGTACGGTGCGGGACGGGCTGGGTCGGCCCAGGTGGTCGGCCATCCACGCGCTGGTGGCGACGAGACGGCCGAGGTCGACGCCGGTGTCGATGCCGAGGCCCCGCAGCATCCACACGAGGTCTTCCGTGGCGAGGTTGCCGGTGGCGCTCCTGGCGTAGGGGCAGCCGCCGAGGCCGCCGGCGGAGGCGTCGACGGTCGTGACGCCGTGCCGCAGCGCCGCGAGGGTGTTGGCGAGGGCCTGGCCGTAGGTGTCGTGGAAGTGGACACCGAGGGCCGACGTCGGTACCCCCGCCTCGTTCAGCGCGGTGAGCAGCGCCCGCACATGGCCCGGGGTGGCGACGCCGATGGTGTCGCCGAGGCTCAGCTCGTCGCAGCCCAGGTCGATGAGGGCCCGGCAGACCCGGACGACCTGCGGGACCGGCACCGGGCCCTCCCAGGGGTCGCCGAAGCACATGGAGAGATAGCCCCGCACATGCACGCCGTCGGCCTTCGCCATGCTCACCACCGGGTCGAACATGGCCAGCGCCTCGTCGACCGTGCGGTTGAGGTTGGCCTTGGCGAAGGACTCGGTGGCGCTGGCGAAGACGGCCACCCGGCGGGCGCCCAGCGCCAGGGCCCGGTCGAGACCGCGCTCGTTGGGCACCAGGACCGGCAGGTCCACCGGCAGGCCGGCGACCCGTGGGAACAGCGCCTCGGCGTCGGCGAGCTGCGGCACCCACTTGGGGTGCACGAAGCTCGTCGCCTCGATCGTCGTCAGCCCCGCGTCGGCCAGGCGGCGGACGAACTCGGCCTTCACCTCCGTCGGGACGGTCGCCTTCTCGTTCTGCAGGCCGTCACGGGCGCCCACCTCGTGGATGCGGACCCGTGCCGGGAGCCCGTCGGCGGCCGGTGCGGGCACGGTCATCGGCAGGCCGAGGACGGGACCCTCCTTGGTCGCACCCGTGCTGTCCGGTGAGGTCATCGCGCGGCCTCCTCGTCCTGCTCGTGCGGGGCGACGACCGCCAGCACCTGGTCCATGGCGACGGTCGTGCCCGGCGCCACGTCCAGCTCGGTGACGGTCCCGGAGTGCGGTGCGGCGATGACGTGCTCCATCTTCATCGCCTCCACCACCAGCAGACTCTGACCGGCGCTCACCTCGTCCCCGACGGCCACCTTCACCACGGTGACCGTGCCGGGCATCGGCGCCGTCAGCGAGTCCGCGCCCCCGTGCGCCGCGCCGGTCAGGGCGGCGGCCACCGGGTCGTGGTCCCGTACGTGCCAGGCGTCGCCGTCCCCGCCGAGCCAGTCGGCGGCCCGGTGGAACGTGTGACGGACGCCGTCCAGGGTCACGGTGACCCGGTCGTCGGTGACGGTGTGGCTGCCCAGCGGGCGATGGGTGACGGGTTCCAGGCCCGGCACCCGCAGGTCGAAGGCCGGCGGAACGCTCTCACCGCCGAGGCGCCAGCCGCTCGGCACCGAGAAGGGGTCGGTCCAGCCCTCTCCCCGGGGCGTCAGTCCGTCGAGCCGCACGGCCGCCGCCGCCTCGTACACGGCCTCGGGCACCCCCTCCGACACCAGCCCGTCGACCTCCCGCTCGACCAGGCCCGTGTCCAGGTCGCCCGCGACCACCGCCGGATGCGCCAGCAGCCGCCGCAGGAACCCGGCATTGGTCTGGACGCCCAGGGTGACCGTCCCGGCGAGGGCGGCCCGGAGCCGGCGCAGCGCGGTGGGCCGGTCGGGGCCGTACGCGATGACCTTGGAGAGCATCGGGTCGTACAGCGAGCCGACCTCCGTGCCCTCGGTGAGGCCGGAGTCCGTGCGGACACCGTCGCCCTGCGGTTCGCGCAGCCTGAGGATCGTGCCACCGGAGGGCAGGAAGCCGCGTGAGGGGTCCTCGGCGCAGATCCGGGCCTCGACGGCGTGGCCCGTCAGCCGGATGTCGTCCTGCGTGAGGGCGAGCCGCTCACCGGCCGCGACCCGCAGCTGCCACTCCACCAGGTCGATGCCCGTGACCAGCTCGGTCACCGGGTGCTCCACCTGGAGGCGGGTGTTCATCTCCATGAAGTAGTACGACGACGGGTCGCCGCCGGGGACGATGAACTCGACCGTGCCCGCGCCGGAGTAGCCGCAGGAGCGGGCCGCCTGGACCGCCGCCTCGCCCATCGCGGCACGGGTGGCCTCGTCGAGCAGGACGCTGGGCGCCTCCTCGATCACCTTCTGGTGGCGGCGCTGGAGGGAGCACTCGCGCTCCCCGAGGTGGATCACGTGCCCGTGGTTGTCGGCCAGGACCTGGATCTCGATGTGCCGGGGGCGGTCGATCCACCGCTCCACGAGCAAGGTGTCGTCGCCGAAGGAGGCGCGGGCCTCACGGCGGGCGGCGGCGATCTCGTCGGCCAGCGCCGCCTCGTCCCGCACCAGCCGCATGCCCTTGCCGCCGCCGCCCGCGCTGGGCTTCAGCAGCACCGGCATACCGATCTCCCGCGCCGCGTCCGCGAGCCGGTCGTCGGTCAGACCGCTGCCGCTGGAGCCGGGGACCACCGGCACCCCGGCCGCCCGGACCGTCTCCTTGGCGCGGATCTTGTCGCCCATGAGGGAGATGGCGTCGGCGGGCGGCCCGATGAAGACCAGGCCCGCCTCGGCGCACGCCCGCGCGAACCCGGCGTTCTCCGCGAGGAAGCCGTACCCCGGGTGCACGGCCTGCGCGCCCGTGCGGGCCGCCGCCTCCAGCAGGCGCTCCACCGACAGATAGCTCTCCGCCGCCGGCGCCGGGCCGATCCGTACCGCCGTGTCGGCCTCCCGTACGTGCCGGGCGTCGGCGTCCGCGTCGGAGTACACCGCGACCGAGCGGACGCCGAGGGCGCGGAGGGTGCGGATGACGCGGACGGCGATCTCGCCGCGGTTGGCCACCAGCACCGTGTCGAACATGCTCACGTTCACAGCCCCCTCACATCCGGAAGACGCCGAACTGGGGGTCACCCAGGGGCGCGTTGGCGCAGGCGGTCAGGGCGAGGCCCAGGACCTGGCGGGTGTCCAGCGGGTCGATCACGCCGTCGTCCCAGAGGCGGGCGGTGGCGTAGTAGGCGTTCCCCTGGCGCTCGTACTGGGCGCGGATCGGGTCCTTGAAGGACTCCTCGTCCTCCAGGGGCCACTGCTCGCCCCGCGCCTCCAGTTGGTCCCGCTTCACGGTGGCCAGCACGGACGCGGCCTGCTCGCCGCCCATCACCGAGATCTTGGCGTTGGGCCACATCCACAGGAAGCGCGGCGAGTAGGCCCGGCCGCACATCGAGTAGTTGCCCGCGCCGTACGAGCCGCCGACGACGACCGTCAGCTTGGGGACGCGGGTGCAGGCCACCGCCGTCACCATCTTGGCGCCGTGCTTGGCGATGCCGCCGGCCTCGTAGTCCCGGCCGACCATGAAGCCCGAGATGTTCTGGAGGAACAGCAGCGGGATGCCGCGCTGGTCGCACAGCTCGATGAAGTGGGCGCCCTTCTGGGCCGACTCCGAGAACAGGATGCCGTTGTTGGCGACGATCCCCACCGGGTGGCCGTGGATCCGGGCGAAGCCGGTGACGAGGGTCTGCCCGAACTCCGCCTTGAACTCGGCGAAGCGCGAGCCGTCGACCACGCGCGCGATGACCTCCCGTACGTCGTACGGGGTGCGCGAGTCGACCGGCACCGCCCCGTACAGCGTGTACGGGTCCACCTTGGGCTCGACGGCCGGTGCCACCGACCAGGGGAGCGGGCCGCGCGAGGGCAGTGTGGAGACGATGGTCCGCACGATCCGCAGGGCGTGCGCGTCGTCCTCGGCGAGGTGGTCGGTGACCCCGGAGACCCGGGAGTGCACCTCGCCGCCGCCCAGCTCCTCCGCGGTGACGACCTCACCCGTGGCGGCCTTCACCAGCGGGGGGCCGCCGAGGAAGATCGTCCCCTGGTCGCGGACGATCACGGCCTCGTCGCTCATGGCGGGGACGTACGCGCCGCCCGCCGTGCACGAGCCGAGGACGGCCGCGATCTGCGGGATGCCCGCGCCCGACATCCGGGCCTGGTTGTAGAAGATCCGGCCGAAGTGCTCGCGGTCGGGGAAGACCTCGTCCTGCATGGGCAGGAAGGCGCCGCCCGAGTCGACGAGATAGAGGCAGGGGAGGCGGTTCTCCAGCGCCACCTCCTGGGCCCTCAGGTGCTTCTTCACCGTCATCGGGTAGTACGTGCCGCCCTTGACGGTGGCGTCGTTGGCCACGATCACGCACTCGCGGCCGCTGACCCTGCCGATCCCGGCGATCACCCCGGCCGCCGGCGCCTGCCCGTCGTACATGCCGTCGGCGGCGAGGGGGGCCAGCTCCAGGAAGGGCGAGCCCGGGTCCAGGAGGGTGTCGACCCGGTCCCTCGGCAGCAGCTTGCCCCGGGCGGTGTGCCGGGCGCGCGCCTTCTCGCCGCCGCCGAGGCGGGCGGCGGCCAGCCGGGCGCGCAGCTCCTCGCCGAGGGCGCGGTGCGCGGCCTCATTGGCCCGAAACGACTCCGCCACGGGGTCCACCGCGGTCGTGAGCTCCGGTGCCTGGTCCATCGTGCGGTCCCCTCACCTTTGTTAATGAGCGTTAACGCATTTCCTCCAGGTTAACGACCGCTAACCTCCCTGTCTAGAATTGGCTCCATGGCCACCAGAACCGACGCCCCCACCCGCCGCGAGCAGATCCTCAAGGAGGCCGCCCGGCTGTTCGCCGAGCGCGGCTTCCACGGTGTCGGCGTCGACGAGATAGGCGCCGCCGTCGGCATCAGCGGCCCCGGCCTCTACCGCCACTTCGCCGGCAAGGACGCGATGCTCGCCGAACTGCTGGTCGGCATCAGCGGCCGGCTGCTGACGGGCGCGAAGCGCAGGATCGCCGAGGCGGACGGCTCGGCGGGCGCCGCCCGGGGAGCCGTGGGTGCCAGGAGCGCGGGGGGCGCCGGGATCGCCGGGCGGGCCGCTGGCGCCGGTGCCGCCGGGGGCGCTGGTGGCGCCGTGGCGGCCGGCGGTGCCGATGGTGTGTCGGCCGTCGGGGGCCCCGCCGGTGTGCGGGGGGACGGGGGCGGGAGTCGGCGGGATTCCGGGGCGTTGCTCGACTCGCTCATCGAGGGGCACATCGACTTCGCCCTCGACGACCGTCCCCTCATCACCCTGCACGACCGTGAGCTGGACCGCCTCCGCGACAGCGACCGCAAGCTGGTGCGCCAGCTCCAGCGGCAGTACGTCGAACTGTGGGTCGAGGTGCTCCGCGAGGTCTACCCCGCCCTCGCCGAGCCCGCCGCCCGCTCGGCCGTCCACTCGGTCTTCGGCCTCCTGAACTCCACCCCCCACCTCGGCCGCCCCGGCTCCCTGCCCGGCCGTGCGGCCACGGCGGAACTCCTCCACCGGATGGCCCGGGGGGCCTTCGCGGCGGCCGCCGACGGCGAGTGAGCCGACGGGTGACGGGCCGCGCGCCGCACGCCCCGCGAGGGCCGGGCGGGGCGCCCGGCGTGACGAGCGTTACCCCCTGGATTGTCTGGACGGTTGTTCGTACTCGCCGGTACCGTTGAGTCTGAGCAAGCGCTTAGCCAAGCGGAGTGCGGCCGTCGGCCCGGTTCCGCCGGCTTGCAGCCATGTGGGTGACAGTGGCGCCGGTTCGGGCGCAGAAAGGGGTCGGCCGTGCGCCGTACGGTGTTCAACGAGGATCACGAGGCGTTCCGGGAGACCCTGCGTGCCTTCATCGAGGCCGAGGTCGTCCCCGTCTACGACGAGTGGCTGGCCGCGGGCCAGGCGCCGCGCGACTTCTACTACAAGCTCGCCGAGCTGGGCGTCTTCGGCATCCGCGTGGACGAGGAGTACGGCGGCGCCGGCATCGACTCGTACAAGTTCGAGGCCGTGCTCTACGAGGAGACCGCCCGCGCCGGCATCACCTTCGGCGGCTCCGGCGTGCACGTGCTGCTCGGCCTGCCGTACATCAAGATGCTCGCCAACGACGAGCAGAAGAAGCGGTACCTGCCCAAGTTCGTCTCCGGCGAGGAGATGTGGGCGATCGCGATGACCGAGCCGGGCACCGGCTCCGACCTCGCGGGCATGCGCACCACCGCCAAGCTCAGCGAGGACGGCACGCACTACGTCCTCAACGGCGCCAAGACCTTCATCACCGGCGGTGTGCACGCCGACCGCATGATCGTCTGCGCCCGTACGGCCGCCCCGACCAAGGAGGACCGCCGCCACGGCATCTCCCTGTTCGTCGTGGACACCAAGGCCGAGGGCTACTCGGTCGGCCGCAAGCTCGACAAGCTCGGTCTGAAGACCTCCGACACCGCCGAGCTGGCCTTCGTCGACGTCAAGGTCCCCGTCGAGGACCTCCTCGGCGAGGAGAACAAGGGCTTCTACTACCTCGGCCACAACCTCGCCTCCGAGCGCTGGGGCATCGCCTACGGCGCCTACGCGCAGGCCAAGGCCGCGATCCGGTTCGCCAAGCAGTACGTGCAGGAGCGCGTCGTCTTCGGCCAGCCCGTCGCCGCCTTCCAGAACACCAAGTTCGAGCTGGCCGCCTGCCAGGCCGAGGTGGACGCCGCCGAGGCCGTCGTCGACCGCGCCACGGAGGCCCTCGACGCCGGTGAGCTCACCCCGGCCGAGGCCGCCAGCGCCAAGCTGTTCACCACCGAGGTCGCGCACCGCGTCATCGACCGCTGCCTTCAGCTGCACGGCGGCTACGGCTTCATGAACGAGTACCCGATCGCCCGCCTGTACGCGGACAACCGCGTCAACCGCATCTACGGCGGCACCAGCGAGATCATGAAGTCGATCATCGCGAAGGACATGGGTCTTTAAGGTCCGGGCAACAACCGTCCACTACAACTGACCCCATGAGTCAGGCACCACTTGTGGATCTCCTCGATCTGCTCGACCTGGAGCAGATCGAGGAGAACATCTTCCGCGGCCGGTCCCGGCCCGCCATCGTCCCGCGCGTCTTCGGCGGGCAGGTCGCGGCGCAGGCGCTCGTCGCCGCGGGGCGGACGGTCCCCGAGGACCGGCTGCCCCACTCCCTCCACGCGTACTTCCTGCGCACCGGCGACCCCGGCGCGCCCATCGTGTACACGGTCGACCGCATGAACGACGGCCGTTCCTTCACCGCGCGCCGGGTCGTCGCGGTTCAGCACGGGCAGCCGATCTTCGCCCTGTCGGCGTCGTTCCAGCGGTGGGAGGAGGGCCTGGAACACCAGGCCCCCATGCCGTCCGCGCCCGACCCGGAGACCCTGCCCACCGCCGAGGAACTGCTCCCGACGTACGGTCTCGACCCGGCCGTCCTCCGCAAGGCACTGGAGGCACGGGCCGCCGTAGACCTGCGCTACGTCGACGACCCGCCCTACGGCCGCTACGGCGAGCCCCGCGAACCCCGCTCCCAGGTGTGGTTCCGCGCCAACGGCAAGCTCGACGACGACCCCCTGCTGCACGTCGTGCTCGCGACCTACGTCTCCGACATGACGCTGCTCGACTCGATCCTGCTCGCGCACGGGCGCGGCGGCTGGGCCGTCGGCGACGTCGTCGGGGCGTCGCTGGACCACGCCATGTGGTTCCACCGGCCGTTCCGCGCCGACGAGTGGCTGCTGTACGACCAGGAGTCGCCGTCCGCGTCCGGCGGGCGCGGCCTCGGCCAGGGCCGCATCTACACCCGTGACGGCCGGCTCGCGATCTCCGTGATCCAGGAGGGCGTCGTCCGCGTCCCACGACCGAAGACGCCCTGAGCCCGCCGCCGGGAAAACCTAGTCCCCCGCCTGCTCCAGCAGGTACGCCGTCATCGGGTCGTAGTAGCGGGGGCTGATCACGTGGTCGTCGAGGGGGACCGCGACCTGGAGGGTGCCCTCGGCCTCGCCCAGGAAGAGGGCGGGGTCGTTGGAGTCCGCGTAGCCGACGGAGTCGATGCCGAGCTGGCCCGCGCAGCCCGCCCAGCCGTGGTCGGCGACCACCAGGTCGGGCAGCGGCCGGCCGGCGCCCTCCAGCCCGCGCAGGATCGCCCGCATCGGCTCGGGCGAGTGGGTGTGCCAGAGCGTGGCGCCGTGCTCCAGGACGGCCACGTCCGCGAACTGCATCACGTACCCCTCGTCCGTCTGGAGCCCGTCCGGGATCACGACGATCTCGCAGCCCGCCACGCGCAGCGCCCGCGCCGTCTCGTGGTGCACGTGCAGCAGACCGCCGGGGTGGCCGGTGGCGAACAGGACACGCTGCCCGCCCTCCGCCGCCTTGCGCAGCCGGGCCGCCATGCGCTCCAGCGCGTCGACCGTCAGATCGGGGTCGATGGTGTCCTGGCCGTAGCGGTACCCGGGGTCGTCGTTCACGCCGACGCGCTCGGCCATCACGGCCAGGACGTCCTGCTCGTCGCTCCAGCGGTCGCCGAGCTCCAGCCCGAGCCAGTAGTGGCGGTTGCCGTTGGCCAGTTCGCGGTAGTGGGAGAGGTTGTTCTCGCGCGGCGTGGCGACGTCGCCCGCGATACGCGTCCGTACGAGGTGTTCGACGAGCTCGGCGCGGCTGGGGGTCCCGGGTATCGGCATGCGTCCATTGTGAGGCAGACAACTGCGTCAGTCGCGGGCGTACCGTCCGCTGCGACCTGCGTCACTCTCCGTCGGCGGTCGTTCGCCCCGCCGGTTCACTCCTGGCGCAGCGCGAACCACAACTCCATCCGTACGTCCGGGTCGTCCAGGTCCGCCCCCAGCAACGCGGCGCAGCGGCCCACCCGTTGGCGGACCGTGTTGCGGTGCACGGCCAACGCGACGGCCGTACGGTCCCAACTGCCGTGCAACGACAGCCAGGTCCGCAAGGTCTCCACGAGCGCCGGGGAGCCGGCGAGCGGCGCCAGCAGCGTGCGGGCGTGGGCCGCGGCGTCCCTTGCCGGCACGAGATCGGCGAGCGCGGTACGGGACCCGTGCCGCACCAGCGCCGTCCGGGTGGCCCGCGCCCGGGCCAGCGCGCGGGCGGCCTGCGCGTCCGCGGACGGCCACGCCTGCGGGCCCGCCGGCGCGCTCACCCCGCAGGTCCAGCCCGGCTGGGCGGTGACCTCACGGCCGGCGGGGACCAGGACGCGTACGACGTCGCCGTGCGCGTCCACCAGCGCGGAGCCCAGGGCCGCGCCGAGCGCGCCGGCCATGAGGGGGTCGGGCGAGGACGCGTCGTCGGTCGGGCGGGCGTGCACGACCAGCCACGCCTCGGCCCCGCCCAGCAGGGGCGCGACGTCCTGCGGGGCCGCGCCGAGCAGCAGCCGCACCAGGGCGGACCCGCGGGCCGCGCCGGTGCCGCTCTGCTGCTCGCCGGTGAGCAGGGAGAGGAGCACGGCGGCCACGGAGGTGATCGTGTGGGTGCCGGGGTCGCGGTGGGGGGTGGCGACGGCCAGGGCGAAGCGAGGCGGTGAGCCGAGGGCGTGGGCGGTGAGGTGGGTGCCGGCGATGGTGTCCGTGGCGGAGGTGGGAGTGGGGGTGGGGGTGGGGGTGGGGGTGCGCGGGGAGAGCTCGGGAGGTTGCTGTGCGGGGGCGGCCGCGGGTGCGTCGTGGCTTGTCGCGCAGTTCCCCGCGCCCCTAGCGGCGACAGGGTGCACGACGGCTGCCAGGGCGGCCAGAGCCCGTGCGACCGTCTCCGCCGGATCGCGGTCCGTGGCTGCCGGTTCCGCACGTTCCGGTATGCGTCCGAAGGTCGCCACTGCCGTGCCCTCCGGGCCGTACAGGACCGCGCGGCCCTCGACGCGGCGGGCCAGTTGGCGTAGGACCGCGTGGACCGGGTCCGGGCGGGACGCGGCCGCGGCGAGGCTCTGCTGGGCCTCCGTGACGCGGCGGAGCTCGGTGTGTCTCGCCCGGGCCATCAGCTGCCAGACCGCTCGGGCGACCCCGGAGAACGTCGTGCGGGGCGGGACCTCGACCAGGGGCAGCCCATGGGTGTCGCAGGCGGCCACCAGGGCCGTCGGCACCGTGTCGTGCACCGGGGCGAGGCCGAAGCCGAGGGCCGCGCCGCCCGCCGCGACGATCCGGGAGACATACGCGTCGAAGTACGCGCCGGACCCGGCGGCCCCCGGGGTGTCCGCCCCCGTCGCGGCCTCCGGGATGTGCACGCCCGCCGTCAGCAGCAGCTCGCCGCCGAGCAGGTACGGGTAGGGGTCGGACAGCTCCGAGGTGTGCGCCCCGTGGATCACCGTGCCGCCGCCGGTCGGGCCCGCGATCTGCCGCAGCCCCAGGTCCTCGCGGGCGAGGAGGGCGGCGAGGGGCACGGGAGGGGTGGGCGGCACGGCCGGGACCGCCGCGTCCGACATGATGTGCGTTCCCTCCATCCGGAACGGCTCCAGTGGAGGAAACGTACACTTCGCAGCCGCTTCCCGGCCACCTACTGTCGAGGCACGCGCCCGCGCGCACCCGCACCCACCGGTATCCATCCCGCCCGTACCGGCATCCACCCCCCTGGAGAGGCACGCACCATGAGCAGCAACGAGAACCCGGCAGCCGGCGGCCGGCCCCGCGGTCCCGTCGACTCCTCCCGCATCCCCCGGTACGCGGGCCCCGCGACCTTCGCCCGGCTGCCGCGCCTGGACGAGGTCGGCGGACGGACCGACGTCGCGGTCGTGGGCGTACCGTTCGACTCGGGTGTCTCCTACCGGCCGGGCGCCCGCTTCGGCGGCAACGCCATCCGTGAGGCGTCCCGGCTGCTGCGCCCCTACAACCCGGCCCAGGACGCCTCCCCGTTCGCCCTCGCCCAGGTCGCGGACGCCGGTGACATCGCCGCCAACCCGTTCAACATCAACGAGGCCGTGGAGACCGTCGAGGCCGCCGCCGACGAGCTGCTCGACAGCGGGGCCCGGCTGATGACCCTCGGCGGCGACCACACCATCGCACTGCCGCTGCTCCGCTCCGTCGCCAAGAAACACGGCCCGGTCGCGCTGCTCCACTTCGACGCGCACCTCGACACCTGGGACACCTACTTCGGCGCCGAGTACACCCACGGCACCCCGTTCCGGCGGGCCGTGGAGGAGGGCATCCTCGACACCTCGGCCCTCTCCCACGTGGGCACCCGCGGCCCGCTGTACGGCAAGCAGGACCTCACCGACGACGAGAAGATGGGCTTCGGGATCGTCACGTCCGCCGACATCTACCGGCGTGGCGCCGACGAGGTCGCCGACCAGCTCCGCCAGCGCATCGGCGACCGCCCGCTGTACATCTCCATCGACATCGACTGCCTCGACCCGGCGCACGCCCCCGGCACCGGCACCCCGGAGGCCGGCGGCATGACCTCCCGGGAACTCCTGGAGATCCTGCGCGGCCTGGCCTCCTGCAACCTGGTCTCCGCCGACGTCGTCGAGGTGGCGCCCGCGTACGATCACGCCGAGATCACCGCGGTGGCCGCCTCGCACACGGCGTACGAACTCACCACGATCATGTCCCGCCAGATCGCCGAGGCCCGCACGGGGAACCCGGCCGGGTGATCCGCGGCAGGGACCACGAGGAGAAGGCAGCGCAGTGACCCACGACCACGACCTGGTACTCCGCCCGACGGCCGCCCAGCGGGAGGCCGCGCTGAACCCTCCGCCCGGCCGTACCGGCGGGGACCTGGTCGTGGAGACGCTGGCCGGGCTCGGCGCGACGACGGTGTTCGGGCTGCCCGGCCAGCACGCCCTCGGCCTGTTCGACGCGCTGCGCCGCTCCGACCTCAGGTACGTCGGCCTGCGCGTGGAGAACAACGCGGGGTTCGCGGCCGACGCGTACGGCCGGATCACCGGCGAGGCCGCGCCGCTGCTCCTGTCGACGGGCCCCGGCGCGCTGACCTCGCTGGCCGCGCTCCAGGAGGCCGCCGCGGCCTCGGCGCCCGTCCTCGCCGTCAGCAGCCAGATCCCGACGGCGGGCCTGGGCGGCGGCCGCCACGGCTATCTGCACGAACTCCCCGACCAGTCGGCCTCGTTCCGGGGTGTCGTCAAGTCCGTCCACACCGTCCGTACGCAGTCGCAGATCCCGTCGGCGATCGCCGCCGCCTGGGAGTCGGCGCTGACCGCCCCGCACGGGCCGGTGTGGGTGGAGATCCCGCAGGACGTGCTGCTCGCGGAGACGATGATCCCGGTGGTGACGGGAGGCGACGCCTTCCCCGAGGAGCTCCCGCCGCGCCCCGAACTGACGGCCGTGGCCGCCCATCTGCTGGCCACGGCCGCCCGCCCGGCGATCATCGCGGGCGGGGGAGTGGTACGGGCGGACGCGGCGGGCAAGCTGCGGCAGCTGGCGGAGCGGCTGTCGGCGCCGGTCGTGACCACGTTCGGCGGCAAGGGCGCCTTCCCGTGGACGCACCCGCTGTCGCTCCAGTCGTGGCTGGAGGACCGGCACACCACGGATTTCCTGGAGGACGCGGACGTCCTGCTGGTCGTCGGCTCGGGCCTCGGTGAACTCTCCTCGAACTACCACACGTTCACGCCGCGCGGCCGGGTCGTCCAGATCGAGGCGGACCTCGGCAAGCTGGAGTCGAACCATCCCGCGCTGGGCATCCACGCGGACGCGCGGCTCGCGTTGCAGGCGCTGCTGGAGACGATCGAGGAGCCCCGCGAGGACCCGTCGGCGCCCGAGCGGGTGCGGGAGGTCCTGGCGAAGGTCCGCGCACGCATCGACGGCCAGGAACTCACCCTGGAACAGGACCTGTTGGCGTCCATCCGCCGGGCCCTGCCGCCCCGGGCGCCCTCCTTCTGGGACATGACGATCCTCGCGTACTGGGCGTGGTCGGCGTTCGATCCGCGGGGCGCCAACACGATGCACTCCGCGCAGGGTTCCGGCGGCCTCGGCTACGCCTTCCCGGCGGCGCTCGGCGCGGCCGTCGCCGACCCGACGTCCCCCGTCCTCGCGGTCTCCGGCGACGGCGGCGCGCTGTACTCCGTCGCCGAGCTGGCCACGGCCCGGCAGTACGACCTGAACGTCACCTGGCTGATCGTCGACGACGGCGGCTACGGCATCCTCCGCGAGTACATGACCGACGCGTTCGGCGCGACCACGGGCACGGAGCTGACCCGCCCGGACTTCGTGGCACTGGCGGAGTCGTTCGGCGTGCCGGGGGTGCGGACGAGCCCCGAGACACTGGCGGAGGACCTGGCGAAGGCACTGGCCGCGCCGGGGCCTTCGGTGGTGGTGCTCCCGGCGGTGCTGCGGATGTTCGCGCCGACGCACCTGCGCTCGGACTGATCACCCGATCGGCCGGGCGCGACGACCTTCACGGGATATGTTCCGTGAGGTCCCGGGCGTCCCGGCCGGGCCGATGTCGGACGCGGCCATTACTCTGAGCCCGGAGAGGAGGACAGCGTGCTGCTGCGGTTCCGTGTCGCGAACGTACGGTCCCTGCGAGACGAACAGGAGCTGTCCTTCGTCGCGCCTGGCGACGAACAGGGCGGGTCGGCGAATCCGGTGGACCTCGCGGGTGGTGGATCCATCTCCGTCCTCCCGCTGATCGGCATCTTCGGGGCCAACGCCTCCGGCAAGTCGAACGTGCTGACCGCGATGACGGACATGCGCAACGCGGTCCTCAACTCCTACGCGCGTTGGGCCTCTTACGACGGCATCCCGCGCCAGGTCTTCGCCCTGGACCCCAAGAGCGAGAACGAACCCTCCTTCTTCGAGGTCGACGTCGTCATCGACTCGGTCCGCTGGACATACGGCTTCGAGCTCAGTGCCACCCGCGTCGAGTCCGAATGGCTGCACAGCTACCCGCTCGGCCGCCGCCAGGAATGGCTCGACCGCGACGCCTCGCGGCCGGATGTCTTCAAGTGGCCCGGTGGACGCGTCAGGGACCGGTCCCAGCTCGTACGTCGTACGCGGCCGAACGCACTGCTGCTCTCCACAGCAGGCACGGACAACCACCCGCAGCTCTCCCCGCTGTTCCACTGGTTCCGCCGTAACTTCTGGATGGTCAACCCGGAGGTCGAGCGCGACGAGCGCGCGCGGTACACCACGAGGGAGCTGTCCGGTCCGAGGGCCACCAGGATCCAGGAGCTGCTGAGGGTCGCCGACCTCGGCATCACCGGAGCGACGGTGGTCAAAGAGGGCCCAGGCCAGGACACGGTGAAGCTGTCGCACCATGCGGCTGCCGGAGACGTGTCCTTCGACTGGCAGGAGGAGTCCTACGGCACCCGGTCCTGGTTCGCCCTTCTCGGCCCTCTGCTTCTCGCCCTGGACGAGGGCGCGGTCCTGCTCGTCGACGAACTCGACGCCAGCCTGCACTCCCGCTTCGCAGCCGAGGTCGTCCGGCTCTTCCACGATCCGTACGCGAATCCCAAGGGCGCTCAGTTGGTCTTCACGTCGCACGACGCGACGGTGCTGACCACCCCGAGCGGTGAGCGGCTCCTCGACCCGGCGCAGGTGTGGCTGACGGAGAAGGACAAGGGCGGGGCGACCGCGCTGTATCCGCTCACCGATGCGGAACCGGGTGAGGACGAGGACCTCACGCAGTCCTATCTCGCGGGAGCCTTCGGTGGGGTTCCGGCCCTCCTGGAGGGGCAGATCGCGCGGCGGCTGATGGTGGCACGCGAAATCGGCAGGTACGACGAGACAGGCGAGCGAGCGGACAGGGCGGGGCGCGACTGATGGGGCGGGCGCAGAAGGGCAAGGACTCGTGGGAGCGTCCGGCCCGACGGGGCGGACAGCGCAAGCGCCAGGTCTTCGTTTTCACCGAGGGCAAGGTGACCGAGCCCTCGTACCTCGACATCCTCAAGGACAATGGCGTCCCCCTCGCCGACGAGGTCCCGGTGGAGATGCACATCGCCAACCGAAGGGCCGACAGCGGACGCAAACCGCTCGACCTCGTCGAGCAGGCGATCAGTCTGAAGCGCGAAGAGGACCGCAAGGCGAAGCGGGCCAAGCTGGAGGCGAAGTACCTGCCTCAGGTCTGGTGCCTCTTCGACCACGACAACTACAAGTACATTGGCGACGCCCTGACGCAGGCGAAGGCGGCGGGCATCGGAGTCGCCTTCTCGCATCCGTGCTTCGAGGTGTGGCGCCTCGCGCACTACAAGCCGGTCAGCGGCTCGTTCGCCGGGGTGTGCGACGGGGCGGCCGAGCGGCTCCCGTTCCAGCGGGGCTCGCAGGACGCCAAGACTCCCAAGGTCGTCCTGCCACACCAGGTCCTGGGCAGCTACGAGACGGCGCGGAAGAACGCCGAGCGGATGAATGGCCAGCATCCGGCGCATGTGAACAAGTGGGACAGGGACCCGTACACGGACGTGCATGTGTTCGTGGAGGAGGCACTGCACATCGACAGCTACTGACCCCTCTCGACCATGATCACGTGTGCTGATTTCGGTAGGAACCGAGCGGAGTCATAGGGTCTTTCCGTCATCTCAGGTCGGGTCGGTCGTAGGGAGCCTCGTACGTGGCCAAGCTCACACTCGCCCAGCTGGAACGGCATCTGTGGGCCGCCGCCGACATTCTACGAGAACCTGTGGGAGAAATACGGGCTTTCCTTCCGGGAGATCGAGCAGCAGCTGAGAGGACCGGTGGAAGGCGGCGCGGTCCCCGACTACCCCTGGTCCGAGCGGAGTGCCTGGGAGGTGATCGCGGACAGCCCGAACCCGTTGGCCAATCGGAACATGGCCGCCGACGTCATTCGCTCACTGATCGAAGCTGAGAAGGAAGTCGAAGGCGAGCTGGCCAAGCTGAATATCGATGAACTGCTTTCGCTCCTGGCGACAGTTGATCCTGGTGGTGCCGGTGGGGCGCGGCGCTGTCCGCTGCGCGAGGTGGTCCAAGCGGTGCGGCCCGGAGTCTTCCGCGGCACTGACGCACGGCCGGAGGTCCCGGTCCTTCGGCCGGCTGACCTGAGCGAACGGGAGCTCGGGGCGTCCGGGTTCCCCTCGGCCGCAACCGAACTCACACGGGGAGCAGTCCTGCTTCCCGGCGATGTACTGTTCGCCCCGGCCGACGCGACCGGGCGGTCGTACCGCGCCGCCGTGTGGCGAGGGGAGCGGGGCCAGGCGACGTACAGCCCCGGCGTTCTCTGCATCAGGCCCGACACCACCAGGCTGGTCGCCGACTACCTTGTGGCGTGGTTGATGCTTCCCGAAGTCCAGCAGCGCATTCACACGGTGGCGCGGTCCTCAGTCGGCCTGCAGTTCCTGAGTCCGTCCCGGCTGCTCGACGCGGAGATGGAGGTACCGAGCCTCGCGGCACAGGAAGCCTTCACCGGACGTCACGCGGCCATCACCCGGGAAAGGCGCGTTCGGCAGGCGCAGCTCGCCAAGCTTCGCCGCGTGAAGGGCATTCTCGTGGACAATCTCAGGCGATCGATGGCGTGATCGGCAGGATGGGAGCAATCAGCCGATCAGCGGCCGCATGGGGCGGCGCCCGCTTGAAGGGCCGGCCGACCGGGCGTTCACAATGTCTTCGTCCTGCGGGCAGCAGCCTGCTACAGGCCTGATTCATTGGGGCGCCGTCCGGTTCGACCGACCGCCGACCGACCGGCGCCGAGCCCATCGAAGCCCCGCCAGGTCCTCTCGGCGGGGCTTCAGCATGGGGTGACGGCAGCAAACGACGGCAACGTCAGCGCAGGAAGCTGCCGAACAGGGCGTTGGTGTACGGGGCCGAGAGGTCCTTCGGGCCGAAGGCCAGGGCGGACTTCGTGGTGAGGCCGGACGCGGTGCCGCGCAGGAGCCAGACGGCGCCGTTGGAGGCGTTCTCGGCCATGGACGCGGCGGCCAGGTCACGGTGTCCGTCGCCGTCGACGTCGAGCAGCGCGGTCGTGGCGCCGAACTGGTCGTTCGCCTCGGCCGCGCCGGGGACACCCGCCGTGTCCTGGTGGAAGACCTGGGCGCCGGTGCCGGTGAGCCCGGCGGCGCTGCCGTGGAGCAGGGCGACCGAACCGGCGTCGGCGAGGGTGCCGACGTCCTCGCCCTCGATGCCGAGCGCGACGTCCGCGAAGCCGTCGCCCGTGACGTCGGCGACGGACACGGCGGAGCCGAGGCGGTCGCCCTCCTCCTGGGCGCCCGGGAAGCCCGGCAGGTCCTGGTCGAAGGCGTGGGTGTTCGCGTCCGTGAGGCCCGCGGCGGAGCCGTAGGCGATACGGCCCTTCTGGGACCAGTCGTCGGCGCCGACCACCAGGTCGTCGTAGCCGTCGCCGTTCACGTCGCCGACGCCCGTGCCCGCGTCGCCCCCCGTGGTGTCGCCGGGCGCCTGGCCGCGGGTGAAGCCGGTGGCGCCGCCGCCCATGAGCAGGCGGTTCCCCCAGGTGCCGTCGCCGGTGTAGACCCACTGGACGATGTCGTCGCGGCCGTCGCCGTTGAAGTCGCCGACCTCGCCGGAGACCACCGGGCCGGTGATCGAGGAGGGGCCGTCCTCGCAGCCGCCGCCGGTCGCGCAGGAGGCGTCCTCCTCCGAGTAGCCCCACCACAGCGACTTGTCGAGGAGCGGCAGGACGGCGGTGGGCTTGCCGTCACGCTTGATCGGGCCCTTCCACAGCGCGGCCGGGGCGCCCGCCGGGTCGTCGCCGCCGACCCGCTGCGCGGAGAACAGCGCCAGGTCGGTCTTGCCGTCGCCGTCGAAGTCACCCGCCTGGGGCGCGGCCCCGTACGCGATGCCCGTGCCGCCGGTCAGGCCGGACGCGGAGCCCCACAGGATCACCGAGCCCTCCTTGCCGCCCGCGATCACGAGGTCGCCGTAGCCGTCGTGGTCCAGGTCGGCCTTGGCGAACGAGGCGCCGAACGACTGGTTCTGGGTGGCGGCCCCGGGGATCCCGGCGGTCGAACGGCTGACGATCTTCTTGTTCGCCGTCGACAGCCCCGTGGCCGAGCCGTACGTCACGGCCACGTACCCGGCCTTCGTCTTGCCGGACACCGTCGCGCCCGGCGCGCCGACGACCAGGTCGGCGTAGCCGTCCCCGTTGAAGTCGTCGGCGGCCGGGACGGAGGCGGGCGCGGCCGACACGGAGCCGGAGCCGGTCAGCACCACCGAGGCGGCCAGGGGTACGGCCAGGAGGGCGCTGCTGATCCTGCGTCGGGTGGCTCGGGGGGCTCGGGACATGGGCGGTGCCTTTCGAGTCGGTCATGAGAACTGCTGCTCAGGGAGTGCGACTCGAACAGGGGGGCGGGGGTTGTACGTGGGAGTGGGGTTGCGCGGGGGTTGGTCGCTTTTCGGTCAGATCCGCAGACGCTCCGCCAGTCCCGCGAAGTAGCCGCGGTGCACGGCGGTCAGATCGACCTCGTCCGGGTCCAGCAGCCACAGCAGGTGGGCGCCCTCGATGAACGCGGCCACCTCCGTCGCCAGGACCGCCGGGTCCAGGTCGGCGCGGGCCGAGCCGTCCGCCGCCGCCCGCGTGAACAGGGCGTTCAGCTGGGCCCGCAGGGCCCGGCCCCGGTCGCGGAACCAGGTGTGCAGGGCGGAGCCCGGCTCCAGGTTCTCGGCGGTGAGCGTGGTGTGCAGGGCGGCGAGTTCGCGTTCGGCGGCGGCGGTGTGCTCGGCGTCCCGGACGAACCAGTCGAAGGCCTGGTCGAGAGTGGGCTCGGCGTCCGGGGGGACCGACAGCCGCTCCAGGGCGCGCCGGTCCGCCTCCTCCAGGACGGCCTGGACGAGACCGTCCTTGCTGCCGAAGTGGTGGATCAGGGCGGAGGGGGTGGCGCCGGCCCGCTCGGCGATGGCGGCCACACCCGTGCCGCGCACGCCCTGCTGCGCGAACAGCTTGATCGCCGCGTCGACCATCGCGCGCCGACGCGCCACGCCCCGCTTCTGTACCTGCCCCTTGACTCCGGCCATGGGGATCAGGGTGCCGGGCGGAGGGCGGGGCGTCCAACTCGAAAAACGGGTGCGTGGCCTGCGCCGAGCGATTATCTTGAATGACCATGCAGGAAAATGATTCCCGAACTGAGGGCGAGATCGAGAACGTGGCGGAGAACACCTACGAGTACCTGGTCGGCCGGGAGCGGATCGTGTCCACCGACGGCGTCGAGCTGTGGGCCGAGGAGTTCGGCGGTCCCGGCGATCCCACGGTGCTGCTGATCATGGGGGCTCAGGCGCAGGGCGTGCAGTGGAACGACGGGCTGGTGCGGCGTCTCGTCGACGGGGGCCGCCGGGTCGTCCGGTACGACCACCGCGACACCGGCCGCTCCTCCACCGTCGACTACGCCGCCCGCCCGTACACGGTCGCCGACCTGGCATCCGACGCGCTCGCCGTCCTCGACGCGTTCGGGGTGGACCGCGCGCATCTCGTGGGCGCCTCACTCGGCGGGATCATCGCGCAGCGGATCGCCGTCACCGCCCCCGAGCGGGTGCTGACCCTGACGAGCCTGTCGTCCCAGCCCCTCGGCACGGACACGGCGGCCGCGGTCCTGCGGGCGATGGAGGGCGCGCCCCCGGCCCCCGACGAACTGCCGCCGCCCGCGCCGGAGTTGCTGGCGGCGCTCGCCTCCGCCTTCCCCGGCCCGGACACCGGTCCCGAGGAGTACCTCGCCCTCCGGCTGCCGCTGTGGCGGGTGCTGCACGGCCCGGTGCTGCCGTTCCCCGAGGAGGAGTACCGGGCGACGGAACGGCGGGTGTACGAGCGGGCCCGCGATCTGCTCGCCGGGTTGAACCACACGCTCGCCGGGGCCGCCGGCGGTGACTCCACGGCGGACCTCGCCTCCGTCACCGCGCCGACGCTCGTGCTGCACGGCACCGAGGACCCGATGTTCCCGCCCCCGCACGCCGAGGCCACCGTCGCAGCGATCCCGGGCGCCCGTCTGGTCATGGTCGAGGGCATGGGCCACACCCTGCCCCCGGCCCTGGACACCCGCCTCGCCGATGAGATCCTGCGCCACACGGCCTGAGCGCGAGCCGCTTGGGCACGGCGGACTCGGCCGCGTGTGGTCCGGGCATGGGCGGCGGCCCGAGCGCGTGCGGCCTCCGCCCCCGAATCAGCCGGTCGTCGCGGCCGAGCGGGCGCGGAACGTGCGGCGGTACGTGTCCGGCGGCACTCCGACCGTGCGGTTGAAGTGCCGCCGCAGGGTCGTCGCCGTACCCATGCCGGTGGCCTCCGCGATGGCGTCCACCCCGTCGTCGGTGGCCTCCAGCAACTCCTGGGCCCGCCGGATGCGTTGGGTCAGCAGCCACTGCAAGGGGGTGGTGCCGGTCGCCGCCCGGAAGTTGCGGCCCAGATGACGGGCGCTCATGTTCGCCTTGCGCGCCAGGTCCTCCACGGTGAGCGGCTGGTCGAGGCGTTCCAGCACCCAGGGGAGCAGCGCGCCGAGCGGATGGTCGTCGCGCGCGGGCACCGGGGCCGTGACGAACTGGGCCTGGCCGCCCGCCCGGTGCGGCGGTACGACCAGCCGCCGGGCCGCGGTGTTGGCGACCGCCGAACCGTGGTCCTGGCGCACCAGATGCAGACAGAGGTCCAGCGCGGCGGCCTTGCCCGCGGACGTCAGCACGCTGCCGTTGTCCACGTACAGCACGTCCGGGTCGACCTCCACCTCCGGGTGGCGGGCGGCCAGGACGTCCGTGTGGGCCCAGTGCGTGGTCGCCCGTCTGCCGTCCAGCAGGCCGGCGGCGGCCAGCACGAACGCGCCCGTGCACAGCGAGGCCACCCGTGCGCCCGCCTCGTGGGCCGCGCGCACCGCGTCGACGAGGGCGGCGGGCGGCTCCACGTCGACGTCGGCCCAGCCGGGCACGATCACCGTGTCCGCGTGCGGGAGTCGCTCCAGCCCGTGGTCGGGTTCCATCAGGAACCGGCCGACCCGCACCGCGTCCGGTCCGCAGACCGAGACGTCGTACCAGGGGCCGGGGACGCCGTCCGGGACGGACGCGAAGATCTCGTAGGCCACGGACAGTTCGAAGTGCAGCATGCCCTCGGTGACGGCCAGCGCGACGGAAGCCATGTCCGGAATTGTACGCGGCATGTCGTTCCGGACACTCACCTGGAGGCCGCCAACTTCGCCAGGATGGTCACAACAGCACGACGGAACGCCGGTGCCACGCGGGGCTTCTCGCGTATGGCGACGGCGACGGCGACGGCGGCGAACGGTGGGAGAGACGATGGGTACGGCAACGGGGTCGGGGCGGCGCACGGTGGCGGTCTTCGGCGCGTACGGGCACACCGGGCGGTTCGTGGTGGCGGAGCTGCGGGCACGCGGCTTCCACCCGGTGGCGGTCGGGCGGGACGCCGGCAAACTGCGGGCGTTCGCGGCCGCCGAGCCGGGACCGGCGCTCGACGCCCGGACGGCCTCGGTCGACGACGCGGCCTCGCTCGACCGCGCGCTGGCGGGCGCCGACGCGGTGATCAACTGCGCCGGGCCCTTCGCGGTGACCGCCGCCCCGGTGATCGAGGCGGCTCTGCGCGCCGGGATCCCGTACGTGGACGTGGCCGCCGAGATCGAGGCCAACGCCGACACCTTCGCCCACTTCACCGAACGGGCCCGTGCCGCCGGGGCTCTGATCGTCCCGGCGATGGCCTTCTACGGCGGCCTCGGCGACCTGCTCGTCACGGCGGCGATGGGGGACTGGACGGCGGCCGACGAGGCGCACATCGCGTACGGGCTGAGCGGATGGCACCCCACGGCAGGGACCCGCGCGGCGGGCGCCGTCTCCCGGGAGCGCAGGGACGGCCGCCGGGTGCGCTACGCGAACGGCGGGCTGGAGTACCGGGACGACGCCGCGCCCGGCCTGAAGTGGTCCTTCCCCGAGCCGATGGGCACCAGGGCCGTCATCGGCGAGTTCAGCATGGCCGACATCGTCACCGTGCCCAGCCATCTGTCCGTCCCCGACGTGACCACGTACATGACCGTCGAGGCCGCCGGTGAACTGGCGGATCCGGAGACCCCGGCGCCCACCGCGTCCGACGAGCAGGGGAGGTCCGCGCAGACCTTCCTCGTCGACGCCGTCGTCCGCTCCGGCGGGGTGGAGCGGCGGGCCGTGGCGCGCGGCCAGGACATCTACGCCGTCAGCGCGCCCCTCGCGGTGGAGGCGGTGGACCGCGTCCTCACGGGGCGGACCCGTGCGAAGGGTGTCGTCTCCGCCGGGGCGGCTTTCGACGCGACGGACTTCCTGCGGGCGCTGTCGGCGCACCTCACCGTCGAACTGGTCGGGTGACCGGCTGGGCGTAGCCGCCCCCGAAGCCCCCCGGCGACGCGACGGGCTCCCGGCCGACGAACGGCGGGGAGCCCGTGCGGCACGGCGCCGCCGCCGTTACCAGATCGCCTCGACCCACTCCGGGTGGTCGATGAACGGGTTCCGGTTGCCCTGGTAGTTGGAGTAGATGACGTCGTTGCGGCGCTCTTCCCACGCGTCCGGCGGGTCCTCGTCGTTCCAGGCCTTCAGGACGGAGAGCCGGCCGTGGAAGCGGGTGCCGCCGTTGTTCACGGCGTCGTTGGGCTCCAGGTCGGGCCAGCTGTCGTCCCCTTCGTAGCGGACGGCCATGTAGAGGATCATGCGGGCCACGTCGCCCTTGACCGCGTCGCGCGGCTCGAAGGAGTTCGAGTCGATGAGGCTGCCGCCGCTGTTGGTGAAGGCGCTGCCGCCGTTGTCGAAGTCGAGGTTGCCGCGCCGGGCGTTGACCTGGACGTCCTCGGCCCGCAGGTGGTGCAGGTCGGTGCCGGGGCCGGCGGACGTGCCGAAGTCGCCGTGGGACTGGGCCCACACGTGCTCGCGGTTCCAGTTGCCGGTGTTGCCGCCGTTGAGGGACTTGCTGCGGGAGATGCCGCTGTACAGCAGCTTCACGTTGCTGCTGTTGTTGGGGTCCTGGTCGGTGACCTTCAGCGCGTTCCAGACCGCCGAGTACGAGATGGAGGTCTGGTCGCTGATGATCGTGTGCAGCGAGGACTTCAGCGCCGTGCCGGTCTTGCCGATCGCGTTCGCGTAGTACGTGTCGTCGTACGCCGTCGTCGTCGCCGAGGCGGGGGCGGCGGTGGCCGCCGGCAGGACGAGACCGGCGAGCACGGCCGACGTCGCGAGCGCGACCGTCTTCCAACTGCGTATCCGCGCAGCAGGCATGAGGGGTTGTCCCTTCCCAGAGGGCCGCGTGGAACGAGGGGTGGTTCGGGGAGTCTCGGTCTACGCGGGTTGACTGTGTGGGTAATCGAGAGATTGGCATGGACGGGTCAGTCCGTGTGTAAAGAGCAGGGGGCGGTTCGGTGACGTTTTTGAGAACGCGTCAACTTCGTTGTACACAAAGCCCTCTGCGCGCCCGGATCCAAGGGAAGACCCTCATTGACGTGCGACGTCAGGCGTGCAGCGGGCCGGCGGGGGAGGTCGCCGAGGCCCGGAGCTCCAGCAGCGTCAGATAGCGGCTGACGTGGGTGGCCGCGTGGAGCATGGCGACGCCCCGTGCGGTCAGCTTGCTCTGCCAGTCGCCGAGGGAGGCGGCCAGGGCGTCCGCGCCGCCGGCCGTGCGGATCCGCCGGACCACGGTGGCGATGTGGTCCAGTGGGTGGCCGCCGCGCCGCAGCAGATGGGCCAGCTCGGCGTCGCGGACGTCGTCCGCGCGGAAGACGCGGTACCCGGTGGCCGGGTCACGCGCGGGGGCGAGGACGCCGGCCTCCTCCCACTTCCGCAGCGTGGCCGGGGTGACGTCCAGATGGCGGGCCAGCTCGCCGACGGTCCAGGCCCGATGGGCCCCTGACCCCGTCGCCGTCGCCGCCGTCGCCCCCGTCGCCCCCGACGGCTCTGCCGGCCCCGGCCCCGGCCTGGTCGCCTCCTTCGCCTCCGTCGGCCCCGCCCGCTCCGCCGTCAGTCGGCCGAGGGCGTCCCGTACCGCTGCGAGGGTCTCCCGGTCACGGAGCAGCCCGCTGTGGCCGTGGTCGATGAGGGTCAGCGCGTCGTCGAGCGCGCCGTCGTGGAGCGCGCGCATGATCCGCCCGGCGGTCGCGTGCCCGTACGTCGGGACCAGGGCGAGGAAGGCGCGCAGGGCCGCCGCGTGCACCTCGGTGTAGAGGCGGTAGCCGCTGTCCGTGCGCTCGGCGGGCGGGAGGAAGCCGTCCCGCTCGTAGTTGCGGACCGCCTGGGCCGAGAGGCCGTGCTCACGCGCGAGATCGGAAGGTCGCAGGCTCGTCATCGTTTGAGACTTTACGGTCATGACGAGCGGCCGCGCACGCGGAATGCGAAGCCAAGTCTCAACCGGACCTTCACAGATACGATGGAGGCTCATGAGTCAGGACATCCGAGACTTCGTGCCCCCGTCGTGCGACCTTCTGGCGCTCGGCGAACCCACCCACCAGGAACCGGCCTTCGCGCGGCTCCGCAACGACCTGTTCGCCGAGCTGGTCGGGCACGGCTTCCGCTCCGTCGCCCTGGAGACGGACCGCGTGGCCGCGCTCACCGTGGACGACTACGTCCGGGAGGGCATCGGCACCCTCGACACGGTGATGCGCGAGGGCTTCTCCCACGGCTTCGGCGAACTGGACGGCAACCGGCGGCTGATCGCCTGGATGCGCGCGTACAACGAGGGCCGGACGCCCGAGGAGCGGCTGACGTTCCACGGCTTCGACGCCCCGCTGGAGACCATGAGCGCCCCCAGCCCCCGCCCCTACCTCGAACACGCCGCCGCCTACCTGCGGCACAGCCCGGCCCCCGGCCCCGATCTCGACTTCGCCCACCTCGTGGGCGACGACGAGCGATGGAGCCGTACGGAGGCGGTCCTCGACCCCGCCCGGTCGGTCGGCGACTCGGCGGACGCCGCACGGCTGCGGGTGATCGCCGACGACATGCTCGCCGCGCTCCACGAACGCGCGCCGGAGCTCATCGCGGCGACCTCGCGGGACGCCTGGGCGCGGGCCAGGATCCACCTCACCGCCGTCCTCGGTCTGCTGCGCTACCACCGGGAGGCGGCCCAGCGCATCGAGGAGGGCGCGCGGGTGACCCGGCTGTGCGTCACCCGGGACGTGCTCATGGCCCACAACCTCCTCGACATCCGCCGGGCCGAGGCCCGCCGCGGTCCGACCCTGGTCTTCTCCCACAACCTCCACCTCCAGCGGAACCCCGGCACCCTGCGCATGGGGGACACGGAGGTGAACTGGTACGGCGCCGGAGCCGTCGTGGCGTCGCTGGAGGGCGAGCGGTACACCTTCGTCGCCGGCAGCCTCGGCCGCAGCGAGGCCATCGCGCTCGGGGAACCCGACCCGGACACCTACGAGGGAGGTCTGCAAGGCCGGGTCGCCACCTGGGCCCTGATCCCGGCCGCCGCGATCCCGGCCGCCCGCACCCGTACCGACACCACACCCCCGCAGGGCTATTTCCCCCTGGACCGGGCGACTTTGGACGGCGCCGACGCGGTCCTGCACATCACGGCGGGGTGAGGACCCCGGCGGGCGGGGAGCGGTCGGACGGACGGGTAGGAGGACGGACGGGCGGGTCGGCGGGGCGGGTGCGGCAGGGCAACCTCCGGGGGCGCCCTTTCGTCTTCCTTCCTGGGCCTGCAACCCTGTGTACGACTTGTGACCAGCCGACCGACCCGACCCGTTCACCGGAGAACCCATGCCGTCCAGTGCGAAGAGACCCAGCCGGCTGAACGACACCATGGCCGCATAAGTTGATATCCACAGCCTCGCGGGTGCTCTCGCGAATAAGCAGCGGAATCTCCTCCGTCGAATGGCGCCGGCCCCGCGTCCTGCTGTGGGCCGCGATGAGCGTGACGACGCTGGGCTTCTTCGTCGCGCTGGAGATCGCCGCCCGCCACTACGGACTGCCGGGACCGCTCACCAACCAGGCCCGGGAAGTCGTTTTCGCCCCCAAATCGGGGCCCTTGCTGTACGCCAGCATGGCGCTGACGATGGTGGTGCTCACCTGGCGGCAACGACTGGTCGCGGCCGCCGTCGCCGTCGGCATCGACCTCGTCTTCTTCCTGGTGCGGTGGGCCGCGGGCGCCGACATGATGTTCGGCAACGGCGCGCTGTGGGTGATCCTCGGCTGCGCCGTCATCGCCCTCACCCGCCGCACCGGCGCGGAGAGAACCCTGCTCCTCAAGGGCGTCGGGCTGGGGCTGCTACTGGTCGCCGGCCGCAAGACCGGTGACACGTGGCTGCTCATCACCTCCAAGACCCAGCCGCTGGTGCTCGACCAGTACCTGGCCTCCGCCGACCACGCGCTCGGCAACCCGTCATGGCTGATGGGCCGACTGGTCCGGGCCACCGGACCCGTCGGCACCCACCTCCTCGACTGGATCTACATCCAGCTCGCGGTGGCCGCCGTCGCCGTCGCCCTCCACCAGCTCCGCCATGTGGTGGCCGAACGCCGCTTCCCCCGCCACCACCTGGTGCGCACCTTCCTGGTGATCGGCCTCCTCGGGCCCGGCATCTACATGATCTTCCCGGTGGTGGGGCCGGTCTTCGCCTACGGGGGCGGCGCCATGGGAACCGGCGGCGCGCACTGGGCCGTGGCCGACCTGTGGCCGCACACGGCCCCGCCGGTCGGCGTCCCGGAAGCCATGCCGTACGACGGGGTCACCCCCCGCAACTGCATGCCCAGCCTGCACACCGCGTGGGCCACCGCGATCTTCCTCCACTCCCGCGGCGGCCCCCGCGCCCTGCGCTACGCGGGCACGTTCTGGCTGGTCGCCACGCTCTGCGCGACGCTCGGCTTCGGCTACCACTACGGCGTGGACCTCATCGCCGGTGTCGTGTTCACCCTCACCATCGAGGCGGCCCTGCGCACCTACGACCGAGGCTGGGACCGCTCCGGACTCCGCCTGGTCGCCTACGGCTCGACCGTGTTCGTGGCGCTGCTGGTGTCGTACCGCTGGCTGCCGGAGGAGATGGCCAGGTACCCGTGGATGGCCGGACCGATGCTGCTCACCGCCATGGGGTCCGTGATCTACGGCTATGCGCGCACCGCCGGCCGGTGGGAGCCGAAGGCCGCGCCGCTGCCCAGGCCGGAACGACGACTCGAACTGGTGTGAGCGGCTGAAGGGCTGAGGAGGGCCCGCCTCAGCCCTTCAACCGCTCACCCAGCTCGTCGAGGTCGGACACGAACCACGTCTGACGGTTGCGGTCGCACTCGCGGACGAAGTCCCGCAGGGCCGTACTCGCCGTCGTGTGGCGGGAGATGTCGCCGACGACGGCGAGGCCCACGCACAACGGGCACGTCGTGGATGGTCCGCAGGGTGATCGTCATGGACGTCGACGCCGTGTGTCGGGCGGGCCCCCGGGCCACGCGTTTCCGGCCTTGGCCGACGACGACCCGCGCGTCCGTGCGGCCCTGCGCCGTGCCGCCGTGGGCACCGCTCGCGCTGCTCACCCGGGCCCGCCGAGGGCGCGCGGAGGCCTCCGGGGTAGTGCTCAGGGGCCTATGCGCTGTGGACGAGCTGGATCAGGTTGCCGCAGGTGTCGTCCAGGACGGCGGTGGTGACCGGGCCCATCTCCAGCGGCGGCTGCGTGAAGCGCACGCCGAGCGCGCTCAGGCGGTCGTACTCCGCGGGGACGTCGTCCACGGCGAAGGACGTGGCCGGGATGCCGTCCTCGACCAGAGCCGCCTTGTACGGCCGCACCGCCGGGTGACCGGAGGGCTCCAGCAGCAGCTCGGTCCCCTCGGGCTCCTCCGGGGAGACCACGGTCAGCCACCGGTCCGTGCCGCCCATCGGGACGTCGTGCTTCTTCACGAAGCCCAGCACGTCCGTGTAGAAGCGCAGGGCCTTCTCCTGGTCGTCGACGAAGACGCTGGTGATGTGGATCCTCATGGGGTGCTCTCCGGTCCGTCGGGCCTGAGCCATCGGGTCATGATGCGCTCCAGGGGCTCGGTGTTCAGATCATGGAACTTGTAGCGGCCCTGGCGGCGCGTGACGACCAGACCCGCCGACTCCAGGACTGCCAGATGCTGGCTGATCGCCTGCCGGGACAGCCCCAGACCGTGCTTGGTGACCAGTCGCGCGCATATCTCGAACAGCGTCTGCCCGTCCCGTTCCACCAGCTCGTCGAGGATGCGCCGCCGGGTCGGGTCGGCCAGCGCCTTGAACACATCCTCCGCCATGCCCTCCACGATAGGCAAGCAACGACTTGCCTATCAAGCGGGTGGCGCGGGGCGGCCGGGGCGTCAAGGGGGCCCGCCCCCGGGGCGATGCGGGGGTCCGGTGCAGTGATCTCGACGGCCGGGGCTGGGAGGGTCGGGGGAGACGTACGTCATCACTCAGGGGGAACACAGATGCGCAGCACACGCCGTGCCGTGACCGCCGTCCTGCTCGCCGCCACGCTCGCCGGGGTCTCGGCCCCGATGGCCGCCGCCCGACAACCCGACCCCGTGCAACGGCAGTTGGACCTGCTCGTCGAGCGGGACGGAGTGCCCGGGGCCCTCGCCCACGAAGGGAGGACGACCCGCCGGGCCGGGGTCGCGGACGTGGGGTCGGGGCGGCCCATGGTCGGGTCCGCGGGGCGGTTCCGGATGGCCAGCAACACCAAGGCGTTCACGGCGACGGCGGTGATGCGCCTCGTCGCCGACGGTCGGATACGGCTCGGCGACCGGGTCGGCGCCCACCTGCCGCAGCTTGCCCGACGCGACATCACCGTACGGCAGTTGCTGATGCAGACCAGCGGGCTGCCGGACTACACCACGCTCGTCGACTGGAGCAGACCCGGCACCGAGGAGGAGTACCTGGCCCTCGCCCTGGCCGAGGAGCCCGTCTTCCCGCCGGGCACCGACTGGGGGTACTCCAACACCAACTACCTCGTGCTCGGCATGCTGATCGACAAGGTCTCCGGCACCGACTACCGGACGTACGTCGAGCGCACGATCCTGCGCCCGCTGCGCCTGGACCACACCTACTGGCCCGCGCCCGGCGAACTGACCCTGCGCGGACCGCACGCCCGCAACTACGGCATCCATCCCGCGCACCCCGAGGCCGGCCGGGTCGACGTGACCGAACTGCCGGGGTACGAGTTCGGGGCGTCCGGCGGGCTCGTCACCACGCCCGGTGACCTCAACGCCTTCTGGGACGGCCTGTTCGGCGGCCGGCTCCTGCCCCGCTGGGCGGTGCGCCTGATGACCTCCGACACCAGCGACGTCGGCGGCCGCGACGTCTACCCGCCGGGCAGTCGCTACGGCTACGGCGTCGCCTCCATCCCCCTCAGCTGCGGCGGCGCCTACTGGGGCCACGGCGGCGACCTCCCCGGCAGCTCGGTCGCCGGGGGGCGGGCCACGGGCGGGCGGGGCACCGTGACCGTCTACACCACCACCTGGGCGGCGGCGGGCGACAGCCTCCGTCATCTGCTCGGCGCGGTGGACGCGGCCCTCTGCGCCGACGACCGCTGAGCGGGCGGGGGAAGGGTTCCGGCGGGTGCGGGTGCGGGTGCGGGTGCGGGTGCGGGTGCGGGTGCGGGTGCGGGTGCGGGTGCGGGTGGTCTGTGGTCTGCCGCGCGGTGCGACGCCCCCGGCACCCTCCCGGTCAGATGCCGAACGGTGCCGCGTAGCGCACGGTGCCGCTCGGCAACGGGTGCGCGGGGTCGAGGGTGAGGGCCATCAGGGCCTCGTCGGGGACGTCGATGGTCAGCCGGATGCCGTGCAGGGAGGCGCGGCCGAAGCCGAACCGGGGATAGTACTCCGGGTGGCCCAGGACCACGACGAAGCGTTCGCCCATCGACGCGGCGGCGCGCAGCGCGGCTTGGACGGCCGCCGCCCCCGCCCCGGTCTTCTGACGGTCCGGCAGGACCCCCACCGGGGCCAGGCACAGCGCCGGAGTACTGTCGACATGACAGCGGGTCAGCAGCGCGTGGCCGACGACCGTGCCGTCCTCCCCGGTGGCGACGATCGACAGGCCGTCGATCCAGCCGGCGTCGGCGCGCAGCGCCTCGACGAGGTCGGCCTCCTCGGGCCGCCCGAAGGCCGCCACATGGACGGCATGGACGGCGGGGATGTCCGCGTCGGTCTCGGCGCGCGTGGTCCACGACTGGGGCATGGCGGGTGGATGTCCGTTTCGTCGACGTTCAAGGGGGTGTCGCCCGGGGACGCTAGCACCGGCCGCGAAACTGTGCCGGAAATCACGAACTGATGTGCAACTTTCGGTCATCCTTGCGAGTCGAGTGGGGTGAACGTGCCACGAGCGCGTTCGCCGTCACTCAAGGGGGAAACCGCAATGACTCACCGGATGTCCCGGACGGGCCGGACGTCCCGCTCGACCCGTGTGCTCGCCACGGGCATAGGGGTCGGCCTGCTCGTACCGCTGGCCGTCGCCCTCGCACCGAACGCGGTCGCCGCACCGCCGCCGGTCACCTGCACCTCGGACAAGGCGGGGCTGGCCGAGAAACTCCAGAAGGACATCGCGGCGGCGGTGGCCAAGCGCAAGGGCACGATGGCTGTCGGGGTCTACGACCGGACCACCAACACCACGTGCACCCTGCGCGGCAGTTCCGCCTACGACTCGGCCAGCGTGGTGAAGGTGACCGTGCTCGCGGCGCTCCTGTGGGACGCCAAGAAGTCCAACCGGTTCCTCACCGACCGCGAGACCAAGCTCGCCACCGCGATGATCACCAAGTCCGACAACGCCGCCACCAGCACGCTGTGGAAGCAGCTCGGCATGACCAAGATCAAGGGCTTTCTGGCGGCCGCCAAGATGACCCAGACCAAGCCCGGCGCGAACAACTACTGGGGCCTCACCCAGATCACGGTCCGCGACGAGCAGCGGCTGCTCGCGCTCCTGGCCGAGAAGAACACCGTCCTCAGCGACAACGCCCGCGCCTACGTGCTGAAGCTGATGAACCAGGTCGTCTCCTCGCAGCGCTGGGGCACCCCGGCCGGGGCGCCGTCCTCGGTGAAGGTGCACGTCAAGAACGGCTGGCTGTCGCGGGCCACGCACGGCTGGCGGGTGCACTCCGTCGGCGTGTTCCAGGGCGGCGGCCGTGACTACCGCATCACCGTCCTCACCCACGACAACCCCGACATGACGTACGGCGTGAACAGCATCCAGGCCGTCGCCAAGGTCATCCACAAGGACCTGGTGCCCGTGACGAGCGCGGCGAGCGCGCAGCGTTACGTGCCGACCAGCGAGCCCAAGGAGGCGTTCCCGGCGGTGCCGCCCGCCGGCTGATCCGCCGCCCGGCCGGCCGGCCGAGACCCGCCGGCCGGTGCCCGCCCGCCCGCCGTCGACGTCCGACCAGCGTCGACGGCGGGCCGGGGCGGGCGTTCAGCCGCTCGTCAGCCGCTCGTCAGTCGCTCGTCAGCCGCTCGTCAGTCGCTCGTCAGGACGACGAGTCGCCGCGTCGCCCGGGTCATCGCCACATAGTGGTCCACCGCTCCCTCGATGCCGGTGCCGAAGTCCTGCGGGTCGACCAGGACGACCAGGTCGAACTCCAGGCCCTTCGCCAGCTCGGGGGTCAGGGAGCGGACCCGTGAGGTCGCCCGGAACGAGGGATCGCCGATGACACAGGCGATCCCTTCGTCGTGTGCGGCGAGCCACTCGTCGAGGATCGCGTCCCGCCGCTCGACGGACCCGTGCAGGACGGGCACGCCGCCACTGCGGATGGACGTCGGGACGTTGGCGTCCGGCAGCGCCGCCCGGATGACCGGCTCGGCCTCCGCCATGATCTCCGCCGGTGTCCGGTAGTTGATGCTCAGGGAGGCCAGGGTGACGCGGTCGAGACCGACCCGCTCCAGCCGCTCCCGCCACGACTCCGTGAACCCGTGCCGGGCCTGCGCCCGGTCACCGACGATGGTGAAGCTCCGCGACGGGCAGCGCAGCAACAGCATCTGCCACTCCGCGTCGGTCAGTTCCTGCGCCTCGTCCACCACGATGTGCGCGAACGGGCCGGCGAGCAGATCGGGGTCGGCGGTGGGCACCTCGGACTCGTCGACCAGGCTCACCCGCGCGTCCGCGCCCCGCAACATCACCACCAGGCCCTCCCCGTCGTCCCCGTCGGCGCCGGAGACGGCCGCCGCCTCGATCAGGTTGTCGACGACCTGCTCCATACGGACGCGCTGCGCGGCGAGGACGGCCTCCCGGCGGCGCCTGCGCCGGGCGGTCTCCGGGTCGCCGAGCCGCTGCCGGGCCGCGTCGAGGAGCGGCAGGTCGGACACCGTCCACGCCTGCGGGTCCCCCGCCCGCCGCAGCCTCCGTACGTCGTCGGGCCCGAGCCAGGGCGCGCACCTGCGCAGATAGGCGGGCACCGTCCACAGGTCCGCGACCAGGTCGGCCGCCTCGATCAGCGGCCACGCGTGGTCGAAGGCGGCCAGCAGGTCCCGGTCCCGCGCCAGCGCCTTCCTCAGCGGGTCGGGCGAGCTCGTCCCGTCGTCCCGCTTGTCTTGCTTGTCCACCAGGATCGTGAGGAGTTCGCCCCACACCTGCTCGCGGGCCTCGTTGTGCGGGGTGCCGGGCTCCGCCGCCGCGAACGCCTCGGCCCAGTCGTCGGGGCTCACCCACACGTCCGACCAGTGGGTCTCGACCAGCAGCCCCTCGGTGGGCGGCTCCTCGTAGAACCGGACGGCCTCCTCGATGGCCCGCACCATGCCGGCCGACGCCTTCAGCCGGGCCACCTCCGGGTCGGCCTCGGTCCCGGCGTCGGCGCCCTCGGCGACCAGGTCCCGCAGCACGCAGATCTGCACCCCCTCCTCACCGAGACTCGGCAGGACGTCGGCGACGTACGACAGGTAGGGCCGGTGCGGGCCGACGAAGAGGATGCCGCCGCGGCGGTGGTCGACGCGGGGGTCGGCGTGCAGGAGGTAGGCCGAGCGGTGCAGGGCGACGACCGTCTTGCCGGTGCCGGGACCACCGTCGACGACGAGGGCGCCCCGGGAACCGGCGCGGATGACGGCGTCCTGGTCGGCCTGGATGGTGCCGAGGACGTCCCGCATCCGCTCCGACCGGTTGCCGGCGAGACTGGCGATGAACGCGGACTGGTCGTCGAGCGCGGCATGCCCCTCGAACCCGTCCGGGGTGAACACCTCGTCCCAGTAGTCGCTGATCCGGCCGTCCGTCCAGCGGTACCTGCGGCGGCTCGCCAGGCCCATCGGCTGGGCGTGGGTCGCCCCGAAGAACGGCTCCGCCGCGGGGGACCGCCAGTCGACGAGCAGCCGGCGGCCCGTGCTGTCCATGAGGCCGAGCCGCCCGACGTAGACGGGGTCGGTGCCGTCCGAGCCGACCATGCGGCCCAGGCACAGATCCAGTCCGAAGCGGCGCAGGGTGCGCAGCCGGGCGCTCAGCCGGTGGATCTCCGCGTCCCGGTCCATGGCCTGCCTGCCCGTGCCGCCCGGCGCCCTGCGCTCGGCGGCGAGACGGGCGGACACCTCGGCGATCGTCTGCTCCAGGCACTCCGCGACGGCCGCCAGATGCCGCTCGTCACCGGCGATCAGCGCCGGGTCGGCCTTGGCGGCGAGACGCTCGGGAAGGTCGAACGCGCTGGTGGACAGGGAATTCACGGTGACTGACTCCGATCTGGGGCGGACCCGGATGTGCGGCACGGGCGTGGGGAGACGGCTCACGCGGACCCGAGGGGCGTGCCCGCGTCGGCCCCGGCGGCTCCGTCGAGCAGCAGCCGCGCGGCCACCGTCGTGCCGTCGGCGCGGACGGTGGCGGCGACCTCCTCGGCCCGTCGGCCGGTCTCGGGGGCCAGGGCCACCTCCAGCGCCGCCGACAGGGAGGCGTACGTCGGGACGGGGCCGTCGTGGGCCGCGCCGACGCCGAGGTCGGCCACGCGGCCCGCCCAGTACGGCTGGTCCACGACCTGGGGTACGACCACCTGGGGTGCCCCGGAGCGGGTGGCCGTCGCGGTGGTGCCCGCACCGCCGTGGTGCACGACGGCGGCCACGCGGGGAAACAGTGCCTGATGGCTGACCTCGCCGACGGCGAAGCAGTCGTCCCGGTCGTCGATCGGGACGAGCCCGGCCCAGCCGCGTCCGACGAGCACCCGGCGGCCCCGGTCGCGGACCGCCTCGACGGCGACCCGGGCGACGTCCGGCGACCGCATGGCCATGCTGCCGAAGCCCACGTACACCGGGGGATCGCCCGCCTCCAGCCACGCCGACAGGTCCTCGGGCAGCGGGCGCTCGTCCGGCAGGAACCAGGCGCCGGTCTGCACCACGTCGAGATGGGTCAGCCCCTCGACGGGCCCGAGGACCGGGTCCGCCGCCAGCCACGGCCGGTCGGTGAAGACGTGGTCGCGGACGTTGTCCACCGGGGCGAGGCCGATCGCCGCCCGGTGGGTGTTGAGGGCCTCGCCGTACAGGGCGTTCACCCGCCGCGCGTCCAGGTCCCACAGCGCCCGGTTGTCCGTCATGCCCGGCGGGGTCGGCGGGCCGGGGCGGCCCGGGGGCGGGAAGTGGGGCGACGGCAGTCCCAGCGGATGGAAGCCGGCGTACACGTACCGCAGGCCGTGCCGCTCGGCGACGGACCGGGCGCCGGCGGGCAGCAGTCCGGTCGCCACGAGCGCGTCGCACCCCTCGGCCGCCGCGCCGACCGTCTCGAAGTGCGCGGCGACCAGGGCGGCCGCCAGCCGGAACGCGTCCTCCTGCGTCGGCGGCCGCGCACCGACCGCCAGCGCGCGCACCGACGGACCGAACGGCACATGCGGGACGCCGACCCTGGCCAGCAGCTCCGCGAACTCCTCGTCCGGGGGCGCGCACACCACCGCCTCGGCACCGAGTTCCCGCAGCCGCACCGCGAGGCCCGCCAGTGGCTCCACGTCCCCGCGCGATCCGTACGACATCAACAGCACACGCATGAACTGCTCCCCGTTTTCCCGTCGACCACCGCTTCGGCCGGTGATTGTGCGGGACGGAGGGGGCCTTGCCGCAAGGCCCCCCATGCGCTATACGTTGAGAGTGGCAAGGAGTGGGTGACTCCTTGCCTTCGCTGTTTTCCGGGCCCGCGACGGACGGATCCACTCGAACGCCGTCCAGCCGACCCGCTTCTCCGCGCCGCGGGTCAGCCTGCGCCGAGTCGCCCATCCGCCGCGTGAACCGTTGCGGCACCCTCGTCCGATGAGGGGGCGTGAGCGACATGAAGCGGGGGAGTCCGGGCGACGCCGAGTTGATGCGCGCCGTCGCGGACGGCGACCGTCGTGCCTTCGAGGAGCTGTACCGCCACTACGCGCCGTGGCTCCGCCTGCGGCTGCGCGGGCGGTGCGCCGATCCGGTGCTGGTTGACGACGTGGTCCAGGAGACGTTCCTCGACGTGTGGCGGGGAGCGGCCCGCTACCACCGGGAGGGCGACGTGGCGGGCTGGCTGTGGCGGATCGGGTCACGTCGGCTGGTGGACGCGCTGCGCGGCGACGGCGCCCGCGGCCGGCTGCGGCAGGCGCTGGCCCGGCTGCGCCACCGCGACGAGGCGTCCGCCGAGGAACAGGTGTTGGCCCGGGTCCGACACGGCGACCTGGCGGGCTCGCTCGCCGCGCTCTCGCCGGAACTGCGGGCGGTGCTCCAGGCCACGGTCATCGACGGACTGACGACCCGTGAGGCGGCCGTCCTGCTGGGCATCCCGCCCGGCACGGTCAAGACCCGGGCCATGCGCGCCCGGAGGCAACTGCGGGAGGGCCTGGCATGAGCTGGCACACGGACGACGCGGACCTGCGGGAGTACGCCGCCGGAGCGCTGGCGCCACCCCGGCTATGGTCCGTCGAGACCCATCTCGCCGCCTGCGCCGACTGCCGGACGGCACTCGGGGCCCATGTCCCGCCCGCCACCACCGACTTGGGCTGGGCGCGGCTGGACGCCGAACTCGACGCCCCGCGGCCCGGCCCCGTCGAGTCGCTGCTGATCCGGTTCGGGGTCGCCGACCACACCGCGCGGCTGCTCGCGGCGACCCCGCTGCTGCGCGGCTCCTGGCTCGGCGCCGTGGTGCTCACCCTGGTCCTCGCGGTCTGCGTGGCGCTCGCCGCGTCCCCGCTGATGCTGCTGGCCACGGCGCCGCTGCTGCCGCTGGCGGGGGTGGCCGTGTCCTTCGGCCCCGGCCTCGACCCGACGTACGAGACGTCCGTCGTCGCGCCGATGCACACCTTCCGGCTGCTGATGGTGCGGACCGTCGCCGTGCTCGCCACGACGACGCCGCTGAGCGCCCTGGCGAGCCTGGCGCTGCCGTCGCTCGGTCTCGCGGCGCTCGGCTGGCTGCTGCCGGCCCTCGCGCTCACCTCGACCGGCGTCGCGCTGACCGCCCGGCTGGGGCCCGTCCTCGCGCCCGCGCTGGTCGGCGGCGCCTGGGCCGCCCTGGTGGCGCTGAGCCGCCTGCTGGCCTCCGGCACACCGCTGCCCTTCACCGCCGAGGGCCAGGGCGGGGCGGCGGCGGTCGCCGTGGTGGCGACGGTGCTGCTGGTGGCGGCCCGCGACCGCTTCGACAGCGGGGCCCTGCCCGGCCCGTCCTTCCGATCCTCGCGAACCCTTCGATCCGCAGCCAGGAGGCTGTCATGACACGACCCACGGTCTCGGCCGCCGGCCTGACCCTGAGCTACCGCGGCACCAGGGCCGTCGACGAGGTGACGCTGCGCCTCACCGAGGGCGTCACGGGCCTGCTCGGACCGAACGGCGCGGGCAAGACGACGCTGCTGCGGATCCTCGCCACGGCGACCGTGCCGGACAACGGCGCGTTCACGGTGCTCGGCCACGACCCGAGCACCGTCACCGGCCGGCAGGACGCCCGCAGGGTCCTCGGCTACCTGCCGCAGAACCCCGGCTTCCACCCGGACTTCACCGCCTTCGAGTTCGTCGACTACGTGGCCATCCTCAAGGAGCTGACGGACCGGCGGAGCCGGCACGCCGAGGCCCGCCGGGTCCTCGACGCGGTCGGGCTCGCGGACGTGCGCGGAAAGAGGATCCGGAAACTCTCCGGCGGGATGAAGCAGCGCGTGGCGCTGGCCGCCGCCCTGGTCGGCGACCCCGGCTTCCTCGTCCTGGACGAGCCCACGGTCGGCCTGGACCCGGAGCAGCGGATGCGGTTCAGGGAACTGATCGCGGAGGCCGGCGAGGGCCGCACGGTCCTGCTGTCCACCCACCAGACGGAGGACGTGGCGATGCTCTGCAACCGGGTGGTGGTCATGGACCAGGGGCGGGTGCGGTTCGACGGCACCCCGGCCGAGCTGACGGCGGTGGCCGACGGCCGGGTGTGGCGCAGCACGGAGCGGCAGCCGGGCGCCCGGGCGGGCTGGCGCACCGGCACCGGCGAGTTCCGCAACGTCGGGGACCCGCCGGAGGGTGCCCGGCTGGTCGAGCCGACGCTGGAGGACGGCTATCTGCTGGCCCTCGGCGGCGACCCGGTGGCGGGGGTGGCGGCATGACGGCCCTGACCCGGACCCCGGTCACCGTGCCCGCGCCGCCGTCGGCCCGGGACGGTCTGCGGGCGGTGCTCGCGCTGGCCCGCGTGGAGGCGCGGCGTCTGCTGCTGCACCCCCTGGTGCTGGTCTCGCTGGCGGGGTACCTGGCGCTGCTGCTGTGGCCGGGCGGCGGCCCCGAGGACGCCTACCCGGTGCTCCAGGACGTCGACCGCGAGACCCAGTTCGGCCAGCTGCTGCTGGGGCTCGCGGTGATGATCGCCGCGAACCTGGGGGTGCTGCGCTCCCACCGGCGGGGCACCGACGGCTCCTTCGCGGTGCTGGTGGTGCGGCCGTGGCGGCGGACCTGCGCGCATGTCCTGTCGGTGCTGCCGACGGTGCTCGTCGGGGCGCTGATCGTGGCCGGGCAGTTCACCGCCGAGGCGCTGAGACCCGGTGCCGTCGGCCACGGCTCGGTGTTCGAACTGGTGACCGGGCCGCTGCTGATCCTGCTGCTCGCCGTCCTCGGCGTCCTGCTGGGCCGGCTGATCCGGTCGTCGTTCGTGGCCCCGCTCGCCGCGGTCACCGTCATCGCCGCCGTCTTCGTCTTCGTGGCCGACTCCGGCAGTTCGGCCTGGCTGCGGGGCCTTGCGCCCATCCTCTTCGACGAGGGAAGCCGACCGCTGCCGTCCGCCCTGCTGGGGCGGCCCGCGGGGTGGCACGCCCTGTACCTGCTGGCGCTGGCGGTGCTGGCGGCGGCGGGCGCGGTCCGGGCGAGCGGCGGCCGGACCAGGGCCGTACGGGCCACCGCGCTCACGGCGCTCGCGGCGGTCGTGGCCGCCGTCGTGCTCCAGGGCACGGCACCCTCGGACACGGTGCGCGAGGCACGCGAGGTGGCGACCCGCCACCCGGCCGAGGTGCAGGACTGCGAGCGGCGCGGGCCGACGACGTACTGCGCCTTCCCCGAGTTCACGCCCTGGATCGACGAGTGGGCCCGGGTCACGGACCGCGTGCGGTCACTGGCGGGCGGGCCCCGCACCCGACAGGGCCTGACCGTACGGCAGAGGGTCGACGCCCTCGGCGGACCGTCGGGTGTCCAGGAGCTCCCTCCCGCCGCACCGGGCGAGTTGACGGCGAGCACGGCCTGGGGCGGGGAACGGGAACTGGAGTTCGCGGCGAGCGTGGCCCGGGGGCTGGTCGTCGGGCACGAGCGGTACGCGGGGGCGTACTGCGACGCGCGGGGCGTGCTGATGGTGTGGCTGGCGATCCACGCGACCCGCGACGGCGAGGCCCTGTTCGTCGAGACCGGGAACGCCTACAACAGCCCCGGCGTGATCCAGGCGCCGGTCACCGCGATCAGCCTGCGCGACCGCGAACTCATCGTGCTTGAACGGCTGTTGACCCGGCCGCAGGCGGACGTGGGACGCGCGGTGCGGGCGCACTGGGCGGAGCTGTCCGCAGCCGGGACGACCACCGACCGCGCGGCCGCCCTGCTGGGCGTCACCGCCCCGGCCGAGACGGCCGCCGACCGGGAGTGGATGTGCGCGTGAGACGGCGGACGCAGGTGGTGGCGGCCCTGACCCGGCCCACGGTGCGGTCCCTGCCGTGGCGGCTGCTCGCGGGCGGCTGGGCGCTGGGGGTGGTCGTCGCCGCCGTACCGGCCCTGTTCTCGCTGGACCTGCCTGCGGCGGTCCTGGCCAATGTGGTGCGGGCGGCGGCCCTGTGCGGGGCGGTCGGCACGGCGTTCGCGCTGGACGACCCGGCCCGGCACACCACCGGTGCCGTTCCCGTGCCGCGCCCGCTGCGGCAGACGCTGCGGGTGGCGGTGGTCGGGCTCGCGGGCGCCGTCTGGTGGGCGGCGGTCCTCGGCGCCGTACGGGCGGGCGCCGACGCCGAGCCCTGGGCCGCGCTGCCCGCCGGGGCCCTCACGGTCGAGGCCGCGGCGCTGTCCGGGCTGGCGCTGGCGCTCGCTGGGGCGGCGGTCCGGTTCAGCGCGGTCCGGCTGCCCGGCCCGGCGGTCGCCGCCGCGCTGCCGGCGTTCCCGGTCGCGGCGGCCGTGTTCCTCCCGTACGAGCACGCGCTGTTCGTGCCCCCGGGCGACCCCCGCTGGGCGGACGCCCACACGCTGTGGGCCGGGATCCTGGCGGCGACGCTCGCCGTGTGGGCGGCGTGCGGCCCGGAGCCGCGCCACCGGGTGCGCCAAGTGCCGGGGCGCGGCGGCGGTGTGCCGCAGCGGGGCGGCGGCCGCTGACCCCGGATCGGGACCGGCGGCCGACGCGGGCGGGGCTGCCGGTGGGGGAGCCGGTGGGGGAGCCGGTGGGTCTCAGGACGGGCGGTCGCAGTCGCAGGCGCTCGACGCGGCGTCGTCCAGGAGGCCGCTCTTCGCGGTCAGATAGGCCAGCTGGGCACGGCTGTTGCTGCCCAGCAGGTCGCCGACCTTCTTCAGATGGCTGGCGACGGTCCGGGTGCTGATGCCGAGCCGGCTCGCGATGGCCGCGTCGGTGTAGCCGTCGACCATGAGCCGCAGCACATGCAGCCGGGTCTCGTCGGTGAGCAGCGCCGGGCGCTGCTGGTCGTGCTCGTAGACGACCGGCTTCGCCCGCTCCCAGGCGTACTCGAAGGCCGAGACCAGGAAGTGCACCACTCCGGGGTCGGTGACCTTCAGGGCGTGGGTGCCGTGGTCCTTGCCCATGTCGGGGATGAACGCGACGGCACGGTCACAGATGATCATCCGGTCGAAGACCTCGTCGACCGTCCGCACCTCGACGCCCAACTCGGTGACCTGCTTGATGTAGTCGAGCGTCGGACCGTGGGCCCGGATGGTGTGCTGGTACAGCGTGCGCTGCTTCACGCCCTTGCGGTGCGCCGTGAGCGTCCGGGGCAGCGCCTTCACGAGGACCTCCTCGGGGCGCCGGCCGCCGGGGTGCGCGGTGAGCAGCTCGTGCCGGGTGGCCTCGATCGCCTCGTCCAGCGCGGCGGTGATCACCGGTGCGGGGGTGAGCCGTTGGGAGGACTCGTTCTCGTCGCGGCGGGCGGCGCGGTACACGCTCTCGGCCTGCGACATCGACGCCCGCACGGAGGCGAGGGCCTGCCGCTGCTCCAGGATCAGCCGCTCCAACGGGTGGGCCAGCGCCGCCGTCGCCACCGAGGGCGGTACGGGAACCAGTGCCCCGGCGTCGTCCACCGCGGCCGCCACAAGACCGAACTCCCTTACGCAATCGGGTGCCCCGGCGACCGGAGCCCTCCCCTCCAGCAGCGCGGTGCGGTAGAACTCGAGTCCCGCGCCGCACACCTCCGCCGGTGTCTCGGCGCCCCCGCGTCTGTCCGTATCACCGCACATGCATGGTCCCCCTTCAGGTTTCAGCAGTGCACGATCATGACCCCTGCAATCACTTTCGGCAACCGGGCTTCCCCAGGCATGCTCTTCGTGTGGACACCGGCGGGGAGCCGGAAGTCCGGGAATTCTTCAGGGGGATACAAGAAATGACGTACCTGCGCAGACTCGCCGGCGCGCTCGCCATTGTCGCCGCCGCGGCGCTGACTCTTTCCGCCGCCTCCCAGGCGGCCGACCGCACGGCGGTCGCCGAGGCCCGGGTGGCCGACGCGCCGGCCGACCCGGGCTGGCCGTAAGCCCCGGCGAGTCGAGGCCGATCCGGGGGGTCGGCTGATTCTTCCCACGTAAAGCCCGTGCAAAGCGTGTGTGCCCCCGTGGTCCGGGGGTCGTCCCCGACCGGTCGGGGACGACCCCCGGCGGGCGCCGGCAGCGCCCTGTCACGGCACGGGGTGGGCGTGGGGTTCCGACCCGGACCGCCGACGGGGGACCGTCCGGCCGGATTGCTGTCCCGTGAATTCCGTATGTCAAGACCCGGTAATACGCGTAGGCCGACCCCGGGTGATCCGGCATGCCGGTTTCACATGGAACAAATGAAGGAGTTCGACGAATGACCACCGCAATCGCCGCACCGAAGTGCCTCGTGTGCGACACCGAATTCGAGGTCCAGGAGGACTGGGAAAAGGGTGAGATCACCGAGTGCACCGCCTGCGGGCAGGAGCACGAGGTCGTGGAGAAGGCCGCGACCGGCGTACGGCTCGACCTCGCGCCCGAGGTCGAGGAGGACTGGGGCGAGTGACGACCCCCGACGAGGTCCTGCTCTCGGTGACGATGCTGCGGCCCGAGGAGAAGCTCCTCCTCGGCGCCCTGCGGGCCGAGGGGCTCGCCGCGCGGCCGTTGCTGATGGAGGACGTGGCGGCCGTCGTGGCGGGCCGGGGCGGCCCGCCCGCGCTCGCCGTGATCCGCAACCTGTCCCACCGGGACGCCGTCAACGTGTCCCGGCGGCTGGAGTACGCCGGGGTGACCACCCTCAACCGGTCGTCCGTCATCGAGGCGTGCAACGACAAGGGGCTCCAGTCGCTGCTGTTCGCCCGCCACGGCATTCCGCACCCGGTGACCCGGCACGCCTTCAGCTACGACCAAGTCCGCTCCGCTGTCTCCGAGTTGGGGATGCCGGCCGTCGTCAAACCCGTCAGCGGGTCATGGGGGCGGGGCGTCACGAAGATGGCCAACGCGGAGTGTGTGGAGGCGTGGGCCGGGGGCCGGGAGTCCGCCGACGCGACGGGCAAGCTGTTCCCCGTCGTGGTGCAGTCCTACATCGACAAGCCGGGACACGACCTGCGGGTCGTCGTGGTCGGCCGGACCCCGGTGGTCGCGATCCAGCGGGTGTCCGACGACTGGCGCACCAACACGCATCTGGGGGCGGAGGTCCGGCGGGTCGAGGTGACCGCCGAGATCGACAAGCTGTGCGGCCAGGTGGTGGACGCGCTGGGGCCCGGGTTCTACGGAGTGGACCTCGTGGAGGACCGGAGCACCGGGGAACTGCTCGTCCTGGAAGTCAACGCCAACCCCGAGTTCGCGAAGTCCTCGGAGCGGCATGGGGTGGATGTGGCGGGGCTGTACGCGACGTATGTCGCGGAGCGGGTGTCCGTGGGCGCCCAGTAGCTCGGGGCCGCGGGTTCGTTGGCGGGTGCGGGTCCGTTGTGGTTCCTCGCGCAGTTCCCCGCGCCCCTGAAGGGAACGGGCCTTCGGCCCGCCCTTCAGATGAAAAGCACGGGGCGCAGCCCCGGTCGCTTTTCAGGGGCGCGGGGAACTGCGCGACCAGCCCACACCCACCCGCACCCGCCAACGCACCCCACCCACCCCCCACCCTCGCGATCTTCAGAAAGAGGCACCGCATCACATGGAACTGTTCGACACCGCCACGGTGCTCACCCGCGTCCTGACCTCGGGCGTGGTGATGAGCATCGAGAAGAGCGACCGGGAACTGCCCGGTCTGGAGCGGCTGCTCCAGAAAGCGACCGGCCGCAGCAAGGCCGTGCTGCTCAACAGCCGCACCGGGGCGATCCACGCCGCCCTGGCCGGCCAGGGGATCGGGCACGGCGACAGCGTCGCCCTGCCCGACGTGGACGCCGAGACCTCGGCGTTCCTCGCCTGGCTCGGCGTGACGGTCACCTCGTACGACGGGCCCGCCGCGTACGACCACATCGCGCTGGACCCGACGAACGCCGACCGGCTCGGCGCGTTGGCCGCGGGGGCCACCGCGCCGGCGCTCGTCGTCGACCTGACCGGCCTCGGCTTCGGTCCTGCCGCCGCCGTCCTCACCGACGACCCGAAACTCTGGGCCCGCGCCGAGCGGTTGAAGATCTTCGGCGCCTACGACCTGCGCACGATGTGGACGCAGGAGGAGGCGGACGCCGACCTCGTGCCCGGGGTGCAGTTCAACTACCGGCTCAGCCCGCTGGTGGCCGCCTGCGCGCGGATGGCCCTGACCCAGGCGGCGCGGCCCGCCGCGACCTCCGGAGCGAAGCAGTCATGATCACCGATTTCCCGAACGCGCCCCTCCCGCTGCCCGATCCGGCCGACCTCGACGAGGAACTCGCGGCCCTCGGCGGCAGCGAGATCATCCCCAAGGCGCAGCGCCGCACGCTCTTCCCGGTCATCACCAAGGAGGACGTGTTCAACCTGATGCTCGCCCAGCGGCAGACCCCCGAGAAGGTCGTCGCCGACTTCGCCGAGGCCTACCGGCAGTACGTGGGCGCCGCCCACGCCCTGCCCACCGCCAGCGGCACCTCCAGCCTGCACATGGCGCTCGTGGGCGCCGGCGTGCGGCCGGGCGACGAGGTCATCGTGCCGGCGTTCACGTTCATCGCCACCGCGCAGGCCGTCGTCGCCGCCCACGCCGTCCCCGTGTTCGTCGACGTCGACCCGGTCACGTACTGCATGGACCCGGCCGCCGCCGCTGCCGCGATCACCGAGCGGACCCGGGCGCTGATGCCGGTGCACGTGCACGGTCTGCCCGCCGACGTCCCCGCGCTGCGCGCCCTCGCCGACCGGCACGGCATCGCCCTCGTTGAGGACGCCTCCCACGCCCACTCCGCGAAGATCGGCGGCCAGGTCACCGGCTCGTTCGGCGACGCCGCCGGGCAGAGCCTGATGGCCGACAAGAACTTCCCGCTCGGCGGCGAGGGCGGCATCGCCTTCTTCGCCACGGAGGAGGCGTACGGCCGGGCCGTCGACTACCTCGCGCGGCACGGCATCGACTACCGGATGTCGTGGATCGCCGCCGCGTTCGGCGCCAGCCAGCTCAAGCGGCTGCCGTACTACGACGAGATCCGCGCCCGCAACGCCGCCCTGCTGGGCGAGGCCCTCGACGGCACCGGGCTGTTCACCCCGCCGCACGTGCCGGACGGGCACGTCCACGCCTACAACATGTACCGGATCACCCTGCACCCCGAGGCCGTGGGGCTCGCGGACCTGCCGGTGCACGCCGTCAAGGAGGCCGTGCACGAACTGCTCGTCGCGGAGGGCGTACCGGCGCGGGAGTGGCAGAACACGCCGATCCCCTGCCACCTGCCCTTCCAGCACCGCGACGGGTTCGGCAACGGCTACCCGTTCACCCTCAACCCGGGCGCCGTGCGCGACCACCGGCCCGAGGACTTCCCCGTGACCCTCGGCATGCTCGACTCCACCCTCGTCCTCTGCCGCGAGCTGCGCTCCCCGGTCGAGTACGAGCGGATCCTGCGCTACGCCGACGCCTTCCGCAAGGTCGCCCGCCGCCCCGACGCCATCCGCAAGCTCGTCGACGAGCGCGACTACGTGCGGCCGTACGAGAAGGCGGCCCGCCTTGGCTGACACCGACCTCTCGCAGGAGAAGATCCGGGTCGCCGTCATCGGCGCCAGCGGATACACCGGGGGCGAGGTCATCCGGCTGCTCCTGGAGCACCCCCGTGTCGAACTCGCCTTCCTGTCCGCCGAGCGGGCGGCCGGAGCCGCCATCGGCAGCGTCCACCCGTGGCTGCGCAACCACCCGAGGGCCGCGGGCCTGAAGTTCCGGCCCCTGGACCGGCTGGCGGACATCGACGCCGTCGACGTCGCCTTCGGCTGTCTGCCCACCGGCGCGCTGCCCGAGCGGCTGCCGCTGATCGCGGCCCACACCAAGCGCGTGCTGAACCTGGGCGGCGACTTCCGGCTGCGGGCCGAGAACGAGGTGCGCACCCACTACCCGAAGACCGCCGCGCACCCGCCGCTGGAGGACTTCGCCTACTACGTACCGGAGTTGAGCCCCGTCGTCCCGGACGGCAGGTTCGTCAACCTGCCGGGCTGCATGGCCGTCACCTCGATCTACGCCCTGTACCCGCTGTTCGCGGGCGCCGAGCCGCTCGCCACGGACCGGGTCGTCGTCGACGCCAAGACCGGCTCCACCGGCGGCGGCCGGGGCAGCGGCGAGCCGCCGGCCGAACGCAGCGGCAACTTCCGGGTGCACAAGCTGTACGGGCACCGGCACGCGCCCGAGGTGCGGCAGGCCCTCGCCGACTTCACCGGCGCGGCCGTCGACCTGAGGTTCTCCACCCACAGCCTCGACGTGGCCCGTGGCATCCTCGTCACCGCCTACGCCGAACTCCGCGACGGGGTCACCTCGTTGGACGTCAAGCGGGCCTACGCCAAGGCGTACGTCGGCAAGCCGTTCGTACGGGTCCGGCCCGCGCCCAAGGCGCCGCAGGACTTCCCGATGCTGAAGGCCGTCGTCGGCTCGAACGTCGCCGAGGTCGCCATCGCGGTGCAGGGCGGCCAGGTCGTCGCCGTCGCCGCGCTCGACAACCTCATCAAGGGCGCGGCCGGACAGGCCGTCCAGGCCATGAACCTCATCCACGGCCTCGACGAGACGGCCGGCCTGCCCACGACGGCGGTGTCCCCGTGACGGCTCCCCTGTACGTCGTCAAGGCGGGCAGCGCGACCCTCGACCGGGGCGCGATCCACAAGGAACTGGCCGATCTGGTGGCCCGGGGTGCCCGCGTGCTGCTCGTCGCGGGCGGCGCCACCGGCATCGAACGCCACTACTCGGCGATCGGGCGGCCCATGCCCCATCTGCGGCTGGCCGGCGGCGACTCGGTGCGCTACTGCCCGCCGGAGGAGATGGCCCACCTGGTCGACGCCTACGAACGCGTCACGCTGCCCGCCGTGGAGCGGGAGCTGCGGGCGCTCGGGCTGACCGTGTTCACCTCGGTCGCCGCGCGCGGCGGACTCGTCACCGGCCGGGCCAACCGCCCCCTGAAGACGGTCTCCGCCGAGGGCCGGACCGTGGTCGTCCGCGACCACCGGGCCGGAGTGCCCACCGACGTCGACACCGACGGGCTGACGGCGCTGCTGGAGGCGTACGACGTGGTCTGTCTGTCGCCGCCGGTCGCCGACCCGGCGGGCGGCGCCCCGCTGAACGTCGACGCCGACGTCCTGGCCGCCGTCCTGACCGGCGCGCTCGGCGCCGACCACCTGCGGCTGGTCACCGGCACCGCCGGACTGCTGACCGACCCCGCAGACCCGTCCTCCACGCTCCTCGACGCCTATTCCGGCGAGGGCGCCCAGTACGCGGGCGGCAGGATGCGGCAGAAGGTACGGGCCGCCGAGATCGCCATGCGGGACAGCGGCGCCGACGTCGCCATCACCGGCCCGCACACCATGGGCGAGCCGTCGGGCTGGACCCGCTTCTGGCGGACCAAGGAGCCCGCCGCCGACCTCAGCCTCCTCACCCGCGTGGCCTGCGTGCCCTCCGTCTCGCGCGACGAGGCCGAACTCGCCGCCTACCTCGCCGAGTGGTGCCGGGAACGCGGCATGGACGCCCATGTCGACGAGGCGGGCAACCTCGTCGCCGCCCGTGGCCACGGCCCCCGCCGGCTGCTGCTCCTCGGGCACCTCGACACGGTCCCGCACCACTGGCCCGCCGAGTGGCGCGAGGGCGAGCTGTGGGCCCGCGGCAGTGTCGACGCCAAGGGCAGCCTGGCGAACTTCCTGGAGGTGCTCGCCCACGCGGACATCCCCGAGGACGGCCGGCTGTGTGTGGTCGGCGCGGTCGAGGAGGAGATCTCCTCCTCCAAGGGCGCCTTCCACGCCCGCGACCGCTACCCGGCCGACGCCGTCGTCATCGGCGAGCCCAGCGGCTCGGGCACCCTGACCCTCGGCTACTTCGGACTGTTCAAGCTCCGGGTCACGGCCTCCGTGCCCAGCGGGCACTCCGCCGGGATGGACGCCGTGTCCGCTCCGGACCGCCTCATCGACGTACTCGGCCGCATCCGCGCCGCGGTGCTCGCCGAGGCGCCGGACGCGCTCAGCGCCGTCATCGACGTCCAGGTGGAGAACGGGCGGGAGCGCGACACCGCCACCGGCATCCTCAACTTCCGGGTGCCGCCCAAGGCCGACGTGGAGACGCTCACGGCCCTCGCGCTGGGCCACGCCCGCGAGGACGTACGGATCGAGGTGCTGCGCGCCACCCCCGGCTACGCCGGCGGACGCTCCAGCGCCCTGGTCAAGGTCTTCACCCGGGCCTTCGCACAGGCCGGGATCAGGCCCCGCTTCGTGGTGAAGAAGGGCACGTCCGACATGAACACCCTCGCCACGACCTGGCACGACGTGCCGATGGTGGCGTACGGGCCCGGCGACTCCGCCCTGGACCACACCGACGAGGAACGCATCGACCCCATGGAGTACCGCACCGCCCGCTCGCTGCTCGCCGACGCGGTCAACCGGTGGTTCGCCCTGACCGAGGGGAGCGGGCGATGACCACGACCGTGCTCGAACAGCCCCGCACCGGGGGCGACCCGGCGGCCCTCCTCGCCGAGCGTGCCGTCCTGGCCCGCCGGCTGGTCGTCGACATGGCGGCGAGCCCGCGCGGCTGCCACCTCGGCGGCAGCCTCTCCGTCCTCGACATCCTGATCGCCGCCCTGCACCGCGCCTCGGCCGGCGACGGCACCGAGGTCGTCCTCAGCAAGGGCCACGCGGCCGCCGGCCTGTACGCGGCGCTCCACGTCAGCGGGATCCTGCCGGAGAACCCGGCCCCGCTGTACGGCCGCGCCGGTCACCCCTACACCGGCCATCCCGGCCCGAAGGTGCCCGGCGTCCGCTTCCCCACCGGCAGCCTCGGCCACGGCGTCCCGTACGCCGCCGGCTGGGCGCTGTCCCAGCGGCTCTCCGGCGGTCACGGGCTCGGGATCGCCGTCGCCGGTGACGGCGAGCTCCAGGAGGGCCTGGTCTGGGAGACCTGCCAGGTCGCCGCCGCGCAGGAGCTGGGCACCTTCGTCCTCGTCGTGGACCGCAACGGCGGCCAGAACGACGGGCTGGTGGCCGACATCTCCCCGCTGCCGCGACTCGCCGAACGGTTCGCCGCGTTCGGGTTCGACGTCGCCGAGGTCGACGGACACGACCTCGCCGCCCTCACCGCCCTGTTCGCCGAGGACCGCACGGCCGCCCGCCGGCCTCTCGCGGTCATCGCCGACACCGTCAAGGGCAAGGGCGTCCGGGCCGTCGAGGGCAGGCCCGGCTGCCACTACGTGACCATCGACGAGGCGCGCGCCGCCCAGTGGAAGCGGGGTATCCGATGACCACGACCGACGAGCGGGCCGTGCCCCCCACGGAGCCCGCGCCCGGGGCCCCGGCCGCCGAGCCGGTCCCGCCCCTCACCGACGAGCGCCCGGTGACCCTGTCCGGGCGCGACGCCTACCGGGACGAGCTGACCCGGCTCGCCGCCTCCGACGACACGATCGTCTGCCTGGAGGCGGACCTGGGCGGCAAAGGACACCCCTTCCAGGCCGCCCACCCGGAGCGTTTCTTCAACCTCGGGATCGCCGAGGGCGCCATGGTGGACATGGCGGCGGGCCTCGCGGCCGGCGGCCACAAGCCGTTCGTGAGCACCTTCGCCCCGTTCGCCGCGCTGCGCGCCGCCGAGAGCCTGAAGCTGACCCTCGGCTACCTGGCCGCCGGGGTCACGGTCGTGGCGCCGTACGCCGGGGTCTCGGGCGCCTGGTTCGGGACCACCCACCACTGCCTGGAGGACCTCGCGATCCTGCGCAGCGTGCCGGGTGTGACCATCGCGGCCCCGTACGGCGACGCGGAGATGCGCGCGGTGGTGCGGGAGGCGGTCCGCTCCGGACGCCCGCACTACATCCGCACGGGCCGCAACGCCACCTACGCGTCCCTGCCCCTGCCCGAGTCCCGGTCCGATGACGAACTCCCGCTGGTGAACTGGGAGTTCAGGGCCGAACCCGACGACGTGTGCCTGGTCTCCGTCGGCGAGGAGGGCACCCGGCTCGCCCTCGCCGCCCGGCGGGCCGCCCCCGGCACCGCCCACGCCCACCTCGTGTACCTGGACCACGAGAACCTCACGGGCGCCGCCACCGAACTCGCCCGGCACCACTCCCGGTTCGTGGTCGTCGAGGAGCACCGCGGCCAGGGCGGCGTGGCGGAGGCGCTCGCGCTGCTGCTGCCTCAGGCCCGGGTCACGTCCGTGAGCGCCGACCGGAGCTGGCCCGCGCACGGCGGCGACCACGAGGAGGTCATGGCCGCCCTCGGCCTGGACCTGCCCGCCGTCCTCGCGGCCGTCGAGAAGGCGTAACCACTCACGCCCCACCACCCACCACCCACACCGACTTCAGGAGTCCCCGTGCACATCCTCATGATCGAATGCAACCCCAACGGCATGGCCGGCATCGCCAACGCCCTGGACCTCGGCCACGACGTCACCCTCGTCTCCGTCGACCCCGACTTCTACCTCGCGGTCTCCCCGCTCACCGAGGCCGCCTACGCCCACCCCCACTGCCAGGTCGTCAAGAGCGAGAAGGCGTTCTCCATCGAGGAGCTGACGGCGCTGGCCCGCTCGATCCACGCCGAGCGCCCGGTCCACGGCGTCACCACGTACAGCGAGTACCACACCGTGCACACCGCGGCCGTCGCCGAGGCGCTCGGACTGCCCGGGATGAGCGTCGACGGCGCCCGCAACGCCCGCCACAAGCACCTCACCCGCCTCACCCTCGACGGCACGGGCGTCCGCCAGCCGCGGTTCGCGCACGTCTCCGACCCGGCGAAGGTCGAGGCCGCCGTCCGCGAGATCGGCTTCCCCTGCGTGGTGAAGCCCTCCGACGGCACCGCCAGCCTGCACGTGCTGCACCTGAAGGACGAGGACGACCTGACGGCGTACCTCGCGGAGCTCGCGGACGTCGTCGACTACGGGCGCGGTGTCGTCCGTATCCCCGACATCCTGATCGAGGAGTTCGTCACCGGTGAGCTGATCTCCGTGGAGTCCTGCGTCCTCGGCAAGGGCGAGGTCGTCAACCTCGGCCTGACCGACCGTCCGCTGAGCGGCTTCCCGCACTTCATCGAGATGGGCGCCACCTACTTCACCGGACACCCGCTCCAGGACGAGCTGTTCGCGATGACCACGAAGGTCCTCGACGAGCTGGGCGTCGACTTCGGCTTCATCCACACCGAGTTCCTGCTCGGCCCCGACGGCCCGGTGCTGTGCGAGGTCAACGGGCGGCTCATCGGCGGCATCGTGCCGAGCCTGATGCAGATCAGCTCCGGAGTCGACGCCTACCTGGAGGTCATCCGGCAGGCCCTCGGCGAGCGCCCCGAGCTGCCCTTCCCCGGCGAGACCATCGCGGGCGGCCACTGGTTCGGCTCCCCGGTCGCCGGCACCGTCGAGTCCATCGGCTTCGACGGCCTGACCGACCTGCCCGGCTTCCACAGCGCCCTCGCCTACAAGAAGCCCGGCGTCGAGGTCAGCCGCCTCTCCAAGAGCAACTTCGACTGGATCGGCCACATCATCTTCACCGGCGCCGACCGCGACGAGGTCAACAAGCGCAACGAGGAGGCCCTGGACGCCATCGACCTGCGGCTGAAGGTCGAGGTGGCCCGATGAGCGAGGCCGTACGCGGCCAGGAGGGACCGGTCACCCTGCACGGGGTGGCCGTCCCGGCCCTCGACCCCGACGCGCTCTACGACGTCACGACCGAGAACGGCGTCTTCACCGCCTTCCGCCCCACCGGCGCCCGCCGGGGCGGCGAGCACGAGCTGTGGCCCGGCTACACCGAGACCCACGCCCATGTCGCGCTCCCCGCGAACTGGGACGACACGGTCGAGGACCCCCGGATCGTGGCCCTCCAGTACCTGTACCACGGGGTCTCCCACGTGGTGGACATGTTCGGCTTCCCGCTGGTCGCCGACGCCTGGGCGGCCGGCCGGGCGGCCTCCCCGTGGCCGTACCCGGAGCTCGCGCACTGCGGCTACGCGGTGACGGCGACGACCGACGCGGCCGGCCGCACCGGCCACGGCGTGGAGTTCCCGGCCCCGGTGCACATGCTGGCCGTCGAGTCCGACCTCGACCACGCGCTGCGCGCCAACGCCGAACGCGGCGGCACCTTCCTGAAGGTGATGTTCACCGACGGCACGGAACAGCCGGGCAGCCCCGTCCGCTTCTCCCGCCTCTCGGAGCGGGTGCTGCGCTTCACCGCCCGGATGGCCGCGGAGCGCGGCGTCACGGCGGTCATCGACTGCAACACCCTCCAGGAGACCCGCTGGGCGTACGAGTGCGGCTTCCGCCTCTTCGCCCACACGGTCCGCGACCGCACGCTCGACGCGGCCGACTGGAAGGAGTTCGAGGGGGCACGGTTCGTCTCCACCCTCGCCGGGCTCCGCCCCATGATCATGACCGGCGAGGAGTTCCTGACGGAGTACTCCCGCGAGGGCTTCGCCGAGACCCAGGACGTCCGCAACCTCGACTTCGTCCGCGGCATCGAGAAGCCGTACGGCATCGAGTACGGCGTCCAGGAGACCCGCACCGCCGCCCTCGCCGACATGCGCCGCAACGCGCTCGCCGCACTCGGCCGGGGCGATCTGCTGGTCGGCACCGACTCCGGGAACACCGGCGCCTACCACGGCTACTCCCTGCTCGGCGAGCTGGACCTGCTGCGCGGCGACGACCCCTCCCTGGACCTGGCGCTGCGCCACCGGGCCACGGTCGGCGGCCGCCGCTACATCGACGAGCTGAGCGGCACCCCGACCGGCGCGCACCCGCTGAGCGTGGGCGCCGACGCCACCTACAACGTCCTGCACGCCTCCGCCCCCGACCGTCCGCTGTCGGCCCTGCCCGTGAAGACGGTCGTCCGGGGCGTGGAGATCGACCGCGCGGCCCTGGCCCGCGAGATCGCCGCGCTGCGGGCCGCCGCCCAGGCACCGACCGAACCGAAGGGAATCGCCGCGTGACCATCGAACGCAGGCGGGCACTGATCGGCGTGAACGCCGGTATCTTCCTCGCCCACATCGGGAACTTCATCTGGTTCCCCGTCCTCGTCGCCTCCCTCGGCGGCACCGACAGCGGCTTCTGGGCCGGTGTCGTGATGTGCATGACGTACGTCGGCCGGCTCGCCGCGACGTTCTTCTACGAGGGGGTCGCCGCCCGCGTCGGCATCCGGGGCGCGGTGTTCGCGGGCACCGCGACGGAGGCGGTCGCCCTGTTCCTGATGGGCTTCGGCGACGGGGTCGCCGTCTACTCCGTGCTGGCCCTCCTCATCGGCCTCGGCTCGGGCACGGCCTTCCCCGGCCTGAAGAACATCCTGGTCTCGTACCCCGACGACGAGCGCCCGAAGGCGTTCTCGACCTTCCAGATGTCGGCACAGGTGGGCCTCTTCGGTGGCGCGCTGGTGGGTGGTCTGCTGGCCGACGTCGACCTGCGCACCCTCTTCTCGGTCGTCTTCGCGATCTTCATCGGCTTCTGCCTGGCGTCGTCGGCGTTCATCCCGAGGGACGGCTTCGGCGAGGCCACGGAGAAGCCGGCGGCCGAGCGGGTGCCGCTGTTCAGCACGGCCGTCTTCAAGGGCATCGAGGTCCGCGGCGCCACCCGCTACTTCCTGCTCTCGGCGGTCTTCTGGTTCCTCTCCATCGGCTTCATGGTCGGTATCCCGCTGCACATGGAGGAGTACGCGTCGGGCTGGGCGCCGTCGGCCCCGTTCTGGATCACGGGCCTGAGCGTGCTGGTCCTCCAGTACCCCCTGTTCAAGTTCATGATCAAGAACCTGCGGCCGGGCGCGGTGATGGCGGTGGGCCTGGCCGGGATGACGGTGGCGTTCACGGCGTTCGGCGCGGGCCGCTCGGTGCCGTGGATCGTCGTCGGCTGCCTCACGGTCGTCCTGGGCGAGATCCTCTTCGTCCCGTCCTTCGACATCTGGGTCGCCCGCAAGGTCCCCGCGGACCGCCTCGCCAAGGCGATGGGCGCGATGCACTTCTTCCGCAGCGCCGGAAACATGATCGGCTCCCTCCTGGCAGGCGCCCTGTTCGACCTCGCGACGTCCTGGGACATACCGGGCGGCAACTGGTACGTGGCCGCGGCGACCGCGGCGGTATGCGGAACGATCTGCCTGCTCAGCCGGGACGAGACCCCGACGGAGGAGCCGGAGACCGCCCCCGAGGAGGAGCGGGCGGAGGCGGCGGCGTAGTGCGGCCGAGTGTCGACGCACACCTCGTCGCCGACGCGCCCCCGACCGGTCTCGCAGGAGTATCGGTCGGGGGCGCGAACGGTGGCCGGACAACCGGCCCAGAGAGGGGGGTCAGACCTTCTTGACGACGATCGAGTCCGGAAGCAGCCGCTCCAGATCGTCCACGTCCGAGGTGAAGACGGTGACCTGTCCCTTCTGCTGCCGGGCGATGACGGCGAGCACGGCGTCGATCGCGTACTTGTGGCCGTGCAGCTTGGCATCGGCCAGGAGGCGGCGGGCTTGGCGGGTTTCGTCCTTTCCGATGTCGGCGACCTTGAGCCGGGAGAGGACCCAGTCCCAGCGCTGCTCGGTGGTTCTGCCGTCGTACGCCTCGACCAGAGTCATCGGAGACGTCACGACCTCGGCTTCGCCCCGGGCTGCGAGGTCGATCCAGGCGATCATCCTCCGGTCGCCCCGTACGGCCAGGGACAGGGCTTCGCAGTCGAGTACGAAGACGCGCGGTGGCCGCTGCGTCCGCCGACCGGCCGGCTTCGTCACGCGGCCTCTCCGGCGTCGTGCTTGCCGACGGCGCGGCGACGCTCGTGCTCGGCGTCGAGATCCTCCAGTTCCTCGAACGCCGCCGTGCGCTCCTCCTCGCTGAGGGGGCCGTGTTCCTCCTGCATCCAGCTGGACAGTTCCAGCAACCGGTCCCGGTCGCGCTTGAAGCGCAGGGCCTCGGTGACGTACGCCGACAGGCCCCGTTCCGCCGCCTCCGACCGGATCTCGTCGAGGAGATCCTCGGGGATGGTCACCGTCACCTTCTTGGTTGATGCCATACCAGGGACCATACTCCTGGTATTCGACCCCTTACCAGTGCGTGGCACATGTGCGCCGTACGGCGGTCGGCGCCTCCTTCGGCGCTCCTCGTGCGCGGGGCCGGCGAGGACCGCGTCGCGCCGGGATGAAATCCGCACCCCACGGCGTTGGTGCCTTCCGGACGTACCCGGACGACGAGGAGGGCACCGCGTGGCCGCGCGACAGGGGGAGGACCGGATGGGAGAGCCGGCGACGACAACGGAGCCGGGGCGGGCGGGGAGCGCGCCCGGGTGGGCGCGTCGGCTCGCCGCGTACGCCTGGCGGTACCCCAAGGACGTCGTCCTCGCCCTCGGCTCGTCCCTCGCCGGCATGGCCGTGATGGCCGTCGTCCCCCTGATCACCAAGGTGATCATCGACGACGTCATCGGGGACAAGACCCGCGCCATGATGCCCTGGGCCGGCGCCCTCATCGCGGCCGCCGTCCTCGTCTACGTCTTCACCTACATCCGCCGCTACTACGGCGGTCGCCTCGCCCTCGACGTGCAGCACGACCTCCGCACGGAGATGTTCGGCACGATCACCCGGCTCGACGGGCGCCGTCAGGACGAGCTGTCCACGGGGCAGGTCGTCGGCCGTGCCACCAGCGACCTCCAGCTCATCCAGGGCCTGCTCTTCATGCTGCCGATGACCATCGGCAACCTCCTGCTGTTCCTGATCTCCCTCGTCGTCATGGCGTGGCTGTCCATCCCGCTCACCCTGGTCGCGCTGGCCGTCGCCCCCGCCCTGTGGTGGATCGCCGTCCGCAGCCGCGCCCGGCTCCACCCCGCCACCTGGTACGCGCAGGCCCAGGCCGCCGCCGTCGCGGGCGTCGTCGACGGCGCCGTCAGCGGCGTACGCGTGGTGAAGGGATTCGGACAGGAGGAACAGGAGACCGGCAAGCTGCGCGACGTGGGCCGGCGGCTGTTCGCCGGGCGGCTGCGCACCATCCGCTTCAACTCCAGGTACACCCCCGCCCTCCAGGCCGTCCCCGCCCTCGGCCAGGTCGCCATGCTGGCGCTCGGCGGCTGGCTCGCCGTGCGCGGGCACATCACGCTCGGCACCTTCGTCGCCTTCTCGACGTACCTCGCCCAGCTGGTCGGCCCCGTCCGGATGCTCGCCATGGTCCTCACCGTCGGCCAGCAGGCCCGCGCCGGCACCGAGCGGGTGCTGGAGCTCATCGACACCGAGCCGACCCTCACCGACGGCACGAAGACGCTGCCCGCCGACGCGCCCGCGACCGTCGAGTTCGACGACGTGTCGTTCGGCTACGAGGACGGCCGCCCCGTGCTGGACGGGCTGAGCTTCGAGATCCGGCCCGGCGAGACCCTCGCCGTCGTCGGCTCCTCCGGCTCCGGCAAGTCCACCGTCTCGCTGCTGCTGCCCCGCTTCTACGACGTGAGCCGCGGCGCCGTCCTCATCGGCGGCCACGACGTCCGCGAGCTGACCCTCGACTCGCTGCGCGCCGCGATCGGCCTGGTCCCCGAGGACTCCTTCCTCTTCTCCGACACCGTCCGCAACAACATCGCCTACGGCCGCCCCGACGCCACCGACGAGCAGATCGAGGCCGCCGCCCGCGCCGCCCAGGCGGACCGTTTCATCGCCGAGCTGCCCGAGGGCTACGCCACCAAGGTCGGCGAACACGGCCTGACCCTCTCCGGCGGCCAGCGCCAGCGCATCGCCCTGGCCCGCGCCATCCTCACCGACCCCCGGCTGCTCGTCCTAGACGACGCGACCTCCGCCGTGGACGCCCGCGTCGAGCACGAGATCCACGAGGCCCTCACCCAGGTCATGGAGGGCCGCACCACCCTCCTCATCGCCCACCGCCGCTCCACCCTGGGCCTCGCCGACCGCATCGCCGTCCTCGACGGGGGCCGCCTCGCCGACATCGGCACCCACGAGGAACTGGAGCGCCGCTCCGCCCTGTACCGGCGGCTGCTCACCGACCCCGACGAGCTGGGCGGCGTCTCACCCGGCCACCTCCCGAGGACGCCCGCCACCGAGGACGCCGCGCGCGACTCGATGGGGGCCGCGATAAGGGACGAGCTGGACGCCGAGTTCGACGCCGAACGCGGCATCACGCCCCGGCTGTGGACCGGCGACCGCGAGCCCCGGGACGCCGCCTTCGCCGGCACCCCCGCCACCCCCGAGCTCCTCGCCCAGGTCGAGGCGCTGCCCCCGGCGCGGGACACCCCGGACATCGACGAGGCCCGCGCGGTCGCCCCGGAGCACTCCTACGGCCTGAGGCTGCTGCTGCGCGGCTTCGGGCTGCCGCTGCTGCTGAGCCTGGCCCTGGTCGCCGTCGACGCCGGTATGGGTCTGCTGCTGCCGGTCCTGATCCGGCACGGCATCGACGAGGGTGTCTCCCAGGCCGTCCTCGGCGGGGTCTGGGCCGCGTCCCTGCTGGCCCTGCTGTCGGTCCTCGTCCAGTGGGCGGCCCAGGTCGGCGAGACCCGGATGACCGGCCGTACCGGCGAACGCGTCCTGTACTCGCTCCGGCTGAAGATCTTCGCCCAGCTCCAGCGGCTCGGACTCGACTACTACGAGCGGGAGCTGACCGGCCGGATCATGACCCGGATGACGACCGACGTGGACGCCCTGTCGACGTTCCTCCAGACCGGCCTGGTCACCGCGTTCGTCTCCGTCGTCACCTTCTTCGGCATCATGGTCGCCCTGATCGTGATCGACGTGCAGCTCGCCCTGGTCGTCTTCGCGACGCTCCCGCCGCTGATCTTCTGCACGTTCTTCTTCCGCCGGGCGAGCGTGAAGGCGTACGAACTCGCCCGTGAGCGGGTCTCCGTCGTCAACGCCGACCTCCAGGAGTCGGTGGCCGGACTGCGGATCGTGCAGGCGTTCCGGCGCGAGCGCGCCGGCGGCGAGCGGTTCGCGGCCGGCAGCGCCGCCTACCGCGAGGCCCGGGTGCGCGGCCAGTGGCTGATCTCCGTGTACTTCCCGTTCGTACAGCTGCTGTCGTCGGTCGCGGCCGCCGCGGTGCTCATCGTGGGCGGCCGGCGGGTCGACGCGGGCACCCTGACCACCGGCGCCCTGGTGGCGTACCTGCTCTACATCGACCTGTTCTTCGCCCCCGTCCAGCAGCTCTCCCAGGTCTTCGACGGCTACCAGCAGGCCACCGTCTCCCTGGGCCGCATCCAGGAGCTGCTCCGGGAGCCGACGTCCACGAAGTCCGCCGACGAACCCCTGGAGGTGCTGTCGCTGCGCGGCGACATCGCCTTCGAGGACGTGGACTTCCAGTACGGGGGCTCCGACGGCGAGGAGGCGGCCCTCAGCGGCATCTCCCTGCGGATCCCGGCCGGGCAGACCGTCGCCTTCGTCGGCGAGACCGGCGCCGGTAAGTCCACCCTCGTCAAGCTCGTCGCCCGCTTCTACGACCCCACCGGCGGCCGGGTCACCGTCGACGGCACCGATCTGCGCGCCCTCGACCTCGCCTCGTACCGGCACCGGCTGGGTGTCGTCCCGCAGGAGGCGTACCTCTTCCAGGGTACCGTCAGGGACGCCATCGCCTACGGCCGCCCCGACGCCACCGACGCCGAGGTGGAGGCCGCCGCGCGGGCCGTCGGCGCCCACGACATGATCGCCACCCTCGACGGCGGCTACCTCCACGAGGTCGCCGAACGCGGCCGCAACCTCTCCGCGGGCCAGCGCCAGCTGATCGCCCTGGCGCGGGCCGAGCTGGTGAACCCGGACGTCCTGCTGCTGGACGAGGCGACGGCGGCCCTCGACCTGGCCACCGAGGCCCAGGTCAACCAGGCCACCGACCGTCTCGCCGGCCGCCGCACCACCCTCGTCGTCGCCCACCGCCTCACCACCGCCGCCCGCGCCGACCGCGTCGTCGTCATGGACCACGGCCGGGTCGCCGAGGACGGCACCCACGACGAACTCCTCGCCCTCGACGGCCGGTACGCGGAACTCTGGCGGACCTTCGTGGGCGAGCCGGCGATGAAGGCGTAGGGGAGCCGGCGACGCAGGAGTCGATGACGGCGTAGGCGGCCGCCGCCGGTATTTCCCTCCCGTCGCGCAACCGTTCGGTACCTCTCGTGCGTCCGAATATCAGTACGCTTCTGCGGTGGGAGGGACAGTCGGTGAGCAGGGGTGCGAAGGGCGCGATCCGTCGGCCGCTGGCGCTCGCGCTGGCCGTCCTGACCCTGGCCGGGCTGCTCGCCCTGGCCGGCCCCGCGGGCAGCGCGACGGCGGCGTCGTCCTGCGCCGGACGCAAGGTGCGGACCCTGACCTTCGACGCCGGGGCCGTGCACGTCTACCGCAAGGGCGGCCGGTACGTGTGCGCCGTGCTCGTGCCCCGCAAGCAGGTCATGGGCAAGGGCGGGTGGAAGGCCGGCAAGGGCACCATCCGCATCCGGGCGTGGGCGGGGCAGTGGGTGCGCAACAAGCGGCACCCGGCGGGCCCGGTCACCGTGCACGCGGGCCGGCGCCCCGTGTGCGTCCACGCGCGGGTCGGCTCCGTGCGCTACACCTCGGGCTGGATCCTGCGCTGACCACCCGCCCCTGCCGTCGGAGCCGGGCACACAGGGTTTTCCCTATCTCCGCCATCTGCGCCTGGAAGCAGTCCAGTTGGCCCCTTTCTTCCCTGGTGCCCCGGCGGCCGCTCCGATAGCTTCCGGCGCACAGCCGTTCCATAGGGGAGAGAACGCATGCGCAAAGCGCTCAGGTGGGTGCTGTCGCTCGTGGTGCTCATAGGCACTCTGAGCACGGCGGGCGCGGCCACCGCCGCACAGCCGGACACCACCGACATCAAGGACCGACTGCTCGCGATACCGGGTGTGAGCCTCATCGAGGAGAAGTCGGGGCCGGAGTACCGCTTCTTCGTCCTCAACTTCACGCAGCCGGTCGACCACCGCCACCCGGCGAAGGGCACCTTCCAGCAGCGGATCACCGTCCTGCACAGGGACACCAGCCGCCCGACGGTCTTCTACACCGGCGGCTACAACGTCTCCACGAACCCGGGCCGCCGCGAGCCCACGATGATCGTGGACGGCAACCAGATCTCCATGGAGTACCGCTTCTTCACGCCGTCCCGTCCGGCCCCGGCCGACTGGACCAAGCTGGACATCTGGCAGGCCGCCAGCGACCAGCACCGCATCTTCAAGGCGTTCAAGAAGATCTACGACAAGAAGTGGATCTCCACGGGCGGCTCCAAGGGCGGCATGACCGCCACGTACTACGAGCGCTTCTACCCGAAGGACATGGACGGCGTCGTCGCGTACGTCGCCCCCAACGACGTGGTGAACAAGGAGGACTCGGCGTACGACCGGTTCTTCGCCAAGGTCGGCACCAGGGAGTGCCGCGACCGGCTGAACGCGGTGCAGCGCGAGGCGCTGGTGCGCCGCGAGCCGCTGGAGAAGAAGTACGCGCAGTACGCCGCCGCCGAGAACCTCACCTTCCACACCATCGGCAGCCTCGACAAGGCGTACGAGGCCGTCGTCCTCGACTACGTGTGGGGCTTCTGGCAGTACAGCCTGCTCGCCGACTGCGACAGCGACACCATCCCGAAGAACGCCAAGACCGCCACGGACGACGAGATCTGGAACTCGATCGACGCGATCTCCGGCTTCTCCGCCTACGCCGACCAGGGCCTGGAGACGTACACGCCGTACTACTACCAGGCGGGTACGCAGCTCGGCGCGCCGACCATCAAGTTCCCGCACATCGAGAAGAAGTACATCCGCTACGGCTACCAGCCGCCGCGGAACTTCGTCCCGCGGGACATCAAGATGAAGTTCCAGCCGCACGCCATGCGGGACGTCGACACCTGGGTCCGCAACAACGCCCGCCACATGCTGTTCGTGTACGGCGAGAACGACCCGTGGGGCGCCGAGCCCTTCCACCTCGGCAAGAAGGCCCGTGACTCGTACGTCTTCACGGCCCCCGGCGCCAACCACGGTGCCCGGGTCGCCGGCCTCGTCGAGGCGGAGAAGGACCTCGCCACGGCCCGCATCCTGAAGTGGGCGGGCGTCGCCCCGGCCGCGGTCCAGCAGGACGCGAGCAAGGCGAAGCCGCTCGCGAAGTTCGACCGCAAGCTCGACAAGCGCGACGTCGAGCGCGAGATGACGCTGCGTCCCTAGCACGACGCGCGACGGAGCCCCGGTGCCGCCCGACGGCGACACCGGGGCTCACCCGTGTCCGGTGTCCGACCGCCCCGGACGCTCAGGTGGCCTCGGTGTCCAGCGCCACCCAGCCGACCTTGTTCGAGGGCGCGTAGAGGATGCCGCCGGCGACGATTGGTTCGGTGTCCAGACCGGTGTCGAAGCCGCTCTCGTCGTCCAGGTACGGCACGCTGTGCTGGTACAGCAGCTTGCCGGTACGCGCGTCGAAGGCGGCGGCGCCCCGGCTGTTGACGACGTAGACCCGGTCGCCGGCCTGGATCGGCGGCGCGCCGGTCTGGCCCTTGCCGGGGATCGGCACCCGCCACAGCTCCTTGCGCCGGGCCGCGTCGACGGAGACCAGTTCGCCGCCCGTGGCGGTCGACGCCACGTACATGACCCGGCCCGGTGTCACCGACAGCTCGGGTCCGGGCTGGCCGGCCCCCAGGGTCGCTCCGGCCTCCGTGCGGATCACCTCGGCACCCTTGGCCAGCTCCATGCGGAGCACCCCCTGGCCGAACGGCGCCGAGTACTTGTCGACGGCGGCGCAGTACAACTGCGGCTTGCCGTCCTCCTCCAGCAGTGCCTCCGTGCCGGGCGAGCAGAGCGCGGGCAGCTTGAAGGAGGTGAGGCGCCTGCCGCTGTCCTTGTCGAGCACGGTGACGTAGTCGTCGCCGACCTCGGCGTCCGCGGTGGTGAACACGTAGTACCGGTCGCCCAGCACCCGCTGGCCGACCGTGCCGCTCCTGCTGGGGATGTGGGAGCCCTCGACCCAGGGCTTGGTGCCCGTACGGGCGTCGACGGAGTACACCGTGCCGTCCTCGGTGAGCGAGTACACCCGCTCGCCGTCGCTCATCAGACGCTCGGCGAGCACCGCCGTGGCATAGCGCCACTTCACGGAGCCGTCGGCGAGCGAGAGCCCGACGAGGCGGTCGCCGACGTTGACGACCGCGATGCCGTCCACGACGACGGGGCTGTTCTGACTCCCGTACGTCGAGACCTTGCTGTTGCGCCACAGCTCCTTGCCGGTGGCCGCGTCGATCCGGACGGCCCGGTCACCGAGGCACACCAGGGACGAGTCGGCGTACACGCAGTCGCTGTTCTGGAGGTTGTACTGCCACTGCCGCCAGCCGTCCGGGCGGCGCTCGGGGCTGTCGTGGTAGGCGTACGAGAAGTTGGCGGAGCCGGACTGCGCCGCGATGTACTCGGCGGAGCCCTTCGGCTGGGTCGTCACGGTACGCGCGCGAGTCGTGGGCCCCGTCCCGGGGTCCTCCCCGCCCTCGCGGAACCCGTACACCAGCCCGCCCGCGATCGTGCTCACCGCCACGACCGCCGCCGCCACGGTCAGCGCCCGGCGGCGGCGCCCGCGCCGGGGCGGGGGTGTGGGTACGCGGCCCAGGTCCGTCGTCACGGAGCCCATGTCGGTGGCGCCGGAGGCGGTGTCTGCGTCCGCTTTGGCGTCGGACGCGGTGTCCCGGCGCGCGTCCGCGTCCGCCGCCGTGTCGGCCTCCCCGTTCGCGCCCCCGTCCGAGGCGGTGCCGGTCGCCGCGTCCGCGTCCGCGTCGGGGGCCGGGCTCGCGGCCGGCGGAGTCGCGGGCCCTTCCAACGTGCCCGGGTACGTGTCGGCCAGCAGGGAGAGCAGCTCCGCCGCGTCGGGGCGGTCGTCCGGATCCTTGGCCAGGCAGCGCTCCACCGTCGGCCGCAGCCAGCCGGGCAGGGCGTCCAGCTTCGGCGGCTCGTGCACGAGTTGGTACACCAGCGTGTACACGTCCGTCGCGTCGAACGGCACCCGGCCGCTCGCCGCGTACGTCAGCATCGAGCCCAGCGAGAAGATGTCGCTGCGCGGCCCGACGTCCTTCTGGGCGCGTATCTGCTCCGGCGACATGAACGGCGGGGTGCCGATCGTGACGCCGGTCCCGGTGAGCCCGGGGGCGGTGAGCACGGCGTCGTCGGCCGCGCGCACGATGCCGAAGTCGATGACCCGGGGCCCGTCGTCGGCCAGCAGCACGTTGCCCGGCTTGAGGTCCCGGTGCACGATCCCGACGCGGTGGATGTCCCGCAGCGCCTCCGCGAGCCCGGTCGCGAGACGGTACAGCTCCTCGTCGGTGAGGGCGGGCCCCTTGGTGACCCGCTCGTCGAGCGGCTGCCCCGGCACGAAGAGGGTCGCCATCCAGGGCGGGTCGGCGTCCGGGTCGGCGTCCACGACGGGCGCGGTGAAGGCCCCGCTGACCTGCCGGGCGGCGGTCACCTCACGCCGGAAGCGGCCGCGGAAGTCGGGCTGGTGGGCGAGGTTGCCGCGGATCACCTTCACGGCGACCTGACGGCCCGAGGGCGAGATGCCGAGGTAGACGTGTCCCATGCCGCCGGAGCCGAGGTGGGAGTCGATGCGGTAGCCGGGGATGTCCGGCAGCTCCTCGTTGCCCGGAGCGCCCTGGGCTTCCTGGGCCATCGTCCCCCCACCGTCGTCGTACGGACCGTCAACCGCAAACGGATGATATCGATCCGGCCTGCTGGTGTTCGGAGGGGTGTTCGATCCGGGGCGTCGTCAACGGTGTGCGGGGCGCCGGGTGTTCAGACGGGCCGGGCGCAGCCCACCGGCTTGCTGCCGCCCAACTGCACGTACAGGTCGGTGGAGACGGGGCACTGGGTCTTCTTCTCGACGGCGGCCGTGACCCGGTACTCCGGGGCGTGCCCGCCGTCGCTGTCGCCGTCGCCGTCGTCGTCACACGCGGTCTCGCGGACCTCGCCACGCCCCGCGCCGTAGACGCAGTCGCCGACGATGGTGCGGGGGCCTCCTCCGCCGCCGGGGTCGCCCGGGTGCGGTGGCTGGAGCTTGCGCATGCAGGCGTAGCCCTGCGGTACCGAGCCGTCGCCGTCCTCGTCCGTGCCGGGGGCGGGCCGCGACTGGCTGATGTGGAGGACGAAGTCGGTGGTCGCCGGGCACGGCGGCCCCTGCGGGACCGTTCCGTCGTGGCGGGCGACGACCCGGGCGGCGGCCCGCTCGCTGGCGCAGGGCACCTCCGTGAAGCTGGTCGTCCCGAAGGAGCTGCACTCGTCGATGCCGAGGAACACGGTCCCGTACCCGGCGGGCCGGGTGGGCGCGGTGGTCGTGGTCCGCTCCTCGGGCTCCGGACCCGAACGGTCCGGCCAGACCTGGCAACCGGACAGCAGCGACACGGCCAGCGCGGCGGACGCGGCGGCCGCGACGAGCCCGGCCGCCGGACGCACCCCACCAGCGCGGCGCACCCCTCGCATGATCACCCCCACGACGTACGCGTCCAGCGTGACCCGGCGGCGCCGAGCCCTGCCCGGCATACCGGGCGCATTGCGTACGTTGCGGGTGGTGCGCGAGGAGCGCGGCGTAGGTTCCGTACGCCAGGGCCCGTACGCCGGGACTCCGGGCGCGGGACCCCGGATGTCGGGCCCTGTAGGTCAGGACCGGTAGCCCAGCCCGTGTCCGATGGCGTACAGCACCCGGGTCGGGTCGTCGGCCCGCTGCACCGGCACCGGCAGCCGTCCGCGCGGCGCGACCCGCCCGGCCAGCACCCGGGCGGCGGCCCGCACCTCGACGTCCGTCCACGAGTACGCGGCCAGATACCCCTTCACCTGGGGCAGTTGCGCCACGTCGTAGGGGTTGCGGAGCGCCACCGCGACCACCGGGACCCCGGTGGCGAGGAGCCGCTCGACCAGCATCCTCTGGGTGCTGTCCGCCGTCACGTTGTACGTCCCCACGACCACCGCGTCCTTGCCGCGCGCCGCCGCGACCGCCTGGTCGATCAGGGCCTGCGTGGGCGCCGTACCGGTGGGCAGCCGGCTCGTGGTGAAGCCGAGGGAGGCGAGTTCGGCGGCGAGGACGGCCGTCGGCGGGCCCGTGGTGCCCGACGGGGACGCCGGGTCGGCGCCCACCACCAGCACCTTCTTGTGCGTACGCCGGGACAGCGGCAGCAGCGGGCCCTTGTTGACCAGCAGGGTCGTGGTCCGCTCGGCGATCCGGTCGGCGGCGTCGAGATGCTTCCGGACGCCCACCACCCGGTCGACGCCCGCGGCGGTGACATACGGCTTGTCGAGGAGCCCCAGCTTCGCCTTGAGCCGCAGGATCCGCAGAACCGACCGGTCGAGGCGGGCCTCGGTCAGCTGCCCGGCGCGCACGGCGTTCAGGACCGCGTTCCACGCGACGTCCAGCGAGGGCGGGTTGAGGAGCTGGTCGGCGCCGGCCTTCAGCGCCAGCACCGGCACCTGGTCGTCGCCGTACTTCTCCCGTACGCCCTGCATACCGAGCGAGTCGGTGACCACGACCCCGTCGTAGCCGAGCCGTTCGCGCAGGATGCCGGTGAGGATGGGGCGGGAGAGGGTGGCCGGGTCGCCGGACGGGTCGAGGGCCGGGACCATGATGTGCGCGGTCATGATCGAGTCGATGCCGGCCCGGATCGCGGCCCGGAACGGCGGCGCGTCGAGGGTTTCCCACTGCTGCCGGGTGTGCTCGATGACGGGGAAGCCGTAGTGGCTGTCGACGGCCGTGTCCCCGTGCCCCGGGAAGTGCTTGGCGGTCGCCGCGACCCCGGACCCCTGATACCCCTTCACCTGCGCCGCGACCAGTCCGGCGACGGCGGTCGGGTCGGCGCCGAAGGAGCGGACGCCGATGACCGGGTTGGCCGGGTTGACGTTCACGTCGGCGACGGGCGCGTAGTCCTGGCGGATGCCGAGCGCGCGGAGTTCGGCCCCGCCGATCCGCCCGGCCTCGCGGGCGTCGGTCGCGGAGCCTCCCGCGCCGAGTGCCATCGCGCCCGGCAGGAGTGTCGCCGGCTTGCCGACGCGGGCCACGATGCCGTGCTCCTGGTCGGTGGAGATCAGCACGGGGAGCCCGCGCGGCAGCTTGAGGGAGGCCTTCTGGATGCCGTTCGACAGCGCGGCGATCTGGTGCGGGTCGCGGGTGTTGTGCGCCCAGGAGAAGTAGATGATCCCGCCGACCCGGTACTTCGCCACCAGCTCGGCGGCCGTCCGGACACCGATCTCCTGAAGGTTGGCGTCGATGTCGGCCTGGTCGGGTCTGGTCGCGGAATGACCGTAGACCCGCATCACGAACAGCTGGCCGACCTTCTCTTTCAGCGTCATACGGGAGACGAGGCGACGGAGCGCCTTGTCGTCGGGTCCGTCGGCCTGTGCGGTGGGGCCGACGGCCAGGGCCGCGGTGACGCCCGCCGAGGCGGTGAGGACGGTACGTCTGGAGGGCACGTGCGCTCCTTCCGGAGAAGATCCACTGAAGGAAACTTCCGAGGTGTCACGAATATCCGGGAAGTTTCTTCCGGTCAAGGGAACGCACGGGACGGGGTGGGGAAGGGGCTCCCCGGTGGGGAGGGGGCTCCGGTGGGGAGGGGCCGTCACCGGCGCTGTCGGAGGGGGGCGCGCCGGTGACGGCGGGCTGCCGGCCGCAGGCGGTGGAGAGGGATGGTCAGCGATCGCAGCCAGCGGCGAGGCCGACGGGCCGCGCTGCGGAGACTCACCCGGCAGCGTGAGGGTTGGACGGGGCGGGGTGGGTTCGGGTTCCCCGGGAGGGGCGGGATTTCCGAAGTTGGTGGGGGTGGGGGT
>NZ_OLMK01000022.1 GCF_900290235.1 Streptomyces sp. MA5143a
TGCCGATCGCCACGGCTGCCGCGTCGTGGCGGGTGGTTCTACGTTTCGTGCTGGTGAGGGGTTGTTGCCAGTGCTGGGCTCCCCAGCGGCTGGTGTAGGCGGGGTCGACGGCGCCGACGGGAATGCCGAGTTCGGCGGCCATCGACACTAGACGGGCCCGCAATTTGGAGACCGGCATACCGGAGATGAGCTTGCGGAACCGCTTGCGGCGGCCGTGTTTCTCGCGGGTCGTCTCGCCGGTGAAGTCGAGGTCCTCGATGGCGAGGGCGAGATGATGGCGGCGGGCCCAGCGCAGCAGGCGGATCAGGGCGTGCCGGATCTGGGCGTCGCGGTGGGCGGCGCTGCCGGAGAGGTCGTAGCCGAACCGTCTGGGCGCGCCGGCCGGATTGCCGTGTCGGTCCAGGCGCCAGGCCGCCAGGTGGTCGGCATTGGTGTCCACCCCCACCACGCCACCCGCGCGGACTGTGGTGAGCGGCACGCTCTGCACCGCAGGGGTCGTCCAGGAGGCGGTGAGGTACCAGCGGCCTCGTGCGGGGTCCTCGTGGATGCGGTAGGCCACCGCCCGGTGCGTGTTGATGCGGTCGGCCCACTGCTCACCCCGGTGCGCGAACCTCACGCGGGAGGTGAGGACATAGCGGCCGTGCGGGGCGTTCGCCAGTTGCGCAAGCGGGGCGGGGAGTCTGAGGGAGATTTCGCCGTCGGGGGTGACGCGGATGGTCTCGTTGCCGAAGCGCTTGCCGGACTCGCCGTCGGCCTGCAGGAAGCGCCGCTCGGCCTGCCAGCGGGTGCGCCACTGCTCCTCGGTCAGCTGCGCCGCCGCCAGGTGGTGGCGGGTGGTCAGCAGCCGCCTTCCGCCCCGCACCACGCGCACAACCCCGGCCTCCCAGTCCGCCCGCACCGCCTGCAGCCGGTCGGTGAGCAGATGCAGACGGCGCGCCTTCGCATGCCACTCCCGCCTGCTCGCATAACCCCCCGGAGCGCCCTTACCGCCCACCGGCAGCGACAACCGGTGCGCGATCATCCGCACCCCCGCTTCCAGGCTCTGGAGGTGCGCGAGCTGACTCCGCCGGGCCAGCGCCCACTGATCATGCGTGGCCTTCGTGATACTGCCGGCCCAGCGGGAGGACGACACCCCCGTCAGCGCCTGCTTACGCGCGGCCCACCCCTCGGCGTCATGGTCCAGCCCCACAGCGCACCGCGCCTTCAGATCCCGCGAGGCCAGCACGCCCAGATGATCCCCCACCAGACGAAGAACCCGCTCGTCCTCCGCCGTCAGCTGCCTGAGCCGGTCACGGACCGCCACACCCGACGGGCCGACGGCGACGAACGGCACCGCCAACTCCCGCAGCCCACCCACCGCCGATCACCCCCGCACCCGCCCGTCAGAGACCCCTACGACACACAACGCCCATCGTCGGCAAAGGTCACACATTCGGCCAGGGAACCTTCGTACGCAGTCACCCCGAGTGACCCACAACCCTTGACGAATTGGTCAAGCTGTTTGACCATCGATCCATATAGTCAAGCTGCTTGACCATTTTCCCAGGAGGCCCCCATGCCCGTAGTCCGTTCGTCCGACGCCGTCGCCCATGAGATCCACGGCGCCCGTTTCGTCTCGTACGCCACGCCCCGCACCGGCAGCAGGGAACTGGCCGCCTGGCGGGGGGAGATCCCCGCCGGCACCAAGGCGCCCGCCCACACCGTCACCAAGGAGGAGATCCTCCATCTGCTCGACGGGGAACTGCTGATCACGCTCGACGGCCGCACCGAGCGCGTCGGGGCGGGCGACACCCTGATCATCAACGCGGGGGCGACCCTCACCGTGGAGAACCCGACGGCGGAGACCGCCGTCACCTGGGTCACCACCTCCCTGGGCCTGGAGGCCGAGCTGGCCGACGGCACGCGGATCGTGCCGCCGTGGGCCAACTGACACCCCGGCGGGTGTCACGCCGCCAGCGTCCCCGGCAGGATCGCGCGCGGGCCGAACTTCGCCCGCGCCCGGTCCGCGACCTCCTCGATCCGGCGGAGCTTGTCGTCGGCGGGGTCGAAGGCGAGCTGGTGGGAGGCCTCCTCCGCGGGGGTGAGCCCCTCGGCGCGCAGGGCGATCGCGCGGACGCGGGCGCGCTGGAGACCGAGCGCGCCGTACATCCCGTAGGCGGCGCGGGTGAGTTCCGGCGAGTGGGCGGTCGGCTCCGGGAGGGTGCGGGTGCGGGTCGTCGAGGACCGGTCGGCGTAGCGGACGGTGAGGGTGAGGGTGCGGCAGACCTTGTCCAGGGCGCGCAGCCGGGAGCCCAGCTCCTCGGCGTCGAGGAGCAGCGCGCGCCGGTGCCGGTCGGGGTTCAGCTCGTCGTGCGGGAAGGGGTGTTCGGCGGCGAGGGAGCGGGAGACGGCGTTGGGGACGACCCGGCCGCGGTCGACGCCGTTCGCCTTCTCGTGCAGTTCGCGGCCGGTTCGCGCGCCGACCAGGCGCTGAAGTGTGGACAGGGGTGCGGCGGCGACCCGGCCGAGGGTGTCGAGGCCGTACTCGCACAGGGTGCGGGCGGTCGCGGTGCCGACACCGGGCAGCGCGGCGACGGGCCGCTCGGCGAGGAAGTCCACGACCAGGCCCTCGGGGACCGCGCACGGTTCGCCGGGCTCGGCCTGGCCCAGGGCCATCCGGGCGAGCAGCGGTCCGGGCCCGGCGCCGATCACACAGTCGATGCCGTACAGCGCGAGGGCGCGGACCCGGATCAGCCGGGCCAGTTCCTCGGCGCCCCGGCCGAAGTACCGTTCGGCGCCCCGCAGATCGGCCAGCGCGCCGTCGGGCGGCAGCGCCTGGACGACCGGGGTGAAGTCCTCGAGCAGACCGAGCAGCCCGGGCAGGGCGGCCTCGTACTTCGGCGGCAGCTGGAAACGTACGCAGAGGATGGTCATCCCGCACTCCCTGGGCTCTGGTGCCACAACTTCCGTACTTTCGAGGGCTCTTCGCCCGCGGGCCGCAGATCGGCCCACGGGTGCATCTCGTAGCCGGTGGGCAGCTGGATGCGGCGGCCGTGCGTCGGGTCGCCGCCGCTCGGGGGCGCCGGCTCCGCCAGGCGCGGGGCGACCGCGTCGAGGCCGCCCTCGCGCCGCAGCTCCACCAGCTCGGCGAGGTTCCAGGCGGCCGACCCCACCACGCTGAGGCTGCGCGGGCCGCGCCGCTGCACCACTCCGCGCACCAGCAGCAGCCAGGAGTGGAAGACGGTGTGGGCGCACGCCTCGTGGGAGTCGTCGAAGAAGGCGAGGTCGACCAGGCCGGTGCCGTCGTCGAGGGTGGTGAAGACGACCCGTTTGCCGGAGCGGATCGGCGGGGTCTGGGTCGCCGCCTTGGCGCCCGCGACCAGCACCGTCTCCCCGTGGCGCGCCTCGCGCAGCCGCCGCGCCGACACCACGCCCAGCTCGTCGAGGAACACGCGGTGGTCGTCCATCAGATTGCGGGAGACGTCCATCGACAGCACGCCCAGCTCGGCGCTGAGCCGTTCCGCCGAGGAGAGGTCGGGCAGCCCGGCCGGGGCGGTGCCGCGGCCGCCGGACAGCGGGAGCTGTCCCCCGCCACCGCCCATGCCCCGGGCGCCCCGGTGCAGTTCGGTGAGGTGGAGTTGCAGATCGCGCCGGTTGGCGCCGAAGGCGTCGAGCGCGCCGACCTGGGCCAGCCGCTGGGCGAGCGGACGGCTCGGCCGGGCCCGCTCCCAGAAGTCCAGCAGCGAGGCGTACGGCTGCCCGTCCGCGATCCGCGCCGCCTCGGCCTCACTGATGCCGTGTACGTCGGACAGGGCCAACCGCAGCCCCCACCGGGTCGGCCCCTCCAAGGGAGGCCCCTCCGAGGAAGATTCCTCCGAGGAGGGTCCCTCCGACCCCTTTGAATCAGACACCAGTTCGATGCGGTGGGCGGCCGCCGACCGGTTCACGTCCACCGGGAGGATCGGCACCCCCCGCCGCCGCGCGTCCGCCAGCAGCAGCCGCTTCGGGTACATCCCGGGGTCGTGGGTGAGCAACCCCGCGTAGAACGCCGCCGGGTGATGCGCCTTCAGCCACGCCGACTGGTACGTCGGGACCGCGAAGGCCACGGCGTGCGCCTTGCAGAAGCCGTACGAGCCGAACGCCTCGACGATCTCCCAGGTCCGGGCGATCGTGTCGGCGTCGTACCCCTTCGCCGCTGCGTGCTGCGCGAACCACACCCGGATCCGCCCCTGCGACTCGGGGTCGGAGAGCCCGCGCCGCACCCGGTCCGCCTCGTCCCGGCCGCAGCCGGTCATGAGGTGCACGATGTCGATGACCTGCTCGTGGAAGACGACGACGCCGTACGTCTCCCGCAGCGGTGCCTCCAGATCGGGGTGCGGGTAGCGGACCGGCGCCCGTCCGTGCCGGGCCGCGATGAACGGCCGCACCATGTCGGCGGCGACCGGACCGGGCCGGAACAGGGAGATGTCGACCACGAGGTCGTGGAAGGTCGACGGCTGGAGCCGCCCCACCAGGTCCCGCTGGCCGGGCGACTCGATCTGGAAGCAGCCCAGCGTCTCGGTGGACCGGATCAGCCGGTACGTGGCCGGGTCGCCCTCACCGCGCTCGAAGTCGAGCGCGTCCAGGTCGACCCGCTCCCCCGTCGCCCGCTCCACCTCGGCCACCGCGTGCGCCATCGCCGACTGCATCCGCACGCCCAGCACATCGAGCTTGAGCAGCCCGAGGTCCTCGACGTCGTCCTTGTCGAACTGCGACATGGGGAACCCCTCGCCGCTGGTCGGCATCACCGGCGTACGGGCGAGGAGGGAGGAGTCGGAGAGGAGGACCCCGCAGGGGTGCATGGCGACCCCGCGCGGCAGGGCGTCGAGGGACTCGACCAGCTCCCACAGCCTGCCGTACTTCTCCTTCTCCCCCGCCAGCTTCCTGAGCTCGGGCAGCTCCTCCAGCGCCGCGCGGGCGTCACGGGCCCGGATGTGCGGGAAGGACTTGGCGATCCGGTCGATGTCGGCGGGGTCCATGGACAGGGCCGCGCCCACGTCGCGGACGGCGTGACGGACGCGGTACGTCTCCGGCATCGCCACCGTCGCGACCCGCTCGGCGCCGAAGCGGCCGATGATCGCGCGGTAGACCTCCAGCCGGCGCGCGGACTCCACGTCGATGTCGATGTCGGGCAGCACCACCCGGCGCTTGGACAGGAACCGTTCCATCAGCAGCCCGTGCTCGACGGGGTCGGCGTGCGCGATCCCGAGGAGATGGTTGACGAGGGAACCCGCGCCGGAGCCCCGCGCGGCGACCCGGATGCCCATCCCCCGTACGTCGTCGACGACCTGGGCGACGGTGAGGAAGTAGGAGGCGAAGCCGTGGTGGGCGATGACGTCCAGCTCCTGGTGCACACGCTCCCAGTAGTCGCGCCGGGTGTCGTAGCCGAGCCGCAGCATGCCCGCCGCGGCCCGCGAGGCGAGGACGCGCTGGGCGGTGCGGCGGCCGGCGCCGACGAGGTGTGGCTCGGGGAAGTGGACGGTGCCGAGGCCGAGGTCGTCCTCCGGGTCGACCAGGCACTCGGCGGCCGTGGCGCGGGTCTGCTCCAGCAGGCGGTACGCGGTGTCCCGGCGGTAGCCCGCGGCCTCGACGATCCGTTCGGCGGCGGCCAGCATGGCACCGGCGTCCTTGAGCCAGGCCTCCCCGGAGTCCAGCTCGCCCCGGGGGTCGACGGGGACCAGCCGGCGGGCCGCGTCCAGCACATCGGCGACGGGACCCATACCGGGGTCGGCGTACCGGACGGCGTTGCTGAGCACCGGGCGGATCCGCTGCTCGGCGGCGAAGCCCACCGTCCGGGCGGCCAGCCGCAGCGAGCCGGGGCCGGTGCCCTGACGGCCGTGCCACACCGTCTCCAGCCGCAGGGCGTCGCCGAACCGCTCCCGCCAGGGACCGAGGAGCTTCGCGGCACGGTCGGGGCGCCCGGCGGCGAGCGCGCGGCCCACATCGGAGGCGGGGCCGAGCAGCACGGTCAGGCCGTCGCCGGCGCACTCCGTCCAGGGCAGCAGGGGCGGGCCCTCTCCCCGGCCGGCTGCCGCGCCCCGCACACCGGTCGCACCGCCGCTCGCGCCCCGGCCGCCGCCGTCCTCAGCGCTCCCGCCATGCGCCGCCGAAACGATTCTGCACAGCTCGGCCCACCCTTTGGCCCCCTCACGGGCGAGGAACGTCACCCGTGGGGTCGACTCATCGACAAAGGCACCACCTCGCACGGGGGCCCGGCGCCGGGCCTGCCGCGCGGAGGGCGCGGGCGCCCCCACCGCCAGCTCGGCCCCGAACAACGGACGGACACCCGCCGCCGCGCAGGCCTTGGCGAACCGGACCGCGCCCGCGAGGGTGTCCCGGTCGGTGAGCGCGAGGGCGTCCATACCCCGCTCGGAGGCGCGTTCGGCCAGCCGCTCCGGGTGCGAGGCGCCGTACCGCAGGGAGAACCCGGAGGCGGTGTGCAGATGCGTGAAGCCCGGCACCGCACCTCCCGCACTCGATCAATCGAACATCAGTTCACAGCCTGCTCGTCTCCACCATAGACCACTTTTCGAACCTCTGTACGACATCCGTTCGGCCCCGCCCCACCTGCGCAAACACGCGGCGGCTCGGACCGTGAGGACATGACGCAGCCGGCCGACAGCCCTCGCCCGTCCCCCGCGCCGGACCCGGCCTCCGCACCGGGTCCGTCCTCCCCGCCGTCCTTCCTCGACGAGCTGAGGGACGGGGTCACCCCGCGGGCCACCCTGCTGGTCGTCGGTGTGCTCGCCCTCCAGCTGCTCTTCATCGCCTCGTACGTGGGGGCGCTGCACCACCCGAAGCTCCGGGACGTGCCGTTCGGCGTGGTCGCGCCCCGGGCGGCCGCCGAACAGACGGTGACCCGGCTGGAACGGCTGCCGGGCGAGCCGCTGGATCCGCGCGCGGTGGCCGACGCGGCGGCGGCGCGCGAGCTGATCCTGGACCGGGAGATCGACGGCGCCCTGCTGATCGACCCGGCCCGCACCACCGACACCCTGCTGGTCGCCTCCGGCGGCGGCCGTTCCCTCGCAGGCGCGCTGGCCGCCCTCGTCGGCACGCTGGAGCAGTCCGAGGGGCGCGCGCTGCGGACGGTGGACGTGGCCCCGGCCGGCCTCGGGGACGCGAACGGGCTCACGTCCTTCTATCTGGTCGTGGGCTGGTGCGTCGGCGGCTATCTGTGCGCGTCGGCGCTGGCGATGAGCGCGGGGGCGCGGCCCACCAACCTGCGGCGCGGGGTGATCCGGCTCGCCGCCCTGGCGGTGTTCTCGATCCTCGGCGGGCTCGGCGGCGCGGTGATCGCCGGGCCGGTGCTGGGTGCCCTGCCCGGAAGCGTGGCGGCGCTGTGGGGGCTGGGAACCCTGGTCGTCTTCGCGGTGGGCGCGGCCACGCTGGCGCTCCAGTGCGTCTTCGGGATCGCCGGTATCGGGGTCGCCGTGCTGCTGGTGGTGGTCGCCGGCAACCCGAGCGCGGGCGGCGCGCTGCCCCCGCCGCTGCTGCCCCCGTTCTGGGCGGCGATCGGTCCGGCGCTCCCGCCGGGCGCGGGCGTCTGGGTGGCCCGCTCGATCGCGTACTTCGAGGGCAACGACACCACCGTCCCCCTGCTGGTGCTCTCCGCCTGGGCAACGGCGGGGGCCGCCATCACCTTGGTGATGGCGGCCCTGAGAAGGAAGCCGGATCGCCGGCCCGCCGAGGCGTGAGCCGCGGGTCCCGGTCGTGCGGCGGCCTTTCGCCCTCCCGCGTGCCGGGCTCTCGGCCGATCCTCAGGCCCGGCGCGCGCTCGGCCTCAGCCGATCCGCCTCAGCCGCTCCGCCTCAGCCGATCTGTGTGCCCGTCGCCGACAGCGCCTCGGTGACCGGCTGGAAGAACGTCTCGCCGCCCGAGGTGCAGTCGCCGCTGCCGCCGGAGGTGAGGCCGACCGCCTTGTCACCCGAGAAGAGGGAGCCGCCGCTGTCGCCGGGCTCGGCGCAGACGTCGGTCTGGATGAGGCCGTTGACGATGTCGCCGTTGCCGTAGTTCACGGTGGCGTCGAGGCCGGTGACCGTGCCGCTGTGGACCTGGGTGGTCGAGCCGCTGCGGGTCACCTTCATGCCGACGGTCGCGTCGGCGGCGCCGCTGATGGCCTGGGTCGAGCCGTTGTAGAGGTTGACCTCGCTGGGGTGGTCGACGTCCGCCGTGTACTTGACCAGGCCGTAGTCGTCGCCCGGGAAGCTGGAGTCCGCGTTCTGGCCGATGACCTGTCCGCCGGCCGACCAGGTGGAGATGCCCTCGGTGCAGTGACCCGCCGTCAGGAAGAACGGCTCGCCGCCCTTGACCACGTTGAAGCCGAGGGAGCAGCGCCCGCTGCCACCGGTGATGGCGTCGCCACCCGCGACGAAGGTCCTGAACTCACCCTTCGTGCGCTTGAGTTCGGCCGTGGCGCCGAGGCCGTCAACGACCTCGGTCAGTCTCGCCAGCTCGGCCTTGGAGACGGTGCGGTCGGCGGTGACGACGACCTTGTTGGTGGTGGGGTCGGTGGCCCAGGAGGTACCGGGGATGGTGGCGTCGTCCTTGAGGGTCGTCCGGGCGCTCTTGAGCTCGGCGAGGGAGTTCTCGACGATCCGGGCCTTGGCGCCGGCCGCCTCGACGGTCTCGGCGGCGGCCTCGTCGAGCACGTTCACGACGAGGACCTTGCTCTTCGCGTCGTAGTACGTTCCCGCCGCGTCGGCGCCGAGGTCCTCACCGAGGGTCGAGGCGAGCTTTCCGGCCGCCAGCACGGAGAGCGCTTTCGGCTGAGCGGTCGGCGCGGTCTCGCTCGCGTTCGCAGTCTGGAAAGTCACTCCCGCGGCGACCAGCGCGGCGATGCCCGCACCCGTCACGACGGCACGGCGCCCGGGTATGCGTCGGTGCTTCAACTCACGTCCTCCTGTGGGGGGTCGACCGAAGGGGTTGTGGGGACCCCGTTCGGCCGTAAGGAATACGGATATGGAGGCGGCGGACGGTAAAAACGCCGCGTCCATGCCAACTGTGCGGCGCCAACTATTCCGAGGCGCGCAGGGAGCACACAAGGTCGACTTCAGGACGAGCACACACCGTGGGCGCACGCCCTCAATGTCATTACCGTCCGGTAACGCCCCATGCGAATTCACAGTGCAAACACAGGACGCAACGACCACCTGCGCAACGGGTGAGGTCTAGTCCTGTCTGAAATTCACCCCTTCAGGGTCCGATTCCCTACGGGGCGTCCCGTGACGGAAGTTGCTCCCGCACCGGTTCCGGCGCCACGGCGCCCGGAGCGGCGGGCTGCTCGGATCATCGTGAACCCGGGCCCACAACAGGGCGAGCCCCCGCACGTCGTCACGTGCGGGGGCTCGAACTGCTGACCGCGTTAGGTCATACGGTCGGACGCGGGCGCCGGGGGGAAGAGCACCCGCTCGGGGCCGGCCCGGTCGGCCTAGTAGACGCTGACGCCGTAGGCGCTCAGGGCCTCGGTGACCGGCTGGAAGAAGGTCGTGCCACCGGAGGTGCAGTTGCCGCTGCCGCCGGAGGTGAGACCGTACGCGACGCCGTTGCTGCCGTAGAGCGGGCCGCCGGAGTCGCCGGGCTCGGCACAGACCGTGGTCTGGATCATGCCGTAGACGATGTCGCCGCCACCGTAGTTCACGGTCGCGTTGAGAGCGGTGACGCGTCCGGTGCGGGTACCGGTGGTGGAGCCGGTACGGATGACGTTGGTGCCCACGCTCGGGGTGGCCGCGCTGGTGATGTCCACGCTGCCCGCGGTGCCGTCCTTGGCGATGGACGTGTTGCTGTAGCGCACGATGCCGTAGTCGTTGGTCGGGAAGCTCGACCCGGTGGTCGGGCCGAGGACCGTCGTACGACCGGAGTTGGAGTACCAGGTGCCCGCGCCGTCGGTGCAGTGACCGGCGGTCAGGAAGTAGTAGGTGCTCCCGCTGCGGACGTTGAAGCCGAGCGAGCAGCGCCAGCTACTCGCATAGATGGCGTCGCCGCCCTTGATGAGCTTGTTGAACTTGCCCGGCGTCCGCTTGATCGTCAGAGCGCCGGCCTTGTCGCCCGCCGCTTCCTTGATCTTCAGCAGTTCGGCCTGGGAGACGGTGCTGTCGACGGTGACGACGAGCTTGTCCGTCTTCTCGTCGACCGCCCAGGCGGTACCGGGGATGTCCGCCTTGAGCACCGACGCGCCGGCGCTCTTGAGCTCCGACGCGCTGAACGTTCGGGCGTCTGCCGCGGTGGCGGTGGGGACTGTCGCGGCGGCCGCGGCCACGAGTCCGGTGGTCACGGCGATCAGCCGGGTCCGTCTCGCGATACCGCTGCGGGGAGTGGTGCGCTTGATCCTCACTGTTCGTTCCCTCCTAAAGGGAAGTCGGGGGCCCGCGTGGGGTTTGGGCCCGTGAGGCGCGAATCAGGGCACGTGTCCGGATTCCGAATATGCCGTGCTCCTGACAAGGCGCTGCGGGGAAGTATTCGGCCGTATCACCGATCCCCGCAAGAGTGCCTTTCGGCCGCTCGAACACCAACCAGCCCAGTGGGCAAGGCAGTTGATCTCGCCGATGGAGTTGTGGGGATTCTGTGTGAATCCCGGACGCCCTACATCGTGTCCGGAGCCTGGGCCCCGTGCCGACGCACCCGTGAGGCTACCCGCTCATGACGCCCCGTCGGGCGGGCCGACACGGCCCTGCGGCCGTACCCGTCGGCCGGGCGGGCGAGGCCCAGGTGCTCCCTGAGGGTGCTGCCGGGGTAGAAGGTGCGGAACAGACCACGGTGCTGGAGCAGGGCCACGGTCCCGTTGACGAGCCGCTCCAGGTCACGGCGCGGCTCGACGGGGGTGAAGTGGAAGCCGTCGACGACACCGGCCCGGTGCCAGGCGGTGACCAGTTCGGCCAGGTCGACGGGCCCACCCCGGTACAGCGGGCCCTGGGCGCTCCACCGGGGCCCTCCGCCGCCGTGACCCGGCTCGGCCGCGTGCTCACCGCCGCCGAGATCGACACGCAGCGCCGCGAGCAGCCGCACCTCGTCGGGGTCACGGCCGAACCCGGCCGCGGCACCCCGCACCTCCTCCCGTACGGCGGCGGCCTGCTCGGGGGCGGCGGCCCGCACGAGCACCACGTCCGCGCACCGGGCCGCGGTCACCCACGCATCGCTCCCGGTCGCGTCGACGACCCGTACGGGGCGCCCCTGAGGCGACGGGGGTACGGCCGACGGCCCGGCACCGTGGCCTTCCCCGCCCACGCCCCCGAGGGTCTGGGCGTATCGCTTCTCGACACCCGCCTCGACACCCCCTTCGGCACCCCCCTCGGCGAGAACCCCCTCCGCCGCGTTCCCGGTCTCGGCACCGTCCTCCGCGCCGTTCCCCCACCGTTCGGCACCGTCCCCCGCGCCGTTCCCCCACCGTTCGGCACCGTCCCCCGCGCCGCTCCCCCACCGTTCGGCACCGTCCCCCGCGCCGTTCCCCCACCGTTCGGCACCGTCCCCCGCGCCGCTCCCCCACCGTTCGGCACCGTCCCCCGCGCCGCTCCCCCACCATGCGGCGCCATCCCCCGCGTTGCTCCACCACCATGCGGCGGCGTCCGCGACCTCACCGGCCTCCTGCCACAGCGCTTCGCCGAGTTGGGCGGGGCCTCGCCCTCCGGGCAGCCGGGCCTCCGTGTCCGTGGCCGACACGTCGATCCACCAGCCCGCCCGGCCCCGGCTGAGCCAGTCGAGCGTCGCCACGGCGGACGCCACCCGGAAGGGCTCGGCCCGCGTCGTCGTGAGCGCGGGCACGAGCCCGACCCGTCGGGTCTCCGGTGCCATGCGCGCCATCACCGCCGACGGGTCGGGCCCCGGCCGCCCGCCCGTGGTCCCGAGTGTCACGAAGTCCAGGGCCCCCCGCTCCGCGAGCCGCCCCAACTCCACGAACGCGCCGCCCTCCCAGGCCCCCCGGAGATCCACCCCCGCCGCCAGATGCAACACCCCCCGCCCGAACCCCGACCCCATACGACCAGCCCCTTCCACCACTCACACCGCCCGACGACTCCCGACCGACCCCCGCTCCTGCCCCACCGCCTCACCGCCCGCTCACCCGGTGCCGACCCGCCGACCCGCAGCTCTCGCAGGCGCCTCACCGCAGCCGAACCCTCCCCCTCCCCTCACGCCACCGCCCGATACGACGGCTCCCCGAGGAACGCCAGGACGGCTCGGGCGGTCGCGTCGTTCTGGCGGAAGGCCGGGCCGCCGGTGCGTGGCCGGGTGAAGGCGCCCGGTGCGCGGCTGTCGGTGAACGGGCCGAGGGCGAAGCGCCGAGGGTGGGGGCGCCCCTTGCGGTCCAGCAGCCGCCCGTCCGCCGGGTCCACGGCGAGCAGCCCTTCCGGGGTCTCGGCCACACCTCCGTCGTCGTACAGCTCGCGCAGCAACGCGTCCCGCGCCCGCGCGACCGTCGGCTCCGGCAGCCGCGCCTCCACCAACGCCCTCGCCTCGACCGACACTCCGGGCACCGTGGGACTCGACGCCCGGAACACCCCGTCCTCCGGGGCGACGGCCATGTCCGCGCCGACGAAGTGCAGGACGCCCGCCCGCGACAGCGCGAGCAGTTGCCGCAGCCGGGGGCCGGGCGGCCCCGACGCGAGGTAGCTGAAGAACCCGTGCCACCAGGGGCCGATGTCCCCGAGCCGGATCAGCTGCCCGTAGACCGACAGCAGCCCGAGGAAGACACCGAGGTCAGGGCTGTACGCCGGGTCGTGACGGCGCGCCAGGTCCCCCTCGACATGGGCCCGCAGCCCTTCCTGGAACTCCGTGTACGACCCGTAGCGCGCCCCGGCCAACGGCCTGTCCAGCGCGGCCAGGTCCAGCCGGTCGGCGGGGTCCGGCACCGCGGACGCCACCAGGGCCGCCCGCTCCGCCGCGTCCTCGATCGCCGCGTACCTCTCCTCGAAACCGGCCCGGTCCATGGCCGTCCGCTCGGGGTGGGCGGTGTACAGCCGGTGGTAGTGCGCGAACCCCAGTTCCTTCTCGATCAGCGGCCACACGTCGCGCCGGAAGTCGAACCCGTCTTCCCGCGCGAGCAGGTCGTCGACCTCGGCCGGCCCGAAGAACCGGGGCAGCGGCGGCCGCTCGCCCTCCAGCCCGTACCCGATCTTCGAGCGGTACGGCACGCCGCGCCGCGACCCGACGTGCAGGACGGGCTCCCGCCCGGACGGGACGTAGGTCAGCTCGCCGTCGGGGTCGCCCTCGTACCGTCCGCCGCGCCCCTCCGTCAGCAGCGCCATGAGGTCGACGAAGGCGAGCCCGAAGCCCCGCACGAGCACCGGTTCACCGGGCGCGAGCCGGGACAGGTCGCTGTCGGCGGTGAAGTCCGGCGGCAGGTGGACCAGTCCGTGGGCCCCGGCGTACGCCGCCAACGCGCGCTGCTCGTCGTCGAGTTCGGCGTCCAGATGGCCGAGCGCGAGGATGACGAGGTCCGCGGGGAGCGGCCGGGGGCGTCCCTCCAGCCACACCCGCTGCCGGCCGTCACGGGGACCGTCCACCCGCAGGGCGCGACGTGGATGGTGGCGGACGGTGACTCCCGGCGGCAGGTCGGCGACGGCCCGGTCGTACACCCAGTTCAGATAGGCGCCCTGGATCCGCCGGTCCGGGAAGTGCCGTCCGTCGAGTCCGGCCCACTCGTGCAGCGTGGGCCCCTCCCGTACGGGGCCGTCCATCCGTACCGTCTCGTCGGTGAACATCGTGACGTCCTCGGCCTGCGAGTTCATCCACAGCAGCGGCGACTGGTCGGCCCGCCAGATGCGTCCGGCGCCCGGCGGATACGGGTCGACGAGGTGGATGTCGAAGCCGGGTCCGTCGTGGGCCCCGCCCAGGTTGGCGGCGATGCGTTCGATGACCCCGGTCCCCCGCGGCCCGGCCCCGACGATCACCAGCGACGGTCGCGGCGGGCTCCCCCCGGCGTCGCTCATCGCGACCGCCGGGATCCGGAGAAACGCCCGGGAGCGGCGAAAGCGGCGGCAAGGCGGCGGGAGAGGGGAGAAGAAAAGGGAGAGGGCATGCGAAGGGCTCCGTGGCACGTCGAGTCGAACACGGTGCCTTCACACGCGGCGCGTACCGGGACGCGCACGACCGAGCCCCTCAGCAGCGGTCTGTGCCGAGACTACGGGGGCGGTTCCCCGCGCTGTCAAGGCTGTCCGCACTGTGAGCGCTACGTCTCAAGTCGGTTGACGCGCAACCGGATGCCTGTTCCACTGGGGCTCATGCATTCGCAGCAGTGGCTGGTCAAGCGCTCCCACATCGACTTCGGTCGCGTGTGGTCCTCTTCCTGTTGAGCCGACCCCACCGCGCGCCCCGTCCGTAGACCGGGGCGCCGCTCGCGTTCTCCCTCAATCCCGCACGCTCGCCTTCACACGCGCACCCCTCATGGCGCTCACCCGCGACGACGCACGCGCGACCGGCAGCCGTACCCCCGGCCCGGCCGCGGGTCAGCAATCGCAGCAGTCACACGCATCGCAGCAGTCGCAGTCCCGGCAGCAGCCCTCCCGCTTCTTCCGGGACCACGGCCCTTCGTACTCCTTCGCACAGCACAACTGGCAGGTGCAGCAGAGCAACCAGAACATCCCGCAACCGGCCCAGAACCCCCGCCGCCCGGGCGGCTGCGGCTGCGGCACTCCACCGAAGCCGCCGGGCCCGCCACCGCTGCCGCCGTACGCGCCGCCACCACCGAACGGGTTCCCGCCGCCGTAGGGGTTCCCGCCCGCCCCGCCGTACGGGTTTCCGGCGCCGCCCCCGTACGGGTTGCCGTGCTGCGGGGGCCCGCCGTGCTGGTGCGCCGCGCAGACCGGCACCGTGCCGAACGCCCGGTCGACGGAGCGCCCGAGTTCGTGCACGAGCAGCAGATGGGCCAGCTTGCCGTCGACGAAGTCGACCTCGCGCAGGGCGAGCCGGATGCCGTGCAGGGCGTCCTCGGCGAGCCGCCGGGCCTCGGGCAGGGACGTCCCGGTCGCGGCCAGCGGGTTCCACGCGCCCGAGGCCGCGTCGTCGACCCGGTCCTCCACCGCGTCCAGCAGATGGGCGAGCCGTCCGAAGAGCCGGCCGGCCTCGGCGAGCGGTTCGACGTTGCCCGGACGTCCGGCGAGCACCGCGGTGTGCGCGAAGGCCGCCGCGGTCGCCGTCTCGGTCGGCTCGGTCACCGTCAACAGCGGTGTGCCCGGCCCGGCGAGCGCCTCGATGCCGAGCTGCCGGTCCACGGCGTCGACCAGCACCGCCGTGTCGAAGCCGAGGTCCGCGCCGGTGCGCGCGCCGGCGCGCCCCCAACTCGTCGCGACCCGGCGCGCGGCGGACGCGACCGGCTTGCGCGCCAGGAGTCCGTCACCGTCGGCCACGTGGTCACGCACCTTGGCCGAGGCGAGGACCAGTGAGACGGCGGCGGCGAGCCGCGCGCCCTCGCCCTGCGCGACGGACGCGGTGCGCATCCCCCGCAGCGGGCAGGGCCCGGCGGTGCGCCGCCAGTCGGTGGTCCGCTCGGCCTGAGCCTCCGTCAGAACCGAGACCAGCAGGCCGTCGTAGTTCGTCACGATGCGGGCGAACTGCCCGTGATCCCCGCGCAGCGCGAGGCAGAGCCCGCACAGATGTGCCATCCATTGGGTCTTCAGACCCTCACCGAGCCGATGACCGCAGGGCCTCACGATTCCGAACACGACGTCCCCCGTGTCTGTCGCGCGCTCCGAACGGCCACGCGCACGTGCCTGAACTGCGCCGCATCGTAGCCGCCGGAACGTTCACCCGGACGCTCGACACTCACCCAAACGCCGCGAACAATATTATTTCACTCTCAGTCAGCAGACGTGTACGGCACAGCCCTTGGGGCACATGGACTCTCGACGAATTCGTTCTGCACCAGTACCGTCACGAAACCCCCGTGCGGCGTCTATCCACTTGGCGAGACATCCGCATCATGGACGACGATAGGGATGCGGAAAGAGAAAAAGACCGCTGTGAGAGGAGGCGTCCATGGGATCGGTGCGCAAGGCGAGTGCCTGGCTTGGCCTCGTCGACGACAACGATGACGAGCGTTACTACGACGACGACTACGCCGATGAGCGGGAGTCCGGGTCCGGCGAGGCATGGGTCACCGACCCTCGCGTGAAGGTCGCCTCCGAGTCCGCCCACGAGCAGGGCCGCCGGATCGGCACGGTCACCCCGGACAGCTTCCGCGACGCACGGCACATCGGCGAACTCTTCCGGGACGGCGTCCCGGTCATCATGAACCTCACGAACATGGAGCCCGGCGACGCCAAGCGTGTCGTCGACTTCGCCGCCGGCCTGATCTTCGGTCTGCGCGGATCGATCGAGCGGGTCTCCAACCGCGTGTTCCTGTTGACCCCCGCCGACACGGAGATCGTCAGCGGCGAGGCCGCCGGCCGTCCGGCCGACGGCTTCTTCAACCAGAGCTGAGGCAGGGCGGCTCACCGCCCCGCCTTCCGGTGCCCCCGGTCACCGGAAGGCGTCGAGTCCGGTGAGCGCCTTGCCCAGCACGAGCTGGTGCATCTCGACGGTGCCCTCGTAGGTGAGCACGGACTCCAGGTTGGTCGCGTGCCGCATCACCGGGTACTCCAGGGAGATCCCGTTCGCACCGAGGATCGTGCGGGCGGTACGGCAGATCTCGATCGCCTCTCGTACGTTGTTCAGCTTGCCGAAGCTGATCTGCTCGGGACGGAGTCGTCCCGCGTCCATCCGCCGCCCCAGATGGTGGGCGAGCAGAATCCCCTTGTGCAACTCGACCGCCATGTCGGCGAGTTTGGCCTGGGTGAGCTGGAAACCCCCGATGGGCCTGCCGAACTGCTCCCGGGTCCTGGCGTAGTCGAGCGCGGCCTCGAAACTCGACCGCGCCGCCCCCATCGAGCCCCACACGATTCCGTACCGGGCGTGCGACAGACAACCGAGCGGCCCCTTGAGCCCCTTGACCTCCGGCAGTACGGCGTCGGCGGGCAGCCGGACGTCGTCGAGGACGAGTTCGCTGGTGACGGAGGCCCGCAGGGACCACTTGTGCTTGATCTCCGGCGCCGAGAACCCGGCGGTGTCCGTCGGTACGGCGAACCCGCGGATGCCGTCGTCCGTCTGCGCCCACACGACGGCGACCCCGGCGACGGACCCGTTCGTGATCCACATCTTGCGCCCGTTGAGGATCCAGTCGCCGCCGTCGCGCTTGGCGTACGTCCGCATCGAGGCCGGGTCGGACCCGTGGTCGGGCTCGGTCAGCCCGAAGCACCCGATGACCTCGCCGGCCGCCATCCGCGGCAGCCAGGTCTCCTTCTGCTCCTCGCTGCCGAACCGGTGGATGGCGTACATGGCGAGGGAGCCCTGCACGGACACGAGCGACCGGATCCCGGAGTCCGCGGCCTCCAGCTCCAGACAGGCGAGCCCGTACTGCACGGCGCTCGCCCCGGCGCACCCGTACCCGTCGAGGGACATGCCCAGCGCCCCGATCGCCCCCAGCTCCCGGGCGAGCTCGCGGATCTCCGGCAGCTCGCCCCGCTCGTACCACTCGGCGACGAACGGCAGCACCCGGTCCGCGGCCCAGCTCCGCACCGTGTCCCGCACCGCGAGATCCTCGGGTTCGAGCAGGTCGTCGAGGCCGAGCGGGTCGGCGGGGTCGAAGGAAGGCGACTTCGCGGGCACGGACATGAGGGCAACCTCCGGCTCACTAAAACTAGCAACGCTAGGCACATTACCCACACGCCCCGGCCACGCCCAGTGCCGACGGCTCAGCGCACCGACTCCGCCCGCACGGGCGTCGCCGTCGCCTCCCTCGGCCCCGGTACGTCCGCCTCGCACTCCATGGCCCGCGGCAGCCGCAGCGCCATGACCGCGCCCAGCACCAGCAGGCCCGCGCTCACCAGCAACGTCACATGCAGACCGTGCACGAAGGAGTCCCGGGCCGCGTGCCGCAGCGCCTCCCCGGCGGGCCCGCCCAACCGCCCGGCGATCTCGTACGCCTCCCCGAGCGAGTGCCCCGCCGCCGCGGACGCCGACGAGGGCACCCCCGGCACCGACGACAACCCGGGCGCGTACGCCGCGTTCATCACGCTGCCGAGGAGGGCGATGCCGATGCCCGCGCCCAGCTGGTAGGAGGTCTCACCGATCGCCGCGGCCCCGCCGGCGGACGACGCGGGCGCCTCGCTCAGCATCGACTCGTACGCCGCGAACAGGGTCGTCTCCAGGCCGAAGCCCAGCAGGACGAACCCGGTGAGCAGCAGCGCCGCGTTGTCCTGGCGGCCCATCGCCGTGAGCAGCACCACCGCGAACGCGGTGAGGCAGAAGCCCAGGGACACCATGCGGCGCGGGCCGAAGCGGTGCAGCAGATGGGAGCCGACGAGCCCGGCCGCCATCGCCGCGATGGTCAGCGGCAGCAGCCGCAGCCCGGTCTGCAGCGGGGAGAGCCCGAGGACCAGTTGCAGATACTGCGCGGCGATCAGTTCGAGGCCCACCAGCGCCAGCATGGCGAGGACGATGCAGCCGACGGAGGTGCTGAACGCGGGCCGCGCGAACATCCGCAGGTCGACCAGCGGATGCCTCCGGCGCCGCTGCCGGCGCACGAACACGGCCAGCAGGACGCCGCCCCCGAGCAGCGCCACCGCGGTGCCCGGGTCGAACGGCGGGTGCCCGCCGCCGAGCCGCTTCACGCCGAGGACGACACCGAAGAGTCCACCGGCCGCCATCAGCGCGCCCACGACGTCCCACGGTCCCTCGCGGTCGCCGGTCGACTCCGGCAGCAGCAGGCGTCCGACGGGCAGGCTGACGAGCATCAGGGGGATGTTGACGAGGAAGACGGAGCCCCACCAGAAGTGCTCCAGCAGGAATCCGCCGAGCAGGGGTCCGACGGCCGCGCCGACCGCGGCGACGGCGCTCCAGACACCGATGGCGAGGGCGCGCTCGCGCCGGTCGGGGAACACCTGCCGCAGGATCGACAGTGTCGCCGGCATGATCATCGCGCCGCCGACACCGAGCAGCGCCCGGGCCGCGATCAGGACCTGCGGGTTCTCGGCGAAGGCGGCGAGTCCGGAGGCGACACCGAACAGGGCGTAGCCGAGGAGCAGGACGCGTCTGCGGCCGACGCGGTCGCCGAGGGTCCCGAAGAGGATCAGCAGCGAGGCGCAGACGAGCGGGTAGACGTCGACGATCCAGAGGAGCTCGATGGCGCCGGGCTTGATGTCCTCGGTGACGGCGGGCACCGCCACGTGCAGCACGGTGGCGTCCACGGCGACGAGCAGCAGGCTGACGCAGAGGACGACGAGGACGACCCATCGGTTTGCACCGGCCCCGGCCTCCCTACGGCGTCGCGCGGCGGCCGTGGGCGTCCCGGACATGTACGTACCTCCCAGATGCTCTCGCGTTCGGCGGGACCGCGGGGCGGGGACTCCCCGGCGGCTACGGCCCGGGAGAGCGGCGGCCCGGACCCGCGCAACGAAAGGCGAGTGAGCCGTCAGGGTACGCGAGTTCCGGCCGGTGAAGCGTGGTGGGTGTCTCATGGAGGGCTTCCACGGTGTGTGGCGTGCGACACCCCGCCGACCGTCCACGGGTTCTCCACGGCTCCTCCATCGCCCGCTCCTCGGTCGTCCGCGCATGGTCGGTGGGTCGTCCGCCACGGTCCCTCACCGACCATCACGTGCGGACCTCCCGGCCGGTTCCGGGCACCGCCGATAATCGAGCGCGTGACCGATCTTGCTACGCGCCCGGCGCCGCCTCTCCTCCGGCGGGCCGCCCCCGCTCTCCTCGGGTACGCCGCCGTGCGCGCCCTGGGGGTCGTCGCGCTCACCCTGTGGAGCGCGGCGCGCGACAAGAGCGCCCTGACGCTGCTGTCGGCCCGCTGGGACGCGCTCTGGTACACGAGGGTGGCCGAGCTGGGTTACGGCTACGAGGTGCGCCTGCCCAACGGCGACGTCCACTCGAACCTGGCCTTCTTCCCGCTGCTGCCGTGGCTGGAGCGGGCGGTGTCGGCGGTGACACCGCTGTCGTACGCGCACGCCGGGCTGGCGGTCGGCACGCTGGCCTCGCTCGGAGCGGCCTGGGGGATCTTCGCCGTCGTCGACCTGGTGTACGGCCGGCGGGCCGGGGTGTGCGCGGTGCTGCTGTGGGCGGTGCTGCCGGTGGGGATCGTGCAGTCGATGGCGTACACGGAGGCGCTGTTCACCGCGCTGGCCGCCTGGTCCCTGTACGCCGTCCTGACCGGCCGCTGGGTGACGGCGGGCGTTCTGGCCGCCCTCGCCGGCCTCACCCGCCCGGTGGGCCTTGCGGTGGTCACGGCGGTATGGGCGGCGGCGATCACGTCGTACGTACGACAGCGACGTCACGACCCGACCACGTCCCCCTCACCCGCCGGCACCCCGGACCCCGTTCCCTCGTTCGTACGGAACCGGAGCCCGGAGGGGTCGGGGGGCACTCCCTGGTGGCCGCGCGCCCTCGGCATGCTCCTCGCTCCCCTGGGGGCCGCCGGTTACGTGCTGTGGGTAGGCGAGCGCACCGGCAAGGGGCCGCTCGGCTATCTCGACGTCCAGGCGGGCTGGCGCAACGGCTTCGACGGGGGCTACGCCTTCGCCCGGTTCGTCGCCGACAAGTTCACGTCGTTCCCGTCGGCCCTGGCGGGCGTCGGCCTGATCGCCGGTGTGGCGGCGGTCGTGTGGCTGTACGTGATCTGCGTCCGGCAGGGCCAGCCGCTCCCGCTGCTGGTCTACGCGGGGGTCGTGACCGCGCTGGCCCTGTGCGCGTCGAGTTACTTCGGCTCGAAACCGCGCCTGTTGATGCCCGCCTTCCCGCTGCTCCTCCCCCTCGCCCTGGCCCTGGCCCGGGCGAAGACCCCGAGGGCGGCAGCGGTGCTGGGCGGCGTCGCGGCCGTGTCGGCGGCCTACGGGGCGTTCTGGCTGAACGGGTCCGGTCCGCCCTGAGCGTCACCCGGCGGCGGGAAGCGGTTGCGTAATTCGGCGCAAGCGCACGGTGAACGAATTCAAAAGGACCGCAAAACGACGGGCCATCATTCGGCCATGGAATTGAAGGCTGGACGACCCATCCATTCACCATTCAGCAGAAATAAACATCAATCTGAGAGCAATCCCACATCACGGCGTCATCACAAAGCCGGTGATTCACGCCGCACCGGAGCTCACTCGCTGTAACGTCGATTGAGTGCGTACCGAACTAAAGCCGACCCGTCTGGACCGGGTCTTCTCCAGGCTGGACCGTGAGCCTGAGCGACCGGCCCACATCGACGTGCCGGTGATGACGCGGCACCGTGTGGTGCTGTTCTCGTCGACCCTCGCCTTCTACGTGGCCATCGTGTGGGCGGTGGTCATCACCTCGTGGCTGGTGCGGCTCGACTGGCAGATCATGTTCTTCCGGCCGTACCAGCAGTGGCCGGAGATCCACGCCTTCCTCGACTACTACGTCGTCCTCGGCCAGCGCGGCCCCACCGCCGTGATGGTCGCGGCCTGGCTGGGCTGGCGCTCCTGGCGGCAGCACACCCTGCGCCCGCTGCTCGCGCTCGGCGTCTCGCTGCTGCTGCTGAACATCACGGTCGGCGCGGCCAAGCTCGGCATGGGCAGACTCGGCCCGCACTACGCGACCGAGATCGGCTCCAACGAGATGTGGCTGGGCGGCGACATATTTCCTTCGGGCCACACCGCGAACGCCGTGGTGACCTGGGGCATCCTGGCGTATCTGGCGTCGACCCCGCGGGCCAGGCGCTGGCTGTCCGCGCTGTCCGCCGTGACCTCGCTCGGCGTCGGCCTCACCACCGTGTACCTGGGCACGCACTGGCTCAGCGACGTCCTGCTGGGCTGGGCCGCGGGTCTGCTGATCCTGCTGGCGCTGCCCTGGTTCGAGCCGCTGATCTCCCGCGCGGAGGCCTGGATCTTCTCGCTGCGGGACACCTGGCGCGACCGCCGTACGACGGCCCCCACTCCGGCCCCGACCCCGGCGCCGGTGGGGACGAGCGCGCTGCGCACACCCGGCGAGGAGGCGGCGAGCGTCCGCGACACGGGGATCGCGGCCCGCGCCGCGCACGCCCCGATCATGCCGCTGCACCTGCCCTCCACGCCGCATCTGGCCAGGTCGGAGCGGGCGCCGATCACCCCGCTCGGCCACCGTCGGCCGCCCCACGCGGACCGCGTGACACGAGGGACCTCCACGGCCCGGCCGGTCGCGGGCGGCTGACACGAGACAGCGGGGCAGGTACGCACACTCCACGCCCCGCACCGCGAAGGCCCGGCTCGTCACGAGCCGGGCCTTCGCCCGTCCTGTCTCCGGCCGGGCCCGGGATCAGCCCTTCCAGGCGCGCTTCACCCGGCCGTCCTCGACCTCCAGGTTGAGCCGGCCGAAGCGGTACTCCATGGTGATGATCGCGCCCGGCGGCAGCTTTCTGACGGTGGACCAGCCGTGTTCCAGGGCGCGTCGCTCGGCGCTCGGCGCCTCCAGACCGACGTAGGAGTCGGGGTTGTCCCGGGGCTCTTCGGGCGAGTGCGGAATCGGTGCCATGCCCGCCACGTTAGGCGGCCGGAGGGGGCGCTGTCCCCCCGCAGTCACGCTTCTGTCACAGAACCACGACACGCGTTTCGGCCCAACTTCGTCACACGTACGAGCGGTTCCGCGGACCTTGCCCGCGCTGGCGAACACAATTCCGGAGCGCTTCGGCACCATCTCGAATAGCCCGTAGGAAAGCAGGTCCGGGGCCGTGTGTCCGGTGCATGTCCGGCCTTTTCCCACCGATTCCCGGACGGCTCCGGGAAGCGGGGACCTCATGGGAAATACACGGTTCTCGCACACTTCCCCCGCACGTCCCCTGTCGGAGCCGCCGGGGCGCGAGCATCATGGCGTGCATCACGGGCCCAGGACGCGGCAGCGAAGGGGCGAGCGATGGGGACCGAGACCGTATCGGCGTCGGCACGACCCGTACGGAGGGGCAGACGGCAGGGTCGGCTGGTGGTCGACTGGCTGACCACCACGGACCACAAGAAGATCGGTCATCTCTACCTGGTCACGTCGTTCCTGTTCTTCCTGGCGGCCGGTCTGATGGCCCTGGTGATGCGGGCCGAACTGGCCCGGCCGGGCCTGCAGATCGTGGACAACGAGCAGTTCAACCAGTTGTTCACGCTGCACGGCACGATCATGCTGCTGCTCTTCGCGACTCCGACCTTCGCCGGGTTCGCCAACGAGATCATGCCGTTGCAGATCGGTGCGCCCGATGTCGCCTTCCCCCGGCTGAACATGCTGTCGTACTGGCTGTTCCTCTTCGGCGGGCTGATCGTCATGGCGTCGCTGCTGGTGCCGTCCGGTCCCGCGGCCTTCGGGTGGTTCGCCTACGCCCCGCTGAACAGCCTGGAGCGGTCACCGGGCGTCGGGGCCGACATGTGGATCATGGGGTTGGCGCTGTCCGGGTTCGGCACGATCCTGGGCGCGGTGAACTTCCTGACCACGATCATCGGGATGCGCGCGCCCGGTATGACGATGTTCCGCATGCCGATCTTCACCTGGAACACGCTGTTCACGTCGATCCTGATCCTGATGGCGTTCCCGGTGCTGGCGGCGGCGCTGCTCTGTCTGGAGGCCGACCGGCGGTTCGGCGCCCAGGTCTTCGACTCGGCCAACGGCGGCGCGCTGCTGTGGCAGCACCTGTTCTGGTTCTTCGGGCATCCCGAGGTCTACATCATCGCGCTGCCGTTCTTCGGGATCGTCACGGAGATCATCCCGGTCTTCAGCCGGAAGCCGATCTTCGGCTATCTCACCCTGGTCGGCGCGACGATGGCGATCACCGGGCTGTCGATCGTGGTGTGGGCGCACCACATGTTCGCCACCGGGGCGGTGCTGCTGCCGTTCTTCTCGTTCATGAGCTTTCTGATCGCCGTGCCGACGGGGGTGAAGTTCTTCAACTGGACGGGGACGATGCTGAAGGGCTCGCTGTCGTTCGAGACGCCGATGCTGTGGGCGACCGGGTTCCTGGTGTCGTTCCTGTTCGGCGGCCTGACGGGGGTGATCCTGGCCTCGCCGCCCATGGACTTCCACGTCACGGACTCGTACTTCGTGGTGGCGCACTTCCACTACGTGGTGTTCGGCACGGTCGTCTTCGCGACGTTCGCGGGGCTGTTCTTCTGGTGGCCGAAGCTCACCGGGAAGATGCTCGACGAGCGGCTCGGCAAGATCCAGTTCTGGACGCTGTTCGTCGGGTTCCACACCACGTTCCTGGTGCAGCACTGGCTGGGCGCGGAGGGCATGCCCCGGCGGTACGCGGACTATCTGGCCGCCGACGGCTTCACCGCCCTCAACACGGTCTCGACGATCGGCGCGTTCCTGCTGGGCCTGTCGACGCTGCCGTTCCTCTACAACGTCTGGAAGACCTCCCGGTACGGCGTGCGGGTCCAGGTCGACGACCCGTGGGGCTTCGGGCGGTCCCTGGAATGGGCGACGTCGTGTCCGCCGCCGCGGCACAACTTCGTGACGCTGCCCCGGGTCCGCTCCGAGTCCCCGGCGTTCGACCTGCACCATCCGAGGTTCGCCGCGATCACGCCGCCCCAGACCCGCGAGGGCCAGGAGCGGACGCCGCATCCGCGGTTCGGTCAAGAGCGTCCGTCAGACGGTCGCGAAGGGTCCTGATCGTCTCGGTCAGCGCCGGCGGTTCGACGACCTCGAACGCGATGCCGGTCATCATCACGTGGATGGCCATCACATCGAGGTTCGCCGCCCCGGTGCGCAGCAGACAGCTGTCGTCGTCGAAGGGCTCCAGGGTGCCGGCGGCGGGCGAGAGCCGGGCGGCGGCCTCCTCGGCGGGGACGAGCAGCCGGACGACGGCGTGGGCGGCGTACGCACGCGTGGAGATCCCCTCGGAGACGTACGCGGCGAGGTCGGCGGCCGGGGCCTCGCGGGGCGTGAAGCGCGGCCCGTGCGGTGGCCTGGGCGTGACGCGGTCGACGCGGAAGGTGCGCCAGTCGCCGCGGTCGACGTCCCAGGCGACGAGGTACCAGCGCCGCTCGGTGCACACCAGGCGGTGCGGCTCGACCGTACGGCGGGTGGTGGCGCCGCCGTGGTCGCGGTACTCGAAGCGCAGTCGCTCGGCGTCCCGGCAGGCGTGGGCGAGGTCGGTGAGGACCTCCGGGTCGACGGCGGAGGGCTGGGGGCCGCGCAGCAGCGGCACGGTGAAGGCGTTGAGGGCGCCGACCCGGCGGCGCAGCCGGTTCGGCAGCACCTGTTCGAGCTTGGCGAGGGCCCGTACGGAGGACTCGCCGATGCCCTCGACGCCCTGGCCCGCGGCCGTGCGCAGCCCGACGGCGACGGCGACCGCCTCGTCGTCGTCCAGCAGCAGCGGCGGCAACTGGGCGCCGGCGCCCAGTTGGTAGCCGCCGCCGGTGCCGGGGCTGGCGTTGACGGGGTAGCCGAGCTCGCGCAGCCGGTCCACGTCCCGGCGGACCGTGCGGGGGGTGACGCCGAGGCGGTCGGCCAGCGCGGAGCCGGACCATTCGCGGTGGGCCTGCAAGAGCGAGAGCAGCCGCAGCAGACGTGCCGATGTCTCCAACATGGGGGCGAGTCTGCCAGCGGTCGAGGACAGTTACTGTCCTCGACCGTCGTCACCCCTGTGCGGCTCAGGCCACGGCGGCGACCGTGACCGACAGATCGTTGTCGACCGTGTAGTACGGGGTGGCCTCCACCGGGCCGTGCTCCGTGTCGACGCCGACCGTGGGATACACGTAGACGGGTTTCTTGTCGACGATGTCGTCGAGCAGCCGCGCGATCCGCACCCGGGGCCCGGTCTCGCCGCCGGGGCGCAGCCACAGGTCCCACAGGCCGGGCCGCAGCGCGCCGTACGCCACGGTGAAGCGGAGACCGCCGGGCGCCGGGGTGAGGTCGGCCCGGACGGGCGGGAACGCGCCGTGCCGGTCGGCGGCCTCGGCGTACGCGTCCGGGGCGGTTCCGGTGCCGTAGAGGCGGGCGCTGACGGTCAGTTCGCCGTCGCCGATGTGGAGGGCGCCTGCCTCGGCGTGCGGAGCGCGCTCCCAGCTGCGGACGGAGAGGTTGCCGTGCTTGGTGGCGTAGGGGATGCGGACGACGACCCGCTCGGCGGCCGGGGCGGGCGCCCGGTCGACCAGGGCGCGCAGGTCGTTGAGGCCGGGAGCGAGCCGGCGCGGCTCGGCGCCCGCCGCTCGCAGGTAGGCGTCCCAGCGGCCCTCGGGCAGGGCCACGCCGCCGGGCAGCGCCGCCCGGAGGCGATTGCCGCCGGCCGGGGTGAGGGGCAGACGCACTTCCTCCCGGCCGCCCCGGCGGCGCAGGAGGAGATGGGCCGGGTCGAGTCCGCCCTCGTCGGTGATGTCGAAGGTCAGGCCGCCGGCGAAGTCGGCGACGCAGTCGGCGCGCGGGTTCGTGGCGGTCTCGTCCTCGCCGCCGGGGGCCGTGGGGCGGCGGACCGGTGACGTCATGCGGCGCGCCCCTTCGCGAGAGCCGACCGTCCGGCGTCCCGAACGGCGTACGCGCCACCGAGCAGCGCGCCACGGGTGCGGTGCAGTGAGCCGCGCACCCGGCCGCCGCGGGCCGTCAGGCCGGTGAACAGCGTCTCGTGGCGTTCGGCGATCCGGGCCGGGTCGAAGCGCTCGGAGTCCTTGAGCGCCGCGTGCGCCATCTGCTGCCGCTTGGTGTCGTCGTTGATGAGTTCGAGAAGGCCGGCGGCGATGGCATCGATGTCGCCGACCTTCACCAGGCGGCCGTCGACACCGTCCTCGATGATCTCGCCGGGGCCGTGCGGACAGTCGGTGGAGACCACGGGCAGGCCGCAGCGCATGGCCTCGACGATCGTCATGCCGAAGGACTCCAGGCTGGAGGTGACGGCGGCGATGGAGCCCTTGGCCCACTCGGGCTCGATGGGGTGGGCGGGGCCCATCAGGTAGACGTGGTTGTAGAGGCCCATCTCGTCGATGAGGGCGCGCAGTCCGTCCTTCTGCCTGCCACTGCCGTAGATCCGCAGCCGCCAGTCGGGCCGCTCCGCGCGCACCTTGTCGAAGGCCCGCACCAGCAGGTCGTAGCGCTTGACGGGTGCGAGCCGTCCGGCGGCGACGACCCACTTGCCGCTGCCGTCGGCCGGGTCGACGCCGGGCGCGGGCACCGGGTTGGGCACGGCCGCCAGCCGGACGCCGGGCAGTCGCATCTTGGTGCCGTACGCGCGCGCGTCGGCCTCGGTGGTCGTGGTGAACCCGTCGAGCCGGGGGTAGGCGCCGCGCAGGGTGGCGCGCAGCGCCGGGGAGTGGCTGTCCAGGGTGAGGTGCTCCTGTCCGACGCGGACCGGGCCGCGGCGGGTCTGCCGGGCCAGGTGCACGTTCAGGCCCGGCCGGGTGCCCACGACGACGTCGGCGTCGACCGAGGAGAGGTGCTCGGCGATGCGCCGGTCGGTCAGGGCGCTGTACTGCTCGTAGCGGCCCTCGGCGCGCGGGAACACCTTGGCGGGCCGCCCCAGTTCGGCGTGATCGCGGTCGGCGCCGCCGTCACGGATGTCGACGAGGGCGCGGAGCCGGACTCTCGGGTCGTGCCGGAAGACCGGCTCGTCGCGGTGGCGGAAGACGGAGACGATCTCGACGTCGTGCTGGTCGGCCAGGGTGTTCGCGAGGTTGTACGTCGTGCGGATCGTTCCCCCGATGCCGTATGCGTTGTGTATCAGGAAAGAGATGTGCATTGGTCCCCCGGAGCCCTTTTCTTCCTGGTCGGACGGTGTTTGGCAGTGCTGGTCCACCACCGCGTGGTTAGACCCGGGTTCGTGGGGGATGGTTGGGCTTCCACATCAACTTGTCACGGAACGGTTGTGCGATCGGTAACCGGTCCCGGGAACCCTTCGGGGCCGTTTCGCATCAGGGCCGGTAGGGCAACTGCGGTACCACAAAACAGTTCTGGTCCATGTCCCCCTGGCTCACCCAGCCGCGGGCGTCCTGCCAGCGGGCGACCGACAGACAGGTCCTGCGGGTGGCCGGCGGCTCGGCGAGCCGCTCGAAACGGACGGGCAGGAGGAGTCCGTCGGCGGTGTATGGCTCGTCACGGTTCATGAACCGGTCGACGCAACGGCGCGTGACGCCCTCCTCGGTGCCGGCGCAGGAGCGCGCCGCGTCCGTGAACCACATGGCCGCGGCCCAGCCCTCCAACTGCCACTGGGAGTGCGTCCCCAGTCCCTCGGTGGCGTCCCTGAACTCCCGTACGGCCGCCTGCCCGGTGTCCTGGTAGTTGCGGCTGGAGCCGGTGGCCCACAGGGCGTTGCGGCAGCGCGGGGCGTCCGCGTAGTCCTCGGCGACCGTGGAGGTCCAGTTCTGCACGTTGGTGACCTTGGCCGTCACCTCGGCGCCGACCTCGTCCATCGCCGCGCAGAGCCGGGCGTTGCCGTGGCCGTCGATCGCGTCGAGGACCAGGTCGACGCCCCGCTCCTCGATGTCGGCGGCGGCCGCGCGGAAGTTGGGCAGCGCGAAGTCGAGCTGCTCGGTGACGACGTCGTACCCCTCGGCCTTCAGCCCGTCGACGATCAGCCGGGCGTACGCGGCCGACGCGGCCTGGTTGTACGACACCACGGCGGCGGTGCGGGCGCCGTGCTCGCGCTTGAAGTAGCGGTAGACCTCGGTGCCGCCGTACTGCTTCCCGTCCCAGCCGGTGGTGCCGTCGCGGGGCGCGAGGCTGCCGTAGATGCCGTAGAGGTGCGGGTAGGTGTCGTAGGCCGGGCCGATGGGCTGGCCGCCGATGTCGGGCACGCGCGCGCGGGAGACGCGCGGGGCGCCCGCGTAGTCGAGGGCCGTGGTCGCGACCAGGGCGACCACCCGGTCCTCCTCGACGAGCTTGTGGACGCACTCGTTGTTGCCGACGCCGCTGCCGCCGTCGTCGCACTCACGCACCTCGACCTTGCGGCCGTCGATGCCGCCGCGCGCGTTCAGGGCGGTGAACCAGGCCTTCGCCCCGTCACGCGGCCCGGTGAAGGCGTCGCCGCCGACGGGGCTGGTGGCGCTGGTGATGATGCCGACGCGGATGGGGGCGCCGGCCCGACCGGTGGCCGGCGGAGCGGTGTTCCGGCCCTCGAAGTCGCTCTCCGGGAGGCGGCTGCCGCAGGCCGCGGTCAGCAGCAGGAGCAGGGCCGCGGCGACGGTCTCAGCAGCCCGGGACCGCCGACGCACCGCTCAGCCCCACCAGCCCGCAGAGTGTCTTGACGGAGACCTTCCAGGTGCCGTCCTGCTCGACGGCCGTGCCCGCCGAGTCCGGCAGGACCGTGGCGCCCTTCATCAGCAGCGAGTACGTCACGTCCGCGTCGGTCGCCGACGTGAACTCGACCTTCGTGACCTTCGCCTCGACCCGCTGTCCGCGTTCGTCGCCGCTGAAGGCGTCGAGGACCGGGCCCAACCGCTCGCCGTTCTCCAGGACGGCCTGCCGGTCCTCCTTGGAGCTGGTCGGGTCGAAGAACGTCGCCCAGTTCTGCCGGATCTCCTTCTCGGCCGCCCCCGCGTCCGCGGGTCGGCTCGCGCTCGCCCCGTCCGGCTCGCCCGTCGTCCTCTCCACCGAAGGGGTGGGCGGTGTCGCGTCGCCGCCCCCGCCGCTGTCGTCGCTGCACGCCGCGAGGGCCGGAGCGAGGAAGAGGGCCAGCGCGGCGGCCAGCGCCGTGGCCTTCCCGCCTCCCCCAGGGCCGCGGCCCCGCCGTGCGTTCCCCCGCCTGAGGTCGCTCCCGAGAACCATCTGGCTCACCACCGGGTGTCGGTCCGGGCGGTAGGCGCCCGGTTCTTTCAGGGTCAGCTCGCACAAGGCATAGTGCAACTCCATCGGCATATCTGAGAACCCGTCAGACACGACGTGTGGGAGCCCCGGATGCGGACACCCCTTCCACGGACCGCGCACCCCGTCCTCTGGGCCGGCTGGGCCGCGCTCGCCGGCGGCGCCGTGCTCTGTGCCGTCGGCTGGTACGGCGTCTCCGGCGAGCGCTTCGCCGAACGCCAGTTGCCGTACCTCGCCTCCTGCACCGTCCCGGGCGCCGCTTTGATCGTCGCGGGCGCGGTCCTCCTCGCCCACGGCCGGGACGCCCTGGCGGCGACCCGGGTCGAGGAGCTGTACGGCCTCCTGGTCGCCACCGAGCCCACCGACACCGACGCGTCCGGGCGGGCGACGGCCACGCCCCTCGCCACCAGCGAGGAGCTGCTCCGCGTGCCCGGCGGCACCCTCTGGCACCGGGCGGACTGCCCGCTGGCCGCCGGCAAGGCCGACGCGGTGCCCGTGGACTCGGGGGCCCTGTCCGGGAGCGGACTGCGCCCGTGCCCCGTCTGCGACCCGCCCGGACGCGACGACCCGACGGGCCCGCCGGAGGGCTGATGGCGTCCCTGACGTACGACCTCACGCTGGCCGGTCTGTCCGTCGGCGGCGCTGCCGCCCTGACCGGCATCGGCCTCGTCGTGACCTACCGGGCCACCGGGGTGCTCAACTTCGCGCACGGGGCGATCGCCATGGTCTGCGCGTATCTGCTGCGCCAGTTCACCGTCGAGTGGCACTGGCCCCTGTGGCCGTCCGCCGTGGTGACCCTGCTGGTGGTGGCCCCGGCGATCGGTCTCGCCCTGGAGCGTTTCGTGTTCCGCCCGCTCGCCGTGCTCGGCGGGGACCCGGCGCAGACCCTGGTGGCGTCCATCGGCGTGTTCGTGCTGCTCGTCGGCGGGGCGGCGCTGCTGTGGGGCCAAGGGGCGCGGGACGACGCGCCGACGCTGGTGACGGCGGACCCGTGGGGGCAACTGGGGGTGGCCGTGGCCGTCGCGGCGGTGGTGGGCGCGGTACTGCGCCCTTCCGGCGGGCGCCGGGCGCCCCGGCGGTGGACACGTTTCGGGCGGGAGCTGAGAGCGGTCGTGGACGACCGGTCCCTCGCCGTCCTCGGCGGGATCGACGCGGACCGGGTCGCCGCCGCGGGCTGGGCGTTCGGCTCGTTCACGGCCGGCCTGACGGGCGTGCTGCTCGCCCCCTACGTACGCCTCGACCCGTACGGCATGCCGCTGCTGGTGATGGAGGTGGTGGCCGTCGCGGTCGCCGCCCGGATGCGCAGCCTGCCGGTGGCGGTCCTGGTGGCGCTGGGCATCGGCGTCGCGCAGAGCCAGCTGACCCGGTTCCACCCGCCGGGGCGGGCGGAGCCCCTGATCCAGGCCGTGGGCGCCAACCTCTTCGTCGTGGCGCTCCTCGTCGCCGCCCTGGTCCTGCCCGGCGTCGGCGCCCGCGACGCGCTGCCGCGCCCGGCGACCGCCCCGGTCAGGACACCGGCCGGGGCCTGGATCGTGGCGGTGCTCCTGTTCCTGATCCCCCTCGGCTTCGCGGGCCGGGACCTGCACACCTCCGTCCAGGTCCCGGCGCTGGGCGTGATCCTGCTGTCCCTGGTGGTGGTGACGGGCCGGGGCGGCCAGATCTCCCTGGGGCAGGCGGCGTACGCGGGCCTGGGCGCCCTGTTCACGGCGCTGCTGGCGGCGGGCCGCTTCCCGGTGCTGCCGTCCCTGCCCGAGCCGGCCGCCCTCCTGGTTGCCGTCCTGCTGGTCGCACCGCTGGGCCTGCTGACCGGCCGGCCCGCCATCGGCCGCCACGGCCTGGCCCTGGCGCTGGCGACCTTCGCGGTCGGCGTCGGGGTGAGCCGCTTCGTCTTCGCCCAGCCGTACGCGACGTCCGGCCTGACCCTGGACCGCCCGGCGGGCCTCGACGGCGACCGCGCGTACTACGTCGTGGAGCTGGGCCTCCTCGCGTGCGCGCTCCTCGCCACCCGCGCGCTGCGCCGGGGCCGCACCGGCCGGGCCCTCGCCGCGATGCGGGACGACGAGGCCGGGGCCGCGGCGGCGGGCGTCCCCGTCCCCTCCCTCAAACTGGCCGCCTTCGTCGCGGGCGCCGCCCTCGCCGCCCTCGGCGGCGGCATGCTCGCGATGGGCGTCCGCGCCTTCGACCCCGCCGCCTTCGACCCTGTCCGCGGCCTCCTGTGGTTCGCCGCTATCGTCGTCCTCGGCGCCGACAGCACGCTCGGCGCGCTCGCGGCCGCCGCCCTGCTCGTCGGTCTGGACGCGGGCACGCGGGGCGGCGTCGCCGCCGCGGTGATCGGCGTCCTGGCCGCCCTGATCGGCCGCTTCCCCGCCGGCCCCTACGAGGCGGCCCGCACCGCCCTCACCCGCCTGCGTCCGGAGCGGAGCCCCACACCGACACCGCTGGGGGCCCGGGTACGGGCCGGGCTGCGGGCCACGGCGGGGACCGCTCGCCGTCCGACGTCCGCCGCACCACCGGAGGCGCCCCGACCGACACCTGACACCGCCGCGCCGCCGGCAGCCGAGCCCGGCGGTGGCCGTGGCCGGACGCCTGGCCCGGCACCCCGGAGGACCACCCCCAGCACCCGGCCCGCTCCCCCGACCCCTTCCACTCCCTCTCCCCCTCGCCCGCCCTCTCCCCCGGCCGCGACCCCGCCCCCGACCCCGGCCCCGGCCCCCCGCCAGGCCCCCTCCGTCCCCCGGCCGGAAACCCCCATCCCCCTCCAGGCCCGAGCGCTCCACGTCGGTTACGGCGGTTTCATCGCGCTGGACGGCGTCGATCTCGATGTCCCCGCGGGGCGGGTCAGTGCCGTCGTGGGGCCCAACGGGGCCGGGAAGAGCACCCTCTTCCACTGTCTCGCCGGGACGCTGCGGCCGAGCCGGGGAGTGGTGCGGCTCGACGGACGGGACGTCACGCGGGTGCCCGCGCACGCCCGGACACGGCTCGGTGTCGCACGGACGTTCCAGCAGCTGGCCGTCTTCCCGTCGTTGACGGTGGCCGAGAACGTGAGGGTGGGCGCCGAACAGGGCCGGATCGCCGACCCCGGGGCCGTGGAGCGGGCGTTGCGGCTGCTCGGGCTGGACGGGCCGGTGCGGTCGAGCCCGGCCGCCGGACTGCCGACCGGCACCCTGCGCCGGGTCGAACTGGCGCGGGCCCTCGCCGGCTCCCCCCGCGTGCTGCTGCTCGACGAACCGGCCGCCGGGCTCGACACCGACGAGATCGCCGCCCTCACCCGGGTTCTGCGCGCCCTCGCCGACGACGGTACGGCCCTGCTGGTCGTCGAGCACGACCTGGACCTCGTCGCCGGGCTCGCGGACGTCGTGCACGTCATGGCGGCGGGCCGGGTCGTGGCCTCGGGCCCGGCCGCCGAGGTGCTGCGTGCCCTCGGCTCCACCGACCCGCGCGACCCTCTCGACCCGGCGGCCGGACGGTGACCCTCATCGCGCTCCGGGGCGCCCGCGTCCGCTACGGCCCCCTGGAGGCCCTGCACGGCCTCACGCTCGCCGCGCCGGGCCCCGGTCTGACCGTCCTGCTGGGCCGCAACGGCTCCGGTCGTACGACCGCGCTCGGGGCCCTCGCGGGCACGGTGCCGCTCTCCGCAGGGGCCGTGGAGTGGGACGGCACCGATATCACGCGGCTGCCGGCGTACGAGCGGGCCCGGCGGGGCCTCGTCCTCGTACCCGAGCGGCGGGCGGTCTTCGCCTCGCTCACCGTGCGCGAGAACCTCGAACTCGCCGCGCGGGACGTCGTCCCCGCCCTGGCGGCGTACCCGGCGCTCGAACCACTGCTGCCCCGCCGGGCCGGCACCCTCTCCGGCGGTGAGCAGCGCATGCTCGCGCTCTCCCGCGCCCTCCTGGCACGCGCGCGTGTCGTCCTCGTCGACGAGCCGGCCCAGGGCATGTCACCGGCGGTCGCGGCACGCACGTACGCCCTGCTGAGCGGTCTGGACGCCTGTGTGGTCGTCGCCGAGCAGCGCCTGCCGCCGGCGCTGCGGGAGGCGTCCGCGCTCGTCTACGAACTGCGGCGCGGCACGGTGGCGTTCTGCGGCGAGGCCGCCGAACTGCCCTGAGCGCGGGGGAAGGACGCGGGTCCCGTCCGGGCGGCGCGCCGGACGGGACCCGCGGGCACGGTGCCGGGAGGGTGCTCAGAGGTCGAGGCGCTGACCGGGGACGATCAGACCGGGGTCGGCCCCGATGACGGCCCTGTTGGCGGCGTAGATCTTCCGCCAGGTGGTGCCCTGCCGGGCGGCGATACCGCTCAGGGTGTCGCCCTGGCGGACGGTGTAGTCGCCTCGGGAGGCGCTGCGGTCGGGGTGGCCGGTGGAGCGCGACGGCGTCGTCGACGGGGCGCTCTTGGAAGGCTTGGCAGCGTTCCCTGCGCTGCCGGCCGTGCTGGACTCGGTGGTCGCCGAGCCGTTCGAGGGAGCGGCGGGCGCGCTGCCGTACGCTCCGGCGCGCGCGGCGCAGACGGGCCAGGCGCCCCAGCCCTGGGCGCGCTGGACCTTCGTGGCGACCGCGATCTGCTGGGCCTTGGACGCCTTGTCGGCGGTGGGCGCGTAGGCGGTGCCGCCGTAGGCGCGCCAGGTCGTGGCGGCGAACTGGAGTCCGCCGTAGTAGCCGTTGCCGGTGTTGATGCGCCAGTCGCCGCCGCTCTCGCACTTGGCGATGCGGTCCCACACTCCGCTGTCGGCCGCGACGGCGTTGCCGGCGGCGGTGAGCAGTCCCAGCGGGGCGAGCAGCACGGCCCCGGCGACGACCGCCGTCGTACGTGTCCTGCGGGCGTCCTGCGCCTTCGCCCTACGGGCGTTCCGCGTGGTGCGAGTGTTCTCGCGTGTGGTGTCGGCACATGCGGACATGTAGTTCCCTCTCGAAGGACCCGGGGTCCCCCAAGGCGGGGCGCGCTCCGCGTCGCACGGGACGCGGGGACGCGCTCAGCCCCGTCCGCCGGCGGGGTGGTGCGGTCGAGCCGGCTGTGGTGCGGTCGGCGGACGTACCCGAGCGGTGCTCGTTGCACACGGCCCGGGAATCTAGGGAACTTGACTGGTTGTCAGCAACTGATCGCCCGTCCTCCGAGGCCAGTTCACCATTACCGCCAGTAGCAGCCAATTCCAGCCACCCACTTCATTCCCTGATTTCCGGATTTGTCGACCACGGACCGCCATGATCTGTGAGCCACTTCACCGCGGCAAGTACCTGGACAGTCGCATGAGTTGACGTGGAGTAACCGATTCCGCGGGCGGATTCACCCTGCGCGCCGGATGGTTCGATTCCATTCGTCCCCGAGCGTGACTCCGGCCACAGAAAGCCCGTTGTCTCCTGCATGAGCCGGAACCTCCGTGCTCACGGGCCGGGCGCCACCCGGCATCCGACACGCACCGCATCCCGAGGAGCCACCCGTGCCGCGCATGCTCGAGGTCAGCGACGAGGTACGCGCCGAGATCGGCGACGAAGAAGCCGACCGGCTGCTCGCCGGAGAGAACGCCCCCGGCGGCTACGACTGCACGTCCTGCCGTACCCCGGGGGACTCCGAGCAGGAGCGCACCAGCACCGTCCTGTTCGTCGGCGACGAGACCGCCGTGCTCGCCTTCGCCCACGCCACCTGCCTGCCCTCCCAGGTCGTCCAGGTCACCGAGGAGCAGTTGCAGGGCGCCGCCCGGTCCATCGCCGGATCGGCCGCGCCGCAGGCCGCGCCCGAGCAGGCCGTGCTCGGTGTCACCAGCGGACTGATCCTGCTCAGCGGCGAGTTGCACCCGGCGCTCGTGGTCGAGCCGACCGCGCCGATCGCCCGCCCGGGCACCACCGGCGCCGGCGACGACTTCCTGCCGCTGCTCATCGAGCAGGGCTTCATGCCGCTCCCCCAGATCGACTCCGTGCCGCCCGTGCTGCACGGCTGGTCGGTACTGCTCGCGATGGGCCAACTGCACGCCATTCTTCAGCCGGGCCCCGCCGGCGGCACCCCGGTCGCCTGGTGGCAGGCGCACCAGGCGCTCCAGGTCGCCGACAGCTGGCGGGCCGCGGCGAACAAGCACCAGCAGGTGCTGCTGTTCGCGGCGCCGGTCGGGTCGATCGGGCGCCAGCCGCGGGAGGACCTGCTGCGGGACGCCCTCGACAAGGCCGCGGCGAACGGCAAGTTGGTGGCCGCGACGCTGCCGCTCGCCGGCACCTGACGGCCGCCCCGGTCGCACCGCGCCCCGCGGGATCCCCGCCCGGGGCGCGGCCCCCGGGCCGGAGGCTGAATGGTGTACGGCCCGCATCCCTTGCCCGGCGGGGTCGTTGGCTCAGACGTGCACGCATTTGACGTTCCCCGCCGCCAGTCCTACTCGTCGATCCCGTCCATGCGGCCGACACAGGACCCTTCGGGCGGCCCATCGACCACACCGATCTACGACGCGCTCTACGCGGAGTGGGTCCGGTCCTATCGGGCCCTGCCGGGCGACCGGCACGGCGAGGAGGAGCTGGGCTTCACCGGGTTCGGGAACCTCCACCACGGCTCGGGCGGCCAGCGCTCGGGCTCGTACGGTTCCCGGCACTCGGCCGGGCATCTCGCGACCCAGCGCGACACCCAGTCCGGCCAGACCACCACGACGACCACCATGTGGCAGGCGGTCGGCCGGATCCCCACCGGCCACACGGGGATGCACCACATCCCGTCCCCACT
>NZ_OLMK01000072.1 GCF_900290235.1 Streptomyces sp. MA5143a
GGCAGACGACGCTACTTTCGCAACGCGCCCTAGCCGCGCATCAGGCCGACCTGCTGTGCGGTGACGAAGACGGGGGATCCCTTGTCCATGCCGCCGGCGATGTGGTCGGCGATGGGGCGGAACCGGGAGGCCGCGGTGATGGCGATGCTGTAGCGGAGCATGCCGCTCGCCTGCGTGGTGCGGTCGGTGCCGCGGACGCCGAGGTCCCTGAGGCTCTGCTCAAGGCTGAACCAGCCGAGGTCGACGTCGGTCAGCGACTGGTTCGCGACGCGGGCGAGATCGTCGTAGCCCTCCTTGCCGAGGAACCAGTTGTCATCGGTGGCGTCCTCCTTGTCCGGTATGCCGGAGGCGAGGTTCAGGACGACGCCGTGCGGGGTGCCACCGACGGAGAACCGGACGACGCGGAAGTCGCTGAGCCGTACGAGCGCGTGCGCCGTGGGGGTGTGGTTGCCGCCGCTGATCACGACGTCGGCGAACCTCCGGGTGTCGACGTCGGGCGTGGTGCTGCCGTCGGCCGGGGTCTCGGCGAGACTCCGCAGCCGGTCGAGCATGTCCAGGTAGGCGCCCGATCCGCGGTCCAGCTGCCAGCGGACCTGGGGGAGGTCGACGTCGTCGGTGCCCATCCATGCGTGGATGATCACCAGGAGGCCGAGAAGCACCGACAAGGCGACCACGATGGTGACGCTGGTGGGCATGTCGTGCTCCGGTTGTTCGACGTGCGGCGATGTCACCAACGACGCTCACAGCCGGGCGGTTGTTTGGCAGGCCCCTGTTGCCGCCGCGAACAATTCAAGAGGGCAGGGTTTCATGTGGTGCGTACACATATGGGGCTTTCCGGACGCGGACGTGCCGAGGCCCGACGGGTGGCCAGGACGCCCACCCGTCGGGCCTCGGTGCGTGCCGTCAGGCGGTGCGGCGCTCGAACTGCTGGTTGGTGCCGGTCCCGCAGGTCCACTGGATGAGTCGGGCGCCGTTGGCGGTGGAGGCGTCCTTGACGTCCAGGCACTTGCCGCTGTGCCGGGCCACCAGGCGGTAGTAGCCGCTTCCCTGGTCCTCGAACCGCCACTGCTGGTTGGTGCCCGTCGTGCAGCGGTACTGGTTCACGAAGGCGCCGTCGGCGGTGGAGGCGCCGGAGACGTCCAGGCACTTGCCGCTGTGCTGGGCGAGGACGCGGACGTAGCCACTCCCCGCGTCCTGGAGCCGCCACTGCTGGTTGAGGCCGCCGCCGCAGGTGTACTGGAGGGCGAACGCGCTGTCGGCGGCCGAGTTGTCGGTGATGTCGAGGCACTTGCCGCTGTGCCGGGCGACCAGGTTGTAGTAGGGGCCGCCGCCCACGCCGGTGACCGTGCCGGCTGCGGTGTCGACGGCGATCTGCGGGTACCAGGGCAGGTTCATGGTGGTCTTGGTCGGGAAGGTCAGCGGCAGCCAGACGTACTGGGAGTCGTTGACGGTGCCGCCCATGGAGTTGCCCCAGCGGTCGCCCATGTACAGGTACGAGGTGCCGGAGGTGCCCTGGACGGGCAGGACGAACGTGGTCTGGGAGCCGTAGCCGGTGTCGTCCCCGATGTCGGCCATCGCCGTCCACGGGCCGGTGATGCTGGTCGCGGTCGCGTACCTCTGCTGGTTCGGCTTCCAGCCGCTGTTGCCGGAGGTGAGCATGAAGTAGACGCCGTCCCGCTTGAACAGCGCCGGTGCCTCGCGGAAGGTGCCCGCCCACGGGTTGGCGGCCAGGCTGTCGTAGCCGGTGTAGTCGGCGGTGAGCTTCCAGATCTGCAGGTCGGCGTTGCCGGCCGCGGAGGTGATCTGGTAGGCGGTGCCGTCGTCGTCCTTGAACAGCGTCATGTCGCGGGACGTGGTGCCGGACGGCGGGCGGAAGCTGCCCCGCCAGGTGTAGTCGCCGTCGACGGTGTCGGAGACGGCGACCGCGGCACGGGCCTGGTTGTAGTCGCTGCCGTTCTCCTTGTGCATCCACATCACGAACGTGCCGGTGGTGCTGTTGAAGATCACCTTCGGGCGTTCGATGTTGGCGACCGCCAACTCGGGGTCGCTGGCCTGGGTCAGCACATGGCGCCGGAACTCCCAGGTCTTCAGGTCGGTGGAGCGGTAGACGGAGACGGCCTTGAAGGTGTTGTCGGCGTTGCGGTTCTCGCCGAACCAGTAGTAGAAGGAGCCGACCTTGATCACCCCGCCGCCATGGGCGTGCACCACGGCTCCCGTGGCGTCGGTGAACTGCGTCCCGTTGGTCACCGTGACCGGTGCGGCCGAGGCGGGCGAGCCGGTCACCAACAAGGCGAACACGCTCACCGTGGCGGCCAGCACGAGCGTGAGGATGCGTCTGAGCATGGGTACCTCAGCAGTTTTGGAATTGTTGATGTGTGTGCGACTCCGTTGCCGGACGGTAGAGGTGGGTGCATCGGTACGTCAAGGGTTCTGACATCCGATGTCTGCTGGAGCGGATCTTGATACGTCTGGCCACCACCTGCGTTCTGGGCGCTTTTTCGTCCGCCCTATGGACAGGGTTGACGTCATGATTCTTAATGCATTCAGCGTCATCCCGGTGCGATGTGCGTTTCTGTGCGGCTCCCTGTATCCCGCCGTCCCCGGGATGACCCATCCGATCTGTTCGGTCCCGATGCTGACGCACCGCATGGTCCGTGCTGTCCTTTGGACAGGCAGGAGAGATCTCCCTTGTCAGAACCGCTCACGCGACGAAGAGTACTGATGGGTATGGCGGCCATGACGGTCGCCGCAGTCGTCACGCCCGCCCTGGCGAGCCCCGCGCACGCCGCGTCCACCCGGCCCCTTCCGCTCCCGCCCCTGCGTGTCCCGAAGCTCGACCAGGGTGTCGAGCAGCAGTCCGACGACAAGATCCAGTGGCTGCGGGACGCCAAGCTCGGCATGTTCATCCACTGGGGTCCCTACTCCGGCCCGGCCAAGGGCGAGTGGTACATGGAGAACGCCGCCGTCACGCCGGAGAACTACAAGAAGTACGTCACCGACGTCACCGGTGAGCAGTTCACCGGCAGCGCGTACAGGCCGGCCGACTGGGCCCAGCTGGCGAATGGGCGCCAAGTACACCGTTCTCACCGCTCGCCACCACGACGGGTTCGCGCTGTGGCCGTCCACCCACCCGAACGCCTGGCACGCCGGTCAGGCGCCGCTGCAAAAGGACTTCATCGGCCAGTACGTCACCGCCGTACGGGACGCCGGGCTGAAGGTGGGCCTGTACTTCTCCCCGCTGAGCTGGCGCTACCCCGGCTACTATGACGTCCGTGGCACCGACTGCCTCCCGAACGCGTGGGGGTACACCACCGATCCCGCGCACAAGGAGAACGCGCGGATCATGAAGAACGAGGTGTACCAGCAGGTCAAGGAACTGGTCACCCAGTACGGCAAGATCGACGACCTGTGGTGGGACGGCGGCTGGCTCGGCCAGCAGGGCTCGGACGCGGACGCCGCCTTCTTCTGGGAGCCCGGCAGGTTCCGCGACCCCGCCAACGAATGGCCGGTGGACGCCGCCTACGGCGACACCGATCCCGCCACCGGCAAGCCTCTGGGCCTGACCGGGCTGGTCCGCAAGCACCAGCCCGACGCCGTCACCACGCTGCGCTCCGGCTGGATCGGCGACTTCGCCAGCGAGGAAGGCCCCTCCGTCCCGAGCGGTGCCATCCGCACCGGCAAGGTGTCGGAGAAGTGCTTCACCATCGGCGGCGCCTGGGGCTACAAGGCCGGCTCCGGGGTGATGAGCTTCGGCACCGCCATGAACATCCTGGTCAACGCCTGGGTGCGCGACATGACCTGTCTCGTCAACGTCGGCCCCGACCGCACCGGCGCGGTCCCGAGCGCCCAGCAGACCCTGGTACGGCAGATCGGCTCCTTCCTGACCATGTGCGGGGAGGCCGTGTACGGCACCGTCGGCGGCCCGTGGAACCCGGTCGACGGCAAGTACGGGTTCACGTACAAGGACAGGACCTTCTATGTCCATCTGCTGCCCGGCTACAGCGGCACCTCCTTCACCACCCCGCAGATCGGCGACGCGAAGGTCACCCGGGTGTTCGACGTGGCGTCGGGCACCGACCTGGCGTACAGCGTGAGTGACAGCGGCGAGGTGACCGTCACCGGCATCAACCGCACCCGCGTCCCCGAGGACAGCGTCGTCGGCGTCATCCTGGACCGGACGGTGCAGCCGGCCGACATCGCCGCCGGCAGGCCCGCCACAGCGAGCAGCGAGGAGAGCTCCAAGGGGAACACGGCGGCCAAGGCGGTCGACGGCTCCACCGCGACCCGCTGGTGCGCGAGCAACGGCAGCACCGGCCACTGGCTGAAGGTGGACCTGGGGGAGGCCAAATCGCTCACCGGCGTCCGGATCGCCTGGGAGCTGGACGCCACCAACTACCGGTACCGGATCGAGGGCTCCACCGACAACGCCACCTGGACCACCCTGGCCGACCGCACCGGCACCGCCGGCACGAGCCAGGTGCAGGTCGCCATGGTCAGCGCCTCGGCCCGGTACGTGCGGGTGACCGTCACGGGCCTGCCCTCCGGGGCCTGGGCGTCCATCCGCAGTCTGGAGGTCTACGACCGGCCCTTCGCCGCCGATCTGGGCACGTTCCGGGTGGTCAACCGCAAGAGCGGCAAGGTGCTGGACGTCAGCGCGGCTTCCAGCGCCGACGGCGCGGCCGTCATCCAGTGGCCGTGGACCGGCGGCACCAACCAGCAGTGGAAGCTGCTGCCCAACACGGACGGCTCCTACCGGCTGTCCAACGTCCGCAGCGGGAAGGTCCTGGACAGTCCGGGGGGCTCCGCCGAGGGCGCGGCCCTGGGCCAGTGGGCGGACACCGACGCCGGCAACCAGTGGTGGAAGCTGGTCCCCGCGACCAGTGGCCACTACCGCCTCGTCAACGTCGGCAACGGCTGGTGCGCCGACGTCAAGGACGCCTCCACCGCGGACGGCGCCGCGGTCATCCAGTGGCACGACACCGGAGGCGCCAACCAGGAATGGCAGGTCATCGCCCTGTAGCCGGCGAGCCGCGCAGCGCCGCGATCGCGGTCACCGCTCATGTGGTGGCCGCCTCGCCCGTGGCGGGTGAGGCGGCCGGCGGGGTTGTGCGCTGCGATGGATGTGGCGGCCGGTCGGCGGAGGGCCGCTGTCCGGGCCACCCCACCGGGTGCCCGGGCCGACTCGGCGAGGTGGGCGGTGTGGCGCACTGGCGGGCTCTGATCGTTCTCGGTACGGCCCAGTTCCTCATGGTGCTGGACACCTCCGTCATGAACGTATCGATCAGTCAGCTGGTCGAGGACTTCGACACCGAGGTCACGGCCATCCAGGCCGTGATCACCCTGTACGCGCTGGTCATGGCCGCGTTCATGCTCATCGGAGGACGCCTCGGGGACATCCTCGGGCGACGCTGCGTCTTCCTCCTGGGCCTCGTCGTCTACGCCACCGGATCGGCTCTGACCGCCGTGGCCCCCAGCCTGTGGGTCCTCACGCTGGGCTGGTCCGTCATCGAGGGGATCGGGGCCGCCATGGTGTTGCCGGCCATGGCGGCCCTCGTCGCCGAGTCCTACCGGGGCCGGGACCGGGCCGTCGCCTACGGCGTCATCGGCGGACTCGCCGGTGCGGGCATCGCGGTCGGCCCGCTGCTCGGCGGCTGGGTCACCACGTACCTCACCTGGCGGCTGGTCTTCGCCGGCGAGGTGGTGGTCGTCGTGACCGTCCTCTGCTTCCGCCGGGTGATCACCGACATCCCCCGGACCGGGCCGCGCCCCCGGCTGGACGCCGTCGGCGCGATCCTCTCGGCCGCCGGGCTCGGCCTCGGCGTACTGGGGGTGCTCCAGAGCGGAACCTGGGGCTGGGTGCAGCCCCGCAACCCGCCCTTCACCGTCCTCGGATTCGCGCCCACCCTGTTCGTCGTCGCCGCCGGAGTGGCCGTCCTGGCCTTCTTCCGGCACTGGGAACGGCACCGGGAACGCGAGAACCGCGACCCCCTGGTGCATCTGTCGCTGCTGGGCGTGCCCGCGCTGCGGTCCGGCCTGATGACGCTGGTGAGCCAGAACCTCATCCTGCTCGGCCTCTTCTTCACCATCCCGCTGTACCTCCAGGTCGTCCAGGGATTCGACGCGTTCCAGACGGGACTGCGGCTGCTCCCGGTGTCCGTGACCATGCTCGTGGCGTCCACCGTCGCCGCCCGGCTGGGCCGGCGGGTGGGGCCGCGCCGCATGGTCCGGCTGGGCCTCGCCGCACTCGTCGGGGCCGTCGTGTGGCTGCTGGCCACCATCGACCCCGTCATCGACGACGCGCAGTTCGCCTGCGCCATGGCCCTGCTCGGCGTGGGCATGGGCATGCTCGCCTCGCAACTGGGCAACGTCGTCCAGTCCAGCGTGAGCGAGGAGGAACGCAGCGAGGCCGGCGGTATGCAGTTCACCGCGCAGAACCTGGGCTCCGCGCTGGGTACGGCACTCATGGGCTCGATCCTCGTCGGCGCGCTCGCCCACGCCTTCACCTCCCAGATCGCCGACGACCCGCGGCTGTCGGAGGAGACCCGCGAGCGTACGGGCGTCGCCCTGGAGGCCGGGATCTCCTTCGTCCCCACCGACCAGGTGCGCTCCGCCGCCGAGCGGGCCGGGCTGCCGCCGTCCGAGGTCGAGGCACTCACCGACGCCTACGCCACCGCCCAGCTCAACGGTCTCAAGGCGGCCCTCCTCGCCGCCGGCGGCATCACCCTCGCCAGCTACCTCGTCACACCGCATCTGCCGACGGGGCGGACCGGAGGGACCGGTGGGAAAGGCCCGGCGGCGCCGGACGCCGCCGCCCCGGCCGCCGGAACATCCCGGTCGGCCCGCCGCCCATGAAGGGGGTTCCCGTGTCCGAGAGCGACCGGACCACCGCCCACGACCGGACCACCGCCCAGGCACCGACCACGCCCCCCGCGCCCCCCGCCGCCCGGGCCCGGCGGGCCGAGCGCCGCGCCCACGCGGACTACAGCGGCGGCATCTACGGCTCCATGCTGGCGGCATCCGTGATCCTCGGCGCCGGCACCCTGGGCTCCTTCCCACGGCTGGAGATCGTGCTGCTGTTGCTGCTCACCGGCATCGTCTTCTGGATCGCGCACGTGCACGCCGTGCTGTTCGGGGAACGCCTCGCCCAGCGGTCCCTGGACCGCCGGGTCGTCCTGCGCGTCTGCCAGGAGGAGTGGCCGATCATGAAGGCCGCCGTCCCGCCCGCCCTGGCGGTGGCGGTCAGCCCGCTCCTCGGCCTGGACGTCCAGGGCGCCGTCTGGCTGGCGCTCGCCGTGGCCCTGGCCGGGCAGGTGGGCTGGTCCGTCGCGGCGGCACGGTGGGCCGGCGCCTCCTGGCGTCTCGTCACGATCGCCGCATCCGTCAATGTGCTGCTCGGCGTGCCGATCATCTGCTTCAAGCTCTTCCTCAAACACTGAGAACACTGATCGGGGCCCCTCGGCCACCCGTCATGGGGCCTCGGCGTCCACCGTCACGGGCAGTTCACCTGCACGGGGTGAGGCCCGGGGACGCACCGACCGGCACGATCGTCGGGACAGGGACGGAGTTCGCACCCCCGGCCGCCCGCGGGAGAACAGCTCATGCGCTACGAGATCCGCGTCGAGGGACACATGTCGGAGACGCTGGCCAAGGCCTTTCCGGAGCTGGACCATGTGCTGATGTCCGGACAGACCCTGCTGTTCGGCCACGTCATCGACGAGGCACACCTGTACGGGCTGCTGGCGCGCTGCCGGTCGCTGGGACTGCGGGTCGTGGAGATGCGCCAACTGCCGGAGTGATCCGGAACGGCTCACGGCCCGGACGCGCGGCCCCGTCCCTCCGCCCCGGCACCGGAACCGTCCGAGGCGGACGGCGCATCTCCCCGCCGACGCAGCCCCACCTCCACCGCCGTCGCCAGCACCCGCGCGGCCCCGCCCACGAGCAGCAGACCCACCACCATCTGGATCATGGTCGCCACCCGCCCCGTCTCCGAACGGGCGGTGATGTCGCCGAAGCCGACGGTGGTGAACGTCGTCAGCGTGTAATACAGGGAGTCCGTCCTGGTCATCGGCTCGGTGAAGGAGCCGGGCGTGGTGCGGTCCATCAGGTAGTACGTCGTCGCGAACAGCACCAGGAACACGACCAGGGTCAGGGTGAGGGACTCCACGGCCCGCAGCCGCGGATAGGGCGAGCGTGCGATGGTCCTGACCTGCCACACGAACAGCAGTACGACCGCCAGTAGACCGCACACGATCAGAGTCAGGGCGCCGCCGGTGCGGTACTCCTCCAGGGGCAGCAGGTAGTACGCGGTGAGGAGACCGGCGGCCATCAGCACCGTACGGGCGACCACCGCGCGCGTCGCCCGTCGGCGGGCACGGCGTTCACGGTTCTGCCCTGAGTCGGCAGCGCGGGTGCGGCCGTGGCCCGCCCGCCTCTCGGAGGAATCACTCATCTCGGACCCATCCTCTCCGCCGCGCGCTCGGCGCGCTTCCGCCCGGCGCCGCGGGGCACGCGCGCCGCTGCCCGTACGTACGACGCCACCGGCCGCGCCCACCGCCTCCGGCCCAGGCCCGCGGCCACGCCCCGGGTCACCCGCCGCGGGTGACCCGGCGATCGGCCGGACGGAGGAAGCTGGCCCCGTCGGCCACCATGTGGCCACGGGCGTGCGAACGCCCCGCGTGACAGTGCGAGGAGGACCTCCATGACCGCGCCGCACGACCCCGCTCCGGCCTCCGGACGCGCGGGCGGACCCGACCCCACGACCTCCCGACCGATGGTGCCCCCCGCCCCTCCGGCCCACCACCCCACGGCCGCCCCCGGTTCCGCCGCCCACGACTCCGGAGCAGGTGCCGGGGCCGTGGGCTCGCGGTCCGGGCAGGGACCGGCGGAGGCGCTCGGAGGGCTCGGCGGGTCCTGGTCCTGGCTGCTGGGGGCGGCCGTCGCCACGATCGTGCCCGGCATCCTCGTACTTGTCTGGCCCGACGAGACCCTGCACGTCCTCGCGGTCCTCGTCGGCCTGCACCTGCTCGTGCTCGGCGGCTTCCGCTTCGTCGCGGCGTTCGCCCGCCCCGACCACGGCGAACGCTTCCCCGGACTGCTGATCGCCGTGCTGTACGTGGTGGCCGGAGTGCTGTGCCTGCGGAACCCCCTGCAGACCATCACCGCACTGGCACTGATCGTCGGCATGGTGTGGCTCGTGACGGGCCTCCTCGCCCTGTACACGGCCATGTCCGCCAAGGACCTTCCCCACCGCGGCCTCCTTCTCGGCGCCGCGGTCCTCGGTGTCGTCGCGGGGGTCGTGGTGCTGGCCCTCCCGGCCGAGTCCGCGCGCGCCCTGACCCGGCTGCTCGGCCTGTGGCTCGTCCTGCTCGGCCTGGCCGAGGGCGCCGTCGCCCTCGCCGGGCGCGCCGCACTCGGCCGCGCGTCCGCCCGGAGGGCGGCCGCGCGGTGACGCGGAGCGAGCGGCTCCCTGAGCCATGACCAGACGGCGCGCCCCGGCCGACCCCGCCACCCCCGCCCGCAGAAGCAGGGCCGAACGGGTGGCCGCCGGGCTGCGCGCGGCTCCCGCCGCCCGGCTCCTGCCCCACCTGTCGGCCCTCAACGTGGTGGAGGGCTCCGTACGACTGGCCGCCCAGGCGTTCGTCACGGCGCTCCCCCTGCTGATGACGGTGGCGTCCTTCGCCCCCGGAGGAATCCAGGAGCTGCTGGTCGACTCGCTCCGCGCGGTGCTGGGGATCCGCGGCGACACCCTCGACGAGATGCGTCGGGCCTTCGCCGCGACCGGTACCACCCGTGACACCGTGGGCGCCCTCGGAGTGCTGATCACCCTTGTCTCCGCCACCGCCTTCAGCCGGGCGCTCCAGGCGGTGTGCGAACGGTGCTGGCACCTGCCCAGGGCACCGCTTCGGGCGGTGACCGTGTGGCGCTGGTTGCTCTGGCTCGTGGTCTGGCTGGGGGTCCTGCTGCTCCAGGCACCGCTGCGCGGCGGCTTCGGCCTGGGCACCGTGACGGGGCTGGTGCTGTCCGTGCTGGCGGCGCCGCTGCTGTGGTGGTGGTCCCAGCATCTGCTGCTCGGCGGTCGGATCGGCTGGCGGGAGCTGCTCCCCGGAGCCGTGCTGGCGGGGACGGGCACGGTGGTGCTGAGCTGGGCGGCCCGCCTGTTCATGCCGGCGGCCATGCAGCGCGGTCTGGAGGAGTTCGGCCCGCTCGGACCGGTCTTCACGTTCCTGTCCTGGCTGATCGCGGTGTTCCTGGTCGCCGTGTCCGGCCTGGCCCTCGGCCCCATGGTCGCGGCCACCGGCTGGTACCGGACGGCCCGCCTCCCGCGCCGTCGGCCCCGGACCACGAGTGAGCCGATGGGCCACCGGTCCGCGCCGCCGTCGACGCGGCTTCACCCTTCCCGGGTGAGGACGCGCGGTCCCCACCGTGGGCACGCTGAGGAGGCAAGGCCGGGCATGACTGCCGGGCACGGGCAGGACGGAGGAGAGACATGAGTGGGCCGACCTATCTCGCGTACGACTATCCACTGCTGAGCGCCTTCTGGACGATGCTGGTGTTCTTCCTGTGGATCATGTGGTTCGTCCTGCTGTTCCGGGTCGTCGTCGACATCTTCCGCGACGACGAACTGAGCGGCTGGGCCAAGGCGGGCTGGCTGGTGTTCGCGATCGTCCTGCCCTTCCTGGGTGTGTTCGTCTACGTGGTCGCCCGTGGCAAGAACATGGGGCGCCGCGAGGTGGCGCAGGCCCGGGCCCAGCAGCAGGCCTTCGACAGCTACATCCGTGAGACCGCCGCCGGTTCCGGTGGCCGGGCCAGCAGCGTCGACGAACTGACCAGGCTCTCCGAGATCCGCGCCCGCGGTGACATCACCGACGACGAGTTCCGCCGGGCCAAGCAACTGGTGCTGAGCGGCTCCGGCGCCCCGGAACGCTGACTCACGTCCCCCACTCCTCCGGTCGCCGACCGCGCCCGGAGCCGACACGAAACGAGGCAGCAGCATGGCAACCACCCACCACACCCGCCCCACGCGCGAGCACTCGGCCAAGCAGGGATGGGCCGTCGGACTGACGGCCTTCGCCGCCGTCATGCTCCTGATCGCCGGTGTCCTCGACGTGATGCGCGGCATCGCGGCGATCGCCGAGGACGACATCTTCGTCACGACCCGCAACTACGTCTACGAGTTCGACCTCACCAGCTGGGGCTGGATCCACCTGATCCTGGGTGCCGTCGCCCTGATCGTGAGTGCCGGGCTGTTCCAGACGTCGACGTGGGCACGCGTCGCGGGCGTGGGGATCGCCTCGCTCATCATCATCGCGAACTTCCTCTCCCTGCCGTACTACCCGGCGTGGTCGATCGTGATGATCGCGATGTCGGCGTTCGTCATCTGGGCCCTGTGCGTGGTGCGCAAGGACGACTCCCTCGCTTCGAGCGACATGTGAGAGGAGGGAGCAAGGACCCCGGTCACGGCCCCCACCGGAGGCGGCGCCCAGGAGAGCGCCGCCGGCCGGGGCGGCGTCGGCCGGCGCCTACGACCGAACACCAGGAAGGGCGGAGACCCATGTGCCGGTGGCTTGCCTACTCGGGAACACCCGTGCTGCTCGACACCATCCTGTACCAGCCCGCGCACTCGTTGATCGACCAGAGTCTGCACGCCCGGATGGGTGTGGAGACGACCAACGGCGACGGATTCGGCATCGGCTGGTACGACACGTCCCCGCACACCAGCACCCCGGCCGTATTCCGGGACGTCGGGCCGGCGTGGAGCAACCGGAATCTGCGGGAGATCGCCGACCACGTCGAGTCGCCGCTGTTCTTCGCCCACATCCGGGCGACCACCGGCACGGCGGTGCAGCAGACCAACTGCCATCCGTTCCGGCACGGCCGCTGGATGTGGATGCACAACGGCGCGATCGCCGAGTTCCACCGGATGCGCCGGGACCTCGCCCTCGTCGTCGACCCGGAGTTGTTCCTCGACATGGAGGGATCGACGGACTCCGAGATGATGTTCTACCTGGCGCTCACCTTCGGTCTGGAGGAGGACCCGCCGGGCGCCGTCGCGCGGATGGCGGGCCTGGTGGAGCGGGTCGGCCGCGAGCACGGGGTGGAGTTCCCGCTCCAGATGACGGTGGCCGTCACGGAGGGACAGCGGCTGTGGGTCTTCCGCTACTCCAGCCAGGGCGCCTCGCGTTCGCTGTACTACAGCACCGATGTGGAGACGCTCCGGTCGCTCCACCCCGACCTGTCGTTCCTCCGCGAGGTCTCCGACGACACCCGGCTCGTCGTCTCCGAGCCCCTGGGCGACCTGCCCGGAGTCTGGAACGAGGTCCCGGAGAGCCACTACGGCGTGGTGCAGCCGGGCGCCGACAAACTGCTCCCCTTCACTCCGAGTCCCGAACCCGTTCTCAGCACTTGAACCCGCTCTCGGTCCGTGAGCCCGTTCTCAGCCCCTGAACCCGCGTTCAGCTCCGGCGGTCGCGGGTGGCCCGGACCAAGGCGTCGAAAAGGTTCTGCTGGGCCGGGTCCTCGGCGGCGGTGTCCTCGGGATGCCACTGGACGGCCGTGAACCAGCCGCGCGCACCGGGGAGTTCGAGCGCCTCGGCGGTGCCGTCCACCGCGGTGGCCGTCACCTCCAGCCCCGTGCCGAGGCGGTCGACACGCTGGTGGTGGTAGCAGGAGGCGTCGACCTTCTCGGCGCCCGTCGCACGGGCCACCTCCGACGCCGGTCGCAGCGTGACGGGGTGCACGAGGTGCCGGTGCTCGCGCTCCGGGCCGCCCATGTCCTGCTCCAGGGTGCCGCCGAGGGCGACGTTGACGACCTGGAGGCCCCGGCAGACCGCCAGCAGGGGCAGTCCCAGGGCGAGCGTCTCGCGTGCGACCGCCAGGTCGAAGGCGTCCTGCGTCTCGTCCACGTCGTACACGGTGGCGTGGGTGTCGGTCGCGCCGTAGTGGTGGGGGGCGAGGTCGCCGCCGCCGGGCAGCAGGACGCCGTCGAAGCGGGTGAGGCGGGCGGCCACGTCCCCGGCGGCGGGGTGCACGCTCACCGGCTCCCCACCGGCCCGCCACACCGCCTCGACCAGGGCGCGGGCGTTGACCTCGGCGGCGTACCGGAGCGCGGACGTGGTGGCGGCGAACCTGGCCGGAATCGCGATCAAGGGGCGATGAGGCGTCAGAGGTCGCGTGGGCGTGGGAGGGCGCGTGGACGAAGGGGTCACAGCTGGATCCAGGTGGTCTTCAGTTCGGTGTACTTGTCGAGGGCGTGCGCGGACTTGTCGCGGCCGTTGCCGGACTGCTTCATGCCGCCGAAGGGCACGGTGAGGTCGCCCTCCTCGTAGCAGTTGACCCAGACGGTGCCCGCCTTGAGGGCGCGCGAGACCCGGTGCGCGGTGGACAGGTCGGAGGTCCACAGTCCGGCGGCGAGACCGTACTCGGTGGCGTTGGCCAGCCGCACGGCCTCGTCGAGGTCGTCGAAGGTCAGCACGGAGAGCACCGGGCCGAAGATCTCCTCGCGGGCCAGGCGCATGCCCGGGTCCACCCCGTCGAAGACGGTGGGCCGCAGATAGCTGCCGCCGGTGCCGGTCAGGGTGCGCTCGCCGCCGGTCAGCAGCCGCGCGCCCTCCTCGCGGCCGGTGCCGATGTGGTCGAGGACGCGCTCCAGATGGGCCTCGCCGACCAGGGCGCCCATCTCGGTCGCCGGGTCGAGCGGGTCGCCGACGCGCAGGTCACGGGCGCGGGCCACGATCGCCTCGGTGACGCGCTCGGCGACGGAGGAGTGCACCAGCAGCCGGGAGGGCGCGGTGCACATCTCGCCCTGGTTGAAGAAGATGCCCCAGGCGGCGGTGGCGGCGGCCTTCTCCAGGTCGGGGGCGTCGGGAAGGATGATGTTCGGCGACTTCCCGCCCAGCTCCAGCCAGACGCGCTTGAGGTTGGAGTCGGCGGCGTAGCGCAGGAAGTGGCGGCCGACCGCGGTGGAGCCGGTGAACGCCAGCACGTCCACGTCCGGGTGCAGCCCGATGGCCCGTCCGGCCACCGGCCCGTCGCCGGTGACGACGTTGAGGACGCCCGGCGGCAGGCCGGCCTCGGTGGCGATCCGGCCGAGGAGCAGCGCGGACAGCGGCGAGTTCTCCGACGGCTTCAGGACGACCGTGCAGCCGGCGGCGAGGGCCGGGGCGACCTTCCAACTGGCCAGCGTCAGGGGGAAGTTCCACGGCACGACGGCGCCGACGACCCCGGCGGGCTCCCGGGTGACGAGGGCGAGGGCGTCGGGGGCGGTGTGGGGTGACTCGTCGGTGAGTTTGCCGGCCAGTTGCCCGTACCAGCGGAAGGTGTTGATCGCGGCCCGCAGTTCGATCTCGTACGCGTCCGTGATCGGCTTGCCCATCTCCAGGCTGATGGTGAGGGCCAGCTTCTCCCGGTGTTCTGCGAGGAGTTCGGCGACGCGCAGCAGGATCCGGCCGCGGTCGGCGGGCGCGAGGCGGGGCCAGGGGCCGGAGTCGAACGCGCGGCGCGCGGCGGCCACGGCCAGGTCGACCTCGGCGGGGCGGGCGTCGGCGACCTCGCGCAGGACGTGTCCGTTGCGGGGCGAGACGACGGTGAACGCGGTGCCCCCGCCCGGCTCGTCCGTCCCGTCGATGTGGTGGTGGGCGGGCAGGTCCAGGTCCTTGGCGCTGCGCAGGAGGTCGTCGTGGGCGAGGGCCGGCATCGGCTCTCCTCTTCCTGAGTCGGGTGGGCGGCAGGTCGGATCGGTGGCGGGAGTGGGCCGACGGCGGCACCGGGGGAGTGGTGCCGCCGTCGGCCGCGGGGCGGGACGTCGGGGTCGGCCGGCGACCGCGTGGCCCCGTCGGGGTCAGCCCGCGGCCGCGTGGCTCCGTCGGGTCACCCGGGCCGCGACGAGCCCGAGGGCCAGCACGACGGGCACGGTGAGCTGGAGCCAGAGGGCGGTGGTGGGGTCGCCGCCGATGAGCGTGGTGAAGTTCTCGATGATCAGCCAGATGGCGCCGGCGATGCCGAGCGCGCCCAGGACGGGGGCGATCAGTGTGTTCCAGGGCCGGGTGTCGGCGCGCGAGCGGCGGAAGAAGACGACCACGGACACCGAGGTCAGGAAGTACAGGAGCATGATCGCGAGGACGGCGACCCCGCTGAACCAGGAGAAGAGGGTCAGCACCGGGTCCTTGCCGAGGAGCGCGAACGGGACGACGAGGGCCACCGCGATCACGGTCTGGACGGTGCCGGCGACCCAGGGGGAGTGACGGCTGTTGAGCGCGGTCAGACCGTGGGGCAGCAGACCCTCACGGCCCAGCGAGAACAGATAGCGGTTGGCGGAGTTGTGGAAGGCGAGGATGCCCGCGAACAGCGAGGTGGCCAGCAGGACCGGCAGGACGTCACCGGTCCACGCGCCGAACAGGTCGGCGACCGGGGCGAACACCCAGGAGGCGGCGTCGCCGCTCTCCAGCGCCTTGCCCGCGTCCGCCGTCGCCCTGGACGCGCCGTGCGCGGAGACCAGCATCCACGACGTGAAGGCGAAGAACACGGTGATCACGGTGACCGACAGATAGGTGGCCCGGGGGACGGTTCTCCTCGGTTCCCGCGCCTCCTCGCCGTAGAGGGCGGTGGCCTCGAAGCCGATCATCGACGCCACCGCGAACATCAGCGCCACACCCGGGGCGCCCTGGAGAGCCGCGTCCGGCGAGAAGCTGTCGGTGAAGCCGAGCCCCTCGGGGCCGCCGCCCTTGAAGAAGGTCACCAGGGCGAAGGCGATGAGGATGCTGAACTCCGCGAGGACGAACACGGCGAGCACCTTGGCGCCCATCTCGATGCCGGCGGCGCCCAGCACCTGCACGACCGCCATCGTGACCAGCGCCCAGACCCACCAGGCGACGCCGACGCCGGTGTGGTGCTCGACGAGGCCGCTCATGGTCGCGCCGTACAGCCCGTACAGGGCGGCCTGGACCGTGCAGTAGGCGAAGAGGGCCACTCCGGCGCTGCCGGAGCCCGTCGACCGACCGAGGCCCTTGCCGATGTAGGTGTAGAAGGCGCCGGCGTCCACGACGTGGCGGCCCATGGCGACGAAGCCGATGGAGAACAGCAGCACCACCACGCCGGCGGCGACATAGGCGGCGGGGGCGCCCGCCCCGTTGCCGATGACGACGGCGATGGGCACGGCACCGGCGATGCCGGTCAGCGGGGCCTGGGCGGAGAGGACGAAGAAGAGGATGCCCAGGACGCCGAGGGAGTCGGGCTTGAGTCTGCTTGCCGTGGAGTTGCCTTGCGAGGTGTGCGGGGCGACCGCCGTCTGACTGTCCACTCGGATCACCTGTCGGGACGGGGAGGGATGGGAGTTCGTTTCGGGTCAAACGAGTTGCCTTATCGTGGGCTTGAACTATCCGTTTGGCAAGGGGGTGGGGGCAAGATTTTCCACTGGGTGGACACCCCCGTGCGCACACCTGTGACCGCGGGCGCGCAACACGACGAGGCCCCGGACGCAACGGTGTCCGGAGCCTCGGAAAGCGCAGGTGGGAGGGCTACTCGGGGGTGTCCCCGGCGTCGGCGCGGCCGGTGTCGCCGTCGGCTTCCAGGAGCCGCAGCAGACCGCGCAGCCGCTCCACGGCGGCGTCAGTGACCTCCGGCTCGCCCAGGACGAGCTGGTGCAGCACCAGACCGTCGAGGGCGGCGAACACCAGCCGGGCCAGCGCCTGGTCGGCGTCGGCCGGCAGCATACGGCTCAGCTCGCGCCGGGTGGCGTCGAAGTACTCGTCGTAGAGCGCCCTCAGCTGCGGCAGCAGCTCGGGGCGGCGGCGGGACTCCAGCAGCAGCTCGTACTGGAACGCCTGCCGCCCGGGGTCCGCCGTGACCATCTCCGACAGGCCCGTCGAGAAGTCGGCGACTTTGCCGGTGCCGGGTTCGAGCGCGCTGACGCTCAGCGACGTGCGGATGGTGTGGGCGAGCGCCTCCTCGATCAGCGCGTCCCGCGAGCCGAAGTGGTGGACGACGAGTCCGTGGGTGACCCCGGCCTCCTCCGCGACGGCCCGGTAGGTGAGTTTGCGCAGTCCGCCCCGTGCCACCACCCGGACCGCGGCGTTCAGCAGGGCCTCCCGCCCCTCGCCGTAGTGCAGGCGCTTGCGTGGCTTCCGGCTCTTGGGCACGTCGGCGGAATCGGTCATGCCGGTGACCCTACCCGTACGGTTCCGGGCCCCTGCGGGCGTGCCGGGCGTCGCGGGGCAGGCGGGAGTTGGACGACAGACCCTAGGGGCCCGCCGTACCGCACCGGGCGCCCGGTGCGGCGGCCCGGTGCGGCAGGACTCGGGGCGGTGTCAGCGCTTCGGCGGGCGGATGCCGCGGAACTCCCAGTCGCCGCCCAGCGCCGTGGACAGCACCTCCTCGGACTCGGTGGGCTGCGCGCCGACGTCGCTGCGGATCGGGGCGGGGCCGGTGACGATGTGGTTGGTGAGCCGCCCGAGGCCCTCCACCTCGACCTCGACGACGTCGCCCGGCCGCACGGGCCGGGAGTTGGCCGGTGTGCCCGACAGCAGGACGTCGCCCGGGTACAGGGTGATGGTGCGGGCGATGTCGGCGACGAGGTAGTGCATGTCCCACTGCATCTCGTCGGTCGAGCCGTCCTGCGCGACCTCGCCGTTGACGTAGGTCCGAAGGCTCTTGCCGCGGAAGTCCCAGTCGGTGACCAGGCCCGGGCCGAGCGGGCAGAGGGTGTCGGAGCCCTTCACGCGGAGCATGGAGCCCGCGTCCGTGTCACGGAAGTCGTGCAGGCCGTAGTCGTTGGCGACGGTGTAGCCCGCGATGTACTCGCCGGCCTCGGCGGGGGAGATGTTCCGCGCCGTCCGCCCGATGACGATGGCGACCTCGCCCTCGTAGTTGAGCCACTTGCAGCCCTCGGGGCGGACGATCGCGCCCCGGTGGGAGTTGAGGGCCGAGGTCGGCTTGTGGAAGTACGTGGGGGTGTCCGGCAGCTCGATCCCGAACTCGTCGACGCGGCTGCGGTGGTTGAGGTGGACGGCGATCACCTTCGACGGCACGACCGGCGGCAGGTGGTGCGCGTCCTCGGTCTTGACGCGGCGGCCGTCCCCGGCGACCAGCTCGTCCCCGTCGACGGTGACCTGGACGGCGGCGCCGTCGAGCAGGATGCGGCGGTACTCAGGCATGGGAGGACTCCTGTACGGGGGTGTGGGATGCGGTCCAGCCGTCGGCGGGCCGGTCGAACCAGAGGTGCACCTGGCCGGTGCCGACGGAGTTCTCGTACTCGCCGTACTGCCGGGCCCTCGCCGCGCACGCCCGCTCGCCGAGGGCGCCGGCCATCATCAGGTAGTGGAAGAACTTCGCCTCCGGCTTGAACTTCCAGAACTGGTCCATGGTGTCGAGGACCCGGTCGTGGCGTCCCTCCTTGAACCAGGCGATCCGCTCCTCGTCGGCCGCGCGCGCCTCCGGGGTGAAGATGTGCACCGGGTCGCTCGCCTCGTGGTCGCGCAGTTCGCGCAGCGGCCAGAAGGTGTGCGAGAGGGCGCCCGAGGCGATCAGCAGCACCCGGCGGCCCGGTGTGGCGGCGATACCGTCGGCGAGTGCCCGCCCCAGTCGCAGATGGTCCTCCATGTCGCCGGTCTGGCAGACCCCGATGGTCACCCACCGCTTGTCCGGCAGCCCCTCGCCCAGGAACTTCCACAGGTTGATGGTGGCGTAGTAGATCGGCAGGTACTCGTCCTCGATCGCGGTGATCCAGGTGCCGTGCTTGTCCGCGAACTTCTCGATGTTGTGCGCGAGTTCGGGGTCGCCGGGGAAGTCGTACGGCATCCGGCACATGCCGCGTGGCAGCTCCTCGGAGGTGAACAGCCCGGCCCGCCGCGCCTGCGCGGTGACCACGAACTCGACGGTGGTCGCCCAGTGCGAGTCGAGGACCACGACCGTGTCGTAGTCGTCCCGCTCGAAGACGTCCTCACGGAGCTGCTGGAGGCCGGTGACGAGGGTGATCTCCTTGCCCTCGTTCAGCTCCAGCCGGTCCTCCTGCGGCAGCACGATGGTGGGGACATGGGCGAGGAGGCCCGCCCCGACGATCTCACCCATGGTTGTTCCATCCGTTCGGTGCGGTGACCGTGTTCTTCAGGTCGCAGTAGAAGTCGAAGCTCCAGGTGCCGCCCTCGCGGCCCACTCCGGACTGGCGGGAGCCGCCGAAGGGCGCCTGGAGGTCGCGGACGAAGAAGCAGTTGACCCAGACGGTGCCCGCCACGAGCCGGGCGGTGACCCGCTCGGCGCGGGCCGGGTCGCCGGTGGCGAGGGTGGCGGCCAGCCCGAACCGGGTGTCGTTGGCGAGCCGGACGGCCTCGTCCTCGTCGGTGAAGGTCTGGAGGGTGAGGACCGGCCCGAAGACCTCCTCCTGCACGATCTCCGAGTCCTGCGCCACATCGGTGAGCAGGGTCGGCGCGTAGTACTGCCCGTCCAGCCGGTGCCCGCCGATGACCGCACGGGCGCCGGCCGCGACCGCCCGCTGCACGAAGCCGTCGATCTTCTCCAGCTGCCGTGGATGGATGTTGGGCCCGATGTCGGTGGCCTCGTCCCGGGGATCGCCCTGCTTCAGCGCGCTCGCCTTCTCGACGAACCGCCGGGTGAACTCCTCGGCGACCGCCTCCTCGACGAGGAAGCGCGTCGCCGCCAGGCACACCTGTCCGGCGTTGTCGTACTGCTCCACCGCGAGGTCGACGGCGAGGTCCAGGTCGGCGTCCGCGAACACCAGCAGCGGGGACTTGCCGCCGAGTTCGAGGCTGAGCGGGGTGAGGTGGGCGGCGGCCGATGCGGCGATCCGCCGGGCCGTGGGCACCGAGCCGGTGAAGCTGATGCGGCGCACGTCCGGGTGCGAGGTGAGGGCGTCGCCGATCTCGGCGCCGTAGCCCTGCACGACGTTCAGCACACCGGCCGGCAGTCCCGCCTCGGCGGCGATGTCGGCGAGCAGGGAGGCCGTCAGCGGTGACCACTCGGCGGGCTTCAGCACCACGGTGTCGCCGGCGGCGAGCGCCGGGGCGACCTTCCAGGTGGCGAGCATCAACGGGGCGTTCCACGGGGTGATCAGCACGCAGGGGCCCGCCGGGTCCCAGGACACGTGGTTCGTGTGCCCGCGCGTCTCGAAGTCCTCGTGCGCCAGCTTCAGCAGCCAGTCGGCGAAGAACCGGAAGTTGTGTGCCACCCGGGGCATCACGCCGCGCCGGTGCGACCGCAGCAGCGCTCCGTTGTCGGTGGTCTCGACGACGGCGAGCTCTTCCAGGCGCTTCTCCACGCCGTCGGCGATGGCGTGCAGGATCCGCGCCCGCTCGGCCCGCGAGGTCGCGGCCCACCCGGGGAACGCGGCCTTCGCGGCGGCGACGGCGGCCTGGGCCTCGGCGGGTCCACCGCGGGCGATCTCGCCGAGCACGGCGCCGTCGATGGGGGAGTGGTCGGTGAAGGTGCCGGAGGAGGCGACGCGCTCGCCGCCGATCCAGTGCCGCGTGTCGACGGGGACTCCGCCGACGACGATCTTGTCAGACATGGGGAGGGGTGTCCTTTTCAGCGAAGGGGAGGTGCGCCGACCCAGGGCGCGGGACGTGTCGGCACGTGGCTGTGCCGCGTGGGCGCGGCGCGCCACGGAGTGCCCGTGGCGGCCCGCCGCCGGGCTCACTCGTCCGCCGCTCCCGACATCCCGGACTCCAGCAGCCGTCCGCCGTCCCACACCACGCCGACCTGCCGGTAGTACGCGGCGATCGGCTCCTCCACCGTCAGCCGCGCCAACTCCTCCGTCGGCGCCTCGAACAGCTCCAGCTCCGCGTCGCCGACCCAGGGCTGCCCACCCTCGAAGGAGGCCGCGCCGGACTCGATCAGCTCGTCCAGCGCCAGGCCCTTCCCCTTCTCGACCGACGGCAGCCACCGGTGGTGGGCCATGGGGTGGCCGTTGACGAAGCCGTTCGTCTCCGACGGCTCCCGCAGTGTCACCACCGTCTGGGCGAGCCGCCGGTCCGCCGCGGCGAGGGTCGCCCCGAAGCGGGCCCCCGCCTCGATCCGCGGAGCGGGCCCGTACGGATGGGGCCGCGTCTGGTGGATGGACCCGAGCTTCTTCGGGTAGCCCTGGTGCAGCCCGCGGGCGATCGCGAAGTCCTTGTCGACCCAGATGTACACGCACCGCGAGTACGTCCGCCCCCGGTACGTGCACCGGACGACCGCGAAGGCCTCCTTGTACTGGGAGAGCACCGGGTCGAGCAGCTCCGTGCCGGACGCCGAGCAGGACTGCCAGTCGGCCCAGATCAGCGCGACCGCGCCCGGGTCCTCGTCGGCGAGTTCCAGCGGTTCCGGCAGCAGTTCACGCACCCGCGCGGGGTCCGTGCGGTACTCGACGGTGAGCAGGTCGCCCGAGTAGCGCCAGGGCGGGGAGGGGATCAGCGACGAGGAGCCCGTCGCCGTCTTGGGGTGGAGGAATCCACGGACGGTGGTCATGGTGAGGCGGTTCCTTACGCGGTGAGGGCGGGCTGCTTCAGCAGGTCGGCGCGGTGGCGGGCGGCGGCGGAGGCGATGGCCGGGCCACCGAGCGCGACGACGCCGACCAGACGGGCGTCGCGGTGGTAGCCGACCAGGACGTCCCCGGCCGGGTCGCCCTCCAGGACGCGCACGTCGCCCTTGCCGAGGACGGGGGCGCCGAAGGACTGGAGCCGGAAGTCGTGCTGGTCGCTCCAGAAGGTGGGCAGCGGGGCGAAGGGCGCGGGTTCGGCGCCGGTCAGCACCTTGGCCGCGTGCTTGGCGGTGTCGGTGGGGATGCACCAGTGCTCGACCCGGCGCGGTACGCCGTCGTAGCGGGCGTTGGGGAAACGCGCCACGTCGCCCACCGCGACGACCTCCGGCCGTCCGCCGACCCGCAGCTGTTCGTCGGTGAGGACTCCGTCGGTCAGGTCGAGGCCGTTGCCGTCGAGCCACTCGGTGTTGGCGAGCGAGCCGACCGACTCCACCACCACGTCGGCGGGCAGTACGGTGCCGTCGTCGAGGACCACCCCGGTGACACGGTCCTCGCCCGCGAAGCCGGCGACCCCGGTGCCGAGGGCGAAGCGCACCCCGCGCTCCTCGTGCCGGGCGAGCAGCGCGCGGCCGAGCAGCTCGCCGAGCGGGCCGACCATGGGCAGCGGCAGCGGATCGACGACGGTCACCTCCGCGACACCGAGGGCCACGGCGGTCGCGGCCACCTCGCAGCCGATGAACCCGGCGCCGACGACGACCACCCGGGCACCGGGCCGGGTCAGCTCCGCCCGCAGGCCCTGCGCGTCGGCGAGGGTGCGGACCGTGTGGCGTCCGGCGAGGGGACCGGGGCAGCGCAGCCGCCGGGGTCGCATCCCGGTGGCGGCCACCAGCGCGTCGTACGGCAGCTCCGAGCCGTCGTCGAGGACGACGGTCCGTTCGGCGAGGCGGGACGCGACGACCCTGGTGCCGAGGCGCCACTCCACGTCGGCCACGCTCGCGCGGGGCCGGAAGGCGAGGGACTCGAAGGGGGCCTTCCCGGCCAGCACCTCCTTGGAGAGCGGGGGCCGGTTGTAGGGCATGTGGGGCTCGTCGCCGACGAGCGTGATCGCCCCGGTCCAGCCGGCCGCGCGCAACTGCTCGGCGGCGCGCAGACCGGCCATGGAGGCGCCGGCGACGACCACGCGTGCGCTGGTGGGAGCCATGGTCAGGCCTCGATCCGGATGGCCTGGAGCGGACAGACGTCGGCGGCTTCCTCGACCTCGTCGAGCAGCGCGTCGTCGGGGTCGCTGACGTAGGCCAGCCGCCCGTTCGCGTCCAGCTGGAAGACCTCGGGGGCGGCGAAAACGCACTGGCCGTGGTCCTGGCACTTGTTCATGTCGACGACGACCTTCATGGCCGGTCCTCCTCAGGTCATTTGGCTCCAAACAACATAGGAAGCCGCACACCCCTGGTCAATAGCTGTCCAGGTGGATAATTTTTTGGCCTCAGCCCCTTGCGGGCCACTGGGCCCCTTCTTATCGTTTGGGCTCAAATCATCTGCCTGCCGCCGAGGAGACAACGGTGAGCGCATCCCCAGCACCGGACATTCGTCAGCACCAGGAGCGGCTCGCCGCCGAGGGCATCGACGTGGTCCGCGTGACCTACCCCGATCTCATCGGCACCGACCGCGCCCGGGACGTCCTGCTCGACAGCCTGCCCACGGCCTGCGAACACGGCCTCACCTTCTGCCGGGCCGTCTACCACACCTCCCCCCAGGGGGACGTCGTCCCGGTGCCCGGGGGCCTCGACGCGGGGCTGCCCGACATCCACGTACGACCGGACCTCGACACCCTGGTCCCGCTGCCGTGGGAGCCCGGCGTCGCCGCCTGCCTCGGGGAGACCGTCGACCCGGCCACCGGGTCACCCGCGCCCGAGTCGCCCCGCGACCTGCTGCGCACCGTGCTCGCCCGCTGCGCCGAACAGGGCCTGACCCCGATCGTCGGGCCCGAGTTGGAGTACTTCCTGTGCGACGAGGACCCGGCGTCCCCGAGCGGCTGGAAGCGCTACTCGGGCGCGGCGGGAGTCGTCTACACCGCCGGCCTGCGCGCCGACCCCGACAACCATCTGCTGCGCACCCTGCGCCACCTCCGCGACCTGCGGATCGGCGCCACCAACGGCAACCACGAGTTCGACGGCGGGCAGTTCGAGATCAACCTCGACCACTCCGAGGCGCTGTCGGCCGCCGACCGGTCCTTCCGCTTCAAGGCCGCCGTCAAGGAGCTCGCCCGCAAGGAGGGCCGGCTCGCCACCTTCATGGCCAAGCCGTTCAACGACGCCGGTGGCTCCGGCTTCCACCTCCATCTGTCCTGCGACGACGAGCGCGGGAAGAACGCCTTCGACGACCCGTCCGGCGCCCACGGCCTGTCCGCCACCGCCCGGCACGCCCTCGCCGGCATCCTCGCCCACGCCCCGGCGCTCGCCGCCCTCGCCAATCCGACGGTCAACTCCTACAAGCGCTTCGGGCCCGACACCCTCGCGCCCTGGCTGATCGACTGGGGGCTCGACAACCGCAGCGCCATGGTCCGCGTCCCGCCGGAGCGCGGTTCCGGCGCCCGCCTCGAACTGCGGCTCGGTGACGCCAGCGCCAACCCGTACCTGCTGATCGCGGGCACGATCGCCGCCGCGCTCCTCGGGGTCCGGGCGGGCGAGGAGCCCCCCGCCCCGCTGGAGGGCTACGGCTACGACACCGCCCGCTCGGCCGTCCTGCCCATGAACCTGTCCGAAGCCCTCGACGCGCTGGAGGCGGACACCGCCCTCACCGAGGTGCTCGGCAAGGACTTCACCACCTCGTACCTCGGCTACAAGCGGAACGAGGCCGAACGCTTCCACCGGCACGTCACCGACTGGGAGTTCACCGAGTACGCCTACCACCTGTGACGTCCAGGAGAACCAAGAACATGACCACTTCCGCCCACCTCCCCTCCGTCCGCGAGGCCCTCCAGGAGCCCCTGCCGCTGGCCGACGTGGACCTCGCCGACCTCGGCAACTTCACCGACGGCATCACCCCCTGGCGCATGTTCCACACCCTGCGCCACGAGGACCCGGTGCACTGGCAGCCCGAGGACGCCCCCAACTCCGGCTTCTGGGCCGTCACCCGGCACGCCGACATCGCCCGCGTCGACCGGGACGCCGAGACCTTCACCTCGACCAGGTTCGTCAACCTGGAGGAGGTCGACGACGACCAGATCAAGACCCGGGCCTCCATCCTGGAGATGGACGGCGTGCGCCACCGCGCGCTGCGCAGCGTGATCCAGCGGCAGTTCGGCGCGGGTGTGATCAACGGCTACACCGACTTCCTGCGCGGACTGACCGCGACCACGCTGGACGCGGCCCTCGCGAAGGGCACCTTCGACTTCGTCGCCGACGTCTCCGCCGACTTCCCCATCAACGTCCTCGCCCGACTGCTGGACGTGCCCCCGGAGGACAACCAGAAGCTCATCGACTGGGGCAACCGCATCATCGGCAACACCGACCCCGACTACGCGGACGTCCTGCTGCACAGCGAGGAGAGCGAGAAGTACCGTCATCTGCCGTTCCGCTCGCCCGCCTCGGTGGAGGTCTTCGAGTACGGCCGCGAACTGGCCCGGCAGCGGCGCGGCGGGGACGGCACCGACCTGGTGTCCCGTCTGGTCAACGCCACGCCCCGCGACGGGGTGCCGCTCTCCGCGCAGGACTTCGACAACTACTTCCTGCTGCTGGTGGTGGCCGGCAACGAGACCACCCGCCACACCATCTCCCACTCCATGCTGGCCCTGCTCCAGCACCCCGAACAGCTCGCCCGCCTCCAGGCGGACCCGTCGCTGATCCCGGTCGCGGTCGAGGAGTTCCTGCGCTGGGCCTCACCCGTCTACCACTTCCGCCGCACCGCGACCCGGGACGTGGAGCTGGGCGGCAAGCACATCAAGGAGGGCGAGAAGGTCGTCATGTGGTTCGCCTCCGGCAACCGCGACGAGGAGGTCTTCGGCAACCCGTACGACTTCGACGTGGCCCGGCAGAACAACGACCACGTCACCTTCGGCAAGGGCAGCCCGCACCTGTGCCTCGGCAATCTGCTGGCCCGCACCGAGATCCGCATCATGTTCGAGGAGTTGATCCCCCGGCTCGCCGACATCCGGCTCGCCGGTGACGTCCCGCGCGTGCGGTCCAACTTCGTCAACGGCATCAAGAAGCTGCCGGTCGAGGTGACCCTGGCCTGACGGTCCCCGGCTCAGCCGGACTTCCAGCCGGGAAGCGTCGGCAGCACCTTCTCGGCGATGCGGAACAGCGCCGCGTCGTCCGGCGGCAGTCGGTCCTCACGCCAGATGACCAGGTCGTAGGTGTCGCCCTTGTCCTTGGTGTCGCTCGCCACCAGCAGATGGCGGGCGACACCGCCGGGGCCCGACGTGGCGTCGCCGCCGTCGAGCCGGAAGGAGATGGCGATGGTCTGCCCCGAGTAGAGCACCGCCTTGTGTCCCAGGACCGTCCTGGACTGGGCCCCGGCGCCCAGGTACTCGATCGACTCCGCGACCGGGAGATCGTCGTACGACGCCGAGATCTGTACGGTGTGGGACTCCAGTTCGACCTTCGCCTCGGGGGTGACGGTCTTGGTGCCACTGGCCCAGCGGGACTCGCTCTCGCTGCCGGTCGCGTACTCCGCCTCCTCCAGCGGTGTGCCGACGAGCTTCGGTAGGTCCTTGCGGTTCAGCGCGGTGCACAACTGCGCCCCGGAGACCCGCTTCCTCGGCGCCGGCGAGGCGTCGTCCGAGGTCGAGCAGGTGGCCGGCCCGCTGTCCGTGCCCGGCCCGGCGAAGGCGTCCTGCAACCACAGGCCGCCGGCCACCACCCCGAACAGGACGAACGCCAGGATCGCCTGGCCCCACGCCCCCGTGTCCTTCTCGGGCGCCCCTTGACGGTCGTTCATGTCCCCCACGCCCGCGGTCCCCACGCCTACGTCCCCCACGCCATGTCCCCCACCCCGAATACGCGCCCCGTGCGCGCCGGGGGAGCTTAACGGGTGTTCGTTCGACGCGCGGACAATATTGCGATCATGTGATCGCACCCGTCGGCGGGTAGAACCCCGGCATCCGGTCGAGCGAAGGACCCGTATGACTCAGCAGAGCTCCCTCGGTGTCGCCGTCATCGGCACCGGCCGGATGGGCGCCGACCATGTGCGCCGGATCACCGAGGTCACCAGCGGTGCCCATGTCGCCGCCGCCGTCGACCTCGACACCGACCGGGCCGAGGCGGTCGCCGCACGCGTCGACGGCTGCGCGGCCTTCTCCGACGCCGCCGAGGCACTGGCCTCGCCGGGCGTCGACGCCGTGCTCGTCGCCTCGCCGGGACCGGCCCACGAGGCGGCTCTGCTCACCGCCTTCGCGCACGACCTGCCCGTCCTGTGCGAGAAGCCCCTCACCCCGGACACCGCCGCCGCGCTCCGTCTGCTGGAGGCCGAACAGCGGCTCGGCCACCGCAGGGCGCAGGTGGGCTTCATGCGCCGCTACGACCGCGAGTACGTCAGGCTCAAGGCCCTGCTCGACAGCGGGGAACTGGGCCGCCCGCTGATGCTGCACAACCGGCACCGCAACCCCGAGAACCCGCCCGGCTTCACCAGCGCCATGGCCATCAACGACTCCGTGGCCCACGAGATGGACATCACCCGCTGGCTGCTCGGCCAGGAGGTCGTCGCCGTCACCGTGCTGCGGCCGCGCCCGTCCGGGAACGCCCCCGAGGGCCTCGCCGACCCCCAGTTCGTCGTCCTGGAGACCGACGGCGGCGCCCTCTCCGACGTCGAGCTCTACCTCAACGCCCGCTACGGCTACCAGGTCCAGGCCGAGGCCGTCTGCGAGCACGGCACGGCCCGCATCGGCGACGGGCACGACCTGCTCGTCACCGTCGCGGGACGCTGGGGCGGCACGGTCACCCCCGGCTATCTGGAGCGCTTCGAGGACGCCTACGACCGCGAGGTCCAGGCGTGGGTCGACGCCACCCGCCGCGGTGAGGTGACCGGCCCCGGCGTCTGGGACGGGTACGCCGTCGCGGCGATCTGCGAGGCGGCCGTCCGCTCCCAGACGCAGGGCGGCCGCGTCGAGGTCCACCTCGTCGACCGCCCCGCCTTCTACAGCCCCTGACCCGCGTCACCGCCGACCAGGCCCGGCGTGGGGATTCTCCACCCGCGACCGGGACCCCAGTGCTTCCCGCCCGGTGGGCATGCTCAGTTCAAGGGCGTACGAGGCGCCCCCGTCGGGAGGGCTGAGGCATGGGAACCGAGGACCGCGAGCGGGCGCGCACCCTGGCCGGGAAGACCGCGCTGATCACCGGCGCGGGCACGGGCATCGGCCGGGAGACGGCGCTGCTGCTCGCCGAGGAGGGCGCCACCGTCGTCCTCGTCGGACGGCGCCGGCAGGTGCTGGACGAGGTCGCCGCCGCCGTCGAGGGAAACGGGGGCACGGCCTTCGCCCGCCCCACGCACATCGAGAACGCCGAGGACGTTCGGGCACTCGCCGCCTGGACCAGGGACACCGCCGGGCCCGTCGACCTCCTCGTGAACAACGCGGGCGGCGCGGGCCGGGTCGTCGACGTCCGCTGGACCGGCGAGGACGAGTGGAACGCCGTCATGGGCGTCAACCTCACGGCGGTCTACCTGCTCACCCAGGCCGTCCTCCCCGACATGCTGGAGCGCGGCGGCGGCTCCATCGTCACGATCTCCTCCCTGGCCGCGATCCGGCCCACCCTCCTCGGCGGCGCCCCCTACGGCGCCGCGAAGGCCGGCGTGCGGAACTTCATGGCGTACCTCCGCAACAGCTACCGCGACGAGGGCGTCCGGGCGACCTGCATCCTTCCCGGCGCGGTCGACACACCGGTCCACGACACCCGTGCCGTGCCGCCGGGCCCGGAGCAGCGGGCCGCCATGGTGCGGCCCGAGGACGTGGCGCGCGCCGTGCTGCTGTGCGCCTCGCTCCCGGAGCGCACGCTGATCGAGGAGCTGGTCATCGCGCCCACCGTGCAGCGGCAGGGGTGACGGACGGGATCACAGGCTCGTCAGCACCTGCGGCGACATCGTCTTGATCATGGTGTTGGTCCAGCGCGTCTGGCGCAGTGTCCGCGGGTGACAGGCGGAGGCCAGGGAGAGCAGCGCCGGGTCCTTCGCCGCCTGGGCGAGCTGGGCCAGCATCTCCCAGTGCAGGGAGTTCGCCGTGGCGCTCAGATGGAGTTCGCGCAGGTCCCGCAGGAGCAGCAGTCCGGGATCGAGGGCGTCGGTGGTCTCGGCGATCGACCGGTTCCCGTGCGGGGCGAACACCGCGTCGGACGCGTCGCCCGCCTCCGCCGGGCCGGTGAGGTCCACCTCGCGGTCCGCGGCGGTGGCGGCGATCCGCCGGACGTGTTCGCGGGACCAGCCGGCGAGGTCGGTGGCGACATGGTGGATCTCGTGCTCGGCGCGGTGCCGGTCGGCGACCCGTTCGAGTTTCCCGGCCAGGTTCCGCTCGCCCCGGTGGAGTGCGCGCAGGGCGAGGGCGATGCCGTCGTTCACCGGGTGCCTCCGTCGTGGTCGAGGGCGGTCAGCGCGGCGGACGTACGGTGTTCGCTCACCCCAGGGCCGGTCGATGCGGTCGAGCGACGACTCCATGGCTGCCTCCCGCCGACGGATCACCGCCGGGTACCCGGCGGCACCACCGGATAACACCGCTGACCCGTGGCGGGTGCGGGACGCCCACCCACGGGTGCCCACACGACGACGTCCGGGCCGGCCCGTGGGGGCCGGCCCGGACGCCGGGGTCGGACGGGGCCGGATCAGCTCCGGCCCGCGTCACTCGGGGACCGGGGTCCCCGCGGGATCAGACGAGGTCGAACCGGTCCAGGTCGGAGACCTTGGCCCACGCCGCGACGAAGTCCTTCACGAACTTCTCCTTGGCGTCGTCGCTCGCGTACACCTCGGCGAGGGCACGGAGCTCGGAGTTCGAGCCGAAGACCAGGTCGGCACGGGTGCCGGTCCACTTGACCTCGCCGGTGGCCGCGTCACGGCCCTCGAACAGGGTCTGGTCCTCGGAGGTGGACTTCCAGGTCGTGCCCAGGTCGAGCAGGTTGACGAAGAAGTCGTTGGTCAGCTTGCCCGGGGTCTCGGTGAGGACGCCGTGCGTGGAGCCACCGGTGTTGGCGCCCAGGACGCGCAGACCACCGACGAGGGCCGTCAGCTCGGGGGCGCTCAGGGTCAGCAGGTTCGCCCGGTCGAGCAGCAGGTACTCGGCGGGGAGGCGGTTGCCCTTGCCCAGGTAGTTGCGGAAGCCGTCGGAGGTCGGCTCCAGCGCGGCGAACGACTCGACGTCGGTGTGCTCCTCCGTCGCGTCCACACGGCCCGGCGTGAAGGGGACCTCCACGTCGAAGCCGGCGTCCTTGGCGGCCTTCTCCACGGCGGCGGCACCACCGAGGATGATCAGGTCGGCCAGGGAGACCTTCTTGGCGCCGGTGTTGAACCCGGCCTGGACGCCCTCCAGGACGCTCAGGACGTGACGCAGCTCGTCCGGGTTGTTGACCTCCCAACCGCGCTGCGGCTCCAGGCGGATACGGGCGCCGTTGGCACCGCCGCGCTTGTCGCTGCCGCGGAAGGTGGACGCCGACGCCCAGGCGGTGGAGACCAGCTGGGAGACGGTGAGACCCGAGTCGAGCAGCTTGGCCTTGAGCGCCGCGATGTCGGCGGCGTCGATGGCCTCGCCCTCGGCCTGGGGCAGCGGGTCCTGCCAGAGGAGGGTCTCCTCCGGGACCTCCGGGCCGAGGTACAGCGACTTCGGGCCCATGTCACGGTGGGTCAGCTTGTACCAGGCGCGGGCGAAGGCGTCCGCGAACTGGTCGGGGTTCTCGTAGAAGCGACGGGAGATCTGCTCGTAGACCGGGTCGAAACGCAGCGACAGGTCGGTGGTGAGCATGGTCGGCAGGTGCTTCTTCGACGCGTCGTGCGCGTCCGGGATGATCGCCTCGGCGTTCTTCGCCACCCACTGCTTGGCGCCGGCCGGGGACTCCGTCAGCTCGTACTCGTACTCGAAGAGGTTCTTGAAGAAGCCGTTGCTCCACTGGGTCGGCGTGGCCGTCCAGGTCACCTCCAGGCCGGAGGTGATGGTGTCGCCGCCCTTGCCGGTGCCGTAGCCGGACTTCCAGCCGAGGCCCTGCTCCTCCAGGGAGGCGGCCTCGGGGTCGGCGCCCACGTTGTCCGCGGGGCCGGCGCCGTGGGTCTTGCCGAAGGTGTGACCACCGGCGATGAGGGCGACGGTCTCCTCGTCGTCCATCGCCATGCGGCGGAACGTCTCACGGATGTCGCGGGCGGCGGCGACCGGGTCCGGGTTGCCGTTGGGGCCCTCGGGGTTGACGTAGATCAGACCCATCTGGACGGCGCCGAGCGGGTTCTCCAGCTCGCGGTCGCCGGAGTAGCGCTGGTCGTCGAGCCAGGTGGTCTCGGGACCCCAGTACACGTCCTCCTCGGCCTCCCAGACGTCGACGCGGCCGCCGCCGAAGCCGAAGGTCTCGAAGCCCATCTGCTCCAGCGCGACATTGCCGGTGAGGATCATGAGGTCGGCCCACGAGATGGACTGGCCGTACTTCTTCTTGACCGGCCACAGCAGACGGCGGGCCTTGTCCAGGTTGGCGTTGTCCGGCCAGCTGTTCAGCGGCGCGAAGCGCTGCTGACCGGCGCCGGCGCCACCACGGCCGTCGCTGATGCGGTAGGTGCCGGCGCTGTGCCAGGCCATACGGATCATCAGCGGGCCGTAGTTGCCGAAGTCGGCCGGCCACCAGTCCTGCGAGGTGGTCAGCACCTCGGCGATGTCCTGTTTCACGGCCGCGAGGTCGAGGTTCTTGAACGCCTCGGCGTAGTCGAACTCCTCACCCAGGGGGTTCGCCACGGCGGGGTTCTTGGCGAGGATCTTCAGGTTGAGCCGCTCCGGCCACCACTGACGGTTACCGCCACCCTGCGTGGGGTGCGCGGCGCGGCCGTGGGCGACCGGGCAACCGCCTGCACCCTCCGCCTTCTGATCCGTGACGATCGCGTCGTGGTTCTCAGTCATGGGAGTCCTTCCGAACTGGGTGGATCACGGTGCTAACTGCTGGCTTTGGCTTGCGAGCACTGAGGGCACAGGCCCCAGTAGATGACCTCGGCCTCGTCGATCGCGAAGCCGCGGTCGTCGGACGCCGTCAGACACGGGGCGTGGCCCACCGCGCAGTCGACGTCGACCACGGCGCCGCAGGACCGGCACACGAGGTGATGGTGGTTGTCCCCGACACGGCCCTCGTACAGGGCCGGGCTGCCGGGTGGTTCGAGACGGCGCACGAGTCCCGCATCGGTGAGCGCGCCGAGCGCGTCGTACACGGCCTGGACGGATATGTGGCCGACGCGATCGCGCACGCCGGAGGCGATCGCCTCGACGCCGAGGTGGTCGCCGTCCCGGACGGTCTCCAGCAGAGCGACCCGCGCGGCCGTCACCCGCAGGCCGGCACCGCGCAGCTCCTCGGCGGTGGTCGGAGTCTGGGGCTCGGTCATGACGACAACCTACCCCCTCAAACACGAATAGTTCAAGAAAACGAATGACCCAAGTTTGGTGAACGGTTTCGGACACGCCCGGCGTGGACGGGTCGCTCGCGGGCGGCGACACTGGAGGGGAGGAAAGCCATGAATCCGCAGCTGAGCCGTGGTGGAGCCCCGGCGATGACGCGTTTTCGCGACCGGTCGCACGCCGGGCGCGAGCTGGCCGCGCGCCTGCGCCCGCCGGGGGAGAGGGGCGAGCTGCCCGACCCGGTCGTCCTGGCCCTGCCCCGTGGCGGCGTCCCCGTCGCCCGGGAGGTCGCACGGGCCCTCGGCGCGCCCCTCGACGTGCTCGTGGCCCGCAAGATAGGCGCGCCGTCCCAGCCGGAATTCGGGGTCGGCGCGATCGTCGGCGACGCCCCGCCCCTGTTCGACCGGTCGGCGCTCGCCGCCCTGGGGCTCACCGAGGCCGACCTCGCCCCCGTCGTCGCACGGGAGCGGGACGAACTCCGCCGCCGCGAGCGCCGCTACCGGAGCGGCCGACCCGCCCCCGACCTGCGCGGCCGCACCGCGATCGTCGTCGATGACGGCCTGGCCACCGGCGTCACGGCCCGCGCCGCACTGCGCGCCGCCCGCCGGGCACACCCCGCGCGCCTGATCCTCGCCGTGCCCGTCGGCGCCCCCGAGTCCGTCGAGCTGCTGCGCGGCGAGGCGGACGTGGTGATCTGCCTGCGCAGCCCGTACGGCTTCCGCGCGGTCGGCCACTGGTACGACAACTTCGACCAGCTCACGGACGAGGACGTCCTGGCGGTGCTGGCGGACGTCTGACCGGATGCCCGACCGGACGTTTGATGAAGGAGGCGGACCCGCATGAGCCCTACCCGGCCGACGAGCGACGCGCGGTCACGGTCTGCGAGAGGAGACACGCGGTCATCGGGCGAAGGAACGCGGTCCGCGACCGACAGGCGCTCCGGAAGCGGCGGCGGAAGCCGTGCCGGAAGCGACAGGGAAGCCGCGAGTGCCTCCCGGGACGGCGGCCGGGCCTATGACGCCGGGCCGTTTCTCCCGAGTCGCGGCGGCCTCGCGGCACACCGGCGCGCGGCGGCCGACTGCCGCGGCTGCCCGCTGCACGAGGACGCCACCCAGACGGTCTTCGGCGCCGGCCCGGAGTCCGCGAGGATCCTCCTGGTGGGGGAGCAGCCCGGCGACCAGGAGGACCGGCAGGGCGAGCCGTTCGTCGGCCCCGCCGGACGGCTGCTGCGGCGGGCCGCCGAGGAGGCCGGGCTCGACATGGACGAGGCGTATGTCACCAACGCGGTCAAGCACTTCAAGTTCGTACGACCGCCGGGCGGCGGCAAGCGCCGCATCCACAAGGCGCCCGAACTGCGGGAGGTCGCCGCCTGCCACCCCTGGCTGCGCGCCGAACTGCGTCTGGTGCGCCCCGAGATCGTCGTGGCCCTCGGCGCGACCGCCGGCAAGGCCCTGCTGGGCAGTTCCTTCCGGGTCACCAAGGACCGGGGCGCCCTGCTGCCGCTGCCGGGTGACGACGAGGACCAGGACGGCCGGCCACATGTCGTCGCCACGCTCCATCCGTCGGCCGTCCTGCGCGCCGACGACCGCGAGGGCGCGTACGCGGGGCTGGTGGCGGACCTCAGGGTGGTGGCGGAGGCGCTGGCCGGGGACGGCGGGGAGGGAAGCTGAACCCCGAGGGCGCACGGGGGGTTGTAAACGGCGCCGCCGGCGAAGTCGCCTACGGCTTGTGTCCGACCCCACCGAAGCAGTCCACGTCCCACGGCTCGTCATCGTGTCCGGAGCCGGAGCCGGAGCTGATGCCGGAGCCGGAGCCGGAGCCGGAGCCGGAGCCGGAGCTGATGCCGGCGCCGGAGCCGGGCGTGACCCCGCTCGGGCCGCCGGCCGGGCCGTCCGTCCGTTCGGCCCGCCACCGGCCCACGGACACCAGGCCCGGTTCGAGCAGCTCCAACCCCTGGAAGAAGCGGGCCAGTTGCTCGGGGGAGCGGTTGACGCGGGGATTGTCGCCGGTCTTGTTCCAGTGCTCGACCATGGAGCGCATGGCCTGCGGCCGGTACACCTCGGTGCTGTCGCCGAACACGAGGTGACTGCCGGAGGGCAGGGCGTCCACCAGGCGGGCGACGACGTCGTACGCGGACTCGTCGGGGAGGTGCGCGGCGACGCCGAGGAGGATGAGGCCGACGGGTCGGCTGAAGTCGAGGGTGTGGGCGGCGCGTTCGAGGATGGTGTCCGGGTCGCGCAGGTCGGCGTCGACGAAGGCGGTGGCTCCCTCGGGGGCGCCGTTGAGGAGGGCGTTGGCGTGGACGAGGACGATGGGGTCGTGATCGACGTAGACGATCCGCGCGTCCCTGGCGACGCGTTGGGCGACCTCGTGGGTGTTGTCGGCGGTGGGCAGCCCCGTGCCGACGTCGAGGAACTGACGTAACCCGGCCACCGCGGCGAGGTGGGTGACAGCCCTGCGCAGGAACGCCCGTTGCGCGCGGGCGATGTCGACGATCTGGGGGTTGGCCCGCCGGATCTCGTCCCCGACCTGCCGGTCGATCTCGTAGCAGTCCTTGCCGCCGAGCCAGTAGTTCCAGATCCGCGCCGAGTGCGGTACCCCGGAGTTGATCACCGGACGGTCGAGTGGCATGAGGGCTCCCCGTGTTGATGCGTGCAAGAGCCACCCAACCTAACAAGATCGCCATGGTCATGATCGACAGTCCGCCGCCAAGCCGGCGGACACCGTCGAGATCCGGCCGCGGGTCGCCCACCGACACTTTCCCCAGGGCGAGTTGACCACCTGTTAGCGTGCGCGGATGGAAGATCTGGGAACCGTGGCCTGGCCGCCGCCTGAGCCGATCCGTACCGAGAGACTCGTGCTCCGTGAGCCCGGAACCCGGGACCGTGCGGCGTTCGTCGAGCTGCACTCCTCGCCGGAGGTGCACACCTACCTCGGCGGTCCCCGGCCGCGCGACGCACTCGAACGCGAGATGCCGGAGGTGCCCGAGCAGTGGCCCGGGAGCTTCGTCGTCGATCTCGACGGGAAGATGATCGGTCACGTGCTGCTCAGGCGAGCGACGGGCCACCGTCGCCCGGCCGCCGCGGGCAAGCTCGACCTCGGCTACCTCTTCCTCCCCCGGGCATGGGGACACGGATACGCGGCCGAGGCGTGCGCGGCGGCCCTCGGCTGGTTGACCGCCGCGCTCCCCGGCGAGCCGGTGGTCCTCACCACCCAGACCGCCAACACCCCCTCGATGCGCCTCGCCACGAAACTCGGCTTCACCGAGGTGGAACGCTTCGAGGCCTGGGAGGCCGAACAGTGGCTCGGCATGCGGCCCCCGGCCGTGCCGTCCAGGTGAGTCGCGGCGGGAGGGCCGGTGACGAGGCGCACGCCGCGCGACTCGCCTCACTTGTCGCGGCTCACTCGCCCCCGCCCCCGCCGACCAGCACCACCTCCAGGGTGCGTGGGCCGTGGACCCCCTCCACTCGGTCCAGTTCGATGTCGCTCGTGGCGGAGGGGCCGGAGATCCAGGTCAGGGGGCGGGTGGGGTCGAGGCGTTCCAGGGCCAGGGGGACCGAGGGGACGACCTGGGCGGGGACGCGTACGACGCAGATGTGGTGGTCGGGGACCAGCGTGACGCGGCGGCGGCCCTGGTCCGGGGAGCCGTCCAGGACGATCGTGCCGGTCTCCGCGATCGCGAGCGCGCAGGCCGTGACCACACTGTCCACCTCGTCCAGTTCGTGCGGCGTGCTCTCGGCCCGGTCGGCGACCCGTGTCACCTCCGTCGCCGACAGCCACTCCTCGGGCAGCGCGGGCGGCACGAGAACCGAGGAGGAGCCGTGCGCGGCCAGCAACTCCGCGATGACGTCGGGGAGTCCGGCCGTATCCGTGCGGTGCACGATCGCCCGGTAGTCGGCCAGGTTCTCGGCCAGCAGTTCCACCGTCTCCGCCACGTCCCGTTCGCCGTGCTCCCGGAGGTACGTTCGTGGAACGGCCTGCTCGTACTGGACGTCCCTCCCCGCCTCGTCAGGCACGGGGGGCCTGTCGTCGCGTCGTACGTCGGCGAGCGCGCGCCGCACCCGACCCAGGATCAGATCCCTGCTGCTCACTTGCCGCCGTCCTCTCCGCCGCCGGCCCTCTCGCCGTTCGCCCGACCTCCGCCGCCGTCCCGCCCGCGGAGCGAGGGGCCCCCGTCCGCGCCCCCCTGTTCCGTCCGCCCCCCGTTCGTCCGCTGCCACCAGTCGCGGAACGGTTCCGCCGGCAGCTTCGGCAGGGCGCGGCTCGCGCTCCACGCCATGCCGGGGCCCGGCAGCGTACGGGGGTGGAATCGGCGGGTGCGGGACGCCAGCCGCTGGCCGGTGCGCAGCGCGGCCGGGTGGGTGAAGGCCCAGCCGGCCGCCCGCATCGCCGCCCGCTCGGCGGCGTGGCCCTTCGCGGGCTTGAGCACGACCTTGGCGCCCTTCCGCGTCACCTGCCCGCCCTGCGCGACCCGCTCCCGCAGATGCACCAGCACCTCCGGGATGTCGATGGCCACCGGGCACACCTCGTAGCAGGCGCCGCACAGCGACGAGGCGTAGGGCAGGGAGGAGTCGATCTCGCTTCCCGTGCCCCGCAGTTGCGGGCTGAGGATGGCACCGATGGGGCCCGGGTAGACCGAGCCGTACGCGTGGCCGCCCGCCCGCTCGTACACGGGGCACACGTTCAGGCACGCCGAGCAGCGGATGCAGCGCAGCGCCTGGCGGCCGACCTCGTCGGCGAGCGTGTCGGTGCGGCCGTTGTCGATCAGGACGAGGTGGAAGGTGCTCGGGCCGTCGGCCGTCCCGGAGTCCGTCGTGCCGGTCCACATCGAGGTGTACGGGTTCATCCGCTCGGCCGTGGACGAGCGGGGGAGGGTCTGGAGGAACACCTCCAGGTCCTGCCAGGTCGGCACGATCTTCTCGATCCCGACGACCGAGATCAGCGTCTCGGGCAGGGTGAGGCACATCCGGCCGTTGCCCTCCGACTCCACCACGACCAGGGTGCCGGTGTCGGCGACCATGAAGTTGGCTCCGGAGATGCCCACCTTGGCCCGCAGGAACTTCTCCCGCAGATGCAGGCGCGCCGCCTCCGCCAGCTCGGCGGGCGTGTCGGTCAGCCCGTCGGGGGCCGGGCGGCCCCACTCGCTCATCTCCTTCGCGAAGATGTCCCGGATCTCGCCCCGGTTGCGGTGGATCGCGGGGACGAGGATGTGCGACGGGCGGTCCTTGCCCAACTGCACGATCAGCTCGGCGAGATCCGTCTCGTAGGCGCGGATGCCCTCGGCCTCCAGCGCCTCGTTCAGCCCGATCTCCTGCGTGGCCATCGACTTGACCTTGACGACCTCCGTCTCACCGGTCGACTTGACCAGATAGGTCACGATGCGGTTGGCCTCGTCCGCGTCGGCGGCCCAGTGGACGGTACCGCCCGCCGCCGTCACCGACTCCTCCAACTGCACCAGGTACCGGTCGAGATGGCGAAGGGTGTGGTCCTTGATCCGCTTGCCGGCCTCGCGCAGCTCCGCCCAGTCCGACACCTCCGTGACGGCCATCGCCCGCTTGGCGCGGATCGTGTGTGTGGCGTGCCGCAGATTGCCGCGCAGTGTCGCGTTGTGCACGGCCTCGTGCGCCGCCTTCGGAAACGCCGGCATCCCGACGAACGTCCCACTCACGCGCCGCCCCCGATCGTGCTCGCCGAGGTCCCGTCCACGGCGGTCTCCTTCACCGTCTTCTCCGTACGGCCGGTCATACCAGCGGCTCCTCTTCCGTGCTCGCCAGGATCTCGGCGATGTGGACCGGCCGCATGCTCGTGCGCAGCCGGGCCATGGTGCCGCCGAGGTGCATGAGGCACGAGTTGTCGGCCGCGCACAGGGCCTCCGCGCCCGTGGACTCCGCGTTGCGCACCTTGTCGCGGCCCATCGCCGCCGAGACGTCGGAGTTCTTCACGACGAAGGTGCCGCCGAAACCGCAGCACTCGTCCGCCCCCGGCAGCTCCACCAGCTCCAGCCCCTTCACCGCCTGGAGCAGCCGCCGCGGCCGCTCGCCGAGCCCGAGACCGCGCAGCCCGTGGCAGGTCGGGTGGTAGGTGACCTTGTGCGGGTAGTACGCCCCGACGTCCGTCACGCCCAGCACGTCCACCAGGAACTCGGTCAGCTCGTACGTCTTCGGCACGACCGGCGCGAGCGTGCGCGCCAGCGTGTCGCCGCGCCCCTCGGCGCGCGCCCGCTCACCCATCCGCGGATACAGCTCCCGCACCATCGCCCCGCACGACCCGGACGGCGTCACGATCGCCTCGTACCCACCGAATACATCGGAGAACTTTCGGGCCAGGGGTTCCGCCTGATGTCGGTACCCGGTGTTGTAGTGGGCCTGCCCGCAGCAGGTCTGATCCATCGGGAAGTCCACCTCGACGCCCAGCCTGGTCAGCAGTTTCACCACGGCGCGGCCGGTTTCCGGATAGAGCGTGTCGTTGACACAGGTCAGGAACAGAGCGACACGCATCGCGGCTCCTTGAGGGGTCGGTCATCGGATGAAAGCAGGGTACGACGCCAACGCCCCGAGGGCGAGGGGCCCCGCTGGCCGGAATCGCCGCGCGGGGCCCGCCCGTCACCGGGCAGGGGAGGACGTCGAGCAGGAAACACACCGGCCGCCGGAGCGGGCGTCAGCCCTGAGCGCACCGGCCGCCGGAGCGGGCGTCGACCCGGCACAGGCCGCCGGGCGCCTCTCACGCCCGCGCGAGCCGGTCCTGCGCCGCGCGCCAGGCCGCCGGGTCGCCCTGCGGCTCGTACCGCGTCAGCGGCTGCGTGCGGGCGACGAGCCCGCGCATCGAGGCCCGGTCGTCGACGACGCCGTGCGTGCGGGCCTGGACCAGGACGTTGCCCAGGGCCGCGGCCTCCGCGGGGCCCGCCACCACCGGCAGCCCACAGGCGTCGGCGGTGAGCTGGCACAGCAGGGCGTTGCGGGTGCCGCCCCCGACGATGTGGACGACGTCCACCGGGTGGTCCGCCAGCGCCTGGGCCTCGGCGACGGCCCGCCGGTGGGCGAGGGCGAGGGAGTCGAGGATGCAGCGGGTGACCTCCGCGGGGGAGGAGGGCACCGGCTGCCCCGACTCCCGGCACGCCGCGGCGATCCGCTCCGGCATCCGGCCGGGCGCGAGGAACGCCGAGTCCCCCGCGTCCACGACCGACCGCAGCGCCGGCACCCCGGCGGCGGCCCCCAGCAGCTCCCCGAGATCCGGGCCCCCCCAGTCCCGTACGCACTCCTGCAGCAGCCACAGGCCCATGATGTTCCGCAGATAGCGGACCGTGCCGTCGAGCCCCAGCTCGTTGGTGAAGTTGGCGGCCCGGCTCTCCTCGGTCAGCACCGGCGCGTCCAGCTCCAGCCCGGCCAGCGACCAGGTGCCGGTGCAGATGTACGCGAACCGCTCACCGGTGGCGGGTACGGCCGCGACCGCCGAGGCGGTGTCGTGGGAGCCCACGGTCGTCACCGGCACCGGCCCGGTCAGCCCCGTCTCCTCCAGCACCCGCGGCCGTAGCAGCCCCGCCGGGTCGCCCGGCCGCCGCAGCGGCCCGAACAGCTCCAGGTCGACCCCGAGCCGCTCCGCCACGCCGTACGCCCAGTCACGGGTGCGCGGATCGATCAGCTGGGTCGTGGACGCGTTCGTCAGCTCCGTGCCGACCTCACCGGTGAGCCAGTACGACAGCAGGTCCGGGATGAGCAGCAGCCGCCTCGCGTACGCCAGCTGCGCCGACGACCTGGCGGCGATCAGCTGGTACAGCGTGTTGAAGGGGGCGTACTGCAACCCGGTGGCAGCGTACAGCTCGGCGGCGGGCACGGTGGCCCACGCCTTCTCGGCGACGCCGTCGGTGCGGGTGTCCCGGTAGTGCACCGGGTTGCCGAGGAGTGCCCCGTCGGCGTCCAGCAGCCCGTAGTCGACGGCCCAGCTGTCGATGCCGACGGAGTCGACCGGCCCGGCCGCCTTCAGCCCGTCGAGAACCCCCGCGTACAGGGCGAGCACGTCCCAGCGCAGCCCCTCGGGCGTGCGCACCGGCCGGTTGGGGAACCGGTGCGCCTCGACCAGCTCCAGCGAGTCCCGGCTCGCCCGGCCGACCATGACCCGCCCGCTGGACGCGCCGAGGTCGACCGCGGCGTAGGACTTCACGGCCGTGCTCATCGCAGGAAGGCGGCGGCGACGCCGGCGTCGACCGGGACGTGCAGCCCGGTGGTGTGCGTCAGCTCCCCGCCGGTCAGCGCGAACACCGCGTTGGCGACGTGCTCGGGCAGCACCTCCCGCTTGAGGATGGTCCGCTGGGCGTAGAACTCGCCGAGCTTCCCCTCCTCGATGCCGTACGTCGCCGCCCGCTGGGCGCCCCAGCCGCCGGCGAAGATGCCGGAGCCCCGCACCACCCCGTCCGGGTTGACGCCGTTGACGCGGATGCCGTGCTCGCCCAGCTCGGCGGCGAGCAGCCGCACCTGGTGGGCCTGGTCGGCCTTGGTGGCGGAGTAGGCGATGTTGTTGGGGCCGGCGAAGACGGCGTTCTTGGAGGCGATGTAGACGATGTCGCCGCCCAGCTTCTGCGCGATCATCACCCGCGCCGCCTCACGCGACACCAGGAACGAACCGCGGGCCATGATGTCGTGCTGGAGATCCCAGTCCCTGGCGGAGGTCTCCAGCAGCGGCTTGGAGATCGAGATTCCGGCGTTGTTGACGACGAGATCGACCCCGCCGAAGGCGAGCACGGCCGCCTTGAAGGCCCCGGCGATCTGCTCCTCGTCGGTCACGTCGACCGTCACGGCGACGGCCTTGTCGGCCCCGCCCAGCTCCTCGGCCACGGCGGCGGCGTTCTCGCCGTTCAGATCGGCGACGACGACACACGCCCCCTCCGCGACCAGCCGGTGGGCGATCGCCCTGCCGATCCCGCTGCCCGCCCCCGTCACCAGTGCCACCCGGGTGGCCAGCGGCTTCGGCTTCGGCATCCGCTGGAGCTTGGCCTCCTCGAGGGCCCAGTACTCGATGCGGAACTTCTCCGACTCCTCGATCGGCGCGTACGTGGAGACCGCCTCGGCGCCCCGCATCACGTTGATCGCGTTGACGTAGAACTCTCCGGCCACCCGCGCCGTCTGCTTGTCCTTGCCGAAGCTGAACATGCCGACGCCCGGGACCAGCACGATCGCCGGGTCGGCGCCGCGCATCGCGGGGGAGTCGGGCTCGGCGTGCCGCCGGTAGTAGGCCGCGTACTCCTCGCGGTACTCGGCGTGCAGCTCCGTCAGCCGGGCGATCGCCGTGTCCAGGTCCGCGGTCGGGGGGAGGTCCAGCACGAGCGGGCGGACCTTCGTCCGGAGGAAGTGGTCCGGGCACGAGGTGCCCAGCGCGGCGAGCCGCGGGTGCTCCGCGCTCGCCAGGAAGTCGAGCACGACGTCGGAGTCGGTGAAGTGCCCCACCTGCGGCTTGTCCCGCGAGGCGATGGCCCGCACATGCGGCGCGAGCGCGGCGGCCCGCTCCCGGCGCGCCCCGGCCTCCAGCGCCTCGTACCCCTCGACCACCGGCCCGAACGGCTCGGCCTTCCCCTTCTCCCGGAGGAACGCCTCGGCGGTGCGGATGATGTGGAGCGAGTTCCGCTCGCACTCCTCGGCGGTGTCGCCCCAGGCGGTGATGCCGTGCCCGCCGAGCACACAGCCGACGGCCCCCGGGTTGTCCCGCTTCACGGCGGCGATGTCCAGCCCCAGCTGGAAGCCGGGCCGACGCCACGGCACCCACACCACGCTGTCCCCGAAACACTCGGCGGTCAGCTTCTCCCCGTCGGCCGCGCAGGCCAGCGCGATCCCGGAGTCCGGGTGCAGATGGTCGACGTGGGCGGCGTCCACGAGCCCGTGCATGGCCGTGTCGATCGACGGGGCCGCCCCGCCCTTGCCGTGCAGGCAGTAGTCGAACGCGGCGACCATCTCGTCCTCGCGCTCCACCCCCGGGTACACGTCGACGAGCGCCCGCATCCGGTCCAGCCGCAGCACGGCAAGCCCGGCCTCGGTGAGCGTCCCGAGGTCGCCCCCGGACCCCTTCACCCACATCAGCTCCACATCACCCCCGGTGACGGGGTCGGTGTCGCTCCCCTTGGCGGACGCGTTGCCACCGGCGTAGTTGGTGTTCCGGGGATCGGCACCGAGCCGCCGGGACCGGGCGAGCAGAGCTGCGGCTTCGGGATGGGTTGCCATGTGCGATCAATCCTTACGGTGAGATGAGTACGGGGGGTACGGAATACGGCTCGGGGGTACGGGGCGCGTCGCCGAGTGCGGGTGCGCGGGGCCTCTCGCGCAGTTCCCCGCGCCCCCAAGGCCCAGGCCCTGCGGGCCTGAAGAGCACGGGGCGCAGCCCCTGCTTTTCAGGGGCGCGGGGAACTGCGCGACCAGCCACGAACGGCCCACAGCCCGCAACGAACAAGCACAGGCAGACGGAACCCGGAGATCACGCCCCCCAGCCGGCCTGCTCGCCTCCCACCCGCTCCTCGACGATCTTCGAGGCCCACCCGGACGCGCGGTACGCCTTCAGCGGTTCGGGGTCCAGCCCCATCTCCTCCCGCACCTCACGGAGCAGCGGCCGCACGTCCGTGTTGTACGCGTCCATCAGTACGGCGTTGGCCTCCAGCACGTCCCCGGCCCGCTGAGCGGAGCGCAGCGCCTCCCCGTCCACCAGCAGCGCCTTCGCCGTGGCCTCCTGGACGTTCATCACCGACCGGATGATCGCCGGGATCTTCGCCTCGATGTTGTGGCACTGGTCGAGCATGAACGCGACCTCGGGAGTGAACCCGCCGCCGCGCACCACCTCGTACATGATCCGGAACAGCTGGAAGGGGTCGGCCGCGCCGACCATCAGGTCGTCGTCGGCGTAGAACCGGGAGTTGAAGTCGAACGCGCCGAGCTTCCCCTCCCGCAGCAGCGTCGCCACGATGAACTCGATGTTGGTGCCCGGGGCATGGTGGCCGGTGTCGACGACGACCTGCGCCTTCGGCCCGAGCTTCAGACAGTGGGCGTAGGCGGTGCCCCAGTCCGGGACGTCGGTCGTGTAGAACGCCGGCTCGAAGAACTTGTACTCCAGCAGCATCCGCTGCCCGTCCCCGAGCCGCTCGTACACCTCGGCCAGCCCCTCGGCCAGCCGGTCCTGCCGCTCGCGCACATCGTCCTGGCCGGGGTAGTTCGTGCCGTCCGCGAACCACAGCTTCAGATCGCGGGACCCGGTGGCGTCCATGATGTCGACGCACTCCAGCAGATGGTCGACGGCCTTGCGGCGGACCGTCGCGTCCGGGTGGCAGATGCTGCCCAGCTTGTAGTCGTCGTCCTGGAAGGTGTTGGAGTTGATCGCGCCGAGCCGCACACCCCGCTGCTGGGCGTGCTTGGCGAGCGCCGCGTAGTCGTCGACCTTGTCCCAGGGGATGTGCAGCGCCACGGTCGGGGCCACGCCCGTGTACTCGTGCACCTTGCCGGCGTCGTCCAGCTTCTCCCAGGGGTTGCGCGGCACACCGGCCTGGGCGAAGACCTTGAAACGGGTTCCGGAGTTTCCGTACGCCCACGACGGCGTCTCGACGGCCTGGGTCTTGAGGGCGGCCTTCACCGCGGCGAGCTCGGTCACGTCAGGGCTCCTACCGACTTTGATGTCTGAAACGATTCAGCACGGGAAACTATGAGCGGCTCGTCCGACTGTCAACCCCCCAGGTCAAGACTGTCGTCCGTGATCCTGTTGTGACCTCATCTATCGAAAAATTTTCGACCGGAACCCATTGACGTGACCTGCATGGGGTGCCTAACGTCCCGGCAACCTAGTTGAAACCTTTCACGACGCGGTGAGGGCTCGGCCCTCCGCCACCGGCGTCGTCGAGGAGCCCCCATGACAGACCGGTCCGACACGGGTCCGGCCCCCGTTCTCGCGCTGAAGGACATCTCCAAGTCCTTCGGCGCCGTACGCGCCCTGCGGGACGTGTCCCTCGAACTGTTCCCGGGCGAGGTGCACGCACTCGCCGGCGAGAACGGAGCGGGCAAGTCGACCCTGATCAAGACCCTCGCCGGGGTGCACCGACCGGACTCCGGCCAGGTGCTCCTCGACGGAGTGCCCACGGTGTTCCACGGTCCGGCCGACGCCCGCGACGCGGGCATCGCCGTGATCTACCAGGAGCCCACGCTCTTCCCCGACCTGTCGATCGCCGAGAACATCTTCATGGGCCGCCAACCCCGGCGCGCCCTCGGCCGGATCGACCACAAGGCCACGCACGCGGCGACCCTCGCCCTGATGCGGCGGCTCGGCGTCGAACTCGACCCGGACCGTCCGGCACGCGGCCTGTCCATCGCCGACCAGCAGATCGTCGAGATCGCCAAGGCCCTGTCCTTCGACGCCCGCGTCCTGATCATGGACGAGCCGACGGCGGCCCTCACCGGCAGCGAGGTGGCCCGCCTCTTCGGTGTCGTCCGCACCCTGCGCGAGCAGGGTTCCGCCGTCCTGTTCATCTCCCACCGTCTGGAGGAGATCTTCCAGATCTGCCGGCGGGTCACCACCCTGCGCGACGGCGCCTGGATCTCCAGCGAACCCGTCGACGGCATGACCGAGGACGATCTGGTGCGTCGCATGGTGGGCCGCGACCTGGAGGAGCTGTACCCCAAGCAGGAGGTCGAGCCCGGCGAGGTCGCCCTGAGCGTGCGTCGACTGACCCGTGAGGGCGTCTTCACCGATGTCTCCTTCGACGTCCGCCGCGGCGAGATCGTCGGCCTGGCCGGCCTCGTCGGCGCCGGCCGCACCGAGGTGGCACGGGCCGTCTTCGGCGTGGACCGCTGGGACGCGGGCGAGGTCGCCGTCGACGGGAAGCCCCTCACCAACGGGGCGCCCTCCACCGCCATGTCCGCCGGGCTCGCCCTGGTCCCCGAGGACCGCCGCGCCCAGGGCCTGGTGATGGACATGTCCATCGAACGCAACATCGGCCTCACCGGCCTCCGCACGACCGTGAAGGCCGGCCTGGTGGACCGCGGCGCCGAACGCAGCCGCTCCCTCGACTGGGCGGTCAAGCTCCAGGTGAAGTACGCCCGCCTCGCGGACACCGTCAACACGCTGTCCGGCGGCAACCAGCAGAAGGTCGTCCTCGCCAAGTGGCTCGCCACCGGCCCGAAGGTGCTGATCGTCGACGAGCCCACCCGCGGCATCGACGTCGGCACCAAGGCCGAGGTCCACCGCCTCCTCAGTCAGCTCGCCGCCGACGGTGTGGCGGTCCTGATGATCTCCTCCGACCTGCCCGAGATCCTCGGCATGGCCGACCGCGTGCTCGTGATGCACGAGGGCCGGCTCACCGCCGAGATCCCTCGCTCCGAAGCCACCGAGGAAACCGTGATGGCCGCAGCCACGGGGAGGGCAGCCGCATGACGGTGACCGCCCCCGAGAACACCCCCGTCGCCGAGGTGCCCAGGTCCAGCGGCACCCGGCTCGTGGACCGCGTCTTCAAGATGCGTGAACTCGCCATCCTGGTCGTCTTCGTGGCGATGGTCGTCGTCACCCAGCTCGGCAACAGCGAGTTCCTCACCGAGCAGGGCATCAAGGACCTGCTGCTCAACGCGACCATCCTGGTGCTGGTCGCCGTCGGCCAGTCCCTGGTCGTCATCACCCGCAACGTCGACCTGTCGGTCGGCTCCACGCTCGGCATCAGCGCCTTCGCCGCCGGCACCTATCTCCAGGGCGGCGGGAACGCGGTCGTGGCCGTGCTCCTCGCGGTCCTGATGGGCATCGGCTTCGGCCTGCTCAACGGGCTGCTCGTCAGCCTCGGCCAGGTGCCCGCCCTCGTCGTCACCCTCGGCACCCTCTACATCATCCGCGGCATCGACTCGATCTGGGTCGGCTCCCGGCAGATCGTCGCCTCCGGCCTGCCCGACGGGTTCATCGACTTCGGCTCCGGCGGCATCCTCGCGGTGCCCTACCTCGCCCTGATCGCAGCTGTGGTCCTGGTGGCGACGGCCTACTACCTGAAGCACTTCGGCAGCGGCCGCGAGCTGTACGCCCTCGGCTCCAACCCCGAGGCCGCCCGCCTCGCCGGCATCCCCGTCCGCAAGCGGATCCTGGTCGCCTACACCTTCTGCGGCGCCCTCGCCGGCCTCGCGGGCGCCCTCTACCTGGCCCGCTTCGGCAACGTCGACTCCGGCACGGGCACCGGGTACGAACTGACCGTCGTCAGCGCGGTCGTGGTCGGCGGTGTCGTCTTCACCGGCGGCTCCGGCAGCGTCTACGGGGCCGCGCTCGGTGCCCTGCTGCTGACGTCCATCAACAGCGTCCTGCCCGCCCTCGGCGTCAGCTCGGTGTGGGTGCTCGCCATCAACGGCGTCCTGCTCATCCTCGCCATCGCCGTGGACCGCCTGGTCGCGCTGCGGGTGGCGACCGCCCTGAAGAAGAGGAACGCCCGCCATGGCTGACCCCACGTCCTCGCACGCGAGCCGCTGGTCCGCCCTGAAGCGGTGGGACTCCGCCGTCGGCGCCCTCCTGATCGTCGTGCTCCTGCTGTCCTTCTCCACCGTCGACGGCTTCGGCAACGCGCTCAACCTGTCGTTCCTCATCGGCAACACCCTGCCGATCGCGCTGATCGCCCTGCCGATGACCCTGCTCGTGGTGTCCGGTGAGATCGACCTGTCGGTCGCCTCCACGGCCGGCCTGTCCGGCGCGGTCATGGGCGCCCTGTGGAACCAGGGCATGACCATCGAGACGATCATCCCGATCTGCCTGGCCCTCGGTGTGGTCTGCGGACTGATCAACGGCCTGCTGGTCACCCGGCTCGGCCTGTCCTCCCTCGCCGTCACCATCGGCACCCTCGCCGCCTACCGGGGCGTCGCGCAGATCGTGCTCGGCTCCGACGCGGTCACCGACTTCCCCACGCAGTACCTGGACTTCGCGGCCGGCCGCATCGGCGACAGCTTCGTCCCCCAGGCCCTCATCCCGTTCCTGGTGCTGCTCGTCATCGCCGTGATCGCCCTGCACGCCACCCCGTTCGGACGGTCCCTGTTCGCGATCGGCGCCAGCGAGGAGGCCGCGCGCTTCACCGGTATCCGCGTCAAGCGCCAGAAGCTGATCCTGTTCACCGTCACCGGTCTGATGGCCTCCCTCACCGGCGTCTTCTGGGCCCTGCACTACGCCAGCGCCCGCTACGACAACGCCACCGGGCTCGAACTGTCCGTCATCGCGGCCGTGCTGCTCGGCGGCATCGACTTCGACGGCGGCAAGGGCACCCTCGGCGGCGCGATCGCCGGAGTGTTCCTCCTCGGCACCCTCCAGAACGTGATGAGCCTTGAGGACGTCTCCGCCCAGTCGCAGATCGTCGTCACCGGTGTCCTGCTCGTCCTCTCCGTGCTCGGCCCCCGGGTCGCACGCCAGATCTCCGTCGCGAGGGCCGGCCGCGGCGCGGCCCCAGCGCCGGTGCCCAAGGCGCCCACTCCAGCCCCCTGACGGCTGGCCCCCACCGCCGATTCCTCACCGCACACCCGCCCGTCCCTCCCTATCCAAGGAATCATCATGCGCAAGGCAACCCTCCGTCGCTCCTGTGCGGCGCTCGCGGCCGTCACCTCGTTCGCCCTGGCGGCCACCGCCTGCGGCGGCACCACCAAGGAGGACGTCAAGAAGGACACCGCCTCGGCGAGCGCGACCGGCAAGGCCGACCCGAACGCCGAACTGAAGAAGGGCCTGACGGTCGGCTTCCTGCCCAAGCAGGTCAACAACCCGTACTTCACCTCCGCCGACAAGGGCGGCGAGACGGCCCTCAAGGAGCTGGGCTCCAGCTACAAGGAGGTCGGCCCCTCCAGCGCCACCGACACCTCCGGCCAGGTGAACTACGTCAACACCCTCACCCAGCAGCAGGTCGACGCCATGGCCGTCTCCGCGCAGGACCCGGGCGCCCTGTGCACCGCCCTCAAGCAGGCCATGAGCAACGACATCAAGGTCGTCACCTACGACTCCGACACCAAGCCGGAGTGCCGCAACGCCTTCGTCTCGCAGGCCAGCGCCGAGGACCTGGGCCGCACCGAGGTCCAGCTGCTCGCCGAACAGATCGGCTACAAGGGCGAGATCGCGATCCTGTCGGCCGCGCAGACCGCGACCAACCAGAACACCTGGATCGAGTTCATGAAGGACGAGCTCAAGGACCCGAAGTACAAGAACATCAAGCTCGTCAAGGTCGCCTACGGCGACGACGACGCCCAGAAGTCCTTCCAGCAGACCCAGGGCCTGCTCCAGGAGTACCCGAAGCTGAAGGGGATCATCTCCCCGACCACGGTCGGCATCAAGGCCGCCGCCCAGTACCTGTCGGGCTCCAAGTACAAGGGCAAGGTCAAGCTGACCGGCCTCGGCACCCCCAACGACATGCGCAAGTACGTCAAGGACGGCACCGTCGAGGGCTTCGAGCTGTGGGACCCGGCGAAGCTCGGCGAGCTGGCCGCCCGCACCGCCGTCGCGCTGGTCTCCGGCCAGATCACCGGCAAGGAGGGCGAGACCTTCACCGCCGGCGACATGGGCGAGTACACCATCGGCAAGGACGGTGTGATCAACCTCGGCAAGCCCACCGTCTTCACCAAGGAGAACATCGACAAGTTCGACTTCTGATCCCAGAAGCCGAGTCGACGCCACCCCCCTCACCCCCAGGAGCGGTAACTCATGCAGCGCGTCTGCTTTCTGCTCAAGGTCCGCCAGGACCGGATCGACGAGTACCGCGAGCGGCACGCCGCCGTGTGGCCGGAGATGCTCGAAGCGCTCTCGGCCACCGGCTGGCACAACTACTCCCTCTTCCTGCGCGACGACGGCCTCCTCGTCGGCTACCTGGAGACCGAGGACTTCCAGGCCGCCCTCGCCGGCATGGAGGCCACCGAGGTCAACGCCCGCTGGCAGAACGAGATGGGACCCTTCTTCGAGTCCCTCGACGGCGCCCGCCCCGACGAGGCCATGAAGCCCCTCACCGAGGTGTTCCACCTGGCCTGAGCCGCCGGCTGGCCCCGTCCCCCCTTCCCATGTCGCACGACAACGGAGTCCCCGAGATGAAGAGACGTACCGTGCTCGGTGCCGCCCTCGCAGGCGCCGTGGTGAGCCCCGCCCTCGGTGCCGCCACCGCCCGCGCCGCCGACCCGGGCCCCTCGGTCAGCCAGACCGGCACCACCCTGCTGGACAGCCAGGCCATCTACTTCGTCTCGTACGACGGGCTGGTCAACAACAACGCGTTCCAGAAGAACGGCCTGCTGACCTACAAGGGCCACCAGTACGCCGTCTGGTACACCGCCGACCGCAACGCCGTCGTCGGCCGCCGCGCCGTCGGCTCCGGCACCTGGTCCACCGTCAAGGTCGGCCACACCCTGCGCTACAACGACTCCCACAACGTCATCTCCATGGGCGTCTCCAAGGTCGACGGCCGCCTCCACCTCAACATGGACTCCCACAGCGACGGCTTCACCTACGTCAAGTCCGTCGCCGGCCTCATGGACAACCCGGCCGGCCTGAGCTGGACCACGAGCCGCTTCGGCGCTCCCCAGTCCACCCTCGACGGGCTCGCCCTCACCTCGCAGTTCACCTACCCGCAGTTCCTCTCGACGCCCGACGGCAAGCTCCAACTCAGCTACCGCGTCGGCATCTCCGGCAACGGCCGCAACGCGCTCGCCGAGTACGACGGCACGTCCTGGACCAACCTCGGCGAGTGGAGCAGCTCCACCGGCACCTACACCAGCGAGCACGGCTCCTCCACCGCCCGCAACATGTACCTGCACGGCATCGACTACGACCGGAACGGCCGGCTGCACTCCTTCTTCACCTGGCGCGAGCAGAACGGCGCCGTGATGTGCAACGGCGGCGGCATCACCAACCACGACACCGGCTACGTCTACTCCGACGACCGCGGCCGCACCTGGCGCAGCAACGCGGGCACCGTCGTCGGCACCACCGGCGGCTCCGACAAGGTCGCCGTCACCGACTCCGGGCTCGTCGTCGACCCGCTCAACCCGGACCACTCGCTGATGAACCAGGAGAGCCAGTTCACGGACTCCGCCGGCCGCCCGCACGCGATCATCAGCTACGTCCCCGGCCGCTTCGGCCAGTGCACGACGAACTATGTCGCCGACCGTACCGCGGGCGGCCGCGCCTTCCACGTCCGTAGGAACGCCTCGGGCTCCTGGCAGAAGACCGAGATTCCCGTCGCCCTCGGCTCCAGCCAGCGCACCAAGCTCGCCCTCGACACGTACGACAACGCGTACGCGATCCTGCCCTTCGGCCGGATATGGGGGGCGTCCGCCGCCTCCGGATACACCGACTGGAAGTCCCTGTTCGACCCCAGCGCCCTCAACGCCTTCGGTGAGGTCGTCATCGACGAGACCCGGATCGCACAGGACAACGTCCTGTCCGTGATGTACCAGGTGAAGTCCAGCGGAACCACGCCGTCGGCGCTCCGCGTCATCGACTTCGCCCTCCCCGCCTGATTCCCGTACGACGGGACGTTCCCGCGCCCGACGCGCCCATTCCTGTGGTGGCCCGAAGGTAATGTGAACGTATGCCCGCCGCTCCGCACCTTCCTGGAGGTCCCCACCCCATGGCCCAGTCGGTGGGTATCAAGGACGTCGCCGCTGCCGCCGGAGTCTCCGTCGGCACGGTGTCGAACGTCATCAACCGGCCGGATTCGGTGGCCTCCGGGACCCGGGCCCGCGTGCTCGCCGCGATCGACCGCCTCGGCTACGTCCGCAGCGAGTCGGCGCGCCAACTGCGGGCCGGGCGGAGCCGGATCATGGGACTGCTCGTGCTCGACATGGGCAACCCCTTCTTCGTCGACGTCGCGCGCGGTGCCGAGCGGGCCGCGCGCGACGCCGGGCTCGGCGTGATGGTCTGCAACAGCGCGCAGAGCGCCGGCGAGGAGTCCGAGTACCTGTCGCTCTTCGCCGAGCAGCGCGTCCGGGGCGTCCTGTTGACGCCCGCCGACGCGACCGGACGCAACATCGAGGCGTTCCGCCGCCATGGCATCCCCTTCGTCCTCGTCGACCGTGTCGCCGAGGGCACCACCGAGTGCTCGGTCTCCGTCGACGACGTCGCCGGCGGCGCGCTCGCCGTACGGCACCTGGTGGACGCCGGCCACCGCTCCATTGCCTACGTCAGCGGCCCCTCGGGCCTCAACCAGGTCCGTGACCGCCGCACCGGCGCCCTGAAGGCGCTGGAGGAGGCGGGCCTCGGCCCGGACTCCCTGCGGGAACTGCCCACCGAGCGCCTAGACGTGGCCGCGGGCCGGGACGCGGGCGCCCGTCTCCTCGGCCTGGCCGACCGCCCGACCGCCGTGTTCTGCGCCAACGACCTGCTCGCCCTCGGCGTCCTCCAGGCCATGTACGCGGCCGGTGTTGGCGTCCCCGACGACCTCGCCATCGTCGGCTACGACGACATCGAGTTCGCCGCCGCGGCCGCCGTCCCCCTCACCTCCGTGCGCCAGCCCGCCGTCACCATGGGCGCCCTCGCCGCCGCACTGCTCCTGGAGGAGACCGAGGCCGACACCGCGCCGACCGCGCACGAACACCGTCGGGTCGTCCTCCAGCCGGAGCTGGTGGTGCGCCGCTCCAGCCTCTCGGCGCGCTGACCGGCCGTTCAGCGGGATCTTCTTGATCCACCGGCTCGGCGGGGCGGAGAATCTGTGCTGGACTGGATCACCGTCCGGTATCCGTCCGCCCAAGGAGCCCCGTTGTCCGTCAGCTACCGGCAGCCCGGTGTCGTCCTCACCGACCGCCGCTTCAGCGTCCCCCTCGACCACCACGACCCGGCGGGGGAGCGGATCGAGCTGTACGGGCGTGAGGTCGTCGCGGGCGACAAGGCCGGCCAGGACCTGCCCTGGCTGCTCTATCTCCAGGGCGGCCCCGGCTTCGGCGCCAACCGCTTCGTCGGCCGCCAGGCGTGGCTCGACCGGGCACTGAGGGAGTACCGGGTCCTGCTCCTCGACCAGCGCGGCACCGGCGCCTCCACCCCGGCCAACCGCCAGACGCTCCCGCTGCGCGGCGGCCCCGCCGAGCAGGCCGACTACCTCGCCCGCTTCCGCGCCGACTCCATCGTCCGCGACTGCGAGGCCATCCGCCGCGAGGTGACCGGCGGCGCCCCCTGGACCGTCCTCGGCCAGAGCTTCGGCGGCTTCTGCGCGGTCACCTATCTGTCCTACGCCCCCGAGGGGCTGAGCAGCGCCCTCATCACCGGCGGACTGCCCTCCCTCGACGCGACCGCCGACGACGTGTACCACGCCGCCTACCCGCGCATCGAACGCAAGGTCGCCGCCCACTACGCCCGCTACCCACAGGACGTCGAGCGGGCCCGCCGGATCGCCGAGCACCTCCTCCAGCACGAGGTGGTGCTGCCGAACGGCTACCGGTTCACCGTCGAGGCGTTCCAGTCGCTCGGCATCATGCTCGGCCGCTCCGACGGCAGCCACCGGCTGCACTTCCTGCTGGAGGACGCCTTCGTGCGCACCCCGCAGGGCCTCGCCCTCGCCGACGCCTTCCAGGAGGAGGTCCAGGGACTGCTGTCGTACGCCGGCCACCCGCTGTACGCGCTCCTCCACGAGGCGATCTACGGCCAGGACCCGGGCCCCACCGACTGGGCCGCCGAGCGGGTGCGGGCTCGGTTCCCGCAGTTCGACGCCGCCAAGACCCTCACCGGTGACGGCCCGCTGCTGTTCACGGGTGAGTCCGTGCACCCCTGGATGTTCGACAACGACCCCGCCCTGCGCCCCCTGCGCGAGACGGCCGAGGACCTGGCGCGGGAGCGGGGCTGGGCACCTCTGTACGACCCGGACCGGCTCGCCGTCAACGAGGTGCCGGTCGCCGCCGCGGTCTACCACGACGACATGTACGTCGACACGGCCCACTCGCTCCGGACGGCCCGGGCCGTCCGGGGTCTGCGTACCTGGGTCACCGACGAGTTCGAACACGACGGCGTACGGGCCGGTGGGCCGCGGGTCCTGGACCGGCTGCTGGCGCTGGCCCGCGACGAGGAGTGACGATGACCGACGCACCGACCGACCGGCTCCTGCCCCTGCCCGACGACTGGCGGCGGGCCCTCGCCGTGGTGGCCCACCCGGACGACCTCGAGTACGGCTGCGCGGCGGCGGTCGCCGCCTGGACCGACGCCGGACGCGAGGTGGCGTACGTCCTGGCCACCCGCGGCGAGGCCGGCATCGACACCCTGGACCCCGCGAGCTGCGGCCCGCTGCGCGAGCGGGAGCAGCGAGCCAGTGCGGCCGTCGTGGGCGTCTCGGTGGTGGAGTTCCTCGACCACCGGGACGGTGTCATCGAGTACGGCACCGCCCTGCGCCGGGACATCGCCGCCGCGATCCGCAGACACCGCCCCGAACTGGTGATCACCATGAACCACCGTGACACCTGGGGCGGCACCGTCTGGAACACCCCCGACCATGTCGCGGTGGGCCGCGCCACCCTGGACGCCGCAGGCGACGCCGGGAACCGCTGGATCTTCCCCGACCTCGTCGAGCAGGGCCTGGAGCCGTGGGACGGCGTCCGCTGGGTGGCCGTCGCCGGCTCCCCGCACCCCACCCATGCCGTCGACGCGACGGCCGGCCTCGACCGCGCCGTCGCCTCCCTCCTCGAACACCGCGCCTACCTGGAGACGTTGACCGACCAGGACCCCGAGACCTACGCCCGCGACTTCCTCACCGGCCACGCCCGGGCGGCGGGTGAACGCTTCGGCGGGACCCCGGCCGTGGCCTTCGAGGTGTTCCCCCGCTGAAACGACGTGCCCGGCCCCGGTCCGTCGTCGTTAGGGTGAGTCGTATGGAACGACCATCCGGTGATGTGCTCAACCCGAAGGCCCCGCGCGACCCGCAGAACACGCACGTCCCGCAGAACACGCAGGACCCGCACACCGGGCAGGACCCGCCCGCCCCGCAGGACCTGCGGGGCGACTGCGGCAACTGCTTCGGGCTGTGCTGTGTGGCGCTGCCCTTCGCCGCCTCGGCGGACTTCGCCGTCGACAAGGCCGCGGGCAAGCCCTGCGGGAACCTCCGGGACGACTTCCGGTGCGGTATCCACACACGGCTGCGTGATGAGGGGTTCACCGGCTGCACCGTCTACGACTGCTTCGGTGCCGGACAGAAGGTCTCCCAGGTCACCTTCGGCGGCCGGGACTGGCGCTCGGGCGGCCGTGAGCACGCCCGGCGGATGTTCGACGTGTTCCCGGTCGTACGGCAGCTGCACGAACTCCTCTGGTATCTGACCGAGGCCTTGACACTGCCCGCCGCCCGCCCGGCGCACGCGGAGGTCCGCCGGGCCCTCGACGAGACCGAGCGGCTGACCCGGCGCACCGCCGGGGAACTGGCGGAGCTGGATGTCGCCGCGCACCGGCAGCGGGTCAACGAGGTGCTGCTGAAGGTCAGCGACCTCATGCGGGCGGGCGCGGGACGCGCGAAGAACCGCAGGGGAGCCGACCTGATGGGCGCGCGACTCAAGGGCGCCGACCTCCGGAAGGCCAATCTGCGCGGCGCCTATCTGATAGCCGCCGATCTGACCGGCGCCGATCTGCGGGGCGCCGACCTGATCGGTGCGGACCTGCGCGACACGGACCTCACCGACGCCGACCTGACCGGCGCCTTCTTCCTCACCCAGCCGCAGGTCAACGCGGCCCGGGGCAGCGCCGGCACCCGGCTCCCGGCGTCAGTCACCCGCCCCGGTCACTGGGCAGCGTGACGGGGACACGCGCGCCCGCGCGCCCTCGACCGCGCCTTCGGCGCCGGCGCCCGGCACGGTGTCCACGGCCTCGGGCCGGTACCCCGGGCGCCGCTCCAGGCGCAGCCGCAGCCCCTCCGGCATCAGCGTCAGCCGCTCGGTGACCGTCAGCCGGTACGCCGGGTCCGGCCGCAGCTCGTAACGGCGCAGCAGCAGCCCCAGCACCAGCGTGGCCTCGTGCAGCGCGAACTGGCGGCCGATGCAGGCCCGTGCCCCCGTGCCGAACGGCTTGTAGGTGTGCGGGGGCCGCGCGCGGACGGCCGCCGCGTCGAAGCGGTCCGGGTCGAACCTCTCGGCGTCGGCGCCCCACACCTCCGGATCCCGGTGCAGCATCGTCGTCAGCACCAGCGCCCAGCCGCCCCGCCGCACCGGATGGGCACCGCCGAGCACGGTGTCCTCCAGGGCCTCCCGCGAGTAGGCGGGCGCCGTCGGCCACAGCCGCAGCGTCTCGTCGAGCACCCGGCGTACGTAGCGCAGCTTGGCGACCTGGTCGTAGCCGGGCCGGGTCGTGTCACCCCACACCCGGTCCACCTCGGCGCGGGCGCGCGCGGCGAGTTCGGGGCGCAGGGCGAGATAGTGCAGGGCGAACGACAGGGCGCCCGAGGTGGTCTCGTGCCCGGCGATCAGAAAGGTGAGGACCTGGCGGCGCACGTTCGTGGCGGACAGCCGCTCCCCGGTCTCCGGACGCGCTGTCTCCAGCATCCGGTCGAGCAGGTCCCCGGCGCCCCCGCCCCCGGACGACCGGCGTGCGCGCACCACCGCGTCCACCGTGTCGTTCAGGAAGGCCATGTCCACCGCGTTCTGCCGGGAGGCGGCCCGCAGCAGCAGCGGCGCCAGCGGATCGGGGACGACATTGCGGCGCTGGGCGTGGGCGAGGACGCCGACCATCGCGGAGACGAAGGGGTGCGGACGGTCCCGCTCGAAGGAGCCGAAGTCATGGCCGAAGCCGGTCCTGGCGATCGTCTCCAGGGTCAGCTTGGTCATGTCGCCGGGCACGTCCACGGGCCGCCCGGCCGCACCCGCCCGGTCCCAGTGGTCCATCAGCCGTTCGGTGACGTCGAGCATCAGCGGGTGGTACCCGGCCATGGCCTCCCTGCTGAAGCCCGGCGCCAGGACGTCGTGGGCGAGCTGCCAGTTGGGCTCGTCGTTGTACGCCGTGAACAGCCCGTCCCCGGCGACCGGCCGCAGATTGGCGACCCCCAGCCCCACGTGCTTGGCGAACCGCGACTCGTCCGCCATGTCGGCCGCCAGAGCCGCGCCGCCCACGAAGACGATCTCCTTGCCGAACGCCTTCCGCCGGAAGATCGGCCCGAGCCGTCGGCCGAGCCGCATGGAGTCCTGAATCGGGGTCCGGGGGTGGGAGCCGAGGGCGTCGCCGATGAGGGGCAGCCGGTGCGGCGGATGCGGTATCCGGTGCAGCTCGGGCCAGCCCAGCTCCGCGCTGCGGAAACCCCTGGAGGCCGTCGTCCCCGTCGTCGCCGTCATGGCACCGTCTCCCTTGTGCGCAGGCCCGTAGACTCTGTTGTACTCGGGTTCAATAACGCGCTCAGTCTCGACCTGTTGTTGAACTCACGTCAAGTAAGGTGACGCCATGGCAGCCAAGCAGGGGGAGCGTCCGCGGCGCCGGCTCAGCACCGCCGAGCGGCGGGAGCAACTCCTCGACGTCGGGGCCCGGCTGTTCTCGGAGAGTCCGTACGACGACGTGTGGATCGAGCAGGTGGCCGAGATCGCGGGTGTCTCACGGGGGCTGCTCTACCACTACTTCCCCAACAAGCGGGAGTTCTTCGCGGCCGTCGTGGAGTGCGAGAGCGAGCGGATGCTGCGCACGATGACCCCGGCGCCCGGCCGCTCGGCCCGTGAGCGGCTCACCAACGGGCTCGACGTCTTCCTCGCGTACGTCGACGAGCATCCCCACGGCTTCCGGGCCTTCCACCGCGCCGACGCCACCGGCGACCAGGTCGTGCGCAGGGTCTACCAGCGGGCGCTCGCCGCCCAGGAGGCGCGGATCCTCCAGGCGCTCGCCGCGGACGCGGAGTTCGGGGCGGCGCTGGACGGGCGGCCCGGCACCCGGCTCGCCGTACGCGGGTGGCTGTCGTTCACCACGGCCGTCTGCCTGGAGTGGCTGCGGGGCTCGGAGTTGTCGCGGGAGCAGGTGCGGGACCTGTGTGCGCGGGCGCTGTTCGGGGTGCTCGCTCCCTGACCGGAGGGAACCGGCGGGGTGCCGCTGGTTGGCGTACGCCCGGATCTTCGATAGGTTAGGCAAGGCTTACCTAAGGGAGGTTTGGGATGGGTGACCGTCACACCTGGACGGCCGCGCCCGCCGCGGCGGAGCGTGCCCGCTCGGTGCTCGCGGCGGCGTGGTCCTGCGCGGTGACCGCCGAAGGCGGCCGCGAGGAGTTCGTCGGCGCGCACACCGTCACCGAGGACGGCCGGGTGAACCTGCGCGTCCCCGAGGACAGCACGCTCGTCGCCGCCGCGATCTGCGCGCCGCGCGGCGAGCCGTCGGCCGTGCTGGAGTTCGCCGACGTCGCGCCCGTCCCGGTGCGGGGCCGCATCCGGGCCCGGCTGTGGCTCGCCGGCTGGTTCGCGCCCAAGGACGGCGACCTGGAGTTCCGGCCCACCAGGATCGTGCTGCGTGAGCCGTCCGGCGCCGTCGTCGTCGACCTCGACGACTTCGCCGCCGCGGCGCCCGACCCGCTGGCCACGGCCGAGCCGAGGCTCCTGACCCACCTCGCCGACGCCCACCCCGACGCCGTCGAGCGCCTCACCCGGCTCGTCCCGCACGACAGCCTGCACGGCGCCGTACGCGTCCAGCCGCTCGCCGTCGACCGTCACGGCCTCACCCTGCGCGTCGAACGGGCCCGCACCGACGGCGACGTACGCCTGACGTTCCACGAACCCGCCGACGACATGGCGCAGCTCACCGAGCGGATGCACGTCCTGCTGTCCCAGGCGAGCGCCGCGTCCTGCCCCCGAGCCCTACAGCGGCAGCGCGCAGACGGCGACGGGTGACGCGAACGGCTCTCCCGCCCGCCGCAGTTCACCGGAGTCCGGATCGACCCGGAAGACACTGACCGCGCCCGACCGCTGGAGCGCGGCGAACAGCAGACCGCCGTCGGGGGAGAGGGCGATCTGACGGGGGAACTCCCCGCCCACCGGCACCGTGTCCACCAGTCGCAGCCGGGCACCCCCCGCCTCGACCGCGTACCGCGTCAGACTGTCGTGTCCCCGGTTGGCGAGATACGCGTACGCCCCGTTCGGCGTCACCACCAGCTGCGCCGGATAGTTCGTGCCCGACCCCGTCCCCGTGGACCGGGGCCCGCCCGGGGTGAGCCGGCCGCTGTCCGGGTCGTAGGCGCAGACCACCACCGTGTCGTCGACCTCGTTCGCGAGGTACGCGTACCGGCCTCCGGGATGGAAGGTGAGGTGCCGGGGCCCCGCGCCCGGCCGGGTCCGCGCCCGCGAGACCTCGCTCAGCGTGCCGCGCCGCTCGTCGAGGCGGTACGTGTACACCGTGTCGGTGCCCAGATCGACGGCGAGGACATGACCGCCGTCGGGGCTCGTGACGACCTGGTGCGCGTGCGGCCCCCGCTGCCCCGGACCCGGCGCGGGACTGCCGTGCACGACCAGGTCCGTGCGCTCGCCGAGGGCGCCCGAGGGCTCGATGGGGTGCACGGCGACACCGCCCGTGCCGTAGTTCGCGCTGAGCAGCCACCGCCCGCCGGGGTGCACCGAGAGATGGCAGGGGGCCTCGCCGCCGCTGCTCCGGGTGGAGAGGACCTTCCGGTCCGAGATCCGTACCGCGGTCACCCCGCCCTCGGGGCGCTCGTTCACCGTGTACAGCGTCCGGCCGTCCGGGTGGACCGCGAGATACGACGGGTCGCCCACACCGGCGATCGTCCCCCGGCCCGTGATCCGGCCGCTCCGGGCGTCGTACACCGCCACGCCGACACCGGCGCCGCCGCCCTCCGCCGAGGTGTACGTGCCGAGGAACAACGGCCTCGGGCCGGTGGTGGGCGTGCGGGACGCCGAGGGGGAACCGGCCTCCGCCGCCGGGGCGCTCACCGACGGCGCGGACGACGAGGGCGACGACGAGGAGGGCGAGGAGCCCGTGGTCCCCCCGGACCCGGAGCAGCCGGCCAGGGACGCCGGTACGGCCGTCGCCGCCAGCACGCCCAGCACCCGGCGCCTGCTCCAGGCCCCGGGCTCCCGCCCCGCCTCACTCGTCATCCGTCGCACCCCAGGTCTCGCTCGTCCCGTCCGAACCCACCTTGACGGCTCCGAGCGGCCCGACGCAAAACCCGGACGGCGGGCGGGCCCGCCCGACGGCTACCAGTCGCCGTCCTGGACCGGCCTGCCCGGCGCGTCGCCGAGGGGCTTGACCTGGCCGGGGGCGGGCGGCTGCCAGGGGTCGAGGTCGGTGCCGAGCCAGTCGCCGACCGGCTTGACCGCGCCGAGCGCGTCGGCGGGCTCGACGTCGTGCCCGTCCTGGTCGTAGTAGTCGAACCAGGGGAGCCCCGCGTTCGTGTAGGCCGCGCGGTCCACCGGCGACGGCGGCGGGGCCTCACCGGTGATCCGGCGCCACTCGGGCGGGGTGACGAGGTGCACGAAGACCCGGCCGGCCGACTGTTCCGCCCAGCTGCCACGCGGCCAGGTGTCCTGGTAGACCTCCTGGCGCATCGAACCGCCGACACCGAGCCCCATCGCGGCCGGCGCCCGCTGCGGCACCGCCGCACGGGCCGCGGGCGCGGCACCCGGCGCCGCGAACGCCATCGGGCCGGCGCCCGGCGCCGGCGGAGGCAGGGGCGCGCCACCGGGCGGCGCGGCCATCGGGGCGGGCATCGGGGCGGCGCCCGGTGGCGGCATCGGGACCGGGCCGCCGTAGCCGCCGACCGGGCCGAAGTTCCGCTCCCGCGCGGCCCGCTGCCGCTCCGCCTCCCGCCAGACGGCGAGCTGGGTGTCGTTCAGCGGGAACGACTGCAACTGCACCCCGCCGAACACCTCCTCGCCGGTGACCTGCCCCTCGACGGTCGCGCCGAGCCCCAGTGGGACGGCGACGAACTGGCGGACCGTGCCCTTCCCGGAGTTGATGCCGTCGAGCCACGGCTGACGCGGCAGCACCACGTAGTTCTGCGGCTTCCGGCTGAGCCGGTTGCTCCACGGCTCGCCCGACACCGCGCACACCTTCCCGACGCCGACCTGGAGCGCGGTCGGCTCCAGCGAACCGCCGAAGTGCAGCCACATCGCCTCGCGCAGGTACACGGGGAGCATGACCCCGCCACGCGCCCGCATCTCCTCGGAGGCCGTGTGCGGATAGTCCTCGACCCGGCGGATCGGGAAGTCGCCCAGACCGGGCGGAAGCTGGTGCGTACCCGACTCGGGCAGGCGCAGTGTGCGGATGAAGCGCACCCGCACACCACCCGGCAGGTGAAGTGTCGTCCCGTCGATCCGCACGGTGCCGTCGGCCATTCCGTACGCTCCCCTCGTCATCGCGTCGTGCCTTGTCACTTAGTACGTCCGACGGGGCCGGAGCGGTTCCGCCGGGAGGGCAGCGCGGTGCGCAGGCGGTCGCGCAGGCCGGTGAGGCGCGGGGAGCGCTCACGCTGCTCGCGGGTGCAGCGGTCGAGTTCCTCCAGCAGCCGCTGGGAGCGGTGCTGGGTGTCCAGCTCGTCCAGTATGCGGTTGACCTCGGTCAGCACGGCGCCGTACAACTGCCACTCGCTCGGGTCGCGCCGGACGTCCTCCAGCAGCAGGTGCGCGAGCTTGTCGCGGGTCGCGGAGGCCGCCGACAACTCGACGGCGAGGCGCTCCTCCGCGGACTCGGCGCTGCGGCTGACGTCGGTGGTGACCAGGACCGCGAAGCTGACCACCGCGTCACCGATCTCGCCGAGCAGCCGTTCGAGGTTCGCCCCCACCTCGGCGGAGAACAGCGGACTGGGCTCCCGTTCGCGGGCCAGGTCGGTGAGGGTGCGGGCCAGCACACGCAGCACCACCGTGCAGATCTCCAGCGTGTCGAGGCCGGTGCGCAGCACGACCCGGTGCAGCAGCCCTTCCCGGACCCGCGGATTGAGCTTCAGACTGTCCTCGGCCTGCTTGAGGGCCGCGTCGACCTCGACGATGTCGAAGTCGAGCTCACGGGCCTCGTGCAGCCGGGCCGCCGCCACCTCGAAGGCTGGGCGGCCGGCGGCCTCCTCACCGACGCGGATCATCAGCCGCCGCATACGGCGGGCCAGGTCCTCGATGGACTCGCCGGCCGCCTCCACCCACACCGGGGGAGCGAGCAGCAGGTTGAAGGCGAGTCCGACGACGGCGCCGATCAGTGTCTCCATGACCCGGGTCCACGCCGTGTCACTGACGCTGGTCACCCCGAGCACCAGCATCGCGCTGATGGCCACCTCGGGCACGTACTCGCTGACCCGGACCAGATGGCCGACGGCCAAGGAGGCGAGGATGAGCAGGGCGAGGCTCCACCAGGTCAGACCGACGACCGCGCTGAAGCCGATGGCGACGACGACACCGGCGACCACCGAGTTCACCCGGCGGATGCCGTTGGTGAGCGTGGCGTAGAGGGTGACCTGGACGACGAGGAGCGCGGTCAGCGGTGCCGTCAGCGGCGCCGGCGACGTGCTGAACCAGAGCGCCACCACGTAGGCGACCGATGCGGCCGCGGCCGACCGCACGGACTGCACGACCACCGGATCCTGTCGCCACCGGGACACCTTCGTGTGCATCAGTGCCCATACATCACGTACGTCTCGCATCCTTGCGCTGTTCCCCTTGCCGGTACACCGAACTCCTGACCGAGGACCCTAATCACCGGAACGATGCGGCAGGAGGAGGGGGCGGCCTCCGCGTGTACTGCGGTTTCACCGCGCGGGCGTGCGACGTCATCCCGCGGGCGGGTCGCGTCCCCTTCGGCGGCGGGCGCTTCAGGCGTACAGCTTGTCCAGGAAGGCGCTCAGGTGGCCGACCGTTCGGGCGATCTGCTCCTCCGTGGTGAGGCTCTCCTCGAACCGGCTTCCCGTGTCGAGGGCCTTCTTGCCGCGTACGTAGAGGGAGCAGGCCAGGTCGGCGCACATGTACATCCCCACCGAGTTGCCCTCCCGGCCGGCCGCGCCCGCCTTGCGGGCCGTCATCAGGGAGACCCCGCTGCCCCGGTGCGTGGTCAGACACAGGGAGCACATGCTGCGGTGCAGGAAGCCGCGCTGGGCGGAGGGGAACCGCAGGGTGACCCCCACGGGCCGGCCGTCGCGTTCGGCGACGAGGTAGCTGCGGTCGGGTGCGCCCGGATCCCGCCAGCCGAGGAAGTCCAGGTCGTCCCAGGGGCGTTCGTCCAGGTCGCGGGGGAGGGAGACGCGCTTCGCCTCGCCCTTGGAGCAGTTGATGAACGAGCTGCGGATCTCCTGCTCGGTGAGCGGCTTCATGGCGGTCCTCCGGGAGGGCTGTAGGGGAAAGGGCTTCGACGAACCTAGGGGTACTAGGTTCTGGCCTAAGCTACTCGGACTTCCGACGAGGGAGCCAATGAATTACCGCTTCCGCCCCCGGCGCCGTCCCGGTCGTCGACATCTCCGCCACCGGGCCCGGCAGCACCGCCATCCAGCAGGTCATGGGTCTGATGCGGGAGCACGGGCCCGTGCTCGTGCGGCGGCTGCACGGCCGGGACACCCTCTTCGTCGCCGATCTCGACCTGGTCACCGACCTGTCCGACGAGACCCGCTTCGCCAAGGCCGTCGGACCCGCGCTGCGCAACGTCCGCGAGTTCGCCGCCGACGGACTCTTCACGGCATACGGCGACGAGCCCAACTGGGCCAAGGCGCACGACATCCTGATGCCCGCGTTCGCCCTCGGCTCGATGCGCACCTACCACCCGGTCATGCTCCGTGTGGCCCGCCGGCTGATCGACGCCTGGGACCGGGCGAGCCGCGCGGGCCGACCGGTGAACGTGCCCGACGACATGACCCGGATGACGCTCGACACCATCGGCCTCGCCGGCTTCGGCTACGACTTCGGCTCCTTCCACCGCGACGAACCGCACCCCTTCGTCGAGGCCATGGTCCGCTGCCTGGAGTGGAGCATGAACCGGCTGGGCCGGGCCCCCGGCGACGACCACACGGCCGCCGACGCGGCGTTCCGCGCCGACGCCGACCATCTCGCGCGGGTCGTCGACGACGTCATCGCCGCCCGGGTCGAAGCCGGGAACGACGACGCCGACGACCTCCTCGGCCTCATGCTCACCGCCCGGCACCCCGCCGACGGCACCACCCTCGACACCGCCAACATCCGCAACCAGGTCATCACCTTCCTCATCGCCGGCCACGAGACGACCTCCGGGGCCATGTCCTTCGCCCTGTACCACCTGGCCAAGCACCCGGAGGCCCTGCACCTCGTCCAGCGCGAGGTCGACGCCCTGTGGGGCGACGACGCCGACCCCGAGCCCACATTCGACGAGGTGGGGCGGCTGACGTACACCCGGCAGGTGCTCAACGAGGCGCTGCGGCTGTGGCCGACGGCCGCCGCGTTCAGCCGGTACGCCCGCGAGGACACCCTCCTCGGCGGCCGGGTGCCGCTCGTCGCCGGGCAGGAGGTCACGGTGCTCGGCCCGATGCTGCACCGGCAGCCCGTGTGGGGCGACAACCCCGAGCTGTTCGACCCCGACCGCTTCACCGCCGAGGCGGAGGCCGCCCGCTCCCCGCACGCGTTCAAGCCCTTCGGCACCGGGGAGCGCGCCTGCATCGGACGGCAGTTCGCCCTGCACGAGGCGACGATGCTGCTGGCCATGCTGGTGCACCGCTACCGGCCCCACGACCACGCCGACTACGCCCTCACCGTCAAGGAGACCCTCACCCTCAAACCCGAGGGCTTCACCCTCACCCTCACGCCGCGCACCACCGCCGACCGCGCCCACCGCCCCCTGCCGGGCGCCGTACCCGCCACCGCGCCCGCCCGGGCCGCCACCGAGACCGACGCGACCGCCCTGCCCGCCCGGCTCCGCCCGGGCACCCGCGTCCTCTTCCTGCACGGCAGCAACTACGGCACCTGCCGGGAGCTCGCCGCCCGGTTCGCCGACGAGGCCGCCGAGTTGGGCGCGGAGACGGAGGTCGCGCCCCTGGACGCCTACGCCGACGGGCTGCCCGCCGACCGCCCGGTGATCATCACGGCCGCCTCCTACAACGGCCGGCCCACCGACGACGCCACCGCCTTCGCCGCCCGGCTCGACACGGAGACGGCCGCCTACGACGGCACGTACGCCGTCCTCGGCGTCGGTGACCGCAACTGGGCCGCCACCTACCAGCAGGTCCCGACCCGCTTCGACGAACGCCTCGCCACGCTCGGCGGCACGCGTCTGCTGGACCGTGCCGCCGCCGACGCCTCCGGCGACCTCGGCGGCACCGTCCGCGCCTTCGCGGCCGACCTGCGCACCGCCCTCCTGACGGAGTACGGCGACCCCGAGGTCAAGGCCACGGGCACCACCGGGGGGCCCGCCCCCGCGTACGAGGTCCGCGTCCTGACCGGCGGCCCCCTCCACGCCGTCGCCGAGCGCCACGGCCTCGCCCCCATGACCGTCACCGGGGCGTACGACCTCACCGCGCCGGGCCACCCCCGCACCAAGCGGTTCGTCCGGCTCGCCCTGCCGGAGGGCACCACCTACCGCACCGGCGACCATCTGACCGTCCTGCCCGTCAACGACCCGGCGCTCGTCCGGCGGGCCGTCACCGCCCTCGGCCTCGACCCGGACGAGGTCCTCGACATCCGCTCCCGGCGCCGCGACGGCCTCGCGGTCGACCGACCGCTGACCGTACGTCACCTCCTCACCCACCACGTCGAGTTGCGGGCCCGCCCGACCGCCGACCAACTGGCGGCGCTCGCCGCGGCCAACCCCTGCCCCCCCGGAGCGCGCGGCCCTCACGGCGAGCGCGTCCGGCGACGGCGAGCGGCGCACCCTGGTCGAGGTCGTCGAGGCGTACCCGGCGCTGCGCGGCGCCCTGGACCGGCCGGCCCTGCTCGACCTCCTCACCCCGCTGCGCCCCCGCCACTACTCGGTCTCGTCCTCCCCGGCGGCCGACCCCGGCCACATCGACCTGATGGTGTCCCTGCTGGAGGCCCCGGCCCGCTCGGGCGACGGCACCTACACCGGCGTCGGCTCCGGCTACCTGAACACGGTCAAGCCGGGCGACACCGTCCTCGCCCGGATCCAGCCGTGCCGCGAGGCCTTCCGGATCGACCACGACGACCCGGCCCCGGTCATCATGGTCGCGGCCGGCACCGGTCTCGCCCCCTTCCGCGGCGCCATCGCCGACCGGGTCGCCCTCAGGGCGGCGGGCGCCGAACTCGCCCCCGCCCTCTGCTACTTCGGCTGCGACGCCCCCGACGCGGACTTCCTGCACGCCGACGAGCTGCGTGCCGCCGAGGCCGCCGGAGCCGTCGCGCTGCGTCCCGCCTTCAGCGCGGCCCCGGTCGCCGGGGTCACCTTCGTGCAGCACCGGATCGCCGCGGAGGCCGACGAGGTGGGGGCCCTGCTGGACGCCGGCGCCCGTGTCCTCGTGTGCGGCGACGGCGCCCGGATGGCCCCCGGTGTCCGTGAGGCGTTCCGTGTGCTCCTCGCCGAGCGGCACCCCGACGGGGGCCCCGGCCGAGGGCTGGACGACCTGATCGCCTCGGGCCGCTACGTGGAGGACGTCTACGCGGCGGGCTGACCCACGCCGACCTGGTGCGGTCCGGGGGCCCGGCTGGCACAGTGGGCCCCCGTGCCCGGATACGAACGAAGGGGGACCGCGGTGGACGCGGAGGAGCGCGCTCGGCTCGTCCTGGCGGCGGCGGGACTGCCGCCGGAGAGCCTCGCCGAACGGCTGCCGCTCGGCGGCGGCACCTACAACACGGTCGAGGAACTCCGTCTCACCGACGGCACCCGGCTGGTGCTCAAGATCCCTCCGCCGTCCACCGTCCCCGGCCTGTCCCACGAGCGTGACCTCCTCGTCGGCGAGGCCGCGTTCTGCCGTGCGGCGGGGACCGTCGGCGTCCCCGCGCCGGGCGTGGTCGGCGCGGCCCTCGACGAGAGCGCGCCGGCGGGCCGCCACGTGCTGCTCAGCCACTGCCCCGGCGCCGGATGGGAGGGACTGACGGCGGAGCGGAAGGCGGGAGTGCGACGCGAGCTGGGCGGGCTGGTGGCCCGGCTGCACGAGGTCACCGGGCCCGGATTCGGCTATCCGACCGGGGCCCTCGGCCCCCTCGCCCCCGACTGGCGCACCGCCTTCACCACCATGTACGAGGCCGTGCTCGACGACGCCCGCCGCTACGCGGCCTGGCTGCCCCGCCCCGTCGACGAGGTGGCCCGTACCGCGCGGCACGCGTACGACGCGCTCGACGAGGTGACCGTCCCGAGACTCGTCCACTTCGACCTGTGGGACGGCAACATCCTCGTGGAGCACGGGGCGTCCGCCCGCGTGGGCGGTCTGATCGACGGCGAGCGCATGTTCTGGGGCGACCCGGTCGCCGACTTCGTGTCCCTCTCGCTGTTCGGGGACATCCGGCAGGACACGGACTTCCTGGCGGGCTATCAGGAAGCGGGAGGGGACCCCCACCTGTCTCCCGGCGCCGCCCGGCGCTACGCCCTCTACCGCAGCTACCTCTACCTGATCATGCTGGTGGAGACGGTGCCGCGCGAGGCGGACGCGAACGACGTCGCCTGGCGGCGGGAGCGGGTCGCACCCGGTCTGACGGCCGCGCTCGACGAACTGGGCGGCGCCGACCCGATCCCGTGGGTTTCAGCCGATCGCCGCGAGGTACTCGCGCGCGGTGCACGACAGGAAGGGAGCACGCCGTGACCGATCACCGGCTGGAGGGTCCCGGCGAGAACGGTGACCCGATACCGAGGGACCTGCCCGATCAGCAGGCGACCGACGGCGAGGACCCCTGGGAGGTGGTCCCCGGGCAGGGGACCGGCGGGTCCGAGGGCGACGACGCGTCCGAGGAGACCGGCACCGATGTGCCGGACACGGACGAGGCGGGCACCGGACGCCAGGGTGCGCCCCAATCGGGTGGTGTCCACCCCGAGCAGCCCGTCCCCGACGAACCGTCCGGCTGATCCGGAGGGCTCTCGGCCGCTGAGGCCGCGAAGACTCGGCGCCTCCCCGGTGGGACCCGGGGAGGCGCCGTCATGTCCGGCCGGTGCGAAGACCGCGAGCGTGTGGACGGTGTTCGTGGGTGTGCCCGGTGATCTGTCCGGCCGTCGGTTGGTGTCACACCGTCGGCTGAGCGGCTGTTTCGCGGTCCGTGCCGTCGGTCTGTGTCTCCAGGGAGGCTGTGCTGGGCTTGCCGGTTCGGCGCAGGAGGAGGGTGACGGCGGCGGCGGCCAGGGCGGTGGTCGCGGCGCCGGTGATGAGCGCGAGGTGCATTCCGGAGGCGAAGGCGTCGCGGGCGCGGTCGATCAGCGTGGGGTTGCCTGTGGCGTGGCCTATGTGGTGGGCGGCGGCGAGGGAGGAGCGTGCCGCGTGCGCGACGGGTGCGGGGAGCCCGCTGGTGTCGAGCTCGTCCCGGTACTGGGCGCTCATGAGGCTGCCGAGGACCGCGATGCCCAGGGCGCCGCCGAGTTCACGGGAGAGGTCGTTCACGGCGGATCCCACGTTCTGCAGACGGGGCGGCAGGGCGTCGGTGATCGCCGCGGTGGCCGGTGTCGTGGCCAGGCCCATGCCCGCACCGAGCGGCACGAGCCCGCCGGCGACCAGCCAGTACGAACTGCCCGCGTCGAGCTGGGCCAGCACGACCAGACCGGTGGTGACCAGGACAAGGCCGACGGTCCAGGGGCCCCGGGCGCCTCGCCTGGCAACCAGGCGCGGGGTGAGCCGGGCACTGGGGATCATCGCCGCGGACATCGGCAGCACGCTCACCGCCGCCATCAGGGCGCTGTCGCCGCGCACCAGTTGGAGGTACTGCATGGTGACGAAGATGAATCCGAAGAAGGCGAAGAACTGGAGCGTGGTCGAGATCGATCCGGCCGCGAACGCCTTGTGGCGGAACAACCGCGGGTCGAGCAGGGGGCTGGGGTGCCTCAGCTCCCAGACGACGAACGCGGCCAGGACGGCGAGACCGCAGATGATGCCGGTCAGGGTGCGTGTGCTGCCCCAGCCGTGCTCGGGTGCCTCGATGACCGAGTAGACGAGCGCTCCCAGCCCCGCCACGGTGAGAGCCGCTCCGGTCACGTCCACACGCTGCCTGCCCGGCTGCGCGGACTCCGGCACGAAGACCTGGGTGCCGATGAACGCCACCCCGGCCATCACGGTGTTCAGCCAGAACACCGAGCGCCACGACCACACCTCGAGCAGCGCGCCGGAGGCGAACAGCCCCAGCGCGGCGCTGGCGCCCGCGACGGCCGCCCAGATACTGATGGCACGCGCCTGCTGGGTGCGGGGGAAGGTGCTGGTGATCGTGGACAGCGTGGCGGGCATGACGAACGCGGCTGCCACGCCGAGCACCGCGCGCAGGGCGATGAGGACGTCCGGCTCGGTGGTGAAGGTCGCGGCCAGCGACACTCCCGCGAACAGTCCGACACCGCCGAGCAATGCCCTGCGACGCCCGAAGCGGTCGCCGAGGGTCGCTGCGAACAGTAGGAAGGACGCGAAGATCAGACTGTAGGAGTCGATGATCCACGACAGCTGGGTCTGGTTGGCGTGTGTCTCCCGGGCGATGTCGGGCAACGCCACGCTCAGTGACGCCATCGCCGATACCACGGTCGCCAGGGCCAGGCAGGTCACGGCCAGAACAGGGCCGGTGCGCACTGCACGCACCGGCCCCCTGGCCTGGCGTGGAAGGGGGGAACCGGGCATGGGGAACCTCCTGTGAACGAAATAGGTGGATTGAACGAAACCGGTCGACGGCCGCCGGCACTCGTGGAGGACAGCAGGCCGGTCGAGGCCGCCGAGCAGAGTGGTTCAGCGGGCGGAGAAGACGTGAGGGTGGCCGGCCGCATGGTCGGGGTGTGCACCGTGTGTGGCCTTGACCCAGTAGGCGTCGCCGGCCTTGCGGGACTGCGCCGGCAGGAGTCTCGCGGCGAACAGGGTCAGCCCGTCGAGTCCCTGACCGTCGAGGGTGAGCCCGTCGCGGTGCGGGAGGACGCTGACCTCCGTGGTGAAGCCGGCCGCCGGGTGGGGGAGGACGAGTCCGCTCAGCGGCTGGGCGGCGTGCTCGACGAGAGCGACGCCGAACCCCTCCGGTCCTGGAGCCCCTACCGCGAGCTCGGCTTGATCCTTTGCTGATCGTCGAGCACGTCGACCAGGCCTCGGTACGCGCCCTGCTGACCCCGCTCCGGGACACCGGCCACCACGTGCCGGCCTTCGAGGAGACAACAGCCTGAGAGGGCGCTGAACATCGGTCGTACTACCGGTAGTTGAGCTCGGCGAGCTCGGTGGCGAGCTTCCTCGGCATGCCTGTGTGGCCGAGCAGGGGGAGCACGGTGTTGCGGGCCCCTCGGGCCATCGGGTTGCGTGTGGTGGCCACGCGGGTCATCCGGTGGGTGAACGCGACCACCCGCTGGGCCACGGGGCGGCGCCGTGCCTCGTAGCCGTCGAGCTGCCCGGAGGCCACCGCCCGGCCGAGGGCGTAGCCGTCCTGGATGCCGGTGTTCATCCCCTGCCCGCCCGCGGGGCTGTGCACATGGGCGGCGTCGCCGGCCAGCAGCAGGCGGCCGGCCCGGTAGCGGTCGGCGACCCGGTGGTGCACCCGGAACCTGGACGACCACGCCAGCCCGGTGACCCGGGCCTGGCCGGGGGCGCGCTCGTCGAGCAGCCGCTGGACGAAGTCGATGTCCGGTGCGGCGGGCGCTTCGTCCACGGTGGCGACGACCCGGTAGTGATCGCCGGGGAGCGGGGCGACGACGGTGAGTCCCGCGGTGCCGAAGGTGAGCGAGACCTCGCTGGGGCCCGGCAACCAGTCCATCACGACGTCGGCGAGCACGAAGGACTCGGCATAGGCGTTGCCGGTGAACCCGATGCCCGCTGCTTCGCGCACGGTGCTGTGCATGCCGTCGGCGCCGACGGCGTACGCGGCGCGCAGTGTCTCGCCGGTGGTCATGGTGAGTGTCACGCCGTCGTCGTCCTGGACGACGGAGGCGACCTCGTAGGGACGGTGCACCTCGCCGCCGAGCGCCCGCAGCCGGTCCAGCAGCACGCTTTCGGTCTCGTACTGGGGAACCATCAGTGTGTACGGGTGAGGGGTGGGCAGCTGGTCGAACGGCACGGTCAGCAGTCGGCGGGCACCGTCGCGGACGGCGAACCGGGTGACCCGGACGCCTCGCGCGATCAGCTCCTCGGAGGCACCGAGCTCGTCGAGGACCTCCAGGGTGCGGGCGTGGACGACGGCGGCACGCGAGGTGTTCGCGCCCTCGGCCAGCTTGTCGAGGACGACGAAGTCGATGCCGGCGGAAGCGAGCGTGACGGCGAGCGCGAGACCGGTCGGACCGCCGCCGACGACGGCGACCTCGGTACGGCTGGGGAGCGCGGTGGTGTTCATGGCGGGGATTCCCTTCTGGCCCAGCAAAGCCAACAGGTGTTTGCCAACGGTTGTTGGCCAACGTTCGTTGACATGATGCGCACGTCGGCACTGGATAGTCAACACGCGTTGGCCTACAGTCGTTGACATGAACCGGGACACCGAGACCAGCACCACCGACAAGCGTTCGGACCGAACCAAGGCCACGATCCTGCGCGCCGCACGCGAGCGCTTCGCCGCCCAGGGCTACGAGCGCACCACCATCCGGGCCGTGGCCTCGGACGCAGGCATCGACCCGTCCATGGTCATGCGCTACTTCGGCAACAAGGCACAGCTCTTCGACGCGACGCTCGCCATCGACCTGCGACTTCCCGACCTCACACGAGTCCCGGCGGACGGACTCGCCCAGGCCCTGGTACGGCACTTCCTCGAACGCTGGGAAGGCGACCCGGCCGACGACGCGCTGCTGGTCCTGTTGCGCTCGGCCGTCACCAACGAACAGGCCGCGACACGCATGCACGAGATCTTCGCCGCGCAGGTCGCCCCGGCGCTCGCCGCGGCCCTGGGGCCGGAACTCGCCGCACGCCGGGCCGGCCTGGTCTCCGCGCAACTCCTCGGCCTCGGACTCACCCGCTATCTGCTACGCCTCCCGGCGGTGACCGCCCTGACGCCGGACGAGATCGAAGCCGGCCTCGCCCCAGCCATCCAGGCCGTCCTCGCCCTGCACTAGGGCAGAACCGTCAGCTGCCGGATGAGTGGCCGCGCGACGCGGCCCCTCCATCGTCCCGGCCTGACGGCCCTGCCCGGTGCCGCGTGGGACCCCAGCCCGTGCTGGGGCGTTCGCGCGTTGTCCGCGGCCGCGCGCATCGCCGTGCTCTCAGGGGACGGACCCGCCTCCCGCCGCTCAGCCCACCTTCCGGCCCCGCAGCGGTTCCGTGTCGGCGCCGGCGCCCTGCCGCAGGCCTTCCAGGAACTCCTCCAGCACCTCCACGGCCGTCCGCTCGGGCCGCCAGTGCAGCTCGTCGCGGGCCCGGGTGCAGTCCATCAGCGGCAGCCGCAGCACCGCGTCGAAGAGATGCGGCGACGCGGGCAGCAGCCTCAGATTCCACGCGGCGGCGACCGCCGACCGGACGGCGGCCCGCGGCAGCCGCATCGGCCGCGACCCCGTCATCTCGCCCAGCAGCCCCGCGTCCACGGGCGGCTCGGCCGCCAGGTTGAAGGCGCCGCGCACCTCGGAGTGGAGCGCCAGCCGGTACGCGTGGGCGGCGTCGTCGGTGTGCAGCGCCTGGACCCGCAGCCCCGGGATGTCGGGCATGAAGGGCAGCAGCTCGGGCCGGGCGAGCGGCCCCGGCAGAAGACGTCCGCCGAAGATCCGGCGCTGCTCGCTCGCCGATTCCCGCTTGAACAGGAACGCGGGCCGCATCCGCACCACCCGCACCTCGGGGTGCTCGTACTCGAAGGAGTCCAGGGCACGCTCCAGGTACGCCTTCTCCCGGCAGTACGCGGCGTCCGGCCAGCCGTGCGTGGGCCACGACTCGTCGACGGACCGGTCCTTCGGGCCCGGCGAGTACGCGCCGACCGAGGAGGCGTGCACCAGGGCCGGGACCTTCGCCGCCGCCACCGCCTCGAAGACCCGCATGCTGCCGAGCACATTGGTCCGCCAGGTGACGGCCGGGTCATGGGTGGGCTGGAAGGCCCACGCGAGATGGACGACCGCCGTCGCCCCCTCGAACTCCTTCCTCAGGTCGGCGTCCCCGGACCCCAGGTCCACGGCCGACCACTCCGTCTTCTCGGGCGACCAGTCGGGGACCCGACGGGCGAGGCCCCGCACCTGCCCGACCCGCTCGTCCTCCGCGAGCAGCCGTACCAGGCTCGTTCCGACATTGCCGGTGGCGCCCGTGATCACGATCTTGTCGCCGGACTCCTTGTTCACCGCTGACTCCTCTCGCGCCGCGACTTCCAGGGCCGCCCACGAGTACCCGGACCACGCCGTCGCACGCGGCGGCCCTCCCCGGCGGGCGCCGGTCTGGCCGATTCCCGCGGTGCCCCTACGCGCCCACGAGAGGATCACCCCCATGACCGAGATCATCCTGATGTCCGATCCCGAGGTCGCGGCCGTACCCGTGCGCGACTGCGACGAGCCGCTCGTCGACGTACGCCGGGACAGTGCCCTGCCGGTCGACCCCCGCAAGGCCGACGCCACGGGTGCCTACGCCCATCTGCGCGCGGGAGTGCTGGAGAGGCTGGTCCGGGCCCAGTCGCTGCTGCCGGAGGGTCTGCGCCTGCTGTTCGTCGAGGGATACCGGCCCCCGGACCTGCAACGCCGGTACTTCGACGAGTACACGGCCGAGATACGCGCCCTGCACCCCGCCTGGGACGCCGCCCGCGTCCGCACGGCGGCCAGCCGCTATGTGTCGCCGCCCGAGCTGGCCCCGCACTCGGCGGGCGCCGCCGTCGACCTGACCCTCGTCGACGCCGACGGTCGCGAACTCGACTGCGGTACGCCGGTCAACGCCAGCCCCGAGGACAGCGCGGGCGCCTGTTACACGGGTGCCGGGAACATCCCCGCCGAGGCCCGCGCCCACCGGGAGACCCTGGGGGCCGCCCTCACGAAGGCCGGGCTGGTCAACTACCCCACCGAGTGGTGGCACTGGTCGTACGGCGACCGCTACTGGGCCCTGATGACGGGCGCGCCGGCCGCCCTGTACGGCCCGAGAGACCTCACGGGCTGACGACTGCCGCTCATGCGAAGGACAAGCCCCGACCGGACGGGGGAATCTCGGTCGGGGCGGTCTGTGTGTGGGTGCGGATGGCGGTCGCCTCTCGGCGAAAGGCTCCACAGGGCTTCAGCCGAACGATCGTCCCTGTGGGCAAAAGGTGAGGCCCGGGGACACTGTCCCATCCACACCCACGGTTTGTTCAACGGGCAACCACCCGTGGCTGTTCCCTCCGTTCCGGACCTCGCCGGTGATCCGCGTCACGTCGTCAGGGCGGGCCGCGGCGGCCCTCGTCAGGTCATTCCTCGCGGCCCAGCGGGCTGTCGTCCAGCGCGGCCAGCAGATGCGCCGGATTCCGGAACACCATCTCCGCGCCGGCCGCCTCCAGCTCGGGACGCGGGATGCCCCCGCTGAGCACGGCCACACAGCGGACGCCCGCCCGGACGCCGGCCCGCATGTCCCACACCGTGTCCCCGACGAACACCGACCGCCCGGCCGGGGCCTTCGCCAGCTCCAGCGCGTGCTCCACCGGGTCGGGGGCAGGTTTGCCCTCGGCCACGTCCTCCGCGCTCGCCGTCGCCATGATGGCGTCGTCCGCGCCGATCGCGCGCCGCAGCGCGACCAGCTCCGGCCCGCTGGCGGACGTCGCCAGCACCACCCGCCAGCCCTGCCCGTCGAGCCGCCGCAGCAGCCGCCCGGCCTCCGGGAACGGGGGCAACCGCTCGAAGTACGTCCCGTACAACGCCTTGTGCGCCGCGCTCAGCGCGTCGCTCTCCTCCGGCTTCGGCTCCTCGGCCAGCACATGGGTGATCAGGTCCCGCGACGGCAGCCCCACCGCCCGGTGGATGTCGTGCATCGCCACCTGGTGCCCGGCCTGACGGAACGCCTCCCACCAGGCGACCACATGCAGATGGTTGGTGTCGACGAGAGTCCCGTCGACATCGAACACAGCGGCCTTGGCCATGACGCACCTTTCCTCGCATCGGGTGTCACTTCTCGCGTTCCGAAACGGGCGGTGATCGCCGCGGGGCGCCCGGCACGGGCACCTCCCTGTCGTGGGCCCACCGCAGCAGGTCCTCCACGCCCCACGTCGTCACCACCCGGTCCTCGGGTACCCCGCACTCCTCGGCTCGCGCACACCCGTGGATCTGCCAGGTGAGCTGCCCCGGCGCGTGCGCGTCCGTGTCCACGGAGAACAGCACTCCGGCCTCCACCGCCCGCCGCAGCAGCCGCCGGGGCGGGTCCAGCCGCTCCGGCCTGGAGTTGATCTCCAGGGCCGTGCCGGTCTCCGCGCAGGCCGCGAACACCGCGTCCGCGTCGAACTCCGACTCCGGTCGGCCCCGCCCGGTGAGCAACCGTCCCGTGCAGTGACCCAGCACGTCGGAGCGCGGCTCACGGACCGCGGCGACCATCCGCCGGGTCATCGACCTGGCGTCCATCCGCAGCTTGGAGTGCACCGACACCACCACGACGTCGAGGCGGTCCAGCAGCTCGGGTTCCTGGTCCAGCGAGCCGTCGTCGAGGATGTCGCACTCGATGCCCGTGAGCAGCCGGAACGGCGCCCAGGTCTCGTTCAGCGCCGCCACCACGTCCAGCTGCTCGCGCAGCCGCTCGGGGGACAGGCCACGGGCGACGGTCAGCCGGGGCGAGTGGTCGGTGAGGACCGCCCACTCGTGGCCGAGACGTGCGGCGGTCCGGCCCATGTCCTCGATCGGGCTGCCCCCGTCCGACCAGTCCGAGTGCACATGGCAGTCGCCCCGGATCAGCTCCCTCAGCCGGTGGCCGCCGTCCGTGAGGGGGGCCTCCGCCTCCTGCTCCAGCTTCCCCAGATACTCCGGCACCTGCCCGGCCAGCGCCTCCCGCACCACCTGCGCGGTCTTCGGCCCGATCCCCTTCAGCGACTCCAGCGACCCCGAGGCCGCCCGCTCGGCCACCTCGTCCGGCGGGAACGCGCCGAGCACCTCGGCGGCCGTACGGAACGCCCGTACCCGATACGTGGGGGCCCGGTCCCGCTCCAGCAGGAAGGCGATCCGCTCCAGGGCCTCGACGGGATCCATGGCACCTCCAGCGTTCCGCTTACAGACTCGCCCAGGCGCCGGGTACCCGCACGGCGGCCGTCCGCCGCCCGGTCACGGACGGCGGAACGGGCCTACGCTCTAGACATGACGGAAATCGCGAGTCCCTACATCTCCCACCCGCGGGTCATGGTGCTCGGGGTGCAGCCGGGTACGCCGCCGTTCCGCATCGTGGAGATCGACGGTCAGGTGGTCGGCGAGGCCAAGGCGATGACGGACGTGCTCCAGGCCGCCGCGGCGTACGGGATCACCGTCCATGACCTCGACGACCCGGAGCAGGTGCGCTGGGTGGGCGGCGACAAGTTCACTTGGACGCCGCGCTAGCCCGTTCGGCGGCGCCGGCCCCTGGCTTGGCCCGGCGGGGCAGGCGCCAGGCGACCTTGCGGGACGTCGGGCTGCCGGCACCCCGCTGCCGCCCGGCGGTGCCGCCGCGCGGCGTCTTCGGCCGCTTCCGCGCGGCGGGGGCGTGCACGGCCCGGCCGAGCCGCCGGCCGAGCAGCAGATAGCCCAGCAGGGCGCCCGTGGTGTTGAGGATGACGTCGTCGATGTCGAACGCGCGACCGGTCACCAATGCGCCCTGCACCAGTTCGACCAGCAGCATCATCAGGGCCGTCAGCGCGGGCACCCGCAGCAGTCCGCGGGTCCCCGGCGCCAGCACCGGCAGCAGGATGCCGAAGGGCACCCCCAGCAGGATGTTCCCGCCGAGCTGCTTGACGGCGTCACGCGGGGACGGGTGGTGCCAGTAGAGCTCCAGGGAGCTGCCGGGGCGCAGGTTGCTGTGCGTGAGGGCCTCCGACGCCGGCGACGGCTGGAGCGTGAGTCCCGCCAGCACCGCGCCGAACGCCACCATGGCCGCGAAGGCCAGCGCCATCACCAGCACCCGCACGGGCAGCGGAAGGGGCCGTCGATCGCCTCGCGCGGTCGGCGAACGGCGGCCCGAGACGGTGGACCGGGAACGTGAGGTCGTACGGGCCATCCAACCCTCCCAGTTTCAACTTCCTTGTGTGTCAAGGCGGTTACCCCCGAAGCGACCCGCGATGCGCGCTCCGGGAGGTCCCGGTGGGCGGGTCAGCCGCCGTAGGTCACCTTCACCTCCTTGAAGCCCAGGGACTTCAGCAGCCCTTCGAGCATGTCGGTGGTGTTGGCCTCGGCGCGATCCGTCAGCCGGCTGTCCTCGGCGGCGTCGCCGATGTGCTTGACGGCGAGCCGCTGGACGGCCTGCTCGCTGTTGGGGTTGTCGGAGAACAGGTCGCCGAGACGGTCGAGGAGGCCGCGCTGCTTGGAGACGGCGTAGGAGTGCTCGGTGTCGAGGGCGGGGGTGCCGAGCCGGGCGTGCGGGAGGTTGATGGTGGCCGACGTGCGCTCCTTGTCGACCTTCACGTCGTCGTCGCCGACCTTGCCGAGGTCGACATAGGCGTCGACGGTGCCCGCGCCGACGTACAGCGTGCGGGTGCCGCGGATCGCGTCCGGCAGGTACTTGGCGTCCTTCTCCAGGTCGACGACCACCTGGAAGTTGCCCGAGGCGGCCTCGTAGCGGCTCATGTCCTGGATGGACCGGAGCAGGGTGGGCCCCGAGCGGTCGTGCTCCTCCGTGCCGAACATGTCGTCGAACCCCTTGAAGACCAGCAACCTCAGCGCGGCCAGCAGGACCACGATGAGGACCACCACGGCCATGAGCACCTTGGCCCAGCCGGGCAGACGCGTGCGCTTGATGGACGTCGTCATGTCGACGGCCCTCCTTCCTGATTCAACGAATGCCCGCAGAGACCTTGGGGGAACGCGGAGTTGGGGATTGTCCGTACTTCGCCGTGGACCGGCGGCGCCCTTCGCCCGGGAGCGGACGCCCGAAACGGCGTAGAAGGGACGGCCAGTAGCATGAGCCGCGCCACCCGTATTGATCATGTTCATGCGAGGAGCCGACCGTGCGTGACATCGCCGTCTTCACCGGCAGCGCCCACCCCGAACTGGCGGAAGAGATCTGCGCGCACCTCGGGGTGCTGCTGAGCCCGTCCCGGGTGAGCCGGTTCGCGAACGACTGTCTGGAGGTGCAGCTCCAGGGCAACTGCCGGGAGCGGGACGTGTTCCTGGTGCAGCCGCTGGTCGCGCCGGTGCAGGAGCACCTCGTCGAACTGCTGCTGATGTGCGACGCGGCGCGCGGTGCCTCGGCGGGCCGGATCACCGTCGTCATGCCGCACTACTCGTACGCCCGCTCCGACAAGAAGGACGCCCCGCGCATCTCCATCGGCGGTCGTCTCGTCGCGGATCTGCTGGTCTCGGCGGGGGCCGGGCGGGTGCTCACGATGACCCTGCACTCGCCACAGGTGCACGGCTTCTTCTCGGTGCCGGTCGATCATCTGCACGCGCTGCGCGAGCTGGCCGCGCACTTCCGCCAGTACGACCTGAGCCGTACGGCGGTCGTCTCCCCGGACCTGGGCAACGCCAAGGAGGCGGCGGCGTTCGCGCGGATGATCGGCGCGCAGGTCGCCGCGGGCGCCAAGCAGCGCTTCGCGGACGACCGGGTGAGCATCAGCTCGGTGATCGGCGAGGTCGCCGGGCGGGACGTCATCGTGCTCGACGACGAGATCGCCAAGGGCAGCACCGTGCTGGAGCTCCTCCAGCGGCTGCGGGAGCTGGGGCCGCGGTCCATCCGGGTGGCCTGCACCCACGGGCTGTTCGCGGCCGGGGCCCTCAAACGGCTGGGCGAGCAGCCGGACGTCCTGGAGATCGTGTGCACCAACACGGTGCCCGTGCCGGTCGAGGAGCGCACCGAGAAACTGCGGGTCCTCTCCATCGCCCCCGCCTTCGCCGAGGCCGTGCGCCGCATCCACAACGGCGAGTCCGTCAGCGCGCTGTTCGACGCGCTGCCGGGTCACTGAGCACATGCGGCTCCGGGCGCCGACCGGCCGTCGTCCTCCGACAGCGTCGGGCCGGGCGTGGACTCAGCCGTGGTGGGCCGGCCTGGGTCGCCAGTCCGGGTCGCTCCAGAGGCCCAGACGTGCCTCGGCGGCCGCCCCGAGGCGGAACGCGGTCAGATCGTCGAACGGCCGGGCGACGATCTGCACGCCGGTCGGCACCCCGTTGCCCGCGCGCCCCGAGGGCACGTTGAGGACCGGATGCCGGCCCGCGATGTTGAACAGTTGGGTCAGGCACTGGCTGACGAGGTTGGCGAACCGTACGCCCTCGGCGAGTTCGACGGACTCGGCCGCCGTGGCGTCCGCCGGGTAGCCCGTGGTGGCCATGGTCGGGCAGATGACGGCGTCGTGGTCGCGGTGGATCTCGGCGAGCACGGCGTGCATGCGGCCTTCCTCTTCCGCGATCCGCAGGGCGCCGAGGTTCTCCAGGGCCGCCTCGCACGCCTCGACGACATCGAGGACGTCCCGGGACCAGCGCGGGTCGTCGGCCGGTGCGGCCCCCCGTACGGACGGCCCGAGGAGGAGCCCGTAGTGGGCGAATGCGGTGGCCATGATCGACTGGCGGCTGATCGGGATCTCGACCGGGGTCACCTCGGCCCCGGCGTCCCGCAGGGCGCTCGCGAAGCGCTCGATGTCGGCCGCCACCTCGGGGACGACGGGGAAGTCACCGATGGTGACGGCGAGCGCGACCTTCAGTCCCGCACACGATCCGAAGGTCGTCGGGAGCGGCGGAACAGCCGGAACCGAGGCGTGGTCCACGGGGTCCGGTCCGGCGATCACGTTCTGGAAGAGGGCGCAGTCGGTGACCGTGCGGGCCATGGGCCCGTCCTGGCAGTAGGTGTCGAGACTGGTCGGCGGCAGCGACGGCACCCGTCCGTAGGGGGGCCGGAACCCGACGACGCCGCACAGGGCCGACGGCACCCGGATGGAGCCCGCGATGTCGGAGCCGGTGGCCAGCGGGGCGAGCCCGGCGGCCAGTGCCGCGCCCGAGCCGCCCGACGAACCGCCGGGGCTGTAGTCGAGGTTCCATGGATTACGGGTGACGCCCCACAGTTCGGAGTGGGTGGTCACGGCGATCGAGAACTCCGGCGTCGTGGTCCGCAGGTGCAGGACCGCGCCGGCGTCGATCAGTCGCTGGACCATGGGCTGCGTCCGCGTCGCGACGGTGCCCTCGGTCAGCAGGGAGCCCAGGCGATGGGACCGGCCGGCGATCGGCATCTCCTCCTTCACCGCGACCGGTACGCCTTCCAGCGCCCGGGGCGCCGGGCCCTTCCCCGCGTACCTGGCCTCGGCGGCCCGCGCGACATCGTGGGCCTCGTCGAACATCTCCTCGGCGACGGCGTTGACCTCGCTGGTCTTGGCGACCCGTTCGATCAGCGAGTCCAGGACCTCCACCGGGGACAGCTCGCGCCGCCGAAACGCTCCCAGCATCTCGTCGGCCGACAGATAGTTCAGATCCATCCTTCGTTTCTCCTGACTAGGGGCATGGCGGGTGACAGACGGGGTGGACAGACGGGTGGACAAGGGAGAACGCGCGTCTCACGGGCTACGGCGCGAACAGGGTCAGAGGGCCGCCTGCCGGGCCCGGCCCGCGTTCCTCCTGGATGGAGTTGCCGCCGTCCACCACGAACAGCTGTCCCGTGATGTAGGACGACTCCGGCGAGGCCAGGAACGCCACCAGGCCGGCCACCTCGTCGGGACGCCCCGCGCGACCCAACGGCGTCGCCGCCCCGAGGGCGTCGACGTGTTCGTCGGGCCCCCCGGTCGAGATCCAGCCGGGGGCCACGGCGTTGACCGTGACGCCCCGCGACGCGGTGTCCATGGCCGCGGACCGGGTGAGACCGATCAGGCCCGCCTTGGCCGCGTGATAGGCGACATCGCCCCGGTAGGCCATCACCGGACCGGAGAGCGACGACATGTTCACCACCCGGCCGTACCCGCGGTCGAGCATCGGCCGGAGTGCGGCGCGGGTCATGTGGAACGCGGTGTCGAGGTTGCGTGAGAGCGCGGAACGCCACTGGTCGTCGGAGGCCGTCGCGAGGCTCGACGGATCCTCGGGCTGCACCACGGAAGCCATACCGGCGTTGTTGACGAGAACGTCGACCCGGCCGAACGCGTCCATGGCCTCGGCCACCACCGACTCGGCGAACCGCGGATCCGTGAGATCGCCCGCGATCCCCCGCACGGTGCAGCGCCCCGCCAGCTCGGCCGCCCGCTCGTGGATCCGCCCGGTGGTCGAGGTGATCAACAACGTGTGGTCCTCGGAGAGCCTCTTGGCGCAGGCGTAGCCGATGCCGGACGCGCTGCCGGCCCCGGTGACGATCGCGACGGGCCGGCCGTCGGCGCTGGTCGGGTTCATGCGGTGCTCACCCTCGAATCACTGGACGCCCGACGGCGTGACTGAGTTGGACGTTCGTCACAGTAGAGGCAGCGGGGCGACGTGACAACGGTGCGACGGCCAGCATTACGGCGAGCAGGGCCTCGCGAATGAGTTGTACGTTCGTTCAAGTTAAGATGGAAAGGTATGATGCGTCGGCCCACCACACGGGCGGGTCACCCGACAGGCGAGAGGGACGAGGACAGACATGAGCCGGTCCGGCGGATCCGCCCCGCAGCGAGACACCCCTGTCCTGACCGAGCGCGGTGGGGTCCGCAAGGCGGCCATCCTGGAAGCGGCCCTGCGGGTCATCGGGGACAAGGGGCTCGCCGGGCTCTCCATGCGTGCCATCGCGACGGAGGCGGGGTTGCCGCTGGGAGCTCTCGGCTACTACTTCAAGACCAAGGACGACCTGATCCTCGAGGCGTTCGAGTTGCACACCCGACGGGAGGCGGACCGGGTCCTCGCGGCGTTCGCGGGTGTCGGGAGCGGCGATCACGCCGACGATGTCGCCGAGCACCTCACGGCGTTCATCCGGCACGGACTGACCGAGGCGCGGACGAGCCTGGTCGCGGAGTACGAGTTCCTGATCGAGGCGACCCGCAGGCCGGATCTCGCGCGCGTCTCGCGCGCCTGGCGCCAGGCGTTGCAGATCCAGGTGGGCCATGTCGCGAGCCGGCTCGGCTCGGACGATCCCGAGACGGACGCGGAGATCCTTCTCTCGGTCGTCGCGGGGCTGGAGATCGACCATCTCTCCACACCGCTCGACCCGTCGACGACGCAGGCGATCCGCACCACGCTCCGCCGCACGATCACGAGGCTCGGCCTCCGGGGTGACGCCGGGCGGTTGTAGGTCCGGCGTCGCAACGAGCGGGGTCGCGCTTCAGGGGCCGTTCGCGGGGAAGGGCCTCTGAAGCGCGTCATAACGTGCCGGAGGTGGCCTGCTGTTCCAGGGCCGCTTCCAGTGAGGGGGCCGGGGGCAGCAGCCGGGACAGGCCCGTGACCTTGAGGACGCGCAGGGTGAGCGGGTGGGTGCAGACCAGGCGCAGTTCACCGCCCCGGTCGAGGACCCGGTGCCGGGCCCGGTGGAGCAGGCGCAGCCCGGAGCAGTCGAAGAACTCGACGTGCCTGAGGTCGATCACGATCCGGGCGCCGGGACGGCCGGTCAGCGCGTCCAGGTGCGGGATGATCTCCACGGCCGCCGCGATGTCGATCTCGCCGTGGAGTTCGAGCACGGTGCGGCCGCGGTCCTCGCGCACGCGCAGATGGCCGGTCCCCGGAGGTGTGGGGTCGCTCGACACGACGGCATCGCCTCCAACCGGACTGTGTGAGGGCAAAACCCGTCCCTGCTCTGCAAGTTACCCCCGTCAGGGTGAATTTCAGCATGTTCGATTGACATATGTCTTTGATTTCTTCGGCCGGTCGTCCGGAATTTTGCGCACCCCGGTCTACGACAGCGCCTGCCATGCCTTGGACAGGGCCTGCCTGAACTGTTCGGCCTGGTGCGCGGTGAGCTCGCGGACCATGCGTTCCTCCAGGTCACGCACGGGTTCGGCGAAGCGGGCGAGCAGCTCGCGTCCCTCGTCGGTGAGCAGGATCCGCAGCTCGCGCCGGTTGTGCGGGTTGCGTTCCCGGCGCACCAGGCCACGGTTCTCGAGACTGCGGACCAGATCCGCGATGGACTGGGCGGTGACGAACGAGTCCCGGGCGAGCTGTGCCGCCGACAGTCCGTCGTGCCGCTCCAGCACGGTCAGCGAGGTGTACTGCAGGGCCGTGATCCCGGCCGGCCTCACCAGCTCGTCCAGGTGCGAGCGGACAATCAGCTCGACCTGTTTGACCATGTAGAGCAGGGACGGGGGTGCCTTGGTGCCGACCATGGGGGTCAGCGTAAGGCATTGACAGGAAACCTGTGCGTGTTGAGACTGCGGACCAACAGGATTCCTGTTTGTTGAAACTTGGCGATCAAGGCTGGGGAGTGGGCAATGACGACCACCTTCGAGAACGGACCGGGGCGGCTGTTCATCGGTGGACAGTGGCGCGACGCGGCCGACGGGGCACGAACGGACGTGGTCGACCCGTCCACGGGGCAGGTGGTCACGACCGTCGCGGAAGCGGGCGCCGCCGACGTCGACGACGCCGTACGGGCCGCGCGTGCGGCCTTCGACAGCGGAGCCTGGTCCCGGCTGAGCGGCCGGGAGCGCGGCCGGGTGCTCCACCGGGTCGCCCAGCTGATCCGTGAGAACGCCGACGACATCGCCGCCCTGGAGAGCCAGGACGTCGGCAAGCCCATCACGCTCTGCCACGCCGTCGACGTGACGAACGCCGCCAACGACTACGAGTACTACGCCTCCCTCGCCTGGACCCTGGACGGCGGCCACCGCGACGTCCCCATGAACCGCCTCGCCTACACCAAGCGCGGTCCGATCGGCGTCGTCGGCGCGATCACCCCCTTCAACTTCCCGCTCATCCTCGCCGGCAGCAAGATCGCCCCGGCGCTCGCGGCCGGCAACACGGTCGTCCACAAGCCCGCCGAGGAGACCCCGCTCAGCGCCCTCTACATGGCGGAGCTCCTCAAGAGGGCCGGCGTCCCCGACGGCGTCTACAACGTCGTCACCGGCACGGGCCCGGTCGCCGGCGAGGCCCTGCTCCGCCACCCCGGTGTCGACAAGATCGCGTTCACCGGTTCCACCGCCGTCGGCCGGCACGCGGCGAGCGTCGCCGGTGAGGGCCTGAAGCCGGTCACGATGGAACTCGGCGGCAACGCGGCCCACATCGTCTTCGAGGACGCCGACATCGAGAAGGCCGTCGGTGCGATCATCAAGGGCTTCGTCTTCAACACCGGCCAGTTCTGCATGGGCGGCCCCCGTCTGCTCGTCGCCCGCCCGCTGTACGAGACCGTCGTCGGCATCCTCGCCGACGCCGTGCCCGGTGTGCCCGTCGGCGACCCCCGGCAACCCGAGACCGTGGTCGGCCCGATGGCGGGGGAGCGGCACCTGAGGAAGGTCGAGGAGTACGTCGAGCTGGCCCGCAAGGAGGGTGCCCGCATCGTCTGCGGCGGCGAGCGCCTCGACCTGAACGGCGGCTTCTACTACAAGCCCACCGTCATCGCCGACCTCGCGAACGACTCCCGCGTCGTCCAGGAGGAGGTCTTCGGCCCGGTCCTCACGGTGCAGCCCTTCGACACCGAGGACGAGGCCGTCGCCCTCGCCAACTCGACCCCGTACGGCCTCGCCTCGGGCCTGCAGACCACGGACCTGGCCCGCGCCCACCGTGTCGCCGACCAGCTGGAGGCGGGCATCGTCTGGATCAACGACTGGGCCATGCTCGACCCGGCCGTGCCCTTCGGCGGTGTGAAGTCCTCCGGCTTCGGGCGGGAGTACGGGCCCGAGGCCCTGGAGTCCTACACCAAGGTCAAGTCCGTCGTCGTCTCGCTCGACTGAGCGCCCTCCCGGGACCACCGGCGGGCCGCGCTGCTTAGGGGGTGTTGTGAAAGTCCTGCACAGCACCCACGGCGCCCGGCACGCACCCTCGCCGCACCGGCCAAAGACCCACGTAGCGCCGCTACGAGGGCCTTCGTCCGGCACGCCGAGGCCACGCACCGGACACCGCGGGCACCGCACTGGACTTTCACAACACCCCCTAGGCGGCCCGCCACCGAAGAAGGAGTACACGAGCATGTCCACCACCACACGTGCCGCCGTGGTCGAGTCCGGCGGCGCGCCCTTCACCCTCTCCGAGGTCGTCCTCGACCAGCCGGGGCCGGGTGAGGCGCTGGTCCGCATGGTCGCCGCCGGGCTCTGCCACACCGACCTCGGTGTCGCCAGCGGTGCGCTGCCCTTCCCCCTGCCGGGCGTCCTCGGCCACGAGGGCGCCGGTGTCGTCGAGGCCGTCGGCCCGGGTGTCACCTCCGTCGAGCCGGGCGACCACGTCGTGCTGTCCTTCACCTCCTGCGGCGCCTGCCGCAACTGCCGTGACGGACACCCGGCGTACTGCGCCACCTGGCTGCCGCTGAACCTGATCGGCGGCCGCCGCGCCGACGGCACCAGCACCATCAGCCGCGACGGGCAGGACCTCGGCGGCCACTTCTTCGGCCAGTCGTCCTTCGCCGAGCGCGCCCTGGTCGCCGAGCGCGGCCTGGTCAAGGTCGACCCCGACGTGCCGATGGACTCCATCGCCCCGCTGGGCTGCGGTGTCCAGACCGGTGTGGGCGCCGTCTGGAACGTACTGGAACCCCGGGCCGGCAGCACACTCCTCGTCCTCGGCGCCGGAGCCGTCGGCCTGTCCGCCGTCATGGCCGCCGCCCTCACCCCGGCGACCACGGTCATCGCCGTCGACAAGGTCGCCGGGCGCCTGGAGCTGGCCAAGGAACTGGGCGCCACGCACACGGTGAACGCGAGCGAGGTCGCCGACCTCGCCGAGGCCGTCATGGAGATCACCGGCGGCCAGGGCGTCGACGGCGCCGTGGAGACCACCGGCAGCGTCTTCGTCCTGCGCAAGGGCGTGGACGCCCTGGCCGCGCGCGGGACCCTCGTCATCGTCGGCGCCCCGCCGTTCGGCACCGAGGTCTCCCTCGACGTCAACGGCATGCTCGGCGGCAAGCGCGTCGTCGGTCTCACCCTCGGCGACAACGAGATCCAGACCGCCATCCCCGTCCTCGTCCAGCTGGTCAAGGACGGCAGGCTCCCGCTGGAGCGCCTGATCAGCCGCTACAAGTTCGAGGACATCGACCGGGCGGTGGCCGACATGAGCGACGGCACCAGCATCAAGCCCGTCCTGACGTTCTGACCCGAGCCCTCCCTCCGAGCCGCGCACTCCCCGCGTGGCTCCGGCCCGGTGGCTGACCCCGTACCAGGTCACCCGCCGGGCCGTCGAACGTCCGGGAGCCCTCAGGCGTCGGAGGAGGGAGAGCATGTTCGAAAGCGAGCAAGGGGTGGGGAATGCGCAGAGGGCTCATGGTGACGGCGGTCGCCCTGGCCGCGCTGGCGGTGGGTTGCGGCGCCGACGGGGACAACAGCGCGGTGATCACCGGGACACCGCCCGCCACTCCGTACGACGGACCGCTGTACGTGCCGCACAAGGAGGTCGACGAGGACGGCGCCGACGCGATGCGGACGGAGTCGGGCGCGGCCGGCCGGGCGCTGGAGTGCGACGGCGAGCTCTACTCGGGCGGCGGCGGCCCGGGCGGCTGGGGCAAGGACGACGGAGGGAAGACGCCCGAGGAGGGGCTGGAGGCGTACTTCGACATCGAGCAGCCCGACGTACCCCGGGAGGGCTACCGCCTGGAGCGCGAGGAGAAGAACCGGGCCCTCTTCTCGTACGACGTCGACGGCCGCACCAAGGTCGCCGTGATCGTCGCCAGGGACCGCGAGGACAGCCCCGGCTGGGGCCCCGAGACCAGCGCGTCCTGCGACCCGGCCGAACTGCCCGCGAGCTGGACGGACTCCCAGTGGTACGAGATCTGGACCGACACCAAGGGCCGACGGGTGCCGATCACCACCGTGCACGGCTCCGAGGGCGCCGAACACTGCGACTGGCAGAAGGCCCACTTCCTGTCCACGGGCCGGGACGGGGCCGACGGCAGCGGACTCTACGGCCGTGACCCCGAGGGCGTCCTCCCCGACGGGATGCTCACCTCCGCCTACGACGGTGACGTCCGCCTGCCCGAGGCGGCCCGCGACACCGGGTACCGCTACGAGGACGAGGACTGGGAGCTGTGGCTGGTCGAGGACGACCCGTCGAAGGCGTACGTCCGCACCCCGGACGGCGTCGAGCTGTGGCCCCGGGTGGCCGAGGGCCACGGCTGCGCCTGACCGGGGGCTGATCGCGTGGGCGCGGGGGCTCACCGGCTGCGGTGCAGGGCGACGAGCAGTTGCCACGACTGGTGGGCGATCTCCTCCGAGGTGGCCTCGATCCGGCCGTGTAGCCAGTCGGCGAGGACGCCCGCGAAGGTGCCGGCCACGGCCGACGCCACCAGCGGGGCGTCCGCGGCCCCCGCCAGTTCGCGCTCGCGGAGGCTGTACGCCCGCAGGTCCTGGTACAGCACCCGCCCGAGCGGACCGCTGCCGCCGGGGGCCAGCAGGGTGCGGTACAGGGTGGTGTGCGGGGTGAGCGACGCGAAGAACTCCACCAGGGCCGCGGGGGCCCGTACCGGGTCGGGACGGCCGCGCCAGGCGTGCAGCGCCTCCACGGCCTCCCGTACGACATCGGCGCAGGCGTCCACCGCCAGCGCCTCCAGGTCGGCGTAGTGCACATAGAACGTGGCCCGGCCGACCCCCGCCCGGCGGACCAGCGCGGCCACGCTGACCTCCTCCAGGGGGCGCCGGGCGCACTCGTCGAGGAGGGCTTCCCGCAGCTTGGCCCGGGTGCGGGCGGCCCGGGGGTCCTCCGCGGTCATCCGGCGACGAGGACGGCGGCCAGGGCGAGCGCGGCGGGCAGCGCCTGCATGACGAGGATCCGGCGGTTGGCGGTGGCGGCGCCGTACACACCGGCGACGACGACGCAGCTCAGGAAGAAGATCTGGGCGCGGAAGCCGGTCGGGTCGTCCGCGATCAGGCCCCACACCAGGCCCGCCGCGAGGAAGCCGTTGTAGAGGCCCTGGTTGGCCGCCATCGCCGCCGTCCGCCGCGCCATGTCCGCGTCGAAGCCGTGGAATCTCATCCCGGGCGCCTTCTGCCACAGGAACATCTCCATCACCAGGATGTACAGGTGCTCCACCGCCACCAGCGCAACCAGCGCACTAGCCAGGATCTCCATGCTCAACAGCCTCCCTAACCCACTCGGCGCCGCCGCCGACTTCTTGGACAGGTGTCCACTATAGCTGGACGACTGTCCAGAAAATAGAGGGGTCCCGCACGACGGCGGTCGCGGGGAGATGGTCGCGGGGAGACGGGGTACCCGGGGAGCGTAGGGGCGCCGGGGGTCCGCCCGCGTCCCGAAGACCGCGCGGAGGAGAGACATGGCACTGGTACGGGCAGGACTCGTGGTGCTGGACTGCGCCGAGCCCGAGAAGCTCGCGGCGTTCTACAAGGAGCTGCTCGACGCGGAGGAGACGGACGCGACGGCGAACCGCGTCGAGATCCAGGGGGCCTGCGGCACCCGGATGGCCTTCCGCCGAGACGTGAACGCGACCCCGCCGAGCTGGCCGCGCCCCGAGAACTCCCTCCAGGCCCACCTGGACTTCTACGTCGACGACCTCGACGAGGCCGAGCGGCGCATCGTCTCGCTGGGCGGCCGCCCCGTCGACACGAAGGAGCCGGCCGGGCCGTTCGAGGAGCGTGGCTACTCCGACCCGGCCGGCCACTCCTTCACCCTGCGCCGCGAACACCCCACGGCCCCCAAGCAGGGCTGACCCCCGTCGGGCTCAGTCCCGGCCCCCCTTCTCCGGGGCCGGCCACACGCCGGTGGACCGCTCGATGGCCTTCGCGCCCGTGCGGTCCACCGCACTGCGCACGACCGCGAAGATCGCACCCTGCACGGCCGCCGCCAGCAGGATCTCGCCCCACCCGCGATCCCGGTCCAGCGCGTCCGGGGCGTCGTCCTCGTGCCGGATCACCTTCCACGTCTTCTGGAACGCCATCGAGGCCAGCGCGCCGCTCACCCAGCCGAGGGCGAAACCGACGGGCTTGTAGGCGAGGGGCAGTTTCTTCTTCTTGGACACTTGGCCTTCCTCCTTCGCGTTGCGGTCTTCGAGCGTCGCCGTGCGTCCGGTGTCAGGCCCGCCCTTGCGCGGGCACGACCTCGGCGGCGGGCACCGGCCCGGGCGGCGTGCCGTCGCCGAACGGGCGGCCGCCCAGATCCGCGCGGCCGTGCGGCGTGAGCCAGCCCGACAGATCGGGCCCGAGCGGCACGATGCCGGTCGGGTTGATGCCCGTGTGCACCCGGTAGTAGTGCCGTTTGATGTGGTCGAAGTCGACGGTGTCACCGAACCCGGGGGTCTGGAAAAGATCACGCGCGTACGCCCACAGCACCGGGTCCTCCGCCAGCTTCCAGCGATTGCACTTGAAGTGACCGTGATAGACGGGGTCGAAACGCACCAGCGTCGTGAACAGCCGGATGTCCGCCTCCGTGATCGTCTCCCCGACCAGGTACCGCTGCCCCGCGAGCCGCTCCGACAGCGCCTCCAGCCGCCGGAACACCCGGGTGCACGCCTCCTCGTACTCCTTCTGCTCCGTGGCGAAGCCCGCCCGGTACACGCCGTTGTTGACGTCCTCGTAGACCTCCGCCATCACCGCGTCGATCTCGTCGCGCCGCGCCTGCGGGTACAGCTCGGGCGCGCCGGGGCGGTGCAGGGCGGTCCACTCGGTGGCGAGATCGAGGGTGAGCCGCTGGTAGTCGTTGGTGACGAGCTTCCCGCTCGGCACGTCCACCACCGCCGGGACGCTCACCCCGCCCGGGTAGTCGCTCTCCCGCGCGTCGTACGCCTCCTTCAGGAACCGGATGCCGAGCACGGGGTCGCGTCCGTCCGGATCCAGGGTGAACCGCCAGCTGCGGTCGTCCTGGACGGGGTCGGCGATCGCCATCGACAGGGCGTCCTCCAGCCCCAGCAGCCGCCGCGAGATCACCGCCCGGCTCGCCCACGGGCAGGCCCTGCTGACGACCAGCCGGTACCGGCCCGCCTCCACGCGCCGGCCGTCTGGGCCGTCGGCGGTGATGCGGTCCGTGAAATGGCTCGCCGACCGCTCGAACCGCTTCCGGCCGTACTCCTCGTTGCCTTCGCCGCCACTCACCGTGCTCGCCCTTCCCGATCCGCTCGCGTCGACAGGTGTGCCCTGGTGCGGGTTCCCCGATTTCCGCGACCCCCACGGTGTGAGCGGGACCGGCCGGGGCAGTCGGGCACAGATGACCGGACAGTGACGGTCACGAGGACGACGAGGCCGCGAGAACATCGGACGGAGGGGGCCAGGAGGAACTTCATGGGGCGGGAACGGCCCGGCATCGGGATACCCGGGCACGAGATGGGCGGGGACGGAACGCCGGGGGAGGGGACGGAGCGCGCGGGGATGTCCGGGAGTGCGACGGGCCGGGACGGTACGGGCGGCCCATCACGGCTCGACGGGCGGGAGCGCGGAGTGCGCGATGCGGACGGGAAGGGGCTCGGGGGGTCGGAGCGCGCACCGGGCGATGCGGAGGGGGCGGGGCTCGAAGGGCGGGAACGCGCACCGCGCGATGCGGACCGGGCGGGGCTCGGGGGGCCGGAGGGCGCACCGGGCGATGCGGAGGGGGCGGGGCTCGAAGGGCGGGAACGCGCACCGCGCGATGCGGACCGGGCGGGGCTCGAAGGGCCGGAGCCCGGACCGGGCCGCACGGACGGCGCTGGGCCCGACCAGCGGGACGGGCTCGGGGACGGTGCGGCCGAGTTGTGTGAGCCGACCCCGCGGCGGGGCGGCGCGGACGGCGCCGACCGCAGGACCCGCGTCACCGTCCTGGTCGCGCTCGGCGCGAACCTCGTGATCGCCGTCGCCAAGACCATCGGAGGACTCCTCGCCGGGTCCCCGGCCCTCCTCTCCGAGGCCGCGCACTCGGTCGCCGACAGCCTCAACGAGGTCTTCCTCCTCGCCGCGCTGCGCCGCAGCCGCCGCCCGGCGGACAGTCGGCACCCCTTCGGCTACGGCAAGGAACGCTTCTTCTGGTCCCTGCTCGCCGCCGTCGGCATCTTCGTCATGGGTGGCTGCTTCTCCGTCTTCCAGGGCTTCCACGCCCTGACCGGCGGCTCGGAGGACTCCTACGACGGTTACGTGGCCGGCCTCGCCGTCCTCGGCGTCGCCCTGCTCTCCGAGGGCGCCTCCCTGCTGCGCGCCCTGCACCAGGTGCGTGCGCAGGGCGGCGCGGGCGGCCTGCGGGACCCGGCGCTGCGGACGGTCGTCGCCGAGGACGGCACCGCCGTACTGGGCGTGACCCTGGCGATCGCCGGGATGGCCCTGCACATGGTGACGGGGCAGGTGCTCTGGGAGGCGCTCGCCTCGTTCGGGATCGGCGCCCTCCTCATGTACGTGGCGTTCTGGCTCGGCCGGGACGCCCGCGAGCAGCTCATCGGGCGCGCGGCGGGCGCCGAGGCGAGCCATAAAATCCGTGCCCTGCTGGAGGCGCAGCCCGAGATCGACAGCGTCGAGGCCCTGCTCACCATGGAGCTCGGCCTGGACTCCACCCTGGTGGCCGCCCGTGTGGACCTCGTGCCCGGTCTCGACAGCGAACGGGTCGAGGAGATCGCCGTACGCATCAAGCGCTCCATCGCCCACATCGTCCCCGAGGCCCAGCAGATCTTCCTCGACGTGACGGACGCCCGCGCCGCCCGGCGGGCTCGGCAGGCCGAGCAGGGGGAGCCGACCGCGGGGGGCGCGAAGACAGCGAAGAGCCCCGCCGCGACGGGGGAACGCGGCGGGGCCTGAGACTCGGCTGCCCGGCGACCGGGGGATCATGCGCGTCGATCCGAGGATTTCTGCTCCCCGCCGACCGGGCGCCCCGGCCTCTCCTACGCGCCCGTCACCGGCTCCAGCACGAAGACCGGTATCTCCCGGTCGGTCTTTTTCTGGTAGTCGTCGTACGCCGGGTAAGCGGCGACCGCGCGCTCCCACCACAGGGCCTTCTCGTCCCCGGTGACCTCACGTGCCGTCATGTCCTGCCGGTTCCCGCCGTCCTGGAGTTCCACGTGGGGGTCGGACGTGACGTTGTGGTACCAGACGGGGTGCTTGGGCGCGCCGCCCTGCGAGGCCACGACCGCGTACCGCCCGTCGTGCTCCACGCGCATCAGCGGGGTCTTGCGGATCTTGCCGCTCTTCGCGCCGCGGGTGGTGAGGATGATGACGGGCATCCCCGTGTCCAGCAGCGTCGTCCCCTCGGTGCCACCCGAGCTCTCGTACAACTCCACCTGGTCGCGCACCCATTGCGTGGGGCTCGGCACATACTCGCCTTCAAGGGGCATGGGGCAACAGTCCTTTCCAGTCGGGTCCGGATACCGCCCCGTCGTCAACACGCGCCCCCGCCGTTTTCATCCTCACCGGGCGGTCCGGGCGCGGAAACGGTTCCCACGCCCGGACCACCCGGTGGTCAGGACGGCAGCAGCATGCGTGCCGCCAGCACCGCGATGACGGCACTCGACACGAGTCCCGTCGCCAGCCGCCCCCGGTGCCCGGTCAGCGCGCGGCCGAGCAGGGCACCGCCACCGGCCAGCAGCAGTTGCCAGCTCGCGGAGGCGAGGAAAGCGGCGAGGACGAACACCGCCTGTTCCAGTGGGCTTACGGCCTCGGTGGCGCGGCTGCCCAGGACGAGCGCGGCGAAGTAGACGACGGTGGTGGGGTTCAGGAGGGTGATCCCGAGGAGCGCGGTGTACGCGCGTACCGGGCCCACCGGGTCCCGCTGCTGCCGGCCGGGCAGCAGCCGGGCGCGGTACTGGCGCACGGCCGTGACCGCGCCGCGCACCGCGAGCGCGAGGAGCACCAGGGCGGACGCCCAGCGCAACGGCACCAGCACGGGCTGGAGGGCCACCGCGAGCGCCGTACCGCCGAGGGCGGCGAGAAGGGCGTAGAGCCCGTCGGCGGTCGCGACGCCCAGCGCGGCGCACGCGCCGGTGCGCAGGGACGTACGGGCGGTGAGGGAGACCAGATAGGTCGCGACCGCTCCGACGGGGATGGCGATGCCATAGCCCGCGAGGAGCCCCGCGACGAGCGCGGCCGTCATGACCGGGGCGGCGTCGGTCCCCACGGTCGGCCGGACTGCTGCTGGCCCCGCACCGGACGAACGGCGGCGGAGGTGGGCGGCAGGAGGGCATCGGTGATGGACATGCGCAGAGCTTGGGGCCGGGCGCCCCGCCCACGCAATCGAATTACGCCCACCGGGCCTGGGGCGGATGCGGCGCCGGACCGGGACCGGATGCCGTCCGCCGCAGGCGGCACACGTATCCACCTGGACAGGTATTGACCCGGGAATCCCGGCCTCCTTATCTTGTTTGGAATCAAACGAACTGGGGAGTGTCATGGGCGCCGCACCACGCATGCTGCTTGTGCTGAGCGAGAACTGGACGCTGACCGGCGGCCGCGCCGATCTGCCCACCGCCGTACGGTGGGCGCGCGAGGCGGAGGACGCCGGGTTCGACTCCGTCATGGTCAGCGAGCACATCGTGCTCGGCCCGGACGCCGGGGCCGCCGGCCTCATGGGCAACCCCCGCGACTACGCCCTCCCGGGCAACCAGGACCCGTACACACCCTGGCCCAACTCCCTGCTCCTGCTCGCCGCGATCGCCTCCGTCACCGAGCGCCTGCGGCTCGCCGCCGCCGCGGTGCTCGCCCCGCTGCGCCACCCCCTGCTGATGGCCAGGGAACTCGGCACCCTCGACCTCATCAGCGAGGGACGGCTGCTGGTGCAGCCCACGGTGAGCTGGAGCAAGGACGAGTACGACGCGCTCGGCGTGCCCTTCGGCAGCCGGGGACGACTGCTCGACGAACACCTCGCCGTCTGGGCGAAGGCGTGGGGGCCGTCCCCGATCTCCCACGACAGCGAGCACTACCCGTTCCGGGACGTGTACTTCGAGCCCAAGGCCTACCGGCCCGAGGGACCCCGGCTGTGGTTCGGAGGGCAGCGACTGCACGGCCCCGTGCTGCGCCGCCTGGTCCGCCACGGCCATGGCTTCCACCCGCTCGGCCGCCCCACGCCGCCGGACATCCAGGCGCTGAAGGAGGCCATGGCCGCGGCCGGCCGGGACATCGCCGAGCTGGAGATGATCGGCGGCACCCAGGCGGTCTTCCCCGACGACCACTCCCCGGCGGACCTCGGCGCGGCCCTCGCCTCCCTGCCGGAACAACTGGAGCAGGGGTTCACGACGTTCTGCGTCAAGCCGAACCAGTTCATCGACGACCCCGACGGGGTGGGCGCCTTCTGCAAGGAGGTCATGCGGCGGGTGACCGCCCTCACGGGCTGAGAGGAGGGAGGGGCCGACGGGCGCCCGGCGGCTGACGGCGGTTCAGTAGGGTTCCACGGATGACCGACACCGCGCCCGGAACCCGGCAGAGCCCGGCCCCCGCCACCGACCGGCCCTTCCTCTACGTCGTCGTCTGCGCCGCCGGGATCGCCGTGGAGGTCGACAGACTCATCGCGGCGGCACAGCGTCGGGGCTGGGAGGTCGGGGTCTTCGCGACCCCCGTCGCCCTGGGCGGGTTCTTCGACACGGCGGCCGTCGAGGCACGGACCGGCCGCCCCATCCGCTCCGCCTGGCGCTCCCCGGGCGACCCGCGGCCCTTCCCGCCGCCGGACGCGGTCGTGGTCGCTCCCGCCACCTTCAACACCCTCAACAAGTGGGCGGCGGGCACGGCCGACACCCTCGCCCTCGGCACCCTCTGCGAGGCGTACGGCCTCGGCGTCCCCATCGCCGTCCTGCCCTGCGTCTCCGAGGCCCTGGCGGCCCACCCGGCGTACCGCGCCAGCCTGGAACGACTGCGCGGCATGGGCGTACGGTTCGGCGACCCGTACGCCGGTGAGGTCCGATCCGACGGCGAACGCCCCGAGTTCCGGTGGGAGCGGGCGCTGGACCTGCTGGACACACAGGGCCACCCCGTTCAACCGAACGGTTGAACCGGTCACCGGCCTTCGGGCGACGCGCCAGGTTCTCCCCCGGCCGCAGACTGACGGCGCCGCCCCGGCGGCACGACGAACTCAGAGCCGCGGAAAGGACCGTGCCCCCCATGGCCAGCAATCTCAGCCGACGACGCATCCTCACCACCTCGACGGGTGCCGCGCTCGGCGGACTCGTCGCCGGCGGCACCGCCCGGGCCGCCGCCCCGGGGACGTCGTCGAGCCGGTCCGCGGCGGCCGGCGGCGAGGAGACCCGGTCGCTCGACGAGCTGTACCGCGCCGCCGTCGCCGAGGGCGGCAGGCTCGTCCTCTACGCGGGCGGCGACACCGCGACCCAGCAGAACGGCACGGCCGAGGCGTTCCGCGCCCGCTTCCCCGACATCGACCTCACGGTCGTCGTGGACTACAGCAAGTACCACGACGTCCGCGTCGACAACCAGCTCGCCACCGACACCCTGGTCCCCGACGTCGTCCAGCTCCAGACCCTCCAGGACTTCACCCGCTGGAAGCGCCGGGGCGAGCTGCTGCCGTACCGGCCCGCCGGGTTCTCGAAGGTCTACCGGCCCTTCCGCGACCCGGACGGCGCGTGGACGGCCGTGTCGGTCATCGGCTTCAGCTATCTGTACGACGTGGCCGCGGCCGGCGCCGACGCGCCCAAGTCCCCCTACGAGCTGGTCGATCCGCGCTGGAAGGGCCGCATCGCGTCCTCCTACCCGCACGACGACGACGCGGTGCTCTACCTCTTCTCCCTCTACCAGCAGGCGTACGGCTGGGACTGGATCGCGAGGTTCGCCGCGCAGCAGCCGCAGTTCAACCGGGGCTCGCACTCCCCGGGCCTCGCCGTCAGCGGGAAGCAGAAGGTCATCGGCGTCGGCGGCGCCGGCTCGCTGACCACGCCCGCGACCGCCCCCACCCGGTGGGCCGTGGCCGACGGGCACCCCTTCATGGCCTGGGGCCAGCGCGCCGCGATCCTGCGGAAGGCCGCCCACCCGACCGCCGCCAAGCTGTACCTCAACTGGTCGCTGTCCACCGAGCGCCAGAGGGGTTCCTTCAACGGCTGGTCCGTCCGCACGGACGTCACCCCGGCCGGCGGACTCAAGCCCGTGTGGGAGTACGCCGACGCGCATGTCGACGGCTTCCCCCGTTTCATGGAGGACCGCGCCGCCGTCGAACGGCTGAAGCAGACCTTCGCCCTGTACTTCGGCGAGGTCAAGGGCGATCCGACCCCCGGCTCCCTGGGCCTGCACCCGGGTCGGTGACCGGCTGACTCAAAACAGCCCGCGCGGCCTCACCCTTCACTACGGTCACTCGAGTAACGCCCCACATCGGCCGGCTGTTCGCCGGCCAGGACCGTCGCGGAGGGAACCACCGCCGTGCCCGCCAACGCCGCCCCCACCGTCGTACGCCGCCGTCTGCTGTCGCCCGGACGACTGCCCGACCTGGTGTTCCTGACCGTCGTCATCGGCGGTCTGGTCCGCCTCGTCGACCTCAACTCGGCGCTGTGCTGGATCGTCGTCCCCCCGACCGTGCTGCTCGCCGTCGGGTACGTGGGCGGACTCGCCTTCTGGGGGCGGCTGGGGCGGCGGGGCAGACCCGTCTGGCTGGGCACGCTGCTGGTTCTGTGGTGCTGGATCTCCTGGGCCGTCCCCGCCGAGCACGGCAGCGGCTACACCTGGCTCGCGGTCCCGCTCGCGATCCTCGCGCTCAGGATGTTCGGCGAGCGGGCGGCCCTGGCGGCGGTCGGCGTGATCACGGCCCTGGTCGTCCTCTTCGTGGCCCGCGCCACCGGCACCTTCGACATGGAACCGGTCGCGCCGCCGGCCGCCGCGGTCTGGGCGACCGTCGCCCTCTACCGGCGCCAGCAGCGGATGCTCGACGAACTTCGCCTTACCCGCGAGGAGTTGGCGCGCGGCCAGCGTGAGGCCGGACGGCTCGCCGAACGCGCCCGCATCGCCCGCGATCTGCACGACACGCTCGCCCAGGAACTCGCCGGCAGCCGTATGCTCCTCCAGGCCGCCGACCGCGACTGGGACCGCCGCCCCGACCTCGCCCGGACCCAGGTCCGGGCGGTCGCCGACGCGCTCGGCGCCAACCTCGCCGAGACCCGCACCATCATCCGCGACCTCACCCCGCCCGCCCTGGAGCACGACGACCTCGGGACCGCGCTGCGCTCTCTGTGCGCCCGCCGCACCAGCACACCGGCCCATGTGGTGTTCCGCGCCGAGGGCCGCCCGGCGGACCTGACCGCCGAGCGGGCCGCCGCCCTGCTCCGCGTCGCCCAGGGCCTGGTGGCCAACGCCTGCGAACACGCCCGCGCCCGCCATGTGTGGGTCACCCTCGACCACCGCGAACAGGCCACGGTCACCGTCGAGGTCCGGGACGACGGCGTCGGCTTCGACACCGCGACGGCACCGGCCCGCCCCGGCGACCGGGGCCACGGGCTGAGCGCGGGCCGGCAGCGCCTCGGCGCCCTCGGCGGAACGCTCACCCTCGACAGCGCCCCGGGACGCGGCACGCTCGCCCGCGCCACCCTCCCGGTCGGCGCCCCCGCTCTGGCCGGCCGGGCGGGCGGCCGGTGAACGACAGCCCCCGCGTCCCGCTCCGCGTCCTGATCGTCGACGACCACACCGTCGTCCGGGCCGGACTGCGCGCCCTCCTCACCGGCGAGCCCGGCTTCGACGTGGTCGGTGAGACGGGCGACGGCGCCGAAGCCGTCCGCCTCGCGGCCCGGCTCCGCCCCGACGTCGTCCTGATGGACCTCCGGCTGACGCGCGACACCGACCCGGGCGACCGGCTGAACGGGCTCGACGCGACCCGCCGCATCGTCGCCGGCACCCAGCGGACCCGCGTGGTCGTCCTCACGAGCTACAGCGGCCAGGGCGACGTCCTGCGGGCGATGGAGGCGGGCGCCCGCGGCTACATCCTCAAGGCGGGCCCGCCCGAGGAGCTGTTCCGTGCCGTGCGCGCCGCCGCCGCGGGCGGGATGGGCCTCGCCCCGGAGGTGGCGGGACACCTCGCCGGTCCCCTGGCCGATCCGGGGGCCTCCCTCAGCGAGCGGGAGATCCAGGTCGTGCGGCTGCTGGCGCGGGGCGGCAGCAACCGCTCCATCGCCGCAGCCCTGCACCTCACCGAGGCCACGGTCAAGACCCACCTGGTCCGCATCTACCGCAAGCTGGGCACGGAGAACCGGGCGAGCACGGTGTCGGAGGCCGTCCGGCGAGGGCTGCTGGAACTCGGCTGACCCGCCGCCCGACCCGCCACCCGCCGCCCGCCGACCCCCGTCGCCCCGTCAGTGGGCGCCCGCCGGTTCGAACTCCGTGCCGCAGGGGCCCGCGCCCTCGCTCTCCGCCAGCGCGACGGGCTCCCCGCTCATCGTCAGCGTCTCGTAGTACCGCCCGATGCGTTCGGTGGACCGGCCGACGTAGTGGCCGATGAAGGAGCGCCGGAAGCGATCGGTGGTGCGGTTGGGCTGTGAGCCGTGCACCAGGCTGCCGTTGAAGAACAGCACGTCGCCCGGCGCCATGTCGACGGGCACCGGCGTGAGGCCGGGCGGCGGCGGAACGTACTCGCGGACGAAGGACAGCTCCTCGTCGGCCTCCTCCGGGCAGAACAGGTCCATGCGGTGCGTCCCCGGCACGACCTCCAGGCCGCCGTTCTCGCGGTCGATCACATCGCAGGCGATCCACGCGGCCACACAGGTGCCGGGCTCCACCCGCAGATAGAAGTTGTCCTGGTGCAGCGCCTGCCCCCGGGCGCCCGGCGGCTTGAAGTAGAACATGCTCTGCGCGGCCAGGACCTCCTCCCCGAGCAGCCCCTCCAGGACCTCGCGCAGCCGCGCGTCGAGGAGCACCCGCAGGGACAGGTCGTCTATGCGGTGGGGGTGCATCACCCGCGGGTGGGTGTGCAGCGGGTCGGCCGGTCCGTCGGCCGTCGGCGGGCGGGGCTGGAAGTGCCCGGGGATCGGGCCGCCCGCCCGCAGCGCCGTGAACCGCTCGCACAGCCGATCGATCTCGGTGGGGGAGAAGAGACCCCGCACCACCAGATAGCCGTTCTCCTCGAAGTCGACCTTGCCTGTGACTGCCATCCGAGCGTCCCTTCCCTCCGGTGTCCGATGTGCTTCACGCTAGGTCGAAGCGCCTTTCGGGAGGATGCCTGTGCGTGCTGACGACCTGTCCGTGACCGCTGCGCCCGCGGATCCGTCACCGCCACCGGGCCAGGTGATCATCGGCCGTTTCGACCAGCGTCCGCCCTACGCCGTCCACCGGCCGGACGGCGCCGACAGTTGGCTGTTCACCTGGACCACGGGCGGCGGGGGAGTCGTCCGGCAGGGCGCGGCAGGGACGCTCGCGCACCCGGGCGACCTGGTCGTCCTCGGGCCCGGCGTGCCCCAGCACTACGCGGTCGGACCCGGCGCCGCGCACTGGGCGTTCTGGTGGGCGCACTGCCAGCCGAGGGCGTCCTGGGCGGCGTGGCTGCGGCCGTACGGGATCGGCGACCGGGTGTACGCCGTCACCCCGGCGCCCGACGGCAGCCGCGACCGCGTGGACGCCGCCTTCCGCCGGATGCTCGCCGACGCCCGCTGGACGGGGGAGGGCGCACCTCCGCCACCCGACGGCGCCCCGGCGGACGGCGAGGTCGCCGTGGCGCACGGCACCGCGGCCCGCGAACTCGCCCTGTGCTCGCTGGAGGAGATCGTGCTGCTCACCGCGGCCCGCGCGGAACCCCACCGGTCGGATGCCGACCCGAGGGTCCGGCGCGCGCAGGACCTGATCACCGCGGATCCCGGCGCCCCGTACACCGTCCGCTCCCTCGCCGAGCGGGTCGCGCTCTCCCCGTCGCGATTCGCCCACCTCTTCACCGAGCAGGTCGGCCACTCCCCGATGCGCGCCCTGCTGCACGCCCGTCTGCTGCACGCCGCGCGGCTCCTGGAGGCGACCGAACTGCCCGTGGAGCGGGTGGCCACGGCCTCCGGGTTCGGCAGTCCGTTCCACTTCAGCCGGGTGTTCCGGCAGCGCTACGGGGTGCCGCCGGGCGCGTACCGGCAGACGCTCAGGGACGGCGGCTGAGGGGCGATTCAGCCGCCGAACACCCGCAGCGACAGCCACAGCGCCACCACGGCCGAACCCAGTGCCGCCGGGACGGTGAGCAGCCCCAGACGGGTGAACTCGCCGAGGTCCACGTCGTGGTCGTGGTGGTGCACGATGCGCCGCCACAACAGGGTCGCCAGCGACCCGGCGTAGGTGAGGTTGGGGCCGATGTTGACGCCGAGGAGGACGGCGAGGACGGCGCCCGTGCCGAGCGGCGCCGCCAGCGGCACCAGGACGAGGACGGCCGGCAGGTTGTTGATGACGTTGGCGATCAGCGCGGCCAGCGCGGCGACACCGAGCAGCGCCAGAAGGCCCGAACCGGACGGCATCACCCGGCCCAGCGCGTCGGCGAGGCCGTTGTCGACCACCGCCCGCACCACGACGGCCAGCGCCAGCACGAACGCCAGGAACGGCAGCGAGATCGATCGGAAGAGGGCCACCGGGGTGGTGCCGCGCCGCACCAGCGCCCGCACCGACAGCACCAGCGCACCGGCCAGCGCCGCCCACGCGGGCTCGATGCCGAGCGCCGACGTCACCACGAATCCGGCGAGCGTGCACAGGACGGTGACCAGCGCGAACATCGGCATCCGCGGCCGCTCGACCGTCTCCTCCACCGACGTCGCCGTACGGAGGTCGTCCGCGAAGAACCGCCGGAACACCACGTACTCGGCGGCCACCGCCACCGCCCAGGGCGCCGCCATCAGCAGCGCGAACCGGGTGAAGGTGAGCCCGCTCGCGGTGAACGCCAGCAGGTTGGTCAGATTGGAGACGGGCAGCAGCAGCGACGCGGTGTTCGACAGATGCGCGGTCGCGTACACATGCGGCTTGGGGCGGGCGCCCAGCCGGGCGACGGTCGCGAACACCACCGGGGTGAGCAGCACGATCGTCGCGTCCAGGCTCAGCACCGCCGTGATCCCGGAGGCCAGGACGAACGTCGAGCCCAGCAGCCGCTGGGGACGCCCCGCCGAGGCCCGCGCCATCCACGCCCCGCACGCCTTGAACAGCCCTTCGTCGTCGCACAGCTTGGCCAGCACGAGCACGGCCGCGAGGAACCCGAGCACGGGGCCGAGCAGTTCGGCCTCGTCCCGCGCGTGGTCGAGGGAGACGGCGCCGGTGGCGACCGCCAGGCCGGCCGCCGGTACGGCGACGACGGCCTCCGGCAGCCCGAACGGCCGGGCGACCGCGGCGCCGAGTACCACGAGGAGGAGGACGACGGAGAGGACCTCGGCGAGGGCGGTGTTCACAAGGGGACTTTCGGGACTTCGGCGGCACGGCGACTGAGGAACATTACCGCCGTGGACGAGCGCATGACGAACGGGTGTACGGCTCCCACGGGCGCTCCGGGTGACGGGCCCGGCGGCCGTTCCGGCGGAAAAGCGCAGGTCGGACGTGTGCGGTTTCTCCGGCTGCGCCGGATGCCCGTGGGACCGACGTCACTCCTCCGACAGGGTCAGCTCCGCCCAGATCGTCTTGCCGTCCTCGGTGTGCCGGCTGCCCCACCGCTGGGTGAGCTGGGCGACCAGCAGCAGTCCGCGGCCGCCCTCGTCGAAGGTCTTCGCCCGGCGCAGGTGCGGGGCGGTGCCGCTGCCGTCGGAGACCTCGCAGATGAGGGTGGTCTCGTCGTGGATCAGCCGCAGCTGGATCGGAGGGGCGCCGTGCCGGATGGCGTTGGTGACCAGCTCGCTCACCACCAGCTCCGCCGTGAACGCGGCCTCGCTGATGCCCCACAGCGCCATCTGCGTGAGCACGTACTGCCGGGTGCGGGCGACGAACGCCGGGTCGGCCGGGATCGACCAGGTCGCGACCTGGGTGGGCCTCAGCCCTCTCGTGCGGGCCAGGAGCAGCGCCACGTCGTCCGGGGCACCGCCCGCGGGGAGCAGCGACTGGACGACCTCACGGCAGATGTCGTCCAGCGGCCCCCTGCGGCCGGAGAGGGCGTCGGCGAGCAGCTCCTGACCGGCGTCGATGTCGCGGTCCCGGGTCTCGATCAGCCCGTCGGTGTAGAGGGCGATGACGGTGCCCTCGGGCAGTTCGAGTTCGGCGGACTCGAAGGGCAGTCCGCCGAGGCCGAGGGGCTGCCCCGACGGCACGTGCACCTCCATCGGCCGCCCGTCCGGGTCCAGCACCACGGGCGGCGGATGGCCGGCGCGGGCGAAGGTGCAGCGCCGGGTCACCGGGTCGTAGACGACGTACAGGCAGGTGGCGCCCACCTCACCGGTCACGCCCTCGCCGCCGGCCTCCTCGGAGAGCCGGACGACGAGGTCGTCGAGGTGGGTCAGCAGTTCGTCCGGGGCGAGGTCGACGTCGGCGAGGGTGCGGACGGCGGTGCGCAGCCGGCCCATGGTGGCGGAGGCCTGGACGCCGTGTCCGACGACGTCGCCGACGACCATCGCGACCCGCATCCCGGACATCGGGATCACGTCGAACCAGTCGCCGCCCACTCCGGCCTGAGCGGCCGGGAGGTAGCGCGAGGCGGCCTCCAGGGCCGGCATGCGCGGCAGGGTCTGGGGGAGGAGGCTGCGCTGGAGGGCGAGGGCGGTCTCCCGCTCGCGGGAGTAGCGGCGGGCGTTGTCGATGCAGACGGCCGCCCGCGCCGTGACCTCCTCGGCCAGCAGTTCGTCGTCCGGGGTGAACGGGTCGAGGCGTTTGAAGCGGGTCAGGACGGCCACGCCGAGCGTCGTGCCGCGGGCCCGGATCGGCACCGACATGGTGGTGTGGACGCCCAGTTCCTTGACCCGCGCGCTGCGTATCGGGTCCCAGGCGAGCCAGTCCACGAGCGTGTTGGCGGGGTCGGTCGCGACGATCGTGTGGCCCACCGACAGGGAGGCCGCCTGCGGCGAGGTGGCCGGGTAGACGTCGGTCCGGCCGAGCTCGACGACCGCCTCGGGGCAGCCGGGGGTGATCGACTGGTGGGCGGTGCGGCGCAGGGTGAAGGGCGCGGACAGCGGGCCCTCGTGGGGTTCGTCGCCGTGGTCCAGGGACTGCATGAGGTCGACGCTGACGAAGTCGGCGAGGGCCGGGACGCACACGTCGGCCAGTTCCTGGGCGGTGCGCCGGACGTCGAGGGTGGTGCCGATGCGGATGCTCGCCTCGTTCACCAGTTGGAGCCGCTGACGGGCCAGGTACTGCTCGGTGATGTCGTGCCCGGTGACGCAGACCCCGATCGGCCTGCCGGTGTCGTCGCACAGCGGGGCGATCGCCGCCGACCAGGCGTGGGCGCGGTTCTCGTCGGCGGCCCTGAGGAAGGTCTGCACGTCCTTGCGGCGGCCGAGGGCGAGGACCTCGCGCAGGTGCTCCTCCAGTTTCTCGCCCTGCCGGCCGCCCACGATCTCCGACATGTGCAGTCCCCGGAGCTTCCTCTCGGGGATGCCCACGGCGTCGGCCATCACGTCGTTGATGCCGCGCAGCCGCAGCCGGTCGTCGAACACCGCCATGGCGCACGGGGACTGGACCATGACCGCCGCGGCCAGCGGATCGTCGCGGACCAGTGGGCCGGGGTCGTCCAGCGGGCACAGAACCAGCCAGCCGCCGCTGCCGTCGCCGTCCTTCGGCCCGCGCTGGTGGGCGAGCAGCCACACCGTCACCGTGTGTCCGTCGCGGTGACGCAGCGCGAGCATGCCGCTCCAGCTGAGGCTGCCCGGTGGGGGTGGCAGATAGGACGCCTCCGGGGCCAGCAGCTCGGCGGCGGGCCGTCCGAGGACCTCCGCCGCGGGCCGGCCCAGCAGGCGTCCGGCTCCTTCGTTCCACTCGACGACGCGGCCTTCGCGGTCCAGGACCGCCCGCGCCGTGGCGGCACCGTCCAGGGCATACGCAGGTTCGTCACCGTGCGTTACCTTGCGGGTCCTCATCGTCGCGAGTTCCATTCCGCCGGACCGAACGGGCTTACGGGTGAATTCAAGCCTATGTGTTCTGATGCGAAAGGGGACTCGAAACCGCATTCTGCGGGGGTCGTCGCGCCGATACGGACGAGAGAGGCATGTGGGACCCCTGACACCGCTGGTGCACTCTGCCCGATTCCGTTCGGTCGCGATCGGTTGTGATGGCTTGTGGGGGGCCTTCGCCCCGGCGGCGCGGAGAGCTTCCGGCCGTCGGGTGCGGAACGGTCGGCTCCGCCGCCGGTGGATCCGGTCGTTCCGCTCCCGGTCGGAAAACCCGTTCCGTCCGGACCGTTGACGGGCTGTCATGTCTCGAACAGCATTGGCCATCGTCCGCATCTGGGAGCGCTCCCACGCCACGTGTCACCGCTGTGCGCCCCCACCTCCCCCGAGGAGCCCAGACGTGAAACGACGTAGAACCACCCTGCTCGCCCTGACGACCCTGCTCGCGGCGACACTGACCGCGCTGCCCGCCGGGTCCGCCCAGGCCGAGGAGGTCGAACAGGTCAAGAACGGCACGTTCGACACCACCACCGCCCCGTGGTGGACCACCGGCAACGTCACCGCCGCCCTCAGCGACGGCCGCCTGTGCGCCGAGATACCCGGCGGCACCGCCAACCGCTGGGACGCCGCCGTCGGTCAGAACGACATCACCCTGGTCAAGGGCGAGTCCTACCGGTTCAGCTTCTCCGCCTCCGGCGTGCCCCAGGGCAAGGTCCTGCGGGCGATCGTCGGCCTCCAGGTCGCGCCGTACGACACCTACTTCGAGGTGAGCCCGCAGCTCAACGTCTCGGGCGACCGGTACTCGTACACCTTCACCTCACCCGTCGATACCGCCCAGGGCCAGGTCGGCTTCCAGGTGGGCGGCAACGCCGACCCGTTCACCTTCTGCATGGACGACGTGTCCCTGCTCGGCGGGGTGCCGCCGGAGGTCTACGAGCCCGACACCGGGCCACGGGTACGCGTCAACCAGGTCGCCTATCTGCCCGCCGGGCCGAAGAACGCCACCCTCGTCACCGAGGCCACCGCGAAGCTGCCGTGGCAGCTCAAGAACGCCTCGGGTTCCGTGGTCGCCCGCGGCTCCACCCGCCCGCGCGGTGTGGACGCCTCCTCCGGGCAGAACGTCCACTCCATCGACTTCGGCTCCTACCGCAGGAGCGGCACCGGCTTCACGCTGGTCGTCGACGGCGAGACCAGCCGCCCCTTCGACATCGACCCGAGCGCCTACCGCAAGCTCCGGCTCGACTCGCTGAAGTACTACTACACCCAGCGCAGCGGCATCGCGATCCGCGACGACCTGCGCCCCGGCTACGGCCGCGCCGCCGGACACCTCAACGCCGCCCCCAACAAGGGCGACGACGACGTGCCCTGCCAGCCCGGCGTCTGCGACTACACCCTCGACGTCACCGGCGGCTGGTACGACGCCGGCGACCACGGCAAGTACGTCGTCAACGGTGGCATCTCCACCTGGGAGGTGCTGAGCACGTACGAGCGCTCCCTTTACGCCCGCACCGGACGGACCGACAAGCTGGGCGACGGCTCGCTGGCCATCCCCGAGAGCGGCAACAAGGTCCCCGACCTGCTCGACGAGGTCCGCTGGGAGCTGGACTTCCTGCTGAAGATGCAGGTGCCGCAGGGCAAGCCGCTCGCGGGCATGGCCCACCACAAGATCCACGACGAGCAGTGGACCGGTCTGCCGCTGATGCCGGCCGACGACCCGCAGAAGCGCGAACTGCACCCGCCGAGCACGGCGGCCACCCTGAACCTCGCGGCCACCGCCGCCCAGGCGGCCCGCCTCTACCGCCCCTTCGACCGTGCCTACGCGGCGAAGAACCTCGCCGCCGCCCGCACCGCCTGGGAGGCGGCCCGGGCGCACCCCGAGATGTACGCCTCCGAGAGCGACGGCACCGGCGGTGGCACCTACGCCGACAACAACGTCGCCGACGAGTTCTACTGGGCGGCCGCGCAGCTCTACCTCACCACCGGCGAGAAGAAGTACGCCGACTTCGTCCTCGGCTCACCGGTGCACACGGCCGAAATCTTCGGGCCCAACGGCTTCGACTGGGCGCGGACGGCCGCCGCCGGGCGCCTCGACCTGGCGCTCGTACCGAACAAGCTGCCCGGCCGGGACAAGGTCCGCCAGTCCGTGATCAAGGGCGCCGACCGCTATCTGGCGACGCTCCAGGACCACCCGTACGGCCTGCCCTACGCCCCCGACAAGAACCTCTACGACTGGGGCTCCAACCACCAGATCCTCAACAACGCGGTCGTCATCGCCTCCGCGTACGACCTCACCGGGGCGTCGAAGTACCGCGAGGGCGCGCTCCAGAGCATGGACTACCTCTTCGGCCGCAACGCCCTCAACATCTCGTACGTCACCGGATACGGCGAGGCCAACGCCCACAACCAGCACGCCCGGTGGTACGCCCACCAGCTGGACCCGGCCCAGCCGAACCCGCCCGCGGGCACCCTCGCGGGCGGCGCCAACTCGGGGATCCAGGACCCCTTCGCGCAGGGCAAACTCCGGGGCTGTGTCGGTCAGTTCTGCTACATCGACGACATCCAGTCCTGGTCGACCAACGAGCACACGATCAACTGGAACGCCGCGCTGGCCCGCATGGCCTCGTTCGTGGCGGACCAGACCTGAGCCCCTGACCCGGTCACGGGCGGCCGGCACCCCTCTTCCGGGGTGCCGGCCGTTCCTTATCGGTACCGCAGAGCACCTCCACTGACCTGGGAATATTTACGGGTAAGTACCCGCGCGGTACCGTTGGCGCATGCCAGCTCTGAATGTGGAGTTCAGCGACCGCGAGCTAGAGGACCTGCGGCAGATAGCCAAGGAACGCGGTACGTCGATGAAGGCGCTCGTGCGGGAGGCGGCCGCGGCCGACATCGTGCGACACCGGGCGCTGAAAGAGGGGGCCGAGGCCTTCCGGCAGTTCTTCACCACGCACGCCGACGAGTTCGCCGCCGCCTTCCCCGAGGACGAACCCGTCTCGCGCACCGTCGAGGGACGGGCCGTCTGACCGATGGCTCCCGTCATCCATATCGACGTGCCCTGGCTGCTCCAGCGACACGAAGAGGTCCTGCCCGAGCAGCCCACCATCAACGACTTCTCCGCCCTCGTGGCCGCCGTGGCCCGGCACCGCGTCGACCCGCCACGCCTCGGGGTCGACTCGGACCCGGCCTGGCGGGCCGCAGCGCTGCTGCACACCCTGGCGGTGCTCAAGCCCCTGCCGGCCGCCAACGCGCGGTTCGCCTGCGCCACGGCCGTCGCGTACATGTTCGTCAGCGGTGTCGGTATCAACCCGCCCTACGGTGCCCTCGTGGACCTCGCCCGCGATCTGATCTCCGGGAAGACGGATGTGTACGGGGCGGCGGACTGCCTCCGCTCCTGGCAGATCTGACGCGGAACGCCGGGGCCGCCGACCGAGGGCGGGAGGAACAAGGTCGGCGGCCCGTTTCGCGCGGGAGAGCCGCCGTTCCGCGCGTGGCCCAAGCGAGTCGGCCGTTTTCAGTCAACAACCATCCCTCCTCGCACCGGGAGAGTGCGTAGGCCACCGAGGCGTGCGCGTGGTTCACACGGGGCGCTTGAACCGCGAATCCACCAGGGAACCGGAAGGGTTCGTTCTGCGAATCGGAGCGTGGTGTTCCGGTCATCTGACCTGCTTTTAGTGATGCAGATGTTGTCCAAGTGCCTTGTTAGCCACGAGTAACTTGTGCAAGGGTGAACTTCCTGCGCAGGGGCAAGGGCCCGGCCTGAAAGGCCATTTGGTTTTTCGGGCCACCGAAGAGTCCAAAAGGCTCAAGGTCGACGGCCATCGTGCGGCTCAGTCCCCGGCCGCTTTCCCGGCGCCCGCCAAAAGGTACGCACCAATCCAGGGCCCTTTTCGGCGGTCACAACTCCGTGTGCCATCTTGTGCCTTGGAAGGAACCCGCTCTGTGCACACCCCCCACCCTCCCCGCCCTGCCTACGCGCCCGCGCCGGGACCGGTCCCCGGGGAGTCCGACGAGACTCTCGCCGCCCGGCTGCGAGGCTGGCCGGAAGGCGGCACCGGCGATCCCGCCGCCCTGTTGATGGCCCGGCACTGGCAGCCGACGTACGACTACGCCGTCATATGCCTCGCCTCGGGGTCCAGTGTCGCCTCGATGGTCACCGCGACCGCCTTCCACCGGGTGTTCGACGGGCTGATGCGGGGCGAGTCGGGTGTCGCGCTGCGGCCCAGGCTGCTGGTGGCCGCGCGGGACACCGTCAAGGAGTGGTCCGCCGAGGAAGGCGTCTCCGGCGTTCTGCCGGACCTGCGGAAACCCGCAGGAGGCCGCGGTATGCGGGCGGCGAAGTCCATGACGCCCGAAAATCGCAAGCTCGTCGAGCGGTCTTTCCAGGCTCTCCCGGCCGCCGCCCAGTGCCTGTTGTGGCACACCGAGGTAGAAGCCGAAACGATAACCATACCCACTGGTCTGCTGGGGCTGGACGCCGACAGCGCGACGGTCATGCTGGAGCAGGCGCGCGAGAAATTCCGCGAGGGCTGTGTGCGCGCCCACCGGGAACTCGCTCCCTCCAAGGACTGCCGCTTCTACAACCGCCTGCTGGACGTGCCGATTCGCCGCGGCGGTGCCCTGCTCCCCGATGTGCAGCAGCATCTGCTGGAGTGCCGCTACTGCCGTTACGCGGCAGACCAGCTCAGTCATTTCGAGGGCGGACTCGGTGGAGTCATCGCCGAGGCCGTGCTCGGCTGGGGCGCGCGGCGCTATCTCGACTCCCGGCCCGGCCGGATGCCCTTCAAGGGGAACTCCAGACGCTCGGGTGGCGGTGGCAAGCACCGTCTGCTCTCCCAGATCCCCGCCCAGCGCCGCCGGATCACCGCCGGGGCACGCACCCCCCGGGCCCTGCTCACCGTCGGCGTCTCCTCCGGTGCGCTGCTCGCCGCGATCCTCGGTGCCGCCCTGCTGTCCGACGACGGCAGCGGTGCGGACCCCGCCGCGTCCACCAGCGCCGGCGGCGGTGTCGCCACGGCGCCCGACACCGGCGACGAGAGCGGCACCAGCGCCTCGCCGACGCCGCCCGCGAAGGCAGGCCGCCCCACGGCACCCCAGCAGACCCGGCTGCGCAACCAGGCCGCCGACCTGTGCCTCGACATCCAGGGCGGCAAGGCCGTGAAGGGCGCCTCCACGGAACTCGCCGTGTGCTCCTCCGACTGGACCCAGAAGTGGTCCTACGAGGAGGACGGGCTGCTGCGCAGCGTCGCCAACCCGGAGCTGTGCCTGGACTCCCAGGTGGACGCCGGTGTCGTCATGCTCGGCACCTGCGCCGACGAGGACTCCCGGCGCGGCGAGGACGTGCGCTACGACTTCACCGTGCAGGGGGAGTTGCTGCCCCGGTGGGGCGAGGGGCTGGCTGTCGCCCCGACCGAGACCGACGCCAAGGCCGATGTCGTGGTGAAGGGCCGGGACGACTCCACCACCCAGCGCTGGCTCACCGACGGCGTCACCGCCAGCCCCGAGTCGCTCTCCGTCTCCGGCTCCGAGGCGCCCACCGCCGAGGCCGAGCCGGTCACGAAGGAGCCGAAGGAGAAGGCACCGGCGCCGGACGCGCACAAGTCGGACGAGCCCGAGCCCGAAGTCTCCCCGGACGCCGAGCAGAACGGCTCGATCATGTCCGTCGGCGACGACACCCCGACCGGATCGGAGGCGAACTCCGACACCCGGCCCTCCCTCACCACGCTCCATCTGCCGAATCTGCCGACCCTGCTGCCGGGGGTACTGCCGGGGGGCGACGCCTAGAAGAGGCGGCGCGACGCGTGGCCGTTCGTTCGGTCATGGCCGGGGCGCCGCGTCCGCGGCGCCGGTGCCGCGGGTGAGCAGGTCGGCGACGCGGGCGATCATCCGGCTCTCCCCGCCGTCGCGGGGGGTCGTCGGGTGGTACGCGAGCACGAAGCGGCGCCGCTGGTCGCGGGTGGAGAACGCGGCGTTCTTGTAGCCGTACGTCTCGCCGGTCTTGCCCCAGAACGTGACGCCGTTGACGGTGGCCTGCTGCAGCCCGGTGCTGTAGCGGGCCGGGGAACCGTCCGGCATGCGCACGTCGTCCGGCGGAAGCGTGAACATCAGCCGCAGCAGCTCAGGGGGGAGCAGTTCGCCGCGGAACAGCGCGGCGAGCATCCGGTCGAGGTCCCTCGTGGTGGAGATCATGTCGCCCTCGCCGCGGCTGGACGACTGATCGTAGGTGGTGACGTCCCGCAGGGTGCCGTCGGTCGTGCGCAGATAACCGTGCACGTGCCGGCCGTGGACGCGCGGGTCGTCGCCCGGTACGACGGTGCGCGTCAGATCCAGCGGTCGCAGGACGCGTGCCTCGACGGCCTCCCCGTAGGGGCGGCCGGTCACCTCGTCGATGATGAGGGCGGCCAGTACGTAGTTGATGCCGCGGTACTCCTGCCGGGTGCCCGGGGCGAACTTCAGCGGCCCGTGCGTCGCCGTCGCCACCCACTCGGGCGGCGTCCAGTGGTCGAAGCGGTGCTGGAACACCTCCTCCGGGGTCCTGGGCTCCGGGATGCCGACATGGTCGGGCAGTCCACTGGTGTGGTTCAGCAGGTGCGCCACGGTGACGGCCGCGAAGCGGCGCGGCAGCAGCCCCGGCAGGACGCGCCCCACCGGCGCGTCCAGGTCGACCCGGCCCTCCGCCGCCAACTGCAGCACCACGGTGGCGACGAACACCTTGGTGATGCTGCCGATCCGGACCTTGTCGTGCGCCGTCACCGGCCGTCGCGTGCGGTGGTCGGCCACCCCCGAGGTGCCGTACCAACGGCCGTCCGTGCCGCCGACCCGTAACTGGGCCGCGGTCGACGCGGGGTGCTCCAGATCGTCGATCGCGGCCTGCAACGCGATCGGATCCAGCGGCGGGAGCAGCGCGGACGAGGCATGGGTGCGGGGCGCGGGCAGCGCGGACGAGGCATGGGCGCGGGGCGCGGGCAGCACCGAGACGGAGGCCAGCGCGGCCGTCCCCCACAGGCCGACGCCCCCGAAAGCCCTGCGTGACATACGCATCGAGGTCATGCCCTCACACTGCCGGAGGGTCACACCCCCGGGCATCGGGGTCCGCCCCGGAGACAACCCCGATCACACCCTGACTCGCCCCGCACCCGGACGACCTGCCTGACACCGCCCGTTCGCCCGGCTCAGGAGACCTTCGCGGGGGACCGCTTCGTCGTTCCGGGCTTGCTCGGGCCGCCTCGGGCGGACTTGTCGGCTGTGCTCCTGCGGGTCGTCGGCTTGTCCGGGGCCGGCTCCGCCGTTTCGGTCGACGCCGTGCGGCTGCCCGCCGTCCGCCACTTGAACTCGATCTCCAGCTCCACCTCGCCGTCGCCGATCTCGACCTCGATCTCGCTGCGGAGGTCGTCGGGGATCCGCAGGCTGAGCGTTCCGGGGGTGAGTTCGATGTCGGCCTCGCCGCCCTCCCGCAGGGCCTCGGCCAGCGCCGTGAGTCGGTCGGCCGCCTCACGGCGTGACAGCGAGCGCTTCTGCTCGAACTTGAGGTCCTTCATGGAGGTCTCCCATTCCTCACCCAACGGGTGGACAGTGACCATTCTGCTGCCACGGGTTGAATCGGACATCCGAGACATCCGCATGCCCCCTCCGAAATCCCCGCACCAGGGGGCTCACCAGCCCTTCCCGTGCGCGCGGCCCGGACCCGCTCTACGGTTGAGGGAGGCCCCGAGCTCGCCGAACCCGAGCCCCTGCGCCCATGTCTCCCCCCGGCTCACACCTCACCTGGAGGCCATTCAACATGTCCACTGCATCTGAAACCCCGGTCCTGGACACCATCGCCGCCATGACGGTCGACTCGCTGGAGCGGTGCGGGCTGCCGCCGGACATGCTGATCCTCACGCGGATCGCCGCCCTCGCCGCGTCGGACGCCCCGCCCATCTCCTATGTCGCGCACATCGACCCCGCCCTCAGGACCGGCCTGACCGCCGAGCAGCTCCAGGACGTGCTGGTCGCCATCGCGCCCATCGTGGGCACCGCCCGCGTCATGACGGCGGCCGGGAACATCTCCACCGCCCTCGGCATCGCCATAGCCGTCGCCGACGCCGGGATCGAGCCCCGGGGCTGACCCGTACGGGCCGCAGACCACAGGCAGGAGGGGCTCGATGTCCCAGAACGCGACCACGGCGATGCGCGCGGCACCCCACGCCACGCCCGAGGAACGCGCGGCCCTCGGCAAGGCGGCGCGCCGCCGCTCGCCGCGGTCGGGCCACGCCGTGTACAAGCCGTCCCCCCACCGGCCGGATCCGCTGTCGATCCTGGAGACGCAGTCCGCGGCACGGGTGCCCGAGCTCGTCCCGATCCGCTACGGCCGGATGATGGAGTCGCCGTTCCGCTTCTACCGGGGCGCCGCCGCGATCATGGCCTCCGACCTGGCCGGCAGCCCGAGTTCGGGTCTCACGGCGCAACTGTGCGGGGACGCGCACCTGCTGAACTTCCGGCTGCTTGCCTCGCCGGAGCGACAGCTGATGTTCGACATCAACGACTTCGACGAGACCCTGCCGGGCCCCTGGGAGTGGGACGTCAAGCGGCTCTCGGCCAGTCTCGTCATCGCGGGCCGGGCCAACGGGTTCGACGACGCCCAGCGCGCCCGTATCGTGCGGGACACCGTCCGTCAGTACCGCGAGTCGATGATCCGCTTCGCGGAGGCGGGCAACCTCGACGTCTGGTACGCGAAGATCGGCGCGGACGTCCTCGAAACCCTCGCCGCGGGTCGGCTGGGCAAGCGCAGCCAACGGAATCTGAGCCAGGCCCTGGCCAAGGCCCGTACGCGCGACAGTCTTCAGGTGTTCGACAAGCTCACCGAGACGGTCGACGGCCGGCCCAGGATCGCGGCGGACCCCCCGCTGCTCATCCCGGTCTCCGATCTGCTGCCGGCTGTCGAGCGCGTCGGTCTCGAACGCCAGTTCAGGGGTCTGCTGGAGCGATACGCCAGGACCCTGCCGTCCGACCGGCGCTCGCTCCTCGCGGACTACCGGCTCGCCGACGTCGCCCGCAAGGTTGTCGGCGTCGGCAGCGTGGGCACCCGGTGCTGGATCTTCCTGCTGCTCGGCCGGGACGGCCGGGACCCCCTCTTCCTCCAGGCCAAGGAGGCCGACACGTCCGTCCTCGCCCCGTACGTCGGCGCGAGCAAGTACGCGAACCAGGGCGAGCGGGTCGTCTCGGGTCAGCGGCTGATGCAGGCCACCAGCGACATCTTCCTCGGCTGGGAAAGGGTGGACGGGTTCGACGGCAAGCAGCGCGACTTCTACGTCCGTCAACTGCGGGACTGGAAGGGCATCGCCATGCCGGAGCGGATGCGGCCGAAGGACATGCGGGCGTTCGGCGCGCTGTGCGGGTTCACCCTGGCGCGTGCGCACGCCCGGTCCGGCGACCGGATCGCCATCGCCGCGTACCTGGGCGGCGGCGAGTCGTTCGACCGTGCCCTCGCCACCTTCGCGGAGTCCTACGCCGACCAGAACGAGCGCGACCACGAGGCCCTGACGCGGGCGGTACGCGCGGGCCGCCTCCCCGCGCGGGAACTACAGGCCGCCTGATCCCGGCCGTGGCCCGGCCGCCCCGTCGTCACGCCGGGGCGGCGGCCAGGCAGCCCCCGTCGACCGTCGCGGGCGTCCGGTGCCCCGAGAGCGCCAGGGTGAGGTCGAACTCGGCCAGCAGGGAACGGACGACGTGCTCCACGCCGGTCCGGCCGTCGAGGGCGAGACCGTATACGTACGGACGGCCGACGAGGACGGCCCGGGCGCCCAGCGCCAGTGCCTTGAAGATGTCGTCGCCGGTGCGGACACCGCTGTCGAAGAGGACGGTCAGCCGGTCCCCGACCGCCGCGGCCACCCCCGGCAGCGCGTCCGCGGCGCCGACGCAGCCGGCCACCTGACGGCCGCCGTGGTTGGACACGACCACACCGTCCATCCCGGCGTCGGCGGCGAGCCGGGCGTCGTCGGGATGCAGAACGCCCTTGAGGACGATCGGCCCGTCCCAGTGCTCCCGCAGGAACGCGAGGTCGGGCCAGGTCTTCCCCGGATCCCCGAACATGCCCACGAAGTGCAGGACGGCCGCGTCGGGATCCTCGTGCACAGGCTTGGCGAGCCCCGCCCGGAACGCCGGGTCGGAGAAGTAGTTGGCGGTGCCGACGCCGTGCAGGAACGGCAGATAGGCCCGCTCCAGGTCCCGGGGCCGCCAGCCGAGCATCGGTGTGTCCAGGGTGACGACCAGCACCGAGAACCCGGTGGCCCTGGCCCGCGTGAGGAAGCTCCGGGTGACCTCGCGGTCCTTCGCCCAGTACAGCTGGAACCAGCGCTCCGCGTCGCCCATCACCTCCGCGATCTCCTCCATGGGTGTGCTGGACGCCGAGGACAGGACGTACGGCACGCCCTGCGCGGCGGCGGCCCGGGCGGCGGCGGACTCCGCGTCGGGGTGCACGATCGACAGCACGCCGACCGGGGCGAGGGCCAGGGGTGCGGGCAGGGTGCGGCCCAGGACCTCGACGGTGAGGTCCCGTTCCCGTACGTCCCGCAGCAGCCGGGGCACGATCCGGTGGCGGTCCAGCGCGGCGCGGTTGGCACGGGCGGTGCTGCCGTCGCCCGCGCTGCCCGCGACGTAGCCGACGGGGCCGGACCCGAGACGGTGCTCGGCGAGTTCCTCCAGCCGGGTGAGGTCGGTGGGCAGCCGCGGCACGGCCCCCGTCATCCCGTTCAGATAGATCTCGTACTGGAAATCCGCCCAGTGCTTCGCCATCCGCGCCGTCCCGCCCCTCGTCGTCGAGCACGCCCGCCGACGATCCTGACGAGTCGGTCCGCCGCCGTCCACCACCTGAGGTCCCACGGGGGTCCACGGGGGTCTCACGGGGGTCCCACGGAGGTCCCACGGGGGTCTCACGGGGGTCGATCCGGGGTTCGTCACGGCGGCAAGCGGAATGTTTCAGGCCGATTGCCGAGCCGTGGAGATCCAGCCATCTGTGATCAACCGACGATCAAGAACCGCTCAGAATCGGGGTTTGCATGTTCGAATTCCGTGACTTCACGCCACTACTTCAACACTCAAAGTTACTGAAATCCATGGGGTCGATGTGTGTTCCGGCTGTGGACCCGGCAGAGTGGCGCTCGCCGAACCGGCACCGATCGGGCGGGCTTCGTCCACGTGACAGGTGAGACGAAACCGCCGGCAATCCAAGAGCGGAAGGATGCACACAATGCCGAACACCGCGCGATGGGCAGCGACTCTCACCCTGACGGCCACCGCCGTCTGCGGCCCCTTCGCGGGCTCTGCGCTGGCCGCCCCGCAGCCCGGCACGTCCGGGCTGTACGCGCCCTCAGCCATGGTCCTGACCACGGGGCACGGTGAGGACGCCGCGGTCGCCACCCCTGAGCGCGCGGTCACCCTGACCTGCGCGCCGCGCCCCTCCGGAACCCACCCGGCCGCCGTCAAGGCGTGCGCCGAACTCCGGGCGAGCGACGGGAACCTCGACGCCCTCAACGGCACGACCGGAGCGTTCTGCACCAAGCAGTACGACCCCGTGATCGTCACCGTCCAGGGCGTCTGGGAGGGCAAGCGCGTCGCGTACGAGCGTGTCTTCTCCAACGACTGCGTGAAGAACTCCGCGACGACGGCCCTGTTCTCCTTCTAGAGGGGCTCAGAGACCGGGGTCGTGTGGTTCCGCGAGTGATGAGCGAGGGCCCGTAACTGGGGAGTGCGTGCCCTGTCGTGGTGTGCCACGCGATCCCATCCGGGGGTCGGCCAGGCGGAGTGGGGCTGCCGGCCGACCCCCGGCATCTTGTTTCCGGGGGTCGAGGGAGCGACCGGTCACTCGGAGGTGACGGTCCAGCGGCCCACCTCCCGGTGTCCGGAGTCGTACAGGGCCTGTCCGTCGCCCGGTGCCATCTCGCAGTGGCGGAGGTTGCCGCCCCAGTACCGGAGGATGCGCTCCAGCTCCTGGACGGCGGTGCCCTCGTCCCAGCCCGTACCGTCCAGGTCGACCTCGAGAAGGAACTTCACTTCGCGCGTCTCCACTTCTGTGTGGCTCGGATTGCGTACCGGTGCGGTCGGCACGGTGTACACCTGCCCCCAGGCCCCTCCATGTTTCCATCCGATGTCCCGGCCGACCGCCGAACCGCTGAGCCTGGCTTCGCCGTTGGCGCGAGGGCCGTTCTCCTGCGCCAGGGCCGTTCTCCCGTGGTCCGCGCACACGTGGGGCCGGGCGGTCCGCCGCCCGGCCCCACGCTCGCCGTTCACCGGCCTCGCCGGTGTGGGTCACGGTCTCATGCGCGGTCTCGGCCGTGGTCGCCGTCGTGCCGAGACTCCTCCTGTGCCCGTTCGTTCGGTGTGATCGCCTCACCGGCCTCGCCCCGGCGGCGGCGCTGCCGGGCGGAGTCGGTGACGCGGGTCTCCGCCTCCTCGGCCTCGTGCAGGACCTCCTCCAGGGCCGTCTCGGGCCGGTCGCCGGTCGCACGCTTCTGGTGACGGGTCATGAGGTTCCTTCTCCTTTCCTGTGGTGTCAGCCGGCCGGTGTCGCGATCCGCAGGGCGACCGGGCCGGCCTGACTCGGCAGCGGGGCGGCGGGCCCCGCGTCGTCCTGGGTGACCTCCGCCCACCAGGCCGGGCCGTCCTCGATGTGCCGGAGGAACACGCCCTCGCGGATCGCCCACGGGCAGACGGTCACCGACCTGAGGTCGGTCAGCTTCATGGTCGTGTGCCCCACCACCGCTCCGGCCAGGCTCTGCGCCGCGCGCGGCACGGAGATCCCCGGGAGCGTGGACCGCTCGGCCGCGGGGAGCGCGGCGAGGCGGTCGATGGCGCGCGCCAGGTCCGACCGGTGCAACTCCCGCTCCACGAACGGGCCGTGCCGGCCGGGTGAGGCGCCGCAGAGTCTCGCCAACTGCTGGAACGTGCGGGAGGTGGCCACCGCGGTGCGCGGCCCCTCCCATCGGATCCGCGCGGCGACGTCCCGCAGTTGGTGACGGACCTTGCGGCGCAGCGCCTTGACGCTGTCGGGCGACGGGATGTCCTGCCCGCCGAAGAACTCATGGGTCAGCCGGCCCGCGCCCAGCGGCAGCGACGCCACGAAGTCCGGCAGTCGCCCCCGCCCGAACGCCACCTCCAGGGAGCCGCCCCCGATGTCGAGCAGCGCGAGCGGCCCCGACCGCCAGCCCATCCATCGCCGCGCCCCGAGGAAGGTGAGCTCCGCCTCCACCTCGCCGGGGAGGGTGCACAGGCGTACGCCGGTCTCCTCGCGCACGGCGCGCAGCACGGCCCGGCAGTTCGGCGCGGAACGCACCACGGCCGTCGCGAACGCCAACGGGGCCGAGGCGCCCCAGCGTTCCGCCGTCCGCGCCGCGGCCGCGGCCGCCTCCGACAACTGGCGTACGGCTTCGTCGGGGACGTCCCCTCCGGGAGGCACCTGCTCCGACAGCCGCAGCCGCCACTTGGCGGTGTGCACCGGCAGCGGCACGCCGCCCTCGGTGTCCGCCACCACGAGCCGTACGGTGTTCGATCCCACATCCACCACGCTCATCCGCATGACCCCGGAGTACCCGCGAGCCGCCGCGACACGCGTGCCGCGGACGGCGGCCAGGGGCGAACAGTCGTGTACCGGCCGACCGGGCGCTCCCGCTCACCACCCCGGCCATGGCCATACCGACCCGCCCCCGAACAAGATCATCAGCCTTATTGCATATGATGTGCAGGTGCTGGACTACGACATCAGGCCCGCGGGCCCCGACGACCTCGACCGTGCGCGCGCGGTGATGCTCGACACCGTCTACCGGGACTTCGGCACGGGCTACGTCCCGCGCTGGCACGGCGACATCATCAATCTGCGCGACGCGTACGTCCTGCCGCCCCGGCACACCCTCCTGGTGGCGGTCGACCGGCGGGACGGAGCGGTCGTCGCCACCGGCGCGCTGGACTCCCGCGGCCCCGCGCATCCGCCCAACCCGCGCGCCCTGGCCGAGCGGTACCCGTCCGGCCGGACCGCCCAGCTGCGCCGCGTCTATGTGCGCCCCGAGCACCGGCGGCGCGGCCTCGCCCGCCGACTGGTCGAAGCACTGCTGCACTTCGCGGCGGTCGACGGCGGCTACCGCTCCGTCTATCTGCACACCGACCCCGCCGTGCCCGGCGCCGAGGACTTCTGGCGCTCCCAGGGCGACGTGGTGTGCGACGAGCGCGTGGAGACCGGCGAGCGGGTCGTGCACTTCGAGATCCCGCTGCCGGCGCGCCCCGCCCCCGCCCCGGCGACCGGCACGGTCACCTCACCCGTCGGATGACACGAGGTTCCGCGCAACCCAGCCCCGAATCGGCCCTCCCCGCCCCCAACCGGCCCTTCCCGCCTCCCCAACCGGCCCTCCCCGCCTCCCCATCGGTCGTCCCCGCCCCCGGAGAACCAAGGACCATGCGCTCCCCCCGCCGCCGTCGCGTCGTCGCCGGACTGCTGCTCGCCCCCGCTCTGACCGGCTGCTTCGCCTCCGGAGGTGACTCCTCCGGGGGCGGCTCCGCCGACGGCTCCCGGTTGCGGGTCGCCCTGGCGTTCCCGCCCGCCGAGAACTTCTCCCCGTACGGCGCCGACGCGACCCTCCTCAGCCGGCTCGGTGTCACCGAGGGGCTGACCGCTCTGGACGCCAACGGAGCGGCGGCCCCCGCCCTCGCCCAGTCATGGACGCGGGAGAACGACCGGAACTGGCTGTTCACCCTGCGCGAGGCCACCTTCCAGGACGGCACCGACGTCACTCCCGCCGCGGTCGCCGACGCCCTCACCCACGCCACCGAGGCCCGGCCCGTCACCCCGGCGCTCTCCGGTGTCACGCTCACCGCGAAGAAGAGCGGAGACCGGCAGGTCCGCGTCACCACCGAGGATCCCGACCCGGCCCTGCCGCTGCGCCTGGCCGGCCCCGGCCTCGCGATCCTCTCCGCCAAGGCCTACGCCGGGAAGCGCGTGAACCCCGTCGGCGCGGCCACCGGCCCGTTCGAGCTGACCGCGGTCACCGGCACCACCGCCGCCACCCTGGACCGCTACGACGACTACTGGGGCGGCCGGGCCCAGGCGCCCGGCATCGACGCCCGGTTCATCGCCGACGGCACCGCCCGAGCCAACGCCCTGCGCACACGCCAGGTCGACGTGGCCGAGGCCGTCCCGGTGTCACAGGCGTCCACCCTCACCCGGGGCACCCGCCACGAGACGGCCACCACCCGCACCACCAGCCTCCTGCTCAACACCCGCAAGGGCGCCTTCAAGGACCCGGAGCTGCGCGCCGCCGCCCGCGAGGCCGTCGACGGCTCCGTCCTCGCCAAGGACGTCTACGAAGGACACGCCGACCCCGGCGTCGGCGTCTTCGGCCCGGCCGTTACCTGGGCCGCCGGCCGGCGCCCCGAACCCGCCGGACGAGCGGAGGCGGCCGACCCCGCGGGCACCTCGATCACCGTCGCCACCTACGACAACCGGCCCGAACTGCCCGAGGTCGCCCAGGTGCTCCAACAGCAGCTCAAGAAGGCCGGGTTCGAGGTGAAACTGGAGGTGCGCGAGTACTCGCGGCTGGAGAGCGACGCCCTCGCCGGGAAGTTCGACGCGTTCGTCGGCGCCCGCAACTCCCTGCTCGACACCGGCGACCCCGTCTCCATCCTGGCGAGCGACTTCACCTGCGACGGCGGCTACAACCTCGCGCTGCTGTGCGACACGAAGGTCGACCGTGCCGTCGCGGACGCCCAGAAGAAGTCCGACACCGCCGAGCGGCAGCGGGCGGCGCTGAAGGCCGAGGCCGCGGTCCTCGCCACCGACGCCACGGTGCCGCTCGTCCACCAGCGGATCATCACCGGCGTCGGCACCTCCGTACGCGGTGTGCTCCTCGACCCGTACGAGCGGGCCCTCATCGGAACGGGGACCCGGCGCTGATAAGGACCCTGTGGCGCGTCCTGCTCGCCGCCGCCCTGCTGTGCGGTATCGGACTGCTGCCGTGGCTGTCGCGCACCGACCCTGCGCTCACCGTCCTCAAGGCGCGCTCCGCGGACCGCGACCCGACCCCGGACGCCCTGGCCGCCGTGCGCGATCAACTGGGCCTCGACGCGGGCCCGGCGAAGCTGCTGGGGGAGTGGTTCGGGGGGCTGGCGCGCGGTGACGCGGGACGGTCGTGGATCTCCGGCGGCGAGGTCGCCCCCGCCGTCCTCCAGGCGCTCGGCGTCTCCCTGTTGCTGATGGCCGCCGCGCTCGTGGTCGCGCTGCTCACGGCCGGCGCGGTGTGCGCCCGCACCCTGCTGCGGGGCGCGGGTCGACGCCTCGACGACCGCGGGGGCGCGGGCGGCGGGGCGGCGATGCTGGCCGCGCTGCCCGAGTTCCTCACCGGATCGGTGCTCGCGGTCGTGGTCGGGGTCCACCTCGGCTGGCTCCCCGCGCTCGGCTGGTACGGGCCGCGGTGGACGGTGCTGCCCGCCCTCGCCCTCGGTCTGCCCACCGGGGCGCTGCTCGGCCGGATGCTCGACGACCTGCTGCCGGGCGCCTTCGCCGAACCCTGGGCGCTCGCCGCCGCCGCGCGCGGCACACCCGGACGGACCGTGGCCCGCCGCGCCGTACGCCGTTGCGTGCCCGGACTCCTGCCGAACGTGGGCCTGTTCGTGGTCGGCCTCACCGGCGGCGCCGTCGCCGTCGAGCAGATCTTCGACATACCCGGCCTCGGCCGCACCACCCTCCAGGCCGCCGTCGCCCAGGACCTCCCCGTCCTCCAGGCCGGCACCCTCGCCCTCGTCCTGCTGGCCGCCGTCGCCGGAGCCTGCGCCCGGCTCGCGGCCCGCCTCCTCATCGGCCCCGCCCTGCGCGACGGCGCACTGACCTCCCCGCACCGCCCGAAGCCCGCCGAGCCACGCGTCACCCCTCTCGTGCTCGGCGCCGTCCTCCTCGGCACCGTCGCCCTCGGACTGACCCGCGACCCGCTCGCCCTCGACACCGGAGCCCGGCTCCGACCCCCGTCCTGGGCACACCCGTTGGGCACCGACGCGCTCGGCCGGGACCTCCTCGCCCGGATCGGACACGGCGCGTTCACCACCCTCTGCCTGGCGGTCGCGATCAGCGCCGCCGCACTGGTGACCGGTGTCCTGCTCGGACTGCTGCCCCGTCTGTCCGGGCCGCTCGTCGACACCGTCAACGCGATACCGGCGGTCCTCGCCGGCCTGCTCGTCGCCGGTGTCGCCGGGAACGGGGCGGCCACCCCGGCGCTCGCCGTGGCCGCCGTCGCCTGGGTGCCGCTCGCCGCCCACACCACCGCCCTGCTCGAACAGGAATGGGCCACCACCCACATCACCGCCACCAAGGGCCTCGGCGCGACCGGCGGACAACTCCTCCGCGGTGAGATCCTCCCCGCGCTCCTGCCGCCCGTCACCCGCCACGCCCTGCTGCGGCTGCCCGGCGTCGCCCTCGCCCTGACCTCCCTCGGCTTCCTCGGCCTCGGCGCCCAGCCGCCCGACCCCGAATGGGGCCTCCTCCTCGCCGAGAACCAGCCGTACGCCGAACGCGCCCCCTGGGCCGTCCTCGCGCCCACCGCCGCCCTCGCCCTGCTGGGCGCGCTCGCCGTCACGGCCGCGGGCGGAGTACGGCTGCCCCGTCCGCGCACCGAGGCCGCACGGCGGCCCGAGCCCGCCGTCGCCACCCCCGTAGGAGAGACCCCATGACCGAACCTCAGCGACAGCCGATCGGAACCGCCCCGGACCGGGTGGCCGACGCGGGCGAGGCGCCCGTCACGATGTCCGCCGAGCCCTCGCGGCGCCGCACCTGGGGGCGGCTCAACCCCCTGCTGCGGCTGCTGATCCTCACCCAACTGGCCTTCAACGTCGGCTTCTACGCCGTCCTGCCGTTCCTCGCCGAGCACCTCGGCACGGCGATCGGCATGGCCGGCTGGATGGTCGGGTTCGTGCTCGGGCTGCGGACGTTCAGCCAGCAGGGCCTGTTCGTGGTGGGCGGGGCGCTCGCCGACCGGTACGGCGTACGCCCCGTCGTCCTCGTGGGCTGTGTGCTCCGGATCGCGGGGTTCGTATGGCTCGGCTACGCCGAGGCGGCCTGGTCGGTCATCTGTGCCGTGCTGCTGATCGGTTTCGCCGCGGCGCTGTTCTCGCCCGCCGTCGAGTCCGAGGTCGCCCGGCAGGCCGTGGTCTGGGAGGAGTCGGGCGGCGGCGGGTCCCGTACGCGGGTGCTCGCGCTGTTCACGGTCGCGGGGCAGGCCGGGGCGTTCGTCGGGCCGCTCATCGGCGCTCTGCTGCTCGCCGTCGACTACCGCGTGGTGTGCCTCGGGGGCGCCGGTGTCTTCGTCCTCGTCCTCGCCGGCCACGCCCGGCTGCTGCCGCAGCACATACCCGGCCGGGAGCGGGTCGAGGTGCGGGGCGGCCTCGGCGGGCTGCTGCGCAACCGTCGGTTCCTGGCCCTGTGCGGCGCCTACGGGGCCTATCTGCTGGCCTACAACCAGCTGTACCTCCTGCTGCCCGACGAGGTGGAGCGGGCCACCGGGTCGCAGGCAGCGCTCGCCTGGCTGTTCGGCTTGTCCTCGCTGCTGGTGGTGACCGCGCAGCTGCCGGTGACCCGCTGGGCGGGGGACCGGCTGGATCTGCGGCGGTCGATGGCGGCGGGGCTGCTGTTGATCGCGGCCGGGTTCGGGGTGGTGGCCCTCGCCCGGCCCGCCGGATGGACGGGCAGCGCGGGGCTGCTGCCCGCCGCCGGGTTCGTGGTGCTGCTGACGCTCGGGCAGATGCTCGTGGCCCCGGCCGCCCGGGCCTGGGTGCCGGACCTCGCCGTCGAGGGCCGCCTCGGGCTGTACACGGGGGCCATGTCCTCCGTCTCCGGGCTGATCGTCCTGCTCGGCAGCGCGGGCACCGGGTCCCTCATGGACACCGGGCTGCCCCCGGCCGTCCCCTGGGCGGTGCTGGCGGCCGTCCCGGTCGCCTCGATCCTGCTGCTGCCCCGCCGCTCGCGCGCGGCCGGGCAGCAATGACGGTCCCTCTTTGGGCCCGTGAGGGCCCTGCTGTTGCCTCGCGTATCGAATATCGATAGATTTCCATCGCTCATCGAGAGAAGGAGGGGTGATGGGAAAGCTGACGACGCTCGCGCTCCGTGTGGTGATCGCGGTGCTGTTGGCGGGTTCGGTGCTGGTGCAGGGGGTGATGGTGCCCTTGCTGGCCGCCGACCTGGACGATCTCGACCCGGACATGGCGCAGGTGCGCGCTCCGGTGCTGGTGATCGTGGTCCTGGGCGTGGTGACCGTCCAGGCGGTCCTGGTCTGTGTGTGGCGGCTGGTGACGATGGTCCGGCGCGACACGGTCTTCTCCCACGCGGCCTTCCGCTACGTGCACGGCGTCATCGGCGCGATGGTGGCGGCCTCCGCCCTGGTGTTCGCCCTCGGTGTGGTGCTGGCGCCGGGCGAGGCGGTCGCGCCGGGCGTCGTGCTGTTGCTGGGTGGTGTCTCCCTGGCGGTCCTCGGCGTCGCGCTCATCGTGCTCGTCCTGCGGCTGCTCCTCGCCAAGGCCGTCGCCCGTGACATCGAGGCGGCGCGGATGCGGGCCGAGCTGGCCGAGGTGATCTGATGCCGATCGCCGTCGACATCGACGTGATGCTGGCCAGGCGGAAGATGTCCGTGGGCGAACTCGCCGAACGCGTCGGGATCACCCCCGCCAACCTGGCCGTCCTGAAGAACGGCCGGGCCAGGGCGGTGCGGTTCACCACGCTGGAGGCCCTCTGCGAGGTGCTGGAGTGCCAGCCCGGAGACCTGCTCCGCTGGGAGCCCGGCCCGCCGGAGGACGGCGACACCGAGGCCGAGGCGGTCCAGCCGGGGGAGGTCCGGCCGGGGGCGGTCGAGGTGGACGCGGTCGAGGCGGGCACCGCCGGCTGACGCGCCCCGGACGGGCCGGGTCGGGGAGCGCCTCAGTCGGTGACCCGCCCCTCTGGGGGACGAGGTGCGAGGGCGGTGTGACGGGTTCCGGACGTTCCCCGAGAGACCGGGCCGCCGCGGGGCCGGCGCGACGGCGGAGCCGGGCGGCGGTGCTGTGGGTGGACCTCGCCGTCGCCTTCGCCGCGTACGTCGCGGGCGGTGTCGGCCCGGGGTCCGGTGGAACCCGGAGGGCGACGACGCCAGGTCCGCCGAGCACCGGGAGGCCCCCGTGATCCACGACTCCGACGCCCTGCACCGGCGCGTGCGCGCCGCGGTCGCCGAAGGGGCCGACGCGTGCTGGAAGGTGGCCGCCACCCTGCACGCCGACCCGGAGTACGCCTTCGACGAGCGGCGGGCGGCGGCGCTGCTCACCGGCGAGCTGCGGCGGGCCGGCTTCGCGGTCCAGGAGGGGGTGGCGGGCATGCCGACGGCCTTCGTGGCGCGCTCGGGCACCGAGCGGCCCGCGGTGGCGCTGCTGCTGGAGTACGACGCCCTGCCCGGGCTCGGCCACGCCTGCGGCCACCATCTGATCGCCGCCGCCGGCCTCGGCGCCGCGCTCGCCGCCCGCACCGCCCTCGCCGACGGCGCCGGCTCCGTGCTGGCGGTGGGCACCCCGGCCGAGGAGGGCGGCGGAGGCAAGGCCCTGGAGGTGGAGGCGGGCGTCTTCGACGACATCGACGCCGCGCTGATGTTCCATCCGGGGGTGTACGACTGGACCCGGGCCCCGCTGACGGCGCAGGAGCAGTACCGCGTCGCCTTCCACGGGCGGGCCGCCCATCCCACGGGCAACCCCACCGAGGGCGTCGACGCCCTCGCCGCCCTCGTGGAACTCTTCAACGTCCTGGCCGCGCTCGGCCGCCGACTGCCGAGGGCCTCCCACATCCAGGGCATCGTCACCCACGGCGGTGAGGCCACGAACATCGTGCCCGCCCTCGCGGAAGGCCGCTTCGGGCTGCGTGCCGCCACCACCGGCGCCCTCGACGACCTCGCCGGACAGCTCGCGACCAGCGCCGAGGGCGTGGCCCTGGCCACCGGCACGACCGTCACCGTCGAGCGGGCCGGCGTCCGGTACGAGCACTTCCGCGACAGCGGGCCGCTCTCCGACCGCTTCTCCGCCCACCTCGACCACGCCGGCATCCGCCTGGGCCCGCCCGCCGACGGCGTGTACCTCGGCTCCTCCGACATCGGCAACGTCAGCGCCCGCGTCCCCGCCCTCCACCCGTTCGTCGCGATCATGGACGAGGACGGGTCCGACCACACGCCCGAGTTCGCCGAGGCCGGCGTCTCCGAACGGGCCCGCCGGGTGCTCCGGGCGGCCACCGAGGCGCTGGCGTGCACAGCCGTCGACGTGCTGCGCGACCCCACCCTGCGGGAACAGGCGTGGCGCCCGTACCGGTGAGGCGCCACGCGGCCGGCGGAGCGGGCGTCACGCCATCTGGCGTCGTACCAGCTCGTGCAGGCGTCCCCCGGTGTCCGCCAGCAGGGTCGCCGGCGGGCCCACCTCGACGACCTTGCCGTCCTCCATCACGACCACCCGGTCCGCGTCCATCACCGTGGACAGCCGGTGCGCGATCACGATCCGTGTGGCGTTGAGGGCGCGGGTGCTCTCCATGACCGTGCGCTGGGTCTCGTTGTCGAGGGCGCTCGTCGCCTCGTCGAAGAAGAGGATGCGGGGGCGCCGGATGAGCGCCTGGGCGATCATCAGCCGCTGGCGCTGGCCGCCGGAGACCGCCCCGTTGCCCTGGACGATGGTGTGCAGGCCCATCGGCATGCGCCGGATGTCCTCCGCGAGCCCCGCCAACTCCGCCGCCGCCATCGCCTCCTCCGGCGTGTACGGCTCCGTGCCGCAGATGACGTCCAGGATCGAACCCGTGAACGGCTGGGCGTGCTGGAGCACCACACCGCACTGCCGGCGCACCGCGGACCGGTCGAGGGCGGTCAGATCCTGCCCGTCGTACAGGACACCGCCCGACACCGGCCGGTCGAAGCCGATGAGCAGCCGCAGCAGGGTCGACTTGCCGCAGCCGCTCGGGCCCACGACCGCGACGAACTCGCCGGGCTCGATCGCGAAGGACACGTCGTCCAGCACCAACGGCGCGTCGTCCGCGTACCGGAAGGACAGCCGGCGGGCCTCGATCGCGCCGGAGAGCACACCGGGGCGCGTGCTGGCCGTCCGCACCTCCGGGGCCGCCTCCAGCACCGGCTTGATCTCCTCGAACAGCGGCAGCACGGCCACCGCCGACACGAACGCGCCGGTCAGCTGGGTGACCGAGGTGAGCAGCATGGTCACCGAGGTGTTGAAGGTGAGGAACTCCGCCGCCGACATCGAGCCGCGCGCCGGACCCGCCAGCAGCATGAACATCAGCAGCGTGCACAGCGGCAGATACACCGCCCCCAGCACGGTGTTGAGGTTCTTGATCCCGCCGACCTTCTGCTGGAGCTCCCGGCTGCGGGCGAACTCGCCCGCCCACGCCGCGTACGCGTAGTTCTCCGCGGCCGCCACCCGCAGCTTCGGCAGACCCCGCAGCGTCTGGAACGCCTGGTTGTTCAGCTTGTTGCCCAGGACCACCAGCCGCCGCTGCCAGCGCACCTGCCACAGACCGAGGCCGAGGAACACCGCGGTCACCACCACCAGCATGCCGATCGCGGCCAGCGCCATCGGCACGCTGTACCAGAGCAGCAGCGCCAGGTTCACGGCACCGACCGTCACCGACTGCGCGACCACCGGGCCCACCCCGGCGAGCGTGCGGCGGATCGCGCTGATGCCCATGGCGGCGCTCGCCAGCTCACCCGTCGAACGGGACGCGAAGAACTTCGTCGGCAGCCTCAGCAGCCGGTCCCACACCGCCGGTTGGAGCGTCGCCTCGATCCGGCCCTCCAGCCTGAGGATCGTCAGGTTCTGCAACAGCAGGAACGCCGCCGACACCACACTCGCCAGCATCACCGCGAGACACGCCTGCGCGATCAGGTTCTCCTGCGCCTTCGGCACGTACTCGCCGAGGATCCGGCCCGTCGCGATCGGCACCAGCGAGCCCAGCACGACCGTCACCAGACCGCTCAGCAGCAGCCCCGTCATGTCGCCGCCGGTGCCGTGGAGGCTGAACCGCATCAACCGCAGCGGCGTCAGCACCCGTTCGGGCAGCGGACGGTAGAACATCACCGCCCGCGGCTCGAACTCCGCCGCGTTCGCCTTCTCGACCGGTGTCTCCCGGCCCGAGGAGGGGTGCACTGCCACATAGCCGCCGCGCCGCCACAGCAGGGCCACCGGCGCACCGGACAGCGCCCGGTGACCGACCAGCGGACCCACGTCGTCCCGCCACCAGTGCCCGTCCAGCCGTACGGCACGGACCCGGACCCGGGAGGCCAGCGCGATCCGCTCGACCGGATCGAGCCGGTCGCTCTCCGTGCCGCTCTGCGCGGGCTCCGCGAGGACGATCCCGGCCGCGCGGGCGACGAGCCGGCAGGCCGCGTACGTGGCGTCGGCGTCCGCGGCCGTCGTCCGCCGGGCCGCCGAGGACCGGCCGATGGAGGCGAGCAGCGTGCGGTCGGCCTGGACGCGGACCGCCTCACCGGCCTTGATACCGGCGGCCGTACGGTCCTCGTGGGTGCGTTCCAGCTGCTCGATCCAGCGGTCCAGGGTGGCCAGCAGCCGGTACTGCTGGTCGACCATGCTCTGCCAGACCCCCGGGTCCATCAGCAGATCGGCCGCCGCCTCCGCCCCGTACAGCGAACCGTACTGGACGCTGCCCGGCGGGACCCGCATCCAGAACACGTCGTCGTCGGTGGGGGCCGCGGCCTGCTCGGTGGCCATCGGCGCCTGGAAGAGGACGGACAGACCGCGGCCGACGCCCAGGGCGAGCGCGTACTCCAGCGGGCTGCTCTGCGGGGGCACCAGTCGGGGGTTGCCCCACTCGTCGTACGACCAGGTCTCGGTGTTCACCGGCTGGTACAGCTCCCGCAGCCCGACACGGCGCACCACACAGTCCCTCAGCGGGCGGGCCACCAAAGTGTGCTGGGGCCCCGCGACCGGGCCGAGCAGCAGGGAGCCCGCCTCCAGCCGGCCGAGATGGTGCCAGTGGCCCTGCTCCACGGCGTCGACCGCGAACAGGTCCAGCGCGCCGGAGGCCACCAGCCACAGCACCTGGGGGCCTTCGAGGTCGAGACGGGTGAGGCCCGCGCAGTCCAACGGCGTGCCCATGGCGCCCAGCGCCCCGAGAACGAGGTCCCCCTCGTGGACGGCAGTCATCTCACCGCTCCCTGACCAGCCGGGCGTACGCGCCGCCCCGCGCCACCAGTTCCTCGTGCCGGCCGCGCTCGACGATCGTGCCGTGCTCCAGGACGACGATCTCGTCACTGTCGCGGACCGTGCTGAGCCGGTGGGCGATCACCACGCAGGCGCAGCCGCGCTTGCGCAGGTTGTCCATGACGACCAGCTCCGTCTCCGCGTCGAGCGCGCTGGTCACCTCGTCGAGGACGAGGATGCTGGGCCGGCGGACCAACGCCCGCGCGATCTCCAGACGTTGCCGCTGACCGCCGGAGAAGTTCCGCCCGTCCTGCTCGACCCGGCTGTGGATGCCGCCGGGGCGGCGGGCCACCACGTCGTACAGGGCCGCGTCCCGCAGCGCCTCCACCACGGCCTCGTCCGGGATCGACGGATCCCACAGGGCCACGTTGTCGCGGACGGTGCCCTCGAACAGGAACACCTCCTGGTCGACGAAGGAGACGGACGCGGCGAGCGCGCCCCGCGGGATGTCCTCCAGACGCCGGCCGTCGATCCGGATCACGCCCTCCCACGGCGCGTACAGGCCCGAGATCAGTCGCGACACCGTCGACTTGCCGCTGCCGGAGCCGCCGACCAGCGCCACCTGCCGGCCGGGTCCGACCGTGAGGTCGAAGCCCGTGAGCAGCGGCTTGTCGAGGGGGCTGTAGCCGAAGGTGATGTTCTCCAGCTCGACGTGGCCGTGCAGCCGGCGGGTCGACTCGGCGGTGTCGGGGCGGGCGTACAGCGGGTCGGCCTGGAAGTTCTCCACGTCCTTCAGGCGGGCCACGTCGGCCGCGAAGTCCTGGATCCGGCCCGCGACACCGTTGAGGCGGGTGATCGGCGCGGTGAACCGCGTGACCAGCGCCTGGAAGGCCACCAGCAGCCCCACCGAGATATGGCCCTCGACCGCGCGCATCCCGCCGATCCACAGGATCAGCGCGCTGTTGAGGGTGGCGAGGGTCGGGGCGACCACCCCCAGCCAGGCACTCGGCACGCCGAGGCGCTGCTGCTCCTCCAGTGTGGTCGCGTGCTGTCCGGCCCACTTGCGGAAGTAGCCGTCCTCGCCGCCCGTCGCCTTCATCGTCTCGATCAGCTGTAGACCGGTGTACGCGGTGTTCGTGAGCCGGGCGTTGTCGGCGCGCAGCTTCGCCGTGCGGGTGGCGCGCAGCCGGATCACCACCCGCATCGCCACCACGTTCAGCAGGGCGACCGCGATGCCGACGAAGGTGAGCTGCGGGTCGTAGGTGTAGAGGAGCACGGCGTAGAGGACCACCACGATCGCGTCCACGCAGGCCGCCGCGAGGTCGCGGGCCAGGGTCTCGGCGACCGCGTCGTTGGACTGGAGCCGCTGGACGAGGTCGGCGGGGCTGCGCTGCGCGAAGAACGTGACGGGCAGGCGCAGGAGATGACGCAGGAAGCGGGCGCTGCCGAGCGTCGACGAGATCAGTCGGCCGCGCAGCAGGTTCGCCTGCTGGAGCCAGGTCAGCAGCACCGTCAGCAGTACGCACGCGCCCATGGACGTGAACAGCACGCCCAGCAGCGAGGTCTGGCCGCCGATCAGGAACATGTCGATGTAGGTGCGGCTGAGCGCGGGCACCGCCGCGCCGACCGCCACCAGCAGCAGACTCGCGAGGACGGCGGCCGGCAGGGTGCCGGACGTGCCGCGCATCCGGGCGGGCATCGCGCCCAGCACCCCTGGCCTGCGGCCGCCCCGCTCGAAGTCGTCGCCGGGTTCCATGACGAGGACGACTCCCGTGAAGCTGGAGTCGAAGTCCTCCATCGCCACGAAACGGCGGCCCTTGCCGGGGTCGTTGATGTGGACGCCGCGTCGGCCGAAGCGGCGCCCCATCCCGTCGTAGACGACGTAGTGGTTGAACTCCCAGAACAGGATGGCCGGGGCCCGTACCTCGGCGAGGGCGGCCACGTCCATCTGCATGCCCTTGGCGGTCAGACCGTAACCGCGGGCCGCCTTCAGCAGATTGCTGGCGCGGGAGCCGTCGCGGGAGACACCGCAGGCGATGCGCAGTTCCTCCAGCGGGATGTGCCGCCCGTAGTGGCCGAGGACCATGGCGAGGGAGGCGGCTCCGCACTCCACGGCCTCCATCTGGAGCACGGTCGGGGTGCGCACGCCCTTGCGGACGCCCTTGGGCACCGGGCGTTTCCTCGGCGCCGCCTTGCGCCTGCCGTGCGTCGGCGGTGGCGCGGTGTCGGGGGATGAGGTCACGGGAGCAGCCAATCGATCGGACGCTCGTCGGCCATGCGGACGGAAGCCGTGGCCATGGTCATGGAGGTCAGCTCGAACGGCGGCCCGTCCTGTGACGACCACCGGTAGCCCGACGCGGTCGACGCCTCCCGGTCCAGCCGCACGGTGACGGCCACCGGCCGGCCCTTCCTGGTGAACTGCTCACCGAGCTGGCGGTCCCCGAGGAACGCGGCGATCGACTGCGGGGTCTGCGCGGTGCGGTCCACGGACTTCACATGACCGCGCAGCACTCCGTAGCGCTGGGTGGGCGCCGACTGGACGGTGAGGTCCACGGGCGCGTTCCGCGGGATGGAGGCGGCGTTCTCGGCGGGCACGTACACGGTGGCGTACAGCGGGTCGTCGGGTTCCGCGACCTTCTCGACGGCCGCGACATCGGCGCCGGTGCGGATGATCTGACCCATGGTGGCGGCGAGCGCGGAGATCCGGCCCGCGGCGACGGACCGCACGACACTCTCGCCGTCGGCGGTGGCGACCTTCAGGACCGGGGCCCTGGCGGGGAGCCGCTCGCCCTGCTTCACGAGGACGGCGGTGACCTGGCCCGAGACCGGGCTCTGCAGGACGTAACTGCCCTGGTCGTGGGTGAGGACGGCGGGCGCGCCCACCGTGGAGGCGACGGAACCCGTGACGGCCCACACGGACGCGGCGGCCATGGCCACCACCGTCACGGACAGCACGAGCCAGCCCTGCGGGCGGGCGAAACGCACGGGGAGGTCGAGTTCCTCCGGCGACTGGAGCTTGGCGAGGGCCTGTTGGCGGAACTGCACGGGACTTCCCTCACCTGCGAGGAACGGAGGACGGGGCGACGGCACCCGAGAGTCCCGGAACCGTCAGGCGGTTCCGGGACTCAGCGGTACCAGGGGTCGATCAGAGACCGGCGACCAGGTTCGTGACCGGCGCGGTGTTCAGGCCGGTGACACCCTCGACGGTGCCGACGGCCGTGTTGACCAGGCCGGAAACCGGGGCGACGCCGTCCACCAGGCCGGTGACGGTGCCGACGGCGTTGATCTGCAGACCACCGGCAACGGCGTCCAGCGCGGCGTCCGACAGCTCGGCGGTCTCAACCTGGGGGGTGGAGTTCATGATGGAACTTCCCTTCGTATGGATATTCATAAGGGGGGAGCGGCCCCCTTCTGGGGACAGAACGACGGCCGCACACGGGGGCGCTCGACTCTCGTCTCCGATGGCTCGGCGGCCCCTCGCGGTGCGATGGATCAAAGCAGATCGCCGTGGCGCACATCCAATCAAGAAGTGCTCTCACCAGCGCACTTGGTGACCAAGGCCGTTCATCCGTGCAGGGCCGCGCACGCGTTGGGGCCAGGTTCTTCACACCGCGCCCGGCATCGTCATCACCGCTTGATTGCCACGCGGAAAACGAACTGGACACTCCCGCCTCAAAGACGCGGCGCCCGGCGGACCGCTGTGCAGATCCGCCGAGCGCCGTGACCCCGCTGGGCATTCGGTGTGGAGATTCCCTGAAGCCGCCTTTTCCCCCGGTGACCGGGACGGACCGCTGTCGGCCCGTCGCTGAACGTGCCTGCCGTGATGTCGATCTGTGGCCTTTGGCCCAAGGAAGGGTGCCTTGTCACCCCAACAGGGCGTACACCGTGCTCGCCCGGGCCGCCAGCTCGCCCGAGTCCGCCGTCGTCATCGCGATCTCGGCGAAGGCCATCCGGCGGCCCAGCTTGGTGAGCACCGCCTCGACGAGCACGTCCTCACCCACCACCGCCCGCTGGAAGCTGGTCGACTGCTGGACCGTCGTCATCGGTACGAAGGAGCCGCGCGCCGCCGACACCGCGATCACCGTCGCCGTGTCGGCGGCCGCCATCAGCGCCTGCCCCGACAGGGCGCCGCCCTCGCGGGCCAACCGGTCGGACCACGGCAGGCGCAGCATCGCGCGCCCCTCGTCCAGGTCGACGGCCGTCAGTCCCAGGTCGAGCACCCAGGGGGCGAAGTTGGCGGCGAGGATCTTGTCGGCTTCGGCGGGTGTGAGCGTCATGCGGGCATCGTTCCCGCTCACGCGGGCGGGAAGTCGTGAAATGCCCACCCGAACCACACTTTGCGAAACGCAACATCGAAATCTTTTTGCGAGGCGTTGAACACCCCACCGGAACCATCCGTACCAACTGGCAACCAGGCGCCCCCAGTTCACCCGCCGGACGGCGGCACGGACCCCGTCCCCAGGAGGTCAAGAGTTGAGTCACAAACGAGCCACCAAGCGTAAGGCGTTCATTGCCGCAGGCGGTGTGGCGGCGCTCGGGGCCGCGGCCCTCATCCTGCCGAACGCGATGGCGTCCCAGACGGAGTCGAACCAGGCCGCCCCGAAGACGTTCGCCGCGAGTGACGCCTCCGTTCTCGCCGCCCAGCTCCAGAAGACACTTGGTGAGGCGTTCGCAGGCGCGTACTACGACTCGGGCGACAAGCGGCTCGTCGTCAACGTCGACGGCCAGCGGATCGAGGGCGCCGGCAACGTGCTCGCCCAGGCCGAGAAGGCCGGTGCGGAGATCCGTGAGGTCGACAACAGTTGGTCCGAGCTCAAGGCCGGCGCCGCCACGCTGAAGAAGCAGGCGACCGTCCCTGGCACCGCCTGGGCGATCGACCCCCGCACCAACAAGATCCAGGTCACCGCCGACTCCACGGTCACCGGTGAGAACTGGGACACCGTGGAGTCCACGGTGAAGTCCCTCGGCGCCGGCATGGCGACGGTCAAGAAGTCCGCCGGCACCTTCAAGCCCTTCCTGGAAGGCGGCGACGCCATCTTCGGCGGCGGCGCGCGCTGCTCGGCCGGCTTCAACGTCACCAACGCCGACGGGACGCCGGGCTTCCTGACGGCCGGTCACTGCGGTGTCGTCGAGCCCGAGTGGTCGGAGCAGGAGGGTGGCGCGCCGATCGGCACGGTCGACGCGGAGACCGCCACCTTCCCCGGCGTCGGTGACTTCGCCCTGGTCAAGTACAACGACCCCGCCACGCAGGCGGCCAGCACCGTCGACCTCGGCAACGGCCAGACGGTGAACATCAACGCCGCGGGCGAGGCCACCGTCGGCCTCCAGGTCTTCCGCATGGGCAGCACCACCGGTCTCGCCGACGGCCAGGTCACCGGCCTCGACGCGACGGTGAACTACCCCGAGGGCACCGTCACCGGCCTCATCCAGACCAACGTCTGCGCCGAGCCCGGCGACAGCGGCGGCTCGCTGTTCACCCGGGACGGCCAGGCCATCGGTCTGACCTCCGGTGGCAGCGGTGACTGCACCGTGGGCGGCGAGACGTTCTTCCAGCCCGTCACCACCGCCCTCGCGGCGGTCGGCGCCACCATAGGCGAGGGCGGCGCGGGCGCCGGCCAGGAGGCCGACGGCGGTGCCGGTGACGCCGCGGGCGCCGGCGAGGAAGCGGCCGGCGGCGCGGGTGCGGGCGAGCAGGCCGACGGTGGCGCGGGCGCCGGTCAGGAAGAGGGCGCCGCCGCGGCGGGCGCGGGTGAGCAGGCGGCCGGCGGCGCCGGCGCGGGCGACAAGGGCGACGCGGGCGCCGTGGCCGGTGCCGGTGACGCCGGTGCGGGCCAGGAGCAGCAGCAGGGTGCCGATGACCAGGGCGTCGACCAGCAGGGCAACGACGGTCGCTGACCGCGCACCGGTGACGGCGTGGACGACGATTCCGTGATCAGCGGCCACTGACGACGGACCGTCGCCCCCACGATCCGCCCGCGGGCCACACCACACCACACCGGCCCGCGCGTGGAACGGTCCGGCCCTCCGAGGGGAGGGCCGGACCGCTGCCGTGTCCGCGGCCGGTGCCCGGTCAGACCGGCTGCCACAGCTCGATGCGATTGCCCTCGGGATCGGTGACCCAGCCGAACCGGCCGACCCCGTCCATCTCCTGCGTCTCCTCGGCCACGTCGGCGCCCGCGGCCCGCAACCGGGCGAGCACCGCGTCCAGATCGCGCACCCGGAAGTTGAGCATGGTCCGCTGGTCACCGGGCCCGAAGTAGTCGGTCCCGGACTCGAACGCCGCGAACACCGTCGGCCCGGCCTCCTGACGCCACAGCCCCGTCGCGTCGATGTCCAGGCCCAGGCAGTCGCGGTACCAGGCAGTCAGGCCCGCCGGGTCGGCGGCCTTGACGAAGTACCCGCCGATTCCTCGCACATGGTCCATGCCGCCATCCTTCCCGTGGCCCGTGGCCCGTGGCCCGTGGCCCGTGGCCCGTGCCCGCGCGTGCCGTCTCATCCGGTGGCGACCGCCCGCAGCAGCAGCAACGCCACGTCGTCCGACCGTTCCTCCGCCGTCCCCGTCTCCCGGACGAGCCCGTCGGCGAGTGCTTCCAGCGGACGGTTCCCGGTCGTGGCGAGCCGCTCCCCGAGATCGGCCAGCGCGTCCTCGATGTCGACGCCCGGCGACTCGATGAGTCCGTCGGTGTAGAGGGCGAGCACGGAACCCTCCGAGAGCGCGACCTCGGTCGTCGGATACGTGGCGGACGCGTCGATGCCGAGGAGCGGCCCGCCCGCGAGGTCCAGCACCTTCACCCGCCCGTCCGGTCGGCGCAGCAGCGGCGGCGGATGACCGGCCCGTGCCATGACGGCCGTGCCGTGCGCCGGGTCGAGACGCAGATACAGACAACTGGCGAACAGATCGCTCCCGAGGTCGATCAGCAGCCGGTTGGTGCTGCTCATCACGTCCTCCGGTGCCTGCCCCACGGTCGTGTACGCGCGGACCGCCGTACGGATCTGCCCCATCAGCCCCGCCGCCGTCACGTTGTGCCCCTGCACGTCGCCGATCACCGCCGACGCCCGGCCGTGCGAGAGCACCAGGTCGAAGAAGTCGCCGCCGATGTCCATGCCCCGGGTCGCCGGCAGATAGCGGGAGGCCGCGTCGATACCGGGGATCGACGGCAGCGAGTGCGGCAGCAGCGCGGCCTGCAGACCGTGCGCCAGCTGATGCTTGGCGTCGTACAGCAGCGCGCGCTGCAACGCCTGGGCGATCAGCCCGCTGAGGCTGGTCAGCACCGCGCGCTCCTCCGCCGGGAAGGGATGCGGATCGGCGTACCCGAGCACACAGGTGCCCACCGGCTGTCCCTGGGCGATCAGCGGCAGATACGCCCAGGCGCCCATCCCGTCCGGGGTCGTCTGGCGTACCGGATACAGATGCTCCAGCTGCTGTCGGCTCTCGAAGAAGGCGGGCACCCCGGCGGTCAGGGCGCGGGCGCCGGGGGTCTGCGAGCTGAGCGGCATGCCGTCGAACCGTTCGACGAGGTGCGGGTCCGTGTACCCGTGGTGGCCCAGCACATGGAGCCTTCCCGCCCGTGAGCCGAGCATCACCAGCGCCTGGGAGCCGACGGCCGGGACGATCTCGTTCGCGACCAGCTCCACCACGTCCTGCACCCCCACCGCCTCGGTGAGGGCGCTCGCCATGGCCAGCACATGGTCGATGGTCACCAGCCGGCCCGGCCCGTCGTCGTCGCCCTCCTGCCGTGCGGCGCTCCTCGGTGAGGCGACCGAGCGGGCCCGGGAGATCCGGACGCTCAGCCCGTTCGTCCCCGGGTACAGCCGGAAGGACAGCCACTCGCCCGGCGGCTTCAACGCCATGAACGACGTGACGTGCTGACTCATCAGCGCGGCCCGGTAGCGGTCCTCGTGCGCGGGGTCGTTCAGCCACGGCACGGACGCCCACAGCTGCATGCCCAGCAGCGCGCTCACCGGGATGCCGAGCAGTTCGGCGGTGGCCGCGTTGGCGAAGGTGATCCGCCCGTGCAGATCGAGCGAGCACATCCCGTACGGCAGCCGCGCCACCATCCGGGCCGCCTCCACCGTGCCGAGCGTCCCGGCCACCGTGGTCGTCGACGGCGCCGAGAGGTCCGGCTCCGGCAGCACCGGCCTGCCCTCCTCCTCCGCGCGCCGCAGCCGTATCGCGAGCCGGTCGCAGGCCGAGGTGAGCTTGTCCCGCTCGCGTTCGCTGAGCTCCGGGGGGTGCGAGCCCGGCCAGGTCAGGAAGACGGCGCCGTAGGTGGTGTCACGGGTCGCCACCGGCAGCGCGGCCATCGCGAACGGATAGGGCAGGACGACGGCGATCCGGGGATAGCGGCGCGCCATCTGCTCCTCGCCGTTGACCCACACCAGCCGTCGCTCCCGCACGGCCTCCGAGACCGGGGCCGGGGCGCTCAGACTCACCCGCTCCCACGGCGCGGCGAAGGACCGCGGCAGCCCCGCCATCACCGCCATCTCCAGGACGGGCGCGTCATGGGCCAGCAGGTACACCGCACCGGAGTGGGCCTGGACGTCGTCCATCATCGCGGCCAGCGCCAGGGACAGCAGGGGGTGGCCCATGCGTGCCGTCTCGACCGTCGTCCGCGCACCGGACGCCGGGACGTCGGACATGCCGACCACCTCCTCGCACGGTCGCGCCACGCCCCCGCGTCAAGGCTCCCTCTTGACGGCCCGACACGCACGGCGAGCACCCTCCGGAGGCCGAGCCCCCGTACCCCGACTCGCCACGGACATTCCCCCCGGATGGATGCGCGGCCTTGCGCACGGGCGCCGTGCGTGCGCCCCCGCGCATCCCGTTGGCTGGTTCTTCGCGAACCGTGCGCGGTCACAGACGCCAACAATGGGCACGCGCTGAGACGAGGAAGCGGCCGTGGCCGGGGGAGGCGGAGGGCGATAGTGATCCGGGTACTGCTCGTGCACGACGAATGTCTGGTCCGGTCGGTACTGGCGGAGTGGCTCCGCCGGGAGACCGATCTGCTGGTGTACGACGCGCCCTGGCGCACCGCGCCGGGGCGCGCGCGGTCCCTGCGGCCGGACGTCTGCGCGGCGGACCTGGACTGCGCCGACGCGGTGGGCATCCCGCCGCTCGGCGATCTGAGCGGCGGCGCGGGCGGCGCCGCCGCGGGGCTCGTGGTGCTCGCCCAGGCAAGCCGCCCCGGTCTGCTGAAGCGCGCGGCGGAGGCCGGGGCCCTCGGCTATGTGGACAAGGAGGGCGCACCGGAGCGGCTGGTGGCCGCGATCCGCCAGGTCGCCGGGGGGAAACGTTTCGTCGATGACTCGCTCGGCTTCGGCTTCCTCAAGGCCGCGCAGATGCCGCTGACCAGACGGGAGCTGAGCGTGTTATCCCTGGCTGCCGAGGGCGCCTCCGTCGCGGAGATCGCCGGCAGCCTTCATCTGTCCCACGGGACCGTGCGCAACTACATGGCCGCGATCACCCGCAAGACGGGCGCGCGCAACAGGATCGACGCCATCCGGATCTCCCAGGGCGAGGGCTGGCTCTGACGACGGGACCGGGGTGGTGGGGGAGGACGGGACCGGGGTGGTGGGGGACCAGGTGCCCATCAGGTCCCGGTAGAGCGGGGAGCGGGACATCAGGTCGTCGTGCGTGCCGAACGCGACGCGGCGGCCGTCCATGACCAGCACACGGTCCGCGCGGCGGGCCGAACCGACACGGTGGGCGACGACCACGAGGGTCGTGCCCGGCCGCCGTGCGAAGGCCCGCTCCGCGCGCTCCTCCGCCTCCGGGTCCAGATGACAGGTCGCCTCGTCGAGGATCACGACCGGCGCGTTCGACAGATGGGCCCGGGCCAGCGCGATCAGCTGCCGCTCGCCGGCGGACAGCGCGCCGGGGTCGATCTCGGCCCCCGGCCCGCCCAGGCGTTCCATCAGCTCCGTCAGCCCCACGGCCTCCGCGGCGGCCCACAGCTCCTCCTGGGGCACGGGTTTCGGCCGCAGCTCGCCGAGATTTTCCGCGAGGGATCCCCTGAAGACGTACGTCTCCTGCGGAATGAGCACCCGGTGTGCGCGGGATGTGGCGCCGGGCACCCGGTGTCCGCACAAGTGGACGGAGCCGTGCCGGGGGAGCAGGAGGCCCGCGACGATCCCGGCGAGCGTGGACTTCCCGATGCCGCTGGGGCCCACGACGGCGAGGTGGGTGCCCCGGGGCAGCCGGAGGTCGAGGCCCTCGATCACGGGCGCGGCGGCGGGGCCGTAGGCGAAGGTCACGCAGGAGAGGGTGAGGGCGTCGGGCGGGGGTGGGGGGAGTGGGGGGTTGGCCGGGGGCGTTCCGGGGGCCGGGGGGCGGGCCACCGAGACCGGGGCAGGCCCCGGTTCCTGCCGGGGCGCGCGCGACGGCTCGTCCGCCGGGGCCAGTCGGCGCAGGACCACCGCGAGGCGGGAGCCGCTCGTGCCCAGGCCGTGGACCAGGTTCTGCAGGGCCGGGAGGAGCGACTGGGTGACGTAGGCGAGCGCGCCGATGAGGGCGCCCGCGGTGACCCCGCGCGCCAGCAGCCAGGGGGCGGCCGCCAGCAGCAGCACGACGGGGAGCTGGCCGCCGACCGCCAGGGACGCGACCCGCAGCACCCCCCAGCGGGCGAGGGACCGCGCCGCCCGGTACTCGGCGTCGACGCGCCGCCCCGTGTCGTCGGCGACCGACTCCTCCGCACCGGCCGCCGTGATGTCCCGCAACCCCGGGCACACGGCGCCCAGGCCGGTGGCGAGGGCCTCGTCGGCCACGAGGAACGCCTCCTGCCTGCGGGCCAGGGGGCGCAGCGACGCGAGGAAGAGGGCCACGCCCACCACCAGCGGGGGGACGACGACCAGCAGCAGCGGGGGAGCGAGCGAGAACAGCCCGATGAGCGCGCCGGCGGCCGTGAACACGAAGGAGCGGGACACCATCACCAGGCCGGCGAAGGTGTCCCGGGCGATCTCCACCTGCTGGGTCAGCCCGGACAGAGCGCCGTCGTCGGCCTCCCGCACACCTCGCTCGACGACGCCGCGCACGAGCCGGTCCCGCAACGGCTCCACCAGCGCCGCGACGCACCCGTACACCCGGCCGGTCCCGAACGCCCCGACGACCACGGCCGCGGCCCCGGCACCGAGCCACCCCAGCCCTACGCCCGCCCGTCCCGCCAGGAACCCGTCGTCCAGGGCCCGGGCGAGCGCGTACCCCATGAGGAACGTCTGCGCCGCCTCCAACAGCGACCACGCCACGAGCCGCACGACGACGCCGACCCGCCGCCGCAGAAAGCGGACACCGCGACGCGCGAGACCGGGGTGAGGGGGGTGGGGCGGAGACGGTGGCTGGGTGGGGCCGCGGTGAGAGAGGTGGGGTGGGGATGATGGCTGGGTCTCGCCGGCCGACGGGTGAGGCTCCGCGGGCTCCTCGCCCGACGCCGGGCCGGTCGCCGATGCCGGGCAGTCCGGCTGCCTGTCGGCCCGTCGCCTCCGCATCAGCTCCCTCCCCCCGCTGGGAAGGGCGGCTCGCAAACGCGGCTCGACGCGTTCCCCTCCCCGGCACGCCCGGCGTTCCGTACGCCCCTGACTCCGCCGCCCGCCCCCACCGAGCCCTCGTCCCCCGCCCCGAACAGCTCCCGGTAGCCCGGCAGGCGCCAGAGCTCCTTGTGTGTTCCTGTCGCTCGCACTCGCCCCCCGTCGAGCCAGACCACGCGGTCCGCGTCGGCGGCTGTCGTGGGGCGGTGGGTGATGAGGAGGCGGGTGCGGGCCGGGGTGCTGTGGAGGAGGGCGGCGGTGACGTGGTGCTCGGTGATCGTGTCGAGGCTGGAGAGGGCGTCGTCGAGGACGAGGAGGCGGGGCGTGCGGGCGAAGGCGCGGGCGAGGCCGAGGCGTTGGGCCTCGCCGCCCGACATGGGGGCCTCCGCACAGCGGGTGGCGTAGCCGTGAGGGAGGCGGTCGATGAAGACGTCGGCGCGGGCGGCCCCGGCAGCCCGGCGCACCCGGCCGGGGGACGGGCGGGAGACGCCGAGGGCGATGGTGTCCTCGATCGAGTCGCCGAGCAGGGCGGGCCGTTCGAACGCGTGGGTGATCGCTGCGCGCAGCTCCCGGCGGTCCAGCGCGCGCAGGGGCACCCCGTCCAGCCGTACCTCTCCCTCGTCCGGGTCGACCAGACGTCCGGCGACGGCGGCGAGCAGCGACTTGCCCGCGCCGGAGCGACCGACCACGGCGAGCGTGGTCCCGGCCGGTACCACGAGGTCCACCCCGTCCAGGACGGCGCGCGCCCCCCGGCGGACGGTCACCCCGCGCAGCTCCAGCCGCCCGCACCCGGACGGCGGCAGTCGGCGTTCCCCGTACCCGAGCGGAGGCTCGGCCAGCACCTCGTCGAGGCGGCGGGCCGCCGCCCGGGAGCGGACCAGCCCGGAGAGCTGTCCGACGAGGACACCGACGCCCGCCGCCAGCACGGCGTAGCGGGACGCGGCCAGCAGCTCGCCCACCGACACCTGCCGCCGGGCGAGCAGCGCACCGGCCGTCGCCAGCACCCCGATCTGGAGCAGCGGGGCCACGGCGGCCGCCTGCGCGGCGGCGCGCCCCTGGACCCGCCACATGCGGTGGCCCTCGCGGGAGAGTTCCGGCAGCGGGCGCAGGACGCGGGCCACGGTCCGGTCGGCCGTTCCGGCCGCCGCGATCGTGCGCGCACCGGCGACGGCCTCGGCCAGCCCGCCGGCGATACGGCCCTGGAGCTCCTGGTAGCGGGTCACACAGGCCGTGGAGTCACGGGCGAGGCAGCGCAGCAGCAGTGCGAGAACGGGCGCCCCGACCAGGAACACCCCCGCCAGCCACGGGTCGATCAGCGCGAGCGCCACCACGGCGCCCACCGGCCCGGCGAGCGCGGCGAGCAGCGCGGCCACGGTGGCGGGGGCCGTCCCCGCCTGCGCGGCGTTCCCGACCAGCCGTGCCACCAGGTCGCCGGGCCCGGACCGGGCGACGGCCCGCGGGCCCACCGCCAGCACGTGCCCCGTCAGACGCCGGCGCAGCCAGGCCGTGGCCCGCGCGCTCGTCGTCCCGCCGACGACGGTCTCCACCGCGTCCAGCACGGCGAGGAGCAGCATCAGCGCGGCGCACCACAGCACCCAGCGGGTCGCCGCCGGGTCGGCCGTCAGCAGGAGGTCCAGGGCGCGCCCCAGGGCGACCGGCAGCACCAGGTTCGCCCCGGTGGTGGCCAAGGCCACCAGGGCGAGGGCGGCGCAGCGGCGCGCGGAGTACCGCACCGTCGCGGACAGCAGGGCGTCGGACGCGGGCGACGCGGGCGACGTGCCCGACGCACGCGCCGTGGCGGGGTCGGTGGACGTGGCGGCCGGACCGTGACCACCCTGTTCGGCGTGACCACCGGGCTCGGTGAGGGTCGTCATACCCGTCCTGACGTGGGGACCGAGAGAACTGCCGGCAAACTGCCGAGGCCGGCGCTCCGTCCGGGTGAGGAGGCGCCGTACGGGGCCGGACATGCGCAGGGCCCGGACGGCCCCTCCCCGGACTGGGGAGGAGGCCGTCCGGAGCCGTGGCGCGACCCCGCCGTCGCGGATGCGACCGCGGTGCCGCGCCGATGCGACGGAAGACCGTCCGGGGCTGTCGCCCCGCCGGGTCAGAGGCAGAGACTGATGCTGGCCGCGCTCACACACGACAGCACGCTCAGGGAGCTGGGCCCGCCGGTGCCCGTGGTCTCGTCGGCTTCCATCGTCTGCAGGTCGAGGAGTGCCATGTCGATTCCTTTCGGTTGGGTTCCCCCGAAGGGGACTTGGGGACGGGGGTGGTGCGTCACGACTCCGTCAGGCACGGAGCCGCGTCTCAGGGCCGCCGTGGCGGCGGAAGGAACGGCAGGTGGGGCCGGGCGTCGTCGGCGAGCGCCGCGCCGAGGGCCAGCAGGCACCCCGCCGTTCCGGTACCGAGGTCCATGGAGAGCCGCATCAGGTGACTGCCGGGGAAGGCGAGTTGCCCCTGGTACGGCATGGCGTGCCAGCCGAGTGCGTCGATCTGCTCCCTGAGCAGGTCACGGGGCGCGCCCGTCCGCGCGAGATGGAGGATCATCCCGGCCCGGCCGTCGAACAGACCGGGCTGCACGTAGAAGCGGTAGGTGGCGGCGGCGAGCACACCCGCACGGGCCCGCTCGAACTCTCCGCCGGCGCCGGGCCCGGCGGGGAGCCCCCTCGCCGCCAGGTAGTCGTCGAGGACCATGCCGACGCCCGCCCCGCCGTCGCCGAGGTACGGCAGCGTCCGCCAGCCCTCGTCGACGGCCAGGCCGCCGTTCTTCTGCTCGACGAGGCACTCCAGGTCGAGTCGCAGGGCGTCGCCCGCCGCGTCGAGGAGCGCCCGGTCGCCCGTCGCCTCGTACCGGCGCAGCAGGAGGAGCGCGGGACCGCTCGCGCCGCGCAGCAGGCCGGCGCGTCGGCGGGGTGGCGCGGGGCGGGGTTCGGCGAGGCGCCGCACGAGGAGCGCCGCGATCTCGTCGGCCCGTGCGTCCAGCTCCGTCTCGCCGGTGGCCCGTGCCAGGTGCCCGAGGACCAGTCCGAGTCCGGACAGGCCGCCGCGCAGGTCGGAGGAGAGCTTGTGCCACTTCTCGGACAGGACCTGCTCGACGAGGTCGAGGGCCCGCCCCCGGTGACCGAGCAGGTCCAGGACGTACGCCACCCCGGCGAGCCCGTCGTACAGGCCGAGCGGAGTACCGAGGGGCACCGGGTCGGTGCGGTCGAGCAGCCAGCGCTCGCCCTCCTCGTACCGCTCGGCCCCCGTAGCGGACAGCGCGTACAGCACGCCGGCGGCGCCGTGGGCGAGGCCGAGACCGCCGCCGTCCGAGAACTGGGCGACGTCACCGGGGAAGAGCCGGTCGTCCCGCTCCGGTGTGGCCGACGCCAGGATCGCCTTGACCATCGAGTCCCGGCTGTACGGCCAGTCCACGGGCGCGGCGAGCGACGCGAACGGCGAGGCCCCGGCGGGGACGACGGAGGCGCCGCCACCCACGGGACCAGGCCCCCGTACGATCTCGGCGACCGCCTCGTCCAGGAACCGTCGCGGCACGGCCGGGAACTGTCCCGCGATCACCTCGGCCAGATGCGCGGCCTTCGCCCGGTCGATCACGAGGAGCGAGGTGACCGGCAGGAACAGCGCGAGGCGCAGACAGGCGAGGGCGTAGCGGTCGACGTCGGGGCCCGTGCGGTCCGGGGGCGCCAGGAAGCCGGGGTGGGCGACGATCTGGCGGCCGTTCTCCTCGGCGGGGGCCGCCGCCTCGAAGTCCAGCAGGGACACCGACCGCTCGTCCGGCGCGATCATGATGTTGAAGACGTGCAGGTCGTTGAAGACGATCCCGCGCGCGTGCACCGCCGTGACCGCCTCCTCGACGGCCCGGTGGACGCGTAACGCCCAGTCGGTGTAGGCGGCCACCGCGTCCGGGTCGGGATCGGGGGCCAGCAGCGGGTGCCGTTCGGCGACGTACGAGTTGAGCGGGCGGCCCTCGACGAAGTCCATGACGAGGAAGCGGTGGTCACCGAGGGTGAACCAGTCGAGGACCTCGGGTACGACGCCCAGCCCCGACAGCCGCTCCAGCGCGGCCCTCTCCCGCTCCAGCCGGGTCACCGCGTCGGCCCCGTCGGCGGCCAGCCCGGCGTGCGGGCGCCCCTCCTTGAGAACGACCTTGCGCCCGTCACGGGTGTCGGTGCCGACGTAGACCCCGCCGCCGTTGGAGAAGTGCAGGGCCTTCTCGATGCGGTAGGGCAGATCACCGACCGTGGTGGTGTTCCGCGCCGCCAGCTGCGGTGCGAGGAACGCGGGCAGCGTCACCCACTCGGGTACATGGAAGGTCGGCTTCCGCTGGTCCGGCACCAGGGTGCCCGAACCGTCACGGACCGCCGGCACGAGCGAGCCGCGCTCGTCGACGACGAAGGACCGGGCGAACGCGCCGTAGCGGACGTAGAGGGGACCTTCGTTCCAGCGCAGGTCGGTGAGGATGTACGGGCCGTCGAGGCCCTCCAGGAGGGCGCCCAGTTCCCGCAGGACGAGATGCAGCTGCTCCTCGTCGGCCGGGTAGAGCGTCACGAACTTGCCGCTGGTGTCGCGGCCCGCGTACTTGGCGTTGCGCAGATGCAGCAGATGCGGGCCGGGCACGAACTTGAACGGGATCAGCCGGGGCACGCAGTAGTCCCACACGGTCGCCGCGATCCGCTCCGCGTTCGCCCGGGTGGCGGAGGCGTGCACCTTCCAGCCCTGGGTGGGCGCGGGTCGCGGACGGCCGGCTCCGTCGACGGGCGTCAGGGTCAGCCAGTCGCCCATCCGGGCGGCCCGCCAGCCCTCGGGCACCGCCCGGCGGGCCGTCTCGTACTCGGGCGCGGTCGTGTCGGCGCGCTCACCGGCCGAGAGCCGGTCCGGTGTCTCGTAGAAGTGTCTGTCGGCGAGCGCGTACGCCTCGTACCGCTTGTCCATGCGTGTCCCCCCGGGTCGTGAGCCGTGTCCCTGGGCCGTGTGCCGTCGAGCCTTCCAGCCGGGCGGGGCGGCCCGACAGTCACGGCTGTCACCAGAAAGCCGTCACGCGTGTCACGCGATCACTGTGCGGAACGCATGCGTAAAGACTTGTTCGGGGCGTTTCGATCCCCGCTGTGCGCGATGTGTGTCCCGGCCTCCCCGGAACGGCCACAGGGGCTGCGCGCACGTGCCGGAAGCGCTGTAATTACGGACGTGGTCAGTGAGGGCGCGGCGGGACACGGAACGAGGAAGCCGCGTGCCGAACTTGCCCTCGCGGCCCTCGCCGACGACCTCGACCCACGCGACCGCCTCCACGCCATCCTCGAACAGGTGCTCGTCTTCACGGAGGCGACGCTCGCCGCCGTCTACACCCCGGACGACGAGGGCGAACGGCTCTCCCTGACCGCGTCGGCCGGCGTCCCCACGAACCTGTACGGGCTGCTCGACAGCTATCCCACGTCCGGTGCCACCTCCCTCGCCGAGGCGGTCCGTACGGGCCGGCCGGTGTGGCGCGGCTCCGCCGACCTCGTCCAGGACGCGGACGCCCGCCGATCGGTCGTGGGTGAGTTCTCGGTGGGGGTGCTGCCGCTGGACGAACGGGGCTGTCTGCTCGCCGTGAGCGACGACCTGGACGGTTTCGCCGCCGAGGACCGGCGGTGCCTCGACCTGTTCGCGGAGGCGGTCGCCCGGGCCGCCCCGGCCCCGCCGCTCGGACCGGGCGCCTCCTTCGACCTGGCCATGGACACCGGGCAGGTCGAGGTCGACGACCAGCTGCTGGAGCTGTTCGGGATCGGCCCCGACGACTTCGAGGGCCGGATCGAGACCCTGCTCGCGATGACCGTGCCCGAGGACCTGCCCGCCGTGATGTCCGTCGTCGAGGCCGACCACATGTCCATCGGCGACCGGGAGCTGGAGTTCCGCATCCTGCAGCCCTCCGGCGAACAGAAGTGGCTCAGGCTGCGCGGCCGGCTGCTGCCCGGCGGCGAGGACCGCCCGGCCCGCCTCGTCGGCACCGTCGCCGACGCCTCCACCCTGCGCACCGGCCGCGGCGACGTGGCCCGCGTCCAGCGCCTCGCCGCCGCCCTCGCCACCGCCGGCACCGTCCGGGACGTCAGCCAGGCCGTCGTCGCCGCTCTGCGCAAGCCCCTCCAGGCGGACCGGATCGCCCTCGCCGAACTGGAGGGCGAACGCCTCGTCGTCACCGTGCTCGACCCGCCCCAGCCCGAGGCGTGGCCCGAGGTCTGGCGCACCGAATGGCGCTCCGAATGGCCCGACGCGCCGGTACGCACCATGCCGACCCTCGCCACGGCGCTCCGCGAGGGCCGCGCCGCGATCTGGCCCGCCGACGCCGATCTGGAGCCCGCCCTCGCCGAGGTCGGACCGGGCGGCCTCGCCGTCTTCCCGCTGTCGGCCGGCGGCCGGATGGCCGGAGCCTGCCTGATCGGCTGGGACAGCCCCCACGACTTCGGTCCCGAGGAGCGGGCCCTGCTCACCGCCGCCGCGGGCCTGGCGGGTCAGGCCCTGATGCGCGCCCACGCCTTCGACGCCGAACACGAACTCGTCGGCATGCTCCAGCGCACCCTCCTCCCGCGTCGCCTGCCGGAGCTGCCCGGCGCGGTCGCCGTCGCCCGCTATCTGCCCACCACCGCCGGGCTGGAGGTCGGCGGCGACTGGTACGACGTGATCCCCCTGCCCGACAACCACGTGGCGTTCGTCATCGGCGACGTCCAGGGCCACAACGCGGGCGCCGCCACCCTCATGGGCCAGATGCGCACCGCCCTGCGCGCGTACGCCGTCGAGGGGCACCCCCCGGACGTCGTCGTCGCGCACGCCAACCGCCTCCTCGTCGACATGGAGACCGACCTCTTCGCCACCTGCTGCTACGTCGACGTCGACATGGAGGAGGGCCTGGCCTGGTACGTCCGCGCCGGCCACATCCCGCCCGTGCTGCGCCATCCGGACGGCACCGCCGAGATCACCGAGTCCGAGGGCGGACCCCCGCTCGGCGTCCTGCGGCAGGCCGACTTCCCGATGGCCTCGCTGCGCCTGGCCCCCGGCGCCCTCCTCGCGCTGACCACGGACGGCCTCGTAGAGTCCGCGGACCTCGACGTGGAGGACGGACTCGACCAGCTCGCCTCCGGCCTGTCCGCCGCCGACCCCGCCCACCTCGGCGTCGTCGCCGACACCCTGCTCGGCGGCGCCAACCGCGACGACGACGTGGCCCTGCTCCTGGTCCGCTACGACGGCATGGCCCTGCGTCCGCGCCGCGAGAACTGGACGGTGTGGCGGTTGCCCCAGGCGGTCGGCCAGGCCCGCCGCTACACCCGGCGCGTCCTGCGGGCCTGGGGCATCCGGGACGAGGCGGACGCCGTCCTCCTCGTGGTCTCCGAGCTCGTCACCAACGCCCTCGTGCACACCGACGGCCGGGTCCGCCTCGACCTCACCCTCCTCCAGGACCGGCTGCGGATCGCCGTCGCCGACAACTCGCCGCGCACCCCCATCAAACCGGCCAACATCGGCTGGCAGGCCACCGGCGGCCGCGGGATCCTCCTCGTCGAGGCCATGTCGGCGGCGTGGGGCACCCTCCCGGTGAGCGGCGGCAAGCAGGTGTGGGCGGAGATCCCCATCGGCTGACACCCTGGTGGTGTGCGCCTGCTCCTGATGTCCGACACCCACCTGCCCCGACGCGCCAGGGCGCTGCCCGAGCGACTCCTCGCCGACCTCCCGCACGCCGACGTGGTCGTCCACGCCGGCGACTGGGTCGACGAGGCCACCCTCGACCTCCTCGAACAGCGCTCCCGCCGCCTCATCGGGGTGTACGGCAACAACGACGGCCCCGCCCTGCGCGCCCGCCTCCCCGAGGTGGCCCACGCCGACCTCGACGGGCTGCGTCTCGCCGTGGTCCACGAGACGGGCCCGGCGAAGGGCCGCGAACGCCGCTGCGCCGACCGCTTCCCCGACACCGACGTCCTCGTCTTCGGCCACAGCCACATCCCCTGGGACACCACCACCGACACCGGCCTGAGGCTGCTCAACCCCGGCTCCCCGACGGACCGCCGCCGCCAGCCGCACTGCACGTACATGACGGCGACCGCGAGGGAAGGCGAGCTGAGGGACGTACGCCTGCACCGGCTGCCGCCCCGCACCTGACCGTCACCGGAGCCCGTCGCGGTCGCCGCACGGCGTTCACGGGCCGGACGGTCAGGGCTGTCACGGGGCCGGCGGATGGATCACCCCGGACCTCGCGGTCAGCGGCACCCCGCTGCCGCCCCATCTGAGCGCGACGATCTCGGCCGCGACGGACACCGCCACCTCCTCGGGCGTACGGGCGCCCAGGTCGAGGCCGACGGGGGAGCGCAGCCGGGCCAGCTCGGCGTCGTCCAGACCGGCCTCCCGCAGCCGCCGCATCCGGTCGTCGTGCGTACGTCGGCTGCCCATCGCCCCGATGTACGCGGCCGGACGGCGCAGCGCCACCTCCAGCAGCGGCACGTCGAACTTCGGGTCGTGGGTCAGGACGCAGACGACCGTGCGCCCGTCGGTGGGCGTCCCGCGCAGAAAGCGGTGCGGCCACTCGACGACCACCTCGACGGGGTCCGGGAACCGCCGCGGCGTCGCGAAGACGGGCCGGGCGTCGCACACCGTCACCCGATAGCCCAGGAAGACGCCGATACGGGCGACCGCGGCCGCGTAGTCGATCGCGCCGAACACCAGCATGCGCGGCGGCGGCGCGAACGAGTGCAGGAAGACGGTGACGGCGTCCTCGCGCCGCTCGCCGCGCGGCCCGTAGTGCCGCTCCACCGTGGCGCCCAGGGCCAGCTCCCCGCGCGCGTCGGCGGCGACCGCCGCGTCCAGCCCGGCCGCGCCGAGGGAGCCGGACACCGCCTCCGGCCGGACCGCGAGGGTGGCGCCGCGCGGCGCGGGGCCGTCGACGACGGTCGCCAGGGTCACCGGCCGGCCGGCGGCCACGGCCCGGACGACCTCCCCCAGCGCGGGGTCCTGTGCCGGTGTCACCCGCCGCACCAGCACATCGATCTCCCCGCCGCAGGTCAGCCCCACCGCGAACGCGTCCTCGTCGCTGTACCCGAACGTCTCCAGCCGCGCCTGCCCGGACGCCACCACCTCCTGGGCCAGCTCGAACACCGCGCCCTCCACACAGCCGCCGGACACACTGCCCACGACCTCACCGCCGGGGCCGACCGCCAGGGCGGCTCCCGGTTCGCGGGGCGCGCTCCGGGTCACCGTGACGACGGTCGCGAGCCCGAACGGGGCGCCCGCCGCGTACCACTCGCCGACCGCCGGGAGGACCTCACGCATGGCCGCTCCTCTCACCACCCCCGCGGTTCCAGCCTCCGACAGTTCCGCCCCCGCCGCCCCTCCGGCCCGGAAGCCGCGCACCGCCGGGCCCCGGGGAAGCGCCCCACGGGTCCCAGGAGCCGCGGACGGGCCGTTTCGGACCCGGCCCGCCAGGGGACCCGGCAGCCATGGTGCACATCGGATACACGATGATGACCGAGCAGGCCGGTCCCCGTGAGCTCGTCGACCATGTCGTCCGGGCCGAGGACGCGGGCTTCGACTTCTCGGTCACCTCCGACCATTACTTCCCGTGGCTGCGCTCGCAGGGCCACTCGCCGTACGCGTGGAGCGTCCTCGGCGCGGCGGCGCAGGCCACCTCCCGCATCCCCCTGATGACCTATGTGACGTGCCCGTCGTTCCGCTACCACCCGGCGGTGGTGGCGCAGAAGGCGGCGACGATGCAGCTGCTGTCCGAGGGACGGTTCCGGCTCGGGCTCGGCTCGGGCGAGAACCTCAACGAGCATGTCGTGGGCGGCGGCTGGCCCTCCGTCGACGTACGGCACGAGATGCTGGAGGAGGCCGTGGAGATCATCCGGGCGCTCTTCGAGGGCGGCCATGTGACCCACCACGGCTCCCACTTCGACGTGGAGTCAGCCCGGCTGTGGGACCTGCCGGACGAACCGCCGCCCCTCGGCATCGCCGTCTCCGGCGAGCAGTCCTGCGCCCTCGCGGGCCGGCTCGCCGACCTCGTCATCGCGACGGAACCGGACGGCGAACTGCTGCGGGCCTTCGACCGGCACGGCGGCGAGGGCAAGGCACGCGTGGGGCAGTTGCCGATCTGCTACGACCCCGACCGCGACACGGCCGTCCGGCGCGCCCACGACCAGTTCCGCTGGTTCGGCAGCGGCTGGAAGGTCAACTCCGAGCTGCCGCACCCCGATTCGTTCGCCTCGGCCACCCGGTTCGTCCGGCCCGAGGACGTCGCGGAGTCCATCCCGTGCGGCGACGACCCGGACGCCTTCGTCGAGGCCGTACGCCCGTACGCGGAGGCCGGGTTCACCGAGATCGCGCTGGTGCAGATCGGCGGCGAGTCCCAACCCGCCTATCTGGACTGGTCGGAGAAGACCCTGCTGCCCGCACTGCGCGCGGCGTTCGGCTGACACCGGACGGGCGTGCGCCGCGGGTGCCCGCCCGTCCGTCCCTTGCCGTCGAGTGCACTCCAACTCCTAGGCTGACGCTCCCGACCCACCCCACCCGCGACGGAGCAACGGCATGCGCTATCGAGTCCTCGGCAAGACCGGCATCGAGGTCAGCACCCACTGCCTCGGCACGATGATGTTCGGCGCCGTCGGCAACCCCGACCACGAGGACGGAGCGCGCATCATCCGCGCCGCGCTCGACGCGGGCGTCAACTTCGTGGACACCGCCGACATGTACTCGGCCGGGGAGAGCGAGGAGATCGTCGGCAAGGCACTCAAGGGCGTGCGCGACGACATCGTGGTCGCCACCAAGGTGCACTTCCCGCTGGGCGAGGGACGCAACCGCAGCGGCAACTCGCGCCGCTGGATCGTCCGGGCCGTCGAGGACAGCCTGCGGCGGCTGGACACCGACTGGATCGACCTCTACCAGGTGCACCGCCCGGACCACACCACCGACATCGAGGAGACGCTGTCCGTCCTCACCGACCTGGTGCGGGCGGGCAAGATCCGGGCGTTCGGCTGCTCCACGTTCCCCGCGGAGGACCTTGTCGAGGCGCACCACGTGGCGGAGCGGCGCGGGCTGATGCGGCTGCGCACGGAGCAGCCGCCGTACTCGATCCTCGCGCGCGGCATCGAACGGGCCGTGCTGCCCACCGCGGAGCGCCTGGGCATGGGGGTGCTGACCTGGTCGCCGCTCGCCTCGGGCTTCCTGTCCGGCGCCTATCGCGAGGGACGACCGGTCGACCTCACCGCCGGCCGGCCCAGGCTCACCCCGCACCGCTTCGACCCGGCGCTCCCTGGCAACGCCGAGAAGTACGCGGCCGTAGAGCGCCTCGCCGCTCTCGCCGAGGAGATGGGCCGCACGCTGCCGGAACTGGCCGTCGCCTTCCCGCTGGTGCACCCGGCCGTCACGTCGGTGATCATCGGCCCGCGCACGATGGACCAGCTCACCTCGCTGCTCAAGGGGGCGGACCTGGTGCTCGACGACGAGGTGCTGGACCGGATCGACGAGATCGTGGCACCGGGCACGGACCTCTACCGCGCCGACGGCGTCTGGCAGCCCCGCCCCCTCACCGAGCCGACCCTGCGCAGGCGCCCGACGGGGGAGCGGGCGGCCACGGACTGACCCTCGCCGAGGGCGGTGACGGCCGCGCGGGCCAGGGCCCTTCGCGACCTCCCGGGGGCCGCCTCGCCGGTCGGGGGCGCCGACGCCTTGGTCGACGACATCGGCGCAGCGCCTCAGCAGATGTCGATGTTCGTGAAGTCGTACACCGCCTCGTTCGGGACGACCTCGGTGATCCGGCCGTTCGCCTCGATGTTGGCGCGATAGTTGGGCCCCCAGAAACGGACCACGGCTCCGCCGGTCTGGTTGTTGCGAACAGCCAGCGCGTCGATGAAGTTCGAGAGCGAACGCGTTTCGCACCTGAACAGGTGGAAGATGCTGTGATTGCCGTCGCCCTGACCAACCGACACGCAGGCGATTCCAGATGCCTCGGAGCACGCACGCAGCGCAAAGTTCCGTTGGGCACTCGTCACATCCCGTAGCCATACCCGCTCGCCCGGGTACAGCGGGTAGATCTCCGGTGTCCATGCGGCCCTTCCGGCCGCAGCGTTCGGCGCTGCCTGTGCTGGTGCCTGCGCCGCCAGCGGAAGGGCCAATGCGGCGATCATCGTCACGACCATGGCGGCCGCCCGCTTTCTGAAACTTCTCACGCTCACTTGATCTCCTCTGTGCCTGTGTCTCGGCCTCAGTGTGGTCCGCGCACCGAGAAGCAGGCCAAGCCTTTCGGTCAGCGCCGAAAGGCCGTGGCCACAGCCCCGTTCGCAGAACGGCGACGGCGAAGAATCGCCGTTGCAGGTGAACTGTCTTGCGAAAACGGGTACTTACTCGTGCGTCAGGTGCTATTGACGGCCCGGCTGTCCATTGGGACGGTAGGGACATGTCGAATGTGGCGGACATGTCAAGATTGCGCACACGTCTGCTCGGTGTCCTGGTACTCGTCACCGGCTTCCTGACCACGGCGGGCCCCACCCAGCCCGCCTCCGCTCTCACTGACGAACTCTGGTTCGACTCCCAGGCCGCGGCGACCCTCACGGTCGACGGCGGCAGGTTCAAGGACGGCCTCGGCCGCGAGGTCGTCCTGCGCGGCTACAACGTCTCCGGCGAGACGAAGCTCAAGGAGAACAACGGTCTGCCCTTCGCCTCGGTCGCCGACGCCAGGAAATCGGCGACCGCGCTCCGGGCGCTCGGCGGCGGCAACTCCGTCCGCTTCCTGCTGTCCTGGGCGTACGCCGAGCCCGTGCGCGGCCAGGTCGACACCGCCTATCTCTCGGCGGCCACCGCCCAGATGGGCGCCTTCCTCGACGCCGGGATCCGGGTGTACCCGGACTTCCACCAGGACCTCTACTCCCGGTGGCTGTTCGACTCCGACAGCTGGTACACCGGCGACGGCGCCCCCAAGTGGGCCGTCGACCTCGGGAACTATCCCGACGAATACTGCGGCATCTGCCCGTTCTGGGGGCAGAACATCACCTCGAACGCCGCCGTCACGAAGTCGACGTACGACTTCTGGCACAACACGTACGGCGTCCAGGACTCCTTCCTGGCCACCGCCCAGAAGACCATGGCGTACATCAAGCAGAACCTCTCGGCCGGCCAGTTCCAGGGTGTCGTCGGCTTCGACCCGTGGAACGAGCCGCATCCCGGCGTCCTCGACTCGGGCCAGACGAGCAGGGCCTGGGAGAAGGACGTGATGTGGCCGTTCTACGTCAAGTTCCGCGCGCGGATGGACGCGGCGGGCTGGCAGTCCAAGCCCGCCTTCGTCGAGCCGAACCTCTTCTGGAACGCCAACATCGACTTCCAGAAGCAGGAGGGCGGACTGCTCGACGCGGGCACCATCGGCCCCCGCTACGTCTTCAACACCCACTTCTACGACCAGAAGGCGATCTCCGGCGTCTTCATGTGGGGCAAGGCGGAGAACGGTCAGTACTCCACCAACTTCGGGACCATCCGTGACCGGGCCGCCGCCGGCGGCACGACCGCGATCGTCAGCGAGTTCGGGCACCCGCTCGCCGGGTCGGTCTCCGACAAGGCGCCCACGGTCTACAAGGCGATGTACCAGGCGCTCGACTCCCGTGTGAAGGGCGGGAGTTGGTGGTCGGACCCGGCCGCCTCCGGCCCGGTCCTGTCCGGTTCGCAGTGGCAGTGGGATATCTACCACGGGCGCCACCACGAGCTGATGAACGACAACCCCGACAAGGTGCAGACCGAGGGCGACGCCTGGAACGGCGAGGACCTCTCCGCCGTACGCCTCGACGACTCCGGTACGGCCGTGCTCCGCCAGGACGCCCGGCTCCTCGACCGGGTCTACCCGAGCGCCACGGCGGGCAGCGCCCTCGCCTTCACCTACGAGGACCGCTCCCGCGACGGCTCCACCACGCTGACCTGGAACCCGGTGCCCAGCACCCTGCCGAACGTCTCCTCGCTCGTCGGGTCCGGGCAGTACGCCCTGCTGGTGTGGCGCTCCGACGGCAGCACCGAGCCGACGGAACTGCACCTGCCGGCGTCCTTCCCCACCGCGTCCACGACCGTGGTGTCCGACCTCGGGGTGACGTCCTCGCCGCCGGCGTACACCACGTCCACTCCGGTCGCGGCGGCCAGGGAACCCGGCGGCACCGGCAGCCGACGGCTGCTGCTCACCGCCCCCGACTCGGGCAAGCTGCACTACGCCCTTGTCACCAACGGGGCGACAGCCCCGTCCGCGACGCGGTTGGACGCGGCGCGCACGGAGCTGTCGGGGTGGCTGGCCTCGAAGTTCGACTAGAAGGCTGATGAAGATCTT
>NZ_OLMK01000093.1 GCF_900290235.1 Streptomyces sp. MA5143a
AACAACAGGCGCACCCCCGAACTATGAGGCGCCCTCCGTCAGGCCGGCGACCAGTTCGTCGGCCGCCCGGTAGGGGTCCAGCTCCCCCTCCACGATCCTCTCCGCGAGAGCGGACAGGCGGCGGTCTCCGTGGAGGTCCCCGATCCGCTCCCGCAGCGCGGTCACCGCGATCGTCTCGACCTCGCGCGCGGCCCGGGCCCGCCGCCGCTCCGCGAGCACCCCGCGCTCCTCCATCCACGCCCGGTGCTTCTCCAGCGCCTCGACGACCTCGTCGACGCCCTCGCTCCGCGCCGCGACCGTCTTGACGATCGGCGGCCGCCAGTCCCCGGGGCCCCGCGTCTCGCCCAGCCCGAGCATGTGGTTCAGCTCGCGCGCGGTCGCGTCGGCGCCGTCCCGGTCGGCCTTGTTGACGACGTAGACGTCACCGATCTCCAGGATCCCGGCCTTGGCCGCCTGGATGCCGTCGCCCATGCCGGGCGCCAGCAGCACCACGGACGTGTCGGCCTGGGAGGCGATCTCCACCTCCGACTGGCCGACCCCGACCGTCTCGACCAGCACCACGTCGCAGCCCGCCGCGTCGAGGACGCGGATCGCCTGCGGCGCCGCCCAGGCGAGGCCGCCGAGATGGCCGCGGGTCGCCATGGAGCGGATGTAGACACCGGGGTCGGAGGCGTGCTCCGACATCCGGACACGGTCGCCGAGCAGCGCGCCCCCGGAGAACGGCGAGGACGGGTCCACCGCCAGGACGCCGACCCGCTTGCCGGCCTTCCGGTACGCGGTGACCAGCGCCGACGTGGACGTGGACTTGCCCACGCCGGGCGATCCGGTCAGACCGACGACGTACGCCCCGCCGGTCAGCGGGGCCAGCGCCGCCATCACCTCGCGCAGTTGCGGGGACGCCCCCTCCACCAGGGAGATCAGCCGGGCGACGGCACGCGGCCGCCCTTCCCTGGCCTGGGCCACCAGCGTGGGGACGTCCTGCATCACAGCTCCGTTCCGAACAGCCACGTACACCTGGGAGGGGAAGGCCTCAGGCCTTGGGTACCCGCACGATCAGCGCGTCACCCTGACCGCCGCCGCCACACAGGGCGGCCGCGCCGACGCCGCCGCCGCGCCGCCTCAGTTCCAGCGCGAGGTGGAGGACGAGACGGGCGCCGGACATGCCGATCGGGTGACCGAGGGCGATGGCCCCGCCGTTGACATTCACCTTTTCCGGGGACACCCCGAGGTCCTTCATTGACTGGACGGCGACCGCCGCGAAGGCCTCGTTGATCTCGATGAGGTCGAGGTCCGCCACATCCAGGCCGTCCTTCTTCAGGGCGTGCTGGATCGCGTTGGACGGCTGCGACTGCAGCGAGTTGTCCGGCCCCGCCACGTTCCCGTGGGCGCCGATCTCGGCGAGCCACTGGAGGCCCAGCTCCTCGGCCTTCTCCTTGCTCATCACGACCACGGCCGCGGCACCGTCGGAGATCTGCGAGGCCGAGCCCGCGGTGATCGTGCCGTCCTTGGCGAACGCCGGGCGCAGCCTGCCCAGCGACTCCGTGGTGGTCTCGCCCCGGATGCCCTCGTCCTGGCTGAAGACGACCGGCTCGCCCTTGCGCTGCGGGATCTCCACGGGGGTGATCTCCGCATCGAAGATCCCGTTCTTCTGCGCGGCGGCCGCCCGCTGGTGGGACAGGGCGGAGAACTCGTCCTGCTCCGGCCGGAGGATGCCGAGCCGGGTGTTGTGCTTCTCGGTGGACTCGCCCATGGCGATCCCCTCGAAGGAGTCCGTCAGCCCGTCGTACGCCATCGCGTCGAGCATCTGGATCGCCCCGTACTTGTAGCCCTCACGGGACTTCGGCAGCAGGTGCGGGGCGTTGGTCATGGACTCCTGGCCACCGGCGACGACCACGTCGAACTCGCCGGCGCGGATCAGCTGGTCGGCGAGGGCGATGGCGTCCAGACCCGACAGACACACCTTGTTGATGGTGAGGGCGGGCACGTTCATCGGGATGCCCGCCTTGACGGCGGCCTGGCGTGCCGGGATCTGCCCTGCCCCGGCCTGGAGCACCTGGCCCATGATCACGTACTGCACCTGGTCGCCACCGATCCCCGCACGGTCGAGGGCGGCCTTGATCGCGAAGCCGCCGAGGTCGGCTCCGGAGAAGGACTTCAGCGAACCGAGCAACCGCCCCATGGGCGTACGCGCGCCCGCGACGATCACCGAGGTCCTGCCGTTCGTTCCAGTCATGAGGTGCGATCCCCTTCCAGCCTGCACGGCCGAGGAGTGAACGAGGGTTTACTTCGAATGTACTGAGTGGCACTCCGTGCCGTCACCCGGCGGTGAGTGTGATCGCTGGCACGTTGCGTAACGGCGCGAGGAGCGCTGCACTGACACCATGCTGACGCGAATCGACCACATCGGGATCGCCTGTTTCGACCTGGACAAGACCGTCGAGTTCTACCGTGCCACCTACGGCTTCGAGGTGTTCCACTCCGAGGTCAACGAGGAGCAGGGCGTGCGCGAGGCCATGCTGAAGATCAACAGCACGGACGACGGCGGTGCCTCCTACCTGCAACTCCTGGAGCCGACCCGCGAGGACTCCACCGTCGCCAAGTGGCTGGCGAAGAACGGCGAGGGGGTCCACCACATCGCCTTCGGTACGGCGGACGTGGACGCCGACGCCGCCTCGATCAAGGACAAGGGCGTACGCGTCCTGTACGAGGAGCCGCGACGCGGTTCCATGGGGTCACGGATCACGTTCCTGCATCCGAAGGATTGTCATGGAGTACTGACAGAACTGGTCACTTCGGCGCCGGTTGAGTCACCTGAGCACTGACCCCCGTACATATGGGCCGGTAGGGTTGGGGGCGGCCGTCCCCTTCACCGGGCGACGGCCCGGGTCCTGCCGCCTTCCGACGACGGGACTCATGGGCCGGGGTCCAGGTTTCGGGGGACGAGGGTGAGGGCGGCAGCCCGTGCTCCGCCGTTGATCTGACACCATTCCCCGGGGGCCCCGTTCGCCGGTTGGACGGAGCTCGTTTGCCAGAGGTTGCGACCAGGGGACGGATGGGACCGCGCAGTGCGGGGCTACGAACGCCAGGAGCGAGAGCCGGCGGCTGACGTCGACCACCTCTCTCGGTTCGAGGCCGAGATGGATCGGCTGAAGACCGAGCGGGAGAAGGCGATCCAGCACGCCGAGGACCTCGGCTACCAGGTCGAGGTGCTGCGCGCCAAGCTGCACGAGGCGCGCCGCACCCTCATGTCCCGGCCCGCCTACGACGGCGCCGACCTCGGGTACCAGGCGGAGCAGATGCTGCGCCAGGCCCAGATGCAGGCCGACCAGCTGCGCGCCGACGCCGAGCGCGAGCTGAGCCAGGCCCGGGCGCAGACCCAGCGGATCCTCCAGGAGCACGCCGAGCAGGCCGCGCGCCTCCAGGCGGAGCTGCACCAGGAGGCGGTGACCCGCCGCCAGCAGCTCGACCAGGAGCTGTCCGAGCGCCGCCAGACCGTCGAGTCCCACGTCAACGAGAACGTGGCGTGGGCCGAGCAGCTGCGGGCCCGCTCCGAGCAGCAGGCCCGCCGGCTCGTCGACGAGTCCCGCGCCGAGGCCGAGCAGGCGCTGGCCGCCGCCCGCGCCGAGGCCGAGCGGCTCACCAACGAGGCCCGCCAGCGACTCCAGAGCGACTCCGAGGCCGCCCGCTCGGAGGCCGACCAGATCCTGCGCCGCGCCCGCGCCGAGGCCGAGCGGCTGCTGAACGCGGCGTCCACACAGGCCCAGGAGGCCACCGAGCACGCCGAGCAGCTGCGCTCCTCCTCCGCCACCGAGTCGGACAGCGCCCGCCGCCAGGCCGCCGAGCTGAGCCGGGCCGCCGAGCAGCGGATGTCGGAGGCGGAGACGGCGCTGCGCGAGGCGCGGGCCGAGGCGGAGAAGCTGGTCACCGAGGCCAAGGAGAACGCGGCCAAGGCCCTCTCCACCGCCGAGTCCACCAACGAGCAGCGCACCCGTACGGCCAAGGAGCAGGTCGCCCGGCTGGTCGAGGAGGCCACGAAGGACGCCGAGGCCACCAAGGCGGCCGCCGAGGAAGTCGTCGCGGACGCCAAGGCCGAGGCGGAGAAGCTGCTCGCGGAGGCGGCCGAGAAGGCCCGCTCGCTCACCGCGGAGGAGTCCGCCTCCCAGCTCGCCAAGACGGCCAAGACCGCCGAGGACGTGCTGAACAAGGCGTCCGAGGACGCCCGCAGGACCACGAAGGCCGCCTCCGAGGAGGCCGACCGGATCCGCAAGGAGGCCGAGGCCGAGGCGGACCGGCTGCGGGCCGAGGCGCACGACCTCGCCGAGGAGCTCAAGGGCGCGGCGAAGGACGACACCAAGGAGTACCGCGCCAAGACCGTCGAGTTGCAGGAGGAGGCCCGCCGGCTGCGCGGCGAGGCCGAGCAGCTGCGGGCCGACGCGGTCGCGGAGGGCGAGCGGATCCGGTCCGAGGCCCGCCGTGAGGCCGTCCAGCAGATCGAGGAGGCGGCGAAGACCGCCGAGGAGCTGCTCTCCAAGGCGAAGGCGGACGCGGACGAGCTGCGGCAGACGGCCACCGCGGACAGCGAGAAGGTCCGCACCGAGGCCATCGAGCGCGCCTCGGCGCTGCGCCGCCAGGCCGAGGAGACGCTGGAGCGCACCCGCAAGGAGGCCGAGCGGCACCGCGCCGAGGCCGAGGAGCAGTCCGAGGAGCTGAAGGCCGACGCCGAGCGCGCCGTCCGTGAGCTGCGCGAGGAGGCCGAGCGGGGCATCGCGACCCGTGAGGCGGAGGCCGCCGAGGGGCTGGCGCGGCTGCACACGGACGCCGAGCAGCGGCTCACCTCCGCCGAGGAGGCGCTCACCGACGCCCGCGCGGAGGCCGAGCGGATCCGCCGCGAGGCCGCCGAGGAGGCCGACCGGCTGCGCACCGAGGCCGCCGAGCGCATCCGTACGCTCCAGGCGCAGGCCGAGGCCGAGGCCGAGCGGCTGCGGGACGAGGCCGCGGCGGACGCGTCCACCTCGCGGGCCGAGGGCGAGGCCGTCGCCGTGCGTCTGCGGTCGGAGGCCGCGGCCGAGGCGGAGCGGCTGAAGTCGGAGGCGCAGGACACCGCGGACCGGGTGCGGGCGGAGGCGCAGGCCGCCGCGGAGCGGCTCGCCGCGGAGGCGTCGGAGACGCTGGCCGCCGCGCAGGAGGAGGCCGCCCGGCGCCGCCGCGAGGCCGAGGAACTGCTCGGCTCGGCCCGCCAGGAGGCGGACCAGGAGCGCCGGCGGGCCCGCGAGCAGAGCGAGGAGCTGCTGGCCTCGGCGCGCAAGCGCGTGGAGGAGGCCGAGACCGAGGCCGTACGGCTGGTCGAGGAGGCCGAGCGGCGGGCCACGGAGATGGTGTCGGCCGCCGAGCAGCACGCCCAGCAGGTGCGGGACTCCGTCGCCGGGCTGCACGAGCAGGCCCAGGAGGAGATCGCCGGGCTGCGCAACGCGGCGGAGCACGCGGCGGACCGTACGCGCCGGGAGGCCGAGGAGGAGGCGGACCGCGTCCGCGCCGACGCCTACGCGGAGCGGGAGCGGGCCACCGACGACGCCAACCGGGTGCGCCGTGAGGCCCGTGAGGAGACGGACGCGGCGAAGTCGCTCGCGGAGCGCACGGTCGCGGAGGCGATCGCCGAGGCGGAGCGGGTGCGTTCGGAGGCGTCCGAGCACGCCCAGCGGGTCCGTACGGAGGCCTCGGACACCATCGCGCGGGCCGACCAGGACGCCACACGCACCCGCGCCGAGGCCCGTGAGGACGCCAACCGCATCCGGTCGGACGCGGCGACGCAGGCCGACACCCTCATCACCGAGGTGACCGCCGAGGCGGAGCGGCTGACGCGGGAGACCAACGAGGAGGCCGAGCGGGTCCGGGCGGAGTCCGTCGCCCAGGCCGAGCAGCTGATCTCCGACGCGACCGACGAGGCGGAGCGGCTGCGGGCCGAGGCAGCGGAGACGGTCGGTTCCGCGCGGCAGCACGCGGAGCGGGTCCGGCAGGACGCCGAGCGGGTCAGGTCCGAGGCGGAGGCCGAGGCCGAGCGGCTCACGTCGGCCGCCCGCGACGAGGCCGACCGCACACTCGACGAGGCCCGCAAGGACGCCAACAAGCGGCGCTCGGAGGCCGCCGAGCAGGTCGACACGCTCATCACGGAGACCGCGGCGGAGGCCGACAAGCTGCTCGCTGAGGCGCAGAAGCAGGCGCTGAAGACCACCGCGGACGCCGAGGCGCAGGCCGACTCCATGGTGGGCGCGGCCCGCACGGAGGCGGACCGGCTGCTCTCCACGGCCACCGTCGAGGGCAACACCACGGTGGAGAAGGCCCGTCAGGACGCCGACGAGCTGCTGGTCGGCGCGCGCCGGGACGCGACCGCCATAAGGGAGCGGGCGGAGGAACTGCGCGAGCGGATCACGTCGGAGATCGAGGCGCTGCACGAGCGCGCCCGCCGTGAGTCGGCCGAGACGATGAAATCCGCCGGCGATCGTTGCGACGCGCTGATCAAGGCCGCCGAGGAGCAGTTGGAGAAGGCGCAGACGAAGGCCAAGGAGATCGTTTCCGAGGCGAACTCCGAGGCGGGCAAGGTGCGTATCGCCGCCGTGAAGAAGGCCGAGGGTCTTCTGAAGGAGGCGGAGCAGAAGAAGTCGACGCTCGTCCGTGAGGCCGAGGAACTGAAGGCCGAGGCGATCCGCGAGGCCCGCCGTACGGTCGAGGAGGGCAAGCGGGAACTCGAGGTGCTGGTCCGGCGCCGCGAGGACATCAATGCGGAGATCTCCCGTGTCCAGGACGTCCTGGAGGCGTTGGAGTCTTTTGAGGCCCCGTCGGGCGGCAAGGACGGTGGAGTCAAGGCGGGTGCCACGGCGGGTGCTACCCGATCGAGTGGCAAGTCGTCAGACGGCTAGCGGAGTCGGGCTGTTGCGGGTATGGTCCCGCACCGCTCGGCCACCAGACACTCATTTGTGTCCTTCCTGTGCTCGCCAGGGCCTTGATGCAAAGGTTCTGGCAAGTATTCCGATGGTCGGCCACTCAAAAGGGGTGTCATTCTCCAGATCAAACGTGCATCCGCTCGATGACACGCCGCTTCGCCCCCTAGGATTCCACCTATCACCTCACCGGTCTCATTCGACAGGAACCCCATGAGCGACACTTCCCCCTACGGCTTCGAGCTTGTGCGGCGTGGATACGACCGCGCTCAGGTGGACGAACGTATCTCCAAGCTCGTCTCCGACCGTGACTCCGCTCTCGCCCGCATCACCGCCCTCGAGAAGCGCATCGAGGAGCTCCACCTCGAGACGCAGAACGCCCAGGCCGCGGTCACCGACGCCGAGCCGTCCTACGCCGGTCTCGGCGCCCGCGTCGAGAAGATCCTCCGCCTCGCCGAGGAGGAGGCGAAGGACCTGCGCGAGGAGGCCCGCCGCGCCGCCGAGCAGCACCGCGAGCTCGCCGAGTCGGCGGCCCAGCAGGTGCGCAACGACGCCGAGTCGTTCGCCGCGGAGCGCAAGGCCAAGGCGGAGGACGAGGGCGTCCGGATCGTCGAGAAGGCCAAGAGCGACGCTTCGCAGCTGCGTGCCGAGGCGCAGAAGGACGCGCAGTCGAAGCGCGAGGAGGCGGACGCCCTCTTCGAGGAGACCCGCGCCAAGGCCGCCCAGGCCGCCGCCGACTTCGAGACGAACCTCGCCAAGCGGCGTGAGCAGTCCGAGCGTGACCTGGCCTCGCGCCAGCAGAAGGCCGAGAAGCGCCTCGCGGAGATCGAGCACCGCGCGGAGCAGCTCCGTCTGGAGGCGGAGAAGCTGCGCACCGACGCCGAGCGCCGCGCCCGCCAGACGGTGGAGACCGCGCAGCGTCAGGCCGAGGACATCGTCGCGGACGCGAACGCCAAGGCCGACCGGATCCGTTCGGAATCCGAGCGCGAGCTGGCGGCGCTCACCAACCGCCGCGACTCCATCAACGCCCAGCTGACGAACGTGCGCGAGATGCTGGCGACGCTCACGGGTGCGGCCGTCGCCGCGGCGGGCACGCCGGTGACCGACGACGAGCCGATCTCCCGGGGTGTTCCGGCGCAGCAGACCCGGTAACACCGCTGTGTGACGGCGTCGGCCGTGGGTTCTTGAGGGCCCGCGTCCCCTACGGGGGGTGCGGGCCCTTCGGTGTGTCCTGGGTGGGTCTTCGGTGTGGGGGTGCCCCGGTGGCAGGTGTCCCGGACCCGTCCTAGCGTGGCCGCATGATCGAGCTCGAGGGGCTGACCAAGCGGTACGGGGAGAAGGTGGCCGTCAACAACCTCTCCTTCGCGGTCAGGCCCGGCATGGTGACGGGCTTTCTCGGCCCGAACGGGGCGGGGAAGTCGACGACGATGCGGATGATCCTCGGACTCGACCGGCCGACCGCGGGGGACGTGCGGATCGACGGCACGCACTACGACCGGCTCAAGGATCCGCTGACGTACATCGGCGCGCTGCTCGACGCCAAGGCCGTGCACGGCGGGCGGAGCGCGTTCAACCATCTGCTGTGCCTCGCGCAGAGCAACGGGATCCCCCGGGCGCGGGTGCACGAGGTGCTGGACACGGTGGGGCTCACCCCGGTCGCACGGAAGAAGGCGAAGGGCTTCTCCCTCGGCATGGGCCAGCGGCTCGGCATCGCGGGCGCCCTCCTCGGCGACCCGCGGATTTTGATGTTCGACGAGCCGGTCAACGGACTCGACCCCGAGGGCATCCACTGGATCCGCACCCTGATGAAGTCGCTGGCCGCCGAGGGCCGGACGGTGTTCGTGTCGTCCCACCTGATGAGCGAGATGGCCCTGACCGCCGAGCACCTGGTCGTGATCGGGCAGGGGCGGCTGCTCGCCGACACCTCCATGGCCGACTTCATCCAGCGGAACTCCCGCGCGTACGTGCGCGTCCGCACCCCGCAGCCCGAGCAGTTGTCCGATGTGCTGGCGGCGGCCGGGATCACCGTCGTGCGGACGGGTGACGGCGCGTTCGAGGTGGACGGCGGCAAGGCCGAGCACATCGGGGAGCTGGCGGCCCGGCACCGGGTCGTCCTGCACGAGCTGAGCCCGCAGCAGGCCTCGCTGGAGGAGGCGTTCATGCGGCTGACGGCCGAGTCGGTGGAGTACCACGCCCACTCCCAGGCCGGGGCCGCCCCCGCGGCCCCGGCGTGGGGCGAGGGCTGGAAGGGAGAGGGCTGAGCATGGCCGCGGCACAGGTCGTCCGGTCGGAGTGGACCAAGATCCGGTCGGTGGCGTCCACGGTGTGGACGCTGTCCCTCGCGGTGGTCGTCACCGTCGCGCTCGGCATCCTCATCTCGCTGCTGTCCCGGAACGAGTTCGACAACCTGAGCCGTGCGGAGCGGCTCTCCTTCGATCCGACGTTCGTGAGTTTCGCGGGGATGAGCCTCGGTCAGCTGGCGATGATCGTGTTCGGGGTGCTGGTGGTGTCGAACGAGTACAGCACCGGGATGATCCGCACCTCTCTGGCGGCGGTGCCGCAGCGGGGCACGTTCCTCTTCGGCAAACTAACGGTGGCGACCGTACTCGCGTTCGGAGTGGGACTCGCGACCAGCTTTGTGACGTTCTTCCTCGGACAGGCGATGCTCGGGGAGCACCGGGCCGACATCGGTGATCCGGGCGTGCTGCGCGCGGTCGTCGGCGGCGGGCTCTACATGACGCTGATCGCGGTGTTCTCCATGGGGGTCGCGGCGATGCTCCGCGGCCCGATGCTGTCGCTCGGCATCCTGATGCCGTTCTTCTTCCTGATCTCCAACATCCTGGGCAACGTCGCCGCCACCGAGAAGGTCGGCCGCTATCTGCCCGACCAGGCCGGCAGCAGCATCATGCGGGTGGTCACCCCGGTGGACGACGACACCCCGTACGGGCCCTGGGGCGGCCTCGGGATCATGGCGCTGTGGGTGCTGGCGGCCGTGCTCGGCGGATTCCTGTCGCTCAAGAAGCGCGACGCGTGACCGACGCCTGACCAGGCGATACGTACATGCCAAGTCGGCGACCGTGTGACCTGCGCGGTTTTACTTACTCTTGAGCGGAACCGTCAAGGCCCGGATAAGCTCCTAACCCTTACGGGGGCGTGCGCCCCGACGTCCTGAGACGAGACGTCCTGAACCGTTCGATGGGTGCGGAGCATGATCGAGGCAGTCGGCCTGACTAAGCGCTATGGCGCGAAGACAGCCGTGTACAACCTTTCCTTCCAGGTGCGGCCGGGGGCCGTCACCGGCTTCCTGGGGCCCAACGGCTCCGGCAAGTCGACGACGATGCGCATGATCCTCGGCCTGGACAACCCCACCTCCGGGCAGGTGACGATCGGCGGCTACCCGTACCGCAAGCTGCCGAACGCCGCCCGCCAGGTCGGTGCCCTGCTCGACGCCAAGGCGGTGCACGGCGGCCGGTCCGCCCGCAACCACCTGCTGTCCCTGGCCCAGCTGTCGGGCATCCCGGCCCGCCGGGTGGACGAGGTGCTCGGTGTGGTCGGCCTCCAGGACGTGGCCAAGAAGCGCTCCAAGGGCTTCTCCCTCGGCATGGGCCAGCGGCTCGGCATCGCCGCCGCCCTGCTCGGCGACCCCCAGGTGCTGCTCTTCGACGAGCCGGTCAACGGCCTCGACCCCGAGGGCATCCTCTGGGTGCGCAACCTGATGAAGGCGCTCGCCGCGGAGGGCCGTACGGTCTTCGTGTCCTCGCACCTGATGAGCGAGATGGCGCTGACCGCCGACCACCTGATCGTGATCGGGCGCGGCCAGCTGCTCTCCGACATGAGCGTCAAGGACTTCATCTCGGCGAACTCCGCCGACTTCGCGCGGGTCCGGACCCCGGACACCGAGCCGCAGCTGCGCGAGAAGCTGACGACGGCGCTGACCGAGGCCGGCGGCCAGGTGCTGCCCGAGCAGGACGGCGCGCTGCGGGTCATGGGCCTGCCGCTGCCCCGTATCAGCGACCTCGCGCACGGCGCCGACGTACGCCTGTGGGAGCTGTCCCCGCACCAGGCGTCGCTGGAGGAGGCGTACATGCGGATGACGCAGGGCGCCGTCGACTACCGCTCGACGATCGACCAGAAGGCCGGGCTCCAGCAGCCCCTGCCGCCCGGCGCGCAGCCGCCGATGCCGGTTCCGGGCCAGGGCCAGCCCGGCTGGTACGCGCCGCCGGCGCCGCAGCAGGGCGGCCAGCAGTTCGCGCCCCCGCAGGGCCAACCGCCGGCCGGCCCGTACGGGGCCCCGGCTCCGGGCGCGCCGCAGCCGAACCCGTACGCCCAGGCCGCGCCCCAGGCCCCGGCCCAGCCGGCCGCCACGCCCGCCGCACCGGCTCCCGCGCAGCCGGCCGCCGCCCCTGCCGCGCCGGCCGCCGCGCCCGCGCCCGCCGCCGATCTGACCAAGTCCGAGGACGCCCGATGAGCACGCCCCAGCCGCAACTCGCCCCGCAGCAGCCGGCCGCCGCCCCCTGGCAGGGCGCGCCGGGCACGTCGTACACCTCGCCGATCCCGGTGGTGCGCACACACCTCGGGCACGCGATCGTCTCCGAGTGGACGAAGATCAAGTCCGTGCGCTCGACGATGTGGACCCTGGGTGTCTTCGTCTTCCTGCTGCTCGGCCTCGGTCTGCTGTTCGCCGTCATCGCCGCGTCCGCGGACATGAACCTGGAGGGTGAGTCCCCCCTCGGGCTCGGCCTGTTCGGTGTGATGCTCGGCAGCGTCTGCCTCATCACGCTCGGCGTGCTGACCACCGCCTCCGAGTACGGCACCGGCATGATCCGGACCACGCTGACCGCGTGCCCGAGCCGCAGCCGGGTGCTGACCGCCAAGGCGATCGTGTTCTTCGCCCTCGCGTTCACCATCACCCTGGTGACCACCTCGCTCGTCGCCTTCCTCCAGGTGGCCATCCTGGAGGGCACCAAAGCGGCGGACCCGACCGGCGAGCAGTGGCTCAAGGCGACCGTCGGCGTGAGTCTGTTCCTGGCGCTGTTCGGCCTGCTGTCGCTGCTGATCGGCTCGCTGATCCGCCACTCGGCGGGCGCGATCACCATCATGCTGGGTGTGTTCCTCGCGCCGCTGGTCATCGCGATCTTCATGTTCGCGGAGTCGCTGCGGGACGTGCAGGAGTTCCTGCTCAACTACTCGATCCCGAGCCAGCTCGGCGTCTTCTACGGTGCCGAACTCGGCGCCTCCGCCCCGTCCGGCTGGGACCCGCTGTGGATCATGCTGGGCCTGGTGGCCGCCGCGTTCGCCGGCGCGTTCGCCGTGTTGGAGAAGCGGGACGTGTAACCGCGGGGCGGGCGCCCGGAGTCGGGCTTCAGAACCTCGGTGCGTTACGGGACCGCTGCACCCGCGTGGTGCGGCGGTCCTTCGCGTTCCAGCAGGCCTTGTGCCAGTGGCGCCGTTCGTCGACACCCGAGTGCTCGGGCCAGGCGACGACGTGCGGGACCCCGGAGGGGATCATCTGGTCGCAGCCGGGGCACCGGTACGTCTTGCCCGCCGCGCTCGCGCCCGCGACATGGCGTACGCTCCATTCCTCGCCCTGCCAGGGCTCACTGGACTGCCAGCCTCCGTACCGGTCCGAACGGTCCTCGTCGGCGCTCCGAGCCGACGGACCCGACCGGCCATCGTCCTTGGGACGGTTGCGACGCGGGGACACGGGACACCTCACGGGGCTATACAGGGAGCAGGGTTGGTGTCCAGCCTACGCGGGCCCGATGGGGGTACGCGTACGGCACCAATCGCCTCAGAACGCCCTCCGCTCGCAGCATTCTGCAGACAATCGGCAAATCTCGCCGCCAGGCCGTGTCTTCGGCACGTGTCAGAGGGTTATGCCGGGTGGGGGAGCTCCCGAGTCGGAGCCGAGGAAGCAGGAAGTGCGATGCGCGTAGGAACATTTGTACTGGGAGCCCAGTTCCCCGGCCAGGGGCAGGGAGAGGCTCTCCACCGGGCGGTGCGGACCGCCGACGTGGCCGAGGAGGCGGGGCTGGACTCGGTCTGGCTGGCCGAGCACCACTTCGTGCCGTACGGGACGTGCCCGTCGGCGATCACCCTCGCCGCGTTACTGCTGGGGCGCACCCGGCGGATCCGCGTCGGCACGGCGGTCAGCGTGCTGCCCACCGTCCATCCCGTCGCCCTGGGCGAGCAGGCCGCCCTGCTGCATGTGACGTCCGGGGGACGCTTCTCGCTGGGCGTCGGACGGGGCGGGCCCTGGGTGGACCTGGAGGTCTTCGGCGCCGGACTGCACGCGTACGAGGAGGGGTTCCCGGAATCACTAGACCTGCTGCTGCGCTGGCTGCGGGAACCCTCGGTCTCCGCCGCGGGGGAACGATTCAGCTTCCGCGAGGTCCCCGTCGTGCCGAGGCCCTCGGAGGACCTGGACGAGACGCCCGGCCCCGAGGTCGTGGTCGCCTGCACCTCACCGGCGAGCGTACGGCTGGCGGCCGAGCGGGGGCTCTCGATGCTCCTCGGGATGCACGTCGGGGACGAGGAGAAGGCGGAGATGGTGGCGATGTGGCGCAGCTGCGCCCGGGCCGCGGGCCGGTCACCGGAGGAGATCGCCGGCGCGGCCCATGTGTCGGCCGGCGTCTGCCAGATCGCGGACCGGCGCACCGACGCCGTGGAGGCGCTCACCAAGGCGATGCCGGGCTGGCTGAAGCAGGGCCTGGACGCCCATGTGACCGTGGACGGCCGCGTCCGCGCCATGCGGGACCCGGTGGCGTACACCGAACTGCTCTGCGGGCTCCACCCGGTGGGGACGCCGCGACTGTGCGTGGACCGGCTCTCGGCGACGAGCGAGCGCACGGGCATCTCCCGCTTCGCCCTGCTCGTCGAGGGCTCCGGCGACCTGGCGGCGACGGAGGACAACGTACGGCGACTCGGTGCCGAGGTGCTGCCTCACCTCGGCTGAGCCGTTCCGTGCCGTGCGGTGCCATGTCGTGCGGTGCCGTTCTTGAAGTGCCATGCCGTGCGGTGTCGTGCGGTGCGGTGTCGTGCCGTGCCATGTCATGCGGTGCCATGTCGTGCCGGGTAGCTTGCCGCCCCGCTCTACTGACGCACCTCCCCCGGTTGGAGCGGCAAGCCGTGCTGCCTCATCGCCTCAGCAGTCCCGGAGTTCCGGGGACTGGTTGAGGAGCTGGCCCCGGATCGAGGTGAAGCGGGCGAGCCTGTCGTCCACGGACGGGTCCTGCGGGAACACCGCCACCCGGTGGCAGTTCTGGAAGGCCAGCCGTACACCGAAGTGCCGCTGCAGGGCGCCGCGAATCGCGTCGCTGGCGAGCGCGCGCAGCAGCTGCCCGCGCGCCTGCTCGTCCGGCGGGGGCGTCTGGTTGTCGGCGAACTCTCCGCCTTCCACCTTCAGCTGGACCACCAGGGAGCTGATCATCTCCCACGCGTAGGGCAGGGAGGTCCGGACGCAGTCGACGAAGGCGGCTTCGTCGACCTCGCCTCGCTCGGCCTGTTCGAGTAGGGCCGGTGAGACGTCGAGCGACATGGGTACTCCTCTCGCACCCCCACTACAACAGGGGTTGACGGACAGGGCCGGGGTTCGCGTTACCGAACACGCAGAGTGCACGGTTCGCGACCTCCCGTTTCTACGGTAAGCAACCGAACGTGACCGCACCAGGAGATTGCGCGCACCGACGCCACCCGAGACGCTCACAATCAGCCAATGCCGAACAGGAGTTGACAGCGGCACATGCCACGGGACGCCGGCGGCCCCCGTGCGGGCGCGGGGTCGTGTGACGGAGGGCAACGGGGGCCGGGCGGGCCGGGCGGGGGCGGGGGCGGGGCCGTCACGACGGTCGAATCGCGCGCACCCACCGCCGTCGAGTAGCGTTGCCGACCATGCGTCTCGTCATTGCCCGCTGCTCCGTCGACTACGCGGGCCGGCTCACCGCCCACCTCCCCTCGGCCCCCCGTCTGATCCTGGTGAAGGCGGACGGCAGCGTCTCGATCCACGCGGACGACCGGGCCTACAAGCCCCTCAACTGGATGTCGCCGCCGTGCACCTTGAAGGAGGACGCGGGGGACCCGGACGGCACGCCTGCCGTCTGGACCGTCATCAACAAGGCGGGCGAGAAGCTCATCATCACCATGGAGGAGGTCCTCCACGACTCCTCGCACGAGTTGGGTGTCGACCCCGGTCTGATCAAGGACGGGGTGGAGGCGCATCTCCAGGAGCTGCTCGCCGACCGCATCGAGACCCTGGGCGAGGGCTACACCCTCATCCGCCGTGAGTACATGACGGCGATCGGCCCGGTCGACATCCTGTGCCGGGACGCCGCGGGCGCGACCGTCGCGGTGGAGATCAAGCGGCGCGGCGAGATCGATGGAGTCGAGCAACTCACCCGCTACCTGGAGCTCTTGAACCGCGACCCGCACCTGGCGCCGGTCCGTGGCGTCTTCGCCGCGCAGGAGATCAAGCCCCAGGCCCGGGTGCTGGCCACCGACCGGGGCATCGACTGCCAGGTCCTGGACTACGACGCCCTGCGCGGTATCGAGGACGACAAGCTGCGGCTGTTCTGAGCCATTTCACGACGAGGGGCCGGATCCGCGGAACGGACCCGGCCCTTTCTCTGTGACCTGCCCTCTGTGACCTGCCCTCTGTGACCTGCCCTCTGTGACCTGTTCGCGGGCCTGGTGGTCGGAACGTCAGGCGGGGGCGCCGCCCGGCGTCTCGGGACCGCTCTGCGAGGCGCTCGCCGAGACGCTGTTGGACGGCGCGGTGCCGCCCGTGGTCCCGGCGGTCGTCCCGCCGTCGGCCCCGCCCGTCGTTCCGTCGGTGGTCGTCCCGCCGTCCGTGGTGCCGCCGGTGGTGCCGCCGTCCGCACCGCCCGTGGTGTCGCCGGTGGTGCCGCCGTCCGTACCGCCGGTGGTCCCGCCACCCGTGGTGGTCCCGCCGTCCGCCGTGCCGCCGTCCGTACCGCCGGTGGTCCCCCCGCCCGTGGTGGTCCCGCCGTCGGACGTGCCGCCGTCCGCACCGCCCGTGTCGCCGCCGGTCGACCCGCCGGTCGTCCCGCCGTTGGAACCACTGCCGGACCCGCCCGAGGAGCCGCCGCCGCTCGTGCCGCCGTCCGACGAACCGGACGACTCGGAGGGCGACGGCTTGTCGTCCTTCGACGGCTTCGCCGACTCGCTGGGCGTCGGGTCGTCCGCGGTGCCGTAGGTCCCGTCCGGGCCGGGGTCGCTCGGCTCGGGCAGCACTCCGGGGCCGTCGTCGCCCTCGCCCTGCTTGGCGCGGTCGGCGCCGAGGCCGCCGTCGTCGGCGCCCTCACTGGCGGAGGGGTTGACGCCGATCCGCTCGGCCGGGGTGTTGTTCTTGTCGGAGGTCGCGCCGAGCGTCACCACGGTGCCGAGCACGGCGGCGAGCAGGGCGCCCGCCCCCGCGGCGACCAGGTTGCGCCGGGCGCCGCCGACGAAGCTCTTGAGGACACCGCCCCGGTGGGCGGGCGAGCCGCCCGTGCGCTGGGTGACGAGGGTGGACTCCCCCGTCGACAGGGCCGGGCCGACCGCCGTGCCGAAGGCGGCCGGGACGTACCCGGAGGGCACTCCGCCGGGCGGTGCGGCCGACTCCTCGTGCCGGGCGTCGGGCACCTCCTCCCCCGCCGCCGTGCGCCCACCGGGCGGGGTCGCCCCGGAGCGGTCGGCGACCAGGGCGAGGGCCCTGCGGCTGGCGACGGCGCCGCGCTTGTCGGCGAGGACGCCGCGCAGCCCGATGGACGCCTCCAGCTCGGCGCGGGCCTCGTCGAGCCGACCGCGGCACAGCGCGAGGACACCGAGCTCGTGGTGGAAGTACGCCTGCTCGCCGGCCTCCTCGGCACGACGGGCCGCCTCCACGCCCGCCCGGAGCGCCCGCTCCCAGGCGTTCCAGTGCAGGCCCGCCGCGAACGCGGGCGCCGCCTGCCGGGCGAGCCGCACCGCGACGCTTCCCTCCTCGTCCTCGGACGGCGAGGTGAGCGGCGCGAGGGCGGTGAGTGCGGCGAGCAGGGCGTCCGCCTCGGCGGAAACCCGCTCGGGGGTGACCGAGGGGTGTCCGGCCCACCAGGCGTAGTGCTGGGCGGCGGTACGGGCCCTGTCCTCGGCTCCGTCGCCGTATCCGGCGGCCTCCAGCTGGGCCCGCGCGCCCGCCGCGAGCCGGTAGCGGGCGCCGACCGGGGTGACCAGGGCGCACGCCACCAGTTCACCGAGGGCGGCGTCGGCGTGGGTGTCGCCCACGAGGGCCGGCAGATGCGCCTGGTGCGGGACCTCGCCACCGAGGACGACCGCGAACCGCAGGGTCTCGCGCGCCGACTCGCTCAGCCGGGAGGCGAGCAGCGCGGCGGGCGCGGCGCCCTCGGCGAGCGAGGGAAGCGGTACGTCGTTGCCGTCCCCGGCCGGCTCCAAGGGCACGTCCGCCGGGGGCGCCTCCTGGAAGACCCCGAACTCGTCGACGGCGTCCTCGCCGGCCCGCTGTCGGTCCCGTTGCCGGAGCAACGCCCCGGCCTGGGCGAAACGCAGCGGCAGCCCCTCGGACTCGAACCAGAGGTCGCCCGCCCAGTTCGACTCGTCCTCGGTGAGGTCGCGACCGACGGCGCGCTCCAGCAGCTCCTCGCTGCCCGCCCGGTCGAAGCCGCCGAGGACGATCTCCTCCAGGGGCGCGTCGGACGACGGCAGGGGCGTATCGGGGGTGGCCGCGATCAGGAAGGCGCACTCGGGGGTCGCGTCGAGCAGGTCGTCCAGCTCGGCGCCGCCGAACTCCAGATCGTCCAGGACCACGACCGCGCCGATCTCCCGCACGAGCGCGAGGAACTGCTCGCGGCCCGGCCGGTGCGCGGGCGCGCTGTGCACGGTCGCGAACAGGTCGTGGAGCAGGTCGTCCGCGGTGCGCCGGAATCCGGAGAGCCGGACGACACCGTCGGGCGCGAGGTCGGCGCAGTCCGCGGCGACGGCGTCGAGGAGCGTGGTGCGGCCCGAGCCGGGGGCGCCGGTGAGGCGGACGGAGCGGCCGCGCGCGAGCAGCCGTACCAGCCGTCCCCGCTCGTCGGCACGCTGGAGCAGGGGCAGCTTGGGCAGGGCGGGGCCCGGGGGCACCGGTGGCCGGGCGGCGCGGTCGATCTCGGCGCGCTCGGCGGGGGCGTGCTTCTCGGGTCGGGCGGGCAGCTCGCCCGGCGGGCAGTTCTCTATCTCACTGCCGTCCACGGGGTTGACGGTGAGCAGGAAGTCGCCCGAGACCAGCTGGACGGTGCGGGCGAGCGCCGGGGCGTGCCGGTCGAAGTCCTGGGACAGCGCCTCGCGGGGCGGGCGCCTGCCGGGTGCCTGTGCGTCGTCGTGGCCGTGCTCGTCGGATGCCCGGTTCGTCGGGTCCATAGGTTCTAGCCCCCCAAAAGCGTCTCGTGTGCTGGAGCCCCTCCCGGCCTTGCCGCACACCGCGCTGTCGCTTCTGGTCCGGAACCCGCTCGAGGGTTGCTGGCAGCGGGCAGCCGAACCCTAAACCTTCGCACAGTATCTCCGACAGTCCGGGGTACCGCGCCGCCCGACACATCACAGTCTCGTGAGAATTGGGCGTGTGGTGCGTTTCGCCCCCATGGTCCGCACGGCCCCCGGGAGCAGGCATGACGACCGAGTGTCCCGTGTACACGGAGCCATACGTACGAACCCGTACGTCTGTTCACACCCGGGGCAGCGACTCCAGGCCGATGCCGCCCTCGATCGCCAGGATGCGGTGCAGTCGTGTGGCCACGAGCAGCCGCTGCATCTGCGGCGGTACACCGCGCAGCACCAGCCGCCTTCCGCACCGTCCCGCCCGCCGGTGGGCTCCCATGATCACGCCGAGTCCGGTCGCGTCCCAGGAGTCCAGCTCTGACAGGTCGAGCACCAGGTCGCCGGCTCCGTCGTCGACGGCCGAGTGCAGGACCGTACGGGCGTCCGCCGCGCTGCGTACGTCGAGGCGGCCCCCGACGACCAGCTCGGCGTGGTCGCCCCTGATGTACATAAGCGCTCCCGTGAGTGCGTCTCGTACTCCGTGATCTGGGTGATGCAACGTCTGACGGTGTTTGACACCGTCAGGTTGCCGTCTGTGAGCGAACCGATACCGAATTCACCTCAAGGGGTGATGCCCTGGAGGCTCAAGCGTTCACCTGGGCGGCACAGGCCGCGCGTGACGCGTGTGTCGGCGTCAGTGCTTGTAGAAGCCCTGCCCGCTCTTGCGGCCGATGTCACCGGCGTCCACCATCCGGCGCATCAGCTCCGGCGGGGCGAACTTCTCGTCCTGGGACTCGGTGTAGATGTTGCTGGTGGCGTGGAGCAGGATGTCGACGCCCGTCAGGTCGGCGGTGGCCAGCGGTCCCATCGCGTGGCCGAAGCCCAGCTTGCAGGCGAGGTCGATGTCCTCGGCGGTGGCGACGCCCGACTCGTACAGCTTCGCGGCCTCGACGACCAGCGCGGAGATCAGACGGGTCGTCACGAAGCCGGCGACGTCGCGGTTGACGACGATGCAGGTCTTGCCGACGGACTCGGCGAACTCCCGGGCGGTGGCGAGCGTCTCGTCGCTGGTCTTGTAGCCGCGGACCAGTTCGCAGAGCTGCATCATCGGGACGGGCGAGAAGAAGTGGGTGCCGACGACGCGCTCCGGGCGCTCCGTCACGGCCGCGATCTTGGTGATCGGGATGGCGGAGGTGTTGGAGGCGAGCACGGCGTCCTCGCGGACGACCTTGTCGAGCGTCCGGAAGACCTCGTGCTTCACTTCGAGCTTCTCGAAGACGGCTTCGACGACGATGTCCGCGTCGGCCGCCGCGTCGAGGTCGGTGGTGGTGGTGATCCGCCCCAGCGCCGCCTCGGCGTCCTCGGCCGTCAACTTGCCCTTGGCGACGAACTTGTCGTACGAGGCGGTGATGCCGCCGATGCCACGGTTCAGCGCCTCGTCGGTGACGTCGCGCAGGACGACGTCCCAGCCCGCCTGCGCGGACACCTGGGCGATACCGGACCCCATGAGTCCGGCTCCGATGACGGCGAGCTTCCGTGCCACTGTGCGACTCCCCTGGTACGCGCTGTTGATGTATTGCCTCTCGGGCGGACACTAGCGGTCGTGAGGGGCTGTGTGACCGCTTAGTAATGCGAGTCACGTCTCAATGGACGGACATCACACCGGCAGCGCTCACGCGGAGGGGCGGACGGCGTAGTTGAGCACTGTGTCGCTCAACAGGCCCTCCATCTCGTCCAGGAGGAGAAGCACCTCTCGGGAGACTTCGTCCGGATTGTGACCGGCGAGCATGCGGCGGCCGATGACGGCCATCGTCGTCTGGTGGACCCAGTTGATCTGACCGGCGATCAGGGTGGGCGCGGGGTCGTCGGCCGGGGCGCCGGTCTCCTCGCGGAGGACCTTCTCCAGGTTGTCCTGGATCTCCTGCTGGATGCTCCACAGCCGCGAGCGCAGTGCGGGCGCCTCGTGGATGACGCTCATGAAGCGGTCGTACCCCAGCATCAGACCGACGCGCGGCGAGACGGCCTCGACCTCGGCCCGCAGCTCCCGCAGGACGGCCGCGACGGCCGCCTCGCCCGGGTCGCGGCCGCGCACCCAGCGGCCGAGGCGCTCGACGATGCCCGCGCTGCGGTCGAAGAAGAGGTCCTCCTTGGAAGGGAAGTAGTTGTAGACGGTGTTCACCGAGACGTCGGCCGCGTCGGCCACGTCCGCCATCGTCACCGTCACGAAGCCGTGCTCCAGGAACAGGCCGGTGGCGATGTCCGAGATCCGTTGCCGTGTCTCGCGCTTCTTGCGCTCCCTGAGCCCCTCCGCCATGACCCCATCCTAGGCACCCCTTGATCATTGGAGCCTCTGAAAAATTGGGTCCATTGCAAAATTTCATGGACTCTGTTTTTCTGGGGCCATGCCCATCATCAGTACGGCCGGTCTGGCCCGTACCTTCCAGACGAAGCGCGGCCCCGTGGAGGCCGTGCGCGGAATCGACCTCACCGTCCGCTCCGGCGAGATCCTCGGCTTCCTCGGCCCGAACGGCGCCGGGAAGACCACCACCCTGCGGATGCTCACGACCCTGCTGCCCCCGACCGGCGGCGCGGCCACGGTCGCGGGCCACGACCTGGTGAAGGACCCGGCCGGAGTCCGCCGAGCCTGCGGCTATGTGGCGCAGTCGGGCGGGGTGGACCCGCAGATCACCGTGCGGGAGGAACTCGTCACCCAGGGGCGGCTCTACCGGCTGACGAAGGAACAGGCCGCCCGGCGGGCCCAGGAGTTGGCTCATGACCTCGACCTGACGGAGCTGCTCGACCGCAAGTGCGCCGCGCTCTCCGGCGGCCAACGCCGCCGGCTCGACATCGCCATGGCGCTCACCCATCGACCGCGGGTGCTGTTCCTCGACGAACCGACGACCGGACTCGACCCCGGCAGCCGCGCCGACCTGTGGGACCTGGTCCGTCGGCTGCGCGACGAGCACGGCACCACGGTCTTCCTGACGACGCATTACCTCGACGAGGCGGACGCCCTCTCCGACCGGCTGGTCGTGGTCGACGACGGGCGGATCGTGGCCGACGGCACCCCGAGCGCGCTCAAGCTCCGCCACGCCGGGTCGATCGACGCCTCGCTCCAGGACGCCTTCCTCGCCCTCACCGGCCGCGGTCCCGCCGCGGCCGACTCCACTCCCGTAGCCGTATAGGACTCCTCCGATGCTTCTGCACGACACGGCACTGATCTTCGGGCGTTACGCCCGCCAGACCCTGCGCTCGCGTTTCGCCATGCTGTTCGGCGTGCTCATGCCGCTGCTGTACCTGCTCTTCTTCGGCCCGCTGCTCACCGGCCTCCCGCTCGGCTCGCGCGGCAGTTCCTGGCAGGTGCTCGTGCCGGGCCTGCTGCTCCAGCTCAGCCTCTTCGGGGCCTCCTTCTCCGGCTTCATGATCATCCTGGAGAAGCAGTCCGGCGTGGTCGAACGGATGCGGGTCACCCCGGTGAGCCGACTGGCGCTGCTGCTGGGCCGGGTACTGCGGGACGCCGCGGTCTTCGTGTTCCAGGCGGTGCTGCTCGTCGTCGCGGCCCTGTTCATGGGGTTGCGCGCCCCGCTCGCCGGCATCCTCGTCGGCTTCGTCTTCGTGGCCCTGCTGACGGTCTCGCTCGCCTCGCTGTCGTACGCGCTCGCCATGAAGGCCCGCTCACAGCACGAGTTCGGTCCCGCGGTGAACGCCCTGACGATGCCGTCGATGCTCCTGTCGGGCCTGATGCTGCCGATGTCCCTGGCCCCCGGCTGGCTCGACCTCCTGTCCCGCTTCGTCCCGTTCCGCTATCTGGTGGACGCGATGCGGGACGCCTACGTCGGCCTCTACACGACGTCGTCCATGCTGTACGGCGTCCTCGCCGCGGTCGGTCTCACGACGCTGGCCGTGACGGTGGGCACACGGGTCTTCCGGACGGCCGGGGCGTAACTACGCTGGCCACATGGTCAATCTGACGCGCATCTACACCAGGACCGGCGACAAGGGCACCACCAACCTCGGGGACATGAGCCGGGTGCCCAAGACCGACCTGCGGATCTCGGCGTACGCGGACGCCAACGAGGCGAACGCGGCGATCGGGACGGCGATCGCACTGGGCGGGCTGGACGCGGAGATCGTGGAGGTCCTCACCCGCGTGCAGAACGACCTCTTCGACGTCGGCGCCGACCTGTCCACGCCCGTGGTCGAGAACCCGCAGTTCCCGCCCCTGCGCGTGGAGCAGTTCTACGTCGACAAGCTGGAGGCCGACTGCGACCGCTTCAACGAGCGGCTGGAGAAGCTGCGCTCGTTCATCCTGCCGGGCGGCACCCCCGGCGCGGCCCTCCTCCACCAGGCCTGCACGGTCGCCCGCCGCGCCGAACGCTCGACCTGGGCCGCCATGGAGGCCCACGGCGAGACCATGAACCCCCTCACCGCGACCTACCTCAACCGGCTCTCCGACCTGCTGTTCATCCTGGCCAGGGCCGCGAACCAGGAGGTCGGGGACGTCCTGTGGGTACCGGGCGGCGAACGCTGAGCACCGGAGAACCCCGGACACCACGACGAGGGGCGCGGGGCCGTGCGATCCGTCGCACGGCCCCGCGGCCCTCCGGCTCCTACCGCACCCCGGCCCGCTCCTTCTCGCGCTCGGCCTCCTCGGTACCCGCCGGTGCCTTCTTCGGCCAGATCGTGTAGGCGAGGGCGACCAGCCCGTGGATGCCGGCCGCGCGGAGCGCCGCCCACTGGAACGACCTCAGCGACGCGACGTTCCCGTCGTCGCCCACGTACCAGACGGCCGCCTGGAGCAGTGCCAGCGCGACACCGGCCGCCACCACGGTCCGCAGCCAGAGGGCACCCTCGTGCCGGGCCCTCGCCGTGCCGTACTTCGGCGGCCCCACCGGCTTCGGCCCGCCCGCCAGGCGATACGCGGCATGGCCGTCCAGCCGGCGGATCATGTAGTGGCCGTAGCCCACGGTGAACCCGATGTAGAGCGCCGCCAGGCCGTGCTCCCAGCTCGGCTCCGCGCCGTTCTTCAGATCGATCGCGGTCACCACGAAGAGCACCAGCTCCAGCACGGGCTCGCACAGCAGCAGGACCACACTCGTCCGGCGCCACCTCAGCAGATAGCGGACGGCCAGGGCGAGCGCCAGCAGCGCCCAGAAACCGACCTCGCAGGCGATGATCAACGCGACGATCACGACTCGCTCCTCTCGTTCACCCTTCCAGGCTCCCGGCGGGGTCGGCCGGAATCGTCGTCGGGGATGACGAACCCGCGGTACATCGAAGGATGCAGTCCAGGACCGTCCCCGGGCATCAGGCGGTGAGCAGTCGCGCCGTGTTGGATGGGGACATGGCCGTACGACCGCCCCGCCCGCACCCCTTCGACGTGCGCGCCGCCCTCGCCGGACTGCTCGGCGGCCTGCTGCTGTGGGGGCTCCACCTCGCGACCCGCCCCGCCCACGACCCGATCGTGCTGCTCGACGGGCGCTGGTGGATCCTGCTGCCCCTGGTCGTGACGGCGGCCTGCGAAGCGCTCCGCCGCACCCTGCCCCGCACCGCCCTGCTGGTCGGATGGGCCGCGCTGACCGTGGACACGATCACCCAGGGCAATCTGGTCACGCTGGTGATGTTCACCGACCTGGTGTACGCGGCCGTGCTCTACGGCCCGCCCGCCACCGCCCGCCGCGTCCTGTGGGTCTCCGGTGTGCTCACGGTGGTCGGCACGGTCGTGCCGGTGGCGATCTGGCAGGTGCCGAAGGCGGTGCTGATCGGCGCGGTCATCGGACTGGTCGCCTTCATGCCCGCCGCCACCGGCTGGATCGTCCGCAACCACCGCGACGCCGCCGAGGCCGCCCGGCTGCACGCCGAACAGACGGCGCTGCTCGCCGAGATGGACCGAGCCCAGGCCGTCGTGGCCGAACGGGCGCGCATGGCACGGGAGTTGCACGACCTGGTGGCCAACCATCTGTCCGCGATCGCGATCCACTCCACGGCCGCGCTCTCCCTCGACGACCCCGGCACCTCCCGGCAGGCCCTCGGGGTCATCCGCGAGAACAGCGTCGAGGGCCTCGCCGAGATGCGCCGGCTGATCGGCATCCTCAGGGACACCGGCGGCGACAAGGAACCGTCCGCCGCCCCCACCCTCGACGGACTCGGCGCCCTGGTCGAGGGCGCCCGCACCAACGGCCTGGACGTCACCCTCGACGCCGACCACGGCGACACCCTGCCCGCCCCCGTGGGCCTCGCGGCCTACCGCATCGTCCAGGAGTCCCTCACCAACGCCCTCAAACACGCCTGTCCCGGCCGCGTCACGGTGACCCTGCGGCAACCGAACGGGTCCCTCCACATCGCGGTGACCAGCCCGTACGGTGACCGGCCCGGCCCGAGCGCCCCCGGATCGGGCGCAGGCCTGGTCGGTATGCGGGAGCGGGTCGCACTGCTGGACGGCACCTTCGAGTCGGGCCCCGAGAGCGCGGAGCACGGCAAGATCTGGGTCGTACGCGCCTGCCTCCCGGTCACCGAAGGAGAACCCGCATGATCCGCGTCCTCGTCGCCGAGGACCAGTCCGCCGTACGCGCCGGGCTGGTCCTCATCCTGCGCAGCGCGCCCGACATCGAGGTCGTCGGCGAGGCGGCCGACGGGGAGCGGGCCGTGGCGCTCGCCCGGGAGCTGCGGCCCGATCTGGTGCTGATGGACGTTCAGATGCCGCGCCTCGACGGGGTGTCCGCGACCCGCCAGGTCGTCGCCGAGGGCCTGGCGGACGTACTCGTCCTCACCACCTTCGACCTCGACGAGTACGTGTTCGGGGCGCTGCGGGCGGGCGCCGCCGGGTTCCTGCTGAAGAACACCGAGGCGAAGGACCTGATCGCGGCCGTGCGGACGGTGGGGCGCGGCGAAGGGCTGATCGCCCCGGCCGTCACCCGGCGGCTGATCTCCGAGTTCGCTGCGGGGGCGGCCCGTGAGCCCTCGGTCGACCTGTCGGTGCTCGACGCGCTGACCCGACGGGAGCGCGAGGTGCTGTCCTGTCTCGGCGAGGGACTGCCCAACGCGGAGATCGCGGTGCGGCTCGACATGGCGGAGGCGACGGTGAAGACCCATGTGAGCCGGCTCCTCGGCAAGCTCGACCTGCGTAGCCGCGTCCAAGCGGCCGTGCTCGCCCAGGAACTGGGGATCTGACCCGCCGGAGGGGTGTCCGGCGGCCCTCGGGCGAGCTGCCCGGCGTCGCGCACTGGTCCAGACCCATTGACCTATGGTCCAGACCTTTCTATTCTCGCCGCACTGCGCCACGTCATGCTCATGCTCACGACACCCCACAAGGAGGCGCGTCATGCGCTTCAGGCACAGACTCGCGGCGGGCTTCGCCACCCTGCTGCTTCCCCTGACGGGCCTGGTCGGCCTCGCGACCCCGGCCCACGCGGCGACGGAAGCCACCGCCACCTACGCCAAACCCCAGGACTGGGGCAGCGGCTTCGAAGGAAAGTGGACCGTCAAGAACACCGGCACCACCACGCTGGGCTCCTGGACCGTCGAGTGGGACTTCCCCTCCGGAACGTCGGTCACCTCGGCCTGGGACGCCGACGTGACCTCCTCCGGCTCCCACTGGACCGCCAAGAACAAGTCCTGGAACGGCTCCCTCGCCCCGGGCGCCTCCGTCTCCTTCGGTTTCAACGGGAGCGGCTCAGGCTCCCCGGCGAACTGCAAGCTGAACGGCGGCAGCTGCGACGGCGGCCCCGGCGTCCCCGGTGACGCGGCGCCCTCCGCCCCCGGCACCCCGACCGCGTCCGGTGTCACCGAGACCTCGGTCAAGCTCAGCTGGAGCGCGGCCACCGACGACAAGGGCATCAAGAACTACGACGTCCTGCGCGGCGGCAGCAAGGTCGCCACCGTCACCGGCACCACCTACACCGACACCGGTCTGACCGCCGGCACCGACTACTCCTACACCATCCAGGCCCGCGACACCGCCGACCAGACCGGCCCGCTCAGCGGCGCGGTCGCCGTCCGCACCACCGGCGGGGTCGTCGACCCGCCACCCGGCTCCAAGGTCAAGCTCGGCTACTTCACCGAGTGGGGCGTCTACGGCCGCAACTACCACGTCAAGAACCTGGTGACCTCGGGCACGGCAGCCAAGATCACCCACATCAATTACGCCTTCGGCAACGTCAAGAACGGCCAGTGCGTCCTGGACGACTCCTACGCGGCCACCGACAAGGCGTACACCGCCGACCAGTCCGTCAGCGGCACCGCCGACACCTGGGACCAGCCGCTGCGCGGCAACTTCAACCAGCTGCGCCAGCTCAAGGCGAAGTACCCGCACATCAAGGTCCTGTACTCCTTCGGCGGCTGGACCTACTCCGGCGGCTTCGGCCAGGCCGCGCAGAACCCGGCCGCGTTCGCCAAGTCCTGCAAGGCCGTCGTGGAGGACCCGCGCTGGGCCGATGTCTTCGACGGCATCGACATCGACTGGGAGTACCCGAACGCCTGCGGTCTGACCTGCGACACCAGCGGGCCGGCGGCCCTCAAGAACCTGATGTCGGCACTGCGCACCGAGTTCGGCGCGAACTACCTGGTCACCGCGGCCATCACCGCCGACGGCTCCTCCGGCGGCAAGATAGACGCGGCCGACTACGGCGGCGCCGCCCAGTACCTCGACTGGTACAACGTGATGACGTACGACTACTTCGGCGCCTTCGACAAGGACGGCCCGACCGCCCCGCACTCCCCGCTCACCTCGTACCCCGGGATCCCGCAGGCGGGCTTCAACTCCGCCGACGCCATGGCCAAGCTGAAGTCGAAGGGCGTCCCCTCCGCGAAGCTCCTGCTCGGCATCGGCTTCTACGGCCGCGGCTGGACCGGCGTCACCCAGTCCGCCCCCGGCGGAGCGGCCACCGGCGCGGCGCCCGGCACCTACGAGGCGGGCATCGAGGACTACAAGGTCCTGAAGAACTCCTGCCCGGTCACCGGCACCGTCGCCGGCACGGCCTACGCGTACTGCGGCGGCAACTGGTGGAGCTACGACACGCCCGCCACCATCGGCACCAAGATGACCTGGGCGAAGAACCAGAACCTGGGCGGCGCGTTCTTCTGGGAGTTCAGCGGCGACACGAGCAACGGAGAGCTGGTGACCGCGATCAACAACGGTCTGAAGTGACCGGCTGAGCTAGGTCACGCGACGTTGACGCGCTGTCCGGGCGGGGCTGCCTCCAGCCACGCGAGGAAACCGGTCAGCGCGTCCTCGCTCATCGCCAGCTCCAGACGCGTGCCCCGGTGGAGACAGACCAGGATGATGTCGTCGGGCAGGAGCACCAGCTCCTCGCCGTCCGGGGTGCGGCGGCCGGCCACCTCGATCGCCGAGCGTTCCAGGACGCGGCGCGGGCGGGGCGAGTACGAGAAGATCCGGAACCATTCGATGCGGTCCCCGTTGTAGCGGGCGATGCCGTAGCCCCAGCCCTTGCCCTTCTCCTCGCCGCCCACGGGTTTCTCCGGGGCGTCCCACCGCAGGCTGCAGTTGAAGGTTCCACCGGAGCGCTGGATCAGTCGGCGGCGCAGTCCGAAGACGACGAGCCCCACCACCACGAGCGCGATCACCGACCCGCACACAGTCAGAGCGAGGACCATCGACACCGACCTCCTCGTCTCCTAGGTAATGGAACGTAAAAAACACCCGTATTCACCTCAGCCGCGGCCGGATCAGGATGTTTCCATCCAGACCCGGCCGCGGCTGAGACACAGCATCACACGGCGCACCCGTTCAGCGCGCCGACACCGTCCGCAGTCGGACGTCCGCGCGGCGCTCGGCGGCGGCGTCGCCCTCCGCCTTCGCCCGCTCCAGCTCGCGCTCCACGCGCTGGACGTCGATCTCGTCGGCCAGCTCGGCGACCTCCGCCAGCAGGGACAGCTTGTTGTCCGCGAACGAGATGAATCCACCGTGCACGGCGACGACGACGGTGCCGCCCTCACTCGTACGGATGGTCACGGGGCCCGACTCCAGCACACCGAGCAGCGGCTGGTGACCGGGCATGACGCCGATGTCGCCGGACGTGGTGCGTGCGACGACCAGGGTGGCCTGGCCCGACCAGACCTCTCGGTCGGCCGCGACCAGCGCGACGTGCAGCTCAGCAGCCAAGGTGGCTCCTCGGGTCACCACCCGGCGGTTCCGCCGGGTGTTGGGTTCAATTCTAGAGGGAGTACAGAGAGGGGCGGGACGCACCCCTAGAGGTGTGGTCTCGCCCCCCACTGTTCACGAGTCGCCGGGCGTCAGCTGACGCCGAGCTCCTTCGCGTTCTTCTTGAGGTCCTCAAGACCACCGCACATGAAGAACGCCTGCTCCGGGAAGTGGTCGTACTCACCGTCGATGATCGCGTTGAACGCGGCGATCGACTCGTCCAGCGGCACGTCCGACCCGTCGACGCCGGTGAACTGCTTGGCGACGTGGGTGTTCTGGGACAGGAAGCGCTCCACGCGACGGGCACGGTGGACGACGAGCTTGTCCTCCTCGCCGAGCTCGTCGATACCGAGGATCGCGATGATGTCCTGCAGGTCCTTGTACTTCTGCAGGATGCTCTTCACGCGCATGGCGGCCGTGTAGTGGTCCGCCGCGATGTACCGCGGGTCGAGGATGCGGGACGTCGAGTCCAGCGGGTCCACGGCCGGGTAGATGCCCTTCTCGGAGATCGGACGGGAGAGAACCGTCGTCGCGTCGAGGTGGGCGAAGGTGGTGGCCGGGGCCGGGTCGGTCAGGTCGTCCGCAGGGACGTAGATCGCCTGCATCGAGGTGATCGAGTGACCACGGGTCGAGGTGATGCGCTCCTGGAGGAGACCCATCTCGTCGGCCAGGTTCGGCTGGTAGCCCACCGCGGAGGGCATACGGCCGAGCAGGGTCGACACCTCGGAACCGGCCTGGGTGAAGCGGAAGATGTTGTCGATGAAGAACAGCACGTCCTGCTTCTGCACATCGCGGAAGTACTCCGCCATGGTCAGACCGGCGAGGGCCACGCGCAGACGGGTGCCCGGGGGCTCGTCCATCTGACCGAAGACCAGCGCGGTCTTGTCGATGACGCCGGAGTCCGACATCTCCTCGATGAGGTCGTTGCCTTCACGGGTGCGCTCACCGACACCGGCGAACACCGACACACCGTCGTGGTTGTTGGCGACGCGGTAGATCATCTCCTGGATGAGCACCGTCTTGCCGACGCCGGCACCGCCGAACAGACCGATCTTTCCACCCTTGACGTACGGGGTGAGGAGGTCGATGACCTTGACGCCGGTCTCGAACATCTCGGTCTTCGACTCGAGCTCGTCGAAGTTCGGGGCCTTGCGGTGGATGCCCCAGCGCTCGCCCGTGTACTGCTCGTCGACGTTCAGCACCTCACCGAGGGTGTTGAACACCTTGCCCTTGGTGAAGTCGCCGACCGGCACGGTGATGGAGGCGCCGGTGTCGGTGACCGGGGCCTGGCGGACCAGACCGTCGGTGGGCTGCATGGAGATGGTGCGGACCAGGCCGTCACCCAGGTGCTGGGCGACCTCCAGGGTCAGCGTCTTCTTCTCACCCTCGTTCGCCGGGTCGGAGACCTCGACGTGCAGGGCGTTGTAGATGTCGGGCATCGCGTCGACGGGGAACTCCACGTCGACGACCGGGCCGATGACCCGGGCGACGCGGCCCGTGGCAACGGCCGTCTCAGAAGTCGTCGTCATTACTTGTCACTCCCCGCGGTCGCGTCGGCAAGGGCTGCGGAGCCACCGACGATCTCGCTGATTTCCTGGGTGATTTCGGCCTGGCGGGCCGCGTTGGCAAGACGGGAGAGCGTGTTGATCAGCTCGCCCGCGTTGTCGGTCGCCGACTTCATCGCGCGGCGGGTGGCGGCGTGCTTGGAAGCAGCCGACTGAAGCAGCGCGTTGTAGATACGGCTCTCGACGTAGCGCGGCAGCAGGGCGTCGAGGACGTCCTCCGCCGACGGCTCGAAGTCGTACAGCGGCAGGATCTCGCCCGTCGGCTTCTCCTCCGCGACCTCGTCGAGGCTGAGCGGCAGCAGACGCGCGTCGAGCGCCTGCTGCGTCATCATCGACACGAACTCGGTGTACACGATGTGGAGCTCGTCCACGCCGCCGTCCGCCGTGTCCGTCTCGATGGCCTCGATCAGGGGCGCCGCGACCTTCTTGGCGTCCGCGTACGAGGGCTCGTCGGTGAAGCCGGTCCACTGGTCCGCGATCTTGCGCTCGCGGAAGTTGTAGTGGGCGACACCGCGGCGGCCGACGATGTACGTGTCGACCTGCTTGCCCTCGGACTCCAGCCGTGCCGTCAGCTGCTCCGCGGCCTTGATGGCGTTGGAGTTGAAGGCACCGGCCAGACCCCGGTCACTCGTCAGCAGCAGCACTGCGGAACGCGTGACCGTCTCGGCCTGCGTGGTCAGCGGGTGCTTGGTGTTCGAACCAGTCCCCACCGCCGTGACCGCGCGGGTGAGCTCGGTCGCGTACGGCGTGGAGGCCGCCACCTTGCGCTGCGCCTTGACGACGCGCGAGGCGGCGATCATCTCCATCGCCTTGGTGATCTTCTTGGTCGCGGTGACGGATCGGATGCGACGCTTGTAGACCCGGAGCTGAGCTCCCATGAGTCAGGTCCCTTCCTTACGTCACTTGGAGACGCTGACGGCCGCCGGAGCGTCCTCGCCGAGCAGCTTGCCGTCCGAGGTCTCGAACTGCTTCTTGAAGTCGACGATCGCGTCGGCGACAGCAGTCAGCGTGTCGTCCGAGAGCTTGCCGCCCTCCTTGATGGAGGTCATGAGGCCCTGCTCCTTGCGGTGCAGGTACTCCAGCAGCTCCTTCTCGAAGCGGCGGATGTCGGCGACCGGGACGTCGTCCATCTTGCCGGTGGTGCCGGCCCACACGGAGACGACCTGGTCCTCGGTGGACATCGGCTCGTACTGGGCCTGCTTCAGCAGCTCGACCATGCGCTGGCCGCGCTCCAGCTGGGCCTTCGACGCGGCGTCCAGGTCGGAACCGAAGGCGGCGAACGCCTCCAGCTCACGGAACTGGGCGAGGTCCACGCGCAGACGACCGGAGACCTGCTTCATCGCCTTGTGCTGGGCGGAACCACCGACTCGGGAGACGGAGATACCGACGTTCAGCGCGGGACGCTGACCGGCGTTGAAGAGGTCCGACTCCAGGAAGCACTGGCCGTCGGTGATGGAGATGACGTTGGTCGGGATGAACGCCGAGACGTCGTTGGCCTTGGTCTCGACGATCGGCAGACCGGTCATCGAGCCCTTGCCCATGTCGTCGGAGAGCTTCGCGCAGCGCTCCAGCAGACGGGAGTGCAGGTAGAAGACGTCACCCGGGTAGGCCTCACGGCCCGGCGGACGGCGCAGCAGCAGCGACACGGCGCGGTAGGCGTCGGCCTGCTTCGAGAGGTCGTCGAAGATGATGAGGACGTGCTTGCCCTCGTACATCCACTGCTGACCGATGGCCGAACCGGTGTACGGCGCCAGGTACTTGAAGCCGGCCGGGTCGGACGCCGGGGCGGCGACGATGGTCGTGTACTCGAGCGCGCCGTTCTCCTCCAGCGCGCGGCGGACCGACGCGATGGTCGAGCCCTTCTGGCCGATGGCGACGTAGATGCAGCGGACCTGCTTGTTCACGTCGCCGGAGCGCCAGTTGTCGCGCTGGTTGATGATCGTGTCGACGGCCAGGGCGGTCTTGCCGGTCTGGCGGTCACCGATGATCAGCTGACGCTGACCACGGCCGATCGGGGTCATCGCGTCGACGGCCTTGTAGCCGGTCTCCATCGGCTCGTGCACCGACTTGCGCTGCATGACCGTGGGGGCCTGCAGCTCGAGGGCGCGACGACCGCTGGTCTCGATCTCGCCGAGGCCGTCGATCGGGTTGCCGAGCGGGTCGACGACGCGGCCGAGGTAGCCCTCGCCCACGGCGACCGACAGGACCTCGCCGGTACGGGTGACCGGCTGGCCCTCCTCGATACCGCTGAACTCACCGAGGACGATGGCGCCGATCTCGCGCTCTTCCAGGTTCAGCGCGAGGCCGAGGGTGCCGTCCTCGAACTTCAGCAGTTCGTTGGCCATGGCCGAGGGAAGACCCTCGACCTTCGCGATGCCGTCGCCGGCAAGGGTGACCGTACCGACCTCCTCGCGCGAGGCCGCGTCCGGCTTGTACGACTGGACGAAGTTCTCCAGCGCGTCCCGGATCTCCTCCGGCCGGATCGTGAGCTCCGCCATCTGGGTTCCCTGCTCTCCTTGTTGGGCCCGAAGTTTCAACTTGGGGGTCTGGGGGCGACCCCCAGGAATCCTCTGCACGGCCCAACCGGGCCGTAGGTACGTACTGCGTATGAAGTTGCTCAGCTCGCCAGTCGGCGGCCGGCGTCCTCGAGTCGGTCCGCGATCGAACCGTTGATGATCTCGTCGCCGACCTGCACCCGGATCCCGCCGAGGACGTCGGGGTCCACGTCGAGGTTGAGGTGCATCGGGCGGCCGTAGAGCTTCGCCAGGGCGGCGCCGAGGCGCTGCTTCTGGGTGTCGCTCAGCGGGACCGCCGAGGTGACGACGGCGACCATGCGGTTGCGGCGCGCGGCGGCGAGCTGGGACAGGGACTCGAGTCCCGCCTCCAGGCTACGTCCCCGCGGCGCGGTCACAAGGCGCGTCACCAGACGCTCGGTGGTGGCCTGGGCACGGCCGCCGAGCAGGCTGCGGAGCAGCTCGCCCTTGGCAGACGCGCCCGCGGCGCGGTCGGTCAGCGCGGACCGCAGCCCGGTGTTCGAGGCGACGATCCGGCCGAACCGGAACAGCTCGTCCTCGACGTCGTCGAGCGTGCCCGACGTCTGCGCGGCGGTGAGGTCGGCCAGGGCGGCCAGCTCCTCCAGCGCGTCCACCAGGTCGCGCGACTGCGACCACCGGGAACGCACCAGGCCCGCAACCAGGTCGGCGGTGGTCCCGCTGACCTGGCCGCCGAGGATGCGCCCGGCCAGTTCGGCCTTGGCCTCGCCGGCCTGCGCCGGGTCGGTGAGGACCCGACGCAGCGACACCTCGCGGTCGAGCAGCGCGGTGACGGCGGCCAGCTCGTCGGCGAGCGCGGCCGCGTCCACGGACGTGGAGTCCGTCAGCGCGTCGAGACGCTCACGTGCGGCTGCCAGGGCCTCGCGGCTCGCTCCGTTCATCGCGTCGCCTCGGCCTTCTCCTCGAGGTCGTCGAGGAAGCGGTCGATGACGCGGCTCTGCCGGGCGTGGTCCTCGAGGGACTCACCGACGAGCTTGCCGGCCAGGTCGGTGGCGAGCTTGCCGACGTCCTGGCGCAGCGCGGAAGCGGCGGCCTTGCGGTCGGCCTCGATCTGGGCGTGACCGGCGGCGACGATCTCCTCACGCTGCCGCTGGCCCTCGGCGCGCATCTCGGCGATGAGCGTGGCGCCCTGCTCCTGCGCCTCCTGGCGCAGTCGCGCGGCCTCGTGCCGGGCCTCGGCGAGCTGAGCCTTGTACTGCTCGAGCACGCTCTGGGCCTCGGTCTGCGCGGCCTCAGCCTTCTCGATACCGCCCTCGATGGCCTCGCGGCGCTCTTCCAGAACCTTGTTGATGTTCGGGAGGAGCTTCTTGGCGAGGAAGCCGAAGACGATGACGAAGGCGATCAGGCCGATGACGAGCTCGGGGATCGGCGGGATGAGGGGGTTTTCGGCCTCCCCACCAGCCGCCAGGTTAACCAGGCTCATATCAGTGCCTTCCGTCTAAAGGGGCGGTCCGACGAACCTGGTCAGGAGCTCGGGTAGACGAACGGCATGACCAGACCGATCAGGGCGAGCGCCTCACAGAAGGCGAAGCCGAGGATCTGGTTGGCGCGGATCAGGCCGGCCGCCTCGGGCTGGCGGGCGAGGGCCTGGGTGCCGTTACCGAAGATGATGCCGACGCCGACGCCCGGGCCGATGGCCGCCAGGCCGTAACCGATGGAGCCAAGGTTGCCCATGATCTGAGTCTCGGCGAGGGTCTGGAGAGCGGACATGCCGGTTCTTCCTTCTCTTTCAATGACCGGTGGGGGTTGGCCACCGGATGTCTGGTGGTGGTCGGGGCTCTCAGTGGTGCTCGGCGAGAGCGCCCTGGATGAAGCTGCAGGTCAGCAGTACGAAGACGTACGCCTGAACGGCCTGGATGAAGAGCTCGAAGGCGGTCATCACGATGACCATCGTGAAGGACACGGCGGAGTAGGCGATGCCGATGCCGTTGAGCATGTACCAGGTGGCGATCGTGAAGAG
>NZ_OLMK01000033.1 GCF_900290235.1 Streptomyces sp. MA5143a
GGGGGTGGGGGTGGGGCTCGGGGACGGGGACATCAACCGGTCTCCTCCGGACGGCGTACGGACCGGTACCGAGCCGTCCGGAGTCGTACGGCCCGCCGCGGGACGCCCGGACGACGACAGGGCGGTGTAACTGCCCAGGGTGGTCAGCAGCGCGACGGCCACGGCGGCGGAGGCCAGGACCGGCCGCCGACGGTGCCAGGGACGGCGGGAAGGAGATGCGGGGGTGACAGCCTTCGGGGCTGTGCTGGGCACCGGGGACCCGGCCTCGTGGAAATCGGTCCCGGCTCCGGCCACGGACGCGGCATGCAACCCGGCGACGGCTCCGGCCTCGGCTCCGGCTCCGGCTTCTATACCGGCCTCGGCCTCAGCCTTGGTTTGCGCCTCTGCCCTTGCTTCCGTGTCGGCCTTCGTTGCCGCCTCTGCCGCTGTCCCAGCCTCGGCCCCGGCCCCCTTACCGCCACTGGCCCCGGCGCCAGCCGTCCGCGCCCGCTGGCGGGCCGCGACCGCCAGGAGCCACAGACGGTGCAGTTCCACCCGTTCCTCCGCCGTCGCCCCGCAGAGCGCGGCGAACCGCTCCACGGGGGCGAAGTCCGTGGGGACCGTGTCACCGGCGCAGTAACGGTGCAGCGTCGACGTGTTCATGTGGAGCCGACGGGCCAACTGGCCGTAACTACGGTCCGTGCCCTCCTTCAGTCGGGTGAGCCACGCCGCGAATGCCTGGACGTCCTCCGGAGCTGCCGACACTTCTCTCCCTGCCCTCCCCATCCCGGGACGGCATCCCAGGACTCCATATACCTGCACGTCAGAGGGGCTGGGATGGTTCCACCCCGGTGGATGCGTCCCACATCGTTGCGTCGCTGTCCGGCGACAGCGGATGCTCTTGGTGTCGCACCGACCAGGCGGGACGGACCACCCGGCGTCGGCGGCACCCAGACATCCACGTACTCGTTCATGGGGGACATCCATGCCCAAGCGCACCCGAGCAGGCGCGCTCACCGCACTCCTCGCCACCTGCCTCGCGGCGGGCTCCGCGGTCACGGTGACCGCCTCACCCGCGAGCGGCGCAGCCGCGGCCGGCGCATCGGCGCCCGCGACGAATGCCAGCGCCGCACCGAAGTTCCTCTCGGCGTCACAACTCCCGCCCCACCCGTCGTCCTCCTGGCGGGCCGGCAAGGTCACCGACGGTGTGCCCGAGGAGTACCAGTACTGCCTGGGCGACGCCCTCCTGGCGTACGACGCACGGCACCGTGTCTTCCGCACCGACCTGGAAACCAGCGCCAGACAGCTCAACATCGTCGTCGGCAGCGCCGCCAAGGCCAAGGCTCTCGCCGCGCGGCTGAACAAGGACTACCGGAAGTGCGCGGCCCGCATCGACGCCGATCCCGACCTCAAGGCCCAGTACCGGGACTACGGCTCGCTGCCGGTCGAGGAGGGCGCCCGCGTCCACGGGCTGCACGTCCGGACGTCCTGGGGCGCGACGGACGTCCAGCTGCTCTCGGTCGGCCGGGACGGCAGGACCGTCACCGTCGTCGACTGGGCGCAAATGGGCGACTTCAAGAGCGCGCCGGTCAAGGCGTTCAAGAAGACGACGACCACGGCCGTGAACAAGCTCCACTGAGCCCACCGCCGCCGACCGGCACCACTGACCACACGATCACTTGATCACTTGATCACGCGACAGCAGTTTGAGAAAACCGGGGAATCACATGAACAGCACGCGCACCATCCGCCGTACCGCTCTGGCCGCGAGCCTCGCCCTGGCCCTCGGCCTCGGCATGACGGCCACCGCGTCCGCCGGCGGTCCGCGCACCGTCAGCGGCAAGCCCTCCGACGCGGTGACCCGTATCGCCGACTTCTACGGCGCCTACATCGACGCGCAGAGCGGACCGGGCAACGGCGGCAAACTCGCCGAAGAGCTGCGGAAGTACTACCTGACGGCCGATCTGCGCAAGCAGCTCAAGACCTGGGAGGCGAAGAACAACGCGGACGGCGTCCTGCACGCCCAGAACGTGCCCGTGTCGTGGAAGGTCACCGACAACGGCACCGCGAACCACACGGAGGCCGGGATCACCTTCACCTGGGGTGACGGAAAGAAGACCAAGCTCGTCGTCGACATGACCCGCGGCTACAAGATCTTCCACATCGGCACGAAGGGCGCTTCCGGCAGCTGACGGACAGGCCCATGAGGGCTCTGGGGGGCGCGCCCCCGCGGGGGCGTGAGGCGGTGCGGAAGGGGCTGGGGGCGGTGCGGGCGCGGCGTCGATGGCCGATGGTGGACGTATGGATGTGAAGGACGTTCTCATCGACGCGTTCGGCCGGATCAAGGAGGAGGTCCATGCCGCGGTGGACGGGCTCTCCGCCGAGGACCTCCACGCCCGCCCCGCCCCCGGCGCCAATTCCGTCGCCTGGCTGGTGTGGCACCTCACCCGGATCCAGGACGACCATGTCGCCGATGCCGCCGGACTCGACCAGGTCTGGCTGTCCCAGGGCTGGGAGAAGCGCTTCGGGCTGGGTCTGCCGCGCCACGACACGGGTTACGGGCACAGCGCTGCGCAGGTCGGGAAGGTGCGGGTGGACTCCCCCGACCTGCTGACCGGGTACTACGACGCCGTGCACGACCAGACCCTCGGGTATGTGCGCGGGCTGACCGGCCGGAGTCTCGGCCGCATCGTGGACGAGCGCTGGGATCCGCCGGTCAGCCTGGGCGTCCGCCTGGTGAGCGTCCTGGCCGACGATCTTCAGCATGCCGGCCAGGCCGCGTACGTACGGGGTCTGCTTCAGCGCGCGGACTCGTAGCCCGGCAGCACGACATCCCGGATCAGGGCGTTCCGCTCGTCGAACGGGATGAACGCGCTCTTGAGGGCGTTGACGGTGACGGTGCGCAGGTCGTCGAGGGTCCAGCCGGCCTCCCCGACGAGCAGGCCCATCTCCCGGGTCATGGTCGTCCCGGACACCAGACGGTTGTCGGTGTTGAGGGTGACGCGGAAGCCGAGGTCCTTCAGGGCGGTGATGGGGTGCTCCGCGATGGAGGTGGCCGCGCCGGTCTGGAGGTTGGAGGTGGGGCACATCTCCAGGGCGACTCGGCGGTCGCGGACCCAGGAGGCGAGGCGGCCGAGCTTGCCGTCGACGATGTCCTCGGTGAGGCGGACGCCGTGGCCGACGCGCTGGGCGCCGCAGACCTGGAGGGCCTGGTGGATGCTGGGCAGGCCGTGGGCCTCGCCGGCGTGGATCGTGAAGGGGACGCTCTCGCGGCGCAGGTGCTCGAAGGCGGCCAGGTGGTCGGCGGGCGGGAAGCCGTCCTCGGCGCCCGCGATGTCGAAGCCGACGACACCGGCGTCCCGGAAGGCGACGGCCAGGTCGGCGGCCTCGCGGACCCGGTCGAACATCCGCATTCCGCACAGCAGCGTGCCGACGCGGACCGGGGTGCCCTGGGCCGCCGCCTTGGCCATACCGGCGGCGAGGCCCTCCTGCACGGTCTCGACGACCTCGGCCAGGGCCAGCCCGCCCCTGGTGTTCAGCTCGGGGGCGTAGCGGACCTCGCCGTAGACGACGCCGTCGGCGGCGAGGTCGAGCACGTACTCCTCGGCGGCGCGCAGCAGGCCCTCACGGGTCTGCAGCACGGCGAGGGTGTGCTCGAAGGTGGCTATGTACCGCACCAGGTCACCGGAGTTGGCGGCCTCGTAGAACCAGGCGGCGAGGCCCTCCGGGTCGGTCTCGGGAAGGGTGTGGCCGACCTCCGCCGCGAGCTCGACGAGGCTCGCGGGGCGCAGACCGCCGTCGAGGTGGTCGTGCAGGACGACCTTGGGGAGGCGGCGGATGGTGTCGGCGTCGATGCGGGGCGCGGTCATGGCGTTCGTTCCTCGGCAGGTGGTGCGGTGGGTGTGCGGCGGGTGCGCCGGTCGGGTCCGGGGGCGACCCGGCAGGCGGATCAGTCGGCGGGCTGGAGGAGGTCCCAGCGGTTTCCGTACAGGTCCTCGAAGACGGCGACCGAGCCGTACGGCTCGTGGCGCGGCTCCTCCAGGAACCTGACGCCCGAGACCAGCATGCGGGCGTGGTCGCGGGCGAAGTCGTCGGTGTGCAGGAAGAAGCCCACGCGTCCGCCGGTCTGGTCGCCGATCCGGCCGCGCTGTGCCTCGTCCTTGGCCCGGGCGAGCAGCAGTCCGCTGCCCGCGCCCCCGGTGCCCGGCTCGACGACGACCCAGCGGCTGCCGTCGGGCCTCGGGGCGTCCTCCACGAGCCGGAAGCCGAGCGCCTCGGTGTAGAAACGGATCGCCTCGTCGTAGTCGTCGACCACGAGGGTGACCAGGGCGACGCGTCTCATCGGAGGGCCTCTCGGGTGGGGCGCGGTTCACGCGCGGGGCGGAGCGGGGATCTACCGAGGTTCGCTCGGGGTTCCCGGGAGGTTATACGTAACACCTGCCGGACGGCAACTGGCGTGGACGAAGGAGGCCCCCTGCGGTCAGCAGGGGGCCTCACCGGCGGGAACGCCGCCTCAGTCGCCCGGCGATGCCTTGCGGAGGGCGGCGATGCAGGTGTTGAGCGCCTGCTGGAGTTCCTCCAGGCGCTGGAGCATGTCGTCCTCGTAGATCGCGTCGAGGTCCACGGCGTCGTCGAGGGTCAGCTCCTCGAAGACCTTCGTCGCCTTCTGGAGGCTGCTGTAGAACTTCGTGCGGCGTTCCTGGACCCGCAGCTCGGGGTTCGACTCGACGGTCTGGACGACGAGCTCCTTGACGGTGTCGTACGCCTCCGTCGCCCACTCGCCGGTGTCCTCGTCGTCGTCCAGCTCGTCGATGAGGGACAGGTGCCGCTCGGCCTCGGCGCGCAGTTCGGCGGGGGCGTCGATGACCTGCCCGGCGGGGGTCTTGACCTGGCCGTTCTCCACGATCTGCCGGACGTACCCGATACGGGTCGCGGCCTGGGTCTCGCTGGCGACCGCCTTCTTCAGCTCCTCCGTGCGCGCGATGTCCCGGGCGAGTTCGGTCTGGAGGGAGGGGTCCTCCTTGAGCCGGTCCAGGAGAGCGGTGCGGGCCGCCTGGGCGGTGGAGGGGTCGGCGAGGATCGCGGCGCGCAGCGCGGTGGGGTTCTCGGCGACCTCCAGGGCCTTGGTGGGGCGGATGCCCTCGGCCTCGGCGGCCGCGGTGATGGCGGTGCCCCGGTCCGAGGTCGCGCTGGAGCGGGAGCTGTAGTACGACAGCCAGACGTCCGAGTCGGGCAGATCGATCTCGGCGCCGGGGGCGAGCGCCTCGAAGTGCGGGACCATGCCGTCGTCGGCCGCCTTGTCCCACGCCTTGTAATAGCGCATGACCCGCTCCGGCGAGCACCCGGCCAACTCCGCGAACCGCCTGGCGGACACCTTCACGGTCTCGCCGGGCAGTTCCCCGCCGGGCCGCACGCTCCGTGCCACCTTCAGGGCGAACGCCCAGCCGCCGGTGCGGGCGTACACGCCGAAGTCATGGGCGTCACGTGCGACTTGCTCGTCAACGACGTCCTCGGCCCCCTCGCCCGCTTCGGCGTCCGGCGCGGCGGTGGCAGCGACGGCGTCACCCGGGGCCTGGGCCGGCACCAGGCCGGCGGGGGTGTCCGACGGGCCCTCAGCACGCGCCTCGTCCGACCTGGCGTCGGCGGTGGCGCCCGGCTCGACCCAGATTCCCTCGTCCTGCGCCGGCACTCCCCCGGTCGTCGGCGTCTCGTCGGCGGGCGGTACGGCCGACGCGGAGTGGGCGGTGGTTACGCTCACGGATGACTCTCCCGAGTGGTGACGAACGACAGGGCAGAACAGGCAGCCTATATGAACCGCTTGGTGCCGCTTTGTGCCCCGATGCCGCGCGCGTGTGTCGTCGCTCGCCCCGCCCGGAAGAGTTCACCGGCGAGGTACTTCCACCCTACGGATAGGTGTATGTGTTCAGGGTCGTGACCGCCGAAGCCGCGTTGCCCAGGTTGTAGTGGTCGACCGCGAGGAAGTTCGGCTTCTTGCGGGCGGCCGGCTGGCAGAAGCGCTGGGCTCGGTCGGCCAGCTTCGCATTGTCGTTGCCGGCGGTGCCGGTGATGCCGACGTCACGGAAGTGGTTCATGACGAACAGCGGCTTGAACGCGGACTCGGTGCGGGTGAGCGGGATGTTGGTGTTGGCGTCGTACCAGCGGCTGTAGCAGGACCAGTCGGAGGAGCCGATGCCGCCGCCCATGGACCAGTAGTTCTCGACGGTCCACTCCTTCTGGTACATGACGCCGAAGGTGTCGCGGGTGAGGCCGGATGCCTGGTCGGAGGCGCGGCTGCGGTCGGTGAAGAGGAGCAGGCGGTCGTTCGCGGCGATCAGATCGGCCATCTTCGGCCAGCCGCTGGTGCGTACGCCGGTCCGGTCGGGCCGGTACAGCACGTCGGACAGGCCGTTGACACGGGCGAGTTCGGAGCGCAGGACGGCCGGGTCGACATAGTCCTCCAGGAACACGGTGAGGAACTGGTCGGGGTTCTGCTTGAGGAAGTCGACCATGTGCTGGATGTCGACCCAGAGGGCGACGGGCCGGCTGACGAGGGTGCAGCTGTTGTGGCAGAGGATCGCGCCGTCGGGGGTCTGGTGGATGTCCAGCATGAATCCGCGTACGCCGTCGGCGAGTTGCTGGTTGATGCCTCGCGTCTGGTTCGGAACGAGGTTGACGAAGGGGGGTGCGAAGCCGCCGTCGACGCCGTTGGCGTAGGCGTTGTGGGCGGTGAGGAACGTGACCTGGTCCAGGGTGCGTTGCCCGGCGGGCGGCATGGGGTCGGTGGTGGGGTTGACCGGGGTGAGGTACCAGGTGGCCAGGTCGCCCGCCCCTCCGGTGACCAGCGGTGCGGGGTAGTTGGCGCCGGAGGGCTTGGCGCCGACCGTGAGGTAGCGCTCGGCGCCGGGCACCTTGAGCCGGTGGCGGCCGGATCCGAGGTCGGTGATGTCCCAGGCGGCGTCTCCGCTGGTGCAGGCGACCGTTCTGGACTGGTCGCCGGAGCGGCCGAGACAGCTGCCCGCGGCGTCCACGCTCTCCAGCACGTACGAGGTTCCGCTTGCCCGCAGCGTCCACTGTTGGCGGTCCTCGTTGCCCTTGGGCCGGTGCTGTTCCACCGCTCCCCCGCTGTCGGCCGCGTTGAGCCCGGTGACGGCGCTCTGCACGTAGTAGGCGCCCGGAGCGGGAACCGCGGCGGAGGCCGCGGGCGCGGGCGCGGCCACGACGGCGGCCAGCGCCACGGCGGCCGCGAGCGAGGTGGTACGGGGACTTGGCATGGGGGTGCCCTTCGTCGGAGCAGGGACGGGAGCGGGGCCCGGCCGCGACGAGGCGGGCCGGACCCCGGCGTCGAAGTCAGGTGCATGACATCATGGCGAAGGGGTCGCCGTCAGCAGTACAGGTTGCCGCCCGGCGAAGTCCCGAGGATCTGTACGAACCGCTGGTAGGCGCTCACCCGGCTCTGGACCTGCGCCGGGTTCTTGCCGTCGCACTCCAGCGAGCCGTTGATGCTGCGGATGGTGTGACCGAAGCCCGCTCCGGTGACCATCGCGTGGTGACCGGTCATGCTGCCGGGGCCGGTCTGGGTGTTCCAGTACCACAGGGCGGTCTTCCAGGCGACGGCCGCGTCGTTCTGCACCAGCCAGGGGTTGCCCAGCAGGTTGAGGCCCAACGCGTCGCCCGCCGCCTTGTAGTTGAAGTTCCAGCTGAGCTGGATCGGGCCGCGTCCGTAGTAGGCCGCCTGTCCGGCGGGGCAGCCGTAGGGCCTGCTCCAGTCGCAGTAGGTGGGGTAGTTGGCGGTGTTCTGCTCGACGATGTGGACCAGTCCGCCCGTCTCGTGGTTGACGTTGGCGAGGAACGCCGCAGCCTCCTGCTTCCTGACGGTGTCGCTGCCGGTCGTGGCGAAGGCCGGGAACGCGCTCATGGCCGCCCGCAGCCCGCTGTACGAGTAGAACGAGTTCCGGTTCGGGAACATCTGGTTGAACTGCGCCTCGCTCACCACGAACCCGGAGGGGTTGGTGGGACCGTTCTCGCAGGCGTACGGCTCCCAGTACCAGGTGCTGATGGTGGGGTCGTAGCCCGGATTGGCATGCTCGGCTATGTAGGCCCTGCCGTCGGTGTAGCGGACGATGTCACCGGCGGCGTAGGAGCGGCCCGCCACCCAGTTCGGGTAGCTGGAACAGGGAGCGGCGCTCGCGCTCTGGGCGGGCAGCAACAGGGGGGTGGAACCGCCGATGACCAGCGCGGTCAGCAGGGCGGAGAGTCGGCGCCTCGACACGGGATCAACTCCTTCGTGGGGCACGGCCGCACCCGGGCGAGGCTCCTCGGGGCATGACGGGGACGGACCTCGCGCGCACGCGCCGACGGAGCCGGCCACGGTGCGGGGCGGCCGTGGTGGGGGGTGTGGTGGCACACTCAACCGCGTTGGTCTGTACCAGTCAAGGGTGTAGACCAGTCAAAGACACGTCGGCGAAGCGAAAAGGTGATCTTCCGGGGGCGGGGGCGGGGAGAATCCCCCCATGACCACGTCACCGCATCCTCTCGTCGTCCGGGCGCGCAGTCTCGCCGCCGAAGTGCTGGCGCCTCAGGCCGAGCGCGTCGATCAGGAGCAGGTGCCCGCGAGCAGCATCGAGGCGATCAAGAGGTCGGGGCTGCTGGGAGTGAACGCGCCGCAGGCGTACGGCGGCTCGGGGGCGCCGAACTCCGTGGCGCGGGAGATCGCGGAGATCCTGGCGGGCGCGTGCTGCGCGACGTGGTTCGTGCAGACCCAGCACTACACACCCGTACTGACCCTCACCAAGACCGAACTCCCGGCCAAGGAACGGCTGTTGGCGAAGCTGGCGACGGGTGAGCTGCTGTCCGGGGTGGCATACGCGCATCTGCGGAGGTATCCGCGGGTACCGGTCCGGGCCGTGCCCAAGCGCGGCGGCTGGCGGTTCCACGGGACGGTCCCCTGGTACACGGGGTGGGGCCTGAACGATGTGATGCTGCTGGCCGGGGTCACGGACGCCGACGAGGTGGTGTTCGCGTTCACGGAGGCCGGACAGCAGTCGGGGTTGAAGGCGTCGCCGCCGATGCGGCTGGCCGCGCTGACCGCCGCCCGCACGGTCTCGCTCCAGCTCGACGGACTGTGGATCCCCGACGAGGCGGTGGCCCTGCACGCCCCGTACGAGAGCTGGGCGGCGGGCGACCGGCCCAAACCGGCGAACGCCTCGCCGGCCGTGTTCGGCGTCGCGGAGTCGGCGCTGGCGCTGCTGGACCAGGACGACCCCACGACGAAGGGGCTGCGACTGCGGCTGGACAAGGTGCGGCGGCAGGCGTACGCCCTCGCCGACCACCCGGCGCCGCACGAGCACATGGAGGAGCGGCTGGCGCTCAAGACGAAGGCGTTCGATCTGATGCGGACGGCGACGACCGCCGCGCTCGTCACCGGCGGCGGGCGCGCCCTCGACCTGGACAACCGTGCGCAACGTCTCGCGCGTGAGGCGATGTTCCTGCTGGTGCAGGGACAGACGGCGGAGGTGCGCCGGGCCCATCTGGGGGCACTGTCGGCCGCGTACTGAAGGGGCGGCGCGTCCCGAGGAGCCATCATCGTTCCAGCGCCGCGTCGTTCCGACGCGGCTCGAACGGCAACGGAAAGGAGGCGCCGGCCATGCCCCTCGCCCGCGTCCACAACTTCTCCATCTCGCTCGACGGTTACGGCACCGGAGAGGGCCTGAGCCGTGACGCGCCCTTCGGACACGCCGGTGAGAGGTTGCACCAGTGGATGTTCGCCACCCGGTGGTGGCACGAGCTGACCGGCGGGTCCGGTGGGCAGGGCGGGCTCGACGACACCTTCGCGCGGCGGTTCGCGCCCGGCATCGGCGCGGAGATCATGGGCGCGGGAAAGTTCGGCTACCCCGGATGGCACGACGACCCCGAGTGGAAGGGATGGTGGGGGCCCAACCCGCCGTTCCACACGCCGGCGTTCGTCCTGACCCGTCATCCGCGCCCGTCGCTCGCCATGGAGGGCGGCACGACGTTCCACTTCCTCGACGCCCCGCCCGCCGAAGCGCTGGAGCGGGCCCGTGAGGCCGCGGGCGGCCAGGACGTCCGGATCGGCGGAGGACCCACGGTGGTCCGCGACTTCCTCGCCGCCCGGCTCATCGACCATCTGCACGTCGTGGTGGTCCCGCTCCTGCTCGGCCGGGGTGTCCGGCTCTGGGACGGGCTGGAGGGCGTGGAGGAGGACTACGCGGTCGAGTCCGTGTCCTCGCCCAGCGGCGTCACCCATCTGACGTTCACCCGTGTGGGCGTCACACCGTGATGTCCGCGATCCCCTGGAGCCGGCCGCCCCGACGCCGTACCCTCGCCCCCGTACCGCATCGCATGGCGGGCTTCCGACACGTTCTCCGACCGGAGGTCCCCCATGCCCGCGCCGCAGGTGCGCCCGTTCCGCCGCGCCGACCGTGACCAGCTCACCGACCTGATCAACACGCATGTCGCCGCCGTCGTCCCCGGTGTGTCCGTCTCCGTGAACACGGTGCTCAGCGATCTCGAACGCCGCCCGGAGGAATTCCTCACCGACCCCTGGGTGAACGAGCGGGTCACCCTCGTCGCCGAGCGGCGCGACCACCTCGTGGCCGCCGCCCATCTGCTGCGCTACCGGGCGGACGACGAGGTCGGCCCGCGCTACCGGGACGTCGGCGAGGTCGGCTGGTTCGTCGGCCGGGTCCCGGCGTCCTTCCAGCCGGACACCGAGGAGGCCGCGGACCTGCTGATGAGTGCCTGCCTGGCGCAGCTGGCCCGGTGGGGCGTGCGCGCCCGGTACGCGGACGGGGGGCTTCCCGCCCCGGCCGTGTACGGGGTGCCACGGGCCTGGCCGCACATCCGCGCCGTCTACGAACGTGCGGGCTTCGGGCACGTGGGCGACACCGAGGTCGTGTTGATCGCCCGCGTCGGCGACCTGCCGGACCCGGAGCCGAGGCGGGGCGTCACGGTCGACCGCACGCTGGGCGAGTGCGGCACCCGCCTCACGGCCCGCGCCGCCGGCCGGGCGCTCGGCTTCATAGAGGTGGACACGGCCCTGTTCCGCCCCGAGCGCCACACCCGCGGCTCCGGTCTGGCCGACATCGGCAATCTGAGCATCGCCCCCTCGGTACACGCGGACGGTCTGGAGCACTGGCTTCTCGGGCAGGCCGCCGACTGGCTGCGCCTGTGCGGGGTGGACCGTCTGCTGGCCTACGAGGCGGCGGCCGACCGGGCGGCGATCGACCGGTTGACCTCGGCGGGCTTCCGCGAACTGACCCGGACCGACCGCCACTGGGAGCACCGCCCCTGACGACCACGTGACGTCCCCTCAGCTCGCGAAGGGCACCTGGGCCGGCGACACGGCCTGACCGACGGAGGGATGCCGCCACAGGCCCTCGGCGGCGAGCCGCGGGAGGACACCCTCGCCGAACCAGTACGCCTCCTCCAGGTGCGGGTACCCGGACAGGACGAACTCGTCGATGCCGAGGGCGTGGTACTCCTTGACGCGCTCGGCGACCTCCGCGTGACTGCCTACCAGTGCGGTGCCCGCGCCGCCGCGCACCAGGCCGATCCCGGCCCAGAGGTTGGGGTGGATCTCCAGGCTGTCGCGGCGGCCCCCGTGCAGGGCGAGCATGCGCTGCTGGCCCTCGGACTCGCTGCGGGCGAGCCCGGCCTGCACGGACCGTACGGTCGCCGGGTCGAAGCCGTCGAGCAGACGGTTCGCCTCCGCCCAGGCCTGCTCGGCGGTGTCACGGGTGATGACGTGCAGCCGGACGCCGAAGCGGAGGGTGCGGCCCCGTTCGGCCGCGAGCCCCTTGATCCAGGCGATCTTCTCGGCGACCAGGGCCGGTGGCTCGCCCCAGGTGAGGTAGACGTCGGCGTGCCGGGCGGCGATCTCCCCGGCGAGGGGCGAGGAGCCGCCGAAGTACACCTCCGGCACCGGGTCGGGCACCCGCGCCAGCCTGGCGTCCTCGACCCGCAGGTGCTCGCCCTTCAGATCGACGGTCTTGCCCTCCCACAGGTCCCGCACGATCTCCAGGAACTCACCCGTACGGCGGTACCGGTCGTCCTTGTCGAGAAAGTCGCCGTAGGCCCGCTGCTCATGGCTCTCGCCTCCGGTGACGACGTTCAGGAGGAGTCGCCCGCCGGACTGCCGCTGGAAGGTCGACGCCATCTGCGCGGCCAGCGTGGGCGAGACGAAGCCGGGGCGGAAGGCGACCAGGAACTTCAGGCGTTCGGTGTGTTGGCTGACCATGGCCGTGGTCAGCCAGGCGTCCTCGCACCAGGCACCGGTGGGGGTCAGCGCGCCGACGAAGCCGAGGTCCTCGGCGGCGCGGGCGATCTGGCTCAGATAGGCGACCGTCGGCGGCCGGTCCCGGCCGGACTCGGTGGCGGGGGTGCCGTGGCCGCCGCCGACGACATGGCGGCTGTCGCCGTTGGTGGGCAGGAACCAGTGGAAGGCGAGGGACACGTGGGGTCTCCGTTCGGGAAGGTCCGGGAACAGGTCGTCGGGGATGCCGCTCAGAGCAGGCCGTGGCGTGGAGGCCGGCTACCGCTCAGCGACGGTGAGGGCTCCGGCATCGTCGGTGATGACCTCGGCGGCCAAGGTGCCCGCCGGGGCGGCGGTCGGGACGGCGGCCGGGGCGGCGGCCGGGGCGGCGGTGGGGGCGTCGATCGGGACGGCGGTCGGAGGGCCGGTCTGTGTGTCGGTCGGTGTGCCGGTCACGGCGTCAGCTCGCCGCGGCCAGGACGGGCACGGGGCCGAGGGCGGTCAGGAACTGGTCGACGACCTGGCCCAGCGCCTCGGCCGTGGCCGGGGCGACCGTGACCCTGCCGTCCTCGGCCACGGTGATGTCCTTGTCGAGGGTGAACCAGCCGGGGACGATGTGCCGGGCGCCCATGGAGCTGAGGACCGGACGCAGCGCGTAGTCGAGGGCGAGGACGTGCGCGGTGCTGCCTCCGGTGGCCAGGGGCAGCACGGTCTTGCCGGTGAGGGCGTACTGCGGGAGCAGGTCGAGCAGGGCCTTGAGGACTCCGGAGTAGGCGGCTTTGTAGACGGGGGTGCCGATGACGACGCCGTCGGCGCGGGCGAACAGCGCGGCGGCCTCGACGACGGCCGGGTGCGCGAAGTCCGCCCCGAGGAGTGCGTCGGCGGGGATGGTGCGGACGTCGAGCGGGACGACCTCGTGCCCGTGGGCGGTCAGGCGGGCGTCGAGGTGACGCAGGAGCCTGGCGGTGCGGGAGGAGGCGGAGGGGCTGCCGGAGACGGACAGGACGGTGGCCATGGGTTCTCTTTCTGTGGAACGGGCGCCGCGGCGAGGACGGCGTCCCGGGAAGGCGTGTGGTCGAGTGGGGCGGTCAGGCGTGCGCGGGCACGGTCACCGCCCTGGCCCCAGCCTCGGTTTCGGGCCCGGCCTCCGGAAGCCGTGCCTCCAGTTCGCGTACGAGGGGCAGGACGCGGCGGCCGAAGTACTCGACCTCCTCCTGGTAGTGGAGGAAGCCCAGCAGGAAGAGGTCGACGCCGGGCTTCTTGTAGGCGACGACGCGCTCGGCGATCTGCTCGGGGGTGCCGATGAGGCCCGTACGGAAGCCGTCGTTGTACTGGATCAGGTCCTCGAAGGAGGAGTCCTGCCACATGCCCTTGCCGTCGGCAGTGGACTGCCCGGCCTGCTTGGCGGCGGCGCCGAAGGCCTCGACGGCGTCGCGGTCGGCGTGGGCGACGATCTCCCGGAGGGTGTCGCGGGCCTCGGCCTCGGTGTCACGGGCGATCCGGAGACGACGTTCACCGCGAAACGGCCGTGCGACAGATGGTCGGCGGTGGCGCCGAACTTGGCGAGGACGGCGAGTTCGCGGTTGTAGGCGTAGCCCCAGTCGGTGCGCTGCTCGATCCTGCTGGTGACGAGTCCCCCGCTGACATCGGGGACCCAGTAGGCGAATTTCAGGGGTGCGGCGGGCATGCGGAACTCCTGTCGCGGAATGTTTTCGGGCACGCCGAATTCACGGGGCGCGCGAGTGCCGCGAAAGACGTGCGGGCGCGCTGAATTCAGGCGGGAAAAAGGAGGGTTGTTCGGCGGATCGCGAAGAGAGGGAGGCGATCAGGCCGTGGCGCGACAGGAGGCGCTGGAGACGCGTGCGAGGTCGACGTGGCGTCGCCGCGTGAGTTCCAGTCGCATGTTCATGCCGTCGATCGTGGCAGCCGCCGGTGACGGCAGTCAAGGAGAACCCGACCGGTCTCGTATCGCGGACCATTGAATTTCACGAAGGCGTGACAGGGAAACCCTTGAACGGGCCGGAAATCCGCGCGCATTCTGCTGCGGTGCGAACTGAGCAGCTCGAATACCTGGCGGCGGTGACGAGACTCGGGTCGTTGCGCCGCGCGGCGGAGGAACTGCGCCTGTCGCAGCCCGCGTTGAGCGAGACCGTGCGGAACCTGGAGCGTGAACTCGGGGTGGATCTGCTGGAGCGGCGTGGGGTGCTCACCCACCGGCCGCTCGTGGACGACCGGACCAGGGTGCTGCTGATGCTCCAGCGGCGCCGTGCGGAGTCGGTACCGCGGGCGGCCCGGGAACTGCACGAGGCGTTCGTGCGCCGGGCACGGGAGCTGGGCGCACGGACCGAAGCATGATCCCCAAGGGCCCCCGCGGTCGCCTCAGTCGCCGTCGGCCGCGGTCGTGCCGCGGCTCATGCGGCTCGGCCACCAGGCGCGTTCCCCGATGTCCCGGACCAGGGCCGGCACCAGCAGCGAGCGCACCACGAGGGTGTCCAGGAGCACGCCGAAGGCGACGACGAAGGCGATCTGGGCGAGGAAGGCCAGCGGGATGACGCCCAGCGCGGCGAAGGTCGCGGCGAGCACGACGCCCGCGGAGGTGATGACGCCGCCCGTGGTGACCAGCCCGCGCAGCACGCCCTCGCGCACGCCGTGCCGCAGGGACTCCTCGCGGACGCGGGACATCAAGAAGATGTTGTAGTCGACGCCCAGGGCGACCAGGAACACGAAGCCGTAGAGGGGCACGGACGGATCGCTGCCGGTGAACCCGAACACGTGCTGGAACACGAGCGCGGAGACGCCCAGCGTGGCGAGGAAGTTCAGGGCCACCGTGGCGACCAGCAGAACCGGCAGCGGCAGCGAACGCAGCAGGCCGACCAGGATGAGCAGGATGACCGCGAGGACGACCGGGACGATCAGGGCGCGGTCGCGTTCGGCGGTGCGCAGGGTGTCGTACCGCTGGGCGGTGTAGCCGCCGACGAGGGCGTCCGCGCCGGGCACGGCGTGCAGTCCGGTGCGCAGCCGCGCCACGGTGTCCTTCGCGGCGTCGCTGTCCGCCGCGGCGGTGAGGGTGACGTCGACCCGGACGCGCCCGTCGACGACCAGGGGGCGGCCGCCGGGTCGCCCCGAGCCGCTGACGGCGGCCGCCGAGGCGACCCCGTCGGTGTCGCGGGCCACGGCGAGCACCCGGTCCAGGCGGTCGGCGTCGGCGATGACCACGGCGGGGTTGCCCGAGCCGCCGGGGAAGTGGTCGCCGAGCGTCTGCTGGGCGGCGACGGACGGGGCGTCGTTGACGAAGGTCTCGTCGAGCGGGACCCCCTTGGAGGTGAGCGTCGGCGCGAAGGCGGCCCCGGCGAGCAGGGCGGCCAGGGTCACCGCCCAGACCCGGCGCGGTGCCCGGTCGACGAGGGCGGCGACACGTCGCCACACGCCCTCGCCGGTCGACGCGGACGTGGGCCGGGCGCCGGGCTTCGCGGGCCAGTAGGCGGCGCGGCCCAGCGCGACGAGGACGGCGGGCAGGAACGTGAGCGTGGCGAGGACGGCGCAGCCGATGCCGATGGCGCCGACGGGGCCGAGCGCCCGGTTGTTGGTGAGGTCGCTGAGCAGCAGGGCGAGCAGGCCCAGCGCGACGGTCGCGGCGCTCGCCACGATCGCGCCCCAGGACTGCCTCAGGGCCTCGCGCATCGCGGTGAAGCGGTCGGTTCGGCCGGTGAGTTCCTCACGGAAGCGGGCGGTGAGGAGGAGGGCGTAGTCGGTGGCCGCGCCGATGACGAGGATGGAGAGGATGCCCTGGACCTGTCCGTCGACGCGGACGACTCCCCGGTCGGCGAGGGCGTACACGACGGCGCAGGCGAGACCGAGGGCGAACACGGCGCCGAGGATGATCAGCAGTGGCAGCAGGACGCTGCGGTAGACGAGCAGCAGGATCACCAGCACGGTGACCAGCGCGACGGCGAGCAGCAGGCCGTCGATGCCGGCGAAGGCGTCCGCCAGATCCGCCTGGCTGGCCGCTGGGCCCGCCAATCGCACGGTGGTGCCGGGGACGCGTTCGGCGGCGGCCCGGATCCGGTCGAGGGTGCCGGCCAGGTCGTCGCCCAGGTCGGGCCGGAGCGGGACCACGCCCTGGAGGGCTTCCCGGTCGTCGGAGAGCAGGGCGGGCGAGACCGGTCCGGCCAGGCCGGGGCCGTCGGCGAGGGAAGCGAGGGCACGGCCGGCAACAGCCCGCCGCTCGGGCATGTCCTTCCCCGTCCACACGACGATCACCGGGAGCGTCTCCTCCTGGCGGAAGGCCCGCTGCGCGGCTATGACCTCGGTGGACTCGGCACTGCGCGGCAGGAACGCGGCCTGGTCGTTGGTGGCGACCTCTCCGAGGCGCCCGGCATAGGGGCCGAGGACGCCTCCGACGACGAGCCAGACGGCGATCAGCAGGAGGGGGACGAGCCGGCGGGCGCGTCGGGGGGTGGTGGACATGGCGCTCCAGGCGGGAGGGAGATGACTCAACAGAAAACAATCTCAATGATTGAACTTGTTGACGGGCGCGATCATAGACGGTGCCTGCTCTTCCACGGTCGACCGGCCTTCGGATGCACCCACCGCACGATCACGGCCTTCGGGTGCACCCACCGCACGAGATCAGCGGTGGCGGTCGGCGCCCGTGCCCAGTTCCTCGTTCATCGCCGCGAGGAATCGCAGGACGACGGCCAGTTCCTCACCGGTGAAGCGGGAGCGGGCGGCCTCGGTGGCCTCCGCCAGGGGCCGGAAGTAGGTGCGGGCCGCCGAACGGGCGTCGGCCGCGTAGTACAGGTGGACCACCCGGCGGTCCGCGCTCTCCCGGACGCGCCGTACGTGCCCCGCGCGCTCCAGCCGGTCCACACAGGCGGTGACGGCCCCGGAGGTCAGTCCGAGGTGTTCGCGCAGGCGCTTGGGAGTCATGGGCGCGTCCGCGTCGAGGATCGCCGCGAGTGCCTGGACGTCCGTCGCGTGCAGTCCGTGGTCACCCGCGAACGCGTGCACGAGCCGGTTGATCTCGCCGTTCATCCGGCGCAGGGCGACGGCGAAGGCGTGCAGATCGGTCGCCGCCGCGGCGGGACCCTGCTCCGCGTCCCCCGTCCCCCGTCGCGGGTCGTTCACTGTGGCCACGCGGCAAGGGTAGTCGCCGTACCGATCACTCGATCGCGCGGCGCCGGACCGCCGGCGCATCCGGGGCCGGCCCCGTGGGGGAAGGGATGACCGGGGGACGCCGACACGGAGGACCGAGGGACCGATGACGGGAGAAGCTGAGCGCGGCGCCGGGCCGCTGTGCCTGGTGACCGGTGCGACGGGATACATCGGCGGCCGGCTCGTGCCGGAACTGCTGGAGGCGGGCCTGCGGGTGCGCTGTCTGGCCCGCTCCCCGGAGCGGCTGCGCGACCATCCGTGGGCGGGGGCGGTCGAGGTGGTCCGCGGGGACGTGACCGACGCGGAGTCCGTGGCCCGGGCGATGCGCGGGGTGGACGTCGGCTACTACCTGGTGCACGCGCTCGGCACGGGCGACGACTTCGAGGAGACGGACCGCCGGGCCGCGCGGATCTTCGGGGAGCGGGCGCACGCCGCGGGCGTCGGCCGGCTCGTGTACCTGGGCGGTCTCACCCCGCACGGCGTGCCCGAGGGGGAGCTGTCGCCGCACCTGCGCTCCCGCGCCGAGGTCGGGCGGATCCTTTTGGAGAGCGGTGTGCCCACGGCCGTGCTGCGGGCGGCGGTCGTCATCGGCTCGGGGTCGGCCTCCTTCGAGATGCTGCGCTACCTCACCGAGCGTCTCCCGGTGATGGTGACGCCGAGTTGGGTGCACACCCGGATCCAGCCCGTCGCCGTCCGGGACGTGCTGCGCGCCCTCGTGGGCTGCGCCCGTTTGCCGGACGACGTCAGCCGGGCCTTCGACATCGGCGGCCCGGACGTCCTGACGTACCGCGAGATGATGATCCGGTACGCGGCCGTCGCCGGGCTGCCGCCCCGGCTCATCCTGTCCGTGCCGATGCTCACCCCCGGTCTGTCGAGCCACTGGGTCGGGCTGGTGACGCCCGTACCGGCGTCCATCGCCCGGCCGCTCACCGAGTCGCTGCGGCACGAGGTGGTGTGCCACGAGCACGACATCGCGCGCTACGTGCCGGACCCGCCCGGCCATCCGGTCGGCTTCGACGAGGCGGTGCGGCTCGCCCTGCGGCGGGTGCGCGAGGCCCGGGTGACCACCCGCTGGTCGTCCGCCTCCCTGCCCGGCGCGCCCAGCGATCCGCTGCCCACCGACCCCGACTGGGCGGGCGGCAGCCTCTACACGGACCGGCGCGAGCTGAGCGTGGACGCCCCGTGCGCGTCCCTGTGGCGGGTCATCGAGGGCATCGGCGGCGACAACGGCTGGTACTCCTTCCCCCTCGCCTGGGCCGTACGCGGCTGGCTGGACCGGCTGGCGGGCGGGGTGGGTCTGCGCCGGGGCCGCCGGGACGCCACCCGGCTGCGGGTGGGCGACTCGCTCGACTTCTGGCGGGTGGAGGAGATCGAACGAGGGCGGCTGCTGCGGCTGCGGGCCGAGATGCGGCTGCCGGGTCTGGCGTGGCTGGAGATGTACGCGGACACGGACGACGCCGGCCGCACGGTCTTCCGCCAGCGCGCCCTGTTCCATCCGCACGGCCTGCTCGGTCACGCCTACTGGTGGAGCGTGGCCCCCTTCCACTCCGTCGTGTTCGGCGGCATGGCCCGCAACATCGCGCGGGCCGCGGTGTCGGACGCGGCCGCTCGCGCGCGGAAGCGGGCCCCCACACGGTGACACGCCCCGTGACGGGCGCCGGGACGCGAGCCGGCAGGCCGCCGGTCACGGCACACACCCGGCGCATCCGCCGGAGGCCGCTTCCCGGAAGCAGCAGGTGATCCGTCTTCTCGCACCCGGAGTCCCCCATGAACGTCTCGGTCGTCCTGTTCACCTCCGACCTGCGGCTGCACGACCATCCGCCGCTGCGCGCCGCCCTCGACGGGGCGCGTGAGGTGGTCCCGCTGTTCGTGCGGGACCGGGCCGTCGCGGAGGCCGGGTTCGCGGTGCCCAACCGGCTGGCGTTCCTCGCCGACTGCCTCCGCGATCTCGACTCGGGGCTGCGGGAGCGGGGCGGCCGGCTCGTGGTGCGCTCCGGGGACGTGGTGCGGGAGGTCTGCAAGGTGGCCACCGAGGCGGACGCCGACGAGGTGCATGTCGCGGCCGACGTCAGCGGGTACGCGCGGCGGCGCGAGGAGCGGCTGCGGGACGCCCTGGAGGCGGAGGGCGTACGCCTGCACGTGCACGACACGGTGGTGGGAGCGGTGGATCCCGGCGCGGTGTCGCCCTCCTCCTCGGACCACTTCGCGGTCTTCACACCGTACTTCGGCCACTGGTCGCGGCAGCGGCTGCGCGACCCGCTGGCGGCGCCGCGCACCGTGCGGGTGCCGGACGGGATCGGCTCGGAGGAACTCCCGGCGCGCGACGGGCTCTCGGGGCTGTCGCCGGGGCTGGCCGCGGGTGGCGAGACGGAGGGCCGCGCGCGGTTCGCGGACTGGCTGCGGTCGGGCATCGCCGCGTACGAGGACCGCCACGACGACCTGGCGGGCGACGCGACCTCTCGGCTCTCGCCCCATCTGCACTTCGGCACCCTCTCCCCCGTCGAGCTGGTCCACCGGGCCCGCCGGGTGGGCGGTCCGGGCGCGGAGGCGTTCGTACGGCAGCTGGCGTGGCGGGACTTCCACCGTCAGGTGCTGGCGGCCCGGCCCGCGGCGGCCACCGTGGACTACCGCGCCAAGCACGACACCTGGCGATCCGCACCGGAGGAGGTCCGGGCCTGGCGGGAGGGCCGCACCGGCTACCCCGTGGTGGACGCGGCCATGCGCCAGCTCCTCCACGAGGGCTGGATGCACAACCGGGGCCGCCTCCTCGTCGCGAGCTTCCTCACCAAGACGCTGTACGTCGACTGGCGGGTCGGCGCCCGGCACTTCCTGGACCTGCTGGTCGACGGCGACATGGCCAACAACCAGCTCAACTGGCAGTGGATGGCCGGGACCGGCACCGACACCCGCCCCAACCGGATCCTCAACCCGGTCACCCAGGCCAAGCGGTACGACCCGGACGGGGCGTACGTACGGCGCTGGGTACCGGAGTTGGCGGACGTGGCCGGACCGGCCGTACATGAGCCGTGGAAGCTCCAGGGCCTGGACCGCGCCGCGCTGGACTACCCGGACCCGATCGTCGACCTCGCCGAGGCCCGGGAGCGCTTCCTGCGGGGACGCGCGGGAACGCCGTGACTCCCGGACGACGGCACGCCGGACACAGGGCGTCGCGGTGCCCGGCGGCTCAGGAGGCCCGGCCGTAGAGGTCGGTGAGCATGTCCACCGCCTCGCCGAGCGCCGACGGACGGACCATGCCCTCCGCGGGGCGCCCGTGCCAGCCGGGGCCGCCGAGCACGACGACGGGTTGGCGGCGCGCGCCCTTCACGCCCCAGCGCGCGGCGGCGACATGGCGGGCCAGGGGCACGCTCGCCGTGGAGCGGGCCTGTGCCCAGAGGACGACGGCGGTCGGCCCCAGCCGGTCGACCGCCGCGACGAGGGCCTCCGCGGGCACGGCGGCGCCGAACATCCGGCTGGGCAGACCGAGTTGGCCGAGGGCAGCGTTGAGGGCCTCCAGCGGAAGGGTGTGCTGTTCGCCGGGGACGCAGGCGAGGACCACCGGGCCGGGAGCCGTGGTCTCGTGCCGGGATCCGGCGGGTGGGGCGCAGCGGCGCAGGACCGTGGAGACGTGCCACGACAGCAGGTGTTCGACCTCGACGTAGCGGTCCCCGGACGACTCCCACTTGCGGCCCACCGCGTGCAGCGTCGGCACCATCACCTCCTGCCAGGCGACCGTGACGCCGTACCGCTCGACGATCCCCGCGAGCCGCTCCTCGACGGCCGGCGCGTCGAGCCGTACGGCGGCCCGGGCGAGCCCCCGGCACTCCTGGCGCACATCGGTGGCGGTGGGAGCGGCGGCCCCGGCGGCGGCCCGTGCGGCGGCCCCGGCGGCCGAGGCAGTGGGGGCCGACACCCGCGGCCGTGAGAGGGCCGGCGCACCTCCACCGCCCGCGATCCCACCCAGCTCTCCGCCGTCCTCCCCGTCGTCGGGGGCTCCTCCTCCCGTGCCCTTCTTCGCCGCGCGGGCCGCCTCCGCCGTCGGCACCCCGGCTGAGGTCAGGCGGCACATCGTCTCGACCATCGCGACGTCCTGCGGGGTCCAGCGCCGGTGCCGCCCGTCGGGGCGGACGGCGGGCCCGATGCCGTAGCGCCGGTCCCAGGAGCGCAGCGTCGTGGGTGACACGCCCAGTCTCCGCGCCACGGCCCCGGTGGTGAGCCCCGCGTCGACGGGGGTTTCGTCCCTGAACAGCCCCATACGACGACTATACGATGCAGAAGCGATGCGAGTTGAGCGCGTTCCGTCCCGCCTCGCACGATGACGGCATTCCCACCGCCTACGCGAGGAGCCGTCCTCATGAGCCCTGTCCGCACGGGTGCGCCACCCGCCGCCGACGACGAGCCGGCGCGGGGCCTGGCTGCCGGCGACGAGACATGTCTGGCGCTCGTGTACGAACGCTGGTCGGCGCTGGTGCGCGCGCTCGCCCGGCGGAGCCTCGGCGACACCGCGGAGGCGGAGGACGTCACCCAGACGCAGATCGCGGAACGCACGGGCCTGCCCCTGGGCACGGTCAAGAGCCACACCCGGCGCGGGTTGCGACGCCTGCACGGACGCCTGACCGAGAACGACCACATGTGACCTTCGCCCGACCATCCTCAGTCGCTACATGAACGATGCGGTTCGATCCGGCCCGTCCGTACAGTCCTGCATCCGCCCCGCTCGCCACACCGGAAATGCGGACGGCGGGGCCGAACGACCGCACCGCCGCCCCCGGTCGGCATTCCCGACCGGGTCCGTCCCCGGGGAACGGTCGGCGATCCCCGGGGACGGTTCGCTCCCCCGCCCCTCGCACCGCTCGACCGCGCCTCACCGCTCGACGACATCTACACATAAAGGAGAAATAAGAGCAGAATGAACGTAGGTGGCCCCTTCCGCACACCCCCTCGGACGCGGTCAGGCTGCCGAGTTCAAAGGAGTTGAGTCATGGCCAACGTCTCACACAGGAGTGACATCACCAGCCACCCTGATGTCACCGAAATGCGGGCCCGGTACGACCGCATGCTCGGTGGTCGCGATGTGGCGCTCGTCGACGGACCGGTGTTCCTGCTCGGTCTGTACTGCGCCGTGTCCCCGTGGATACTCCACTACACGACGAGCCAGCCCTCGCTGGTGCCCCACAACCTGATCGTGGGCATCGCGATCGGCCTGCTGGCCCTCGGCTTCACCGCAGCCCCGGAGAGGATGTACGGCCTGAGCTGGGCCATGTGCGCCCTCGGAGTCTGGATGATCATCGCACCGTGGATCGTGGGCGACAGCCCCGACGCCGGTGTCGTGGTCAACAACATCATCATCGGCGCCCTCGCTCTGGCCCTCGGAATGCTGTGCGCCGGCGCATCGGCGAAGGGCGGCTCCCGCGCCTCCCGCACTCCGCCGATGTAGAACAGAAGACCCGCGAGGGGTACTGACGGCCGATCCGCCCCGGCGGGTCGGCCGTCGCCGTACGGGGAGCCGTGGGGGCGCGTGGCCGGGCGGGGACCCGAGTGGGGCCCGCGTGGGGCCGGCGCAACGCCCTTCTCCTCGGCCTGTATTCGTTCGCCGGGGGCCCGCCCTCCCCGGCACACTGGCGCCCGTGAATCGAACCGTCAGCGCATGGGTGACCTCGGGCGGCAACTTCCTCGGGGTGACCGGCCCGTTCCCCGTCGACGTCCCCTGGTGGGCCGAGGTCGAGCAAGTCGTCCGGCATCTGGAGCGGGCCCTTCAGGTGCCCGTGCTGGTTCTGCGTCTCCTCTCCGTCGACGGGGGCGAGGGCGGACGGGACGGTCATGTGACCTACCACGTCGAGGCGTCCGAGCCCCCGGGGCCCGGCACGTTGGAGCAGCGGCAGGTGGACCGGGCGCTGTGGAGCGGCGACGAGCCCCTCCGCTCGCCGTGGGCACGGGCCGAGGGGTTGCGGGAGTTGCTCGACTGGGCCCGGCGGACACTGTCCGACCAGGGGCGGCCGGTGACGGGCCCGGTCGGGCAGCGGCGGACCTGGAACCTTGCGGGGCTGTTCCGGCTGCCCACCGGACGCGGCCCGGTCTGGCTCAAGGCCACCCCTCGTTTCGCCTCCGACGAGGCGACCGTCATCGCCGCGTTCGCCGAGGTCGCCCCGGGGCTCGTCCCCACCGTGCTCGGCGCCGCCGAAGGGCGCGTCCTGCTGGAGCACATCCCAGGCGAGGACTGCTGGAACGCCGATGCCCGCACCGTCGAGGCCGGGGTGCGCCGCTTCGTCGCCGCCCAGGCCGCACTGGCCGACAGACGGCCGCACGGACTGCGGGACCGGCGCGACGCGACGCTCGCCGGTCTCGCGCGCCGTCTCCTGGACGGCACCGTCCCCCTGGAGATCAGTGCCCGGGAACGGGAGACGGCACGGGAGTTGACGGACCGATGGGAACTGCTCGGCGCGTGCGGACTGCCCGACACGCTGGTGCACGCCGACTTCCATCCCGGCAACTGGCGCGGCGACGGCGGCCCGCCCGTCGTCGTGGACTTCGCCGACGCCCACTGGGGCAATCCGGTCCTGGACTGTCTGCGCCTGCACGACCGTCTTCCCGAGGCCGTCCGGGCGACGGCCGTCCGCACCTGGGTGGACGCCTGGCGGTCCCACCGGCCCATGAGCGACCCCTTGCGTGCGCTCGCGCTAGCCGAACCCCTGGCTCATCTGACGTACGCCGTGCGCTATCAGGAGTTCCTGGACGGCATCGAGCCGTCGGAGCGGCCGTACCACGAGGGCGACCCGGCCACGGTGATCCGGAGGGCGGTGCGATGTGCCGCGCGTCCGGGCGGTTGGTGAAGAAGCTGAAACCGAAACGGAGTGCACTCGCGTTCGAAGGGCACTCGGAGTGCCACAGGGGTCGCGACGAAGGGGCGGAGAGCAGATGGAGATCGACGGCATCATCAGTGCCATCATCATCGGCATCGTGATCGGTGTCCTGGGACGGCTGGTCGTCCCGGGCCGGCAGCGCATCGGCATCCTGCTGACGATTCTCGTCGGCATCGTCGCCGCGCTCGTCGGATCCGCGATCGCCGCGGGGATCGGCGTGGCCGACACCGACGGCGTCGACTGGGTGGAGTGGCTCATCCAGATCGGACTCGCGGCACTGGGCGTCGTGGCACTGGACCGCGCCAAGGCCCGGCGCTGAGGCGACGTCGGGCAAGGGCAGCGGAACCCGGAGCGCGACGAGGCCGGCGGAACCGGGGCGGCGGCGGCACGACCGCCGCCCCGGCGCCGCGCGTCGCAGCCGACGGTGACGCGTGCGCCGCCGGTGACGGGTGTCGGGGTCGGCCGTAATTCCGTTGTGGGACGGCCGTTGCCACGGCTAGCGTGCCCCGACTCGGCAACCCGGGTTACCCGGTTCGCCGCCCGCCGCCCGCCGCCCGCCGATCAGCTTCGGAGCCCTCTTGCCCGCGCGCATCACCCCGCTCGCCGACCCCTCCCCCACCCTGTTCAGCCGCCGGTTGGCCTGGCTGGCCTCCGGGGCCGACGGTGAGCCCCTCGGCTCGGCCTTCCTGCGGCTGTTCGCCAAGGAGGGCCAGACGCATCTCGCCGAACTCGAACTCACCGTGCACCCGGCCGAACGGCGACGCGGTGCGGGCACGGCTCTGCTCGAAGCGGCGGTCGGCGCGGCGAGGAGCGAGCGCCGCCGGACGGTCGTCGCACAGGCCCGCCAGGGCTCCCCCGGTGCCGCGTTCCTCGCGGCGCGCGGCTTCCGCGACGTACTGACGCTGACGTACGCCCGCCTGGACCTCGCGGACCTGGACCTCGACCGCGTCCGCCGCGTCGCGGAGCAGCCCCGGCCCGGCTACCACCTGACCGCGTGGGCGGGTGTCGTGCCCGCCGATCTGGCCGAAACCTATGCGGCCTCCCGCCGCGCGATGGACGACATGCCGATGGGCGACACCGACTACGGGGCGGTGGTCTGGGACGTCGAGCGGCTCGTGGCGGCCGCCGAGACGATCGAGAAGCGCGGCGACTCGCTCCACACGGTCGCGGCGGTGGACTCGTCGGACGGCACGATCGTCGGTTTCTCGGAGCTCGTGCTGCCCGCCGGCGGCGAGGGCGACGGGCAGCACTACGGCACGGCGGTCCTGCCCGAGCACCGGGGCCGCGGGCTGGCGTCGAAGATGAAGGCGGAGGCCCTCCTCCGCGCCCACAGCCTGTACCCGGGCATCGCGCTGCTCACCGACACGGCGGAGGACAACGCGCCGATGCGCCGCGTCAACGACCGGCTCGGCTACCGGCCCACGCACCGGGCGGTGGAGTACCAGCTCGACCTGTGACGGGCGCGGGGCGGTGTCATACCGCCCCGGCCGTGCCCACGGCGTACTCGTGCGGGGTCGTCGTCGTGAGCGGCTCGAAGCCGAGGCGGGCCAGGATCGGGCGGCTGCGGGCGAGGGCGTCGACCTGGACGTAGCGGTAGCCGCGGTCGGCGGCGACCCGGGCTCGATGGGCGACGAGGGCCCGGTAGACGCCCCGGCCGCGCCAGGTCTCCACGGTGCCGCCGCCCCACAGGCCGGCGAAACGGGTGCCCGGGAGCAGCTCCATGCGGGCGGCGCTCACCGGTTCGTCACCGGCGAGGGCCACGACCGCCACGACCGTGTCGGTGTCCCCGCCGAGCTGGGCGAGAAGCTGGTTCCGCATCCGGGAGCTGTCCGTGCCGAACGCCTTCTCGTGGACGTCGGCCACCATCGCCACGCCCTCGGCGTCGGTGACGGGCAGGATGCGGACGCCCTCGGGAGGGTCGACGTCGAGGGTGAGGTCGGCGACCTCGGCGACCATCAGCGTCTCTTCCGGAGCGGCGGTGAAGCCGGCCGCGCGGAGTCTTCGCCCCAGGTCCACGGGCAGGTCGTGTCCGTACAGCTTCCACTCGAAGTCACGGCCGAGGCCGGAGAAGTAGCGGATCTGCTCGGCGATGGCCGCGTCGGCGCCCGCCTCGTCCAGATCGGACCAGACGACTCCGCTCCAGCCGTTCTCGGAGCCGACCTGACGCACCACCCCGCCCACGCGCTCGATCCGGGCTCCGGGACTGTCGGGGCGGGCGCCCTCGCGCATGTCCCGGTCGAACAGTGCCAGCACAGCAGCGTGATCCATACGGTCACTCCATCATCACTCGTTCGCCCTGGCAACGGGTGTCGCCCGCGGAAAGGGGTGCGATTCGGACACACGACGTAGGGTGCGCCCCGCGCAGTGCATTCGAACGGTCTCGAGGAGGGCTCGTACGACCATGGTGGACGAATCCGAACTGGCGTACCTGCGGCGGTGTGTGGAGCTGGCGACGGAGGCGTTGGAGGCCGGTGACGAACCGTTCGGCTCGGTGCTCGTCGGGGCCGACGGCACGGTGCTGGCGGAGGACCACAACCGGGTGGCCGGTGGCGACCGCACCCGTCGCCCGGAGTTCGAACTGGCCCTCGCCTCGTCGGAGCAACTCGCCACGTGGCTCGGCGCCTGCAGGTTCCACACGGGAAAGGCGGGCGACGCCGACGACTGAGACGGCCGGAACGGCGACGACTGAGACGGTCGGAACGGGGCAGCCGGTCCGGGTCCGTCGTCGTTGACCGGAGAACTTCTTTCGATGCCTGAAGACGTGGCGCAGCACTCCCGTCCCGCCCCGGCGGCCCCGCCCGACCGGGTCGGGCCCCCGGTGGGGCGCGGGTCGCGGGACCCGTACTTCGACAACGCGAAGTACCTCACCATCGTCCTGGTGGCGTGCGGGCACGCCTGGGAGCCGCTGACGTACGGCAGCCGGGCCGCGACGGCCGCGTATCTGACGGTCTACGCCTTCCACATGCCGGCCTTCGCCCTGATCTCCGGGTACTTCTCGCGGAGCTTCGACATGGCGCCCGGCCGGCTGAGGCGGCTGCTGACCGGGGTGGTGCTGCCGTACGTGGTGTTCGAGACGGCGTACACGCTGTTCTACCGGTGGGCGCAGGACGATCCGGGATATCCGCTGAGCCTGCTGGACCCCTGGTACGTGATGTGGTTCCTGGTCGCGCTGTTCGTGTGGCGGGTGACCACCCCGGTGTGGCTGGCATTGCGGCACCCGGTGCCGGTCGCGCTCGGTCTGGCGACGCTCGCGGCGGTCTCGCCGGACCTCGGCGGGGACATCTCCATCCAGCGTGTCCTGGGGTTCCTGCCGTTCTTCGTGCTGGGGCTGACCCTGCGCCGCGAGCACTTCGAGCGGCTCCGCACCCGCCGGATGCGCCTCGGGGCGCTCGTCGTGGGGGTGGGGGCGCTCGTGGCGGCGTACGGGGTGGCCCCGTGGTTCGACGCTGGCTGGTTCTACCACCGGGGCAGTGTCACCGGGCAGGGTGCCTCCCGCTGGGCGGGGCTGCTCACCACGCCCGCGCTGTTCGGTCTGGCGGTGCTGCTGACGGCCTGCTTCCTGGCCTGGGTGCCGCGCCGGCAGCTGTGGTTCACGGCGCTGGGCACCGGCACGATGTACGGCTATCTGCTGCACGGTTTCGTGATCAAGTGGGCCCGCTTCCGGGACTGGTACGCCGCCGAGTGGCTGCACACCCCGCTCGGGCAGCTCGCGGTCACGGCCGTCGCGGTCGCCGGCATCACCCTGCTGTGCGCGTCCCCCGTACGCGCCGTGCTGCGCTGCGTCGTCGAGCCGCGCATGGAGTGGGCGTTCAGGCGGCCTGCCGCGGCGGAACCGTCCGTGGCGGGCGCGGCGCCGGCACCGTCCTCGGAACAGGCGACCGCCCCTAGGGCGTGTTGCGAAAGTCCCGTCTGCCC
>NZ_OLMK01000092.1 GCF_900290235.1 Streptomyces sp. MA5143a
CGGCACCTACACCGAGTTGCCGTCATCCAACCCGGCGGTGCTGGCGTATCTGCGGGAGGCGCCCTCGACCGGGGGCGGCGGGGACGACCTGGTGCTGTGCGTGAACAACTTCTCGCGGTTCGCGCAGCCCACCGAACTCGATCTGAGCGCCTACGAAGGACGCCACCCCGTCGAACTCATCGGCGGCGTGCGCTTCCCGGCCATCGGCGAACTCCCGTATCTCCTCACCCTCGCGGGCCACGGCTTCTACTGGTTCCGCCTGCGGAAGGACGCCGTGTAACCGACCGGAACCCCCGGGCGGGCCGGTTTCCCCCGGCCCGCCCGGGGCACGCAGAACAGGAACCCCCCGCCCCCCGGGGAAAGGACGCGACGCCATGTCGGAAGCCGCCACGCACTCCACTGCGACAAGTCCTGGTCCGCAGCCCACCGCCCCACCGATGCCCGGGCTGCTCACCTCGCTGGAGCCACTGCTGAGGGAGTGGCTGCCACGGCAGCGGTGGTTCGCGGGGAAGGGGCGGCCGGTGGCCGGCTTCGGGCTGGTGGCGGCCACCGAACTGCTGCCGGTGGGCGGGCGGCCCGACGACTCCCGGTCGGGCGGTGCCAAGGCGGGACTCCTGCACCTCCTCGTCCGCGCCCATCAACCGCTGGTGCCGTCGCAGGGCGCGCCCGTCCAGCCCGGCGACTGCTACCAACTGCTCCTCGGTGTCCGCGAGACACTGCCGCCCCGTCTGGCGCCCGCGCTGATCGGGCACGTCACCGACGGGCCGCTCGCCGGACGGACGGTGTACGAGGCGCTGCACGACCCTCGCCTCGCCGACGTCCTCCTCGAAGCGCTCCGGACACAGGCCCGCATAGGGGATCTGCGCTGCGCACGAGACACACGGCTGGCCCTCCCGGAGGGACTGGTGCCGCGCCTGGTCACGTCGGAGCAGTCCAACTCGTCCGTCGTCTACGGGGATACGTTCATCCTGAAGCTCTTCCGCCGGGTCGTGCCCGGCGCCAACCCCGACCTCGAACTCCCGCTGGCGCTGTCGGGCGCGCGGTGCCCCCGCGTGCCGGCGCCCGCCGCCTGGATGACCGCCGACCTGGGTCCGGCCGCCGCCCCGGAGACCCATGTCCTCGGGGTGCTCCAGCCGTACCTCAAGGGCGCGGCCGACGGGTGGGAGCTCGCGCTGAGCATGCTGGCCAAGGGCGAGGACTTCACCGGAGAGGCACGGGCGCTGGGCCGGGCCACCGCCGAGGTCCACGCGGCCCTCGCCGAGGCCCTGCCCACGGTCACCCTGGGCCGGCCCCAGGTGGAGTCGCTGGTCGACGGGATGACCGAGCGCCTGGAGGTGGCGGCGCAGGCGGTACCGGCCCTGCGTCCGTACGCCTCCGGTCTGCGCACCGCCTTCGAGGCCCTCGCCGACCTGGCCGCCGAGGGCCACACCTGGACGGCGCAGCGCATCCACGGCGACCTGCACCTCGGCCAGTGCCTGCGGTCACCCGTAGAGGTCGGCGCACGGCACAGCGGCGGGGGCGAGTGGTCCCTCATAGATTTCGAGGGCGAGCCGTCGAAGCCGCTGGCCGAGCGCCGTATGCCGCAGCCCGTCGCCCGTGACGTCGCCGGGATGCTCCGCTCCTTCGACTACGCCGCCCACTCCCTGCGGCCCCCGGCCGCCGACTGGGCGTCCGCCTGCCGGGCCGCCTACTGCTCCGGGTACGCGGATGTCTCCGGGGCGGATCCGCGGACCGACCCCGTGCTGCTGCGCGCGTACGAGACCGACAAGGCGGTGTACGAGGTCGTCTACGAGGCCCGGCACCGCCCCGACTGGCTCTCGGTGCCGATGGCGGCGATCCACCGCCTGGCCACCGACACCGGCCCCGCCACGACGTGACGTGACCTGATCTGTCCTGAACCCGCTTTGCCCTGTCCGAGGGCCGAGCACCCGCTCCGCCCACCTCTCACCACCCTGCACAACCCGCCGAGGAGGCCGTCCCTGTGACTCCCCGCCCGCCGTCCGACGACAGCACGCAGAACCCCGGCAGCGACGCCCCTGAGGCGCCCGCCCCGGTGAAGAAGACGGCTGCCCGGAAGACGGCCACGAAGAAGACCTCGGCCAAGAAGGCGACGGCGAAGAAGACGACCGCGGCGGCGAAGCCGGCGACGGCCTCCAAGGCCGGCACCACGGCGAAGACCGCGAAGAAGGTCCCGGCCCAGAGGACGACGAAGGCCACGGCCGCCGGGACGACGGAGGCCGTCGGCGAGAACGCGACCGGGAGGACGGCGACGGAGAAGACCCCGGCCCGGAAGAGCGCGGCGAGGAAAGCGCCGGCGAAGAGGACGCCGGGCGTCAAGGCCGCCACGGGCCTCGACGCAGGCGTGGAGGAGGCTGAGGCTGTCGCGAAGACCGCCACCAGGAAGCCCTCGGCGACGAAGGGCACGGCTTCCAAGACGTCGGTTCCGAGGATCCCGGCGTCGAAGACCTCCGCTTCGAAGGCCCCCGCGTCGAAGACCTCCGCTTCGAAGGCCCCCGCTTCCAAGCGCCCTGCTTCGAAGACCCCCGCTTCCAAGCGCCCTGCTTCCAAGGCCCCTGCTTCGAAGGCGACGGCTGCTTCGGAGACGGCGGCCGAGAAGGCCACTGCCGAGAAGGCGCCCGTGAAGAAGGCGGTCACGAAGAAGGCGGTCGCGAAGAAGGCTGTCGCGAAGAAGGCTGTCACGAAGAAGGCTGTGGCCAAGGCGACCGCGGTCGAGACCGCCGCGGCCAAGACGACGGCGGCCGAGACAGCCGCGGCCAAGACCGCCGTGTCGAAGAAGGCCGCGGCCCAGAAGACCGCCACCAAGAAGGCCGCTACTCAGAAGGCGGCCACGAAAAAGGCCGTGACGAAGAAGGCCGCCGCCAAGAAGGCGGTCGGGGTGGGGCGGGCTCCGGGGGCGCCGGAGCAGACGGCGGCGGCGCCGGCCGTCCCGCCGGTCGAGGAAGCGGTGGTACCCGCACAGTCGACCGTCCCGCCGCAGTCGGGCGCCGGTGCCCAGCCGGCCGTTCCCGCTCAGCAGACGACGGCACCGGCCCCGCCCGTGTCACCCGCCGAACCCCCCGTCTCCGCCCAGCGGTCCGTACCGGCCCAGCCCCTCGCCGCCACCACCGAGTCGGCGCCCCCCGCCCCACCGGCCACCGGCATCCAGTCGGCCTTCTCGCCCGCCGTGGACGGGGGCGACCGGGAGCGGTTGCTGGCCGGTACGCACCATGAGCCGCACGCCGTGCTGGGGGCTCATCCGGTCGCGGAGGGCGTGGTGTTCCGGGCGTTCCGCCCGTTCGCGCTGGGCGTGACCGTCGTGGCGGGCTCGCTGCGGGCGGAGCTGCACGACGACGGCGAGGGCTTCTTCTCGGGGCTGTTGCCGCTGCGGGACGTGCCGGAGGCGTACCGGCTGCTGATCACGTACGAGGGGAACACCCAGGAGACGGAGGACGCGTACCGCTTCCTGCCCGCTGTCGGCGAACTGGATCTGCACCTGGTCAACGAGGGCCGCCACGAGGAGCTGTGGCAGGCGCTCGGGGCCCGGCCGATGACCCACCAGGGCGTGACCGGCACCCGTTTCACGGTGTGGGCGCCGAACGCGCGCGGCGTCCGGCTGGCCGGGACCTTCAACTACTGGGACGGCACGGGCTACCCGATGCGCGCGCTGGGCTCCTCCGGTGTGTGGGAGCTGTTCGTGCCGGAGATCGGCGAGGGCGAGCTGTACAAGTTCGAGATCACCCGCCCGGACGGGACGAGGACACTGCGCGCCGACCCGCTGGCCCGCCGTACGGAGGTCCCGCCGAACACCTCGTCCGTCGTGCACGCGTCGCACTACGAGTGGGGCGACGAGGAGTGGATGACGCGGCGGGCGGAGGTTCCCGCGCACGAGGCGCCGTTCTCCGTGTACGAGGTCCACCTGCCGTCGTGGCGCCCCGGCCTCACGTACCGCCAGCTCGCCGAGCAGCTCCCGGCGTACGTCAGGGACCTCGGGTTCACCCATGTCGAGCTGCTGCCCATCGCCGAGCATCCCTTCGGCGGCTCCTGGGGCTACCAGGTCACCGGGTTCTACGCGCCCACGGCCCGCCTCGGCGACCCGGACGACTTCAAGTACCTGGTCGACTCGCTGCACCGGGCGGGGATCGGGGTGCTGATGGACTGGGTGCCCGCGCACTTCCCTCGGGACGACTGGGCCCTGGCCGAGTTCGACGGGCGTCCGCTGTACGAGCACCAGGACCCGGCGCGGGCCGCGCACCCCGACTGGGGGACGCTGGAGTTCGACTACGGTCGCCGCGAGGTGCGCAACTTCCTGGTGGCGAACGCCGTGTTCTGGTGCGAGGAGTACCACATCGACGGGCTGCGCGTGGACGCCGTCGCCTCCATGCTCTACCTCGACTACTCGCGTGAGCCGGGCCAGTGGACCCCGAACGAGCACGGGGGCCGGGAGAACCTGGACGCGGTGTCCTTCCTCCAGGAGATGAACGCGACCGTGTACCGGAGGGTGCCGGGGGTCGTGACGATCGCGGAGGAGTCCACGGCGTGGGACGGCGTCACCCGCGCCACCCATCACATCGGCCCCGGTGGCTTCGGCGGCCTCGGCTTCGGCCTGAAGTGGAACATGGGCTGGATGCACGACTCCCTCGGCTACATGGCGAAGGAGCCGGTGCACCGCAAGCACCACCACAACGAGATGACGTTCTCGATGGTGTACGCGTACAGCGAGAACTACGTGCTGCCGATCTCCCACGACGAGGTCGTGCACGGCAAGCGTTCCCTGGTGTCGAAGATGCCGGGCGACTGGTGGCAGCAGCGCGCCAACCACCGGGCGTACCTGGGCTTCATGTGGGCACACCCCGGCAAGCAGCTCCTTTTCATGGGGCAGGAGTTCGCGCAGGGCGCCGAGTGGTCGGAGGCGCACGGCCCCGACTGGTGGCTCCTCGACCCGGCGTACGGTGCCGAGGCGGACCACCGGGGGGTGCGCGACCTGGTCCGCGACCTCAACGCCGTGTACCGCGACACCCCTTCGCTCTGGCAGCGCGACACCGACCCGTCCGGCTTCTCCTGGATCACCGGTGACGCGGCCGAGGACAACGTCCTGGCCTTCCTGCGGCTCGACGCGGACGGCACGCCGCTGCTGGCCGTCTCCAACTTCAGCCCGGTGATCCGCCGTGACTACCGGCTGGGCGTCCCCGACGACGTCCCGGCGTGGCGGGAGGTCCTGAACACGGACGCGGCGTCGTACGGGGGGAGCGATGTCACGACACCGCACCCGGTGAAGGCGGAGCCGACACCGTGGCACGCGCGGGGGGCGAGCGTCCGCGTCACGCTGCCGCCCTTGGCGACGGTCTGGCTACGTCCGGCGTAGGGCCGGGCGCCCAACGGCTCGGGGGGGGGGGGGAGGCTTCGTCGGCAGGTGCGGGTGGGTGGGGGTTGTTCGCGCAGTTCCCCGCGCCCCTGAAAAGCGACCGGGGCTGCGCCCCGTGCTTTTCAAGGGAGGGGCGGGCCGCAGGCCCGACCCCCGAGCCGTACCGCGCTCACCCCCCGCCCCTCCGCCCTCCGAACATCATCCGCCGCAACGCCCCCAACAACCCGCTCCCACCACGCCCGGACGCCTCCGGCGCCACCGCGGCAACCTCCCCTTCGCCCCCGACAGCCGCAGGCGCAGCCGCAGCCGCACTCACCCCTCCGGCCCGGCTCGCCACAGGCGCCCCCGGGCTGAGTTCGTACCGCACCGGCAGCAGCCGCAGCCCCCGCACCACCGGCCCGGTGCGCCACGGCAACTGGTCCGGCGGCAGTGTGAGTTCCGCTCGGGCGAAGTGCTCGAAGATCCGTCCCACCGCCGTGTTGACGATCATCCCGGCCAGCTCGCGCGCGGCGCTTGGGCACTGGTGCGGCCCGGCACCCCACGCGAGGTGTGCCCGCGTGCTGACCGCGGAGTCGACGAGGTGGGACGTGCCGATGGCGAGCAGGTCGCGGTGCGCGGCGGCGACGGACGGGGACACGATGTCGCCGGCCCGGATCCAGAAGTTCCCGAGCCGTACGTCCCGCCCGGCGAACCGGAAGCACAGGTTGGCGGTCGGCGGGTTCACCAGCGCCGCCCGGTTGACGGTCTCCCCGATCTGCCCGGTCACGACGCTCCGCCGGACCGTCGCGTTGCCCCGCAGCACCTCCAGCAGGGTGTTGCAGACCATGTTGCCGGTGATGTCGTTGAGGTAGACCGCGTTCATGAACAGCTCACGGCCGAGCTGTTCGTCGGAGAGCGACGGGTCGGACAGCAGCATGTACGACGTCAGGTCCTCCCCCGGCCGGGCCCGCCGGTGCGCCGCCAGCCGGATCATCGCGCCCAGCGCCCGCTCGGTGGCGGGTCCCGCGTCCGGTCCGCCGTCGAGCATCCGCCACATTTCCATGACCATCTCGTCGCCCAGTTCGACGGGGCAGCCGAACAGCTTGGTGGTGACCATGAGGAGCAGCGGCCGTGTGTACTGCGCCGCGAGGTCGGCGAAGCCGCTCGTGCCGGACTCCGCGGCGAGCATGCCGATGAGGTCGTCGGCGTACTTGGCGACGGCGGCCCGCAGTTCCCATCCCTCGGGGCTGTGTCCGTCCTGGAAGGGCCGCATGGCCGAGTGGTGGGTCAACCGTGCGGCCCGGTGCTCGTCGTCGTCGAAGAACATGGTCTGCCGCACCTCGTAGCCGGCGAGCAGCGGCCAGTCCCTGGGCAGTCGCCCTTCCGCCCGCGCCCGCCAGTGCCGGACGTCGCGCCGCCAGACGCTGTCGTTGCGGAGGACTTCGAGCACCTCGCGGTAGTCGAGGACCAGCCACACCGGAACGCCCATCAGCCCCACCGGAGCGACGGGGCCGTATGTACTCCGCAGTCGCTCGTAGACGCTGCCCGGGTCCGTGTCGAACTCCGAGGTCAGCAACGGCTCCACGGGCAGCGAGTCGAGCGTGGGGCTGCCAGCCGGAGCGGCCGCGAACGGATGAGTTTCCATGAGCGACACGCATACCGTATGGCACCTGCACAAGCAGTGACGATGCCGCGAACTGTTACGGCTTGGTGATCCCTGATGCACGTGTGGTGACGGTGGCCCCCACCTGGCCTTACCGGTAGCACCCCCTTGGGTGCGGGCGGCCCGGAGCGAGTGCGCCCCCGGTGTCGGGGCGGCCCGGCCCGGCTGCCGGCGGGCCCCGCTCGCGCGGTGCCGGCGGCGCACCGGCGGGGCCCCTCCCGTCGTCGTTCGCCGGTCAGGCCGCCGTCAGCGATTCCCGCAGGGCCTCGGGCAGTGCCTCCGTGTGGACGACGCCGAGTGTCTGGGTCGCCCGGGTCAGTGCCACGTACAGGTCGCTGGTGCCGAACCGCCCGGGTTCCACGACGAGGACCGAGTCGAACTCCAGTCCCTTGGCCTGCCGGGGGTCGAGGAGGACGACGGTCCGGGTGAGGTCCGGTTCCGCGCCGGCCGTGACGCCGTCGAGGCGGGCCGCGAGCGACCGGTGCAGCGCGCGCGGCGCGATCACCGCGAGCCGGCCTTCGGCGGGGGTGAGTTCGGCGGCGGCCTTGGCCACCTCGGCGGGCAGCTCCCGGGCGGCCGCGCGGCGCGCCCAGGGGCGTACGCCCGTGGACCGCACGGAGCTGGGCGGCTCGAAGCCCGGCTGCTCGGCGCGGACGACACCGGCCGCGACCTCCATGATCTCGGCGGGTGTGCGGTAGTTGACGCCGAGCCGGGTGTGCTTCCAGCGGTCCTCGACGTACGGGGCGAGGATGTCGGCCCAGGAGCCGACGCCCGCGGCCTCCGCCGTCTGGGCGGGGTCTCCGACGAGGGTCATCGAGCGGGTCGGGGAGCGGCGCATCAGCAGCCGCCAGGCCATCGGCGACAGCTCCTGCGCCTCGTCGACGATGATGTGCCCGAACGCCCAGGTCCGGTCGGCCGCCGCCCGTTCGGCCGCGCTGCGGTGGTCCTCCTCCTCGTGCCGCTCGGCGAACCGCTCGGCGTCGATGATGTCGTGGGCGGACAGCACCTCGGAGCTCTCGGGGTCGCTGTCCTCCTTGTCCTCGAACTCGTAGGTGCGGGACGCGTACGACACGTCGAGCACGCCCTGCGCGTACGCGATCTGGGTCTCCCGCTCGCGTTCGGCCCGGGCCCGCGCGAACCGGTCGTCCTCGCCCAGCAGTTCGGCGGCCTCGTCGAGGAGGGGCACGTCGGCGACGGTCCACGCGCGGGTGACCGGACGGCGGACGGCGTCGGCGTCCTCCTCGGGGAGGAAACGCTCGGGCTCGGCGAGGAAGTCGGCGATCAGACGGCGCGGGGTGATCCGGGGCCACAGCTGGTCGATGGCGGACCACACCTCGGGGTTCTCGGCGAGTTCGTCGCGGATCTGGGTGATGTCGCTGGCGTCGAGGAGGTTCGAGCCGTCGTAGGGGTCGGTGCCGATGCGCTCGGCGACCATGTCGGTGAGGGTGTTGAGGATGCAGCCCTCGAAGTGCTCGCGGGCCGCGTTGTGCGGGAGCTTCGCCTCGCGGGTGCGTTCGCGGGCGACGCGGACGAGGTCGTCGTCGAGCATGAGGACCTCCCGGTCGTGCTCGATCGCGATCACCGGGTCGGGCAGGGCCTGCCGGTCCCGTACGACGGCGGCGAGCACCTCGGCCATGTCGGCGCGGCCCTTGACCCGGGCCGCGTCCGGGGTGTCGGTCGCGGTGGCCCGTACGCCGGGGAACAGTTCGCCGACCGTCGACAGCAGGACGCCGGTCTCACCGAGGGAGGGCAGGACCTCGCCGATGTAACCGAGGAAGGCGGGGTTGGGGCCGACGATGAGGACGGCGCGTTTGGCGAGGAGTTCCCGCTGCTCGTACAGCAGGTACGCGGCGCGGTGCAGCGCGACGGCGGTCTTGCCGGTGCCGGGGCCGCCCTCGACGACCAGGACGCCCTGGTGCGGTGCGCGGATGATGCGGTCCTGCTCGGCCTGGATGGTCTGCACGATGTCGCCCATGCGGCCGGTGCGGGCCGAGTTGAGCGCGGCGAGCAGGACGGCGTCGCCGGTGGGGTCCTCGTACCCGGTGCGGGTCTCGTCGCCGAGGTCGAGGATCTCGTCGTGCAGGGCGGTGACGCGGCGGCCCTCGGTGGTGATGTGCCGGCGGCGGCGCAGCCCCATCGGGGTGTGGCCGGTGGCGAGGTAGAAGGGGCGGGCGACGTCGGCCCGCCAGTCGATGAGGATCGGGGTGCGCTCGGTGTCGTCCTCCCGCAGGCCGATGCGGCCGATGTGGTGGAGGCCGCCGTCGGCGAGGTCGAGCCGTCCGAAGCACAGGGAGCCGTCGACGGCGTTCAGGGCGGCCAGCAGACCCGAGCGTTCGGCGACCAGGATGTCCCGCTCCAGCCGGGCCTGCATGGGCGTGTTGCCCTGCGCCAGCGCGTCGGTGACGGAGTTCTCGGTCTCACCGCGCAGCGCGTCGACCCGTCGGTACAGCGCGTCGATGAATTCCTGCTCCCGCCGCAATTCATCGTGCGAAAAGCCGGTGTTTGACAATTCCACTCCCGCCCGCATATACTGTGTTCACTGAACTTCTTTGCGACTCTTCCTTCTTGAAGTCGCGAACCATTAAATATACGCAGGAAAAGCCCCGGAGCACAATTGCTCGGGGGCTTTTCTCGTCCTGTCGTCTTCCCGGTGTCAGAGCACGTCGGCGAGTTCCTCCAGCAGCCGCCGCCTGGGCCGGGCCCCGACCATCGCCTTCACGGGCTCACCGCCCTTGAACACCATGAACGTCGGCATGGACAGCACCCGGTAGTGGTTGGTCGTCTCCGGGTTCATGTCGACGTCCAACTGCACCACCTTCAGCCGCTCCCCCTCCTCCGCCGCGAGGGCGCTCAGCACCGGCCCCATCTGCCGGCACGGCGGACACCAGTCGGCGGTGAACTCCACCAGCACCGGCAGTTCCGCCCCGATCACCTCCGCCGCGAAATCCGCGTCCGTCACCTCGCCCACACCGGCAGCCCTGATCACAACCCGGCCCCTCCCAGTTCGCACTCCGGCTCCGGACCTCCCGGAACCTCCGCCTCGGCCGCCAGCCGCTCCCGCGCCGACTCCGCCCGCGCCAACTGCTCGCCGACCTTGGCGCGTACCGCCGCCAGCTCGCCGATCAGCGCGTCCAGCTCGTCCAGCTTCCGCCGGTAGACCGCGAGCGACGCCGGGCACGAGTCACCCTCCGGGTGCCCGGCCCGCAGGCACTCCACGAACGGCCGCGTCTCCTCCAGGTCGAACCCGAAGTCCTGGAGCGTCCGGATCTGCCGCAGCAGCCGCAGGTCCGCCTCGTCGTACGACCGGTACCCGTTGCCGCTGCGCCGCGCGGGCAGCAGCCCCCGCGCCTCGTAGTACCGCAACGTCCGTGTCGTGGTCCCGGCCCGTGCCGCCAGCTCACCGATGCGCATGACCCGACGCTAATCCTTGACCCCGACGTCAAGGAAAGAGAAAAACGAAAAGAGCCGAGCGGCCAGGTCCATAGGGGGAGGACCTGGCCGCTCGGTGTATCGGGGTGCGTATGCGGTTGTGGTGCCCGTACGGCCGGGTCTACGGGGGGAGGGCCCGGCCGTACGGGGTTTCGGGGGGGGCCGCGGCCCCGTCAGGGGCGCGGGGAACTGCGCGACCGGCCACACTCGACCGGCAGTCGGCTGCCGGCCTCACAGCCCAGCGGCTCCTACCTCCGGCGCCCCAAGCGGAGTGCTCAGGCCTTGGCGAGCTCCTTCTCACCGTCGGCCCCGGACTCGGCCTCGGCCGGCGCGGCCACCCCGTGGTCGTCCAGCAGCGTCGCCTCGTCGAACGGCGCGTTCCCGGCGAGCACCTCGTTGACCCGGGCCTTGTCGATCTCCTTGGTCCACGTACCGATCAGGACCGTGGCGACCGCGTTGCCCGCGAAGTTCGTGAGGGCGCGGGCCTCGCTCATGAAGCGGTCGATGCCGACGATGAGGCCGACGCCGTCCACGAGGGCGGGCTTGTGGGACTGCAGACCACCCGCGAGGGTCGCGAGACCCGCACCGGTGACACCGGCCGCGCCCTTGGAGGCGACCAGCAGGAAGAGCAGCAGCGCGACCTGCTCGCCGATGGCCATCGGCGTCCCCATGGCGTCGGCGATGAACAGGGACGCCATGGTCATGTAGATCATGGTGCCGTCGAGGTTGAAGGAGTAGCCGGTCGGGACGGTGATACCGACGACGGGCTTGCTGACACCCAGGTGCTCCATCTTCGCGATGAGGCGCGGCAGCGCGGACTCGGAGGAGGAGGTGGACAGGATCAGCAGGAACTCACGGCCCAGGTACTTGAAGAGCGTGAAGATGTTCAGCCCCGCGACGATCTTCAGCAGCGCGCCGAGCACGATGAAGACGAAGAGGAAGCAGGTGATGTAGAAGCCGACCATCAGCACGGCCAGGCTCTTGAGGGCGTCCAGGCCGGCGGAGCCGGTCACGGCCGCGATGGCACCGAACGCGCCGATCGGGGCGGCCCACATCACCATCGCGAGGATGCGGAAGACGAGGCGCTGGATGTGCTCGATGCCGCGCAGGATCGGCTGTCCGGCGTTGCCCATGGCCTGGAGCGCGAAGCCCGCGAGGAGCGCGACCAGCAGAGTCTGGAGGACCTCGCCGCCGGTGAACGCGGAGACGATGGTCGTCGGGATGATGCCGAGCAGGAACTCGGTGGTGTCCTTGGCCTCCGGCGAGACCTGCGCCTGACCGGTCTCCTTGATGGCGTCGGTGACCGCGAGGCCCGTGCCGGGCTCGACGATGTTGCCGACGACCAGACCGATGCCGAGGGCGACCAGCGACATGATCAGGAAGTAGACCAGTGCGATGCCGCCGACCGCGCCGACCTTGGCGGCCTTCCGTACGGAACCGATACCGAGCACGATCGTGCAGAAGATGATCGGCGAGATCATCATCTTGATCAGGTTCACGAAGCCGGTGCCGATGGGCTTCAGCTCGACCGCGAAGTCGGGGGCGATCAGGCCCACGGCGATACCGAGCGCCACGGCCACGATCACGGCGATGTACAGGTAGTGGGTGCGGTCCCGCTTGGCGGGTGCGGTAGGTGCCGTATGGGTGGTGCTGGCCACGGCTGCCCTCCTCGTCGACGACGTCGTCGGCTGATCGTCCGGCGTGCGGCTCACGTCCGGGGGATTGCGGGAGACGGTCTCCCAGGGGTGGGAGTGGGGCTCCCTGGCGGGGAACTCGGCGAGCTCCCCGGCGGTTGGGGAACCGGGTGGATTCCCTGACTGCGGGAGCCGGGGCTCCCGATGGGAGTGGCTCCCGGGTGTGGGAACCGGTCTCCCGGCGGCTCGGGTGTGGGGTCCCGGACGGGAGTCGTACTCCCTCTCGTCGTTCATGTGCTGGACATGTTCGATGGGGTGACTATCTCCCGCCCTGTGAGGGCGGTCACCCTTCCGTTCATTTAGTTCACGCCAACACGTCGATGCAGACTGTTGCCATGCGCGTCGCGTCCCTCCTCAGACCCCGCAGCCTGGCCGGTCAGCTCTTCGCCGTGCAGGCGGTGCTGATCGCGGTCGTCGTCGCGGGATGCGCGCTGTTCACGTACGTCAGCGACCGGAGTCAGGCGGAGGACGCGGCGGGCCGCCAGGCCCTGGCCGTCGCCGCCGCGGTCGCCGACGCGCCGTCGGTGCGGGCCGCCATCCACACCGACGATCCGACCGCCCGGCTCCAGCCGTACGCCACCGAGGTGCAGCGGCACGCGGGCGTCGACTTCGTGACGATCATGACGCCGGACGGCATCCGCTGGACGCACCCCGTCCCCGAGCGGATCGGCCAGCGCTTCGTCGGCCACATCGAGAAGGCGCAGCGGGGCGGCACCTTCACCGAGACCTACACCGGCACCCTCGGCCCGTCCGTGCGCGCGGTCACCCCGATAAAGGAGGACGGCCGGGTCGTCGGCCTGGTCAGCGCCGGTATCAAGGTGCAGGCGATCAGCGACCGGGTCCAGGGCCAGGTGACGGCCCTGTTCGGGGTGGCGGCCGGTGCGCTCGCCCTCGGTGGTGTCGGCACGTACATCGTCAACGCCCGGCTGCGCCGTCACACGCACAACATGAACGCCGCCGAGCTGAGCAACATGCACGACTACCACCAGGCCGCCCTGCACGCCGTGCGGGAGGGGCTGCTCATGCTGGACGGCCAGTACCGGGTGGCGCTCATCAACGACGGCGCGCGGGAACTGCTGGGCGTGACCGAGGACGTGATCGGCCGCTCGGTGGCGGACCTGGGGCTGCCGGCGCCGCTGACGGGTGCCCTGTTGTCGTCCGAGCCGCGGGTGGACGAGGTGCTGCTGACCGCCGAACGGGTCCTGGTCGTCAACACCTCCCCCGTGTCGGGCGGCCAGCGCCGGGGCACGGTGGTCACCCTGCGGGACGTGACCGAACTGCAGTCCGTGATGGGCGAGCTGAACTCCGAACGCGGCTTCACCCAGGCCCTCCGCTCCCAGGCCCACGAGGCGGCCAACCGCCTCCACACGGTCGTCTCCCTCATCGAACTGGGCCGCTCCGACGAGGCGATCGACTTCGCGACCGCCGAGCTGGAGCTGGCGCAGGCCCTGACCGACCAGGTGGTGGCCGCTGTGACGGAGCCGGTCCTGGCGGCGCTGTTGCTGGGTAAGACGGCACAGGCGAACGAGCGGGGCGTGGAACTGGTGGTGTCGCAGGACAGCCGCATGGACGACGGTCTGCTCCCGGAGTCCCTGCCGGCGCGGGACCTGGTGACGGTGCTGGGCAATCTCATCGACAACGCGGTGGACGCGGCGCAGGGGACGACGGGGGCACGGGTGACGGTGACGGCGTACACGGACGAGGCGGAGGGGCCGGCCGACGGACCGGACGACCCGGCGAGGGGCCCGGTGCTGGTGCTGCGGGTCAGTGACACGGGCGCGGGCGTGGACCCGGCGTACCGGGACTCCGTCTTCGAGCGCGGCTTCACCACGAAGCCGTCCGGTCCCGGCGGGCGGGGCCTCGGGCTGGCCCTCGTCCGCCAGACGGCCCGCCGCCACGGGGGCACCCTCACCGTGGCGGAGGCGCCCGGCGGCGGGGCGGAGTTCGAGGTACGGCTGCCACTGGGCACGACCGAGGCCGCCGGGGCCGGCGAGGGCGACCCCGGCGAGGGCGCCCGGACCCCCCAGGACCGGACCCCCCGGAGCGCGCGGAGCCACCAGAACCGGGGTCCTCGGGCCGCTGTGGCCGATACCGTGCCGGGAGGCGACGACGTATGAGCGGTGCGGATCCCATCAGAGTCCTCGTCGTGGAGGACGACCCGGTCGCCGCCGACGCCCACGTGATGTACGTCGGCCGTGTCCCCGGCTTCACGGCGGTCGGCAAGGCCCACACGGGCGCGGAGGCACGCCGTGCGCTGGAGCGCATGCCGGTGGACCTGCTGCTCCTGGACCTGCATCTGCCGGACGTGCACGGACTGCAACTGGCGCGCTCGCTGCGCGCCGCCGGGCATCACGCCGACGTGATAGCGGTGACGTCGGCACGGGATCTGACGGTCGTCCGGGAGGGCGTCTCCCTGGGCGTCGTCCAGTACGTCCTGAAGCCCTTCACCTTCGCGACGCTCCGCGACCGGCTGATCCGCTACGCCGAGTTCCACGCGGCGGCGGGCGAGGCCAGTGGCCAGGACGAGGTGGACCGCGCGCTGGCGACCCTGCGGGCGCCGGGGCCGGCGGCCCTGCCGAAGGGGCTGAGCGCGCCGACCCTGGAACGGGTCACCGTCGCCCTCCGGGACACCGCGGAGGGCCTGACGGCCGCCGGCATCGCCGAGGCCGTGGGCATCTCCCGGATCACGGCCCGCCGCTATCTCGAACACCTGGTGGACGCGGGCCGGGCGGGACGCGAACCGCAGTACGGGCAGGTGGGACGCCCGGAGCTGGTGTACCGCTGGGTGCGCAGGGAGTAGCCCGCCCAAGTCCGGTCCGCTGCACACTCATTGACCTGACTAGACCATTCCTCGTACCGTCACCGGGCACCCACCCAGGCCACCGTGCAGTAGCCAGCAGGAGGTCGTGCCCGTGCGCCCCACCGCACCCCCCACCCGCCGCTCCCGCCTCCCCCTCCGTCTCCTCCTCTCCGGGGCCCTCGCGGTCGCCGCGCCCGGTGTTCTCGCCGGCTGCGGCGGCGGGTCCGGGAGTGATCCGGACACGGTGGAGGTGTCGTACAAGCAGTCCACGGACAACTCGGTCCGGGTGATGGACACCTTTCTCGGGGACGTGAAGAAGCAGTTCGAGAAGGCGAACCCCGGCAAGAAGGTGAAGCTCGTCCCGATCAAGGCCCCGGACTCGGAGTACTACACCAAGGTCCAGCAGATGCTGCGGTCCCCGAAGACGGCCCCGGACCTGGTCTACGAGGACACCTTCCTCATCAACTCGGACATCACCAGCGGCTATCTGAGGCCCTTGGACGACTATCTGGCCGACTGGAAGGACTGGGACCGGTTCATCGGCACGGCCAGGGCCGCGGCGAAGGCCGAGGACGGCAAGACGTACGGCGTCCCGGACGGCACGGACACCCGAGGGCTCTGGTTCGACAAGAAGATCTTCGCCAAGGCCGGCCTGCCCGCCGACTGGCAGCCGAGGACCTGGGACGACATCCTCTCCGCCGCCCGCGCCATCAAAGAGAAGGTCCCCGGCGTCATCCCCCTGAACGTCTACACGGGCAAACCCGCGGGCGAGGCCGCCACCATGCAGGGCTTCGAGATGCTGCTCTACGGCACGGACGGCGCCACCGACAACGGGGGCGACCCCCTCTACGACGAGAAGTCCAAGAAGTGGAAGGCCGGGACCCGGGGCTTCAAGGACGCGCTGGCCTTCGTGGAGACCGTCTACCGGGAGAAGCTGGGCCCGGAGGTCTCCGACGCCCTCGACCCGAACATCGCGACCCGGGTCCGCGGCGAACTCCTCCCCGAGGGCAGGCTCGGCATCAACCTCGACGGCTCCTGGCTCCCGCAGGACTGGCTGCCCGGCAGCGGCCACGAATGGCCCGACTGGTCGGAGAGGCTCGGCCTCGCCGCCATGCCCACCCAGCACGGCCAGGCCCCCGGGAAGGTGAGCATGTCCGGCGGCTGGACCTGGGCGATCCCCGCCAAGGCCGCCAACCCGGACCTCGCCTTCGCGTTCATCGAGACGATGCAGTCGAAGGCGAACGCCCAGAAGTGGTACATCGCCAACTCCGGTATCGCCGTCCGCGAGGACGTCGCCGAGGACCCGGCCTACGCGAAGGCGCAGCCCGGCATCGAGTTCTTCACCGACCTGGTCGCCCACACCCACTACCGGCCCGCCTACCCCGCGTACCCGAAGGTCTCGACCGCCATCCAGGAGGCCATGGAGTCCGTGACGACGGGCGACGCCTCGGTGGCCGAGGCGGCGAAGAACTACGACGAGGAACTCGCGGCGGCCACCGACGACCAGGTGACCCGGGGCTGACCCGCCGCTCATGACGAGACGACCGGGCCGCCCGCCGCACCCCGCCCTCCGCTCCCTGACCCGAGCCCTCCCCGTCGCCCCCGCCACCGTCCTGCTGGTCCTCTTCCTCGCCGGACCCATCGCCTACTGCGTCTCCATCGCCTTCACCGACCTCCAGCTCACCGGCCAGGCCGAGGACTCCTTCGTCGGCCTCGAGAACTTCCGGACCGCCTTCGGTGACGAGGCGTTCCGCAACGCCGTGTGGCTGACCCTCGTCTTCACCGTCGTCTCGGCACTGCTGGGGCAGAACACCCTGGGGCTGGCCCTGGCCGCGCTGATGCGGCGCGCCTCGAAGCCCGTCCGCACCCTCGTCGGCGGTGTCGTCGTCACCGCCTGGGTGCTGCCGGAGGTGGTCGCCGGCTTCCTGCTGTACGCCTTCTTCCGCCGCGAGGGCACCCTCAACGCGGTCCTGGACTGGCTCGGCCTCCCCACCCAGAACTGGCTGTACACGCTGCCGATCCTGGCGGTGTCCTTCGCGAACGTCTGGCGCGGGACGGCGTTCTCGATGCTGGTGTACTCCGCGGCGCTCGACGAGATCCCGAAGGAGATCACGGAGGCCGCGGAGGTCGACGGCGCGAGCGGCCCGCGCCGTCTGTGGCACATCACCCTCCCGATGATCCGCCGCTCCATCGGCACGAACCTCATGCTCATCACCCTCCAGACCCTCTCCGTCTTCGGGCTGATCTGGGTGATGACGAGGGGCGGCCCCGGCGGCCGGAGCCAGACACTCCCGCTCTTCATGTACGAGGAGGCCTTCCAGAAGAGCATGATCGGCTACGGCACGGCGGTCGCGCTGCTGCTCCTGGTGGTGGGTTCCCTCTTCTCGGTCGTGTACCTGCGGCTGCTGCGAACGGAGGTCTGACCCGGTGCCGACCAGAACCCCGACACCCGCCGTGCCGACCGGAACCCGGACACCCGCCTCGCGCAGGACCCTGCGGCGCCGGCTGACCGCCGACGCCGGACTGCTTTTCGTGGCCGCCGCCTTCGTCCTGCCCCTCGCCTGGGTGGTCCTGTCGTCGGTGGACGCCCGCGCCGACCTCCGGGTCCGGCTCCCGGACTCCGTGACCCTCGCCCACTACGAGGCGGTCCTCACCCCGGACATCACCGTCACACCGCTGCTGAACAGTCTGCTGCTGTGCGGCGGCGGGACCGCCCTGACCGTGGTGTGCGCGGCCCTCGCCGCGTACCCCCTGTCCCGCTTCCGCTCCCGCCTGAACCGCCCCTTCCTCCTGACGATCCTCTTCGCGACCAGCCTCCCGATCACGGCGATCATGGTCCCGGTCTACGCCCTGTTCGTGCGGGTGAATCTGATCGACACCCACGAGGGCACGATCCTCTTCTTCGCCGCCTCCCAACTGCCGTTCGCCGTCTGGCTGATGAAGAACTTCATGGACGGCGTGCCGAAGGAGCTGGAGGAGGCGGCGTGGACGGACGGCGCCTCGCCCCTGCAATCGCTGCTGCGGATCGTGCTGCCCCTGATGGGGCCGGGCGTCGCGGTCGTGACCGTGTTCTCGTTCGTGATGATGTGGGGCAACTTCTTCGTCCCGTTCATGCTGCTGCTCACCCCGGACCAGATGCCGGCCGCGGTGAGCATCAACGAGTTCTTCGGCAACAAGGGGACGGTGGTCTACGGGCAGTTGGCGGCGTTCTCGGTGATCTACTCGACCCCGGTGATCCTGCTGTACGTGGGCGTGGCCCGCCGTCTGGGCGGCGGCTTCGCCCTCGGCGGCGCGGTCAAGGGCTGAGCCGGCCATGCCCACCCGGGTCACTCGGACCACAAGGATCACAGAACCCGTAGTTTCCTACAATCCGTGATTGTGGCCGAACAGCCCGTAGTCACCGCCGTCCCGCGCCCCTACGTTGTGCGCGTGCACCGACGCTCAGCCCGTGAACGGCAGCCCCAGCACCCGCACCGTCGACCGACACATCCGAGCCCCGATCCGATCCGGACCCCGGCCGCCGATCCCGGCCCGTACGGGCACCCGGAGATCCAGACCCCCACCCCACCGTTCGACGCGGTCGCCGCCCGCCGACTCCGTGCCGCCCTCGGCATGGGACCCGAGCACGTCGCCTACGGCATGCGGTCCTCGTACGGTCTCCCCTATGTCACCCCGGACCTGGTGAACGCCTGGGAACGCGGCACGGTGGCACCGACGGGCCCCGAACTCACCGCCCTCGCCGGCGTGCTGTGGTGCTCGCCCGGTGAACTCATCGGGGCGCCGCGTACCTTGCGCGAGCACCGCATGGCCCGGGGGACTTCCCCCGAGGACGTGGCCCGCGCGATCGGCATGGATCTGACCGCCTACCTCCACATGGAGGAGACCGGTGAATGGCGTGGCACCGAACGGCAGTCGACCGCCCTCGCCGATCTGCTCGACCTCTCACTCCCCGAGCTGGTCGTCGTCACCGGACGACAGACGCGCCTCACCGAGCTGCTCCACGGCGCGGTCGCCACCCGATGGCAGGCGTACGTCCGGCCGACCGCCAAGCTGCTGTCCCTCGACCGGCGCCTCCTGGAGGACGTCCTCAAGGAGATGCACCTCGACTACCAGGGGATGATGAGCGCCGGCCTCAGCTGGGCGGGCGGCACGGCCGCGACCGACGCGGGCGACGCCGGCCGCGACCACCTCGACCGGATCACCGACCACTTCTGGTCACTGGTCCGCAGGGCGGCCACCTACTAGGGCGCCCTGCCGGACCAGGCGCCTAGAAGACCGACTCCGCCTCGTCCATCCGGTCCTTCGGGACCGTCTTCAGCTCGGTCACGGCCTCCGCGAGCGGCACCATCACCACGTCGGTGCCGCGCAGCGCGGTCATCCGGCCGTACTCGCCCCGGTGCGCGGCCTCCACCGCGTGCCATCCGAAGCGCGTGGCGAGCACCCGGTCGTACGCGGTCGGGGTGCCGCCCCGCTGCACATGGCCGAGGATGACCGGCTTGGCCTCCTTGCCGAGGCGGCGCTCCAGCTCGTACGCGAGGGCGGTACCGATGCCCTGGAAGCGCTCGTGGCCGAACTGGTCGATCTCGCCGTGGCCGTAGTCCATCGAGCCCTCGGCGGGGTGGGCGCCCTCGGCGACGCAGATGACGGCGAACTTCTTGCCGCGCGAGAAGCGCTCCTCGACCATCTTGACCAGGTCGGCCGGGTCGAACGCGCGCTCGGGCAGACAGATGCCGTGCGCACCGGCGGCCATCCCGGACTCCAGGGCGATCCAGCCCGCGTGCCGGCCCATGACCTCGACGACCATCACCCGCTGGTGGGACTCGGCGGTCGTCTTCAGACGGTCCATCGCCTCGGTGGCGACGCCGACCGCCGTGTCGAAGCCGAAGGTGCGGTCCGTCGACGAGATGTCGTTGTCGATCGTCTTCGGGACGCCGACGACCGGCAGCCCGGCGTCGCTGAGCATCCGGGCGGCGGTGAGGGTGCCCTCGCCGCCGATCGGGATCAGGACGTCGATACCGAACTGGTGGGCCATGTCCTGCGCGTTCTCGCACGCCTCGCGGAGGCGGTCGCGCTGGAGGCGGGAGGAGCCGAGGATGGTGCCGCCGCGGGCGAGGATGCCGCTGACGGACTCCAGGTCGAGGGTGCGGTAGCGGCCGTCGAGCAGACCGGCGTAGCCGTCCTCGAAGCCGATGACCTCGTCGCCGTACTGGGCGACCGCTCGGTGCACGACCGACCGGATCACTGCGTTCAGGCCCGGACAGTCGCCGCCTGCGGTCAGAACTCCGATACGCATCGTGCTGTGTCTCCTGCTCGTCCTGCTGGGTGCTGGTACTTGTGAGCCGATCCGATTGTTTCACGCCGCGCAGGGGGGTGCCGCGCCCGCGGAGCCCGCCTCCGGCCGCCCGGGGAGCCCCTCCCCCGCCCTGCCGACCTGATGGGCGCCTTATCCACCCCCGGAGGTATTGTCAAGAGGGTTTCCGTCCGCCGCGGCGGTGATTTCCGCACAGCCGTCACACTCCCGCGGAAACACTGCACGAAGCCACTAAAGCGGCACTCGCGGCACCACCGAGGCACCCACTGAAGCACCCACCGAACCCGACATGAAACGGAGAGCCCACGTGACGCGCAGCGTGTACGTGACCGGGATCGACCGCGGCGACGGCCGCCAGGTCGTCGAGCTGGGGATCATGGAGCTCCTGACCCGCCAGGTCGACCGGGTGGGGGTGTTCCGGCCGCTGCTGCACCACGGCCCGGACCGGCTCTTCGACCTGTTGCGCGCCCGGTACCGGCTCGCGCAGGACCCGGCCACGGTGTACGGCATGGACTACCACGAGGCGTCCACCCTCCAGGCCGAGCACGGCACGGACGAGCTGGTCGCGGCCCTCGTCGACCGGTTCCGCACGGTGGCGCGGGACTACGACGTCGTCCTCGTCCTCGGCACCGACTTCGCGGACACCCAGTTCCCCGACGAGCTGTCCCTCAACGCCCGCCTAGCGAACGAGTTCGGGGCGTCGGTGATCTCCGTGGTCGGCGGCCGCAAGCAGACCGCCGAGTCGGTGGTCGCCGAGACGCACAACGCGTACCGCGCGTACGAGGGCCTCGGCTGCGACGTGATCGCGATGGTGGTGAACCGGGTCGCGCCCGGCGACCGGGACGAGATAGCCGAGCGGCTCACGGACGCGCGGCACCCCCTGGCCGTGTCCTGCTACGTCGTCCCGGACGAGCCCGCCCTGTCCGCGCCGACGGTCGCGCAGATCACCCACGCGCTCGGCGGCAAGGTCCTCCTCGGTGACGACTCGGGGCTCGCGCGTGACGCGCTGAACTTCGTCTTCGGCGGGGCGATGCTGCCGAACTTCCTGAACGCGCTCACCCCCGGCTGTCTGGTCGTCACCCCGGGCGACCGCGCCGACCTGGTCGTGGGTGCCCTCGCCGCCCACAGCGCGGGCACCCCGCCGATCGCGGGTGTGCTGCTGACGCTCAACGAGCGGCCCAGCGACGAGGTCCTCACGCTGGCGGCGCGGCTCGCGCCCGGCACGCCCGTGGTCGCCGTGGAGAGCGGCTCCTTCCTCACCGCCTCCGAACTCTTCTCGATGGAGGGGAAGTTGAGCGCGGTGACCCCGCGCAAGGCGGAGACCGCGCTCGGCCTCTTCGAGCGGTACGTCGACACGGCCGAGCTGCGCACCCGGGTCTCGGCGCCCAGCAGCGACCGGATCACCCCGATGATGTTCGAGCACAAGCTGCTGGAGCAGGCCCGCGCCGAGCGGCGCCGGGTCGTCCTGCCCGAGGGCACCGAGGAGCGGGTGCTGCACGCGGCCGAGGTGCTGCTGCGGCGCGGGGTCTGCGACCTCACGCTCCTCGGCCCCGTCGACCTGATCCGCAAGAAGGCCGCCGACCTGGGCATCGACCTCGGCGACAGCATGCTGGTGGACCCGGCGACCTCCGCGTGGCGGGACTCCTTCGCGGAGAAGTACGCGCAGCTGCGCGCCCACCGGAACGTCAGCGTCGAGCTGGCCTACGACGTGGTGTCCGATGTGAACTACTTCGGCACTCTGATGGTCCAGGAGGGCCTCGCCGACGGCATGGTGTCGGGGTCGGTGCACTCCACGGCCGCCACCATCCGGCCGGCCTTCGAGATCATCAAGACCAGGCCGGACGCGGGCATCGTCTCGTCGGTGTTCTTCATGTGCCTCGCCGACAAGGTGCTGGTCTACGGCGACTGCGCGGTGAACCCGGACCCGAACGCCGAGCAGCTCGCCGACATCGCCGTCCAGTCGGCCGCGACCGCGCAGCAGTTCGGGGTGGAACCGCGGATCGCGATGCTGTCGTACTCCACGGGGACCTCCGGCTCGGGCGCCGACGTCGACAAGGTGCGCGAGGCCACCGAGATCGTCCGCTCCCGGCGGCCCGACCTGCTGATCGAGGGGCCGATCCAGTACGACGCCGCCGTGGAGCCGAGCGTCGCGGCGACCAAGCTGCCGGGCTCCGAGGTCGCCGGGCAGGCCACCGTGCTGATCTTCCCGGACCTCAACACCGGCAACAACACCTACAAGGCGGTGCAGCGTTCGGCCGGCGCCCTCGCGGTCGGGCCGGTGCTACAGGGCCTGCGCAAGCCGGTCAACGACCTGTCCCGGGGCGCCCTCGTCCAGGACATCGTCACGACCGTCGCCATCACCGCCATCCAGGCCCAGACCCCCGCGGCCCCGTGACCCCCACCGACGACAGAAGGCATACCACCACCGTGACCGCCACCCGCGTCCTCGTCCTCAACTCCGGTTCCTCCTCGGTGAAGTACCAGCTGCTCGACATGCGGGACAGCACCCGGCTGGCCGTGGGCCTGGTGGAGCGCATCGGCGAGCAGGGCTCCCGGCTGAAGCACACCCCGCTGACCGACGGGGGCGAGACCCGGGAGCGCACCGGCGCGATCGCCGACCACGCCGCCGCCCTGAAGGCCGTCGCGGAGGAGCTGGCCAAGGACGGGCTCGGCCTCGACTCCCCCGAACTGGCCGCCATCGGGCACCGGGTGGTGCACGGCGGGCAGAGCTTCACCGAGCCGACGGTGATCGACAGCGCCGTGCTCGCCGAGATCGAGCGGCTGATCCCGGTGGCACCGCTGCACAACCCGGCCAACCTGACGGGCATCCGCACGGCTCAGGCGCTGCGCCCGGACCTGCCGCAGGTCGCCGTGTTCGACACCGCGTTCCACACGACGATGCCGGAGTCGGCGGCGCGTTACGCGATCGACGTGGAGACCGCCGACGCCCACCGGGTGCGCCGCTACGGCTTCCACGGCACCTCGCACGCGTATGTCTCGCGGGCCACGGCCGCGTTGCTGGGCAGGACGCCCGAGGACGTGAACGTCATCGTGCTGCACCTCGGCAACGGGGCGTCCGCGTCGGCCGTGCGCGGGGGCCGGTGCGTGGACACCTCCATGGGGCTGACGCCTTTGGAGGGGCTCGTGATGGGTACGCGCTCGGGAGACATGGACCCGGCCGTCATCTTTCATTTGATGCGCGTTGGCGGAATGTCCACGGACGACATCGACACTCTCCTCAACAAGAAGAGCGGTCTGATCGGGCTGTGCGGCGACAACGACATGCGGGAAATAAGCCGGCGTATGGACGAGGGCGACGAGCGGGCGAAGCTCGCCTTCGACATCTACATTCACCGGTTGAAGAAGTACATCGGCGCCTACTGCGCGGTGCTCGGCCGGGTGGACGCGATCGCGTTCACCGCCGGGGTCGGGGAGAACGCGGCGCGGGTGCGGGAGGCCGCCCTCGCGGGCCTGGAACCGCTGGGACCGGCGGTGGACGCCGACCTCAACGCCGTACGCGGCGACGAGCCGCGGCTGATCTCGCCGGCCGGTGCCCGGGTCGCCGTCGCGGTGGTGCCGACCGACGAGGAACTCGAGATCGCGGCACAGACGTACGCCCTGGTCGACAGATGAGCAAAGCAGTCGGGAAATACACGCCGGTAACACGATTGAGCGCATCGCCGCCCATATGCATTCCGCCAGACGGAATATTCCGCAGCGAAACAAACCGATAGGATCGTCCCATGCGCCGTTCGAAAATCGTCTGTACTCTCGGCCCCGCGGTCGACTCCCACGAGCAGCTTGTCGCCCTGATCGAAGCCGGCATGAATGTGGCCCGCTTCAATTTCAGCCACGGCAGCCATGCCGAGCACCAGGGCCGGTACGACCGGCTCCGGGCCGCGTGCGCCGAGACCGGCAAGGCCATCGGTGTCCTCGCCGACCTCCAGGGCCCCAAGATCCGCCTGGAGACCTTCGCCGAGGGACCGGTGGAGCTGGTGCGCGGTGACGAGTTCACCATCACCACCGAGGACGTGCCGGGCGACAAGCACATCTGCGGGACGACGTACAAGGGCCTGCCGGGCGACGTCTCCGCCGGGGACCAGGTGCTCATCAACGACGGCAACGTCGAGCTGCGGGTCATCGAGGTGGACGGCCCGCGGGTGCGCACCGAGGTCGTCGAGGGCGGTGTCATCTCGGACCACAAGGGCATCAACCTGCCCGGCGCCGCGGTGAACGTGCCCGCGCTGTCCGAGAAGGACGTCGAGGACCTCAGGTTCGCGCTGCGGATGGGCTGCGACCTGGTGGCGCTCTCCTTCGTGCGGGACGCCGACGACGTGCAGGACGTCCACAAGGTGATGGACGAGGTGGGCCGCCGGGTCCCCGTCATCGCCAAGGTGGAGAAGCCGCAGGCGGTCGAGAACATGGAGGACGTCGTGATGGCGTTCGACGGCGTGATGGTCGCCCGTGGCGACCTGGCCGTCGAGTACCCGCTCGAGAAGGTCCCCATGGTGCAGAAGCGGCTCATCGAGCTGTGCCGCCGCAACGCCAAGCCGGTGATCGTGGCGACCCAGATGATGGAGTCGATGATCACCAACTCCCGCCCCACCCGCGCCGAGGCGTCCGACGTCGCCAACGCGATCCTGGACGGCGCGGACGCGGTCATGCTGTCGGCCGAGTCCAGCGTGGGCGCGTACCCGCTGGAGACCGTCCGCACGATGTCGAAGATCGTCGCGGCGGCCGAGGAGGAGTTGCTCTCCAAGGGCCTCCAGCCGCTGGTGCCGGGCAAGAAGCCGCGCACGCAGGGTGGTTCGATCGCCCGCGCGGCCTGCGAGATCGCCGACTTCCTCGGCGGCCGGGCGCTGGTGGCCTTCACGCAGTCCGGCGACACCGCGCGCAGGCTCTCCCGCTACCGCGCGTCGCAGCCGATCATCGCGTACACCACCGACGAGTCGACCCGGAACCAGCTGGCGCTCAGCTGGGGCGTGGAGTCGCACGTGGTGCCGTTCGTGAACAGCACGGACGAGATGGTCGAGCTGGTCGACCACGAGATGGTGAAGCTCAACCGCTTCAACGAGGGCGACATCGCGGTCATCACCGCCGGCTCGCCCCCCGGCGTGCCGGGCACCACGAACATGGTCCGGGTACACCACCTGGGCGGCGGCTCCCGCGACTGACGCCGCCGACGCCGTACGACAGCACCGAGGGCGCCCCCTGCGAGCAGGGGGCGCCCTCGGTGTGTTGCGGCTCCCGGACGGGTCCTGTGCGGCGCTCGGGGCGCCGTGGGCGGTCTCAGTCGGTGGTGAACTGGTGCAGCCCGGGCACGGTGAGCGTCCCGCCGAACTGGCCCGCCTGGACGACCTTCACGTTGGTGAAGTAGATCAGCGGGATGTTCAGCGGCGGCGGGTGCTTCGGGTCGAAGGTCACCGGGATCAGACCGAGCAGGTTGCCGGAGATCCTCTCCGTGTACATGATCGTCTTGCCGTCGCGGATGGTGGACGTGCTGCCCTTGCGCGCCTGCACGTGGTAGGTGACGCCGGCCTGCTTGTCGTCGACCGTCTGGTGGAGGTCGCCGATGTCGGTGCCGTCGGAGATGACGTACTTCAGCACCTCCTTGACCGAGCCGTCGGCGGTCCGCACCTTGACGATGCCCTGGTAGTCGGCGCCCTTCAGCAGCAGGGAGCTGGCGTTCAGGTACCAGGGGTCGTTCGGCAGGGCGGGGATGCCCTTCTCGACGCCGCTCTCGTCCTCGGTGGCGACGGGGCAGTCGTCCGCGTTCACCTTGTCGCTCGGCGACGGGGTGGGGCTCGGGGTCGCGGTGGCGTCGCCGGCCGTGTCCTCGGCGTCGTCCTTCGCGTCCTTCGCCGTGTCCGTGACGTCCTTGGCCGTGTCGGTCACCTTGTCGGTGGCGTCGTCCTTGGCGTCCTTCGCGTCCTTGCCGGCCTTCCCGGCGTCGGAGCCGGTGTCACCGGTGGTGTCCTCGGAGGCGGAGGGGGACGGGGTGGTGGACGGCTCGGGCGTGGTGTCCTCGGTGTCCTTCTCGGGGACGAAGATGTCCCCCAGCGCGTCGCCGATGTCCTCCAGGACGTTGCCGCTGCCCGCCTCCTCGGCGGAGGGCGTGGGCGACGGGGTGACCGTCGCGCCGGAGTCGGACTTGTCGGCGGGGTCCGTGGTGGACCCGTCCGCGTCGCCCTTGTCGTCGGAACCTGAATCCGGCGAAGAGGGGTCGTCGTCCGCGGAGTTGCCGCCGGACGCCGAGTCGCCGTCGCCGGTGGAGGTGTCCTCGTCCTTCGTGCCGTCGTCCGTGGCCGGGTCGTCGCTCTCCGGGGCGGAGGCGGACGGGGTCGGGGTGGGCGAGGCGGACGTGTCGGTGTCCTCGTCGGCGGCCTCCAGGGCGGCCACGCAGTCCTTGTACTCGTCGGCCGTCAGGCTCTGCTTCGTCGGGTCCTCGGCGCGGGCCAGGGTGGGCGTGAAGCCCATGCCCATGAGGACCGCCGTCGGCATCGCCGCCAGGGCTATCGCCTTGCCCGCCGGCACGTTCAGCCGGGTGAGAAGGGGCTTCTTGGGCGCCGCGTGCCGCGGTCCGGTTCTCGCACGGGACTCTCCCACCGAAGTCCCGTGGGTCACCTTGTCAGCCGGCACTGTGCCTCCCGTTCGTCCCGTTCGTGGGGGTGGTACCTGACAGGTCGTCGCCCTCGCCGCGCGCCGCCCCGCTCGTCGAGTCCGCCGTAGCGGGCTCGGGGGCGTCGCCCTTGACCAGGGGGACCGCACCTGGTTGTGCCGTGTTCCCAGAGGCCGTGCCCTGGGGAGCCGTGCCCTGGGGAGCCGTGCCCGGCGCGGCCGTGGCGCGCGACGGGGTCTTGTACGTGGACGACACCCGCTCCTCCTCCTGGCCGGGCGCCCAGGCGATGGCCAGCGCGCCGCCGATCAGGGAGAGCAGGAAGCCGAAGCCGAAGCCGCCGAGGTTCGAGACCGGGATGGACACGAGCGCCAGGAGGATCGCCGCCGTACCGGCGAAGGTGCGTACGTGCCGCTGGAACCAGAGACTGATCCCGAGCACCACCAGCAGGACGCCGATGATGAGGGAACCCGCGCCGCCCGTCGTCGACATGGCGAGCGTGAGGTGACCGAGCTGGAGGTTCGCGTACGGCAGGTACATGATCGGGAAACCGCCGAGCAGTACCAGAAGGCCCGCCCAGAAGGGACGAGAGCCCCTCCAGTCGCGGAAGCGCCGCCGAAAGGCGCGGAGATAGTCTTCGTTCTGCCCCGTTGACTCGGCGCTCATGGACAACAGCTCCCTGGAACGGTGTTGCTGTGAGAAGTTCGCGTACGGCAGGTGGCGCGAGGCGCGCGTACGGGACTTCACGTACGGAGGTCGCGCGCGGGATGCCCCGCGCCGCGAGAGGGACGGGCGGGCGAAGAAGCGCAGGCCCCCTCACCCGCCCAGGGAGTGCTTAGTAGCACTCCACGGTGCCCTTGTGGAGCGACATCTTGAGGTTGCTCAGCTTGAAGGTTCCGGCGGTGGTCGCCCACGCCGTCTGCTTCACGTCGCTCAGCGAGGCCGAGTCGGCCTGCTGGGCGAACCCGTAGGGGTTGGCCTGCTCCGAGCCGCCCTTCATGCCCGGACCCTTGTTGGCGTCCTTGGCCGCCACACCGATGTCGATGCCCTTGAAGACGGCATCGGCCGAGAGGTCCTCGACGTCGATGTAGAGGTTCTCGGCCTCGACCTTCTTGCCACCGGTACCGGCGGTCAGCTTGAGGCTGACGCTACCGAGCAGCGGGACACCGGGGGTCACGACCGACTGGCACATGTTGGTGATCGTCGCGCTCTTGAAGGCCGAGACGGCGACGGGGTGAACCGTCTTCTCGCCCTTGAGGGTGTAGCCCTCGTCGAGCGCCCCGTACTGCGAGAAGCCCTGACCATCGAGCTGACCCGCCGTCACCTTGAACGACTGGCCCGACACACTGAACGACGCGGCGAGAGCGCCCTGCGCGAGGGCGACACCTATCGCTGCCGTGGCGGCGACGCTGGGCACCATGACCACAGCGAACCGCTTCCATCTGGTCCCGCCACGCACCTGGGACTCCATATTTCCTCCTTCTCGGACGTACATCTCCTGCCACCGGCTCGCCCCTTGACGGCGGCTCGGCCGGACAGGGATGGGAGAAGTGCTACGTCCTCGGGAATGGGGAGCGCCCGCGCTCGGTGGCGCCGAAGCGCCCGAACTCACCGGCGATCACCCCCGAGCGACAACCACTGGTCGCGCCTGACACGCATCACGCACAACCTGCTGGACAGGCTCCACCGTTGCGGCGGAGACCCCCCTGCCCAAGAGACGACGCCACTGTCGCCGGCTCTACTCGGTGGGGACCCAGAAAACCCGTTGACCCGACTGGCCGTCGGGGTACGGGATTGGACCGAGCGTCGCCGATCGTGGTGCATTCTCGCCGCCCCCGCAAGGGGGTTCGTTACTCGCTAGTAACGGACGGATAACCGAACAACGACCCATTGGCATCGGGCAGCGACCCTGGGTCGCCCCGAGTGAGGCGACAGAGTGGTTGACAGTCGGACAGAGTCCGACACATCGGCGCGGTTCTCTTACTGCCAGTAACAGCGGACGGGATTACCAAGATTTGGTAAAGGGCGGCCGGGATGTCGCTGTGTCGCCAAATCTCTCACTCCGGCAACACCTGTTCCGGCACCTCACAGCCGTGCGCCCACGCCGAGGCGTGGGCGCGGAAGACGAAGCGGGACGGGCCGACGCGGCCCGCCCCGAAACCCGTCTCAGAACAACGCCCGCGCCAGCGCCCGACGGGCCGCGGTCACCCGCGGATCGTCGGACCCGACGACCTCGAACAGCTCGATCAGCCGCAGCCGCGCGGTCTCCCGGTCGTCGCCCGCCGACCGCCGGACCGTCTCGACGAGCCGCCCGAAGGCGTCCTCCACATGTCCGCCCACGAGATCGAGGTCGGCCGCCGCGATCTGCGCCGGCACATCGGCGGGGTTCTCCGCCGCGGCCTTGCGCACCTCCTGCGGGTCCATGCCCTGCACCCGCTGCAACAACTCGGCCTGCGCGAGGCCCAACTTGGCCTCGATGTTGCCCGGGTCGTCACTCAGCACGTTCTTGTACGCCTGGACCGCGCCGCCGAAGTCACCCGCGTCCAGGGCCTGTACGGCGGCGGCGAGCAGATGGTCGTAGGGGCCGGCCGGGATCTGCGGGGCGGACTCGACGGCCCCGGGCTCGGCGTCGGGGTCGACCACGAGGCCGGTGAGGCCGAAACGCTGCTCGGCGACCTGCACGAGCTGGTCGAGGGTGGCGCGGATCTGCTGCTCGGGGGCGGCGCCCTGGAAGAGGGGCAGCGCCTGCCCGGCGACGACGGCGAACACCGCCGGGATCCCCTGGATCCCGAACTGCTGCATCAGCATCTGGTTCGCGTCGACATCGATCTTGGCGAGGACGAACTTGCCGTTGTAGTCGACGGCCAGCCGCTCCAGCACGGGGCTGAGCTGCTTGCAGGGCTGGCACCACTCGGCCCAGAAGTCGATGACGACGGGCACCTCGGTGGAGCGCTGGAGGACCTCCGTCTCGAACCCGGCCTCATCGACGTCGATGACCAGGTCGGCCGGGGAGACGGCTCCTTGGCCGCCCTGCCGGGCCGCTTCGGCACGCGCCTGCTCCGCCTTCGCCTTGGCCTCCTGGGCCGCCTTCACCGCGGCGAGGTCGACGACTCCGCTCATGGACATGTTCCGTGGCTGCATGAGTACATCCTCCCCCCTCCGGGCGCGCGCGTGAAAAGCGTCGCGAAGCCGACCGTTCCCCCGTGCCCGAGCTTTCGCTACGACCCGTAGCGTAACTGCACCCGCGACTCCTATGTACCCACTCCCCGGTGATCTGCCTCACGGCACCGGGCACGACATCCCTGGACGCCGAAGAACGGCCGGATATGGTCGGCGGCATGCAGAGCCGCACCCCTGCCTCCCGCGCCACGGGGCGTCCACGCAGCGCCACGGCGGACGCCGCGATCCTGGCGGCCACCCGGGAGGCTCTCGTGGAGCTGGGCTGGTCGAAGCTGACCCTGGGCGACGTGGCGACGCGCGCCGGGGTGGCCAAGACGACCCTCTACCGCCGCTGGGCGGGCAAGAACGAACTCGTGGTCGACGCGGTGGCCGAACTCTTCGACGAGCTGGAGATCCCCAACCGGGGCAGCCTCGCGGCGGACATCGAGGGCGTGGTGCTGCAGTTCGCCGCGATCCTGGCCCGCCCCGAGACCCGCAGCGGCCTGATGGCCGTCATCGCCGAGTCGACCCGCGACGACGCGCTGCGCGAACGCATCCGCACGTCCATCGTCGAACGCCAGAAGCGGCTGGTCCTGGAGGGCCGCGCCCGCGCCCAGGCCCGCGGTGAACTGCCGCCGGAGTCCGACCCCACGACCGTCGACCTCATCTTCGACGTCGTGGCGGGCGCGGTGGTCCACCGCACGCTGGTGAGCGCGGAACCGGCCGACGAGCAGTGGGTGCGCGCCTTCACCAGGCTCCTGCTGGTGGGCCTGGGCGGGGCGGCGGGCTGAGGGGGACGCACGCGGCCGTGCCGACCGGCCGGCGCGCGCCCCTTTCCGATCACGGCCTAGAAGCCCGCGGGCTCCGTGTAGACCCCCCACTCGTCCCGCAGGACGCCGCAGATCTCGCCGAGCGTGGCCTCCGCGCGGACCGCGTCCAGCATCGGCCCGATCATGTTCGACCCGTCCCTCGCGGCGGCGAGCATGGTGTCCAGCGCGCTCCGTACCGCCGCGTCGTCGCGGGCGGACTTCCGCCCGGCCAGCACCCGCACCTGCTCGCGCTCGACCTCGTGGCTGACCCGCAGGATCTCCAGGTCGCCGGTGACGGAGCCGTGGTGGACGTTGACGCCCACGACGCGCTTCTCGCCCTTCTCCAGGGCCTGCTGGTAGCGGAAGGCGGACTCGGCGATCTCGCCGGTGAACCATCCGTCCTCGATGCCCCGCAGGATCCCGGAGGTCATCGGCCCGATCGGGTGCCGCCCGTCGGGGTGGGCCCGCAGCCCGCGTTCCTTGATCTGCTCGAAGATCTTCTCGGCGTCGGCCTCGATACGGTCCGTCAGCTGCTCGACGTACCACGAACCGCCGAGCGGGTCGGCGACGTTGGCGACGCCGGTCTCCTCCATCAGCACCTGCTGTGTGCGCAGCGCGATCTCGGCGGCCTGCTCGGAGGGCAGCGCGAGGGTCTCGTCCAGGGCGTTGGTGTGCAGGGAGTTGGTCCCGCCGAGGACCGCGGAGAGCGCCTCCACCGCCGTACGCACCACGTTGTTGTACGGCTGCTGCGCGGTCAGCGAGACACCGGCGGTCTGGGTGTGGAACCGCAGCCACTGGGCCTTGTCGGTCCGCGCCCCGTAGACGTCGCGCATCCAGCGGGCCCAGATCCTGCGCGCCGCGCGGAACTTGGCGATCTCCTCGAAGAAGTCGACGTGCGCGTCGAAGAAGAAGGACAGCCCGGGCGCGAACACGTCGACGTCCAACCCGCGGCTGAGCCCCAGCTCCACGTACCCGAAGCCGTCGGCCAGGGTGTACGCCAGCTCCTGCGCGGCCGTGGCTCCGGCCTCACGGATGTGGTAGCCGGAGACGGACAGCGGCTTGTACGCGGGGATCCGCTCCGCGCAGTGCTCCATGAGGTCGCCGATGAGCCTGAGGTGCGGCTCGGGCTGGAACAGCCACTCCTTCTGCGCGATGTACTCCTTGAAGATGTCGGTCTGCAGGGTGCCGTTCAGCACGCCGGGGTCGACGCCCTGCCGCTCGGCGGCGACGAGGTACATGCAGAAGACGGGCACGGCGGGCCCGCTGATGGTCATGGACGTCGTGACGTCCCCGAGCGGGATGTCCTTGAACAGGACCTCCATGTCGGCGGCGGAGTCGATGGCGACGCCGCAGTGCCCGACCTCGCCCAGCGACCGGGGGTCGTCGGAGTCCCGCCCCATGAGGGTGGGCATGTCGAACGCCACGGACAGGCCCCCGCCGCCGTTGGCGAGGATCATCTTGTACCGCTCGTTCGTCTGCTCGGCGTTGCCGAAACCGGCGAACTGCCGGATCGTCCAGGTCCGCCCCCGGTAGCCGGTCGGGTGGAGCCCCCGTGTGAACGGGTACTCCCCCGGCCATCCGATCCGGTCGAACCCGTCGTACACGTCCCCGGGCCGGGGGCCGTACGCGGGCTCCACCGGATCGCCGGAAAGCGTGGTGAAGTCGGCCTCGCGCTTGCGCGCGGCGTCAAACCGGGCCTGCCAACGACGGCGACCCTCCTCGATGGCGTCAGCGTCCATGCACACCAATTTACTTGGACGTCCTAGTAAATGATAGTGACGCAGGTCAGGACGCGCCCGAAGGGTCCGCGGAAGCACCCGTTACGCTCAACGGCATGAAGAAGAGCGTCTTGACCCGCTACCGAGTGCTGGCCCTCGTCACGGCCGTGCTGCTGATCCTGCTCACGGCGGGCGTGATCGGGAAGCGCGTGCTGGGCCTGGACGGCTTCGACACCTTCGTCACGGTGGTGGGCTTCGCCCACGGCTGGCTGTACGTGCTGTACCTGGTCTTCGCCTTCGACCTCGGCAACAAGATGAAGCTGCCGGTCGGGCGTCTGCTGTGGGTCCTGCTCGCGGGCACGGTCCCGACCGCCGCCTTCTTCGTCGAGCGCCGGATCACCCGCGAGGCCGAGCCCCTGGTCATCGAGGACCCGGCGACCGAGACCGCCGCGGCCTGACCCACCGGTCGCCGCTCAGCTCTCCTCGAAGTCCCCCGCCGCCACACGCAGGGGGCGGAGCATCGCGAAGATCTCCGCGCACTCCTCGGCGTCGTAGACGCCGAGGCCGAAGTCCATGGCCATGAGGTCACGGGTGGCGGCGTCACAGACCTCACGGCCCTTGTCGGTGATCGAGGCGAGGGTGCCGCGCCCGTCGTTGGGGTTGGGGCGCTTGTCGACGAGCCCCGACTTCACCAGGCGGTCCACGGTGTTCGTCACGGACGTGGGGTGGACCATGAGGCGCTCACCGATCTTGGACATCGGCAGCTCGCCCTTCTGCGAGAAGGTGAGCAGCACCAGCGCCTCGTAGCGCGCGAAGGTCAGCCCGTACGGCTTGACGACCGCGTCGACCTCCGCCAGCAGGATCTGCTGGGCGCGCATGATCGAGGTGATCGCGGCCATGGACGGGACGTTTCCCCAGCGCTGCTTCCAGTGCTCGTCGGCGCGCGAGATGGGGTCGAAGGAGAGGCTGAGCGGCTTCGGCACGGCATCGACCTTACCGGCCGGTCACATGCTGGTCAGCCCCGTCTCGTCTTTCGGTCGCCCGACGGACCGCCGGCCCTCCGCGGGCGGTGTCGCAACCGAGTCGATTTATCACCCTGTGCAACGATCGGTGATCCATCGTCACGGTACGTCACCGTTCAGGGAGTAAAGGGAGCACCATGTCCCGGCCGACCCGTACGTCGCTCGCCGTCCTCTCGGCTCTCACCGCCCTCGGGCTCGCGGCGGGCTGCGCGTCGCCGGGCCCCCAGCCCGGGAGCGGCACCGGCGACACCTCCGTCGGCGGCGCCACCGAGAAGGCCGGTGACGCCGTACGGTCCGCCGCCGGGTCCCCCTTCTGGGTGGACCCGTCGAGCCCCGCGGCCCGGCAGATCGAGCGGTGGCAGGACGAGGGCCGTGCGCGGGACGCCGCGCTGCTGCGCCGGATCGCCGAGCGGCCGACCGCCCTGTGGCCGGCCGGCGACGACCCGGTGCCGGTGATCGCGGAGGCCGTCGAGGCGGCGGGACGGGAGCACCGCACGGCGGTCTTCGTCGCGTACAACATCCCGCACCGCGACTGCGGCCGGCACTCGGCGGGCGGCGCCCAGGACTCGGGGGCCTATCTGCGGTGGATCGACGCCTTCGCCGGCGCCCTCGGGGGCGGCGACGCCCTGGTCGTCCTGGAACCGGACGCGGTCGCCCACATCGTGGACGGGTGCACCCCCGGTGAGTACCGCGCCGAGCGCGAGGGACTGCTGGGCGAGGCCGTCGACCGGCTGAAGGAGCGGCCGCGCACCAAGGTGTACGTCGACGCCGGCAACCCCGCCTGGATCGACGACCCCCGCGACCTCGTCGCGCCGCTGCGCCGCTCCGGCATCGGCCGGGCCGACGGCTTCGCCCTCAACGTCTCCAACTTCCAGACCGACGCCACGACCAGGGCGTACGGCCTCAGGCTGTCCGAGGCCCTCGGCGGCAAGCACTTCGTCGTCGACACCAGCCGCAACGGCAACGGCCCCCTGAACGGTGAGGGCGGCACCGCCTGGTGCAACCCGCCCGGCCGGGCCCTCGGCACGGCGCCCACCACGGACACCGGGGAGCCGGCCCTCGACGCGTATCTGTGGATCAAGCGCCCCGGGGAGTCGGACGGGGAGTGCCGGGGCGGGCCCTCGGCGGGCACCTGGTGGCCGGACTACGCCCTCGGCCTGGCCCGCAACACGAAGGCGTAGCCCCTGACGTCACCGCACCTGGACCCATGTGGCCACCGACGGTGTGCCCCGCGCGTCCGTCACGAACAGCATGTACCAGCCCGGCGGGACGAGGGTCCGGTCCTCCGGGACGTCGATGGTGATCGAGTCACGGGTCCGGGTGACGTCCAGGGCGATGGAGCGCTGTTCGACGTCGGTGGAGTGGGTGACCGCGCTGGGCCGCATCAGCCGGGCCGCGACGATCCGCTCCGGGTGGGCGGTGGCGAAGGTGGCGCGGCCCCTGGCGTCGGTCTCCCGGGGACCGTCCCCGAGGACGGGACGGTCCTTGCCGTACTGGTGCAGCCGTGGCGGTGTGTAGACCTCCATGCGCTGCTCGAAGTGGCCCAGCTTGGTGTTCTGCCGGTCGTCGAAGAGCGGGTCGGAGCCGAAGGTGGCGACGCGGCCGTCGGGCAGGAGCAGCGCCTCGGAGTGGTAGTTGCGGCCCACCCGGGGGGCGGCGGCGCCCCGGAAGGAGTTGGTGCGGGGGTCGTAGAACTGCGCCTTGAGGATGTTGCTGGCGCTGCGGCCGCGGTAGTCGCGGGAGCCGTTGGAGGTGAAGACGGTGTCGTCGGGCATGATCACGCTGTTCAGATAGCGGGTGCCCTGCGGGAGGTCGGGGCCGTCCTGGAAGGCCGGGGAGTCCTGTTTCAGGTCGACGACCGCCGTGCGTGAGGTCGACCTCCGTGACTCGCCGACGCCTCCGCCGCCGAGGATCATCACCTTCTGGTCCTGCGCGGGCGGCAGCAGGACGGAGGCCGAGGTCTCCGTCCGGTCGGCGTCCGTCAGGCCGGGCACCTTCTCGAACGTGTTGGTCCTGAGGTCCCACAGGCCCGGCACCCGGCCCGCGTCGGCGGGGCCGTACCCGGCGTTGGAGGCCGGGTAGAACAGCTTGCCGCCCTTGGTGAGGAAGAGGGCCGGGTACGTGGGGAAGTACCGCTCGGGGCCCGGCTTCCACTTCCTGGTCGCCGGGTCGTAGATCTCGTTGTCGCCCGGGTCGACGACCCCCACGTCGTCGAGCCCGGACACGGCGAGCACCCGCCCGTCCTCCAGACCGACCAGCGTCGGGTACCAGCGGGCCTTCGCCATGGGGGCGACGGGCACGTACTTCTCCGCCACCGGGTCGAACTCGTAGGCCGCCCTGATCCCCTGGAAGTCCTGCTTGTCCAGGGTGATCTTCTCCGAGAGGCCGTAGGTGTCGGCGGCGGCCCGCCCCGTCAGCCCGACGATCCTGTACTGGGCCTGCCGGTCGGTGACGAACTTCGGGCCCTTCCCGGCGGCCTCGACGAAGACCCGGGCCTCGCTCGCGGTGACCTTCGTCGTCCAGGGCCGCATCACGCCGGCCGCGTCGTAGGTGATGTCGAAGGCGCGCTTCGCCCTGGGGACGGTGACGTCGAAGCGGCTGACGTACTCGGTGCCGGAGGGTGAGCGGAAGCGGGTGCCCTTCTTCAGGAACACGGCCCGGTCGGGGTTCTCGTTCTTGACGCGCATGCCGCCGCCGGCCCGTTCGACCTCGCCGTCCAGCAGTTCGTAGCGGGCGGTGCCGCCGGCCACCAGGAGCCGGCCGGAGGGCAGCTGGGCGTGGCCGGAACAGAAGAAGTCGACGGGGGTCGGGATCTTCTTGAAGGTGTTCCTCACCGGGTCCCACAGGACGGTGTCGAAGGACCCCTGGTCGAACTTCTTCTGCTCGTTGCCCGAGCCGGCGACGATCAGCACCTTGCCGGTGTGCAGCAGGGCCGCGTGGATGGCGTTGGTGCGGAACTCACGCGGGATGTCGACCCGCGACCAGGAGCCGTAGAGGGCCTTGTAGGCGGGCTGGGCGATCTTCCACTCGTAGTACTGCTGCTCGGCGAAGCCGATCGCCGCCGGGGCGTTCAGCCCGGCGAGGAGGGTGACGCCTCCGATGCCGAGGGCGGTCCTCTTGGTCTTCTTCGAGAGTTGGTGCGCCTTGGGCTTCTTCGCGTGCTGGTGCGCCATGGCCTAGTTGCCTCCCGTCGCGGTGCCGGAGACCGAGGGGGCCGGGGTGGGGGCAGGGGCGGCCGCCCGGCGCTCCCGGTGCCGGGTGACGGCCCATATCCCGACGGGCGCCAGGGAGACGGCCGTGGCGAGGACCGCCCAGGTGCGCATGGCCACATGGCTGTGGTCGAGCAGGAGCGAGGCGGTCAGCGACGCGGAGAGCACGGCCGCCCAGAACAGATGGATGCGGAAGGTCAGCAGCCGGTCGGGGCTGGCGTCGCCGCCCTTGGGGGTGACGACGAAACGGCAGGGCAGCCTCAGCAGCGCGGCACCGAGGGACTTCAGGTAGATGGGCGCACAGAGCGCGGACATGGCCATCCCGGCGAGCCCGCCCGACCCCTCCGGCTCGTGCGGCGAGACGTTGTGCCTGCGGTTCCACAGGTAGAGCCCGACCTGGAGGGCGGCCGCGTCGCTGTAGAGCATCAGCCACACGGAGGCGGTGACCTCGGTGCCGGACGCCCCCGAACACAGGAACAGCACACAGCTGACGATGCCGAGCAGCCAGTTGACGGCCGTCATCGGGTAGTAGACGAGCATCAGCGTGTACGAGAAGAGGCGGCCCCACGGCATCGTGAACGGCGCCTTCCAGTACTGCGTGAAGAGCGTCTCGTACGTACCGCGCGACCAGCGCATCTGCTGGGAGAAGAAGTCCGTCCAGGAGGCGGGCCCCTCACCGACGGCGAGCACGTCCGGCGTGTACACGGACCGCCAGTACGCGCCCGTGGCGGGGTTTCGGTGGCGGTGCAGCTCGAAGCCGGTGGCCATGTCCTCGGTGATCGAGTCGCGCAGTCCGCCGATCTGCCGCAGGGCGGCGACGCGGACGACGTTGTTGGTGCCGACGAACATGGGGGCGCGATAGCGGTTGCCGGCGCGCTGGATGAGGGCGTGGAAGAGGAACTGCTGCGACTCGGCGGCCTTGGTGACCGGGGCGGTGTAGTTGCCGTACACCTGGGGGCCGACGACGAACGCGACGTCCGGGTCGCGGAAGTACCCCGTCATCCGTTCGAGGAAGTTCGGCAGCGGGACGTGGTCGGTGTCGACGGAGGCGAAGAACGCGTACTCGTCGCCGTGCGCCGCGATCCACGCGTTGTAGTTCCCGTGCTTGGTACGGGCCTTGTGGGGGCCCTTGGGGCGGTTCCACTCGGCCCTCCCCTTACGGGTGAAGTGCCGGACGCCGAGTTCCGCGCAGAGGGCCCTGGCCGTGTCGTCGTCGCCCTCGTCGAGGAGCCACACGTCGAGGTGGCCGTCGTGCCGTATTCGGCGCGCGCCCTCCAGGGTGGCCCGGACCATGGAGAGGGGTTCCTTGCCGGGGACGTAGGTGGTGAGGAAGGCGACGCGGGTGCCGGGTTCGGGGACCACGGGTACGGGGTCGCGGGCGACCATCGTCGCGTGGGCGATCGACACCACGTTGACGAGCATGAAGAGCTCGATCAGCCCGATCGCCGTCAGCATCACGATGTCGAGGCCCACCAGCCAACTGTCGGCGCCCTCGCGCTCCACCCGGTGCGTCGGCCAGACGAGGTAGACCAGCAGGACGCCCGTGAGGACCGGCGCGAGCGTCATCAGCAGGACGGCGCGTATGCGGTGCGGCTCCTTCGCCAGGAGCGTGGTGTACCGCACCCGGTGGACCGGCCCCGACGGCTCCGTGAGCGGTCCGGCCAGGCGGCTGTGGGTGTCGTAGTCATAGCCCTCCGGTCCCACAGCGCCCTCCCGTGATCGAACGACGAGGCGATACCTCCACGAAAGAGCGCGATTGGCGGTACGTCGATCCGGAGGGGGCCGAACGGAGGACATCCCGGCGGATGCCCGCCGCTACGGCAGACGGCGTAGCGCGCGCACCGCCGGGGCCCGGAGGGGGCTACTCGGCGAGGTAGCGCTCGATCGTCTCCACCTTGGAGGTGAGGCCGTCGGTCACGCCGGGGCGGATGTCCGCCTTGAGGACCAGGGAGACCCGCGGGGCGCGCTCCTCGACCGCGGCGACGGCGCGACGGACGACGTCCATGACCTCGTCCCAGTCGCCCTCGACGGAGGTGAACATCGCGTCGGTGCGGTGCGGCAGACCCGATTCACGGACGACCCGGACGGCGTCGGCGACGTACTCCCCCACGTCCTCGCCGACGCCGAGCGGCGTCACGGAGAAGGCGACGATCACGCGTTCACGATCCCTTCCTTGCGGGCGCGGGAGGCGATCACCGCGTTCTCGGCCTCACGCCGCAGCCGGCGCTCCGCGAAGAAGCCGCCGGCGGGCAGCACGGAGAGGGCGAAGTAGAGCGCGGCGGTCTTCGGCGACCACTTCGCGCGGTTCCAGGCGTCGGCCCAGAAGACCAGGTACAGCAGGAACAGGACGGCGTGGACCCAGCCCATGACGGGCACCGCGTTGAACTCCGTGGTCCGCTTCAGCACCGAGCAGACGAGCAGCAGCAGGAAGGAGACGGCCTCGGGGGCGGAGACGAGGCGCAGGCGGCGGAGGGCGGAGGCGGTCTTTATGTCCACGGGTCACCTTCGGTGGGGTCGGCGGGCGAGTCGTCGAGCTTTGTGAACGCATGCACAAGCGCGGTCCATTCTGGCATCCGTCAACCTCCCGAATGCCCCAGGGGTCCCCTCAGGGTCGAGATCACCCTCTGGACCCTGTCCTGTCCGGCCATCGGCCGGTTACCGTCCTCCCGTGGCAATGTTCCGACTTCAAGGCAGCAAGGTGCTCGCCGTCGACATGACCGGGGACGCCGTGAAGGCGAAGAACGGCTCGATGGTCGCGTACGACGGTCAGATGTCGTTCAAGAAGCTGAGCGGCGGTGGTGAGGGCCTGCGCGGGATGGTGACGCGGCGCCTCACGGGTGAACAGATGACGTTGATGGAGGTCACCGGGCAGGGAACCTGCTGGTTCGCGGACCGGGCCTCCGAGATCAACCTCGTGAATCTTCAGGGGGACAAGCTGTATGTGGAGTCGAGCAATCTGCTCGCGACGGACTCCGGACTGCGGACCGGCACGAGCTTCACGGGGCTGCGCGGCGCCTCGCAGGGCAACGGCCTGTTCACCACGACGATAGAGGGCCACGGCCAGGCGGCGATCATGTCCGACGGCCCGGCGGTGGTGCTGCGCGTGAGCCGCCAGTACCCGCTGACGGTGGACCCGGGGGCGTACATCGCCCACCAGGGCAACCTCCAGCAGTCGTTCCAGTCCGGTGTGACGTTCCGCACGCTCCTCGGGGAGGGCGGCGGCGAGGCGTTCCAGATGCGCTTCGAGGGCGACGGACTCGTGTACGTCCAGCCGAGTGAGCGCAACACGATCGCGGGAGACGTGTGAGATGCCCTTCCGTGAGATCAACTCGAAGATGATCGAGGCGACCGTCATGCCCGGCCAGCGGCTGTTCAGCCAGCGCGGGGCGATGCTCGCCTACAAGGGCGAGGTGTCCTTCACGCCCAACATCCAGGGCGGCCAGGGCGGTATCGCGTCGATGATCGGCCGCCGGGTCGCGGGCGAGGCGACCCCGCTGATGACCGTCGAGGGCAGCGGCACGGTCCTGTTCGGGCACGGCGGCCACCACATCCAGGTGATCGGCCTGACCGGTGACACGCTCTACGTCGAGGCCGACCGTCTGCTGGCCTTCGACGGCACCCTCCAGCAGGGCACGATGTTCATGGGCTCGCAGGGCGGCGTCATGGGCATGGTCCGCGGCCAGGTGACCGGGCAGGGTCTGTTCACCACCACCCTCCAGGGCCACGGCGCGGTCGCCGTGATGGCGCACGGCGGAGTCATCGAGGTCCCCATCACCCCCCACCGCCCGGTCCATGTGGACCCCCAGGCGTACGTGGCCCACCACGGGGACGTGCGCAACAAGCTGTCCACCGCGCTCGGCTGGCGCGACATGGTGGGCCGCGGCTCCGGCGAGGCGTTCCAGCTGGAGCTGAGCGGCAACGGCGCGGTGTACGTCCAGGCCTCGGAGGAGAAGCTGTGAGCATGTACGGGGGCCCTGTCGCCGGCCCGACGGTCTTCGACCCGATGACACTGCCGAGCGACGACAACGTCAACAACTACACCTTCTGCGTGGAGCTCAAGGGGAGCCAGTGGTTCCTGCAGAAGGGCAAGATGATCGCCTACTACGGGCAGATGGAGTTCAACGGCGTCGGACACGGCCGGCTGGACCGCCTTGTCCGTACGTCCTTTCATTCGCCTCTGCACGCGAGCGACTGGGTCGTCGCCGAGGGCTCCGGGAAGATGCTCCTGGCCGACCGGGCCTTCGACGTCAATTCATATGACTTGGACGAGGGCAACCTCACCATTCGCTCCGGCAACCTCCTCGCTTTTCAGCCAAGTCTCGCGCTGAAGCAGTCCATCGTTCCGGGGTTCCTGACGCTGATCGGGACCGGCAAGTTCGTGGCCGCCTCCAACGGCCCCGTGGTGTTCATGGAACCCCCCATTCGGGTCGACCCGCAGGCGCTGGTCGGGTGGGCCGACTGCCCCTCCCCCTGCCACCACTACGACCATGGGTACATGACAGGCGTGATGGGCGGTCTACGTGCACTGACGGGCATCGGCGGCGCCTCCGGCGAGGAGCACCAGTTCGAGTTCGTCGGGGCGGGCACGGTGTTGCTCCAGTCGTCCGAAACGCTGATGGCCGAGCAGGCCATGGGCGCGGTGCCGCACGAGCCGGGCGTACCCGGCGGCGGAGGGGTACCCGGCCACCACGGACAGCAAGTCGGCACACCGCGCCTTCCCGGACAGCTGGGGGACCTCCAGCGTCGCTTCGGGCTGTGAGCGGTAGTCTGCGGAGTGTGACATCGAACGTGTGCGCGCTGTCATGTTCCGACCCGTACCACCACAACCCTCACTAGTTCACCTTTCAACCTTTTAGGTAGACTTCATTCATGGAGACCGAGACGGCCACGCACTGGCTGACCGATGCGGAGCAGTGCGCCTGGCGCACCCATCTGGACGTCAACCGACTGTTGACGCACCAGCTCGAAAGGGATCTGCAGCCGTTCGGCCTGACAATGAACGACTACGAGATCCTGGTGAACCTTTCCGAGTCGGAGGGTCTGCGGATGCGGATGAGTGACCTCGCCTCCGCGACCCTCCAGTCCAAGAGCCGCCTCTCGCACCAGATCACCCGCATGGAGAACGCGAACCTGGTGCGCCGGGAGAACTGCGAGTCCGACCGGCGCGGGCTGTTCGCCGTGCTCACCGAGCACGGGCTGGAGACCATGCGGCGGGTCGCGCCGCACCATGTGGCGTCGGTGCGGCGGCACTTCATCGATCTGCTGCCGGAGGAGGCGCTGGAGGAGCTGCACAAGTCGCTGACGCCGGTCGCGGAGCACTTGCGCAGCCATCGCGGCAAGCCGTAGCGCTCCGCTGGGGGCCGGGAGACCACGGGGGGTGGGCTGCGGGTCTGGTGTCGGCTGCGGGTTCGTCGTGGCCGGTCGCGCAGTTCCCCGCGCCCCTGGGTTACCTGGGGGCCTCGTCGCTCGAAGAAGGCACCCTTAGATCTTCCTCGGGAGGCGTAGTTCGAAGAGGGCGCCGCCTTCGGGGGCGTCCCGGACCGTCAGGGTGCCCGCGTGGCGGCGGGCGATGTCCCTGGCGATGGCCAGGCCCAGGCCGGCGCCGCCGTCGTCGCGGGCCCGGGACTCGTCCAGACGGACGAACCGTTCGAAGATCCGCTCACGGTCGGCCGGTGCGACCCCCGAGCCGTCGTCGGCGACCTGGAGGACGGCCTCGCCGGCCTCGACGCGCAGGGTGACGGCGACCCGGTCGCGGGCATGCCGGGCGGCGTTGTCCAACAGGTTGCCGAGGACCCGGCAGATCTGGCTCCGTGAGCCGCCGACCTCCAGCGACGCCACACTGTCGAGGGCCACCCCCGCACGGGAGTCCACCTCCTCCCGGACGACGGCCGCGAGGTCGAACCGCGCGTCCGGCGGCGGCCGCTCCCCCGCGTCGAGGCGGGCGAGGAGCAGCAGATCGGCGGCGAGACTCTGCAACCGCACGGTGTCCTCCAGGGCCCCGTCCAGGTCCAGCAGCTCCGGGTGCGCGGCGCCCACCTCCAGTTGGGTGCGCAGCGAGGCGATGGGGCTGCGCAGTTCGTGCGAGGCGTCGGCGACGAAGGCGCGCTGGCGTTCGACGGAGCTCTCCAGCGCGGCGAGCGTCTCGTTGGTCGTACGGGCCAGACGCGCGACCTCGTCATGGGTGTCCGGCTCGGGGACGCGCCGCGAGAGGTCCTCGGACGCCGTGATCGCGGCCATCTCGACACGGATGCCCTCGACGGGTCGCAGCGCCCGCCGGGTGACCAGGTACGTCACCCCGCTGACCGTCAGCAGCAGCAGCGGCAGCCCGATCAGCATCGTCGTCAACGCGGTGTCCACGGCGTCCTGTTCGACGGCGAGCGGCGCGCCCGCGTAGACGGTGAGCGGGACCCCGCCCTTCGTGATCACGTCGACGGCGGCGAACCGGTACTCGGCCGTCTCCCCCTCGACGGTCGCGGTGCCCTCGCCGTACCAGGTCTCGTCGGCGACCTCACCGGGCTTCAGGCGGCCCGCGTCCTCCGCCTCCCGGTCGCCCTCCGCCCGGTCGTCGGCGTCGTCGTTGGTCTCGGAGTTGAGCCGTTCGGAGGCGACGGCGCTCACGCTGATGCCCTCGACGTCCTCCCCGACCACGACCGGCTTCTGCTCGCGGTCGAGGATCTCCACGGGGTTCTCGTCGCCGTCCGGCAGGTTCAGCTTGTCGTACGCGAAGCCGTGCGCGAGCGCCGAGGCGGCGCCGCGGGCCACGGAGTCGGCCTCGGTGTCCGCCTTGTCGACGAGGGTGAACCGCAGCGAGAGCAGCACCGCGGCGCCCGCCGCGACCAGGGCGACGGCGACGACCACGGTCGCGGCGAGGGTGGCACGGGCCCGCACGGAGCCCAGACGGCGCCTCACGGGCGGGCCTCCAGCCGGTATCCGGCGCCGCGGACGGTCTTGATGAGCGTCGGGCCCAGCTTGCGGCGCAGGGTGCTGATGTACACCTCGACGATGTTCGGGTCGCCGTCGTAGGCGAAGTCCCAGACGTGCTCCAGGATGTCGGCCTTCGACACGACCTCACCGGCTCTGAGCGCGAGCTGTTCGAGGACGGAGAACTCCTTGGCGGTCAGGGTGACCTCGTCGTCGGCGAGGAACACGCGCCGGGCGGCGGTGTCGACCCGCAGATCGCCGACCGTGAGCACGGGCGAGGCACCGCCGGCCGGGCCGCGCCGCCTGAGCAGCGCCTTCACCCGGGCGACGAGGACCACGTACGAGAACGGCTTGGTGAGGTAGTCGTCGGCGCCCGTGTCGAGCCCCTCGGCCTCGTCGTACTCGCCGTCCTTGGCGGTGAGCATCAGGATCGGCACGTCGTGGCCTGCGGCGCGCAGGGCGGCGCACACGCGGTAGCCGTTCATGCCGGGCAGCATGATGTCGAGGATGACGAGGTCGTAGACGCCCTCGCTCGCCCGGTGCAGGCCCTCCGCGCCGTCGTGGACGACGTCCACCGCGTAGCCCTCGGCCGTCAGCCCCTTGGCCAGGGACACCGCGAGCCGCTTCTCATCTTCCACGATCAACAGGCGCATGCGTTCAGCTTGGCAAAGCGAACCTGAAGCGGTCTTCAGGGGGGTTCAGGTCCGCTTCAGCGTCGCTCGGCCAGATTGGTGGACGTCGAAAGCAGACGAGGCACACCAGACGGAGGAACCCCATGAAGCGCAACATCGTCATCGCCACCGTCGCGGCCGCCGCCCTGATCGGCGGAGGCACCGCGACCGCCATCGCGGTCGCGGGTGACGACGAGGCGCCGGCGAAGAAGACGGTCACGGTGGCGAACGACGACACCGACCGCGACGACGCCCAGGACACCGACGACACCGCGCAGGACAGGGCCGAGGACAAGGCGGAGGACAAGGCCGAGGACCGGGCCGCGCGGGACGCGGACGAGGACGCCGAGGACAAGGCCGAGAACGCGGCCGACGCCAAGGCCGCGCAGATCACCGCCGCCGACGCGATCGAGGCGGCGCTGAAGCACACGTCCGGTACGGCGGTCTCCGCCGACCTGGACGACGAGGGCACGACCTATGTGTGGGACGTCGACGTGCTGACGGGCGGCGGCGCCTGGCACAGCGTCCAGATCGACCCGGCCACCGGGAAGGTCCTCGGCTCGCACACCGAGAAGGACGACGACGGTGACGACGCCGCCGAGACCGCGCGGATCCGGGACGCGCTGAAGGGCAGCTCGGTGACCGCCGCGGAGGCCGCGGAGGCCGCCGCCGCGAAGGGCACGGTCACCTCGGTGGACCTCGACGAGGAGAGCCGGGACAAGGCGTGGGAGGTCGACACCACCGCCGCGAACGGCACGGGCAGCGATTGGCGCGTGGCGCTGGACACGGGGAAGGTCACGGCCGACCGCACGAACGACTGACGGCGGGGCCGCCTTTCCGGGCCGTGGTTCACGTGCGGCCCGGTGGGGGCTTGTCGCGCAGTTCCCCGCGCCCCTG
>NZ_OLMK01000048.1 GCF_900290235.1 Streptomyces sp. MA5143a
CTAGCCGGCTCACGTCAAACTGCCGCGCGGCGTGGACGTCGGCCGGGCTGGAGCGGGACGGAGGCAGGAGCGCAGGCCCGGCCGGGGGCCGGGCCGCGCGCGGGGAGCGGAGCGAGCCGCCTTGAACCAGTAGAGAAAGTTGTAACTCAGTCGGACTGCTGGGGCTTGTCCGGTCCCGGTAGATGCTTGACGCTTCGGCTTCACCTGATGCTTGACACCGCGTTCCTCGGACTGGCTGTCTGGGCCCGCCATGGAGGATGATCGCTCTGGCAGGATGCCGTCATGGGGAATACCCGTGCGTGGCCTGTGCTGCATACCGTGGATCTGGATGAAGCGTTGGGGCTTGCCGAGAAGCTGCTGTCAGTCGCGTCCTGGTACAGATCTGGGGGCGCTTACCTCGACGCATGGGCACGCGACGAGGATGTGTTGCGGCGCCTGAGCGGGGCTTCGCCTGAAGCGAGGGTTGAGTGGTACGGGGAGGGCCGTACCAGTTGGCCCGCGAACGTGTCCCTGGCCGTGGAGAGCTTCGAGCAGGCGCGTGAGGCCATGGAATCCTGGGCTGCCATCACCAGGTGTTACGTCCTGTGGCATGACATGAAGTGGCCAGCCGTGCCTGAACTCGGGCTGGACGAGGAGTACAAGTACGCCGAGTTGCAGGTCGCCTGCAACAGCCGGGACATCTACTGCGAGGAGTGGGCGGCCGAGCACACGGTCTTCGTCCATACGCGACCCGGCCAGGACGATCGTGCCGCCTGGCTGGCGGCACAGGTCAACGCCCGAGTCGTCGGGCCCTCTGAGTTCGGGTGGTAGCTCGCCAGACAATTTCGGCGATCGTCTCGCAGGAGATCGTTTAGAGCAGGCGTTTCAACCACACCTCGGCGGCTGGTTCGAGCGGCCGGTGTGAGGCTTGAAGTCGTATGCGCAGGCGGGAAGTTCCGTGCCCTGTCGGTGTGCCAGTGCCAGGAAGATCACTGGCCGGATCGTCCAGATGATGCGGGTCGAGTCGATGGTGACCGATACGGTGCAAGGCTCGGAGCGCAGGAGGGCTCGGCGTGTGTCTATGCGGCCGTCGTACAGCCACTCCCACGCCTGGGCGGATGCGTCCGGGTCGAACGCCGGGGAGATCGTGCGGAGCGCGACCGCAACCCACCTGTCGGCCTGCGGTGCTGAGTAGGCGTCGAACGATGCCCTCAGCTCCAACCCGCCCTGACCGTAGAAGTCTTCGGTCCAGCACTCGCACCAGTAGCCCCAGCGGGCTTCGCCGTTCAGCACAGGTGGTCTCCCGGTCGGGTGCCGGTGAACAGTTCCGCGGTGACCGTGTAGCCGCCTTCGCTGCCGTGGACGACGACTCGGTGGGCGAGTGCGGTGACCATGCCCAGGCCCCGGCCGTGTTCGGCCTCGCTGTCCTGGTGCTCGGCCTTGGGGGCCGTGCCGGTTCCTCCGCCGTCCGTGACCGAAAGGGCGATCACCTGCCGGGTTACCGCGAGGGCCAGGTGGAAGCTGCCGGATTCCATGCCGCTGGCGGTGTGGAGGATCGCGTTCGCGCTCAGTTCGCTCACGATCAGTTCGGCGTCGTCGGCCAGGGGTGATCCGCGCAGGATGTCGCGGGTCCAGCGGCGGGCCCGGCTCACCTCTTCCGGAAATCCTGGGCAAGTGAGTCCCCAGACCCGGGCGGTGCTCGTATACTCGTGCATACAAGTTCCTTCGTGCTGGTAGGCCGCCATGTGCAGCGGGTTCGGGCTAGACGAGTTTCACGCCA
>NZ_OLMK01000192.1 GCF_900290235.1 Streptomyces sp. MA5143a
TCCCCGACCTCCAGGTCGACGACCCGGACCGGGCCGGCACCCTCGTCCTCGGCTGGGGCTCGACCTACGGCCCGATCACCGCCGCCGTGCGGCAACTGCGGCAGGACGGCGAGCCGATCGCGCAGGCGCATCTGCGGCACCTCAACCCCTTCCCGAACAACCTGGGCGAGGTCCTCGCGCGGTACGAGCAGGTCGTCGTGCCGGAGATGAACCTCGGGCAGCTCGCCACGCTGATCCGGGCGAAGTACCTGGTCGACGCCCGCTCCTACACCCAGGTCGCCGGTACACCGTTCACGGCGGGCCAGCTCGCCCACACACTGCGGGAGACGATCCGTGGGAACTGAACTGCGACTCCAGCCGAAGGACTTCAAGTCCGATCAGGAGGTGCGCTGGTGCCCCGGCTGCGGTGACTACGCGATCCTCGCCGCCGTCCAGGGCTTCATGCCA
>NZ_OLMK01000183.1 GCF_900290235.1 Streptomyces sp. MA5143a
CGACCGGCTTCCAGCAGTCCTACACCTACTTCACCTGGCGCACCACCAAGCAGGAGCTGACGGAGTACGCCACCGAACTCGCCGGCGACGCCGCGAGCTACATGCGCCCCAACTTCTTCGTCAACACCCCCGACATCCTGCACGCCTTCCTCCAGCACGGCGGCCGACCCGCCTTCGAACTCCGTGCCGTCCTCGCCGCGACCCTCTCCCCCACCTGGGGCGTCTACTCCGGCTACGAACTGTGCGAGAACACCCCCCTCAAACCCGGCAGCGAGGAATACCTCGACTCCGAGAAGTACCAACTCCGCCCCCGGCACTGGGAAGCAGCCGAACGCGAAGGACGCACCATCACCCCGCTCATCACCGCGCTGAACGACATCCGCCGACGCCATCCCGCACTCCACGGGCTCAGGAACCTGCGCTTCCACCACACCGACAACGACGCGGTGATGGCGTACAGCAAGCGCACCGGCCCCGACACGATCCTGGTGGTCGTGAACCTCGACCCCCACCACACGCAGTCGGCCCGGGTCTCGCTCGACATGGCGGAACTCGGCCTGGGCCCCGAAGAGAACGCGCCGATGCACGACGAGCTGACGGGTGAGACCTACCGATGGGGAAGGACGAACTACGTGCGCCTGGAGCCGGGCCGGGCGCCCGCACACATCCTCCACGTCGGGGTCCACGCCGACGACGCCCCGTCCTCGGCTCGGAACGGAGGGCCCGGTACCCGATGACGATGAACAAGCCCATCCCGG
>NZ_OLMK01000151.1 GCF_900290235.1 Streptomyces sp. MA5143a
AACGGTCTCCGCCAGATCCAGTACCGCAGCAACCTCGTCGATGGATGTCTCTCCGAAACCGGCCTCACCCTGACGACATCACGGCAACAACGTCAGTAGCGGGCCGGGCGGGCGCCCGCCTCTCTCGTGTCCTGGCTTCGGCGATATCCCGCTCGACCGCCCTGCGGCTTCTGGCCCGCCTTCCTTTGCCTGTGGTGCGGGTGCCACCCGTCCTCGGTGTCGATGACTTCGCGCTCAAGCGCCGTCACCGCTACGCGACTGTCCTGATCGATGCAGAAACCGGCGAACGCATCGACGTACTCCCAAGTCGCGGCGCCGACGCCCTGGAACGGTGGCTTCGTGAGCACCCCGGCGTCGAGATCGTCTGCCGCGACGGCTCCGGCGCATACGGGGAGGCCGTGCGCCGGGCACTGCCAGCTGCGGTGCAGGTCAGCGACCGCTGGCACCTGTGGAAGAACCTGTGCGAGAAGACGCTGGCCGAGGTCCGCTCCCACAGCGCCTGCTGGGCCACCTCGAACACACCCCGCCCGGCCGGCGTCCACGAGCAGACCACCCGCGAACGCTGGCACCAGATTCACGACCTCCTCGGCAAGGGCGTCGGCCTGCTCGAATGCGCCCGCCGCCTCAACCTGTCCCTCAACACCGTCAAGCGCTACGCGCGCACCCGCGAACCCGAGGCCCTGCGTCGGGCGCCCCGTTACCGGCCCACCCTGGTCGACCCCTACCGCGGCCACCTGCGCGAACGCCGTGCGGCCGACCCCGCTGTCCCCGTGAAACAGCTGTTCCGGGAGGTTCAGGAGCAGGGCTACACCGGCAGCTTCAACCTCCTCTACCGCTACATCACCCAGGGCCGGGCCGAAGGTGATCGGCCCGTCACCACCCCGCGATGGCTGGCCCGCCTCCTGCTTACCCATCCCGACCACCTCCGGGACAAGGACACAAGTCTCCTCGCCGAGCTCACCAAGGCCTGCCCAGAGATGACCCAACTGGCCTCATTCGTCCGAGAGTTCGCACAGCTCCTCACGCCGGCCGTAGGCAACGACAAGAAGCTCACCGCTTGGATGGTTAGCGTCCGACACGGCCCAGCTGCCCTACCTCCACGCCTTTGCGAACGGTCTCGAACTCGACCGTGCAGCCGTCAACGCCGGCCTCACCCTCCCGCACCACAACGGACGGACCGAAGGCGTAAACACCCGCACCAAACGCATCATGAGGCAGATGCACGGCCGCGCGGGCTTCGACCTGCTCCGCCACCGCATCCTCCTGAACTGACCGTCACCCCTCGCTACCACCGATTACGGGACAGAGCCGTTCATTTGACAGACCCGTCCCAGGTGACGAGACGGCACGGTGGCAGAACGCCGCTGATCACTCTCACGGAATGTGTGCCAGGACCGACAAGTAGGAACGGCTGGCGCCCTCGTCTCGCGGTCCCGGTGCCAAATTCCCTGACCGGCGGGTTCGTCCATGAGGGATGATCCCCTGATGGACAGGGTTGTTGATCTTGACGAGGTGGCTGCGACTGTGGCTGGCCGGACGGCGGGCTGGAGGTCGGCCGGCCTCGAAGTGGGCCAGGTGACCTGGAGGGATGCCGAGGCATCGTGGCCCCAGCCTTTGCAGACCGACAGGGCTCGGGTGCGTGACCCCGACTCGGTTGGCGTGGTCCTCTCTGGTCCGGGAGAGGCCGAGCTGTCGGTTGTGCTGTTCCGGGGTGGCTGGGCCGACGTGGACTTTATCGCCGGCCTGGACAACCCAGGGTCCCTCCCGGTCTCGGGCATCGCCTCAGCGGCGGACTTCGAGGCCCGAATGGATCAGTGGGTCGCTTGTGTCTTCGAGGTCTACGGCGGTGCTCAGTGAGTGCTGGTCCGTCTCGGCCATCTGGTGCGCTTGCTGTAGGTACGCCACGCTGGTTCAGCAGCAGGACCAGGGGGAGGGAATGATGAATTGTTTGTTTGCCTCTATGAACGTGCGGTCGGCTCCGTGATGGCCATGGGGCCGTCTGGCCGGAGCATCGAGCTTGACCGCGGCTGAGCGAAATCCGAACCTGACGCCGCGCGGTGCCATGCGCTGGCCAACTTCGCCGAAGGCAGCCGCGTCTATTTCCGGCTCGCCGAATTCCGCAGCGGCACCGTCCGCTTCAACCGTGCCACCTTCAGCGGCGGCTGGGTCACCTTCGACCATGCCCGCTTCACCGGTGGTCGCGTGACCTTCCGGGACGCTGCCTTCACAGCGGGCGAAGTCCCTTTCGAGGGAGCTGAGTTCTCCGATGGCATCGTCGACTTCACCGGCGCGACCTTCACCGGCAGCGCGGTGAACTTCGGTGAACGCCACCTCTCCTCCATTTACCGCACGGTGCCGCCCGCTCACTTCAGCGGCGGCACCGTCGACTTGTCCCAGGTAGCCGACCTCAGGCACCCCCCGAGATTCGGCCTGCGGGTGACGCCCTCTGGGCTGCGACTTCCCTTGAGCACCAGCATCTCTGACCTGCCTTGAGCTCCTCTCTTCCCGACGACGGTCCAGAGCCTGTCCCACCAGGGCGAGGTCGTCTGCGGGACTGATCTGTGACGACGAGCTGGCGGAGGTGACCGTGCCCCAGATCTGGGCCGGAGTGGACATCGGCAAGGAACACCACCACTGCGAGGTGGCCGACGGCCGGTGGACATCAACCACGGCGGTGCCGCCCTCCTCATCGGCCGGTCCCCAGCCGCCGCCGCAGTGATCCAGCGGGACGGGTTCTGGGCGTCGGTGCCTTCGTCCGGGAGGAGCGCACGGCGCAGCGGCGGTACGGACCGGCAATGATCCGGGGCGGTGCGGTAGTGAGCGTGACGGGGTGCCGGCGCTGTCGGTGCCGGCCATGTGCGAGAAGCCCAGTGTCTGGTCGAACCTCACGCCGGAAGACGGCTGTGACCGAGTGCCTCAGTCGGACATTGAGAGTCCCAGGTGGCTGTGCCCGTGCCTCGTGAGGATTACGGTGGGTGCGTCGGTGGTCCGTACATCGTCGAGGCGGTCCTTCACGTCACCATGGTCGGGACCGATCGAGTCGTCGGTTGATTTCCTTCCGGGGCAGAGGGCGCGTATGGACATTCGGCAGCTGGAGTACTTCCTCGCGATCGTTGATCGTGGGGGGTTCAACCGTGCGGCGTCGGCTCTGTATGTGTCGCAGCCGTCGCTGTCGCAGGCCGTGCGGGCACTGGAGCGTGATCTGGGCTCGGAGCTGTTCCACCGCATCGGGCGCAGGGCCGTGCTGACGGAGGCGGGAAGGGCCCTGATCGAGCCCGCCCGGGAGGCCGTGCGGAGTCTGGAGACGGCCCGGGCGAGTGTGGCGGCGGTGCATGAGCTGCGTGAGGGGCGCCTGGACGTGGCGGCGATGCCGTCGCAGGCGGTGGAGCCGCTGACGAGCATGGTCAGTGCCTTCAGTCGCCGCTATCCCGGCGTTTCCGTGGCGATCAATGCCGCGTTCACCTCGCGCGATGTGATCGACATGGTGCGCACGGGTGCGGTGGAGCTGGGGCTCCTGGCGTCCGCCGGTCCTGTTACCGACAGGGAGGTCGTCTCGCATGCGCTGGGGCGGCAGCGTTTCGTGCTGGTGGTGCCGGCCGACGGCCCGTTCGCCGGCCGGAGAGCGGTTCAGGCCCGGGAGCTTGCGGGACAGCGGCTGATCGTCGGGCAGTCGGGTACCGGGATGCGTGCCTACGTCGACGCGCTGTGGGAGCAAGGCATCGAGTTCGCCGTCGCCGTCGAGACCGAGCACAGGGTGTCGCTGATGCCTCTGGTGCTGGCCGGGGTGGGGCTGGCGGTGGTCACGGATTCCTGGCGGGACCTCGCCGGGCGGCTGGGCGCCCGTGTCCTGGACATCGAGCCGGAGAACACGTTGGACATCGCCCTCGTCGCCCGCCGCGGCATCCTCTCGCCGGCGGCCGCCGCGTTCGTCACGGCCGCGACCTCGGCCACCGACAGCTGATAGGCCCCGCTTATAAGGCAGATCCGCTTTGCGTCTTGGACGCCCCCCGTACCGCCCTGCTGCAATCTTCGCCATGACGACGAACCACCGGATCGCCCTGATCCCGGGCGACGGCATCGGCACCGAGGTACTGCCCCCGGCACAGCAGGTGCTCGATGTGCTCGGCCGCCGCCACGGCTTCAGCCTGGCCTACACGTCGTACGACTGGTCGTGCGAGCGGTACCTGCGCGAGGGCGCGATGATGCCCGCCGACGGGATCGACCAGTTGCGCGAGGCGGACGCGATCCTGCTGGGCGCGGTGGGATACCCCGGGGTACCCGACCATGTCTCGCTGTGGGGGCTGCTGATCCCGATCCGGCGCGGCTTCCGCCAGTACGTCAACCTCCGGCCCATCCGCGTCTTCGAAGGGATCGACAGCCCGGTGCGCGGCGCACGGCCGGGCGAGGTCGATATCGTCGTCGTCCGCGAGAACATGGAAGGCGAGTACAGCGAGGTCGGCGGCCGGCTCAACCGCGGCTTCCCGGACGAGATCGCCGTGCAGGAGGCCGTGTTCACCCGGGCCGGCGTCACACGCCTGCTGGACTACGCCTTCACGCTCGCTTCCCGGCGCGGCGGCCGCCTGACCTCCGCGACCAAGTCGAACGGCATCATCCACACCATGCCGTTCTGGGACCAGCTCGTCACCGAGCGGGCCGCCGCGTTCCCACGGGTCGGCTGGGACCAGGAGCACATCGACGCGCTCGCGGCCAAGTTCGTCCTGGAGCCGGCCCGCTTCGACGTCGTCGTCGCCTCCAACCTCTTCGGTGACATCCTCAGCGACCTCGCGGCCGCCGTCGCCGGATCCATCGGTATCGCCCCGGCGGCCAACCTCAACCCCGAGCGGGACTTCCCCTCGATGTTCGAGCCGGTGCACGGCTCCGCGCCCGACATCGCGGGGAAGGGCATCGCCAACCCGCTGGGCGCGATCTGGTCCGCGGCCATGATGCTCGACCACCTCGGCCATCCCGCCGCGGCCAGGGACATCACGGACGCGATCGCCGCGGTCCTGGCCAAGACCGATGTCCGCACCCGTGACCTGGGGGGATCCGCGACCACCGCCGAGTTCACCGACAAGCTGATCGAACTCCTCTGAGCCATCTCCCCCTGCCCCAAGGGTGAAGCGAAGTATGGGTTGACCCGCAGGATGCCATGGCCGAAAGTGAGCGCCATTCCAGCGGGGCCTAAACCGGAAGAAAGGAGCGATTTCATGAGCATCCCCAAGCGCGTCGCCGTGATCGGTGCTGGCAGCATGGGCAGCCAGGTCATGTGGCGACTGGCCGCCCGCGGAGCCGAGGTCATCGGCTACGACCGGTACGCACCGGGTCACGACCGCGGCGCGGCCGGGGGCGAGAGCCGCATCTACCGAGCCGCCCACCTCGGCGAGCCCGGGTATGTTCCGCTGCTGCGGCTCGCGGACCGGATGTGGGAGCAGCTCCAGGCGGAGACGGGAAGGCCGCTGCTACGCCGCAGCGGCAGCCTGGTGATGGCAGAGACCGCCTCACCGGCCATGCAACTCCTCCTCTCCACCAGCGCCGCCCAGGGGCTGGATCACGAGGTGCTGGACCGGGAGGAACTCGCCCGCCGCTACCCGCAGCACCGGCTCCCGGACGGACACACCGCCGTCCTCGACCGGTTGGGCGCCGTCATCAGACCCGAGGCGTCCATCCAGGCCGCCGCCACCCGCGCCGAACAGTTGGGCGCCCGGCTGCACCGCTACACCACGGTGCGCGAGGTCGTCCCCGCGGCGGGCGGCGGGGTGCGGGTCGTCACCGACCAGGGCACGGACCACGTGGACGCGGCCGTGGTGACCGTGGGCCCCTGGATCAACACCCTGCTCCCGGACCTCCCCCAGGCCATCGACATCCGCCGGGTGATCTGCTCCTGGCACCTGCCCACCCGCCACGACTGGTTCGCGGGCGGTGCCCCACCCTTCGTGCGCGCCACACCCCACGACTGCTTCGGAATCCCGTCGCCTGACGGCATCTCCGTCAAGCTCGGTCTCTCCTTCAAATACCACGCGCCCGTGCCCGAGCCCGAACGGCTCGACCGTACGGTCCGCCCCGAAGAACTCGGCATCTTCCGAGAGCTCATCGGTGAACTCATGCCCGACCTGAACCCCGACCCCATCAGGACGTCGGCCTACATGGAGGGCTACACCACGTCCGGAAACCCGCTCGTCGGCCATCTCCCCGGCGAGAACGACATCATCGTCATGGCCGGCTTCTCCGGCAGCGGCTTCAAGCTCTCGCCCGCGATGGGCGAGATCGCCGCCGACCTGGCACTCGACGGCACCACGGAGCACCCCGTCGACTTCCTCGCCCCGGCAGGAATCGGCGCCACCTGACCCGGGGCGAGCGTCGACGACATCACCCCGCACCCCCACACCCCGCACCTCCACAGCACCTCCACACCCGCACCCCCTCCCGCCATCCCTGTCATGGGCATGACCGAAATCGGGGTTGCCCGCAACCAGTTCCCCGCAGCAAGAAAGTGAGCACTCCCATGCCCATTCCCTCGTTCCAGTGGCGCCCGAAGTACGTCTCGTTCGACTGCTACGGCACGTTGATCGACTGGCCGATGAACCCCATCACGCGTGAGCTCGTCGGCGACCAGATCCCGGCCGAGCACTGGGACCAGTTCGTCAAGGAGTTCCGCGGCTACCGCTACGACTCGGTCTGCGGCGAGTACAAGCCCTACGAGCAGACACTGCAGGACGCCTTCGAGGGCGTCTGCCGCAAGTGGGGCATCAAGGCCGCCCCGGACGCCGGCAAGCGGCTCGGCGACGGCGTCCGCAGCTGGGGCCCGCGCGCCGATGTGCCGGAACCGCTGAAGAAGATGGGCGAGAACTACAAGCTGGTGATCCTCTCCAACGCCGACAACTCCTTCCTCGAAGAGAGCGTGCCCCGGCTCGGAGCGGACTTCCACGCGGTCTACACCGCCGAGCAGGCCGGCTGCTACAAGCCCCGCTACGCCGCGTTCGAGTACATGCTCGACCAGCTCGACGCGTCCCCCGAGGACTTCGTGCACGTCTCCTCGCACACCCGCTACGACCTGCTGCCGATGCACGACATGGGCTTCCGCAACCTCGTCCTCCTGGACCGCGGCAGCGACCCGGTCACCCACGGCTACGACTACGTGACGGTGAAGTCCCTGGACGAGCTCAACACCATGCTCGGCCTCTGACTCGCAACGCACACCGTCTGGCTCGAACAGCCCCGAAGGACCCTCGTCGAGCTTGTCGGCGAGGGTCGAACAGAACTCGAAGCACCGGGCCGAGGGAGACATCCTCGGCCACGTCACCGCCCCCGGCCGACAGCCGCGCGCACACGGTCCACGCCCTGGCCGGGGGCGGATCCCCTACGGCCTGCACGGCCTCACCGCCGTCCCCGGCAAGGAACTGGCCCCTCTGGCTGTCTGGCCGTCCCGCGGGTGTCCGACACGGCCACACGGCCCGCCATTCTCCGCCCCCGGCCAGGGCGTCCCTTCCCACGAGGCGGATCGCCGCCCGAGCCCCAGCTGCCGCTCTTTCCACGTTCCCAGCCGCTCCCCTTCTCGCGGCCGGCACCACCAGGAGGCACACCATGAAAGATGCCCGAATAGACCGCAGACTGTTCCTGCGAGGAATTGGCGGGGTTACGGCGGGTGTAGCCGCCGCGACCGCCCTCAGTGCCTGCGGTACCGGTACCAGCCGGTCCGCCACGGTCGGCGGCAAGGGCGGCGGCAAGACGGTGGTCGTCCGTGACAGCGGCGGTTCCTACGGCGCGGCTCTGCAGAAGGCGATCTACACGCCGTTCACCCAGGAGACCGGCATCCAGGTCAAGGTCCTCAACCTGGACAATGCCCCGCTGCTGGCTCAGATCAAGCAGGGCCGCCCGCAGTGCGACCTCATCAACGACGCGATGGTGTCGCACACCAAGTACGCCAAGCAGGACGCGCTGGAGGCGCTGGACCTCGACCGGATCAAGAGCGTGAAGAGCGCGAAGATCCCCGAGAACCAGATCACCGAGCATGCCATCGGCCACAGCTTCTACGGCCAGTGCATCGCGTATCGCACGGACGCCTTCGGTGGTCGCAAGCCGGAGTCGTGGGCGGACTTCTTCGACGCCAAGGCGTTCAAGGGCGGCCGTGCGATGTGCAGCCCCGACGGTGACCTGCCGGAGCTGGAGTTCGCGCTGCTGGCCGACGGTGTCCCGATGGACAAGCTGTACCCGCTGGACGTCGACCGCGCGTTCAAGGTGCTGACCCGGCTGCGAGGCGACATCAAGAAGTTCTGGGACAGCGGCCCGCTGCCCGGTGTGCTGCTCAGCCGCCAGGAGGTGACGATGTCCACCGTCTGGGACGGCCGCATCGCCGACCTGCAGAAGCAGGGTGTCCCGGTGGAGCGGCAGCTCAACGGCATGCGGCGTCAGTTCTCGGGCTACGCCATCGCCAAGGGCGCGGCCCACGTGGACAACGCCTACAAGCTGATGGACTTCGCCTTGCGTGCGGAGAGCCAGGCCGCGCTGGCGAAGGCCTTCCCGTCGAACCCGTCGTCCCCGGTGGCCTACGCCAAGCTCACCGAGGACGAGCGCAACGCTCTGGCCGGTGCGCCGAAGTACTACGACGAGGGTTTCGACGCGGATGTCGACTGGTGGCTGAAGAACGAGTCGGCCGTCACCAAGCGCTGGTTGGAGTGGGCTCGTGGCTGATTTCGGTGTTGCCACACCGTCGGTGAAGGCGGCCGGCGCCAAGTCGGCCACCGCCACCGGCAAGGCGCTGTCGGTAGTGGGCCTGCGTAAGACCTACGGTGACGTGGTCGCCGTCGACGAGGCGTCCATGGAGATCGCGGCGGGGGAGTTCGTCACCTTCCTCGGCTCCTCCGGGTCGGGCAAGACCACGACGCTGATGATGATCGCCGGGTTCTGCGAACCCGACTCCGGCACCATCACCGTCGGCGGCCGGGACGTGACACGGCTCGCGCCACAGAAGCGCAACCTCGGCTTCGTCTTCCAGCAGTACCGGCTCTTCCCGCACATGACCGTGCAGGAGAACGTCGCCTTCCCCCTCACGTTGCGCGGTGTGGGCAAGGACGAGATCCGCCGGCGGGTGGGGGAGACCCTGGAGATCGCGGGCCTGTCCCGGTTCGGCGGTCGCAAGCCGCGTGAGCTGTCCGGTGGCCAGCAGCAGCGGGTGGCGCTGTGCCGGGCGCTGGTCTACCGCCCGCCGGTCATCCTCATGGACGAACCGCTCGGCGCCCTGGACAAGAAGCTGCGTGACCAGCTCCAGGTCGAGATCAAGACCATCCAGCAGGAACTCGGCCTGACCGTCATCTATGTGACGCACGATCAGGAAGAGGCGCTGGTCATGTCGGACCGCATCGCGGTGATGCGCAACGGTCTGATCGAACAGTTCGACACCCCCCGGGAGCTGTTCGAACGGCCGAGGACGCCCTTCGTGGCGGACTTCCTCGGCGCGGCCAACTTCCTGCCCGGCCGCATCGAGCAGCAAGACGGCGAACACACCCTCGTCCGCCTCGATGGCAGTGGCGGACTGCTCAAGGCACGCCGCCACGACCTGGCCACCGGCACGCAGGTGAAGGTCGCTGTGCAGCCGGGCCGACTGCGGGCCTGCGCCAGTGACGACGGGTTCTGTACCGGCACGGTCGAGACCGCCACCTACGTCGGCACCCTGGTCCGCGCGGGCGTGCGCATCGAAGGCAAGGACGCGCCCCTGCTGCGCCTTGAGGTCCCGGCCGGCCGCGGCCCCGTCGCAGGCGAGCGGGTCGGGATCACCACCGACCCCGACGACGTCAACCTCTTCCCCGCCGAACAGGACGGGTGAGCCATGGCCACCCTCACCGTCACCACCCCCGCGCCCGCCCGTCCGCGCAAGCTCCTCGCCTCGCGCCGCACAAGGGTCGGCATCCTCTACGCCCTGCCGGTCGTCGTGTATCTGCTGGTGCTGTTCGTCTACCCGATCTTCAGCACCCTGCTGCTCAGCCTGAAGGACGCCGACGGCGCGTTCACCCTGCACTGGTACGCCGATGCCCTCACCGGCGTCAACCTCTCCGTGCTGATCACCACGCTGCGGATCTCCGCCGAAACAGCCGTGCTGAGCCTGGTCTTCGGCTTTGTCCTGGCCAACGCCATCACCCGGCTCAAGCCCATCCTGGCGGGCCTGGCCATGCTGGTCGTGGTCGTCCCGCACTTCATCAGCGCCCTGGTACGCACCTACGGCTGGATCATCATGCTCGGCGACAAGGGCCTGGTGAACGAAACCCTGACCGCCATGTCCGTGCCCGGAGCGCCGTTCCAGCTGCTCTACAACGAGCTCGGCGTGGTCATCGGCACCACCTCGATGATGCTGCCGTACACGGTGCTGTTGCTGTACGGCGTGATGCGCGGGGTGGACCGCCGACTGCTGGCGGCCGCGTCCAGCATGGGCGCGGGCCGGGTGACGATCTTCCGCCGCATCTACCTGCCGCTGATCGCCCCAGGGTTGGCCAGTGCCGGTCTGCTCAGCTTCATCCTCTCGCTGGGCTACTACATCACCCCGGCCCTGATGGGCGGACCCAACCAGACGATGATCGCCACCCTCATCAACCAGCAGGTCACCAAGGAGAATCAGTGGAACGGGGCGGCCGCGCAGGGCGTCATCCTGCTGCTCCTCACCCTGGCCGGACTGCTGCTGGTCAAGGCCGTCAGCTCGCTGGGCGCCAGCCGTAAGAAGAGGAACGCGTCATGATGGAGCTGCGCAGCACACTGGTCGGGCGGATCGTCCTGACCGCGGTGGCCACCGTGATTTTGCTGTTCCTGGCCCTGCCGATCGTCGTCATCCTCGTCACCTCCTTCAGCAACAACGCCTTCGCTTCCTTCCCACCCGAAGCCTGGACGCTGAACTGGTACAAGGCCCTGTTCGCCGACGGCAGCAAATGGCCCGCCGCACTCTCCCTGAGCGCCCTGATCGCCGCCTTGAGCACCGTGTTCTCCCTGATCATCGCGGTGACCGCGGCCACCGCCCTGGTCCGCAGCGAACTCCCGCTGCGCTCGGCGGTGTTCGCCTTGGTCCTCGGCCCGCTGGTCATCCCGCAGATCGTCACCGCGCTCGGCCTGTTCCTGTTCTTCGAACCCGCGGCGATGCTGGGCAGCCCCATCGCCATCGCCCTCGGTCACACCGTGCTGGCCGCGCCGATCGCGGTGCTGATCCTGATCGCGACCCTGCGCGGGATCGACGAACGCCTGGAGGACGCCGCCGCGAGCATGGGCGCCGGCCGGCTCACCATCGCCCGGCGCATCACCTTCCCCCTCGCCGCACCCGGCATGATCGCAGCCGCGATCTTCTCCTTCATCACCAGCTTCGACGAGTTCTACATCTCCCAGTTCCTCTCCTCCGTCGACACCGTCACCCTCCCGGTGCAGGTCTACAACTCCCTCACCTTCGAGATCGACCCCAGCGTCACCGCCGTCAGCGCGCTCCTCACCGCCTTCGCCATCCTCGCCCTCGGCCTGGCGGCCCTGGTGCGCTGGATCGGCTCCGGACGGCAGGACTCCCTGCTCTCGGTGGAGAACACGGTGGGAGTCGCCAACCCGGGAGGCGAGGCCGTATGACCACCGCCGCCACCGGTCAGCGGCACTCCTCGCCCACGTCTGCAACCGTTCCGCTGATCGGATCGAGCCCTCGCTGATCAGCGACCGCAGCCCCGTCGCCGGGCTCCTGGTGGTGCCCGGCCGCGCCCTCCTTCGAAACTCCCCGCTAAGGACCCGACATGAAGACGATTCCCTACTGGATAGAAACCGCTGGGGCGTTTCCCGACCGTTCCGGCAAGCCGCTGACCGAGGACACCGACCTGGTGGTCGTCGGCGCCGGCCTGACGGGTCTGTCCACCGCTCTGCACTCCGCCCGCAAGGGCGCCCGTGTCACCCTCGTGGAGAAAGGCCAGATCGGCTCCGGTGCTTCCGCGCGCAACGGCGGCATGGCCAACCTGGGCTTCACCATCGGCGTACGCCAGGCCATCCGCCGGTACGGCCCCGAACGGGCCCGCGAGATCTACAACTCCTACGGCGAAGCCGTGGACACCGTCGAGCGGCTCGTGAACGAGGAATCCATCGACTGCCAGTTCCGTCGGGTCGGACGCCTGGCCCTCGCGAACCGCCCCGCGCACTTCGAGAACAAGAAGACCCAGCAGCGCGCCCTGGCCAAGTACTTCGGACACGAGACCACGCTCATCGGCAAGTCCGAGCTGCGTTCCGAGATCGGCTCCGACGCCTACCACGGCGGCCTGCTAGACCCGCTCAGCGCCGCACTGCACGTCGGCCGCTTCGTGCGCGGCATGGCCGAGGCGTGCGAGCGCACCGGCGTCGAGATCCACGAGCGCAACGCCGCCATCGGCGTGCGGCGCACCCCCACCGGCCGCTTCGAGGTGCAGACCGAGCGCGGTGTCATCCGTGCCGGGCAGGTCATGATGGCCACCGACGCCTACACCGACAAGAACTTCCCCTGGCTGCGCCGCCAGCAAGTCTGCGTGGGCAGCTTCATCATCGTCACCGAGCCGCTCGGCGAGGAACTCGCCCGGGACATCATCCCCAAGGCCCGCCTCCTCGTCGACTCCAACAAGGTCTGCCACTACTTCCGGCTCACCCCGGACAACCGGCTGCTGTTCGGCGGCCGCGCCCGCTTCGCGCCCTCCGACCCCACCTCGGACAAGAAGAGCGGACAGGTCCTGTTCCGTGACATGTGCGCGACCTTCCCCCAGCTCTCCCGTACCAAGATCGAATACCTGTGGGGCGGATCCGTCGGCTTCGCCATGGACCGCATCGTGCACGCCGGGCAGACCGAGGACGGCGTCTACTACTCCATGGGATACTCCGGCCACGGTGTACAGATGGCCACCCACATGGGCCGCGTCATGGCCGAGGTGATGGACGGTCACCCCGAGGCCAGCCCCGTCCGCGACATCGCCCCGCCCCGCATCCCCCTCTACAACGGCACCGCCTGGTTCCTGCCCTTCGCGGGCGCCTACTACAAGACGCTGGACCGCATCCGCTGACCGGTTGCCCAACTGCCCAGCGACAAGGGTCTGTTGCCCGCTCAGCGGATCGCCGACCTGCTGCGCGCCGTGACCGTGGAGCGCGGCGCGCAGCCGTCAGGCACTTGGTCGTCCGTTCTCGATTCGCATCGTCCCCGAAACCAACAGAGGAAAAGCATGTCGCTCCTGAAGGCCATCGACACCGATCCCTCCTTCGTGCCCAAGGAGTCCGGCCCGCTGCCGGAACGCCTGATCTCCGGCGATCCGACGTACAAGACCTGGGCACAGGACGACGCCCGTGAGGGAACGATCCATACGGGAGTCTGGGAGGCGACGCCCGGGGAGACGCGCTCGATCAAGGGCGAGACCTTCGAGTTCTGCCACATCCTTTCCGGCGTCGTCGAACTCACGCCGGAGGGCGGCGAGCCGGTGACCTACAAGGCCGGCGACAGCTTTGTCATGAAGCCGGGCTACGTGGGTGTCTGGAAGACCATCGAAACCGTGCGCAAGATCTACCTGACCGTGTCGTAACGCCGACGCCGCAGGGCAGGATCGCGCGTCGGGACCTCTCGCGAGGGCAACCCGCCCAGCAGAGACATGCCCTTGGGACCGCGCTGGGGCAGAAACGCGGCTCAGCGACGGGGTACGGCGAGGGGACAGTCGGCTGCCACCCGGTCCCATCCGTACTGCTCGGCGTCGCAGCGTGGACGGCAGGCGGGCGCACCAAGAGGCCCAGATCGAAGAGGCCCTCCGTGCGCCCGCGGCCCGCAGGCTGTGGGTGGCGAAGCGCGCCAGTTCTCCAGCGCCTCGCGCAGGAGGCAGCGGAACGTGGCGGCGGCTCGACGGCGGGACCCTGTACCGCCCCGGAGGGCGTGGTGATCGTCAATCTGGGCTCAGCGCAAGGCGCTGGCGAGGTAGGCGTTGCGGGTTCTGATGAGGCGGGGCATGTACCAGCTCAGGACAGTGAAGTCGGCGACACGTCCGAGGAATCCGAACGGCGAGGCAAAGTCGATGACGTCCCTCATAACGGTGCCGCCAGTGCCGTCCGGCTCGAAGTGATGACTGTGATGCCATCGCTTGAAGGGGCCGGCATCCTGCTCGTCCACGAAGCACTGGGGCGGGTCATACGCCGTGATGCGGGCGGTGAGTCGCCAGGTCAGGCCGAAGTGGCGGGCCTGGAAGGTCACCGTGTCGCCGAGTGAGAGTCCGCCTCGGGTCCTGCCGCCGACCGCCCGCTCCGACGAATCGGCCATCGACCGCGTGTGTACTTCCACGTCGAGGCATGCCTCGAACACCCGGTCCGGGGGTGCGGCGACGGCTGTCACGATCTCGAAGAGCGGCACCGGGCCATCCTAGAAGGGCGTGTTCGATCGCCGGTCGGTGGGACCGGCGTGGTCAAGTGGCGGACGGCATCCAGGGGCTGTTTCGCATGGCTTGCACACGGAGACCTTGATCCGCGGTTTTCCCATCCTGATCGTCTGTTCGGCGGGGTTGTCGTCGAACGGCAGCCGCAGGTCGTGGACCCGGCGCAGGTAGTCCCGCCAGCGCCGGTGCAGGCGCTTGAACAGCGCGTGGTGCTTGGCCTCGGTCTTCGACGCTCGGGCGGCGGTGGCTGCCGGCCCGTCGTCGACCGCGGTGCGCAGGGCCTTGAGTTCCCCCGTCCTGACCGCGTCGGCGATGGACGTTCAGGTGAACGAACGTTCCCGTGGAGGCGGAGTACAGCCAGTGCAGGCGACAACCGCATCCAATCAGGCGCGAGAAGCGTTCGGCCATATCCGCGGTGGACCATGGAGAAGAGCGAAGCCAGCCGAATCCCGGTCCGCCAGCCGCTCAGGTCGCGCGGTCGTCCACACCTCCGCCGACAGCAGCGCGCTGGCAATCTGCACCAGCGGCTTTCGACCACAGCGGCAGCGGGAGCTGCCGAAACGCCGAGGCCAGGACCGCCTGGTGGTCGGTAACGCCGCTGGGCGGGGCGGTGCGGTGCCCGTCCGCAGCAGCATGGCGACGCACTCACGGGTGTCGGCCACCCACACACTCAGCGGCATGTGACCGAAGCTGCCCTTGAAGGTGCCCGCCGCGTCTTCCTATGGGCTGGCGCAGGTGACGACGGTCGCGTCCAGGTCCAGGACGTATGAGTCGGCCGGCTCGCGGCCGCACACCGAGATCCAGGGGGAGCCGCCGGGTCGCAGGGTGAGCAGCGTCCACAGCACGCGGCGTATCGCGGCGCGGGCGCGCTCGATCCGGGCCCGCGACGGGGGCGTCGATCGCCGCCAGAGCACGGCGCGAAGAGCTCTCCGAGACCGGCCGGCTGAACCCCCCGGTCCCGCCGGCCCGGACCGGTGCCCTCGGCAACGCTGCACAGATCTGACACTTCCTCCGGCCGCGCCGCTGCCCAGTAAGTCGCGCTCGGCGCGGACGGCGGTCAGTGGACCACGTCGGTGATGTGGTTGAC
>NZ_OLMK01000042.1 GCF_900290235.1 Streptomyces sp. MA5143a
CCCGGCTGAGCATGAGTTCTGGCAACAGGACCCACTCCCGCTCAGTGTTTAGGAACGGTTTGCCAAGGGGGTGTGCGTCGCGTCGTGCCGACGCGGGCCTTTCGCCACCAGCTTGGCGGCAGCCTCACCCTCCGATTGTCGCCTCGACCCCTCACCCGGCGCATTCCGGTCACCCGGCGTCCGGCCACGCCCCCGGGTCGGGCACCTCCCCCGGGAAAAACCCTGGCCGCGCCCTGTCCAGGAGGCACAGTTGAGCGGGAGTATGCTCGGGTGGGCGGGGTGAGTGTGGAGGTCGGGTGGTTGTCTCTGTGTGGAATGTCAAAGTTCTGGCCCCGGTTTTGTACACATACGGCTCATGACGGGGGGCCTGTAAGGAGCGATAGCCTAGGTGGCGTGATCAGCGCGATAGTTCGCGGGGACGTCGTCGTCCCTGCCCCGCGCCCGGTGAGCACGGACGACATCCGTGACCGGGCGGCGGTCGCTGGTCCTCGCGGGCGGGTGGGGGTCCTGAGGGCCCCCGGAGCGCCGAACGAATTCACCAGGCCGACGCCGAGAGCAGCGTCACACCCCTGTTCGGTGGCCAGAATGGCCGATTACCTCCCGCTCATCTCGCCCCGCGGCATAGCGTCGAAGCAGACCGGACACCCCGTGTTGTGCCGTCGCGTCGGAGGGGCCGAAGCCGTACTTCCTTCTACGTCACGCAACGGCGCGCGACAGGAGCCAGAGGACAATGCAGACCAAGCTGGACGAAGCCAAGGCCGAGTTGCTCGAGAGGGCCGCCCGGGTAGCTGAGAACAGCCCGGTCGGGGGGCACCTACCGACTGGGACGACGAGCGGGAGTGCCGCGGGTGCACCGGACACCCCGGACCATGACACCGTGCTCGCGTTCCTCCAGCGCTACTACCTGCACACCGCCCCGGAGGACCTGAGCGGCCGTGACCCGGTCGACGTCTTCGGAGCCGCCTACTCCCACTACCGACTGGCCGAGAACCGCCCTCAGGGCACGGCCAACGTGAGGGTGCACACCCCGACCGTGGAGGAGAACGGCTGGACCTGCAGCCACTCCGTCGTCGAGGTCGTCACCGACGACATGCCCTTCCTCGTCGACTCCGTGACCAATGAGCTGTCACGGCAGGGACGGGGCATCCACGTCGTCATCCACCCGCAGGTCGTCGTCCGCCGCGATGTGACCGGCAAGCTCGTCGAACTGGTCAGCGAGCCGTCCGCCGTCGCCGCCGCCGCGGCGGCCGTGGCCGCCGGCGAGACGCTTCCGCACGACGCGCACATCGAGTCCTGGATCCACGTCGAGATCGACCGCGAGACGGACCGGGGCGACCTGAAGCAGATCACCAACGACCTGCTGCGGGTGCTGTCCGACGTGCGGGAGGCCGTCGAGGACTGGGAGAAGATGCGGGACGCGGCGCTGCGCATCGCCGAAGGACTGCCCACCGAACCCACCGCCGGAGACCTGCGCGACCAGGATGTGGAGGAGGCCCGCGAGCTGCTGCGCTGGCTCGCCGACGACCACTTCACCTTCCTCGGCTTCCGCGAGTACGAACTGCGCCCCGACGACACCCTCGCCGCCGTGGCCGGGACCGGGCTCGGCATCCTGCGGGCCGACCCGCACCACGCCGGGCCCGACGACCACCCCGTCAGCTCCTCCTTCGAGCGGCTGCCCGCCGACGCCCGCGCCAAGGCCCGCGAGCACAACCTCCTCATCCTCACCAAGGCCAACAGCCGCGCCACCGTCCACCGGCCGTCCTACCTCGACTACGTGGGCGTGAAGAAGTTCGACAGCGAGGGGAACGTCGTCGGTGAGCGACGGTTCCTCGGACTGTTCTCCTCGGCCGCCTACACCGAGTCCGTCCGCCGCGTCCCCGTCATCCGGCGCAAGGTCGACGAGGTCCTCAGGGGCGCCGGGTTCTCGCCCAACAGCCACGACGGACGCGACCTGCTCCAGATCCTGGAGACCTACCCGCGCGACGAGCTGTTCCAGACGCCCGCCGACGAGCTGCGGTCCATCGTCACCTCCGTGCTCTACCTCCAGGAACGCCGGCGCCTGCGGCTCTACCTGCGGCAGGACGAGTACGGGCGCTACTACTCCGCCCTCGTCTACCTGCCGCGTGACCGGTACACCACCGGCGTACGGCTGCGGATCATCGACATCCTCAAGGAGGAACTCGGCGGCACCAGCGTCGACTTCACCGCCTGGAACACCGAGTCGATCCTCTCCCGGCTGCACTTCGTGGTCCGCGTCCCGCAGGGCACCGAGCTGCCCCAGCTGACCGACGCCGACAAGGAGCGCGTCGAGGCCCGCCTGGTGGAGGCCGCCCGCTCCTGGGCCGACGGCTTCGGCGAGGCCCTCAACGCCGAACTGGGCGAGGAGCGCGCCGCCGAACTGCTGCGCCGCTACCACAACGCCTTCCCCGAGGGCTACAAGGCCGACCACAGCCCCCGCTCCGCCGTCGCCGACCTCGTCAACATCGAACAGCTCGGCGAGGAGGAGGACTTCGCGCTCAGCCTCTACGAGCCCGTGGGCGCCGCGCCCGACGAACGGCGGTTCAAGATCTACCGCAAGGGCGGCTCCGTCTCGCTCTCCGCGGTGCTGCCCGTCCTCAACCGGCTCGGCGTCGAGGTCATCGACGAGCGGCCCTACGAGCTGCGCCGCGAGGACCGTACGACCGCCTGGATCTACGACTTCGGGCTGCGCATGCCCCGGTCGGCGGCCGGCGACTTCCTCGGCGGCGACGCCCGGGAGCGGGTGCAGGAGGCGTTCGCCGCCACCTGGACCGGGCAGGCCGAGAACGACGGGTTCAACGCCCTGGTGCTGAGCGCCGGGCTCACCTGGCGGCAGGCCATGGTGCTGCGCGCGTACGCCAAGTACCTGCGGCAGGCCGGGTCCACCTTCAGCCAGGACTACATGGAGGACACCCTCCGCAACAACGTCCACACCACCCGGTTGCTCGTGTCGCTGTTCGAGGCGCGGATGTCGCCCGACCGGCAGCGGGCCGGACGCGAGATCGTCGACGCGCTCCTCGAAGAGGTCGACGCCGCGCTCGACCAGGTGGCCTCCCTCGACGAGGACCGCATCCTGCGGTCCTTCCTCACCGTCATCAAGGCGACGCTGCGCACCAACTTCTTCCAGGAGGCGGCCGGCGGCAAGCCGCACGACTACGTCTCCATGAAGTTCGACCCGCAGGCCATGCCCGACCTGCCGGCGCCGCGCCCGGCGTTCGAGATCTGGGTGTACTCGCCGCGTGTCGAGGGCGTGCACCTGCGGTTCGGGAAGGTCGCCCGCGGTGGACTGCGCTGGTCCGACCGGCGTGAGGACTTCCGCACGGAGATCCTGGGCCTGGTCAAGGCGCAGATGGTCAAGAACACCGTGATCGTGCCGGTCGGCGCCAAGGGCGGCTTCGTCGCCAAGCAGCTGCCCGACCCGTCGGTGGACCGCGACGCCTGGCTCGCCGAGGGCATCCGCAGCTACCGGACCTTCATCTCCGCGCTGCTCGACATCACCGACAACATGGTCGCCGGAGAGGTCGTCCCGCCCGCCGACGTCGTCCGGCACGACGAGGACGACACCTATCTCGTCGTCGCCGCCGACAAGGGCACCGCGACCTTCTCCGACATCGCCAACGAGGTCGCCGAGTCGTACAACTTCTGGCTCGGGGACGCCTTCGCCTCCGGCGGCAGCGCCGGCTACGACCACAAGGGCATGGGCATCACCGCCCGCGGTGCCTGGGAGTCCGTCAAGCGGCACTTCCGGGAGCTGGGCGTCGACACCCAGAGCGAGGACTTCACCGTCGTCGGCATCGGCGACATGTCCGGTGACGTGTTCGGCAACGGCATGCTGCTCAGCGAGCACATCCGACTGGTCGCCGCCTTCGACCACCGGCACATCTTCATCGACCCCAACCCCGACGCGGCCACCTCGTACGCCGAGCGGCGCCGGATCTTCGAACTCCCGCGCTCCAGCTGGGAGGACTACGACGCCGAGCTGATCTCCACCGGCGGCGGCGTCTTCCCCCGCACCGCCAAGGCCATCCCGATCAACGGCCACATCCGGGACGCCCTGGGCATCGAGGAGAAGATCTCCAAGATGACCCCGGCCGACCTGATGAGGGCGATCCTCAAGGCGCCGGTCGACCTGCTGTGGAACGGAGGCATCGGGACGTACGTCAAGTCGGGCGCCGAGTCCCACGCCGACGTCGGCGACAAGGCCAACGACGCCATCCGCGTCGACGGAGGGGACCTGCGGGTCCAGGTCGTCGGCGAGGGCGGCAACCTCGGCCTGACCCAGCTCGGCCGGATCGAGTTCGCGCAGAACGGCGGACGGGTCAACACCGACGCCATCGACAACAGCGCGGGCGTGGACACCTCCGACCACGAGGTGAACATCAAGATCCTGCTCAACGGTCTGGTCACCGAGGGCGACATGACCGTCAAGCAGCGCAACAAGCTGCTCGCGGAGATGACCGACGAGGTCGGCCAACTGGTCCTGCGCAACAACTACGCGCAGAACACGGCCATCGCCAACGCCCTCGCCCAGTCCAAGGACATGCTCCACGCCCAGCAGCGCTTCATGCGCCACCTGGTCAGGGAGGGCCACCTCGACCGGGCGCTGGAGTTCCTGCCCACCGACCGGCAGATCCGTGAGCGGCTGAACACCGGGCACGGCCTCACCGGCCCGGAGACGGCCGTCCTCCTCGCGTACACGAAGATCACCGTCGCCGAGGAGCTGCTGCACACCTCGCTGCCGGACGACCCGTACCTGCACACCCTGCTGCACACGTACTTCCCGACCGCGCTGCGCCAGCAGTTCTCCGAGCACATCGACAGCCACCCGCTGAGCAGGGAGATCGTCACCACCCTGCTCGTCAACGACACCGTCAACACGGGCGGTACGAGCTTCCTGCACCGGCTGCGGGAGGAGACCGGGGCCTCGCTGGAGGAGATCGTCCGGGCGCAGACCGCGTCCCGCGCGATCTTCGGGTCGGGCGCGGTGTGGGACGCCGTCGAGGGCCTGGACAACAAGGTCGACGCCGCCGTCCAGACCCGGATCCGGCTGCACTCCCGGCGCCTCGTCGAGCGCGGCACGCGCTGGCTGCTCAACAACCGGCCGCAGCCGCTGCAACTGAGCGAGACCATCGCCTTCTTCAAGGACGGCGTGGACCTCGTCTGGGGCGAGCTGCCCAAGCTGCTGCGCGGCGCGGACCTGGAGTGGTACCAGCAGATCTACGACGAGCTGGCCGGCGTCGGCGTCCCCGAGGAACTGGCCACCCGGGTGGCGGGCTTCTCCTCGGCGTTCCCGACGCTCGACATCGTCGCCGTCGCCGACCGGGTCGGCCGGACGCCGATGGAGGTCGCCGAGGTGTACTACGACCTCGCCGACCGGCTGAGCATCACCCAGCTCATGGACCGCATCATCGAGCTGCCGCGCGCCGACCGCTGGCAGTCCATGGCCCGCGCGGCGATCCGCGAGGACCTGTACGCGGCGCACGCCTCCCTCACCGCCGACGTGCTGTCCGCCGGCAACGGCACGTCGACGCCGGAGCAGCGGTTCAAGGTGTGGGAGCAGAAGAACGCGCCGATCCTGGGCCGCGCCCGGACGACGCTGGAGGAGATCCAGGGCTCCGACGCGTTCGACCTGGCCAACCTGTCGGTGGCCATGCGCACGATGCGCACCCTGCTGCGCACGCACTCGTAGGAGTACGGCGAGGGGGGCGCCCCCGGGTTCCTCGGAACCCGGGGGCGCCCCCCTGTACGTGGTGCGTCAGGTCGTGATCTTCCAGACCGTGACGGTGCCGCGGATGTCGGGCATGTAGTCCTGGTCCTGGGGCGACTTCACCTCGGTGACCTCCCACAGGGCGAGGTTGCCGTCACTCGTGATCGTGCAGAGGTAGTCGCCCTTGGCGATCTGCTCGTCCCGGTTGATGGACTCGGCGGACAGGCTGTCCGTGTAGGGGTTCTGGTCCGCGCCCGCGCGGCACTCCTTGTCCGTGGAGCCGCTCGCCTCGCCCATGGAGGTGCCGAACGACACCGCCGAGCCGTCGATGCGCAGTTCCGCGTCCTCGTAGTCCATCTGGGAGCTGGTGGGGTCCACCAGCGGCTGGTCGAGGTCCACGTACGTGCTGTCGAGGCCGGAGTCGGGGCCCCGGACCGTGATCGGCACACTGTCGACGATCTTGGTGTACTTGGCGCCCTCGGCGGGCGGCGCGGAGCCCGTGGGAGTTGTGCCGGTGCCCCCGGTGGTGTCTCCGGAGCCCTGACCGTCGTCCGTTCCCGTCTCCGACTCGGTCGGTGTCGGGCTCGGCTTGTCCTTCTCCTCGTTCTTGGCCTTGTCGCCGCTCGCCGTACTGCTGGAACCCTTGTCGTCGTCCTTCTTGCCCATCAGGTACACCGCGGCCGTCGCGCCCGAGCCGACCGCCAGGACGAGGACGAGGGCGATGAGGCCGGCCTTCAGACCGCGGCGGCTCTTCTTGGGCGGCGTCGGGGCGGGGGCGGGGGCCTGCGGGGTGAGGTTGTACGTGTGGGCGGCGGGCTGCGGGTAGCCGTAGCCCGGGGCGGGGCCCTGGGCGGCGGGGCCGAAGCCCGCCATCGGGGTCGCCTGCGGTACGCCCTGGGTGGTGCCCGCCGCCGGGTCGTGCGGCGGGGGCGTGGGAGCGGCCGCCGGAGCCGTGGTCGGGGGCGCCGTCGGAGGAGCCGTGGCCGGGGGCGCCGGCGGCATCTGAGGTGCCGTCGGCTGCGGCGGGGTCTGCGCGGACTGCTCGCGCCGGGCGATCTCGGCGGTGAGCGGCTCCGGCAGCCAGCCGTTGAAGTCGCTGAGGCCGCGGCCCGCCAACTCCTGGCAGAGCGCCGCCAGTTCCTCCGTGCCGATGCGCTCGGCCGGATCGGCGGTCAGGCAGCGCTCCAGCAGGGGCCGCAACCGCTCGTCGAAACCGCCGAGTTGCGGCGGGCGCTGGGCGGTGTTGGCGATCTGCGCGGCGATCGTGATGGCGCCGCCGTCGCCGTACGGGTGGCGCCCGGTGGCGGCGACCGCCGCGATCAGACCGAGGGAGAACACATCGGTCGCCGGGGTGACCCGCTCGCCGAGCGCGTGCTCCGGGGACATGTACTGCGGGGTGCCGATCAGGCCGCCGGACTGCGTCAGTTGGGTGGCGTCGGCGGCGCGGGCGATACCGAAGTCGATGACGTACGGGCCCTGGGTGCCCAGCAGGATGTTGCTGGGCTTGAGGTCGCGGTGGATGACGCCGGCCGCGTGGATGGACGTCAGGGCGCGGGCCGCGCAGCCGACCAGTTGGAAGACGGCGGGCAGCGGCAGCGGCCCGAACGCGACGAGGGCGTCGTGCAGGGGGATGCCGGCGATGAACGCGGAGGCCAGCCAGGGCAGTTCGCCGGTGGTGTCGTGGTCGACGACCGGGACGATGTGGTAGCCCTGGACACGACGGGCGGCCTGGACCTCCTGCTCGAAGCGGCGGCGGAAGTCCGCGTCCTGGCCGTACTCCCGGCGGATGACCTTCAGGGCGACCGGCTGGCCGCCGCGGGTGTGCGACAGATAGACCGTGCCCATGCCGCCCTCGCCGATGCGGGCCTGCAGGTGGTAGCCGGCGGTCTCTCGTGGGTCCTGCGGTCCCAGAGGGCTCAGGATGTCGCCAGTGCTGGTGGTAATGGGAGCCTCCCCCGGTACGGTGCCGAACTCCTGTGCCGTGAGCGGGCACTTGAAGCGGTTCCGAAGCTTATACGGCACTTACGACACCTGGAGCAGGCGTTACGGTTCCGTGTGGGTACCGGTACGTGGTGCCGTAAAAGGGGCTACGGTTCGCGCCGTACCCGGCGCTGCCATTCCTCGTCCCGCACGGTGATCGGCGCCGTCGCCGGGACCCCGCGCACCGTCGGCGCCTGCGCCAGGCTCGGGGGGACCGCAGCCGTCGGGGCCTCGGTGAGCGACAGGGTGTGGAAGGCCGTCTCGATGATGGCCACGGACGTCGCGAAGGGCGCCGGGAGCCAGCCGGTGAAGTCACGGACGTCCCTGCGGGCCGCTCCCGCGCAGTGCTCGGCGACGTCGGCGGCCGAGGGGCGGGCGACGGGGTCGGCGGTGAGGCAGCGGCGGATCACGTCGAGCAGGGGCCGGTCGATGCCGTCGAGGGCGGGCGGGTCGACGTCGGTCGCGGCGATGCGCGTCGCGATGGCGAGCGGGTTGCCCCGGCCGTACGGGTGGCGTCCGGTGGCGGCGACCGCGGCGACCAGACCGAGGGCGAACACGTCCGACGCGGAGGTGACCCGGCGGCCCAGCGCGTGCTCGGGGGACATGTAGCGCGGGGTGCCGATGAGGCGGCCGGCGGTGGTGAGGGTGGCGGCGCCCGCGGCCCGTGCGATGCCGAAGTCGAGCAGCCAGGGCCCGTCGGTGGCGAGCAGCAGGTTGGCGGGCTTGAGGTCGCGGTGGATGACCCCGGCGGTGTGCACGGCGTCCAGCGCGTGGGCGGCGCAGGCCAGCAGTTGCAGGACCGTCGGCATCGGCAGCGGGCCGTGGGTGTCCAGGGCCTCGCCGAGCGGGACGCCCGGTACGTAGCGCGTGGCCAGCCAGGGGCGCCGCGCCGCCGCGTCGTGGTCGACGATCGGCACCAGGTGGTAGCCGGAGACCCGGCGGCCGGTGGCCACCTCGCGGGCGAAGCGTTCCCGGAAGGCCGGGCTGTCGGCGTACTCCGGACGGACCAACTTCAGGGCGACCGGCTGGCCGCCCCGGCTGCGGGAGAGGTACACGGTGCCCATGCCGCCCTCGCCGATCCTGGCGTACAGCGGATACCCGGAGATCTCCCGCGGATCGTCCGCCCGCAGCGGCCCAGGCACCACCCCGCGCATCGACCGGCCCCCTCTGCTCCCGCTCCCACGTCCCCCCGGAGGGTATCGCGGGGGACGCGGCCCCACCCCGTCCCGGACGCAACCCGGGTACCTCCCACGGCCTCTACCTGAGTGGCCCTCAACGGCGCGATGCCTTATAGAGGGAACAAAGCATGATGTTTGGGGTGAACGTGGAGCAGCAGCCGCACTCAGCGACAGCCGGGCCTGCCGTACCCGCCGGGCCGGCCGTGTCCGTCGTCGTCATCGTCTACAACGACGAGGCCAGGCTGCCCACGGCCGTCCGGTCGGTCCTGGAGCAGACGCTGCGCGGCGTCGAGGTCGTGATCGTCGACGACCACAGCTCGGACGGCTCGTACGAGGTGGCCGCCCGGCTCGCCGCCCTCCACCCCGACCGCGTACGGGCGTACCGGCTCCCCGAGAACAGCGGCGGCTGCGGCGCGCCGCGCAACGAGGGCATCCGGCGGGCCCGCGGCGCGTACGTCCTGTTCCTCGACAGCGACGACGTCCTGGAGCGCAACGCCTGCCGGAACATGCTGGAGGCGGCCGAGACGACCGGCGCCGACCTCGTCTCCGGGCTGTGCGTCCGCGTGCACGTGGACACCCGTACGAAGAAGGAGGTCAAGTGGTATCCGTGGCTGTACTCCCGGACACGGACGCTCGACTCCGTCTCCGAGCTGCCGGACCTGCTGGTGTACGACACCCTGTCGACCAACAAGTGCTACCGGCGTGACTTCCTGGTCGAGGGCGGCCTGGAGTTCCCCGTCGGCATCCACTACGAGGACCTGTTCTTCTCCGCCCAGGTGTACGCGGCCGCCCGCCGGATCACGCTCATCCCCAACCGGGTCTACGACTGGAACGTCGTCGAGCGGCCCGGCGCCGAGTCGATCAGCAACCGGCGGGCCGAGATCGCCAACTTCGCGCACCGTATGGAGATCCACCGCAGGGTCGACCGGCTCCTCGCCGACCGGGGTCTGCCGGAGCTGAAGTTCGCCAAGGACGTCAAGTTCCTCAAGCACGACCTGGTGCTGCACCTGCGCGATCTGCCGTTCCGGGACGCCGCCTACCGCCAGGAGTTCGCCGCGCTGGCCAACGCCTATCTGGCGTCGATCGACCCGGCCGCGTACGACGAGGTCGAGCCCATCCACGCGATCTGCGCCTATCTGCTGCGCGAACGTGACTGGGACAACCTGCTGCCCGCCGTGGACACCCTCACCAACCGCGACAAGGTGTCCGCCCCGATGGCCGAGCGCGACGGGCGGATCTACTGGTGTGCCGAGCACATCGAGGAGGACCCCTTCGCACGGCGGATCCTGGACGTCACCGAACTCGGCTACCACGCACGGCCGGTCGGGAAGATGTTCCTGCGCAACGAGCTGACCGAGTACACGCGGCCGGGGCGCAGCGGAGTCGTCCGGCTCGCCGGCCGTGTCACCAACCCCCTCGGGGTCATCCCGCCCGGCGCCCGGCTCACCGCCGAGCTGGAGTTCTACGCCCGCCGCCCCGGCGTCCGCTTCCGGACCTTCCGGGTGCCGGTGGCCGCCGTACGGCACGAGGGCCCGTACGTGTCGTGGGAGGCCACCGCCGACATCGAGAAGGTCCTGCGGCCGCTCGGCATCGTGGACGCGGTGTGGGACGTCCGCCTCCATCTCGGTGTCGACGGCGAGCGGACCTCGACGCGGCTCACCGCCGCCGAACCGGGCCTCGCGACCGGGCGGCTGCCGGTCCGCCCCCGACTCACCCGGCTGGTCGCCGACCGGGTCGAGCCGCACATCTCCGCCCGCGGCCACCTCGCCTTCCGGCTGGTCCCGGACAAAAAGGCCAACGATCTCGTCGTCCGCGGCCTGCGCGGCACCCCCGGGCGACTGGCCAAGACCGGCTACCGCAAGGCCAAGGCACTGCGCAAGAAGGCCACTTCAGGGGACACGAAGATCCGCCTCTATCACGAGGCGTTCCTGCGGCTGCCCCCGCGCCGGCGCCTGGTGGTCTTCGAGAGCCACCTCGGCCGGCAGTACAGCGACAGTCCCCGGGCGATCTACGAGGAGATGCGACGCCAGGGCCTCGACTTCGAGGCGGTGTGGTCGTACGCGGGACGCCCGGACGGCTTCCCCTCCGACGCCACCCTCGTACGCCGCTGGTCCCTGCCCTACCTCAGGGCGCTGGCCCGCGCCGAGTTCTGGATCGACAACCAGAGCTACCCCCTGAAGCTGACCAAGCGGCCCGGCACGACCTACCTCCAGACCTGGCACGGCTCCGCCCTCAAGCGCATGGGCTTCGACGAGCCGAGCTGGAAGCTCAAGTCCCGGGCCGCGCAAGCGGAGCAGCAGCGCACCCTGGACCGCTTCGACCGCTTCCTCATCCGCTCCGAGCACGACGTGCGCACCCTCGCCAAGGCGTTCCGCCTCCGCGAGAAGGCACTGCTGCGGGTGGGCTACCCCCGCAACGACGTCCTCGTCCAGGCCCGAGGTGCCACCGAACGCCCGCCCCTGGCAGCTGAGTTGGGCATCCCCGCCGACAAGAAGGTGCTGCTGTACGCGCCGACGTTTCGTCAGTCGGGGCAGAAGCGGTTCGCGCTGCCGTTCGACGTGGAGCGCTTCGCGGAGACCTTCGGTGACGAGTACGTCCTCCTCGTCCGCGCCCACTACCTCAACCACGTCGTGCTCCCACCGTCCGTGCGGGGCCGCGTCGTCGACGTGTCCGGCCACCACGACGTGACGCCCCTCCTCGCCCTGGCCGACGCGCTGATCACGGACTACTCGTCGGTGATGTTCGACTACGCGCTCCTGGACCGCCCGATGCTGTTCTTCACGTACGACTACGACGCGTACGTGCACGAGGGCCGGGGCACCTACTTCGACCTGATGGAACGGGCACCGGGGCCGGTGGTCCGCACGGAGGACGAGCTGCACGCCGTCCTCGCGGGCTCCTCGCTGGAGGAGCAGTCGGTGAAGTACGCGGCCGCGCGGGAGCGGTTCACGGCCGCCTTCGGCGAGTACGACAAGGGCACGGCCGCGCGGCGGATCGTCGACGAGTTCTTCTCCGACTGGAGGCGCAAGTGACCGGGCAGCGGGACGGGCGGCGGGACATCTTCCTCGTCGCCAACAGCGTCGACGAACTGGGCGGGGTGACCAGCTGGACCCACCAGATGGCCCGGCTGTTCACCGAGCGGGGCCACCGCGTCCATGTCATCGGCATCGCCACACCGGAGGACCCGCACGACCTCGGCGACCTCCCCTACCCCACGACCAGGCTGTACGACGGCCAGCCGCCCGCCCCCGGCCGGGCACGGGACGCGAGCATGCGGGACCGGGCCGCCCGGCTGACCCGGATCTTCGGCGCGGCCCGCCCGGGCGCGGTCGTCGTCGTCACCCAGGTGTGGGCGATGGAGTGGGTGCGGCGCGCCGACACCCGTGGACTGACCGTCATCGGCATGAGCCACGAGTCGTACGAGACGGCGAAGGCCAGCTCCCGCTTCCGCCGCGTCCTGAAGTACTACGCGGACGTCGACCGCATGCTCGTCCTCACCCGTGAGGACGCCGACCTGTGGATCGGCGAGGGCCTCAACAACGCCTCGTTCATGCCGAACGCCGTGCCCTGGCTGCCCGACGTGCCCTCGCCGCGCACCGGGAAGGCCGTCGTCAGCATCGGCCGGCTGAGCGACGAGAAGGGCGTCGACATGCTCCTCGACACCTGGGCGGAGGTCGCCCCCGCCCACCCCGACTGGACCCTGCGGATCTACGGGTCCGGCGAGGACGAGGAGCTGCTGCGCAAGCAGTGCACGGCACTCGGCCTCGACGACGCGGTGGCCTGGATGGGCCGTACCGCCGACGTCCCGGCCGCCCTCCGGGAGGCTTCCGTCTTCGCGCTCTCCTCGCGGGGCGAGGGCTTCCCGCTCGCCCTCATGGAAGCGATGGCGATGGCCGTCCCGTGCGCGGCGTTCGACTGCGCGCCCGGCGTCCACGAGATCGTCACCGACGGCGAGGACGGCCTGCTGGCCCCGCCCGGCAACACCGCGGAACTGGCCCGCAAGCTGGACCTGCTGATGTCGGACAAGGCACTGCGGGACCGCATGGGCGACAGGGCGAGGGAGAACGTGCGGCGGTACGGGACGGCCGAGATCGTGGACAGGTGGGAGAACCTCTTCGCGTTCCTGGAGAGGTGACGGCCCCGGCGGTTCACGGGGAGCCGGCGGGGCGGGGGCGGTCAGGCGGTTACTTCTTGCCGCCGGTGAACTTCTCGTACTCCTTCAGCACCTCGTCCGTCGGCCCGTCCATCCGCAGCTCGCCGCGCTCCAGCCACAGCACCCGGTCGCAGGTGTCGCGGATCGACTTGTTGTTGTGGCTGACGAGGAACACGGTCCCGGCGTGCTTGCGCAGCTCACGGATGCGCGCCTCGGACCTCTTCTGGAAGGTACGGTCGCCCGTCGCCAGCGCCTCGTCGATCAGCAGCACGTCGTGGTCCTTGGACGCGGCGATGGAGAACCGGAGCCGCGCCGCCATTCCGGAGGAATACGTCCGCATCGGCATCGTGATGAAGTCGTCCCTCTCGTTGATGCCGGAGAAGTCGACGATCTCCTGGTACCGCTCACGGACCTGCTCACGGGACATCCCCATCGCGAGCCCGCCGAGGTACACGTTGCGCTCGCCGGTGAGGTCGTTCATCAGCGCGGCGTTCACCCCGAGCAGGGAGGGCTGGCCGTCGGTGTAGATCCGGCCGTTCTCCACCGGCAGCAGCCCCGCCACGGCCTTGAGCAGCGTCGACTTCCCCGACCCGTTGGTGCCGATGAGCCCGATGGCCTCGCCCCGGTACGCGGTGAAGGACACGTCGCGCACGGCGTGCACCTTGCGCACACCGGCCGCCTTCTCGCTCTTCCGCCGCCGGAGCATGCGGTTCAGCGCGGCGGTGGCGGTGCCGCGCCCGGCTCCCGTGCCGTTGACCCGGTAGACGATGTCGACGCCGTCGACGACGACGGTGGGGACGGGCTCGTCCACGACGGTGCGGGCCCGTGCGTCGATGGCGCCCCGCGTGTCCCGCCGCGTGCCCGGGAGGGTGTTGGTGTCAGCCACGGCCGTACGTCTCCTCAGCCTTCCAGAAGTAGATGAATCCGCCGACGCCCGCGACGAGCGCCCAGCCCGCGGCGACCGCCCAGACGTGGTGGGGGAGTTGGCCGCCCCCGAAGCTGTCGATGAGCGCGAACCGCATGAGGTCGATGTAGAGCGCCGCCGGGTTGTACTCCAGGAACAGATGCACGGCGTACGGCAGATCGCGGTTGGCCAGGATCCGGTCGATGCTGAACATCACGCCCGACGCGTACATCCACGTACGCAGCACGAACGGCATCAGCTGGGAGATGTCGGGGGTCTTGGCACCGATGCGGGCCATGACCATCGCGACACCGGCGTTGAACACGAACTGCAGGGCCAGGGCGGGCACGATCAGCAGCCAGGACAGGGTGACCGGCACACCGAACGCCAGCAGGATCACGGCCAGCGCGGCCATCGAGAACAGCAGCTGCTGGAGCTGCTGGAGGCAGTACGACACGGGGAGCGAGGCCCGGGGGAAGTGCAGGGCGCGGACCAGGCCGAGGCTGCCGGATATCGCCCGGGTGCCGGCCATGATCGAGCTCTGGGTGAACGTCCACACGAACACGCCGGTCACGAGGAACGGCACATAGTCCGGGACGCCGTGCTTCGTGCCCATCAGGACGCCGAAGATGAAGTAGTACACGGCCGCGTTGAGCAGCGGGTTGGCGATCTGCCAGATCTGGCCGAGCTTCGCCTGGCTGTACTGCGCGGTGAGCTTCGCCGTGGCGAAGGCCGTGATGAAGTGCCGCCGCGCCCACAGCTGCCGTACGTAGGCGCCCAGGGAGGGGCGGGCCCCGCTGACGGTGAGGCCGTGGCGCGCGGCGAGCTGCGCGGGGGTCTCGGCGGGGGTCTCGGCGGAGGCCGCGACGCCGGTGGTCGGGGTGCCGGTATCGGTCGGGGGCGGTGTGTCGAGGACCTGGCTCACATCCGCTGCTTTCGCTAGGTGGGGGCGGGCGACGGGACGGGGCGGGTGCCGCTCTCTTACTTTTCTCGGCGTTTCTCGGTACTTCTCTTGCCCTGCCCTTACGTCGGGACGGGACCGTATCGTCGTTACGTGAGCGTAAGCCGATCGGACGTCGGAACGCAACCGTTTCGTCGTGACGCCCCTATGCTGGTCGGCATGACGACCAACGCCGACCCCTCCGCGGCTCAGCCTCCGCCCCGGCCGCGCCGCCGGGCACCCGCCGGGGCGGCCGTGCTCCGCGAGGACGTGACCGAGGCGATCAGGGCGGCGGTGTTCGAGGAGCTCGCGGCCGTCGGCTACGCCCGGATGTCCATCGAGGGGATCGCGCGGCGTGCGGGCGTCGGCAAGACGGCGGTGTACCGCCGCTGGCGCTCCAAGCTGCACCTGGTGCTCGACCTGGTGTCGGCCGTGGCGGTGCAGGGGCTGCCGACACCGGACACGGGGTCCCTGGAGGGCGACCTCCGGCTGCTCTACGAGGTCACGTCGCGCGCCCTGCGGCACCCTGTGGCCGGGCAGATCATCCCCGACCTCCAGGCGGAGGCCGCCCGTAACCCCGACATCGCCGAGGCCATGCAGAAGGCGCTGAGCGAGGGACAGCAGAGCGTCGCCGTGGGCATCGTCGCGGCGGCGGTCGCGCGGGGCGAGGTGCGCGCGGGCGTGGACGAGAACCTCGCGCTGGATCTGATCTCCGGTCCGCTGTACTGGCGGTCGGTGGTGGTCCGCACGCCGAAGCTGCCGAAGGGGTATCTGGAGGGGCTGACGCGGGCCACCGCGGCGGCGTTGCGGGCGTTGTAGGGGGCAGGGCGGTCGGCGGTTGGCGGGTGATGGCCGGCCGGTGGGCCGGCCCGAGGTGGGGGCGGCTCAGGTGCGTGGGGCTCCGCGGCCGCGTGGGGGTTGATCGCGCAGTTCCCCGCGCCCCTTGGGGCCTGGCCCTGGTGGCCGTTCCTCGGGCGGTGGCCCGGCGGTCCGGCCCTGAGGGTCGGGGGAAGCCGGGGCTAGTCGGTGTCGAGCTGGTGGGCGGCCCAGATGTAGCTCTCCGGGAGCAGGGCGGTGATGGGGACGGCGCGGAGGCGGTCGGCCTGGCCGACGATGACCTTGAGGGTGGGGAAGTAGTCGAGCAGGACCTGGCGGCACCGGCCGCACGGGGGCACGACCCCGCGGTCCCGGTCCCCGACGGCGACGATCGTGTCCAGCTCGTAGGCGCCCTGGGCGGCCGCCGCGCCGATGAGGACCAGTTCGGCGCAGGGGCCGCCGGTGAAGTGGTAGGCGTTGACCGCGGTGACGATCCGCCCGTCCCGGGCGCGGGCCGCCGCGGCCATGGTGTGGTTGTCGCCCTGGCAACGGGTGCGGGCGACGTGCGCCGCAGCCCGGATCAGCTCGTGATCGACGTCATCGCTCCGCATGGTCCTCTTCCTGTTCTTCTGGGCCGGCCGCAGACGTTGCCTCGGACGACCGGCCCGACGCAAGTGCATATCGCCGGACCCGGCGCACCGAACGGCTCTACGCGGCCGACCGCCGGGCGAGTTCCCCCAGCTCCGCCGCACGCAGCACCGATTCGAGCCGTCACCGTGTCACCCCTGCCCGCATCCCACCGGCCCCTTCGGACCCGAATGTCGCCGCCGCGCATCTCCACCCACTCCTCCAACTCCGCACCGCCGACCTCGCGGACCCCCTCCGGACCGACTACGCGAACCGGGCCGAACACCGTCCCCGAAAGCCCCTCCACTCGCGTCGCTCGATCCAGCGTCACCTTGAAGGAGTTCTCCCGCAGAACGGCGTACGAAAGATCCGCCCCACGAAGATCGACGTCCAGGAGTGACGCGCCCATCAGGCGGGCCCCGCGCAGGGACGCGCCCGAGGCGTCGACCTCGCAGAGTGACGCCTTGACGAGGGCCGTGCCGTCGAGCACCGCACCACGCAGGACGGCGTCGTCGAGATTCGCGCGCACGAGCGAGGCGCAGGACAGATCGGCCCCGGAGAAGTCGGCGCCCTGAGCGTCGGAGCGGTAGAGGTCCGACCCGACGAGCTTGCCGCCCGCGAGCTTCGCATCGGTGAACCAGCTTTCCGAGAGGTTGACGCCGGAGAGGTCGACGCCGCTCAGGTCGAGGCCGCTCAGGTCGAGGCCGACGGCATCGTGCCCACGGATCCGTGCACCGGACTCGTGCCACTCGAATGTCGCGAGAGGGAGGTGGTCCCCGGTCGTGATCCGCAGGGACGCGAGGGTGCCGTTGGGATGCCATCTCCTGGCCTCCCCGACCGGTTCCCTCCGTGACTCCTCGGGCACTGCGGCTCAGAGTAGGTCGGTCAGGTCCGGGCCCCGGCCGCCGATCACGTCCGGGGCCTTGACACCGTGGCCCTCGGCGCTGCCGAAGTACGTCGGATCGCCGGGCTCGGCGGAGACCCCCAGCAGGGCCTCGAGCGACTGCAGGGCCACTGCGAGGCGCGGGGCGTTCCGCTCCTCGACCTCCGGATGCCGCAGGCCCCGGAAGTCGAAGGGTCCCCAGATGTCGTGGAAGACGGCCAGTTCCGCCCAGACCCCGGGCGCATCGGGCGCCACCGTCAACTCGACCAGCCGGTGTTCCCCGTGCTTCTGCCCCCTCGAGTCGGTCCAGGTCCCGGACCCCACGACGAGGATGCTCCCGACCTGAGCGTCGGGGAAGCCCACGGGGCGGCTCCGTGCGACACGCAGGGGTACTTCCTCGTCGTCGATCGGCCCCGGGAGTGACATACGAGTGCTGAGCCCCGTGCCGCCGCTGCCGTGCACGAACCAGTCCCATTCGAGGCTTTCGGGCACAAGGAGTTCGTGTTCACGCAGAACGGCGGACATCCGGGCCGCGACGGTCAGCGCGGATTCCAGGCCACGGGGCACGAACTCTTCGAGATCCCACGTCCATGACGCGCACTCTCTCGGAGAGCGCAGGAGCGTGGACATCACTCAGTACCGTCCCGACAGTTCCTCCAGCGCGTCGAGGGAAGGGGCTTGCCGGGGAAGCTCTTCGGAGAAGTGACCGAGGTCCGGGCTTGGCGGTGACTGACGCAGCCAGTCCAGCGCTTCGAGGCTGCCGAGCCCTCGTCCGTGTGCCTCGCGGAGTCGCAGCACCCACCCCGCTCCGGCCTCGAACGCGTCGTCACCAGCCGCCGTTCTCGGTTCGTAGCCTGCGGCGTTGTCGCCGGTGGAGGCCCATACGTAGCCCAGCGTCCGGCCGTCCCGCTGGACGGTGAAGTAGCGCACGGGGTGGTCCGTGATGTCCTCGTACTCGTTCTCCGTCCTGGGGAGGACGGACAGGAGCCGACGGGACCGCGTCGGCACCTCGAAGGTGCCCCATGAGTCGGTGTAGGCGGGACCTTCGACCGTCAGGTCCTCGAAACCCGTCGTCGTGGGGGTTGCGTGGCGATTGGGATCGCCCGGTTCGGGGGCGTCGCCGAGCAGGTCCGAAACGGCTTGCAGAGCGGCTGTCAGCCGGGGCGCGTTCTCGGCGTGGATCGTCGGCTGTTCCCGCTCGCGGGTGTCCATCGTCAACCACGCGTCGGAGTAGGTTTCCAGCGTCACGACGATGAGGCCGGCCTTCCAGATGTCGACCTGGATGGTGAACAACTGCTCCGCGCGGTGCTTGACCCCGGACTCAAGCCAGATACCGGGGCACTGGATGCGAAGTCCCGTGAGGAAGTCCCCTTCGAAGGCCTCCGCCCGCGCCAGGGCATCCGCAAGAGCCGTCCCGGGCGCGAGGGGGTCCGCCTCCAGAGCGAGACCCCGCACGTCGAGCCGGACGTCCCGTGCGTCGTGCATGGCACGAACCGAAAGCCCCACCTTGCCCACGGGCACCGCGAGTTCCTGCCGGGCCAGCACGTTCCAGACCGCCACGGCGATCTCCGCCGCCTGCGAGGGCCTGGCGTCAGCGGTGGCCGGCGTGACTTCCCATGTCCAGTCGCCGATGGGTTCCGTGGTGATCACAGCGCGTCCTTGGGGTCGGTCTTGCTTCCCGGCGGGATGGTGAGGGTGCCGTCCTCCAGGCGTATGACGAAGGTGATGCCCTCACCCTTGGGGCCGCCTCCGCCGCGGTGGATGTCCATGAGGGCATCGTAGGATCCGTCCGCCTTCCAGCCCGCGACGGTTCCCCTGCCGCCGTCGACGAGCAGAATGCGGTGGTCGGCCTCGGACTTCGCCAGCTGAAGCAAATACTTTCCGCGGGTGATCTCCTTGATGGGATCCTCCGGGTCGTTGAGGTGCTTCATCTGGTAGCCGTATACCTCGCCGGACGCGTCCTTGATACGAATGTCCAGGTCGGAGCCGACGGGCACCTTTACCTCGAAGTCGATGGCGTGCGCCGGGACGCCGCTGTCGACCAGGGCGTTGGCGAAGACGATCTGGTCGGCGCCGGGCTGGAACATCTGTTCCTTCCGCGCACCCAGCGACGAGACGACCTGGCCGAACTCGTCGCTCTGGTTGAAGCGTCCGGAGGCGATGATCTCGGCCACCTGCTGGCCGTTCGGCTCGTCGGCCAGCCGGGCGAGGGCCCGCTCGAGCACATCCGGCTTCGGACGCTGCTTGCCGGGGATCCCCTTGACCGCGTCGCGGATCTGCTGCTCGGTCTCGCCGCCGCGCACCATCGGCTGGCCGTCGCCGCCCGGTGTCCCGCCTTCGGAGCCCTCATCGCGACCGCCGCCGGGCCCGTCACTGCCGCCGGGCCCGTCACTGCCGCCGGGCCCGTCTCCGCCGCCGGGCCCGTCACTGCCGGATCCGTCTCCGTGACCACCACCGGCCGGGCCGTCTCCGTGACCACCCGGCGGGGTTTCCGCATGGCCGCCGCCCGGCGTCTCACCGTGCCCGGCCGAAGGTGACTCGCCGCGCCCACCGCCGGTCGGGCCGTCGCCGCGTGAGCTCCCACCGCCGGTCGGCGTCTCGTGGCTCCCGGACGGCCCGCGGCCCAGGTCGTCGGCGCGCCCGCCCGGCAGGCTGTCCGCACGGCCGCCGGGAAGATTGTCGGCACGTCCACCCGGCAGGCCGTTGTCTCCGACCCGTCCCGTGCCGCCCAGGTCGTCCCCGACCCGCCCGGTCCCGCCCAGTTCGTCGCCCACGCGGCCCACAGCCGCGGCACCGTCGTCCACCCTTGCCCCGGCCCCCACCAACTCCTGCTCGGGAGTCCGTACTTCGGCGCCCCGCTCCGCCACCGTCCCCTCGTGCCTGATGCCGTCCAGGGACTCCCGGACGGTGCCGTCGGCGTTGTGCATGATCAGGGTTTTGGTGTCGAGGTAGACGACCTCGCCCTTGGGGGTCTCCATGCGGACGCTGTTCTCGGGGGTCAGGCCCGCCGGGAGGTCGTCCGCGAGGTTCGGGGTGTCGGCGATGCGGTAGGTGCCCTCGCCGAGGCGGATGTGGGTGCCGTCGGTGATGCCGCGCAGGCTCGCCATGACGTCGCTGATCTTCACCGCGGTCGCGCCGACGCCCTTGGTGATGTAGGTCATCGGGTCGACGATCCGGCCGGCCTTGCCGGCGAAGGAGATCGCCTTGGCGATGGCGCCCGCCTTGCCGGCGCCGGAGACCGCGCCGCCGGTTCCGCCGGTGAAGATGGTGGTGACGACGTTGAAGGTGACCGCCCCGGCCGCGCGGGAGGGGTTCTTGCCCCACTCGTCGTAGGCGATCAGCGCCTTGCCCGTCTCGACGACGGCGGTGCGGGAGTCACGCAGCCAGGAGGGCAGCTTGTCCGCCGGGGTGAGCCAGTACGCGGCGCCCAGCGGGGTCGCGGTGATCGCGATACCGGTCAGGAGCTTGCCCAGGCCCGTCCACGCCTGCCCCGCCGCGTCCCAGCCGTTGAAGCCGACGAGGGTGCCCAGGCCCTTGATGGTGCCCCAGACGCCGTCCACGACGAAGCCGACGGCGAAGTCCCAGACGTGTTCGTGGATGTAGTACCAGGGGTTGGACTCCTCCACCGGGTCGCCCCAGGGCAGCCCGCCGGCGTTGTTCAGGTCCTCGCCCCGGTAGCCGTACATGTTCTCTTTGTTCGAGCCGTCGTTGACGACCAGCGGCTCCCCGCCCACCAACGCGACGATCTTGTTGTAGCAGTCACGCTCGGCCGCCTGGAACGCGGCGTAAGCGGCGTTGATGTCGGAACGGCGGTTGTTGTTCTCCTCGACGAGATCACCGTCGGCACGCCACTCGTCATCGTCCGCGATCTTCGCGCGGAAGGCGATGGCGTCGCGGCGGAGCTGCTCGAACTTCTGCTTGAGCGGGCCGACCGCCGCCGCGTAGTCGTCGAGGGCGGAGGCCACGGTCCCCAGCTCGGTGGAGAACTCCTCGCCCTTCGCCGCGACCGGCGCCGTCGTCGCGAACAGCTGGTCCGCCTCCGGCGCCTTGTAGTACGCCGACAGGCCGCCGAAGCGGGTGTCGATCGCCGAGCCCGAGTCCTTCAGCGAGGTCCCGGCCGACCGGATGCCGCTGATGTGCTGGTCCAGCAGCTCCAGATTGCCGGTGAACTCGGGGACTTCCTCCGGGATGACGGGGATGTCGTCGCTCACTTCGGCCCCTGCCCGCCGTCGCCGCCGACGCCGGGCGGCGGGGGCACCACCGTCGCCTTGAGCGCGTTGGCCTGGTGCTGGGCGGCCATGTCCAGGTCACCGGTGACGTACGCGTTGGTGGCCTTGGCGGCGCCCTGCACGGAGTCGATGGTCCGCTGCGCCATGAACGCCAGCTTCTTCTGCCGTTCCTCCAGGTACTTGCTCAGCGCCGCCGCCACCGGGCCGACCGGCACGCGTGGGGTGCCGGCGGCGACCGGTCCGATCATGGGGCCGCTGAACTGCCCTCCTGGCACGGCCGTTCCGGCCGACTCGGCCGCGCTCGCCATGTTCGTCACCAGTGAGTTGGCGGCCTTCTCCAGACCGCCCGCCGCTTCACCGGTCGAGTTCAGTGTGCTCTGGACGTGGACCGGATCGATGTCCCAAGCCGGCATCGTCGTTACCCCCGTAACGTTCGCTTCCCTCAGTACACACGCGCAACCGGTACCGTTCGGTTCCCACCACGGAGCGGGACTTCACGGCCGTCGCACGGGCGCGCACGTCGATCGTTGGTACCAAAGGGGCGGTTACGGGCGCAACGTCAATGCGGTGAGCTGCCTCACGGCCTCGGAAACCACCCTCACCGGGCAGGGTGGTGGTGCCCCCAGCCCTCCCACGCGGAGGCGATCATCTCGTCGACTCCGTGGCGGGCCTTCCAGCCCAGTTCGGTGGCGACGCGGTCCGCCGAGGCGACGACGCGGGCGGGGTCGCCCGGACGCCGCTCCACGACGACCGGGGACAGGGTGTGGCCGGTGTGGGCGGTGATCCGGTCGATCATCTCCCGTACCGAGACGCCCTCGCCGCGGCCGATGTTGAGGGTGAGGTCGGTGCCGGGCGCCTCCCGCAGCCGCCGCGCGGTGGCCACATGGGCCTCGGCCAGGTCGACGACGTGGATGTAGTCGCGGACACAGGTGCCGTCGGGGGTGGGGTAGTCGGCGCCGAAGATCCGCGGCGCGGCCGCCTCGGTGAGCTTCTCGAACACCATGGGGACGAGGTTGAACACGCCGGTGTCGGCCAGGGCGGGCGCCGCCGCCCCCGCGACGTTGAAGTAGCGCAGCGACGCCGTCGACAGGCCCGTCGCCCGGCCCGTGGCCCGCACCAGCCACTCCCCGACCAGCTTCGTCTCGCCGTACGGGCTCATCGGCGCGCAGGGCGTGTCCTCCGTGACCAGGTCCACGTCGGGCATGCCGTACACGGCCGCCGAGGACGAGAACACGAACGACGGGACACCGGCGTCCGTGACCGCGCCGAGCAGGGTGCGCAGGCCCTCGACGTTCTCCCGGTAGTAGTGCAGGGGCCGTTCGACGGACTCGCCGACCTGCTTCTTCGCGGCGAGGTGCACCACGCCGGTGACGCCGTGGCCGCGGATCACCCGCGCCAGACGCTCCCCGTCGAGGGTCGAGCCGACCTCCAACGGCACACCGTCCGGCACCCGTTCGGCGATCCCGGTGGACAGGTCGTCGTAGACGACGGCCTTCTCGCCCGCGTCGAGCATCGCGCGCACCACATGGGCTCCGATGTATCCGGCGCCACCGGTGATCAGCCAGGTCATGGACGACTGTCCTCTCGTCGATGGACCCGCGGGGTCCTGCCAGGGGGGAGGCCGCGCGCGTCGGGTGACGGCGTGGCTGCGACCAGGTCGGTCATCAGTGAAGCAGGCGCCTGAGGCGGCGGCGCACCACCTCGGTGAATCCGCGCCAACCGGGCGCGAGCCGCAGCGCGAGCGCCCCCGCGTGGGTCGCGTACGGCTGCACCAGGAGTACTCCGTGCCGGGTGCTCGGGAGCGCGCGACGGCGCAGCAGTCCGGCGCCCGCGACCGCGTGGGCGGTGGTCTCGCGCCGGCTGCCGTCCTGGAACAGCAGCCTCAGCCGCAGGTCCCAGGTGCCGCTGCCCAGCGACGCCAGGTCCAGCGGGACCTCCGCCGCCCAGTGCCCGGCCCCGGGGCGGGCCGTGAGGGGCACCGTGCGCGCGAGGCCCACGCGGCCTGCGTCCCGCTCGACGAACTCCACCTCCACCGACTCGGGGCCCGCCTCCGCCATCCGCCCGTACAGCTCGTGCAGGCGCAGCCGGAGGACGGTGCCCCGCGCGCGGGGCCGCAGTACCGCGTCGACGGCGGCCGGCAGCAGGTGCACGGGGCGGACGAGGAGGTGGTCCAGCTCCACCTGGGGCAGGTCCGCCGACCAGACGGGCGTGCCGTCGCCCGCGCGGGCGTACGGCGGGTTGAGCCGCGCCGGTCGGGCCGCCATCTCCTTGAGGCGGCCCAGGTCGCGCGGTTCCTCGGCGGCGAGGATCACCCGGGCGACGACCCGGCCGGGCGCGGGCGCCGGAGTGAAGTCGCCCTCGTCGAAGCAGCTCAGGTACGCGCGGGTGAGGCCCCACCATTCGCGCCGGTAGTGCGCGCCGCGCAGGTCCAGCTCGCGCGCGTACATGCGCAGCGAGTGGTCGAGGAAGCGTGTCCGGGTGGCCCGCGCGAGTCGCTTCTCGCCGGCGCCGAGGAGGATGTCGTACGACAGCCGGTCGGCCTGGATGCGGGCCTGCCAGTTGGCGATGTCGGAGCGGTCGAGGGAGAGCGAGAGCCGGGCCGCCGAACGGCGGACCTGCCACACGTACACGGGGTCGGGGACGAGCGCGACGCGCGGCCCGGCGGCCAGCACGCGCGCGACGAACACGAAGTCCTCGTACCGGAAGCGCCCCTCGGGGAAGCGGATGCCGTGGTCACGCAGGAAGGTGGTCCGGTACAGCTTGTTGACGCAGAGCGTGTCGTGGACGAGGCGCTCGCGCCGGGCCGGATGGGTGACCAGCGCGCGCCGGGCGTACACCTCGGGCTGCCAGGGGGTCTCGCGTCCCGAGGGCAGTTCCCTGCGGACGCACAGTCCGGCCGCCACCGGCGCGTCGTCCTCCACGGCCGCGTCCAGCAGCGCGGTCACCGCACCGGGCGGCAGGACGTCGTCGCTGTCCAGGAACATCACGTACGGGGCGGTCGCGGCGTCGAGGCCGTCGTTGCGCGGGGTGCCGCAGCCGCCGCTGTTGGTGCCGCGCCGGACGACCCTCAGCCGGGGTTCGGCGGCGGCCAGTTCCTCCAGCAGGTCGCCGCTGCCGTCCGTCGAGCAGTCGTCGACCGCGATCACCTCCTGGACGACCGGCCCCTGGGCGAGCGCCGAGCGCACCGCGTCCGCCACATGAGCGGCGTCGTCGTACCCGATGACGACGACGGTGACCTGCGCCTGCTGAAGAAGCATGGTTGCCCCGGACCTATGAGAGGTTTTGTGTGCAATCTTCCCTTAAGCGGGACTTCGTGGCCCCGTGGGGAAGATGGCTCGCGTGGAGTCGGGGTTCCGTTCGGACGTGTGGGATTCCGTCGGATCGTCGGTGCCGTTCGTGCCGACCGGGTGGGGATTCTCGGTGGTACCCCGCCAAAGCCGGGCGAACGACAGGCCCGCCGCGATCGCCAGCAGCCCGTTGCGCGCCACCATCAGCAGACAGCCCCGCCAGGTGGAGGCGACCACGTCGTCGTAGAGCACCGGATAGACCACGGTGGTGAGGGCGGCCGCCGCCACGAGCAGGACGGCCACCGGCCGCTGGGTGGTGTGCCGCGAGGTCAGGCACACGGCGGCCAGGCCGAGCAGCCACACCAGGTACTGGGGGCTGATGACCCGGCTGGTCACCGTGAACAGCAGCACGGCGGCCAGGGCGGCGTCGTACGGCGTCGCCGGCGACCAGCGGCGGGCCCGCGTCCGCCACAGCAGCAGCGCGCCGAACGCCAGCACGGTGAGCCCCAGCAGGGCCGCCGCCACCGACGACACATACGGCCCGACGAACTCCAGCGAGCCGTAGCGGTGGCGCACGGTCCCCGGCCAGCCCGCCCGGCGCGCGAGCCCCAGGGCGGTGCCGCCCAGCGACTCGATCTGCACGCCCCGCCCGCCCTGCTGTCGCAGAAAGTCGAACGGATCCCTGAACAGTGCGGCCAGTACCCCCACCAGCACACCCGCCGTGACCACCGCCGCCGTCCACGCCTCCCGCGTCGTACGCCCCCTCGGCGTGCCGATCAGCGTCAGCGCCGGCCACACCTTCACCAGCGCGCCGGCCGCCGCGAGCGCCCCGGACGCGCGCGTGGAGCGCGACAGGGCGAGCAGGGCGACGACGGCGAAGGCGGTGGCCTGTACGTCGTAGCGCACCAGCGGCAGGAACATCAGCAGCGGCAGGGCCGCGGTCCACAGGGCCGCGCCGCGCAGACTGCGTCCGGGGCGCCGTCCCGCGCGCAGGAGGGCGACCGTGACGACCAGGTCCGCCGCGAGGGTGAGGGCCACGAACGCCTGGAAGTACGTCAGCCCCGGCAGCAGCCCGGGGGAGAGGAGCACCGGGCCCGCGCCCGGTGGGTACTGCCACAGGCGGTCCCCCGACGGGTACGTGCCGGTCGTGAGGACGCCGTACCAGCGGGCGTACAACTGGTGGACCTCGCGCGCGACCCCGCCCTCGCCGAGCGGGCCGAGGTGGTCGTGCGCGAGCAGCCACAGCATCAGGGCGCGGGTGGCGAGCCAGCCGACGGTGAGAGGTCTCATCGGCCGGATCGTAAGGCGCGCGAAAGCCGGGAAAGCGGCGATACGCCGTCGAAGGGTGCCAAGAAAGGTCAAGACCGACCGATGGGCAGTATGCCGGCACCCGGGAGCGGCGCTTCTCGCCCGCCGGTGGTCCCTCCACCCGTCAGCGCGTCGAGGGGTCCCGGAGCGCCGCCTCGTCCAGGGCGGCCGTGAGGCGGTCCAGGCGGTCGCGCAGGTCGCGGATCTCGTCGACGTCGAACGTCGTCGCGGAGACGATCCGGCGCGGCACGGCCAGGGCGCGCTCCCGCAGGGCCGTGCCCTCGTCGGTCAGCCGTACCTCGACGGACCGCTCGTCGCGCGCGCTGCGCTCCCGCCGGACGAGACCGGCGGCCTCCAGGCGCTTCAGCAGCGGGGACAGGGTCCCGGAGTCGAGCCGCAGATACTCGCCGAGCTTCTTGACGGGCAGCTCGCCCTGCTCCCACAGCACCAGCATCACCAGGTACTGCGGATAGGTGATCCCCAGCTCCTTGAGGACCACCCGGTAGACGCCGTTGAAGGCGCGCGAGGCGGCGTGCAGGGAGAAGCAGATCTGCCGGTCCAGGCGGAGGAACTCCTCCTCGGAGACCCCCTCGGGCAATGGGATGGCGCTGGTCATACCCCCAGAGTACCGCGCCGCCCACCATTTAGTTGTACCCAATTGAATTGTGTGCTCTACTTGAGGCCGTGCACGGCGGTCGGACGGATCGCCGGACGTGACGTGAACTGTGAAAGGGATGGGTTTCCCATGGACGCGCTCTACACCGCTGTCGCCACCGCCACCCACGGCCGCGAGGGCCGCGCCGTCACCAACGACGGCAAGCTCGACCTCGACCTGGCCCTCCCGGTGGAGCTGGGCGGCAACGGCCAGGGCACCAACCCGGAGCAGCTGTTCGCCGCGGGCTACGCCGCCTGCTTCGCCAGCGCCCTCGGCCTGGTCGGCCGCGCCGCCAAGGTCGACGTCAGCGAGGCCGCCGTGACCGCCGAGGTCGGCATAGGCAAGCAGGGCGAGGGCTTCGCCCTCAAGGCCACCCTCCGCGTCGAGCTCCCCGACAGCGTCGACGAGGCCACCGGCCGCAAGCTCGTCGAGCAGGCCCACCAGGTCTGCCCCTACTCCAACGCCACGCGCAACAACATCCCGGTCGAGCTCGTCATCGAGTAACCCGTCGCCGCGCGGGCCGTCGCGCGCGGATCGCCCCGCACCCCCCCTACGGAGCGATCCGCGCCAGCACCTCCCCGGTCCGCGGACTGAAGTCGACGACCACCGCCTCCTCCGGAGCCCTGCGCCACCGGGTGAGCAGCAGCCACCGCACCCCGTACCGCCGGGCGATCTCCCCGCGCTCCGCGCGCGTGGCCGCCGGGTCGAGATACGCCCGGACGTCCGCGTGCCGCCGCCCGCGCTCCGCCTCGTCCAGCGCCGGATCGGGCCAGGTGGGCGCCGCCAGGTTCACCCCGTACCCGGCCATCGTGTGCCCCGCGTAGTACCCGTCGGTGATCAGCACCTCGCCCGCGCCCACATGCCGCGCCGCCCACGCGTACTCCGGCCAGCGCGGCGGCTGCTCGAAACCGACCGGGTCCAGCGACCGGGGGACCACCGCCCCCGCCTGCACGGTCAGGAACCCCACGCAGACCCCCGCCGCGGCCACCGCGCCCAGCACCCGCCGCCCCCACCCCCACGGCCGGGGCGCCGCCAGCTCCACCGCCAGGGCGAACTGCGCGGGCACCGCGGCGAGCCCCAGGATCCGGCCGCACGTGTAGTGGCCGCTGAACCAGCCGTACGCCACCACCAGGCACTGCGCCCCGAACATCAGCACCAGCGGATCCCGCGGCGATCGGCGCGCCCGCGCCCACAGCGCCGGCAGCCCCAGCAGCGCCAGCCACAGATGCCCGCCCATGTCCGTGTACAGCAGCCGGTGCGTGCCGTCCACGCCGGTGTTCCCGGCCGACGACAGGACGCTGTGGTACGGCCACACCCCCACGACCGCCAGGGCGACCGCGCCCGTCAGCGCCCAACGCCCCACCACCGGCCCCCACCAGCCGTGCTGCCACGCCGCCACCACGGCGACGGCCCCGGCCGGCGCTGCCACGGCCGTGATCGGGTGCGACAGCACGATCAGCCCGTACAGCGCGCCCAGTCCCGCGTACGCCCAGGCGCTCCCCAGGCCGCTCGGGCCGACGTACCGCACCCCGCGCGGCAGACCGCCGCCCCGCGCGCGTGCACCCGTCCACGCCCACGCCCAGAACGTCAGACCGATCGCGAACGTCGACGGATGGCCGAGGTTCGTCGTCATCGACATCAGCCCGAGGTAGCCGCTCCACACGATCCGCTCGGTGCCCCACAGCACCGTCATGAACAGCAGCGCGAGGACCGGCGCCCACGGCCGGGGCGTCAGCACCCGCACGAACCGGCCGACCCCGGTGAGCAGCACCAGCAGGTTCAGCGGCCCGGCCATCCTCACCAGCGCCCAGCCGCTCAGGCCGGTCAGCCGGGCGAGGGCACCCTGGACGACCGCGTAGGGGGAGTAGTACGGGCTGCCCGCGCCCGGCAGGTCCGCCGTCGGATGGGCCGGGTGCCACAGATCCCAGCGGAGGCGCTCGATCACCGCCGCGTGCTGGCCGGTGTCGCAGCACAGCGGCACCCGCCAGTACGCCAGGGTCATCACCAGCCAGAACAGCCCGCCCAGCACGACGTACGGGCTCGGCCGTCGGGTCAGACGGGTGCGGCCGCCGCGCAGCGCGGTGGCACCGAGTGCGCCACGGAGCCGGCGGCGCCGGGGGCGGGCGCCGCCGTCCAGGGAGACGGAACCAGATCCGGTGTAGGGCATTTGCCGTCCCTTCCCGGATCAGGTCATCCGCTTAGCTGGCCGTCACCACATCGAGTGAAGCGCGCGGAGTGGGCACCGTCGCCACCGCCTCACCCAGCATCAGTGTCCGCACCACCCGCTCGGCGGCCTTCCCGTCGTCGAACTCGCAGTACCGCTCCCGGAACGCCGCCCGCAGCCGCGCCGACTCCGCGTCCCGCCACTGCCCCGAGTCGAACAACCGGGCAAGCTCACGGTACGAACGGGACACATGGCCGGGGCCCTCGGCCGTCATGTCGAGGTACGCGCCCCGGCTCGCCGTGAACGCCCCCCAGTCGTCCGCGTGGATCACGATCGGCCGGTCCAGGTTGGCGTAGTCGAACATCAGGGCCGAGTAGTCCGTGACCAGGGCGTCGGAGGCGAGCATCACCTCCTCGACGTGCGGCTCGTCCGTCGCGTCCACCAGCACGCCCCGCCGGTGCAGCTCCGCGAGCCCGAACCCGCGCGCCGGCCCGTCCGCGAGCGACGGATGCAGCCGTACGACGAGGGTGTGACGCTCGCCCAGGCTCCGGCGCAGGTCCTCCGCGAACCGGGCCAGGTCGAACCGCTCGACGTGCCCGCCCCGCCGGTAGTCGCGCGGCGAGGGCGCGTACAGCACGACCGTGTGGTCCGCCGGGACGCCGAGGCGCTCCCGGACCGCCGCGCCGCTGTCCGGCCCGGCGTTCACCAGTACGTCGTTGCGCGGGCTGCCGGTGCGCAGCGACACGAAACCGCACGGGTACGCCCTGCTCCACACCAGCTCCGAGTGCCGGTTGGCGACCAGGCTGTAGTCCCAGCGGTCGGCCCGGCGCAGCATCCGCGGCACGTCCACCCCGAGCCGTGCCCCCGGCTTGTGCGGCAGACCGGCGGCCATGAACTTCAGGGGCGTGCCCTGATGGGTGTGGATGTACACGCTGCCCGGCCGTCTGCGCGGGGTGGACGGCCAGTTCACGTTGTTGACGAAGTACGTGGCCCGCGAGGCCAGCCGCAGGAACTCGGGCGAGCCCGGCGTCACGTACTCGACGTCCACGGGCAGCGTCCCCACGAGCTCGGGCCGCACCACCCACACGCCCCGGACGTGCGGGGCCAGCTCACGCGCGGCCCGGTAGACCGCCGCCGGGTCACCGAGCAGGCCCCGGTGCGAGAACGCCGAGTACAGCGCGAGCCGCGGGTCCAGCGGCAGCCGCTCGTGCACCAGCGACCGGCCCCGCCGGATCCGCTCGGCACCCGCCGCCCGTACCCGCTCCCCGCGCGCGGTCAGTGCCGTACGGAGCCGGGCCGCCTGCCGCCGGACCCGGCAGGCCGCCCAACTGCCCTCCAGGACCCGGAACTCGGGAGCCACCGGCACCTCGTCCGGCGTGCGGTACTTCTGGTACAGCCCCGCCGTCCGCCGGAAGAACTCGCCCTTGTCCCGCGCCGGCACCCGGTCCGGCTTGGCGAGGATGTCCAGGCAGTGCTCCGCCATCTTGTGCCGCAGGAACGGCCGCCAGCGCGCCAGCTCCGGCCGCGCGTCCAGGAACGTGAAGACCCGCTCGTACTGGTCGTGCACATCGAAGTGCCGGCGGCTCGTGGTGGACAGGATGTTGCCCTGCCGCCGCTGCCGGTACGCCACGCAGATCCGGTCCAGGGCCGCGATCCGCCGAGCGCTCAGCAGCACCGGGAACGTCCACGGCGTGTCCTCGTAGTAGCCCGGCGGGAACCGGAAGCCGTGCGCCTCCACGAACTCCCGCCGGTACGCCTTGTTCCACACCACCATCAGCAGTTCGAGGATCTCCGGGTGCTCGGCGACCGTGAACGTGCCGGCCCCGACGTCCTTCAGCACATGCGCGAGGGAGTTGCGGCGCGTGCCGCCCCACCCGTACGTGCGGGCGTAGTCGAAGACCAGCACATCGGGGTCGCCGGCCTCGTCGAGCCGGTCCGCCAGCGCGCGCAGGGCACCCGGGGTGAAGGTGTCGTCGCTGTCGAGGAACAGGACGAAGTCCCCGGTGGCGTACGGCAGCCCCGCGTTGCGGGCGCGTCCGAGGCCCACGTTCGCAGGCAGGTGCAGCACCCGCACGCGCGGGTCGCGGGCGGCGTACGCGTCGAGGATGTCGCCGCTGCCGTCCGGCGAGCAGTCGTCGACGGCGATGACCTCCAGGTCCCGGTACGACTGCTCCAGCACCGAGTCGAGGCACTCGCGCAGGAAGCCCCGGACCTTGAACACGGGGACGATGACACTGAAGCGGGGCATTCTGTCCTTTCGGGTCGGGGCGCCTGGTGGGTGGGGGCCGGGGGTGCGTGGGCGGCCGCGGGTGGGTGGGGGTTGTTCGCGCAGTTCCCCGCGCCCCTGAAAAGCGACCGGGGCTGCGCCCCGTGCGCGACCAGCCCCCACCCACCCGCACTCGCCGACGCACCGGACGTGGCCCTTACGGGCGCGAGGGGTCGTCCATCCCCGGTACGGACGCCAGGGGCGAGGTGTCGCGGCCGGCCGTCGCCGACGGCGCGGGCCGGCGGTCGTCGAGCGGCACGATCGGCGGGACCTCCGCCTCCCCGAGCACGACCCGCCGTACCACCCGCTCCGCCGCCCTCCCGTCGTCGAACTGGCAGAACCGCTGACGGAACGCCGCCCGCAGCTGCGCCGACCGCGACCCCCGCCAGTGGCCCGTCGCGAAGATGTCGATCAGCTCGTCCTCACTGCGCGCCACCGCGCCCGGCGGGAACGACCGCAGGTCGAAGTAGGTCCCCCGCGCCGCCTCGTACGCCTCCCAGTCCTCCGCGTGGATCACGATCGGCCGGTCGAGGGCGGCGTAGTCGAACATCAGGGACGAGTAGTCCGTGACGAGCGCGTCGGACGCCAGACACAGACCCTCGACGCTCGGATACCCGGTGACGTCCAGCAGCCGCCCGTGCGCGAGGTCCGTCAGCGGCGCGTCGTACGCGTGGTGCGCGCGGGCGAGGACCACGAAGCGCGGCCCGAGCTTGCGCAGCACCCGCTCCAGGTCCAGGTGGGCGCGCTGCGAGTGGCGGTAGTCGCGGTGCGTGGGGGCGTACAGCAGGGCGACCGCGCCCTCCGGGATCCCGAGGTGCTCGCGGATCCGCGCCACATCCGCGGAGGTGGCCCGCAGCAGCACGTCGTTGCGCGGCGCGCCGTACTCGAGAGTCGTGTACGGGGAGGGGTGGACCCGCTCCCAGACCAGCGTGGAGTGGCGGTTGCCGGACAGGACGTAGTCCCACTGGTCGCTGCCCCGCAGCGCCGCCTCGAAGTCCGTGTCGCGCGCGGCCGCCGGACGGTCTTGGAGGTCGAGCCCCATGTGCTTGAGCGGGGTGCCGTGCCGGGTCTGCACCAGCACCTGCCCGTCCCGCTTGACCAGCCGCCGGTCGAAGTCGACGTTGCTGACGAGGTACCTGGAGCGGGCCAGCGCCGTCCAGTACGCCATCGAGCCGGGCCGCACCCGCCGGGTGGCCACCGGCAGGGTGTGGTGGTGCTCCGGCCGGGCCACCCACGAGGTGCGCATGCCCGGCACGAACGTGCGGAACGCGTTCTCCAGTGCCGCCGGGTCGCACTCGTAGCCACGGCCGTCGTACGCGGCGAACACCGCCCGGTCGGCCCGCAGCGGCAGCAGCCGCTGGACGCGGTAGTGCAGGCGGAGCCCACCGCCCCGGACCAGCCGGCCCAGGCCCCGCGCCAGCCCGGCCGCGCCCCGGCCCGCGCGGGCCGTCGCCCACAGCGCCCCGTACAGACGGGGGCTGCCCAGCCGCAGCAGCAGATGCCGGAGCCGCGCGCGGGCGCGCAGTGGGGCGCCCGGGGCGCGGTAGCGGGCGCAGTACGCGCGGACGGTGCGCAGGAACTCGGCGCGCGCGGCGCGCGGGAGCCGGTCGCGCCGGGAGAACACCGCGGTGAGGTGGTCGACCATGCGGCGGAACAGCAGCGGACGCCACACGGCCAGTTCCGGCCGCTCGGCGACGTACGCGAACAGCCGGTCGAACTGCTCGAACACGTCGAAGTGCGCGCGGGTGGTCCGGTCGAGGAGACCACCGTGGCGGCGCCTGCGGACATGGACGCAGACCCGGTCGAGCGTGGCGACGGACCGGGCGGCCATCAGCACCTGGTACGTCCACACCGTGTCCTCGTGGATCCCGGGTGGGAAACGGAAGCCGTGGTCCTCCACGAACTCCCGCCGGTACGCCTTGTTCCACGCGGCCGGGCGGACGTTCAGCAGACCCGGGCGGTCGTCGAGGCGGAACGGGGCGGAGCCCGCCTCGGTGAGCCGCTGGTCGTGGGCGGCGCGGACGGGCAGCCCCGCCCAGGTCGTACCGGCGAAGTCATGGACGAGGACGTCCGGTTCGCCGGTCTCCTTGACGCGGTCGGCGATCGACTGGAGCGCGTCCGGTGCGAGGGTGTCGTCGCCGTCGAGGAAGAGGAGGTAGTCGCCCCTGGCGAGCTCCATCCCCTGGTTGCGGGCGGCACCCGGACCGGCGTTCTCCCGCAGCCGTACGGGGCGTCGGACGCGGGGGTCACGGGCCGCGAACTCGTCGGCGATCGCCCCGCAGCCGTCGGGGGAGGCGTCGTCGACGACGATCAGTTCGAGGTCGGTGAAGGACTGGGACAGCACGGAATCCAGGCATTCGTGCAAGTACGCCTGAACCTTGTACGCGGGGACGATGACACTGAACCTGGGCAAGGGGGACATCCATGGGTCGGCGCGGTCATACTGCCCGGAAACGGCCGATGGGATGATTTGGTTACGGTCCGTGTTCCATACGGGGGAATCCGCGGGGGTGGGGGGCGCGTCGGTGCGAACGGGTTGTGCGTCGTCTTTCGGCTGCGGCTGAGTGGGGGTTGTTCGCCCCCACCCACCCGTAGCCGCCGACGAACCCCCTGGCCCCCCACTCCTGACGCGTCCGGCCCTCTACTTCACCGCCCCCGCCATCACCCCCGACACGAACTGCTTCTGGAACGCGAAGAACACGGCCAGCGGGATCACCATCGAGATGAACGCGCCCGGCGCGAGCACCTCGATGTTGCTGCCGAACTGCCGTACCTGCTGCTGGAGCGCCACCGTCAGCGGCTGGGAGCCGGAGCTGGAGAAGACCAGCGCGACCAGCATGTCGTTCCAGACCCAGAGGAACTGGAAGATCCCGAGGGACGCGAGCGCCGGTGCCGCGAGCGGCAGGACCACCGTCGCGAACAGCCGCACCTCGCCCGCCCCGTCCAGCCGTGCCGCCTCCAGCAGTTCGCGGGGGATCTCCGCGAAGAAGTTCCGCAGCAGGAAGATCGCGAACGGCAGTCCGAAGCCCACGTGGAACAGGACGACACCGATGATGTCGCCGAAGATCCCGAGGTCCCGGAAGAGACCGGACAGCGGGATCAGCGCCACCTGCACCGGCACCACGAGCAGCCCGACCACGACCATGAACCACCAGTCCCGGCCCTTGAAGTCCATCCACGCGAAGGCGTATCCGGCCATCGCGCCGATCAGGACGACGAGCAGGGTGGCCGGGACCGTGATCCAGACCGTGTTGAACAGCGCGTCGGTGATCCCGTCGTTCTCCAGGAGCGACTCGTAGCTCCTCGTGGTGAGTTGGGCGGGCGCCGAGAACACCTTCCACCAGCCCGACTCGGCGATGTCGGTCGGGTCGCGGAACGACGACACCAGCAGACCGAACGTCGGCACCAGCCAGAACAGCGCCACCAGCAGCAGGAAGACGCGCAGCGCGCCTCCCGCCGCGCCGCTCGCCACCCGGGCGGCGAGCGAGCGCCTGGCTCGTGGGGGCGCCGCTCCCGCGGGGTTCTTCGGACCCGGCGCGGGGGCCGGGGTTTCGAGGGCGGTCACCGCTGGCGCTCCTTCCGCAGTCGCCGGATGTTGACCCACATCACCGGCAGCACGAGCAGCAGCAGCACCACACCGATCGCGCTGCCCAGACCGAAGTCGCCCCCGCCGCCGTACGACGCCAAGTAGAGCTGAAGGGCGAGGACGTTGGCCTCGTCCTGGGTCGGCTGCGGCGCGATGATGTAGACGAGGTCGAAGATCTTCATCACGTTGATCATCAGCGTGACGAGGACGACGACCAGGACCGGCGCGAGCAGGGGCACCGTGATCCGGCGGAACACCTGCCACTCGTTCGCCCCGTCCACCCGCGCCGCCTCCAGCAGGTTCCGGTCGACACCGGCCAGCCCGGCCGCGATCAGCACCATCGCGAACCCGGCCCACATCCAGACGTACGAGCCGATGACGGCCGGTGTCACCAGGGTCGGGCCGAGCCAGTCGATGCCGTTGTACGGCGCCGCGAAGTTCGAGCCGGGCAGCCGAAGCCGCGCCCCGTCGGCCGACTCCGGAAGGCGGAACGTGCCGTCGGCGCCGCTGGTGGCGGTGGCGACGACCTTCCCGTCCTTCACCGCCTCCACCTTGACGCCCTCCAGCGCCTTCTCGCCCCGGTCGACGGCGCCCTTCTCACCGCCGCCGCCGAGCCGGAAGTCCAGCCAGACGGTCCCGGTGACACCGTTCCCGGTGGGTGCCTTCGCGTCCTCGGGGTCGCCCGGCAGCCGGTTCGGCGCGATACCGACGAGCGGCAGCAGTGCCGGGGTGCCCGCGCGGACGGCGCCCTCCGTGGTGAACGATCCGCCGCCGGACGGCCGCAGATCGCTGACCTGGGCGTTGGGGCGGGCCTTCGGATACACGGACTCGTCGGCGAACACGTCGTGCACGGACGTCACGACCGCGTTCGCGACCCCCTGGTCCGGGTCCTGCTCGTAGACCAGCCGGAAGATGATGCCCGCGGCCAGCATCGAGATCGCCATCGGCATGAAGACGATCAGCTTGAACGCCGTTCCCCAGCGCACCCGTTCCGTCAGCACCGCGAAGATCAGACCGAGCGCGGTGACCAGGGCCGGGGCCACCGCCACCCAGATCGCGGTGTTGCGGACGGCGACGAGGGTGGCGTCGTCGGTGAAGATCTCCGCGTAGTTGTCGAGGCCGACGAAGCCCGAGCCGCTCGCGTCGAACAGGCTCCGCCAGACCGAGTACCCGATCGGGTAGACCACGAGCGCGCCGAGCAGCACCAGCGCGGGCAGCAGGAACAGCACCGCCACCCACAGCCGGGTGCCCGTCACGCTCTTGCGCGGTGCGGCGGGGGGAGTCGGCAGCGCGCCGGCACCCCCCGCCGTCTTCGCCACGGCGGACGACATGACGGGCGTCAGCCGTTCCCGTAGGCCTTGGCCGCGTCCGTCTCCAGCTTCTTCTGGGCGCCGGCCACGTCGTCGGGGTTCTTCAGGAAGTCCTGGAGGTCCTTCCACTCGCCGACGCCCTGGGTGCCGCCGAACGCCGCGGGCGCCTGGTCGGACATGTCGAAGCGGAAGTCGTCGCCCGCGGCGAGCAGCGCCTTGGCGATCTCCCGGGTGACGTCGTCCTTGTAACTGCCCTGGTCCATCTCCTTGTTGGGGGAGAGGAAGCCGCCCTGTGCCGCCCAGATCTCCGCCGCGTCGGTCGAGGCGAGGAAGGTGAGCAGCGCCTGCGCGCCCTTGCCGTCCTTCAGCGCCACCGCCGCGTCGCCGCCGGTGACCACCGGGGAGGCGTCGCCGACCGCGGGGAACGGGAAGACCTTGGCGTCCGAGCCGATCTTCGCGTCGGTGTCGCCGTTGATGGTGACGGCCACGAAGTCGCCCTCGAAGACCATGCCGGCCGGGGTGTCACCGCTGAACGTCCGCGTGATCGACTTCGGGTACTCCGTCTGGAGGGCGCCGGACGCCCCGCCCGCGATCAGCTCGTCCTTGCCCCACAGTTCGGCGAGGGTGGTGAGGGCCTCCTTGACGGAGGGGTCCGTCCACTTGATCTCGTGCTTGGCCAGTTGGTCGTACTTCTCGGGGCCGGCCTGGGAGAGATAGACGTTCTCGAACCAGTCGGTGAGCGTCCAGCCGTCGGCGCCGCCGATGGAGACGGCCGGGGAGCCGGCGTCGGACAGCGTCTGCGCCGTCTGGAGGAACTCGTCCCAGGTCTTGGGCTCCTCGGTGACGCCGGCCGCCTCGAAGGCCGCGCTGTTGTACCAGACGAGGGACTTGTTGGCGGCCTTCGCGTACACGCCGTACTGCTTGCCCTCGTACGCGCCCAGGTCCTTCCAACCGTCCGAGAAATTCTTGTCGAGCTGGGCCAGGGCCTCGCCGCCGAGCGGTTTGATCCAGCCCTTCTCGGCGAACTGGTGGAGTACGCCGACCTGGGGCAGGAACGCCACGTCCGGTGGCTTGCCGCCCTCGATCTTCGTACCGAGGAACGTGGAGGTGTTGTTGCCGGTCGGTACGAAGCTCACCGTGGCACCGGTGCGTTTCTCGAACTCGTCCAGCACCTTCTGGAAGTTGTCCAGCTCCGGTCCGGTGAAGACGGCCGCGACCTCCAGCTTCTGGCCGTCGAGCTTGGGGAGCTGGACGGTCGGCTTGCCGCCGCCGTCGCCGGGTCCCTTGTCGCCGTCGTCACCGCCGTCGTCCCCGCCACAGGCGGAGAGGGAGACGGCGAGGAGGCCCGCGGCGAGGGCGGCGAGAGCTCTGGTCGTGGACCTGGAACCGGACCTGGAACCGGACCTGGACCAGGGTGCGGCTAAGGCATCGTGCCCGGTCCTCGCGTTGCGTGTACGAAGCATGCTGCGCATCACTGACCCCGTTCTCCGTGCGTCGTCGAACGTAGAAGCGCTGTCCCGTGCGCTCTGGTCTACGCCGCGCGCCAGGGGGCGGCAAGAGCGCCTGCCCCCTCAACTCCCTGATCGTGACCGCGTCGTGACCATGGATAGGGTCGAGGGGGCAGGCGCCCCGGGACTACAGCAGGGACGGAACCTCCGTCGCCGAGACTTCTTTCGCCGCGCGGTCCAGGGCGCTGGCGAGGAGGGCCAGGTCCGTGGGGCCGTTGCCCAGCTCGCGGACGGGGCGGCGGGTCGGCGGGTCGCCCATGCGGGCCCAGTCGACGGGGACGACGGTGGGCCGCAGGGTCGCCGTGCGGGGGATGCGCCCCGTCACCCGGCCCGACTGGAAGGGGGTGGGGGTCGTACGCCCCTGGGTGACCAACTCGCCCCGGCCGGGCGACGGTTCGTCCGGCCCCGGCAGCGGCGCGCTGAGGACGATCCGGCCCCCGGCCGCCCGCCCCAGCTCGCTCTCGCCGACCCGGCCCTCCGCGCCGGCGGCCACCAGATGCACACCGAGCCGCTCGCCCTCCCGGGCCACGGCCTCCAACGCCCGTACGACCGACCCGGCGGCCGGCCGGCCCGTCGAACCCAGCGGCGGCGACAGCAGCGCGTCGAGGTCGTCGACGATCACGACGAGCCGCGGCAGCTCGGTGCCCCTCCCGCCGGGCTGCCCGTCCTGCTCGGCGGCCCTGCGCCCCGCCGCCCCCGGCCGCAGCCGCAGCGTGGAACTGGACGACGAGTCGAGATCCGCGGCACCCCCGGCGGCCGACACCCGATCGGCGAGGCCACCGCCACCGCCACCGGCCGGGCCGCCGCCACCGGCCGGGCCGCCGCCCGTCGTCCCGGCCGCCGCCGGGGGACCCGGCGTGCCCGGCGCGGACCGGGAGACCGACCTCGCCGAACGCTGGGGGACCATCCGGCCCGACACCTCACGCCGGGTGTGCCACTCCGCGAAGCCGAGGCCGCCCAGCAGCTCCGACCGCCGTTTCAGCTCGGCGCTCAGCGACTGCGCGAACTCCCGCATCCGGACGGGGTCGTTGGCCATGAGATGCGTGCCCACGTGCGGTAGGTCCGTACAGACGCCCAGCCCCTCCCCGCCGCGCCCGGCCGCCCCGCCGGGCGCGGCGCCGCCGCCCCCGTCCCGCCCGTCCACCAGGGCGATGCCCAGCCGGTCGGGCCGCTCGGCGGCGGCGAGGGACGCGGCGACGGACCGCAGCAACTCGGTACGCCCGCTGCCCACGGGCCCCTCGATCAGCAGATGCGGGCCCTCGGCCGCGAGGTCCACGGACACCGGCCCGCGCGGGCCCGCGCCGAGCACGGCCCAGGCCCGGCCGCCGAGCGCGGTCGTGTCGTCGGCGGCGTCCGCCCAACGGGCCATCAGCGACGCGGGGGTGGCCCGCGCCAGCCCCAACTCGTCCAGCAGCCGCGCCGACTGCGGCAGCGGCGCCGACACGCGCGTCTGCCGGTCCCCGGCCGAACCGTCCGTGCGCAGGGGCGCCAGCGCCCGCGCGAACCGCTCCGCCCACGCCGCGGACACCGCGTCCAGCGTGGCCACCGTGCCGTGGTTGAGCAGTCCCGGCGGGTTCGGGTCGGATGAGGGCAGGTCGGTGTGGCCGCCGGGTCGCGCGCGCTCGTCCGCGACGGACCCAGCGGCTCCCACGGTCCCCACGGCCCCGGTGAGGTCCATGTGCGGATGCGTACGGCCCGTGGACCCGGACTCCGCCCCGCCGGTACGGCCGGAGTGCTCGGGGCGGGCCGCAGGGCCGGCCTGGCCCGGAGCACCGGGGCGGTCGTCACGCGAACGGCTCGGCACGGCCTCGGAGCCGGGCTGCCCCGCGCTCCCGCGCGTGTGCTCCACCTGGTCGAGGCGCTCGGCGCCGCCCCGCACGGATCCGCCCCGCACAGGCGCCGACGCCTGAGTCGTGACGCCGCCGACGGGGGCGGCGCTCGCGGCGGTCTGCGCCGGCGCGACCCGCAGCAGTCGCAGCGCTGTGGCGACGTCACCGCTCAGCAGGGCGACGGCCCCGCACGCGCGGAACGCGGGCGAGATCGCGCAGGCCGCCCCGTACGTCTCCGTCACCGGCGAGGCGGGCGACGCGGCCTCCGCCTCGGCGAGGCACACCACATGGATCCCGGCGGCCGGCCCGTCCTGCGCCAGCCGCGCCACGGCCTCCCGCACATCGGCACCACCGGGGTCCCCGTCGACGACCACCACCGTGTACGGACCCGGGAAGCCGCCGGCCGCCCGGTCGTCCTTGGCCCAGGAGGGCCGCCGGGCGGGGCGTCCGCCGGGCACGCCGTCGGCTCCGGGGCCCGCGGGATCCGCGCTGCCCGGCTTGCCCGCCGTGTCCGCCACGTGGTCCTCCAGGCGGCGCAGCAACTCGTCCAGCCGGGCGGTGGCCTGTTCGCGGTCGTAGGCGAGGAGAAGACGGCAGTCCTGGCCGTGGGCGGGGCGCAGATGGGGGAGCCAGCCGAGCCAGGACCAGTCGGCGGTGCGCTCCTCCGCGGAGCGGGAGCGGTCGGCGCTGATCAGGGTCAGTTCGAGGGTGTCGGGGGAGTGCAGCGCGGCGAGCTGGGCCACGACGGCGCGGGCCAGGCCCATCAGACGCGGGCGCGGACCGGCCAGCCCCAGCGCGCCCACTTCACGCAGCCCGGTGGTCACGGGCACCGCCGGAAGCAGCCCCGAGCCGTCCGGCGTGGCCCGGTCGGCCGTGCCCAGTCGCACCGACAGCGCCTCCGGGTGGCCCGGCCCCCGCTCCCACAGCCGGGGCCCCGGGCCCAGCGCGGTCAGCAGCAGCGCGGCGGGGTCCGGCCAGGTCTCCGGCAGCCGCGCGCCCCCGGCGGGAAGCAGCGACGTCAGGGCGCCGCGCTCGTCCTCGTCGTACTCCGTGTCGTACTCGTACGGGTCGTGCTCCGCCCCCGTCTGTCCGCGTCCCCCGGTCAGCCGACGCGCCCAGGCACCGAACCCACCCCGCTTGCGCACCCCGCGCGGCACCTCGGTGCCCCGCAGGGGCGTGCCCTTGCGGGTGCCGGAACCGCCGGGCCCGAGGGCGTCGGCACCCTCACCGAGGTCACCGGACGCGCCGGACACACCGGGTGCGCCGGCTCCGCCGCAAGCACCGGCTCCGCCGGGCGCTCCGGAGCCGTGGAGGTCGTCGGGTTCGCCGTATCCCCGCTGACCCGGCAGGTCGACGGCGCCGCCCCCGCCGCCCGGCCCCTCGTGACCGCCGGGCCGGTGCGACGCGCGCGAACCCCCGGGGCCGCCGGCACCCCGGGAAGCCTCAAGGCCGTGGGAGCCGTGGGCGCCGTCGAAGCCTCCGCCCGTGCCCTCCTGCCCCGCGCCTCGGCCGCCGGACCCGGACCCGCCCGCGATCCCCGCCGCTCCCGCCGCCCGCTCGATCCCCGGTGCCCCGCCCTGCCCGGGTACCAGCCTCTGCTCCGTCGTCCGCTCCGTACGCCCCTGCCCGGCGGCCCGTGCCGGCTCCGCGGTGCCGTCACCCCCGCAAGCGCCGCCGGGGCTCGTGCCGCCCTCGGCCGCCACGGTCACCCGGACGTGGCCCTCGCCGTCGGGTGTGGTCGCGACGCCGCGGGTACCGGAGGAGGAGGCCAGGCGGAGGGCCGACTCGCCGATCCGCAGCAGCGCGCCCGGCGCGAGGCGGACCGGGCGGTCGCCGACGTGCTCGCCGTCGAGCGTGGTGCCGTTGGTGGAGCCGAGGTCGACGACGGTGACGCGGCCGTCGGAGGAGAGGGTGACCGCGCAGTGCAGGCGGGAGACGTCGGGGTCGTCCAGGGGGACGTCCGCGTCGGCGGAGCGGCCGATGTGGATCTTGCCGCCGTGCAGCAGATGGACACCGCCGGCGTCCGGCCCGGCCACGACATGCAGCTGGGCGGCGGCCTCGTCGACCTCCGGGCCCGGCTCGGAGGGGGCGCCGAGGGAGAGCACGGCACCGTCGATCAGGGGCGGCTCGCCGAGGGTGCAGCGCTGGACGTCGAGGCGCTCGGCGCCCGCGTACAGCACGACCTGGCCGCCCGCCTCCCGGCCGCGCTCCGGCTGCGCGGCGCCGCCGTCCCCGACCGCGGAGGCGAGGCCCGACGCCACGGCGGCCAGGGCCGTCCCCGCGGGCGCCGTGACCAGCACGTCGCAGGCCGTGGCGCGTCCTCGCGGCTCCGAGGTCGGTCCCAGCGGGTCTACGACGGTCAGCCGGATCTGCATCGCCGTCTGCGATCCCTTCCGCGCGGGCACCCGCGACGACGAGGACGAGACTGCGCGGTCCCCACCGCAGACTTCCCCCACCGCTCACGGGCACGTCGGCCAGTACTGGAGGCATCCTCGCACCTGCCGCAGACAACACGCCCGCCGCCCGGCGCCAAGTGATCTTGATTGGTCGGCTCTGCCCCCAAAAGTGCCTGACCAGTGCCCGCCAATTGATCACTTGAGATCGGTCACGTCTGTCCCGTGCCCGATTTGGGCAACCGAGCGCCTGGGGAAGAGCGTCTTTCCATCGAACGTACGGGGGAACCCGTACGTATCCGCGTACGCGGGACGACAGGGAACACACAGCAAGCCAGTGCAAGCCACAGCAGGCGCGGGACGACAGGACCCCTGGTCCCGGGGATGGCCGCATTACAGTGGGTCGGAAACCCGCGGGACAGGGTCGGGCAAGCAAGCAGCAGGGAGCGCATGACGTGCGGCCGGTAGGGAGCAAGTACCTCCTGGAGGAGCCGCTGGGACGCGGCGCCACAGGCACCGTCTGGCGCGCCCGCCAGCGGGAGACGGCGGGTGCCGAGGCAGCCGTGCCGGGCCACCCCGGGGAGACCGTGGCGATCAAGGTCCTCAAGGAGGAGCTCGCCGGCGACCCGGACATCGTGATGCGGTTCCTGCGGGAGCGCTCCGTACTCCTCAGGCTCACCCACCCGAACATCGTCCGGGTGCGCGACCTGGTCGTCGAGGGTGATCTCCTGGCCCTCGTCATGGACCTGATCGACGGCCCGGACCTGCACCGCTATCTGCGCGAGAACGGCCCGTTCACACCCGTCGCCGCCGCGCTGCTCACCGCGCAGATCGCCGACGCGCTCGCCGCCAGCCACACCGACGGCGTCGTCCACCGCGACCTCAAGCCCGCCAACGTGCTGCTCCAGCAGGACGCGGGCCAGATGCACCCGATGCTGACCGACTTCGGCATCGCCCGCCTCGCCGACTCCCCGGGCCTGACCCGGACCAGCGAGTTCGTGGGCACGCCCGCGTACGTCGCCCCCGAGTCCGCCGAGGGCCGCCCGCAGACCTCCGCCGTCGACATCTACGGCGCCGGCATCCTGCTGTACGAACTGGTCACCGGGCGCCCGCCGTTCGCCGGCCAGAGCGCCCTCGAAGTGCTGCACCAGCACCTCAGCGCCGAGCCGCGCCGCCCCTCCACCGTCCCCGACCCGCTGTGGACGGTCATCGAGCGCTGTCTGCGCAAGAACCCCGACGAACGGCCCAGCGCCGTCAACCTCGCCCGCGCGCTGCGCGTCGTCGCCGAGGGCGTCGGGGTGCACGCCAACTCCCTCCAGATCGCCGCCGCCGACGGCGTCGGCCACCTCCTCGTCCCCGACCCGGCCCCCGCGCCGGTACCGGGCGGCGCCCCGGAGCCGTTCGGCTCGTCCGACGCGACCCAGGTGCTGCCGCACGGCGCAGGCTCGTACGACCCGAACGCGGCGACCAGCGTGCTCCCGCACACCTCGGGCCCGGGCAACCAGCCCGCGGGCGCGGCCGACCCCACCGCCGTCCTCCCGCACACCGGCGGCGCCGACCCGACCTCCGTCATGCCGCCCGTGCCGCCGCACGACCCGGCCGGGCCGCGACCGGAGGAGCCGCACCCCTGGCAGAACCAGCTCCGCGCGGCCCGCGACCGCAACGAACAGACCCAGATCCAGTACCTCGACCCCGGCGAGGACCCACTGCGCCGCCGCCCCCAGCGGCAGGCCCAGCGGCCGCAGCAGCCCCCGCAGCCGCAGCCGCAGCAGCCGCCGCGCGGGCAGCAGCGCCAGCAGCGCCGCCCCCAGCAGCCCGCCCCCGGCTACGGCCAGCCGCAGCAGCAGCACCAGCCGTACGCCCCCGCCCCGCAGCACCAGCAGCCGCAGCGGTACGCGCCCGCCCCGCAGCCGCAGCAGCCCGCGCCGCGCCCGCAGCGGGAGCCGAGGCCGCCGCGCGAGCCGCGTCAGCGCAGCGCCAACCCCATGAGGATCCCGGGGCTCGGCTGCCTCAAGGGCTGTCTCTTCATGATCGTCCTGCTGGTCGTCGGCGGCTGGCTGATCTGGGAGTTCACCCCGCTCCAGGGGTGGATCGGCACCGGCAAGGGCTACTGGGAGCAGCTCAAGGACTGGTTCGACACGGCGACCAAGTGGATCGGCGAGCTGGGCGACTCCGGTTCCGGTTCCGGAGGCTCCGGTTCCGGCCAGTGACGACCGTGAAGGCGACGACCGCGACGACCGCGGCGGCGACGACTGGCCCGCACGGTGCCGGGGTTGGGGATTTGTCGACATCTGAGGGGTGATTTCCGCCTCGGCGGTGAAGGTTGGCTCCTGGGGCGCGTAGCTTTGTCGCCAACACGCGGCCTGTAGGAGCAGTCTTGGGACGGAAGATCGGAAGCCGGTACACCGCGAACCAGATTCTGGGGCGGGGCAGCGCCGGCACGGTGTGGCTGGGTGAGGGCCCGGAGGGCCCCGTCGCCATCAAGCTGCTGCGCGAGGACCTCTCGTCCGACCAGGAGCTCGTCAGCCGCTTCGTCCAGGAGCGCACGGCGCTGCTGGGTCTCGACCACCCGAACGTGGTGTCCGTGCGCGACCTCGTCGTCGACGGCAACGACCTCGCCCTCGTCATGGACCTCGTCCGGGGCACCGATCTGCGCACCCGGCTGGACCGGGAGCGCCGCATGGCCCCCGAGGCGGCCGTCGCCATCGTGGCCGACGTCGCCGACGGCCTCGCGGCGGCCCACGCGGCCGGCATCGTGCACCGCGACGTCAAGCCGGAGAACGTGCTGCTGGACATGCAGGGCCCGCTCGGCCCCGGCGGCTCCCACCCGGCCCTGCTGACCGACTTCGGCGTCGCGAAGCTGATCGACTCGCCGCGGCGCACCCGCGCCACGAAGATCATCGGAACGCCGGACTATCTCGCGCCCGAGATCGTCGAGGGCCTGCCGCCCAGGGCGGCCGTGGACATCTACGCCCTCGCGACGGTCCTGTACGAGCTGCTGGCGGGCTTCACCCCGTTCGGCGGGGGCCACCCGGGCGCGGTGCTGCGCCGCCATGTGACCGAGACCGTCGTCCCTCTGCCCGGCATCCCCGAGGAGCTGTGGCAGCTGCTCGTGCAGTGCCTGGCCAAGGCGCCGGCCTCACGGCTGCGGGCGTCGGAGCTGGCGGCGCGGCTGCGGGAGCAGCTGCCGCTGCTGGCCGGGATGCCTCCGCTGGACGTCGACGAGCCGGGCACGGAGACACAGGACGCGTACGAGGAGGCGCCGACGCAGGCGGCCGCCCCGCGGGAGCGGGTGCGGCGGGGTGCCGTGCCGCTGGTGCCGGGCGCCAAGCCGGACTCCAACCGGGACACGCACACGTCGATGCGGGTGCCGGCGCCCGACGAGCTGGCCGGGGGTGCGCGGGGCACCGCGCGGGTGCCCCGGGCGGCGGGGGCGCCCCGGCCCGGGTCCGCGCGGAACCGGGCGACCGCCCGTCGCCGCCGGATCACGCTCGGCGTGGCGGCGGTCGCGCTGATCGCCGTGGTGGGAGTGGGGACGTGGGCGGTCACCTCCGGGGACGAGGAGGGCGGGGCACCGTCCGACACGAAGAACTCAGCGCCGGGTTCTCCTTGACCGGGCGCCTGGTAGCTCGGGGGTGCGCGAGTCGTTGGCGGGTGCGGGCGGTGTGTGGTTTCTCGCGCAGTTCCCCGCGCCCCTGAAGGCTCGGGCCTGCGGCCCGGCCTTCAGCGGGAGGGCGCCGTTGAAAAGCACGGGGCGCAGCCCCGGTCGCTTTTCAGGGGCGCGGGGAACTGCGCGACAAGCCCCCACCCGCCCGCACCCGCCAGAATCATCCGCACCCCCGAGCCGTGAGGCGCTGTCGGCACCCGGGAGGGATACGTTGCCGTAGCCGTTACGCTGGGGGCGTGGCAGTCGTCGATGTATCCGAAGAGCTGAAGTCCCTCTCGTCGACCATGGAGTCGATCGAGGCCGTTTTGGACCTCGACAAGCTGAGGGCAGAGATCGCCGTGCTCGAGGAGCAGGCGGCCGCGCCGTCCCTGTGGGACAACCCGGACGAGGCGCAGAAGATCACCAGCAAACTGAGCCACCTCCAGGCCGAGGTCAGGAAGGCGGACACGCTCCGAGGTCGTATCGACGACCTCGGTGTCCTCTTCGAGATGGCCGAGGAGGAGGACGACCCGGACACCCGCGCCGAGGCCGAGGCGGAGCTCGCCTCCGTGAAGAAGGCCCTCGACGAGATGGAGGTCCGCACGCTCCTCTCCGGCGAGTACGACTCCCGTGAGGCGCTCGTCAACATCCGCGCCGAGGCCGGTGGCGTCGACGCCGCCGACTTCGCGGAGAAGCTCCAGCGGATGTATCTGCGCTGGGCCGAGCAGCACGGCTACAAGACGGAGGTCTACGAGACGTCGTACGCCGAAGAGGCCGGCATCAAGTCGACCACCTTCGCCGTGCAGGTCCCCTACGCCTACGGCACCCTCTCCGTCGAGCAGGGCACGCACCGCCTCGTGCGCATCTCGCCCTTCGACAACCAGGGCCGCCGCCAGACCTCCTTCGCGGGCGTCGAGATCCTGCCCGTGGTCGAGCAGACCGACCACATCGAGATCGACGAGTCCGAACTGCGCGTGGACGTGTACCGGTCGTCCGGCCCCGGCGGCCAGGGTGTGAACACCACCGACTCGGCGGTGCGCCTCACCCACATCCCCACCGGCATCGTCGTCTCCTGCCAGAACGAGCGGTCGCAGATCCAGAACAAGGCGACCGCGATGAACGTCCTTCAGGCCAAGCTGCTGGAGCGCCGCCGTCAGGAGGAGCAGGCCAAGATGGACGCCCTCAAGGGCGACGGCGGCAACTCCTGGGGCAACCAGATGCGTTCGTACGTCCTGCACCCGTACCAGATGGTCAAGGACCTGCGGAACAACTTCGAAGTCGGCAACCCCGAGGCCGTGTTCAACGGCGAGATCGACGGCTTCCTCGAGGCCGGAATTCGCTGGCGCAAGCAGCAGGAGAAGTAAGGGGCGCGCTCGCGCCCCAACTCCCGGACAATCTCAGCGCTTTGTCGATAAGGCAACTGCCATCCACGCGATGGCAGTTGCCTTGTCTGTAGGGGGATGTCTGGGTTTTACGTCACACTCACACGACGTTGCCGCGGTCAAACCCGATCAACAGGACATCGCGTACGCAACGACCTTGACGTTGCTTCGAAAACTGGGAAGGCTGGCGCGTGGCATGCGCATTACTGGGACGCATGTGAACCGGGGGGATCGCAAGCTACCGACTGCCCCCGCTGATCGCGGCCCCGGGCGCTGCTCCATTTACTGATGAGCTACTGGGGGTAGCAGCCATATGACGAAGAAGACGCGGATCCGCGTGGCGCGAATAGCCGCGGGTGCCGTGATCGCCGCCGGCGCGTCGCTGACCGCCGCGGGTGCCGCTTCCGCGCTCGACCTCGGCGTCGGTATCGGCGTCAACACCGGCAACGGCGTCTCCGCCGATGTCGGTGTCTCGGTCGACACCGAGGGTGACACGGACGGCACGTCCATCGGTGCCACGCAGGGCACCACCGGTGGTACGACGACCGACGGTGGCACGACCACGGACGGCGGGACCACCACGGACGGTGGCACGACCACCGACGGTGGCACCACGACCGACGGTGGCACCACCACCGACGGTGGCACGACCACCGACGGCGGGACCACGACCGACGGTGGCACCACCACCGACGGTGGGACCACCACGGACGGTGGCACCACGACCGACGGCGGTTCGAACGGCAACGGCGGTTCGAACGGCAACTCAGGCGGCAACGGCAACTCGGGCGGCAACGGCAACTCGGGCGGCAACGGCTCCACCGGCGGCAACGGCAACTCGGGTGGCAACAGCTCCACCGGCGGCAACGGCTCCACCGGTGGTGACTCCACCTCGGGTGGCGGTTCCTCCACCACCGGCGGCGGTGACGCCACCTCCGGCGGTACCGAGCCCGACGGCGGCAACGACGAGGTCGTCCAGGAAGAGGGCTCCTCGCAGCTGACCGACACCGGTTCGGAGACCGAGGCTCAGGGCTCCGGGAGCGGTGAGCTCGCCGAGACGGGTGCCGCCGAGACCACGTTCCTGCTGGTCGGGGCCGCCACGATGATCGTCGGCGGTATCGGCTTCCGGCTGCTGCCCCGCCTGATGGACGGTCGCGGCGCCGCCGCCTGATCCCTCGCGGTCACGCACGGCATCCCACACGTTCGAAGGCCCGGGGCGGCAAGCCCCGGGCCTTCGTCGTGTCCGATCACGTCGGCGGAGGCGCCCCCGCCGGTCACTCATGTGTCCGCTGTCGTCGCCCTATGCCGTCGTCTGGTGCGCGAGCAGCGCCAGAGCCGTTATCAGGATCGCCAGGAGGGCGATCAGGGTCATCGGGCTCAGGCCCGCGAACGGATTCTCCTGCTGGAGTCGCTCGCGGCTGGCGCGGCACACATGGCAGCGGCCCTCGGCGACAGGCGACGCACAGTTCGCGCACACCAACCGGTCGTACGTCATGCGCCTCGCCCTCCTTGCAATGGCCTCACACACACCTCAACGCTTCGCGGAACGGATGCGTTCCGCTGATTCGCCGGTCCCCTCCTCCTCCACTGTGCCAGGTTCCTCCGGTGCGTGCGCGGGCGCCCGGAAAAGGGGCGGGTGCCGTACGTCGCACGGCGCCGGGATCGCCGAGGTCACTCGCGCAGTTCCCCGCGCCCCTCGTGAGGACGGGTAGCGGTACAGTCTCGACCATCCATTCCCCGACGGCCTGTGGTGCATCCGTGATCCGATTCGACAACGTGTCCAAGGTCTACCCGAAGCAGACCCGCCCCGCCCTCAGGGATGTGTCCCTGGAGGTCGAGAAGGGCGAGTTCGTGTTCCTCGTGGGGTCCTCCGGCTCCGGAAAGTCCACCTTCCTGCGGCTGATCCTCCGCGAGGAGCGGTGCAGCCAGGGTCAGGTGCATGTGCTGGGCAAGGATCTCGCGCGCCTGTCCAACTGGAAGGTGCCGCAGATGCGCCGCCAGCTGGGGACGGTGTTCCAGGACTTCCGGCTGCTGCCGAACAAGACGGTCGGCGAGAACGTCGCCTTCGCGCAGGAGGTCATCGGGAAGTCGCGCGGCGAGATCCGCAAGTCCGTCCCGCAGGTGCTGGAGCTGGTCGGCCTCGGCGGCAAGGAGGAGCGGATGCCGGGTGAGCTGTCCGGTGGTGAGCAGCAGCGCGTCGCCATCGCGCGGGCCTTCGTGAACCGGCCCAAGCTGCTGATCGCCGACGAGCCCACGGGCAACCTCGACCCGCAGACCTCCGTCGGCATCATGAAGCTCCTCGACCGGATCAACCGGACGGGTACCACCGTGGTCATGGCCACCCACGACCAGAACATCGTGGACCAGATGCGCAAGCGCGTCATCGAGCTGGAGAAGGGCCGTCTCGTCCGCGACCAGGCGCGCGGCGTCTACGGCTACCAGCACTGACCACTGCTCGACGACCGTCCACGGAAAGGCTTGACCAGACGCCATGCGCGCGCAGTTCGTCCTGTCGGAGATCGGTGTGGGTCTCCGCCGCAATCTCACGATGACTTTCGCGGTCGTCATCTCGGTGGCCCTCTCCCTCGCCCTGTTCGGCGGCTCCCTGCTGATGCGGGACCAGGTCAGCTCGATGAAGGGCTACTGGTACGACAAGGTCCAGGTGTCGATCTTCCTGTGCAACAAGGCGGACGCGGAGGCGGACGCCAACTGCTCCAAGGGTGCCGTCACCTCGGAGCAGAAGCAGCAGATCAAGAGCGACCTGGGCAAGCTCGACATCGTCGAGCAGGTCTACTACGAGTCGTCGGACCAGGCCTACAAGCACTACAAGGAGCAGTTCAAGGACTCCCCGCTGGCCGCGTCGCTCACCCCGGACCAGATGCAGGAGTCGTACCGGATCAAGCTGAAGGACCCGGAGAAGTACAAGGTGATCGACACCGCGTTCTCCGGGCGGGCCGGTGTCCAGTCGGTCGAGGACCAGCGGGACGTCCTGGAGAACCTGTTCAACCTGCTCGGCGGCATGAATGTCGCGGCGCTCGGTGTGATGGGTCTGATGCTGGTCGTGGCGCTGTTGCTGATCGTCAACACGGTGCGTGTCTCCGCGTTCAGCCGTCGGCGGGAGATCGGCATCATGCGGCTCGTGGGCGCGTCCGGCTTCTACATCCAGGCGCCGTTCATCATGGAGGCCGCGATCGCGGGCCTGATCGGCGCCGGCTTCGCCGGGACACTGATCGTCGGCGGCAAGTACTTCCTGGTCGACCAGTGGCTCGCGGAGAAGATCCCGCTGGTCAACTTCATCGGCTGGGACGTCGTGCTGACCAAGCTGCCGCTGGTCCTGGCGATCGGACTGCTCATGCCCGCCATGGCCGCGTTCGTTGCGTTGCGGAAGTACCTCCGGGTCTGACGCTCGTTGCACGATCATGACGATCTGGGAACACAATGGCCATTACCTGCGCGAATCTTGATCGTTAAGCTCGTTCCGACCGATCGCGCTTCCGGTGGACCTCCGGTTCCCGGAAGCAATGACAGTGAACGAGGGGAACCAGCGATCATGCACGCACTCAACGGGGGCGCAGGCAAGCGGATGGCCGGTACGGCGGTGGCGGCCGCCATCGGGACGGCCCTGCTGCTGCCCGCCGTGCCCGCCTCTGCGGCTCCGGCGGCGCCGACGGCGCAAGCGGCTCCGGCCGTCGCCGCGAAGGGCGGCGAGTACAAGTACCACTACACGTACCGGGTCATCCGCAAGACGACGCCCGCCGAGGTGTCGTTCAAGAAGATGAACAAGATCATGAACGGTGTGTTCCCGATCAAGGGAATGCCGAAGACGGTCAAGAAGAATCAGAAGATCTGTCTGAAGATGGTCAAGGACTGCAACCCGGTGCGCGTCACCGCCGTCGGCACGACCTACTTCACCCTCAAGTCCCTCCCCGGGCACCTGGAGGGGGCAGGCAAGATCATCACCTTCAAGCTGGTGAAGAGGAACGGCTACCTCGTCCTCGACGTGTCGGCCCACGGACCGAAGGCCGTCTGGCAGAGGCACCCCATCACCGACAAGTCCAACCGGCTCTTCGCCAGGGGCATGTGGGGCGCGTACGCGGTGAACCTGGCCAAGGCCGCCGAGTACAACCTGGTGTGACCGAGCGGGCAGAAGTGTGCCGCACGTCACGGCATATCTGATGGTGTGACGCACGCCAACGGGGCCGTACCGGCAAGGACCGCTACGGCCCCCTCCGTTGTCCTAGACTCGCCGACATGTCAGGCCGCGACCTGTTCTCCCAGCCCCGCCGCATCCGCCGCGGGGCGGCCCTGACATTGGTCTTCGCGAGCGTGCTCGCCACCGGCGCCGCGACCGGCTCCTTCGGCGACCCGTACCGCGGGGACGACGCCACCGACGCACCCCGCTCCGCCCCGTCCGCCCGGCAGCGGGACGTCGCCGAGGCCGCCGCCGAGGCCATGGCCGAGGGCACCTCGCCCGTGGAGGCCGCCGAGCGGGCCGTCAGCCGCAGCGGCGACCGCTGGGGCGCGGTCTACTCCGAGGGCGAGTACGAGGAGTTCCAGGAGGCCCTCGACGGTGAGTACACCGGTGTCGGGCTGTGGGCGCGGCTGGAGCGCGACGGCCGGGTCGAGATCACCCGCGTCCAGGGCGGCTCGCCCGCCGCCGGCGCCGGGATCCGCGCCGGGGACCGGCTCGTCAGCGTCGACGGCGAGAAGGTCGACGGCCGCCCCGTCACGGACGTCGTCTCCTTACTGCGCGGCGACGCGATCGACGGGGAGGAGGACACCGCCGAGGACGCCGCCGCCGGTACGAAGGTGTCGCTGGGCCTGCAACGCGGCACCCGGACCTGGCAGGAGACCCTGCGCAGGGCCCGACTGTCCACCGAGGACGTCACCGTCAGCAGCCTCGCCGACAGGATCACCGTGATCAAGGTCGACGCGTTCACCAAGGGCTCGGGGGACATGGTGCGCGCGGCCGTCGAGCAGGCCGCGGACGCGACCGGGTTCGTGCTCGACCTCCGCGGCAACTCCGGTGGCCTGGTCGCCGAGGCCGTCACCGCCTCCTCCGCCTTCCTCGACGGCGGCCTCGTCGCCACCTACGACGTCAACGGCGAACAGCGCGCCCTGCACGCGGACGCCGGCGGCGACAGCACCAGACCGCTGGTAGCGCTCGTCGACGGCGGCACGATGAGCGCGGCCGAACTGCTCACCGGAGCGCTCCAGGACCGGGGCCGCGCGGTGGTCGTGGGCTCCCGCACCTTCGGCAAGGGCTCCGTGCAGATGCCGAGCCGCCTCCCCGACGGGTCCGTCGCCGAGCTGACCGTCGGCCACTACCGCACCCCCTCCGGCCGCGGCGTCGACGGCCGTGGCATCACCCCCGACCTGGACGCCGACGACGACGCCCTCCAGCGGGCCGAGACGGTGCTGAGCGGGCTCGGCGAGTACGAGTAATCGGCTTTCCCCGGCACCCCTCCGTAGTGCGAAAATGGACGGCACTATGAGCAAGGGAATGTACGTACCCAAGGAGTCGCAGCCCAAGCAGGGCGGGGCGGCCGCCAAGGCGAGGGACGGCGAGAAGGGCGGCAAGCGCAAGATCGTCGCCCAGAACAAGAAGGCCCGCCACGACTACGCGATCATCGACACCTACGAGGCCGGGCTCGTCCTGACCGGCACGGAGGTCAAGTCGCTGCGTGAGGGCCGGACCTCGCTGACCGACGGCTTCGTCCAGATCGACCGGGGAGAGGCGTGGCTGCACAACGCGCACATCCCCGAGTACCACCAGGGCAGCTGGACCAACCACTCCGCGCGCCGCAAGCGGAAGCTGCTGCTGCACCGCGAGGAGATCGACAAGCTGGAGTCCAAGGCGCAGGAGACGGGTCACACGATCGTGCCGCTCGCCCTGTACTTCAAGGACGGCCGCGCCAAGGCGGAGATCGCGCTCGCCCGAGGCAAGAAGGAGTACGACAAGCGGCAGACCCTGCGGGAGAAGCAGGACCGGCGGGAGTCGGACCGCGCCATCGCCGCGGCGAAGCGCAAGCAGCGCGCGTAACCGGGGGACGCGCGTGGCCGGGAATACGGTGGCATGCGCTCGCGTTGGTCACGTACGATGGCATCCGCACCTCACAGCGGGTGCGAGCGCCCTCCTCGGAGGGGTTGAAAACACAACATGGGGATGATCGGTTTCGACAGCGGATGTCGAGGCAGGGGAAGCGTGTCGAGGAAGCGGCCATGATCTCGTAAACCACAGGCCGAAAAAAATAATCGCCACTGTTAAGAGCGATTCTCCCGAGCAGCGCTTCGCTCTCGCCGCCTGATCTCAGGTAGCGAGACCGAGCCTCTCATTTAAAGGGAGTGTCAGCCCGGGGCTGTTCCCGACCCGGATCCTGGCATCAGCTAGGGGACTAAACCTTGATCCCGGTCACGGGGTGAAGAGGGAAATCAAACAGTGACTGAGCCCGTCGGCGACTTGTTCGCGTGATCGCCGGGGCTGAGAAACTCATAGCGAACTGCACACGGAGAAGCCCTGGTTCCGCACCGTTGGACGCGGGTTCGATTCCCGCCATCTCCACAATTCCCATGTGCCGCATGAACAGCGGGGCCCGGTGGTCGACCAGACCACCGGGCCCCGCTGCGTCGGTCTCCGCGGCCCACCACGGGCGCTCCCGGCTTCGGGCCCCCTGGCTTCCAGGCCTTCAGCCTCGGGCGCCGGGCCTCGGTACAAGGGTCACCGCGCCACAGTCAGGCCCAGCGTCAGCACGATGCGGTCGTCGCGCAGCGCGGACCGCAGGTGGACTCGGCCTTTCCTTCGGCCGGGCGGCGGCCGGTCGAAGGCGGCGGTCATGAACCCGTTCGATCGGACACCGGTTCCCGGAGCCACTGTCTGCCTCTCCGGCTGATCATCACCCAATCGCCTTCGGCGTCGGCGCCCAGATCCTCGACGAGGTACATGTGGTGGCGCAGCCATGCGACGGCCTCGCTGACGGCGCCCATCACGGCCCGGTCCCTGCGGTGCGGTCTCCGTATCTTCTTCACCCAAAGGGTCAGATACAGAGGCTCGGAGGCAGCCATGTCACGCAGCAGCAGTCGGGCAAGCGTGTCGACGGGCATGGTGGTCAGTTGTTCGGCGGGCAGGGCTATCGGGGACGTGCGGCTCGACATCACTTGCCTCTCGGGTGGTGGGTCAGGACACGTCGACCAGGGGTCGTGGGGCAACGGCAACGGGAGCAAGTCCCGTGTGACCGAGCCTAACCTCGGGCTTTCACGCGCCCAGCGGGCTCGAAGGTCTTCGTGATGGAGCTGATCTCGAGGCGCAGGCTCATCGTGCCTGGCGGTGGGAGTCCGGTCCGGGTAGCTGCCAGGAGCCCGGTAACTCGAAGCCGCGGCGATCCGGCCCGCCGCGATGAACTGCACAATCCGCTGGAGCGGTTGCGACGCCTGCCCGACCCACCCGTCCTCGAAGCCGACGTCGCCCGCTGTCGTACGACCCGGCCCTGGCCGCCTGCGGATCCCGGCCCTCCCCTCGGACCTCAGCCCGTCGGTCGGCGGGCCGTGCTCGCCCGTGCGGTCAGGCGGGCGGGGAGGAGGGTGGCCTCGGGGACGGGGGCGCCGTCGAGCTTCTTCATCAGCAGGGCGACGGCCTGTTCGCCCAGTTCGGTCGACGGGATGGCGACCGACGTGAGGGGGACACGCAGGGACGTGGCCAGGTCCTCGGGGCACAGGGCCGTGATCGAGAGGTCGGCCGGGACCCGGAGCCCGAGGTGCTCGAAGGCGTCCAGCAGGGGGTCCAGGACGGCCTCGTTGTGGACCACCACGCCCGTGAGGGCGGGGTGTTCGCGCAGCAGCCGCTCGGCGACCTCGCGGGCCGCCGCGGGCGTGGCCTCGCAGGGGTGGACCGTGGACGTCATGCCGTGGCGGGTGGCGGCGGCGGTGAAGCCCTGGAGGACCCGCTGCGCGAACGACGTCCGGCGGACATACACCTCGGGCGGCGAGCCGATCAGGCCCACGACCCGGTGGCCCAGGCCGGCCAGATGGTCCACGCACAACTCGCCCGCCGCCCGGAAGTCCAGATCGACGCAGGTCAGCCCGTCCGCCGAGGCGGGGAAGCCGACCAGCACGGAAGGGCGGTCCAGGGTGCGGAGCAACGGCAGCCGGGGGTCGTGGAGTTGGACGTCCATCACGATCAGCGCGTCGACGAGGGCCGTGTCCGCGACCCGGCGCAGCCCCTCCTCGCCCTCCTCCTGGGTCACCAGGAGCACATCGTGGTCGTGCGCGCGGGCCGACGTCACCACCGACACCGCGAAGCCCATCACCACCGGCACATGGATCCCGGCCCGCAACGGCACCACCATCGCCAGCACGTTCGACTTGCTGCGGGCCAGGGCACGCGCACCCGCGTGCGGGCGGTAGCCCAGCTCGCGGACGGACGCCTCCACCCGCGCCCTCGTCTCCGCGGAGATCGGGCGCTTCCCGCTCAGCGCGTACGACACGGTGCTGGGGGAGACCCCCGCGTGCCGGGCCACATCCGTGATCTTCACCGTCACCGCGATCCCCCGCCTTCCGGGCCCGGCCCCAGGTCCATCGTCAGGCGGTACGACGACGAACCGTGCAGCCGGCTGTGGGAGGACGGCAGACCGAAGGCGATCCACCGTTTGAACAGCGCGGGCCGTGCCGTCAACATCCAGGGGCCTCCGGGGGAGTCGGATGGTTCTCAGTGCGCTGCGCGGTCACATCGTTTCGATGCGTTTCGACCAGTGACGTCGAAGCGTTTCGACGGGCGAAGGTAAAGGTGGGGCGTGGACACGTCAATGGGGTGGGCGGAAAACGGCCGGACGCCGTTTCGACACGGTCAGGGACAGCGCCAGGGCCAGCGTGGCGGCGGCCGCCGGAACGGCGAAGCCGGTGGTGGCCGGGCCCGGACCGTGGTCCACCATCCAGCCGCCGAGCGCGGAACCGCCCGCGATGCCGCCGAGGAGTCCGGTCACCGCGAGGGTCATGCCCTCGTTCAACTGGCCCTCGGGGGTGCGCTCCTGGATCAGGGACATCGCCGTGACCATGGTGGGCGCGGTGGCCATGCCCGCCACCAGGAGGGCCGGGGCGAGGGGGAGCAGCGAGCCGGTGGACGAGGCGGTGAGCCACGGCAGGGTCATCAGCGCCGCCATGGCGGCCAGGCAGAGCGGGAAGCGGCGGTCGGCGGAACGGGTCACCCGTATCGCGCCGAACGCCAGGCCCGCGGCGCAGGAACCGGCCGCCTGGAGGCCGAGGATCAGGCCCGCCGCGGAGGCGTCGCCGCGCGCGTCGGCGTGGGCGACCGTGACGACCTCCAGGGAGCCGAAGACGGCGCCCATGGCGAGGAAGACGGCGAGCAGGGAGGGGACGCCGGGGGCCCGGACGGGGGACCTCGCCACCGTACGGCCGCTCGGCGGCGGCTCGGTGGCGCGCTGGGCGGCGAAGACCAGGACGCCGGTCAGGCAGACGAGCCCGCCGAACAGGGTGCCGGCCTCGGGGAACAGGGAGGTGCACAGGAACGCGGCGATGACGGGGCCGACCATGAAGCACAGTTCGTCCGCGGCCTGTTCGAAGGAGTTCGCGGTGTGCAGGGCCGCCGGGTCGTCCTTGAGGAGGTGGGCCCAGCGGGCGCGGGCCATGCCGCCGGTGTTGGGGGCTGTGGCGGTGGCGGCGTAGGAGGCGAAGAGGGCCCAGGCCGGAGCGTTCCAGTGGACGCAGGCGATCAGGGAGAGGCCGCCGAGGAGGGCGAGGGCGGTGGCCGGGACGGCGACGCGCGCCTGGCCGTGGCGGTCGACGAGGCGGGCGGTGAGGGGGGCGACCAGAGCGGTGGCGGCGAGGCCGGTGGCGACGACGGCGCCGGCGAGGGCGTAGGAGTCGCGGGCGGGGGCGATCATCAGGATCGCGCTCACGCTGAACATGCCCATGGGGAGGCGGGAGAGGAGGGCGCCGAGGGTGAAGGCGCGGGTGCCGGAGATGCGGAAGAGGTGGCGGTAGGAGGGGGTGCGGGTGTGATGAGGGGTGCGGGTGCGTTTGCGGGCGCCTGAGGGGGTGGGGGTGCGGGTGCGTCGGCGGGTGCGGGTGCGTTGTGGATGGTCGCGCCGTTCCCCGCGCCCCTTGGGTCGGCTGGGGTTCGGGTCGGCTTCCCGGTGCCCCTGAGGTCGGTCGGCGTTGGGGTCGGCTGCTTCGGGTCCCTGAGGGCGGCGGGGGGCGAAGTCCACTGCCACCAGTTGGTCGGCGGTGACGGTCAGGAGGGGAGTCGGGCGTTGCGGCATGGGGTCCACCGTCGCCCGGTTCTTGATCCACCGTCCAACACCTACTCCATGGTGATTCACGCACTCTGGTTGTAAGTTCGGCGGATGTCCCTCGCTCCCGATGCCGTCGCGCCGCGGCTGCTGCGTGCCTTTCTCGCCGTCGTCGACGAACTGCACTTCACCCGGGCCGCCGCCCGGCTCTACATCGCCCAGCAGGCGCTCAGCCGGGATGTGCGGCGGCTGGAGCGGGAGCTGGGCGTGGAGTTGTTCGTGCGGACGACCCGGCAGGTGGCGCTGACACCGGACGGGGAGCGGCTGGTGCCGTACGCACGGCGTGTGCTGGAGGCGCAGGACGCGCTCGTGGGGGCGTTCCGGCAGGCCCGGCCGTTGCTCGTGGACCTGAACTCGCCGGGGCTCGCCACCGGCGTACGGGTGCTGCGGCGGGCCCGGGAGCTGGTGCCCGACGTGGAGTTGCTGGCCCGGTACGAGAGCGGGCTCACGTACGCCGCCGCCGAGATCCTCGCCGGGCGCCTCGACGTGTCGTTCGGCAGGTTCGCGGGGCTGGACCCGGCGGTGCGGGCCCGGCTGGCACAACAGCCCGTACGGTACGAGCCGATGGCGGTGATCCTGCCCGAGGACCACCGCCTGGCCGCGCTGGACGCCGTGCCGTTGGCGGAGCTGAGGGGCGAGACCGTGTACGCGGGTGCCGGCAACCCCCGTACGCCGGAGTGGACGGAGCTGGCGCGGGAGCTGTTCGCGGGACGGGGGATCGACCTCGCGCCCGCGGTGCCCCTGGTGGTGGGCGAGGAGGAGTTCGCGCGGGTCATGGCCAAGACCCGGACGCCCGTGCTGGCGGTGGTGGACTTCCCGCCCATGCCGCGCAGCGTGCTGCGGCCGCTTGTCGACCCCGTCCCGCTGTCCCCCGTCTCTCTGGTGTGGCGGAAGGGGTTCACGCATCCGGGGCTCGATGCCCTGCGACGGGCCGCCATGGAACGGGCGGGCGCGGAAGTATGGCTTTCATATCCGGAGGACGGGTGGATTCCGGCTACAGATGCACTCATCATGATGAGTTTCACCTGATAACACACATGTCACATCTCTCCCGCCTCTACATTCGGGCCCCCGGGTGCGTGTGATGGGCGGGGCGCCCCGGATCGGGTGGGGGCCCGGTCCGGTACAGGAAAGTGCGAGAGTCCGGCATCGAACGCATCCGCAACCCGTGGGGGGAAGCGCGTGCACGTGGAGAAGTGGCCGAAAGGCACCCAGCCGGAGCGGTCCGACGGCGACAGCCGTGACGAACACCGTGGTGACGTCGAGGGCGGCCTCGGTACCGACCCGTTCGCCCGGGCCGGAGCCGCCGGTGACGAGGTGGTGTGGCCCGAGGCCGCCGGCAGAACGGGGTCCGTGCCCCGGCAGTCGACCGCCTTCGCCGGTGTGCCCCGGCAACCCGACGCCGCCGTGCGCGGGGCCGGCCGGCCCGGCACCGTGGCCGCCCCCTGGGAGCAGCCCGACCAGCCCGGCCGCAACCACGACCCGCACGAGGTGACCGTCCAACTCGACGGCGTCGGACGGGAACTGGACGGACCGGGCAGGCACGCGGGCAAGGACCCGGACAAGGCCGCCGGGGGCCAGCCCGACGGACCGGTCTTCGTCGACGAGTCGGGGCGCCGCCGCAACCGGTACCGCAGGCTCGGCATCGCCGTCGGCACCGCCTGCGCCGCGTACGCCGCGGTCATCGTCGGCACGCTGGTGTCGGGCAACTCGGACGCGCCCTGGCTGCCGATGCCCATGCAGAAGGACGAGGCACCGGCGGACAAGGTGGACACCCCGCCGCAGCCGGCCGAGTCGTCCGACGTCGCCGACACCGCCGAGGGGGTCGTGCCGCCGCCGAGCGCGGGGTCGGTCTCCCCGGGAGTGACCCCCGCGCCGGGCCGTGGCGACTCCCGCGACGACGCCCGCGACGACGGCAGGAAGAAGGCCCCGGAGGCCTCCGCGAGCGCCCGGCCCAGCGGCGGCGCCAGCACAGGCCCGAAGCCGAGGCCGACCACCGGCGTGAAGGAGCCAGAGCCCTCGGTCTCGGCGTCCCCGCCGGCGGGCGGCGGCTCCAGCCCCACGCCCACCCCGACGCCCACCCCCTCCGAGTCCGGCGGCCCCGCTCCCGGCCAGGGATCCGGCACGGACACCGTCGCCGGCGGTCCGCCGACCCCGGCACCGGTCGAGCCCGCCACCGCGGCACCGGAGAGCCCGCAGGAACCGCAGACCTCGGAGACCCCCGCATAATGACCCGCTTCAGGCGCGGCGGCACACCTTCGCGTGCCGCCGCCAAACGCCGTACCCGCACACCCCGTTCACCCGAGGCCGCCGACGGCACGGCCGGAAGCCCCCGGAAGGGGTCGTCGAAGCGCCCGTCGAAGCGCCGGGCCGTGCGGCTGCCGCTCCGCCACATCCTGCCGTGCCTGTTTCTCGTCGCCCTGATGGCGATGCTGATGCTCCGCGGCTACGTGCACAGCGAGATCCTCGCCGACCACCGGGTCCGTCCGCCCGTCGCGAACGACCGGGTGCCGCAGCGGATCCTCGACGGCGGGCCGGTGATCGACACCCGCTCGGGCCGTGCCGGCAGCCTCGACGTACCCGACCGCGAACTGGTCCTCACGTTCGACGACGGCCCCGACCCCGTGTGGACGCCCAAGGTCCTCGACGTGCTGAGGAAGCACGACGCGCACGCCGTCTTCTTCATCACCGGCACCATGGCCTCGCGCTACCCGGACCTGGTGCGGCGCATGGTCGACGAGGGCCACGAGATCGGGCTGCACACCTTCAACCACCCCGACCTCTCGCTCCAGTCCAAGGACCGCATCGACTGGGAGCTGTCCCAGAACCAGATGGCGCTCGCGGGCGCCGCGGGCATCCGGACCTCGCTGTTCCGGCCGCCGTACTCGTCGTTCTCGGGCCGTATGGACAACCGGTCCTGGCCGGTGACGCAGTACATCGGCAGCCGCGGCTACATCACCGTCGTCAGCGACACCGACAGCGAGGACTGGAGCAGGCCCGGCGTCGACGAGATCATCCGCCGGGCCACACCGAAGGGCGGCGAGGGCGCGATCGTGCTGATGCACGACTCCGGCGGCGACCGCTCGCAGACCGTCGCCGCGCTCGACCGGTTCATCCGCCAACTGCGCGACCGGGGTTACGCGTTCCACACCCTCACCGGTGCGCTCGACGCGCCCAGCGCGCACACCGAGGTCACCGGGGTCGGCCTGTGGAAGGGCAAGGCGTGGGTGGTGCTCGTCCAGGCGTCGGAGCGGATCACGGGCGTCCTCGTCGTGGCCCTCTCGGTCGTCGGCGTCCTCGTCCTCGCCCGCTTCGGCCTGATGCTGGTCCTGTCGGTGTGCCACGCCCGCAAGGTCCGCCGCCGGAACTTCCGCTGGGGCCCCGACGGCCCCGTCACGGAACCGGTGTCCGTCCTCGTCCCCGCCTACAACGAGGCCAAGTGCATCGAGAAGACCGTCCGTTCGCTGGTGGCCAGTGACCATCCCATCGAGGTCCTCGTCATCGACGACGGGTCCAGCGACGGCACCGCCCGGATCGTCGAGGAACTGAGCCGGGACCTGCCCGACGTGCGCGTCGTGCGGCAGCTCAACGCGGGCAAGCCCGCAGCCCTCAACCGGGGCATCGCCAATGCCCGGCACGACCTGATCGTGATGATGGACGGCGACACCGTCTTCGAACCGTCCACCGTCCGCGAACTGGTCCAGCCGTTCGCCGACCCGCGCGTCGGCGCCGTCGCCGGGAACGCGAAGGTCGGCAACCGGGACACCCTCATCGGCGCCTGGCAGCACATCGAGTACGTGATGGGCTTCAACCTCGACCGCCGCATGTACGACGTCCTGCGCTGCATGCCCACCATCCCCGGCGCCGTCGGCGCCTTCCGCCGCGAGGCCCTCGAACGGGTCGGCGGCATGAGCGAGGACACCCTCGCCGAGGACACCGACATCACCATGGCCATGCACCGCGACGGCTGGCACGTCGTCTACGCGGAGAAGGCCCGCGCCTGGACCGAGGCGCCCGAATCCGTGCAGCAGCTGTGGTCGCAGCGCTACCGCTGGTGCTACGGCACCATGCAGGCGATCTGGAAGCACCGCAGGGCCCTGTTCGAGCGGGGCCCCTCGGGCCGCTTCGGACGGGTGGGCCTGCCGCTGGTGTCGCTGTTCATGGTGGTCGCGCCGCTGCTGGCCCCGCTCATCGACGTGTTCCTCCTGTACGGGCTGGTGTTCGGCCCGACGGAGAAGACGATCGGCGCGTGGTTCGGCGTCCTGGCCGTCCAGGCCGTCTGCGCCGCGTACGCCTTCCACCTCGACAAGGAACGCATGACCCATCTGATCTCCCTGCCGCTGCAACAACTCCTCTACCGCCAGCTGATGTACGTCGTCCTGCTCCAGTCGTGGATCACCGCCCTGACCGGCGGCCGGCTCCGCTGGCAGAAGCTGCGGCGCACGGGCGCGGTGGGACTGCCGGGTGATCCCGGCGGGGCGGGCGCGGCGACCACCGGGTCCCAGCCGCGTGAAGGGAGCCCGGTCGGATGAGCACCCTGACGCAGACCTCGACGGAGGAGACCCCCGCAGCGCCGGCGCCGGCCGCGCCCGCCCGCGACCGCTACTTCGACTTCCTGCGGGCCCTCGCCATCTTCCGCGTGGTCCTCTACCACCTCTCCGGCTGGGCCTGGCTGCCGCTGGTCTTCCCCTCCATGGGGGTGATGTTCGCGCTGGCCGGCAACCTCATGGCCCGCTCGCTGAAGCGCCCGGCCCTCCAGGTCGTCAAGGGCCGGCTCCGCCGGCTGCTGCCGCCCATCTGGCTGCTGGGCGTGATCGGGGTGACCGGCATGGTGGCCCAGGGCTGGGGGCCCGACGCGGAGGGGCATCCCGCGTGGTGGTGGCTCCACCTCACGTTCTGGATCCTGCCGATCAGCGACCCGCCGTACGCCGAGGGACTGCCCGGCGTGCACGGCTTCATCGGCGCCGACTGGGCCGTGGAACTCGCCGGGCCCCTCTGGTACGTCCGCGCCTACCTCTGGTACGTCGTCCTGTCCCCGGTGCTGCTTCGCGCGTTGCGCGCGGTGCCCGTGGTGACGCTCCTCTTCCCGGTCGTCCTGTCGGCCGCGTTCGAACTGGGCTATCTGTCCCTGCCCGGTGAGCGGTTCGCGTCGGGGCTCACGGACTTCAGCACCTTCGGCGCGTGCTGGATCCTCGGCATGGCCCACCAGGAGGGCGTCCTCAGGCGCCTGCCCCGCTACATCGTCCCCTCCGTCGCCCCGGCCGTGGCCCTGACGGGCCTCTGGTACGCCCTGCACCACGACTTCGGCCAGGGCAACGACCTGGACTCCATGCCGTTCGCCCAGGCGCTGTATTCCCTCGGCACGGTGGCGCTGCTGCTCCACCTCAGCCCCTCGTGGTCCGAGTGGCCGCGCCGGCTGCGCCGCTGGAACGGGGTGATCACCTTCCTCAACTCCCGTGCGGTGACGATCTATCTGTGGCACAACACGTGCATCCTCGTCGCCGCGACCCAGTGGGACCGGCTGTGGTCCGTGGTGGTCCTCGAACAGAACGTGCCCTGGCTGCTGGAGAGCGTCTGGCCGGTGCTGGTCCTCACCTGGGTGCTGATCGTCGGCTGCGTCGTCGCCTTCGGCTGGGCGGAGGACCTGGCGGCCCGCCGCCGGCCGAGACTGTGGCCGAACGGCGGCCGGGCGGGGCGGAGCGCGCACAGGCACTGAACGGGCCAGTCCGGGGGCGGCACGGCCAGGGTGTCGCCGCCCCCGTCGGGTCTTGTACTGACCCGGTAACCAACCGGGATACGCACTTGCGTACGACTCAGCCGGTGATGGATGTTGGGCTCGCTGGAGGCAGGCGTTCCTTGCCTCGCCGAAGCGACCCGAGGAGTGACACCCGCCGATGACTCAGCCTCCCGGCCAGCCGCCGTACGACGGTTACGGGGCCCCGCAGCCGCAGCAACCGCCGTACCCGGGGCCGTACGGGCCCCCGCCGGGGGCGTCCGGTCAGGCTCCCGGTCAGCCCGGCCCTCCGCCCAACCCCTACACGACCGCCCCGCAGCAGCCGTACGGCGCCGGTCAGCCGCCCTACGGCGCGCCGGGCATGCCGGGTGCCCCCGGAGCGCCCGGTGTACCGAACTACGGCCAGCAGTACGGCGGCTATCCGCCCCCTCCGCCCCCGGGCGGCAACGGTGGCAGGATCGCGCTGATCGTGGTCGCCGCGGTGGCCGCCCTCGCGGTGATCGGCGGCGGGATCTTCCTGCTCACCTCCGACGACGGCGACGACACCGCGGCCAAGCCCCGGCAGAGTGTGTCGGCGCGGGCTGACGACTCGGAGACGCCGACCTCCGAGCCCACCGAGGAGTACACCCCGACCCCCGAGGACACCGACGCCGGCGGCGACGCGTCCACGGCGCCCCGCACGGGTGTCGAGGGCCAGTGGCAGGACGACGAGGCGCGGACCCTGACGATCGGCAAGGAGCAGTCCTCGGGCGACCTCCAGGGCCAGCACCCGCTGTCCTACATCGACATGGTCGGCGGCAAGGGCATCCTGACGGGCGTCGGCAAGTACCGCGACGAGAACAACTTCCGCATGGCGCTGCGGCCGATGGCCTCGGAGAACGTGGACGACAAGGACATCACCTTCGCCACGGTCCGCCGCTCCGGCAACGACGTCGTCATCACCTGGGAGGACGGCGGCGGCACGGACAAGCTGAGCTATGTGGGGGAGGCGTCGGGCTGACGCGCGGCGCCCTGCGAGCGACGGCGGGCGAGTTCAAGGTCTATGGCTGGAGTTCACGCCGGTACCAGGTGCCCGACTCACCGCCGAGATCGGCCGGGGTGGCGGGCCGACCGGGACGAACCCGGCCTTGGTCAGGACTCTTCGGGAGGCGGCATTCTGGTCGGAGGCGGCCGCCCGCAGTTCGCGCAGGCCGTGCGTCGCCGTCGCCGTCCGGCACAGTTCCCGGACGGCCGCGGTCGCCACACCGCGTCCGGTGACCCGCTCCCCGACCCGGTAGCCGAGTCTGGCGGTGCCGTCCTCCAGGTCGTACAGGTTGAACCTGCCGAGCACCGAGCCGTCCTCGGCGACGAGCGCGTAGAAGGCACAGACGCCGGTCTCCTGCTCGGCCAGCAAGGCGTCGTACCTGTCGGTGAACCGGTCGAAGAAGTCGTCACCGCGGTCGGGGACCGAGGCGGCGAAGTAGGCGCGGTTCGCCAACTCGAAGGCCAGGACCGACGGGGCGTGGCCGGCATGCAGCCGTATCAGACTGGGCATCGCCCGACCCTATCCGGACGTATTCACGTCTGAGTCTGATCGGCTGCTTTGAGCGCGCGTATGAGGTGACCGAACGACACTGGGCTTGTGGTGAGGGTAGTGCCGGGGCTGTCGCTCTCGTGGAGGAGCAGGGTGCCGGTGGTGTCGTGGGCGGGGACGTCGCGTGAGGGGTCGCGCTCCGCGACGTGCCGGGCGAGCGAGTCGACGCCGGGGCGGGCGTACCGTTCAGGCGCTCAGCCGGTCCGGGTTCGTGCTTGCTTGCGGTATCCATCCATAATGTCCTGGCGGAGCAGGAAATCGAAGCCGACAGACGCCAGGCGTATCCCCAGCTGATAGCCCTCGATGCCAAGTTCGTGTGCGGTGTTCTCCAGGTGCCAGTCGTTGGCGGCAAGCCTGCTGAGAAGGTGACCGCGACGGACCTGGGTCTCCGACAGACGAAACGTCTTGAGGTAGGCAATCCTGCCCCTGTGGTCGGTGATGGCCTCACCGATGTGGTTCTCCTGCTGAGGACGGAACTGCGGCAAGAAGCGGGAGAGCGTGAAGCCCTGCATCCGGTAGACCGTCTGCCAGGTATACGCGCGCTCCAGCAGGCCGGCCGCCATGGTCGTGTCGTGAAAATCCGTCCAAGCATGTTCCTGCTCGGCAACTGCCGTGCGCAGGTGGGCCAGGGAGCGGATCTGCGAGTCGGAGATGCGGGCCCGGAAGTCCTGTACCGGTGGCATCAGCATGGCGTAGGTGTAGATCAGGTCGCCGTACATGTCCTGCAGGAGTGTGGCGTGGAGGGCGCGGTAGTCGTCGGGATGCGGGACCACGAAGGCGGACGCGAGTGCGTCGGCGACGTAGACCATCACACCGCATTGACCGGGGTGGATCTCGAAGATGCGCAGTGCGTCGGCGAGTCCGCTTACTTCGGCACCCACATAGGCTTCCTCGACGCGCGGGGAGAGCCCTCGGCTGATCGCACGCCGCGACCACTCCTCCCATGCGATGGAGGGGCCGCCGAAGTGCAGTGCCAGGTAGCCTTCCATGGCCAGGTGCATGGGGAGGAACCGCAGCCGGTCTCTGGCCTGGCGGCGGGCCATCCTGCGGTGGATGCGCAGGCCCATGGTGGCGGCGGGCGCCGCCTTGCCGTCAGTGGAAAGCTGGGTGCCGTAGGCGGCTGCCGGCGTGCCGTCGTCAGTCCATGTGGCGACGAATCCATGGGGGATGTAGGAGGTATAGACAGCGCGTGGGCCGACCTCGACCAGACCGGTCGCACCGCCGTAGAGCTGAGGGCGCAGGCGGAGGTCGACGATAGGTTCGTCACGTACGAGCGGCACCAGACGGACGGCACCCCAGACCTGTGAGGGGCGGGCGGTCAGGCCGGTCAGGTCCAGTGTGGTCATCGCGCCTGCTCCTGCTGGTGTCCGCTCAGCATGTGAGCGGCACGGGTGTTCATGTACGTGACCAGTTCGGCCAGGCCGGTCCGGCCCTCCGCGAACTGGGCGACTTCCACGAGGGCGGGAAGGTCCTCGGCGTCACGGATACCCGCGGTGGGCACCGTCGGGGACAGCCGACGTACGTCGAAATCGGCCGCGTCGTAGACGGGGTTGAGATGGACGATGCTGGTGCGACGCCTGGGGTCGAGCCGAGTGCGCCAGATGCGCAGCACCTCGGCGGCCAGGCCAGGAGGTGCGTTGTCCCACCCGTCGGAAACGATCACCAGCCTGGACGGTGTGGTGTCCAGCGCGTCGAGGATCCGCCGGCCCAACGGCGTCGGCCCGTACGGGCGGGTCAGCAGTGCGTCGGTCCGCCCGGACGTCCACAGCGCGGTGTAGGTGCCGGAAAGAGCCGCGAGCAGATAGTGGCAGGCCATCGCCACGGCCAGCGGTCGACGACGCTTGTGAACCGAACCGAAGGTGGAAAAGCTGTCGTCCAGGACGGCGGTGACCTTGCCCCAGCTCCCCCGGTGGGGGCCGGCCGCCCGGTCGGCGGCCGATTCCAGGGCGTGGGTCAGCTCGGCACGTCGGCGCAGGCGGTCCTCGACCGGCAGCGAAAGCACATAGGTCGCCAACCGGGTCAGCGGCATCCGGGACAGGTCTGCCTGTACTCCCGCGATCCCGCTCTTGCGCGCGGACTCCTGCAACCGCAAGGTCTCCTGGCGGGTCATCCGCGGGGCTATGCGCTCCAGGAAGACCTTCCGGGGGATCTTGTGCTTGGCGGCGAAGCCCTCGGCAGCCGTATAGGGCAGCTCGTACAGGGCGGCCTGCTCGTAGTGCGCGCGGCGCCACGTCTCCAAGAGAGGTGTCGCGTAGTGCTTGCGGGTCAGCGGCGCAAAGACGAACGCCCCCAGCTCTTCGGTGGCAGGGACCAGGTGTGCGTGGCGAAGGGCTCGCTTGAGGCCGCTGCGGTACTTCACGGCATCGAACGCCAGGTCCGGGCGGGCGGACAGCCAGTCACGCATGATCGCGCGCGTGCGACGGTTGTTCACCCCGGCCCGGCGCAAGGCGTTGAACAGCCCGTACACGCGTTGCGGCGGCAGCGTCGCCAGACGGCACGCGATCAGTCGGCCCTCGCTGCGACGCTGGTCGGCAGTGGCCTCACGGGTGGTCTCCAGCAACTGTCTGATGATGAGGACCGCGTTGTAGTCGTTGATGTCGAGCGCAAGCACTCCGGCGTACAGGTCACGGTAGTTACCCAGCATGTATGCATGGAGGAAGCCCAAGGACAGCCGCTGCTCGCCCTCGTCGCTGTGGAATTCACGTTGGCCGGTGGAGGTGGTTGCCGCGTTGACGAAGAGCAGTACATCGTCGGCTGCGACGAGGTCCCCGTACGAATCCATCCCGTTCTTTCCTCAAGAGTGCGGATGCCGGCCGGGGAATGGGGGCACGAACTGCGAATCAGTGCTGAAATGGCATTTTCCGGAAGTCGCACCGAAGTCCCGCGGCCGGCCTCTGGACCGTAACAGGGCAGCGCACACGCCCTCTACTGTTTTCCTTCACCCCGCCTCCACGCGGGTCCAAGTCCCCTTTTAGCGAACCCCGTTGTCATGTGTCCGCAGGCGGGCAGAGCGACCGCCTGCGGCACACCGTACCCCCTTGCGAACAGTGTGCGCATGCACGTACGCTGTTCTTAACGACGCACGCCGTACGTACGCGGTGGGCCGCCATGAGGGGAACGGAAGGTTCGTGATGGAGCAGATGGAGCACTCGGCGCGCCAACTCCCCGAGCCCACCCGGCCGTTGTCCTCGTTCATGCGGTTCGTCGCGTGCGGCGGTGGAGTCGGCGTGCTGTCCAGCGGGGCCGTCGCGCTGCTGGCCGCGCTGCTGCCGTGGGCCGTGGCGAACGCGGTCGTCACGGTCGTGTCGACCGTCCTGGCCACCGAGCTGCACGCCCGCTTCACCTTCGGCGCCGGGCGCCGGGCCGGACGGCGGGAGCACCTCCAGTCGGCCGGGTCTGCGGCCGCCGCGTACGGCGTGACCTGCGCGGCCACGGCCGTCCTGCACCTCGTGCACTCCGCCCCCGGTCTCCTCGTCGAGCAGGCCGTCTACCTGGGCGCGAGCGCGCTGGCCGGGGTCGGGCGGTTCGTGGTGCTCCGCGTCGTCGTGTTCGCCGCGGGGAAGCCGGCCGGGGCCGCGAACACCCCGCTCACCGCCCCGGCCCGTACGGTCCCGGCCCCCCGGCGCACCGCCCCGCCGGTGTCCCGCGCCTGGTACGAGTGGATCGACGACGTGCCGCTCGCCCACCGCAAGTGGATCCCGGCCGACACCTGGGCGCCCTGCCCCGCGGGGTGACCGGCGGCGCGGGGGGCCGGGTGGTGGCGTCGACGCCGGGTCAGACCCTGACGAGCGGGGCCCGGTCGTCGGCGTACTGCGAGAGGGGCGTGCCGCCGGCGAGGGGGATGGTGGCCAGGTACTCGGCCGGGAGGGCGAACGCCTCGACGAGGGTGGTCATGTGGGGGGCGAGGTCGGCGATCACGGTCTCGATGGTCTTGGGCAGGCCGCGCACGTGATCGGCCGTCATGAGACCCTCGGCGAGCAGATCGCCGGTGTGCTCGCCGATCTGCTTGAGGAGGAACAGACGGCACAGGCTGTGCAGCAGGAACCGGGCCGTCGGCTGGGTCGCCTGCGCGGCCGTCGCGAGGAAGGCGTCCGCCGCCTGGAGACGGGCGTGGGCCGAGACGGCCTCCAGAGCGGCGGTCGACGCCTCGTTCCAGCGGCCCACCGGGTCCCCGGCGGGACCCTCGCGCAGAGCGGTGCGGGCGCGGGCCTGCCAGATGGACTCGGCCTCGGCGAGCAGACCCCGCAGGAACGCCAGGTCGGCGAGTTCCTGGCCGGGGGAGACCGGGCCGAGGTGGCCGCGTTCGACCGTGTCGTGTCCGAAGAGCATCTCGCCGCCGGCCTTGAGCCAGACGACAAGGTTGTCGCCCTCCGCGGTGATCGCGCTCTCCAGGTCCTGCTGGAGCTCCGACAGGCCGTTGACCCGGAACAGCCCCTGCGCGCCGCAGCGTTCCCGGCATTCGAGCGTGATGTCCCGCGCCTCCCAGGTGATCCAGCCCTTGGCGATGGCCACCAGACGCTCCACCTCGGCCCGGTCCGCCGAGGTGTGCTCGGCCCACCGGGTCACCACGTGGCGGTGCAGGAACGTCATCGCGTACCCGGTGGCGAGGGCGTGCAACAACCGCCCGTGGTGGCTGCGGTGCGCGGCGAGCGGCAGCCGCTGCCCGGACTTCGGCCCGCTGACGTGGCGCCGGTGGGCATACCGTACGGCGATGGCGAGCGCCGTACGGGACACCCCGATCGCGGCGGCGCTCATGCACAGCTTGCCCGTGGTCACCCGGCCGATGGAGCGCAGGAACCTCTTGCGCCGGCTGCCCACACTGCTGGTCACCGTGCCCTCGGGGGAGAGCTGGCCGTGCTCGGCCTCCAGCAGTGCCTCCCGCGGCAGCCACACACGGTCGAAGGAGGTGAGGCAGTGGTCGACCGAACTGCCGAGCTTCGGAGGCAGCGCGCGGACCGTGATGCCGGGCAGGTGTCCCACCTCGTCGCTGAGCGGCACCAGGAAGAGGAAGACCCCCTTGTCCTTGCCCTCGACCATCAGCCGGGCGGCCACCAGGGCGCTCTTGGGGCCCCCGACCAGGCTGGTGTTGGGCATGAACTTCTGGGCCCCCGGGTGCGGGGTGTCGAGGACGAAACCGCCGGTGGCCGGGTCCAGCGTCGCGGTGGTCTCCATGGCGGCCGCGTCGTTGCCGTGGTCCAGTTCCGTGCAGAGGAACGTGCCCGTGCGGTTCATCGACACGTACTCCGACAGATCGTGCCGGTAGCCGTCGTGGTCGACGAAGCTGCCCAGGAACAGGTTGTAGTGGATGCCCGACAAGGTGCCGAGGGCACCGTCGACGAAGCCCGTCCACTCGTGCAGGCTGGCGAGCATCCGCGGGTCGGAGGCCAGGGCCTCCGGGTTGTCGACCGCGTCGTTGACCAGTCGGAGCCGGTCGTACGACAGCGCCGTGCGCTCGTCCGGTGAGAGTCCGGGGCGGTAGGCGAACGCCTCACCGCTGACGAGGGTGCGCCAGGTGTCGTGGACACGGGCCCGGTCCTGCTGGTCGAAGAGCAGGTGGGTCAGTTCCTCGGCGGCTGTCCCCTCGCCGTCGCGGCCCACGGGAGGCGGATTCGAAGCAACGCGGTCGGTTTTCTGCGCGTCTGTCTTGGCAGAGGCAGACTTGTCGAGCGTGAGCAAGGTCATGGTCACGACCTCTTCCCCCTGATTAGAGCCCAGTAGTTGGGATCACAGGGTTCAGAAGATACGAACCAACCGGTTTTTATTCAAGACGTCTTCTGCCGGTTCCTGACTCCTTGACGCGACCTTGACGCGGGGCGCCCAGGAGCGGCCCCGGGGTAAGCGGTATCCCTCGAACATCGAGCCTCACGCTTCTGGCCTGCGGAGATGGTGGGCTCGTCGAGCGGGTGAGCGTGATGGAGGGGGCTCTGCGGGCAGGGTTGCAAAACAGGACGCCCGGTCTTATTCTCGATCTCGCCGGTCGGTTTTAAGGCTCCAGGGCCCCGGAGTCCGGCCGGATCGCAAAGCCTTCGGTTTGCTCGGGTACTACAGAGCGTTACCTTCTGATATCATACGTACCTGACGGTATTTTTCGCTTGCGGGGGGCGTACGGAGGTGTGTGGTGGCGCGGCAGGAACGAGCGATCCGGACGCGGGAGAAGATTGTCGTCGCGGCCGCCGCGGTGTTCGACGAAGTCGGATACGAAGCGGCGACCATCTCCCAGATCCTCAAGAAGGCGGAAGTCACGAAGGGTGCGCTGTACTTCCACTTCGCCTCGAAGGAGGAACTCGCGCAGGAGGTCCTGGCCAAGCAGGTCAGCGCCGTGCCCGCCGTCCAGGAGCAGGACCTGACGCTCCAGTCGGCGATCGACGAGGCCCTGCTGCTGGCGTATCTCCTCAGCACCGGTGACCCGCTGGTGCGCGGCAGCGTCCGGCTCACGGTGGAGCAGGGGGCGCTGGACGGTCTCGACCGCCAGGTGCCCATGCAGGGCTGGGTGGAGCGCTCGGAGGGGGTGTTCGCCCGGGCGAAGGCGGATGGTGAACTGCTGCCCGACACGGATGTGGCCTCCATCGCCAGGGTGTTCGTGGGCTGCTTCACCGGAGTCCAGGTGCTGTCGCACATCCTGACCCAGCACCAGGACATGGTGCAGCGGGTGTCCGACCTGTACCGGCACCTGATGGCCTCCATCGCGGTCCCCGGCGTGCTCGTACGCCTCGACTTCTCGCCCGCGAGGGCGGAACACGTGTGGAACACCGCGCGGGCACAGGCCCGGGCGGGAGAGGAAGTCGCGCTCGGCTGAGCGCGCACGATTCACGGCGTGCCACAGGCGCCGTTCAGCCGGACGCGGGAACTGCCCAGTGCGATACCGACCGAACGGAGAGCACCGTCTGATGGAAACGATCGCCTGCCCTTACGCCCTGGACCCCGCGGCGCGAGACCTGGCCGGAGAGGCCGCCGCGCTGCGGGAACAGGGATCGGTCGCCCGGGTGAGCCTGCCGGGCGGAGTGCCGGCCTGGGCCGTCAACCGCCATCGGTACATCAAGCAGCTGCTCGCCGACCCACGGGTCTCGCGGGACCCCCGGCAGCACTGGCCCGCCTACCGCGACGGGCTGATCACCGAGGAGTGGCCCCTCTACCCGTGGGTGTCCGCGACGACCATGCTCTTCTCCTACGGAGCCGAGCACACCCGGCTGCGCAGACTGATCGCCGGCGCGTTCACCACCCGGCGGACCGAGCTGCTCAGACCGTGGGTGCAAGGGATCTCCGCAGGGCTCACCGACGACCTGGCCGCCCTGCCCGCGGGCCGGGAGACCGATCTGCTGACCTCGTACGCCGCCCTGCTGCCCATGGGGGTGATCTGCGAACTCTTCGGTGTACCCGACGAGTCCCGGCGCCCCCTGGCCCTCGCCATCAGCACTTCGGTCAACGCCTCGGCCACCCCGCAGGAGATCGACGCCGCCCGGATACGCATCGGCGAGATGCTGGCCGAACTCGTCACCGCCAAGCGGGCCCGGCCCGCGGACGACCTCACCTCCGCGCTGATCGCCGCACGGGACGAAGACGACCAGCTCAGCGAGAAGGAACTGGTCGACAGCCTCTACCTCATGATCGCCGCCGGCCTGGAGACCACGACCGGTGTGATCTGCAACGCCGCCGCCGCGCTGCTCGACCACCCCGAGCAGCTCGCCCACATCCGCTCCGGTCGCGCGAGCTGGAGCGACGCCGTCGACGAGACCGTCCGCGTGCACAACCCCGCCGCGTACATCCCGCTGCGGTTCGCCGTCGACGACATCACGCTCGACGACGGCGTCACCATCGAGCGGGGCGACGCGATCATCGTCAACTTCGCCGCGCCCGGTCTCGATCCCGAGCGCTACGGGGACGACGCCGCGGCCTTCGACCTCCTGCGCGCCGACCGCGACTCCCTCGCCTTCGGCCACGGCGTCCACCGCTGCCTCGGCATGCCCCTCGGGCGGATGGAGGCGGCCATCGCCCTGGAGGCACTCTTCGGCAGGTTCCCCGAGATGCGGCTCGCCCGCCCCGTGGCGGACCTCCACCCCATGCCGACCTTCCTCTTCAACGGGTACGCCTCCCTGCCGGTGGTACTCCGCCCCGAGTGAAACGGCGGCCCCGAGAGGGGCGTTGACACGGACGAAAGTGATGCGCCCCGCGGCCGACTCCGGCCGCGGGGCGCTGTCGTGCGCGGCGGCGGACGTGGGGGCGTGGCGGCGGCGATGGCGATGGAGGTGGCGTTCGTGGTCGTGGTCGCGGTCGAAGGGGTCGGAGGGGTCGGAGGTTGAGGTTGTGGTCGTGGGAGAGACGTGAGGGTGGCTGGATCGTCGTTCCAGCGGGGGACGGTCGGATCTGGTGCGCTGACGTGTGGCTTCTCGGCGTTTCCTGCGGAGGGGTGACGAATCCGGAGCGCCCGGCCGGGGGTTCCGTATACATACCGTTATGGCTGGTGCACCTACAGTCGACTTGGTTCAGAGGGCATCTAGAAACCGCTACGGCGGTTTGATAATCTCTTTACGCACGGGAATGGGCGGCAGGCCCAGCGGGGGCATCCCGGGCACAGGTCCGCACTGGTCCCCTGCGTAGTAACGGAGCGCCCCATGGCCAAACAGGAGCGCGCGGTGCGCACGCGTAACGCGCTCATCGAGTCCGCCGCCGAGCTGTTCGACCGGGAAGGCTTCGAAACGGCGTCCCTGTCCATGATCAGCGCCAGGGCGGGAGTCAGCAGCGGGGCGCTGCACTTCCACTTCGCCAGCAAGGCGGACCTCGCCGACGCGGTCGGTCAGGCGGCGGCCCTGCGACTGGACCGGATCACCGCCCAGGACGCCGGCGACACGTTGCAGTCCCTCATCGACGCCACCCATGCCCTCGTGCGGGCGCTCGGCCAGGACGCCGTGCTGCGCGCCGGGTTCGACCTCGGCGACGGGGTCGGCCGGGTGAGTTCCGGCGCCGGGTTGCGCCGGGCCTGGCAGGAGTGGGTGGAGGAGGTGCTGGCCAAGGCGGACATGGAGGGGGCCCTCGCGCACGGGGTCTCCGCGGAGGACGCGGCCGCCGTGGTCGTCGCCGCGACCGCCGGCCTCGAATCCCTCGGCCGGCACGATCCGCAGTGGCTCACCGCGGATTCGTTGTCACGCTTCTGGCGGTTGCTGCTGCCCCGGGTGGCGTGCACGTCCACGCTGCGGCCGTCGGGGAGCGGGGGGATGTGGCGGGGCGAGGGGCCGGGTGTCCATTAGGCGGGGCCGGGCGCCTAATAGCTCGGGGGCGCGTGTATGCGTCGGCGGGCGCGGGTGGTGGGGGTTGTTCGCGCAGTTCCCCGCGCCCCTGAAGGCATGGGCCTGGCGGCCCGACCTTCATCTCGAAAAGCAGCGGGCCAGGGCTGCGCCCCGTGCCTTTCGACGGCGCGATCCGCTGAAGGCCGAGCTTCAGGGCCGGGCCTTGGTGGCCGAGCCTCCAGGGCAAAGCCTTCGCGGGAGCCTTCATGGGGACGGCGGGCCGTAGGCCCGTCCCTCCAGGGGCGCGGGGAACAGCGCGACCAGCCCCCACTCACCCGCAGACGCCCGACAACAGTGACCCCCGAGTCACTGGGCGCCCTGCCCCGGCGACTGCCGGCTCAGCGCCCCCGGCCTCGCCAGGCGGGGCAGCGTGACGCGCCAGACGCGGGTGAGGGTCGTGGGGGAGAGCCACTCGGGATCGGTGCGGCCGAGGACCTCCAGACCTGTCGTGGCCGCGACCACGGACGCCGTCGCGTCGGCGCGGGAGACGCTGCCGGCGAGCAGGTCCCCAGGTCCACATCCGTCCGGTACGCCCCGTCGCCGCGCAGCCGTGAGCCCGCCCGGGCCACCACGTCCTGGCGGAGCAGCTCGGCCAGGGCGTACGAGGCGTGGGTGAGGCGTTGCAGGGGGGCGAGATCGGGCCGCCGGGTCGCGGTGCGGGCCGCCCGCCGCAGGTTCTCAGCGGCCACCGCCTGAACCGTCGCGGCCACGGCCGCCTTGTTCTCGAATTGACATCCTCCCCCTCTTAAAAGAGCGGGATTCCAACCCAGGTGGGTTGAGGTTCACGGGCGCTCGCACGGCCGGTGGCCGCTGTCACCCCTCCGGCACCGGCTGAGCGCCGGAGGCGGGGGATCCCACCCTGTCCTGCCGCGACGTTGTTCGCTGCGTTCTCATCGGCGTTGCAGGTGAACCCGCAGGACACACAGACGAAGTCGGCTTGGCTCTTGCGCGACTTCTTCTCGATCCATCCGCAGGCGGAGCACCGCAGAGACGTAAAGGGCGCGGGGACGTCCTCGACCCGGCCCGGAGCCTTGTCCTTCGTACGCTGCCGCAGCAGCCCCCAGCCCTGCGCGAGGATCACCCGGTTCAGTCCGGCCTTCTGCCTGACCCTCCTGCCGGGCTGCTCGACCGTCCCCTTCGCGGAGCGGGTCATGTTCTTGATGTTCAGCTTCTCGAACCGCACCAGACCATAGGTGCGGGCAAGCATGGTGCTGGTCTTCTCGCACCAGTCCTTACGCCGGTCGGCTTCGCGCGCCTTGAGTCTGGCAACCTTGGCGTACTCGGCGGCCTCGACCTCACTGCCTTTGGGGGCGCGAGCAGCCCTGCGCTGGTGCTTGCGGATCTGCGCCCGTTCCCTGACCGTGAGCTGTGGGCAGTTCAGCTTCCGCCCGTCGGAGAGGGCCGCGGTGATCTTCACACCACGGTCGATACCGATGACCCCACCCGCGCCGGGCACGTCGACCGGCTCGGGAAGGACGGCGAACGCGATATGCCATTGCCCGTTGAGGAAGGTGACACGGAACGTCTTCGCGGCGGGCAGGCGGGCGCCTTTGCCCTCGCGGGACAGGCGCAAGCGGACCCACCCACAGCCGGGCACCTTCACCTGCGCCCACCGCCGGTTCAGCTTCTGCACCACGACCAAGCGGCCCATCACCTGCTTGCCCTTGGCGTTCAGCTTCGGCGCCCCGTCCGCCTCGAACTCCGCGACCCGGTCGGTGCCGATGACGCGGAAGCCCTCGTGCACGTACTTCCTGCGCCACGTCGGCTCACCGAACCCGGAGGCGAACCTGGCGTTCTTGGCCTTGGCGAAGTCCTTCAGGGCCTGCTGCTGCACATCGGCGTTACCAGCGCGCAGCCATTCGTTCTCCCGCCGGGCCTCGGTGAGCTGGCGGCACTGCTCGGCGAAACCGGGCGCCGTCTTGCGCCCCTTGGACCAGTGCGCGTGCTGCTCGACGGCGAGGTTCCACACGTACCGCGCGTGCGCGCAGTGGTCGAGCATGATGCTCGCCTGCTCACTCGTCGGGTACATCCGGAAGCGTGACATGCCGCGAACCTAGCCCGCACGTTCCCCGACCGGGCAGGCCATCGATCAACATCACCTGTGTGAGTTACCGCTCCCGGCCGCCGCCCCGGCCGGCCGCCAGCCACTGGTCCCTCAACTCCCGTCACCACCGCCTGTTCGTGGTCGCCCATAAGGTCATGGGCGGCGACGCCGAATCACCCTGACGGCGATTCGACTTCCCCTGCCCCACTACGCGGGAGCGGGGCATTCACCCCGGCTCTGAAGGACCGGGCACCCTGCCCGGAAACAAGGTGGAAGTGCAGTGCTCCGGGGCTCACTCCGGCGCCGGCGCTGATCTCGGCCAGCTTCGCCCGGACGTACCCGTGCCGCTCGAAGACCTCCGCGGCCGAGCGCACGAGGGCGTGTCGGGTCTCGTTTTATCGGTGGGATTCCGGCAAGTGGGGCGCCGCGGCGCGGGCAGGCTTGGCGGAAGCGTGCATTCAGCTACCGCGGGGGAGGGGTGCCGCGTCGGGGCATTGCAAACCAGCAACCCGGTATGTTTCTATCGAGGGGAAGCGACGGGCTCGGGGTGATCCCCCGGGGAAATCGCCCGTTTCCGCGCTGAAACAGACTCCCGCAGCCGTGCCTACATCCCCCGAGGCGCGGCTGCGGGCCGTTTTCATTCCTGTTTGTCTGATTCTGTTCCGGGCGAACGGTGTGGGTGGTCGTGAGGAAACCGGCCACGATGGGGGTAAAAAAATCCGCGCCCCTGGTATGTTTCTTGGGACGGTTGAGAGGGCCACGGGGGAAAGCAGAGCTGTGGCCCGCCCGTACGGGGAGGAGCGAACACGTCATGAACGTCTCAGGCGCTCACGTCGAAACCACTGACCGCCGGGAAGGGCCCAGGCCGGGCCTGCGTCTGGCCGTCGCGGCGGGCGCCGGGGTGCCACAGCCCGCCGCCACCCCCGCCGGCGACCGCGGGGGACCGGCCGGCGACCGCGGGGGCCGGGCGCGGCGGACGGGCGTCGTGGACGTCGACGCGCTCCGCGCGTCCGACTCCCCCCGGCTCGGCGGCGAGAACCGCGACCATGTGCGGGCCCTCGCCGAACAGCAGGAACCGCTGCCGCCGATCCTGGTCCACCATCCGACGATGCGGGTCATCGACGGGATGCACCGGCTCGCCGCGGCCCGGCTGCGCGGTGCCACGACCATCGAGGTCGAGTACTTCGACGGCGACGAGGACGAGGTCTTCGCCCTGTCCGTCGAGCTGAACATCGCGCACGGCCTGCCCCTGTCCCAGGCCGACCGCGCGGCGGCCGCCGAGCGCATCCTCACCACCCACCCGTACTGGTCCGACCGCCGTATCGCCTCCAACGCGGGACTCGCGCCGAGCACGGTCGCGGCGATCCGGCGCCGTTCAACGAGCCGAACCGACCAGTTGAACGCGCCCCGCGTCGGACGGGACGGCCGGGTGCGGCCGCTTCAGGCGACCGAGGGGCGGCTGCGGGCCAGCCAGGTCATCGCCGCGAACCCCACGGCGTCGCTCCGCGAGATCGCCGAGCGGGCCGGGATCGCCACCGCCACGGCGAAGGACGTACGGGACCGGATCCGCCGCGGGCAGGACCCGGTGCCGCAGGCGCCGCCCGCCAGGCGGGTCGCCGCGCGGGACGAGCCGGGGCGCGGGGCCGGGCCGGCCGCCGGCGGCGGTCGTGGAACGGCGCATCTGTCGGCGGCGGCGATCGGGCTGATCCTGCCGAACATCCGCAAGGACCCGTCGCTGCGGACCGAGGCGGGGCGGATGCTGCTCCAGATGCTCAGCGTCCACTCGATCGGCGACGAGGCGAAGTGGCAGCGGCTGGCGCGGAGTGTGCCGGGGCATCGGGCGCCGGTGCTGGCGCAGGCGGCGCGGCGGTGTGCGGACCACTGGCTGCGGCTGGCCAATGAGTTGGAAATGCGGCGGGGTTGAGATTTTCGCGCCCGGCCGCCGCGGGGGTTCTTTCGCGGCGCGGGTGCGGGTTGTTCGTGGCTGGTCGCGCCCACGCGGCGGAGCCGCATGGTGTCAGCGCCCCGTGCCCCTTTGGGCGCGGCTTCCGTGGCGCGCGGTTTCTGGACCCGGAATTTCTTATGGAGGACATCCTCATGGCTGATCACAGTCCCGATCTTCTTGTCGAGACCCCCTGGATCTGGCGGGCCAGGCGCCCCCGGGCCCGGACGCGGCTCATCTGTTTTCCGCACGCCGGGGCCGGGGCCGGGGCGTACGGGGAGTGGGCGCGGTTGCTGCCGGCGGAGGTGGAGCTGGCCGCCGTGCAACTGCCGGGGCGGCAGAACCGGATCGCCGAGGACCCGGTGACCGAGGTGGGCCCCCTGGTGAAGGTGCTGACGCAGGCGCTGCGGCCCTACCTCGACGGGGACTTCGCCTTCTTCGGGCACTCCGGCGGCGCGGCGCTCGCGTACGAGGTCGCCAAGGCGCTGCGGGAGAAGGGCGGGCCCCGGCCCAGCCGGCTGTTCCTGTCCGCGCAGCCCGCGCCCGGCACCGTCGGCCGGATCCCGGTGATGCACACCCTCTCCGACGAGGAACTCGGCGCCGAGGTCGTCCGGCTGGGCGGGATCGAGCCCGAGATCGCCGAGGACGAGGAGGTCATGGAGGGCCTGCTGCCCACGCTGCGCGCCGACTTCACCCTCTGGGAGCGGCACCGGGTGGAACCGGGGGAGCCGCTGGACACCCCGATCACCGTGCTCAGCGGCGACGCGGACCCTCGGGCGCCCAAGGACACCCTCTACGGCTGGGCCGCGCACACCACCGGCGCCTTCCACACCCGGTTCTATCCGGGCGGCCACTTCTACTTCCTCCACGACCCGACCGAACTGGTCGCCCACCTCGGCCAGGTCCTCACCGGCCAGGTCCTCACCGGTCAGGCCCCCACCGGCCCGTCCCACGCCGGGTCCTCCCGGCCGGCACCCGAACTCGCGGGGAGCGCGCGATGACCCACACACCCGACCTCACCCCGGGCCTCGACCCCGCCGTCGCCGCCCGCCTCGCCACCGCCACCCGGGCGATACCGGGCGTGCGCGACGCCGCCGTCGTCGTACGGCAGGGAGCACGGACCGTCGACAGCAGGGTCGACAGCAGGGTCGACAGCGGGGTCGACAGCGGGGGAGGGGCAGAGGGCACACTCCGGACGCCTACCCCGGCGTCGCCGGTACCGCAGGCATCCTCCGCACCGTCGGCGTCGCAGGCGTCGCAGGCGTCGCAGGTGTCGCTCTCCGACCGGCCCTCCTCCGAGACCTTCGGCGGTGAGCCGCGCATCCCCGAGGGGGCGCCCACCACCCTTCAGGAGGGGCTGCGGCAGGCCGCCGCGCTCGCCCCCGAAGAGGGGACCCTGTATCTGCGCAAGGGCAGCGAACCCGACCTCCAGACCTACGCCGAGCTGCTCGTCGAGGCCGAGCGGGTGCTCGCCGGGCTGCGGGCGGCCGGGCTCGCACCCGGTGACGCGGCCCTCTTCCAGTTCGGGGACCACCGGGCGTACATGACCGCCTTCTGGGCCTGTGTGCTCGGCGGGTTCGTGCCGACGCCGGTGGCCGTGGCGACGACGTACGAGAGCCACAACGAGACCACCCGCAAGCTGCACAACGCCTGGCAGCTGCTCGACCGGCCCGTGATCCTCACGGACGGGGCGACCGCGCCGGCGCTCGGCGCGCTGCACACGCTGTGGGGCGAGCCGGACCTGCGGATCCTCCGGGTCGGTGAACTCCTCGGCCAGGAAAGGGACTCCGACTGGTTCGCGACGACCCCGGACTCGCCGGTGATCAACCTGCTCACCTCGGGCAGCACCGGCGTCCCCAAGTGCGTCCAGCACACCAACGCCTCCGTCGCCGCGCGCGAGTGGGCGGTGATCCAGGCGCGCGGCTACACCGGCGAGGACGTCAGCCTCATCTGGATGCCGCTCGACCACGTGACGATGGTCTACTACAACGTCCGTGACATGTTCCTGCGGTGCCGGCACGTCAACGGGCGCATCGACGACGTCCTCGGCGACCCGCTGCTCTGGCTGGACTGGATCGACCGGTACGGCGTCACCAACACCTGGGCGCCGAACTTCGCGTACAACCTGGTCAACGAGTGCGCCGACGAGATCGGCCAGCGGAGCTGGGACCTGTCGCGGATGCGGGAGTTCGTCAACGCGGGCGAGCCCGTCGTCGCCGCCACCAGCCACCGCTTCCTCGAACTCCTCGCCCCGCACGGGCTGCGCGCGGACGCGATGGTGCCGTGCTGGGGGATGTCCGAGACCTGCTCCGGCGTCACCTACACCCGGCAGAGCCGCGACGACCGGGAGCTGGGGACGGTCGTCGTCTCCCAGGCGTCCCTCGACGGGGACCTCGTCTACCAGTCGGTCGACGGCAAGGGCGCCGACGCGGTCGCGTTCACCGAGGTCGGCGGGCCCATCCCCGGTGTCACCGTCCGCGTCGTCGACGACCAGGGGCGGACACTGCCCCAGGACCGGGTCGGCGAACTCCAGATCCGCGGTGTGACGATGCTGCGGCACTACCACGGCAACGCCGAGGCCAACCGGGACGCGTTCACCGACGACGGCTGGTTCCGCACCGGGGACCTCGCCTTCGTACGGGACGGATCGCTCGTCATCGCCGGGCGGAAGAAGGACCAGATCATCGTGCGGGGCGCCAACTTCGTCGCGCACGAACTGGAGAGCGTCGTCGAACAGGTCGAGGGCGTCCGCGTCACGTTCTCGGCGGCCGCCGGGGTCCGCGAGCCCGGCGAGGGCTCCGACCGGCTGGTGGTCTTCTTCGTGCCGGTGCGCTGGGACGCCGAGTCGCTCGCCCGCACCTTCCAGGAGGTACGGGCCGCGCTGGTCCGGGAGGCGGGGATCGTCCCCGACGTGGTCGTGCCCGTCACGGACGCCGAGTTCCCGAAGACCGCGAGCGGCAAGATCCAGCGGGCCGCGCTCGTCGCCGACCTGCGCGCCGGACGGTTCGCCGACCGCGTCGCCGACGAGGAGGAGGAGGACACCGAGGACTCCGGTACGTGGTTCTTCCGCCGGCAGTGGTCGCGGCTGCCCGCCGCGCAGGCCCCCGCCGACAGCGGCTCCTCCCGGCTGGTGTTCTCCGCCGACTGCGGCACCCGGGTCGTGTTCGCCGAGGACGAGCAGCTCGCCGCGCTCGGCCTGGACGACGAACCCGCCGTGGTCGTCGGCCGGGGCCGCTCCTTCGCCGAGGTCGACCTCGACCGCTACCGGGTCGCGCCCGGCGACCCCGAGGACCTGCGCCGGGTGCTCACCGACGTCACCGCGCACTACGGGCCCATCGACTCCGTGGTGTTCGCCTGGCCGCTCGACGGCAAGGACGACGAGCCCGCCGCCCGGACCACCGCCGTCAGCACCCAGCTCACCGCGCTGATGGGCGTGCTCGACGACTTCGGCGCCCCGCTGCTGCTCGTCCTCACCGAGGGCGCCGCCCATGTCCGGCCCGGCGACCACGTCGACCTCGGTGTGTGCGCCCTGCCGGGCCTGATCCGCACGGCCGCCGCCGAGAACCCGCTGATCACCGTGCGACAGCTCGACCTGCCCGCCGACCGCGCCCAGTGGGCCCGCGCCGTACGCGCCGAACTCGCCGACCCCACCCACACCGGGGTGGTCGCCGCACGCGAGGGCCTGCGCTGGCAGCCCCGGCTGCGCCCCGTCGACGACGAGACCGAGGCCGAGGTCGCGCCGCCGCTGGTGCCGGGCGGGCTGTACCTGGTCACCGGCGGTCTCGGCGGGATCGCGAGCGACCTCGCCGGCTACCTGCTGGCCGCCTACGGTGCCCGGCTGCTGCTGGTGGGCCGGTCGCCCGCCGAGGGCACGAAGGCGGCCCGGCTGAGGGACCTCACCGACCTCGGCGAGGTCACCTACCGGCAGGCCGACATCACCGACCCCGAGCAGCTGAACGCCGCGGTGAGCGCCGCCGAGCAGCGCTGGGGACGCCCCCTCGACGGGGTCCTGCACCTGGCCGCCGCCGATGTCTCCGACCACTGGCAACACCTCGAACGGCACACCCTGGCCCGCGAGTCCGAGGACGGCTTCCGCGCCCAGTACGCGGCCAAGGTCGCCGGCACGCTCGCCCTCGCCGACGTCCTGGAGAGCCGTCCGGAAGCGTCCCTGGTCCTCTTCGGCTCGGTGAACGGCGAGTTCGGCGGGCACTCCTTCGGCGCGTACTCCGCCGCCAACGCGTTCCTCGTGGGCTTCGCCGACCACTGGCACCACGAGCGTGGCCGGGACGTGCGCTGCCTCGCCTGGAGCATGTGGGACGACGTCGGCATGAGCCAGGGCCAGTCCACGGCGCCCGCGCGCCGACGCGGCTTCCGGGCGATCGACCCCGAGCGGGGCCTGCGCTGCTTCCTCACCGCGACGGCGCTGCCGTACCACTACCAGCTCATCGGGCTCGACGCGCGGAACCCGTTCGTCGTGGGCGAGCTGGCGCCCGACGAACTGAGCGTGCGCGAGGTGCTCGTGGCGTACACCACCGACACGGAGGAGGGCGCCGACCCGGCTTCCGTGCACGCGGCACTCGCGCCCGCGCTCGCCGACCTGCCGGTGCCCGTACGGCTCCTCGAAGTCAGCCGTATCCCCAAGGACGGCAGCGGGGCCGTCGACACGACCCAGCTGCTGCTCGACATGGCGCCGCGCCGGGCGGCCCTCGGCCGGCGGACGCAGACCCCGCCGGAGGGGGAGCTGGAGCAGCGGATCGCCGCGATCTGGTCCGACGTGCTCGGGCAGAGGACCGTCGGCCGCGACGACTCCTTCTTCGACCTCGGCGGCAACTCCCTGCGCGCGACCCGCCTGCTGGCCCGCGTCGACACCGAACTCGCCGTCCGCCTCAGCACCCACGAGCTGTACGAGAACCCGACGGTCGAGGGCATGGCGACGAAGGTGGCCGCGGCCACGGCGGCGACCGAAGCGGTCACGGTGACGACCCAGGCGGTCACGCCGACGACCGAGGCGGTCACCCCGACAGCGGCGGGAGCCGCGCGATGACCCGGCGCAGCCCGGCACCCTTACGGGGGGCGGCGGGGGCGGCCTGGGCGGCTTCACCGGCCGCCCCGGCGCGGGCGGTGCCGCCGGTGGCCTCGCGTCGACCGGAGGTCCCGGCGCCTTCCCCGGCGGCGGCCTCCCAGGTGCCCCCGGCATCGGCGGACGCCCCGCCCACCCTCCTCCCCGCCCCCGACACCGGTCCGTCGCAGCTCGTCGTGCACCTCGGCGGGTGGGTGGATGCCGTGCGGATGCGGGGGGCCGTCAAGGGGGTGCTGGACCGGGGCGGGCGGAAGCCGTTCTGGCGGGAGCTGGACCTCGGGGCGCTGACCGTCGGGGAGCGGACCGACGCGCTGGACGGACTGCTCGCCGCGGACCGGGGGAGCGTCGGTTCCCCCGGTCCGCCGGAGCGGGTCGCCCTCGTCCGGCTGGCCTGGGAGCGGCATCTGCTGGTGCTCACCGCCCGGCAGCAGCACCACGACGAGGCCACCCTGCGCGCCCTCCTGCGGGATCTGCTGCGGGCGTACGCCGTCCCCGGCACCGTGCGCGCCCGGGGCGGTGAGCCGCCCGTCGAGGAGACCGAGGTTCCGCTGACCGCGGCGGACGCCGGCCGGCTCACCCTGCGGGCCCTGGGGCTCGGCGTCGACCTGGAGACCGTCGTACGCGGCGCCTGGACGGTGGTCCTCGCGGGCGCCGCCGGACGCCGGGAGGTCGTGCTCGGCGGCGCCGACCTCTGCGCCCCGCCCCCCGGTGCCCCCGTGCCCGCCGTCGGGCGGGTCACCGTCACCGGCGTCCGGGCGATCCAGCACGGGCAGCCGCCGCTGACCCTTGTCCTGCGCGCCGACCCCGGCCCGTTGGAGCTGCGGTTGCGCGGCCGGCGCGGACTGTTCGGGACCGAGGCGGCGCGGGACACCGCCGACCGGCTCGCGGGCGTCCTGCGACGGCTCGCGAACGATTCCCGGGCGGGCGTCTCGCACGCCGGTGAATTCACCGTCCAAGCGGCTCAATTGGTCGGTTGAACATCCTTGTTGGCCAATTAAGCGGCCGATTAGGGTCGTTGCAATCCCCCTTTGTTCCGTCTTTCTTCCGTGCAATTCGCGGACTTGTGTTCCGCATTCGCGTCATTCCCGGAGTCCGGGAAATCCAGTGAGAGAAGAGGTGTGGAAATTGACCGGCCAACAGCGCTCCGCGGAGGTGGAGTCGGCCCGTCAGGCAGTCGGCGCCGAACGCGCCCTGGTTCTGGAGGAGTTCAACGACACCGGCCGTGAGCTGCCGGTCACCACACTCGTCGCCCCCATCGAGGAGCAGGTCCGGCGCACCCCGGACGCGACGGCCCTGGTCTTCGGCTCCGAGACCCTGACGTACGCCGAGTTCAACGCCCGCGCCAACCGGCTCGCGCACCGTCTGACCGCCCTCGGCGTCACCCCCGGCACCCCGGTCGCGGTGGCCGTGCCGCGCTCCCTGGAGCTGCTGGTCACCCTGGTCGCGGTGGTGAAGGCGGGCGGCGCCTATCTGCCGCTGGACCCCGACTACCCGGCCGACCGGCTCGCCTACATGCTGGAGCACACCGGCCCGGCCTGCGTGGTCGCGGACACCGCCGGGCGGGTGCCGGTGCCGGACGGCATCACCGTCGTCGCTCTCGACGACACCGCCCTCGACGGCCTGCCGGACACCGATCCCACGCCGGCCGTCACCCCCGCCCACCCGGCGTACATCATCTTCACCTCGGGCTCCACCGGCCGCCCCAAGGGCGTCGTCGTCCCGCACGGCGCGATCGACAACCGGCTGCGGTGGATGCAGGCGGAGTACCCGCTCACCGCCGCCGACCGGGTGCTCCAGAAGACGCCGTCCGGGTTCGACGTGTCCGTGTGGGAGTTCTTCTGGGCGCTGCGGGAGGGCGCGGCGATCGTCGTCGCGGAACCCGGCGGCCACAAGGACCCCGTGTATCTGGCCCGGACCATCCGCGAACAGTCCGTCACCACCTGCCACTTCGTGCCGTCGATGCTCCAGGTGTTCCTCGCCGGGCTCGCCGGGCTCGGCGGGTTCGCCGGGCTCGGCGGGTTCGCCGGGCTCGACGCGTCCGGCCGCACGGGGCTGCGCCAGGTGTTCTGCTCCGGCGAGGCCCTGCCCCGCGAGGCGGTCCGGGAGTTCGGCCGGCTGCTGCCGGGCGTGGAGCTGCACAACCTGTACGGGCCGACCGAGGCCGCCGTCGACGTCACCTACCACCCCTGCGACACCACCGCCGACGGCCCCGTACCGATCGGGAAGCCGGTGTGGAACACCCGGCTGTACGTCCTCGACGCCGAGCTGCGGCCGGTCGCGGTCGGCGAGCCCGGCGAGCTGTACCTCGCGGGCGTCCAGCTGGCGAGCGCCTACCTGGGCCGGCCCGAGATCACCGCCGACCGCTTCCTCGCCGACCCGTACGGTCCCGCCGGGACACGGATGTACCGCACCGGCGACCTCGCCCGGTGGACCGCCGACGGCGAGGTCGAGTACCTCGGACGCACCGACCACCAGGTCAAGCTGCGCGGGCTGCGCATCGAACTCGGCGAGATCGAGTCCGTGCTGCTCGCCCACCCGGCCGTACGGCAGACCGCGGTCGTCGCCCACGAGGGGCGGCAGCTGGTCGCCTACCTGGTCGCGGACGCGGGACCGGTGGACGCGGCGCCCGGCGCCGGCGTCACCGCCGACGAGCTGAAGGCCCTCGCCGCAGAGCGGCTGCCCGAGTTCATGGTCCCGGCGTCCTTCATGTTCCTCGACACGCTCCCGCTGTCGCCCAACGGCAAGCTCGACCGCAAGGCGCTGCCCGAGCCGGTGTTCACCGCAGGGGAGTACCGGGAGCCCGAGGGCGAGCGGGAGCGGATCCTCGCCGAGGTCTACGCCCGGGTGCTGGGCCTCGACCGGGTCGGCGCCGACGACGACTTCCTCGCCATCGGCGGTGACTCGCTGCGCTCCGTCAAGGTGGTCGCCGAGGCCCGCGCCCGGGGCCTGGAGATCACCCAGAGGCAGCTGCTCACCCACCGCACGGTGGCCCGGCTCGCCCCGCACGCCGGCACCCCCACCGAGACGTACGACGACGTGTCGGGCCCCCTGGTCCAGCTGGGCGACGAGGACCTGGCCGCCTTCCGCGAGCGCCACCCGAACCTGTCCGACGTGTGGCCCCTGACGCCGATGCAGTCCGGGATGCTGTTCGAGTCGATGCTCAGCGACAGCGGCTACGACGCGTACCGCATGCAGACGGTGTTCACCTTCTCCGGCCGGGTCGACCCCGCGCGGATGCGGGAGGCCGGGCAGGGCCTGCTCGACCGGCACCCCGCGCTGCGGGCCGCCTTCGCCCCGGACACCCAGGGCGATCTGGTGCAGCTGGTGGTGGACGGCGTCCAGCTCCCCTGGCAGCAGCTGGACCTGAGGACCCTGGTGCCCGAGGAGCGGGAGGAGACGTTCGAGCGGTTCCTCGCCGAGGACCAGGCCGTGCCCTTCGACCTCGCCACCCCACCCCTGGTGCGGATGACGCTGATCCGGCTGGGCGCCGAACAGGCCGCGCTCGTCCTCACCCTGCACCACGCGCTCCTCGACGGCTGGTCCGAGCCGGTCCTCGCCCGGGACCTGCTCCGCCTGTACGCCTCCCACGGCCACCAGGCACCCCTGCCGCCGGTGCGCGGCTTCCGCGACCACCTCGCGTGGCTGGCCCGGCAGGACCAGGGCGAGGCGGCGGCGGCCTGGGCCGCCGAACTCGACGGCGTGGACCGACCGACGCTGCTCGCCGGCACGGCCGTCGCCCGCGACGAGGCGTCCGGCTCCGAGGTCGGCACCGCGGCCGTCCCCCTCACCGACGAGGAGGCCGCGCTGCTGGTCCGGCGCGCCGGGGAGCTGGGCGTCACCCTCAACACCCTGGTGCAGGGCGCCTGGGCCGTCGTCCTCGGCCGGCTCACCGGACGCGACGACGTGCTGTTCGGCGCGACCGTCTCCGGCCGGCCGCCGGGGCTGCCCGGCGTCGAGTCGATGGTCGGGCTGTTCATCAACACCCTGCCCGTACGGGTGCGGTACGCCCCCGAGGACGGTCTCGGGACGGTGCTGACCGGCCTCCAGGAGCGGCAGACCCAGCTGCTCGACCACCACCACCAGTCCCTGAGCGGCCTGTACGAGGCCACCGGTGTCGGCGCCCTCTTCGACACGCTGCTCGTCTACCAGGCGTTCCCCGCCGACGAGTCGGCGCTCGCCGAGGCCGCTGCCGCCGCCCGAATCACCCTCGACGGGACCCGCTCGCTGGGCGGCTCCAACTACCCGCTCACCCTGATCGCCGACACCGAGCCCCGGCTGCGGCTCACCTTCCAGTACCAGCGGGGTGTGCTCGACGAGGCCGGCGCCGACCGGATCGCCGGCGGCCTCCACACCGTGCTGCGCACCCTGGCCGCCGACCCGGGCCACCCGGTGGGCGCCCTGGACCTGGGCGAGCCGATCGTCGCGACGGACACCGCGGCGCACGACAAGGCGGACCCCGCGGCGGACGGCGCCACCGACCGCACGGCGGACAGCGCGACGGCCGCCACCGCCGACTCCGCTCCCCTCCCCCCGGCCCAGCAGGCCCTGCGGGACCTGTTCGCGGACGTCCTCGGCACCGAGCCCGAACGGATCGGCGTCCACGACAACTTCTTCAACCTGGGCGTGACCTCGCTGCTCGCGACGCGGATCAAGAGCCGCATCCGCAAGCAGCTCGGGACCGAGGTGTCCATCAAGACGATCTTCTCCAGCCCGACCCTCGCCCAGCTCGCCGACCACATCGCGGCCGCCCCCACGGCCGCCGGATCCGCCGGATCCCCCGCGTCCAGCCCGAGCAGGCCCCGTCTGCGCAGAATGAACAAGGAGTAGTCCGAAGTGATCCCGTTGTCGTTTGCCCAGCGTCGGCTCTGGTTCATCGACCGCTTCGAGGGCCCCTCAGCCACCTACAACGTGCCCCTCGCCCTCCACCTCGCCGGAGAGCTCGACACCCGCGCCCTCGCCGCCTCGATCCGCGATGTGATCGGCCGCCACGAAAGCCTGCGCACGATCCTCTACGACGAGGACGGCGTCCCCTACCAGCGAATACTTCCGCCGGAGGAGATCCGGCCCGACATCCCCGTCGTGGACGTCGAGCCCGAGCGGCTCCCCGAGGCCATCGCCGAGGCCGTCTCGTACACCTTCGACCTGTACGCCGAGATCCCCGTGCGCGCCCGCATCCTGCGGCAGGCCCCGGACCGGCACGTCCTGCTGCTGCTGTTCCACCACATCGCCGCCGACGGCGAGTCCGGCGCGCCCCTGCTGCGGGACCTGAGCCTCGCCTACCGGGCCCGCCGCGAGGGCCGCGCCCCCGAGTTCCCCGAACTGCCCGTCCAGTACGCCGACTACGCGCTCTGGCAGCGGGAGCTGCTCGGCGACGAGAACGACCCCGACAGTCTGGTCTCCCGCCAGCTCGCCCACTGGGAGGACGAGCTGGCCGGCCTGGCCCAACCGCTCCAGCTGCCCCTGGACCGCACCCGCCCGTCCGTGGCCAGTCACCGCGGCGACACCGTCGAGTTCGAGCTGGAGCCGGAACTCCTCGCCCAGGTCGAGGAACTGGCGACCGAGCGCGGACTGAGCGTGTCGATGGTCCTCCAGTCCGTCCTCGCGGTGCTGCTCCAGCAGCTCGGCGGCGGCGACGACATCCCGATCGGCTCCCCGATCGCGGGCCGCGGCGACGAGGACCTCGCCGATCTGGTCGGCTTCTTCGTCAACACCTGGGTGCTGCGCGTCCGCCTGGACGGCAACCCCACCTTCGAGGACGTCCTGGAGCAGGTCCGCGAGCGGGCCCTGAACGCCTACGACAACCAGGACGCCCCCTTCGAGATGCTGGTGGACCGGCTCAGCCCCGAGCGCTCCACCGCCTACAACCCGCTGTTCCAGGTGCTGTTCGCCTGGCAGAACATCACCCGCCCCGAGCTGGACCTGCCCGGCCTCGACGCCCGCCTCGACTTCGAGCAGCTCGACACCAAGACCTCCAAGTTCGACCTGGAGTTCAACATCGCCCGGCACCACGACGGGCAGGGCGCGCGCGGCACCATCGAGTACGCCCTCGACCTGTTCGACCGGTCCACGGCCGAGGCCGTCGGCGCCCGCTTCGTCCGCGTCCTGCGGCAGCTGATGGCCGACCCGGCCCTCCCGGTCGGCGCCGTCGACACCCTGGACCCGGCCGAGCGCCGGCGCTTCCTCGTCGAGATGAACGCCACCGCCGAGCAGACCCCGATGGTCACCCTGGCCCGGCTGGTCGAGGAGCAGGTCGCCCTCAGCCCCGACGCCGAGGCCGTCGTCCACGAGGGCACCTCGCTGACGTACGGCGAACTGAACGCCCGCGCCAACCGGTTGGCCCACGTCCTCGTCGGGCACGGTGTCGGCCCCGAGACGGTCGTCGCGCTGTCCCTGCCGCGCTCCCTCGACCTCGTGGTGGCGCTGCTCGCGGTGCTGAAGTCCGGCGGCGCCTATCTGCCGATCGACCCCAAGTACCCGAGCCACCGCCTGGAGTACATCCTCGGCGAGGCCCGCCCGCACCTGGTCCTCACCGACTCCGCGACGGTCTCCGTGCTGCCGGAGACGGACGCCCCGAAGCTGTACGTCGACGAGCTGGACCTGAGCGAGGAGCCGGACGGCAACCTCCCCGGCGGCGCCCACCCGCACAACCTGGCGTACGTCATGTACACCTCGGGCTCGACGGGCACCCCGAAGGGCGTCTCCCTCTCCCACCACAACATCGTCAACGGCGTCCTCCAGCTCGCCGAGCGCGTCGACATGGGCAAGGACTCGCGGACCCTCGCGGGCACCTCCATCAACTTCGACGTGTCGGTCTTCGAGATCTTCACGACGCTCACCCACGGCGGCACCGTCGAACTCGTCCGCGACGTCCTCGTCCTCGGCGAGCGCGCGGCCCGGGGCGAGGGCTGGAACGGCAGCCTCGTCAGCACCGTCCCGTCCGTCTTCGCCGAGCTGATGGACCACATCGCGGACACCACCAGCGTCGACACCCTCGTCTTCGCGGGCGAGGCGCTCTCCTCGACGCTCGCCGCCCGGGTCCGCGAGGCGTTCCCCGACGTGACGATCGTCAACGCCTACGGCCAGACCGAGAGCTTCTACGCCACCGCGTTCGCCATCGACGAGAGCCGCCGCTGGCACGGCGAGGGCAGCGCGCCCATCGGCACCCCGCTGGGCAACATGCGCGTCTACGTCCTCGGCCCCGGCCTCACCCCCGTACCGCGGGGCGTGGCGGGCGAGCTGTACGTCGCCGGCAACGTGGCGCGCGGCTACCACGGCCGCGCCGAGCTGACCGCCGACCGCTTCGTGGCCGACCCGTACGGGCCGCCCGGCTCCCGCATGTACCGCACGGGCGACCTCGCCCGCTGGAACGCCGAGGGTCAGCTGGAGTACCTCGGCCGCGGCGACACCCAGGTGAAGGTGCGCGGCTTCCGCATCGAGCCCGGTGAGGTCGAGGCCGCGCTGACCGCGCACCCGGGCATCGCCCAGGCCGCCGTCGTCGCCCGCGCCCACGGCACCACCAAGCAGCTCGTCGGCTATGTCGTCCCCGCCTACAGCAGCGACTCCACCAGCACCGACCTGCGCGCCGGCGTCGAGACCGCCGACCTGCGGGCCTTCGTCGGGCAGCGGCTCCCGGACTTCATGGTGCCGTCCGCGTTCGTCGTCCTCGACCGGCTGCCGCTCGCCCCGAACGGCAAGCTCGACCGCAAGGCGCTGCCCGAGCCGGAGTTCACCGCGGGCGCCTACCGGGCCCCCGGCACCGAGCGCGAGCGCATCCTCGCCGAGGTGTACGCCGAGGTCCTCGGCCTCGAACGCGTCGGCGTCGACGACGACTTCTTCGCCGTGGGCGGCGACTCCATCCGGTCCATCCAGGTCGTCTCCCGGGCCCGCGCCCAGGGCGTCGAGGTCACCCCCCGGCAGATCTTCGAGCGCCGGACGGCCGCGGAACTGGCCGCCGTCGCCTCCGAGCAGTCGACGGCCTCCGTCGTCCTGGAGGAGTACGAGGGCGGCGGCATCGGTGAGTTCCCGCTGCTGCCGATCGCCGAGTACATGCTGGAACTCGGCGGCTCCCACGACCGCTTCTCCATGGCCGTCCTCGCCGAACTCCCGCTCGGCATCGACCGCGCCGGCCTCGCCGCCACCCTCGACGCGGTCCTCGACCGCCACGACATCCTGCGCTCACGGCTCGACGCCGGGGCCCGCCGGATGATCGTCGGCGCGCCGGGCACGGTGGACGCGGGCACCCTGCTGCGCCGCGTCGCCTGCGACGGCTCACAGGCCGCGGACGAGCTGGTGGCCGCCGAACTCGACGCGGCGACCGGCCGCCTGGACCCGGCCGCCGGGGTCATGGCCCAGTTCGTGTGGCTCGACCCGGCCGATCCCAAGGCCCCCGGCCGCCTGATCATCGCCCTGCACCACCTCGTCGTCGACGGCGTCTCCTGGCGCGTCCTCCTGCCCGACCTCGCCGCCGCCTGGCAGCAGGTCAAGGAGCGGGGCCGGGCGAAGCTGCCGGCCGGCGGCACCTCCGTACGCCGCTGGACGCACGCCCTGATCGAGGAGGCCGGCTCGCCCGAGCGCACGGCCGAGCTGGACCTGTGGAAGCGGGTCCTCGACGGGCCCGACCCGCTGCTCTCGCACCGCCCGCTGGACCCCGCCGTCGACACCCGGGGCTCCCTCGACTTCGTCCGCGTGCAGCTCCCCGCCGACGTCACCGAGGCCCTCCTCACCACGGTCCCGGCAGCCTTCCACGGCGGCGTCAACGACGGCCTCCTCGCGGCCCTCGCCCTGGCCGTCACCAAGTGGCGCCGCGCGCGGAGCGTCTACGAGTCCTCCACCCTGATCAAGCTGGAGGGCCACGGCCGCGAACAGGACGTGGTCCCCGGCGCGGACCTGTCCGCCACGATCGGCTGGTTCACCAGCCTGTACCCGGTCCGCCTGGACGTGGCGGGCATCGACCTGGACGAGGCGTTCCAGGGCGGCAAGGCGGCAGGAGCCGCCGTGAAGGCCGTCAAGGAACAGCTCCTGTCGATCCCGGACAAGGGCCTCGGCCACGGCTTGCTGCGCTACTTGAACGAGACGACCGCGGCCGACCTGAACGCGCTCGGCTCCACCGGCCAGATCGGCTTCAACTACCTCGGCCGTTTCTCCTCCGCCGACATGCCCGAGCACCTGCGGGGCAACGGCTTCACCCAGCTCCGCGAGCTCTCCGCGCCCCTCGACGAGGACATGCCCGCCATGTCGTCCCTGGAGATCAACTCCCTGGTCGTCGACACGGAGGACGGCGCCCGGCTCGATGCGAGCATCGGCTTCCCGGCCGGCCTCTTCGAGAAGGAGGACGTCGAGGAGCTGGTGGACCTGTGGTTCACCGCGCTGACCGCCCTCGCCCGACACGTCGGCCAGGAGAACGCCGGCGGGCTCACCCCCTCCGACCTGCCCCTCGTGGACGTCACCCAGCAGGACATCGAACGGTGGGAGGAGACCTACCCCGGTCTCACCGACGTGTGGCCGCTCACGGCCCTCCAGTCGGGCCTGCTGTTCCACACGATGCTGAACGACGACTCCTGGGACGCCTACCAGATGCAGATGTCGTTCCACGTCACCGGCGAGGTCGACGCGGAGCGCATGCGCACCGCCGGCCAGGCCGTCCTGGACCGGCACCCGAACCTGCGGGCCGCGTTCGTCACCGACTCCGCCGGCCGCCAGGCCCAGGCCGTCGTGGACGGCGTCGAACTCCCCTGGCGGGAGATCGACCTGACCCACCTCCCCGAGGAGGAGCGCGAGGAGTCCTTCGAGCGGTTCCTCACCGCGGACCACGCGCAGGCGTTCGACCCGGCCAGCCCGCCGATGCTCCGCATGACCCTCGTCCGGATGACGGGCGAGACCTCCGAGCTGGTCCTCACCGCCAACCACGTCCTCTTCGACGGCTGGTCCTTCCCGCACCTGATGAAGGACCTCCTCCACCTGTACGGCTCCGGCGGCGACCCCGCGGTCCTGCCCCGCGTCCGCGGCTTCAAGGACTTCCTCACCTGGCTCGACCGCCAGGACCACGAGGCGTCGCGGCAGGCCTGGGCCCGCGAACTGGAGGGCGTCGAGGAGCCCACCCTGCTCGTGCGGGGCGGCGCCCCCGCCACCGGCAGCCAGGGCATCGGCTCCGTCGACGTGCCCCTGCCCCTGGACGAGGTGCGCAGGCTCACCCGCCGCGCCTCGGAGCTGGGCGTCACCGTCAACACCCTGGTGCAGGGCGCCTGGGCGGTCCTGCTCGGCCGGCTCACCGGACGCCGGGACGTCGTGTTCGGCGCGACCGTCTCCGGACGGCCCCCGGCGGTGCCGGACGTCGACTCGATGGTCGGCCTGTTCATCAACACGCTGCCCGTCCGCGTCGAGTACGGGCCCGGCGACTCCCTCGCCGACGTCCTCACCGCGCTCCAGCGGCGGCAGGCCGCGCTGCTCGACCACCACCACCAGGGTCTGAGCGAGATCCAGCAGAGCACCGGCCTCAGCTCCCTCTTCGACACCCTGGTCGTCTTCGAGTCCTACCCGGTGGACCGGGCCGGCCTCGACGAGGCCAACGCGGCGGCCGGGATCGCCTTCACCACCATCCGCCCCTCCACGGGCACCCACTACCCGTTGACCGTGATGGCGGACGCCGACCCGCATCTGCGGCTCGCCCTCCAGTTCCAGGAGCACGTCCTGGACCGGGCCGCCGTCGAGTCGTACGCGGCGCGCCTCGCCCTCGTCCTGCGGCAGCTGGCGGACGACCCGACCCTGCCGGTCGGTCTCGTCGACCTGCTGGAGCCGGCCGAGCACGAGCGTCTGCTGGAGCTGAGCGGCACCACCGCGCCCCGCCCCGACACGACCGTCACCCGGCTCATCGAGAAGCAGGCCGCGGCCACCCCGGACTCGATCGCACTCGTCCACGAGGGCGCCCGCACGACGTACGAGCAGCTCAACTCCCGCGCCAACCGGCTCGCCCGGCTCCTCGTCGACCGCGGCGTCGGCCCGGAGACCGTCGTCGCCGTGTCCCTGCCCCGCTCGACCGACCTGGCCGTGGCCCTGCTGGCGGTGCTGAAGGCGGGCGGCGCCTATCTGCCGATCGACCCGAAGTACCCGAGCCACCGCCTGGAGTACATCCTCGGCGAGGCCCGCCCGACCCTGGTCCTCACGGACGCCGAGACGGTCGCGGTGCTGCCGGACACCGACACGCCGAAGCTGTACGTCGACGAGCTCGACCTGCCGGCCGACGACACCGATCTCGGCCGTCCGGTCCACCCGCAGAACCTCGCGTACGTGATGTACACCTCGGGTTCCTCCGGCACCCCCAAGGGCGTCGCCATCACCCACGCCAACATCGTCAACGGTGTGCTGGGGCTCGCCGCCCGCATGGGCGTCCAGGCCGGCTCCAAGGTCCTCGCCGGTACCTCGATCAACTTCGACGTCTCCGCGTTCGAGCTGTTCACCACGCTCGTCCACGGCGGCACGGCGGAGATCGTCCGGGACGTCCTGGTCCTCGGCGAGCGCGACCACTGGCGGGGGGCCGTCGTCAGCACGGTGCCGTCGGCGTTCGCGGAACTCCTCGACCAGATCGCCGACCGCACCTCCATGGACACGGTCGTCTTCGCGGGCGAGGCCCTGTCGTCGACGCTGGTCTCCCGGGTCCGCGAGGCGTTCCCCGGCGTCCGGATCGTCAACGCCTACGGGCAGACGGAGAGCTTCTACGCGACCACGTTCGACGCGGGCGACTGGGACGGCACGGGCAGCGCGCCCGTCGGCACCCCGCTGCCCAACATGCGGGCGTACGTCCTCGGCGCGGGCCTCACGCCCGTGCCGCCGGGCGCCGTCGGCGAGCTGTACGTCGCCGGGAACCTGGGCCGCGGCTACCGCGGACGGCCCGAGCTGACCGCCGACCGGTTCGTCGCCGACCCGTTCGGCGAGCCCGGCTCCCGGATGTACCGCACCGGTGACCTCGCCCGCTGGACCGAGGACGGGCAGATCGAGTACCTCGGCCGGGGCGACACCCAGGTCAAGGTGCGCGGCTTCCGCATCGAACCCGGCGAGGTCGAGGCCGCCCTCGCCTCCCACCCGCAGGTCACCCAGGCCGCGGTGATCGCCCGCAACGGGCGCGGCACCAACGCCGGCCAGGTCCTCGTGGCGTACGTCGTGCCCACCGCGCCCGACGCGGTGGACGCCGACGAGCTGGGCGCCCACGCGGCCCGCGAGCTCCCCGAGTTCATGGTCCCGGCCGCCTACGTCGCCCTCGACCGGCTGCCGCTGATGCCGAACGGCAAGCTCGACCGGGCCGCGCTGCCCGCCCCCGAGTTCGCCGGGGTGCCCTACCGGGCGCCGCGCACCAAGCGGGAGGAGATCCTCGCCGGGCTGTACGCCGAGGTCCTCGGCGTGGACGAGGTCGGCATCGACGACAACTTCTTCAACCTGGGCGGCCACTCGCTCCTCGCAACCCGTCTGATCAGCCGTATCCGCACCGCACTGGGCGTGGAGATCCCGATCAAGGTGGTCTTCGGCTCGCCCACGGTCGCCGAGCTGACGGCGCAGCTGTCGTCCGGCGACACCGTCCGCACCCCGCTGCGGCGCCTGCGCACCCGCCCCGAGAAGCTGCCGCTGTCGTTCGCCCAGCGCCGGCTGTGGTTCATCGACCGGTTCGAGGGGCCTTCGGCGACGTACAACATCCCGATGGCGCTGCGGCTGACCGGCGACCTGGACACCGAGGCGCTCGCCGAGGCGATCCGGGACGTCGTGGCCCGCCACGAGAGCCTGCGCACCGTGTACGCGGAGGACGTGGACGGCACCGCCTACCAGGTCGTCCTGGAGCCGGGGCAGTACAGCCTCCCCGTCCCGGTCGTCGAGGTGGCGGCGGACGACGTGGCGGACGCGGTCGCCCGCGCGGCCCGGCACCACTTCGACCTCGCGAGTGACATCCCCGTCAAGGCGGGCATCCTGCGCGTCGGCCCGGGCGAGCACCTCCTGACCCTGCTCATCCACCACATCGCCAGCGACGGCGAGTCCATGGCCCCGCTGATCCGGGACATCTCCACCGCCTACGCGGCCCGCCGCGAGGGCCTCGCGCCCGAGTTCGCCGAACTGTCCGTGCAGTACGCCGACTACACGCTCTGGCAGCGGGACCTGCTCGGCGACGCCACCGACCCGGACAGCGTGCTCGCCGCGCAGTCCTCGTACTGGCGGCGCGAACTGGCCGCCGTACCGCAGCCGCTGAGGCTGCCCGTGGACCGGCCGCGCCCGCCGAAGGCGAGCTACCGGGGCGAGATGCTCGACTTCCGCCTCGACGACGACCTCCTGGTCGCCGTGGAGAAGCTGGCCCGCGAGCACGACGTGACCGTCTCCATGGTCATGCAGTCCGTCCTCGCGGTGCTGCTGCACCAGCTCGGCGGTGGAGACGACATCCCGATCGGCTCTCCGATCGCCGGCCGCACCGACGAGGCCCTCGCCGACCTGGTCGGGTTCTTCGTCAACACCTGGGTGCTGCGCGCCGAACTGTCCGCCAACCCCACCTTCGAGGAGCTGATCGCCCAGGTCCGCGGGAAGGCCCTGGCCGCGTACGCCAACCAGGACGCCCCCTTCGAGCGCCTGGTGGAACTGCTCAACCCCGAGCGGTCCACGGCCTACCACCCGCTGTTCCAGGTCATGTTCGCCTGGCAGAACTTCGCGCAGGCCGACTTCGACCTGCCGGGCCTGGACGTCGCCTATGTGCCGACGCCCACCGGGACCGCCAAGTTCGACCTGTTCTTCAACCTCACCGAGGTGACGGGCCCGGACGGACGCGAGGTCGAGGGCCTGCTGGAGTACGCCTCCGACCTGTTCGACCGGGAGACGGCCGAGCGCGTCGCCGACCGCTTCGTGCGGGTGCTGCGCCAGCTCGTCGCCGCCCCGGCGGCCCGTGTCGGCGCGGTCGACCTCCTCGACGACGCCGAGCGCGAGCAGGTGCTGCACCGCTTCAACGACACCGCCGAGCCGACCCCGCACCTCACGGTCGCCGAACTCGTCGAGAAGCAGGTCGCCGCCACCCCGGACGCGGTCGCGATCGTCTCCGGCGACACCACGCTCGCCTACTGGGAGCTGAACGCCCGCGCCAACCGGCTCGCCCGCGAACTCGTCGCCCACGGCGTCGGCCCCGAGACCCTGGTCGCGGTGTCCCTGCCGCGCACCGCCGACCTCGCGGTCGCCCTGCTCGCCGTCCTCAAGTCGGGCGGCGTCTACCTCCCGATCGACCCCAAGTACCCGAGCCACCGCCTGGACCACATCCTCACCGAGGCGGCCCCGGCCCTCGTCCTCACGGACACCGGGACGGTCTCGGTGCTCCCCGAGACGGACCTCCCCAAGCTGTACCTGGACCGGCTCGACCTCACCGACCGCTCCCCGGACAACCTGCCGGTCACCGCCCACCCGCAGAACCTGGCGTACGTCATGTACACCTCGGGCTCGACCGGTGTGCCGAAGGGCGTGTCCCTCAGCCACCACAACATCGTCAACGGTGTGCTGCGGCTGATCCCGAGGGTCGGTGTGAAGAAGGGCTCGCGGATCCTCGCGGGCACCTCCATCAACTTCGACGTGTCGGTGTTCGAACTGTTCACCACGCTCAGCGTCGGCGGCAGCGCCGAGATCGTCCGGGACGTCCTCGTCCTCGGCGAACGCGACAGCTGGAACGGCACGATGATCTCCACCGTGCCGTCGGCCTTCACAGAGCTGCTCGACCAGCTCGCGGGCCGCCTCACCGTCGAGACGGTCGTCTTCGCCGGCGAGGCCCTGCCCACCGCCCTGGTGGAGCGGATGCGGGAGCAGATCCCCGGCGTCCGCGTCGTCAACGCCTACGGCCAGACCGAGTCGTTCTACGCCACCACCCACACCGCGACCGGCACGGGAGCGGCCGGCGGCACCGGCAGCGCGCCCATCGGCACGCCCCTCGGCAACATGCGGGCCTACGTCCTCGGCCCCGGCTTCACCCCGGCGCCCGTGGGCGTGGTCGGCGAGCTGTACATCGCCGGTGACGTCAGCCGCGGCTACCGCGGCCGGCCCGACCTGACCGCCGAGCGGTTCGTCGCCGACCCGTTCGGCCCGCCCGGCTCCCGCATGTACCGCACGGGCGACCTCGCCCGCTGGAACGCCGACGGGCAGCTGGAGTACGCCGGACGCGCCGACTCCCAGGTCAAGGTGCGGGGCTTCCGCATCGAGCCCGGCGAGGTCGAGGCCGCGATCACCGCGCACCCCGGTGTCGCCCGGGCGGCGGTCGTGGTTCGTGAGCACGGCAGGACCAAGCAGCTCGTCGGCTATGTGGTCCCGGCGGACGCGGGGACGGGCGGTGACGGCGCCGGACAGCTCGGCGGCACCGACTTCGACCTCACCGCCGGACTCACCTCACGCGACCTGCGCTCCTTCGTCTCCGACCGGCTCCCCGAGTTCATGGTCCCGGCCTCCTTCGTCGTCCTCGACCGGCTGCCGCTCGCCCCGAACGGCAAGCTCGACACCAAGGCGCTGCCCGAACCGGAGTTCAGCGGCGGCGAGTACCGGGCGCCCCGCACCCCGGAGGAGGAGATCCTCGCCGCCGTGTACGCCGACGTGCTCGGCCACGGCCGGGTCGGCATCGACGACGACTTCTTCGCCGTCGGCGGTGACTCCATCCGCTCCATCCAGGTCGTCACCCGGGCCCGCGCCCAGGGCGTCGAGGTCAGCCCGCGTGAGATCTTCGAGCACCGCACGGTCGCCGAACTCGCCCGCGTGGCCCGCACCACCGGCACCGCCGTGCTCCTGGAGGAGTTCGAGGGCGGCGGCACGGGCACCCTGCCGCTGCTGCCGATCGCCCAGTACATGCTGGAACTCGGCGGCGACTTCGACCGCTTCTCCATGTCCCTCCCGCTGGAACTGCCCCTCGGCATCGACCGGTCCGGCCTCGTCGCCACCCTCGACGCCGTGTTCGACCGCCATGACCTGCTCCGGTCCCGGCTGACCGGCGCGAGCCTGGAGGTCGCTCCGGCGGGCTCCACCGACACCGCCTCCCTGATCCGGCGCGTCGCCTGCGACGGGACCTGGGACGAGACCTGGTTGCGCGACGCAGCCGCCGAACTCGACGCGGCCACCGGCCGACTGGACCCGGCGGCCGGGGTGATGGCGCAGTTCGTGTGGTTCGACCCGGCCGACCCGGAGATCCCCGGCCGCCTGATCATCGCCCTGCACCATCTGGTCGTCGACGGTGTCTCCTGGCGCATCCTGCTGCCCGACCTCGCCGAGGCGTGGAAGCAGCTGACGGAGAACGGCACGGCGGAACTCCCGCCGGTCGGCACCTCCGTACGGCGCTGGACGCACGCCCTGATCGAGGAGGCCGGCTCCCCGGAGCGCACGGCCGAACTGGAGCTGTGGCGGGGCGTCCTCGACGGCCCCGACCCCCTGCTGGGCTCCCGCCCGCTGGACCCGGCCGCCGACACCCGTTCCACCATGGACCATGTCTCGCTCCGCCTCCCGGTGGAGGTCACCGAGGCCCTCCTGACGAAGGTCCCGGCGGCCTTCCACGGCGGCGTCAACGACGCCCTCCTCGCGGCCCTCGCCCTCGCGGTGACCAAGTGGCGCCGAGGCAGGGGCGTGGACGAGCCGTCGACGCTGGTCCGTCTCGAAGGCCACGGCCGCGAACAGGACGTCGTCCCCGGCGCGGACCTGTCCTCCACGATCGGCTGGTTCACCAGCATGTACCCGGTCCGCCTGGACACGACGGGCTTCGACGTGGACGAGGCGTTCGAGGGCGGCGCCACGACGGGCGCGGTGGTGAAGTCCGTCAAGGAGCAACTCCTCGCGATCCCGGACAAGGGCCTGGGCTACGGCCTCCTGCGCTACTTCAACGAGGGCACCGCGGCCGACCTCGGCGCTCTCGGTGCCGCCGGGCAGATCGGGTTCAACTACCTCGGCCGCTTCTCCTCCGCCGACATGCCGGAGGAACTCCGCCACCTCGGCTGGACCCAGCTCCCCGACGTGACCCTCTCCCCGGACCTGGGCGGGATGCCCGCCATGACCACCGTCGAGATCAACTCGGCGGTCATCGACACCGACCTCGGCGCCCAGCTCGACGCCTCCGTCGGCTTCCCGGCCGGCGTCCTCACCCGCACCGAGGTCGAGGACCTCATGTCCCTCTGGGCGGACGCCCTGAAGGCGATCACCACCCATGTCACCGAGGACCCGAAGGCCGGCGGGCTCACCCCCTCCGACCTGCCCCTCGTCGACGTGACCCAGCGGGACATCGAGCAGTGGGAGGAGACCTACCCCGGCCTCGGCGACGTCTGGCCGCTCACCGCGCTCCAGTCGGGCCTGCTCTTCCAGTCCCTCCTGGACGACGACGCGGCACACGACGCGTACCAGATGCAGATCGCCTTCCATGTCTCCGGCCGGATCGACCCGGTGCGTATGCGGGCCGCGGGCCAGGCCGTGCTCGACCGCTACCCGAACCTGCGCGTCGCGTTCGTGACGGACTCGGCCGGCCGGCAGGTCCAGGCCGTCGTGGACGGCGTCCGCCTTCCCTGGCGGGAGGTCGACCTGCGCGAACTCCCGGAGAAGGAGCGGGAGGCGGCCTTCGAGCGGTTCCTCGCCGAGGACCACACCGCCCACTTCGACCCGGCGGCCCCGCCGCTGCTGCGGCTGTCCCTGGTCCGGATGACCGACGACCGCTCCGAACTGGTCCTCACCGCCCACCATGTGCTGTTCGACGGCTGGTCCTTCCCGATCCTCATGCAGGACCTGCTCCATCTGTACGGCTCCGCCGGCGACCCGGCCGTCCTGCCCCGCACCCGCGGCTTCAAGGACTTCCTCACCTGGCTGTCCCGCCAGGACGAGGCGGAGACGGCCCGCGCCTGGGCGGCGGAACTGGCGGGCGTGGAGGAACCCACCCTCCTGGCACCCCCCACCCCGGCCGGCGTCGCGGAACAGGCCGGCGACAAGGACGCGGACACGGCCACGGACGGCGGTGACCCCGGTGTCGGCCAGCTCGACGTACGGCTGCCGCTCGACGAGGCCCGCGCCCTCAACCGCCGCGCCTCCGAACTCGGCATCACCGTCAACACGCTCGTCCAGGGCGCGTGGGCGGTCGTCCTCGGCCGGCTGACGAACCGCTCGGACGTCGTGTTCGGCGCGACCGTCTCCGGGCGGCCGCCGACGGTGACCGACGTGGACTCGATGGTCGGACTCTTCATCAACACCCTGCCCGTACGCGTCGAGTACGGCCCCGGCGACACCCTCGCCGACCTGCTCACCGGGCTCCAGCGGCGCCAGGCGGCGCTCCTCGACCACCATCACCACGGGCTGAGCGAGATCCACCGGACGACCGGACTGAGCACCCTCTTCGACACCCTCGTGGTCTTCGAGTCGTTCCCCGTGGACAAGGAGGGCATCGACTCCGCCAACAGCGCCGCCGGGATCGCCTTCACCGGCATCCGCCCCTTCTCCGGCACGCACTACCCGCTGACGGTGATGGCGGCCGCCGACCCGCACCTCCACCTGGTCCTCCAGTACCAGCAGCACGTCTTCGACCGGGAGACCGTCGAGGCGCTCGGCGGCCGGCTCGTGCGGGTCCTCAGGCAGATGGCGGCCGACCCGTCGGTCCCGGTGGGCCGCGTCGACCTCCTCGAACCGGCCGAGCACGAGCGGCTCGCCGAACTGAGCGGCACCTCGGCCGGCACCCCGGCGCTGACCGTCGCCGAACTGGTCGAACGGCAGGTCGCGGCCACCCCGGACGCGCCGGCCGTGGAGTACGGCGACACGACGCTGACGTACGCGGGGCTGAACGCGGCGGCCAACCGGCTCGCCCGGGAGCTCGTCGCCCACGGCGTCGGCCCGGAGACCGTGGTCGCGGTGGCCCTGCCCCGCACCGAGGGCCTCGCGGTGGCCCTGCTGGCGGTACTGAAGGCGGGCGGCGCCCATCTGCCGATCGACCCGAAGTACCCGAGCCACCGCCTGGAGTACATCCTCGGCGAGGCCCGGCCCCAGCTGGTCCTCACCGACTCGGCGACGGTCTCCGTACTGCCCCCGACGACCGTGCCGAAGCTGTACGTCGACGAGCTGGTCCTCCCGGCCGACGACACCGACCTCGGCCGCCCGGTCCACCCGGAGAACCTCGCGTACGTGATGTACACCTCCGGTTCGACGGGCACCCCGAAGGGCGTAGCGATCACGCACTCCAACGTGGTCAACGGCGTGCTGCGGCTGGCCGGCCCGGTGGGCATGGCACCCGGCCGCCGGATGCTCGCGGGCACCTCGGTCAACTTCGACGTCTCGGTGTTCGAGCTGTTCACCACCCTCGCCCACGGCGGGACCGTCGAGATCGTCCGCGACGTGCTCGCCCTGGGAGAGCGGGACGGCTGGCAGGGCTCCGTCATCAGCACCGTCCCGTCCGTCTTCGCCGAACTCGTCGACCAGCTCGCCGACACCACCACCGTCGACACCCTGGTCTTCGCGGGCGAGGGCCTGCCCTCCGGGCTCGTACGCCGGGTCCGGGAGGCCTTCCCCGACGTGCGCGTGATCAACGCGTACGGCCAGACGGAGAGCTTCTACGCCACCCTCGCCGAGGTGGGCGACACCACGGCCGGCGCCCCGATCGGCGCCCCGCTCGCCAACATGCGGGCGTACGTCCTCGGTCCGGGGCTCACCCCGGTACCGCCGGGCGCGGTGGGGGAGCTGTACGTCGCGGGGAACGTCGGACGCGGCTACCGGGGACGCCCCGAGCTGACCGCGGACCGGTTCGTCGCCGACCCGTTCGGCCCGCCCGGCTCCCGGATGTACCGCACGGGCGACCTCGCCCGCTGGAACACCGACGGGCAGCTGGAGTACGCCGGTCGCGGTGACGCGCAGGTCAAGGTGCGCGGCTTCCGCGTCGAACCCGGCGAGGTGGAGGCGGCCCTGACGGCCCACCCGGCCGTCGACCGGGCCGTGGTCGTGGCGAAGCCGTACGGGAACAGCCGGCGGCTCGTCGCCTACGTGGTGCCCGGCGCCGACCTCGACGCCGACTCGCTGCGGGCCCACACCGCGGGCCGGCTCCCGGAGTTCATGGTCCCCTCCGCGTTCGTGCATCTGGACCGGCTGCCGCTCGCCCCGAACGGCAAACTCGACCACCGGGCGCTGCCCGAGCCCGAGTTCACCGGTGAGGCGTACCGGGCGCCGCGCACCGGCCGGGAGGAGGCCCTGGCGGCCCTCTTCGCGGAGGTCCTCGGCCTGGAGAAGGTCGGCATCGACGACGACTTCTTCTCCCTGGGCGGCCACTCCCTCCTCGCGGCCCGGCTCGTCAGCCGCGTCCGCCGGGAACTCGGCTGGTCGCTGCCCATGCGGGCGGTGTTCCAGGCGCCCACGGTGGCCGGGCTCGCCGCGCACGGCACGCGGACGGCGGGGGAGAACACCGACCCGTTCGCCCGCGTCCTGACCATCAAGCCCGGCGGGGACCGCGAACCCCTGTGGTTCGTGCACCTCACCGGCGGTCTCGCCTGGCCCTATCTGTCCTTCGCCGGGCACCTGCCCGCCGACCGGCCGGCGTACGGCATCCAGTCGCCCGCGTGGTCCGCCGTGCGGGACCTGGCGGCCGGGAAGTCCCCGGAGGGTTCGCCGTCGTCGAATTCCCTGCCGAATTCGCTGGAATCCCTGGTGACGGATTACGTCACGGAGATACTCTCGATTCAGCCCGAGGGACCGTTCCATCTGATCGGCTGGTCCTTCGGCGGGGCGGTCGTCCACGCGATGGCCGCGGAACTCCAGCGCAGGGGCCACGAAGTCGCCCTCCTCGGTCTGCTCGACGCGGCACCGAGCGGTCACTTCGCGAACGACCCGGAACTCGAACTGGCCCAGGTGCGCACCCTCCTCGGCGCATTCGTCGGAGAGCTCGGCGGGAACGCCGGCGGAACGGACCAGGAAAGCCTCCTGGCGACGTCGTCGGAGTTCGTGGTCCACCACGTCGAACTGCTGAAGGACTTCACACCGCCGGTCTTCACGGGCGACGTGCTCTTCTTCAACGCGACGCTGAACCCCGAGGCGCCCTACACGGACCAGTGGGCACCGTACGTCGACGGCGAGCTGACGGCGTACGACGTCCACAGCACCCACCACGAGATGTGCCTTCCGGCGCACGCCGCCGGAATGGCGGAAGTCATCGGCCACAAGCTCGACGAGCTCGACAAGGCCCAGGGCGGCACACCGTCCTGATCCCCTCGCGGGACCCCTACCCCCCGGTCCCCGCGAATCCGTCCCCGGGGCGCACCCACAAGGAACGCCCCGGGGACGGAAAAAACCCTCAGAAAGCGCCCCGCGCCGAGAATTGGTAGGTCCGAATGTTCGTTCCCGATCCGTACCGGGAGCCGGACGGCTCGTGGATGACCGAGCTGATCCGCCTCAACCCCTTCGCCCTGCTGGTGTCCAACGGCCCCGCCGACGCCGACCCGTACGCCACCCACCTCCCCGTGATCCGCGACCCGGAGTGGACCGGCGCATGGACCGAGAACCTGGCCGGCGGCCGCCTCATCGGCCATATGAACCGGGAGAACCCGCACTGGACGGCCCTGGAGAACGGCACGCCCGTCCTCATCACCTTCACCGGGCCGCACGCCTATGTGTCGCCGACGGTCTACGACATCACCCCGGCCGCGCCCACCTGGGACTTCACCTCCGTCCACGTCCACGGTGTCTTCGAGAAGATCGAGGCCGCCGCCCCCGGTGAGGACTCCCTGGAGGTCTGCAAGGACACCGTCAAGGCCTACGAGCGCGACTTCGGCGCCGCCAAGGCCTGGGACATGTCCCGCTCCATCGACTACTTCGCGACGATCCTGCCCGCGGTGGGCGCCTTCCGCGTCGAGATCACCGGCGCCGAGGGCATGTTCAAGCTCAGCCAGGAACAGGACGAGGAGATCCGCGAGCGGGTCCGCGAGGACTTCGCCCTGCGCGACTCCAGCCAGTACCGCGAGACGGCCGAACTCATGGACCGCATGGAGAAGACCGGCACCATCAAGGGCTGCCCGGTCCACCACTGAGTTCAACTGTCCACCCTGTACCGCCGTTGACGCTCCAAAAAGGCGCAACGTACCTTTCCAGCACACCACTTGCGGGAGAATTCATGGAAGCGAACACCGAAGCGTACGAGGTCGTGGGAATAGGTTTCGGACCGGCCAACCTCTCGCTCGCCATCGCACTGGAGGAGCAGCGCGGAAAGGACGAGAAGCAGCTCACCGCGGCCTTCTTCGAGAAGCAGCCGTCCCTCGGCTGGCACCGCAACATGCTGCTTCCCGACACCAAGATGCAGATTTCCTTCCTGAAGGATCTGGCGACCTTCCGCAACCCCGCCTCCCAGTGGAGCTTCATCGCCTATCTGCACGCCGCGGGCCGTCTCGCGCAGTTCGTGAACAACCAGAACTTCTTCCCCACCCGGAACGAATTCCACGACTATCTCGAATGGGCCGAGTCCAGTTTCTCGGACCGTGTCACCTACAACTCCGAGGTGAACGCGGTCCACCTGCCCGACGGACACGCCGGCGGCCCTGTCGACACCGTCCGCGTCGAGGTGAAGGACAACGGCCCGCGCGGCGGCACCCGCCTCGTCGAGGCCCGCAACCTCGTCATCTCCACCGGCCTGGTCCCGAAGATGCCCGACGGAGTCGACCGCGGCGAACGCGTCTGGCACAGCTCCGAGTTCCTCGGCCGCTTCAACACCCTCGACCCGAGCCGGGTCCGCCGGTTCGCCGTCGTCGGCGCCGGCCAGAGCGCCGCCGAGATCACCCGGTTCGTCTACGACACGATCCCGGACGCCGAGGTCTACGCGATCATGCCGTCGTACGGCTACTCGATCGCCGACGACACCCCCTACGCCAACCGCATCTTCGACGCCGACGCCGTCGACGACTACTACGGCGGCACCGACCGCACCCGCGAGTCGTTCTGGCGCTACCACCGCAACACCAACTACGGCGTCGCCGACGACGAGGTCATCCGCGACCTCTACCAGCGCGCCTACGACGACGAGGTGGCCCGGATCAAGCGCCTCCATCTGCTCAACCTGTCCCGCGTCCAGCGGGTCGACCAGAGGGCCGACGGGGCCAGGCTCACCATGCACTCCGTGCGCGACGACTCGGTGTACGACCTCGACGTCGACGCGATCGTCTTCGCCACCGGCTACGACTCCATGGATCCGACCGCCCTCCTGGGTGACCTGGCGCCGTACTGCCTCCGCGACGACGAGGGCCGCCTCAGGGTCGAGCGCGACTACCGCCTCGTCACCGAGCCCGAGCTGAACGTCGGCATCTACCTCCAGGGCGGCACCGAGCACACCCACGGCCTCGCCTCCTCGCTGCTGTCCAACATCGCCATCCGCAGCGGCGAGATCGCCGACGCCATCGCCATCGACCTGGCGTCACGCCAGCACACGACCGTCTGACACGACCGCCCCGGGACCGCGGCCCCGTCAGGCCCGGGGCCGTGGCTCCGTCAGCACCGACCGTTTCGACCACACACCGATCGACGCACCCCGAGAAGGAGTGACCCCGTCATGAGCACCAACCCGTTCGACGACGCCAACGGCACCTTCCACGTCCTCGTCAACGACGAGGAGCAGCACTCGCTGTGGCCGACCTTCACCCAGGTCCCGGCGGGCTGGCGGGTGGTGTTCGGCGACGCCGGCCGCCAGGACTGCCTCGACTACATCGAGCGGCACTGGACCGACCTGCGACCCAAGAGCCTCCGCGAGGCGATGGCCGGCGCATGAGCGCCCGCCGCGAGGGTGTCCTCGCCCGCCCTCGCGCGGCGGTGCGCCGCCGGACCCCCCTCCGGCCGGCGTACCGCCGTGGGGAGCGCACCGCGACCCGCCGCCGATACCTGATGTGCCAGCCGTACCCGTTCGACGCGGTGGAGGCCGACCGTCCCTGGACCGACCGGTCCTCCGCGCCCCTGACCTCCCGGCGGGCCCTGACGCAGTGGGGCCGCCTCTACAGCCTCTACCTCTCGCTCGGCCACGACGTCCGGCTGATCGGCCCGCTGCCGGGGCTCCCCGACGCGGTCCGCGCGGCGGCGACCGCGGCGGTCGTGGACGGCCGGGTGCTGGGGGCGCGCCGGGGCGGTCCGGCGGGTGAACCGGCGTACCTGGACTGGTTCCGCACGCACGGCTTCACGGACGTACGGGGTGCCGTGCACGCCAACGAGGGCGCGCGGGACGTCCTGGTCACCGACCGCTGGATCCTCGCCGGCCGCCAGGTGGGGAGCGCCCCCGAGGCCCACCGCGAGGCCCTGGACTTCTTCCGGCGCCCGCTGATCAGCCTGGAGCTGGCGGACCCCCGCTTCCAGCACCTCGACACCGCGCTGGCCGTCCTGGACGGCGACGAGGTGATGTACCACCCGGAGGCGTTCACCGAGGTCAGCCGGGACGTGCTGGCCGGCCTCTTCCCCGACGCGCTCCTGGTCGACGAGCCGGCCGCGGCGTCGCTGGCGCTGGGCGCGGTCAGCGACGGCCTCCACGTGGTCCTGCCGGAAACGGCGGAAGCGGTGGGGCCGGCGCTGCGGGAGCGGGGGTTCCGGCCTCTGCTGCTGGATCTGTCGGAGCTGGTGAGGGGAGACGGAGGAGTCAAGTCCTGCACGCTGGAGTTGGGGCCGGGCGCCTAGTGGCTCGGGGGTGCGCGGTTCGTCGGCGGGTGCGGGTGCGTCGTGGTTTCTCGCGCAGTTCCCCGCGCCCCTGAAGGAACGGGCCTGCGGCCCTTCCTTCATATGAAAAGCAGCGGGCGCAGCCCGTGCTTTTCAGGGGCGCGGGGAACTGCGCGAACAACCCCCACTCACCCGCAGCCGCCAACGCACCCACCCCCCCGAGCTCTCCCGCGAACCACGAACCCACCCCAAGAAGGGCCGCGCAGGCGAACCCCCGCCGCGCGGCCCTTCCCCATGCCCCCACAACCGCGCCCCCCGAGCAGTTGAACGCCGTAGGAAACATACCGCTGTCCCGGTATGTTTCAAGCCAACGCCAGCCAGCCCGGAGCCACGGACGGAGACCCCATGTCCCAGGAAGTCCTCAGCCTGACCTCGAAGTTCGTCAGCACCCCCGGCGGCTTCACCAGCCTCCGCGAGCAGGCCCCCCTCGTCCGGGTGACCCTCCCGGACGTCGAGACCCCGGTCTGGCTGCTGACCCGCTACGAGGACGCCAAGGCCGCCCTCACGGACCCCCGCTTCGTGCGGGACAACCGCAAACTCCCCGGCGAGGACGGCCCGAGCATCGCCGACCAGATGATCGAGGCGTACGGGCTGCCCGCGGAGTACCGCGACTACCTCGGCATCCTCGTCCTGGCCGACGGCGAGGACCACACCCGGATGCGCACCCTGATCACCCGCGCCTTCACGGCCCGCCGTATCAACGCCCTGCGCCCGAAGATCGAGAAGATCACCCACGACCTCTACACGGCGATGGCCGCCAAGGGCGAGGCCGACCTCCTGGAGGACCTCAGCCATCCCCTCGCCGGCTTCGGCGTCTGCGAACTCATCGGCGTCGACGCGGCCGACCAGCCGCAGATCTGCGCGTGGATCCGCGACTACATCTCGGGCGACCCGGAGCGGTTCATCCCGGCCCTCAAGGGCATGGTCGAGCACTGCAAGAAGCTCATCGAGGAGCGCACGGCCGCCCTCTCGGACGACCTGATCTCCGAGCTGATCCGGGTGAGCCGGGAGGAGGGCGACTTCGGTGAGACCGAGATCGTCGCGATCTTCCTGCTGCTGATCAACACGGGCATCATGCCGCCCGCCCACTTCATCGCCGACGCGATCCTCGCCCTGCTCGACCACCCCGACCAGCTCGCCCGGCTGCGCGAGGAGCCCGAGCTGCTCGCCGGCCGCGCGGTCCCGGAGCTCCTCCGCTTCACCACACCCGTCCCGATCGGCGCCCCCATGTACGCCACCGAGGACCTGGAGCTGGGCGGTATGCCGGTCAAGCAGGGCGAGGTGGTCACGGCGGCGCTGGTCGGTGTGAACCACGACCCGCGCGAGTTCCCCGGCGGCGCCGACAAGCTCGACATCGGCCGTGAACTCGGCCGCGGCGTCGGCCACATGGCCTTCGGTCACGGTCCGCACTTCTGCATCGGTGCCGCCCTCGCCCGTCTCCAGGCCGAGGTGGTCCTGGAGACCCTCTTCGTCCGCAACGACGGCCTGACCCTCGCCGTGGACCGCGAGGCGCTGGAGTACGTGGCGATGCCGGGCGACGGCATCCACCTGGTGTCGCTCCCGGTGCGCCTCTGACCCTGAGGGGTCAGGGCCCTCTTCTCCGGCAGCCATGGACTGAACACCCACCCCTGGTCGATCCTTGACGGACAGACGTGGGGGCCGGGTTCACATCCCTTGGACATCCCCGTACAGATCCCCGTACACGATTCCCGTACTTCTCGAACACCCTGATCAACGGCCCGCCCGGAGCGGGCCGTTCGGTCATGTACGGGCTCCTCGGCGGTACGCACCCGGCTCGTCCACCAGATCCGAGAGGAGACGAGCCATGGCCGACGCCGTTCTGCCCGACCCGGTTCTGATCGTGCTGCTGGGCGCGGCGGGCAGTGGGAAGAGCGCGCTCGCCGGAGCCTGGCCGCCGAGCGCGGTGCTGGAGCTGGACGAGTTCCGGGAGCGGATCTGCGACGACCCGATCGACGAGGACGCCACGGACGAGGCGGTCCACGTCCTGGGCGAGGTGCTGGAGGCGCGGCTGGCGCGCCGGCTGACGACGGTCGTCGACGCAGACGGTCCCGACCGGGTGGTGCGGGCGAAACTGCTCGACATCGCCGGCCGGCACCGGGTCCCGGCGGCCGCGCTGATCATGACCACGCCGCTGGAGACCTGTCTGGAGCGCAACGCCCGGCGCCCGCCGGAACGCCGTGTCCCCGACGACGTCGTACGCCTCCAGTACGCGGAGACGGTCGACGCGACGCCCGGCCTGCCGGGGGAGGGGTTCGGGCATGTGGAGGCGGTGTACGGAGGGCCGATGCGGCTGGTGAGCTGAGCCCGCGGTCTTCCGTGGAATCCTTGAACGCCTGGTCAGCGGGGCGGTGGTGCCGTGTCGGCGCCGCCGCCCCGTTCGCTGTGCGCGGCCGGGGAGGAACAGCTCCGCATCATTGTCATGAACATGACTGAACGCCTTGTTGGGGTGCTCCGACCCCGGTTACAACGGCAACCCATGCCAATCCGGGAGGGGTCATGACAGTGCGAGCAGCCGTAGCCGGAGCGAGCGGATATGCGGGAGGTGAGCTTCTCCGCCTGCTGATCGGGCACCCGGAGGTGGAGATCGGCGCCCTGACGGGGAACGCGAACGCCGGGCAGCCGCTGGGCGGACTCCAGCCTCATCTGCCGCCCCTGGCGGACCGCGTGTTGGAACCGACGACCACCGAGGTGCTGAGGGGCCACGACGTCGTGTTCCTCGCCCTGCCGCACGGCCAGTCGGCGGCCGTCGCCCACGAACTGGGCCGCGACGTGTTGGTCGTGGACTGCGGCGCCGACTTCCGGCTGCGCAGCTCCGGCGACTGGGAACGCTTCTACGGCTCCCCGCACGCCGGCACCTGGCCCTACGGCCTGCCCGAACTCCCCGGCGGGCGCGAGCTGCTGCGGAGCACGAACCGGATCGCGGTACCGGGCTGCTACCCGACCGCCGTCTCCCTCGCCCTCTTCCCCGCGTACGCCGCCTCTCTCGCCGAACCCGAGGCCGTCGTCGTCGCCGCGTCGGGGACCTCCGGCGCGGGCAAGGCGGCCAAGCCGCACCTCCTCGGCTCCGAGGTCATGGGGTCGATGAGCCCGTACGGCGTGGGTGGTGAACACCGGCACACCCCTGAAATGATGCAGAACCTGAGCGCCGCCGCGGGGGAGCCGGTCTCCGTCTCCTTCACCCCGACCCTGGCGCCCATGCCCCGCGGCATCCTCGCCACGTGCAGCGCGAAGGCGAAGCCCGGGACCACCGCCGACGACGTACGCGCCGCGTACGAGAAGGCACTGCACGACGAACCGTTCGTCCGGCTGCTGCCCGAGGGGCAGTGGCCCGCCACCGCCGCCGTGTACGGGTCGAACGCCGCACAGATCCAGGTCGCCCTCGACACCTCGGCCGGCCGGATCATCGCGATCAGCGCCATCGACAACCTCACCAAGGGCACCGCGGGGGGTGCCGTCCAGAGCATGAACATCGCCCTCGGGCTCCCCGAGGACCTGGGGCTTTCCACGATCGGAGTCGCACCATGAGCGTCACCGCAGCGAAAGGTTTCACGGCGGCGGGCGTCGCCGCCGGAATCAAACAGAACGGCAATCCGGACCTCGCCCTCGTGGTCAACAACGGGCCGCGGTCGGCCGCCGCCGGCGTCTTCACCTCCAACCGCGTCCAGGCCGCCCCCGTCCAGTGGTCCCGCGAGGCCCTCGCCGACGGCCATGTGTCCGCGGTCGTCCTCAACTCCGGCGGCGCCAACGCCTGCACGGGCGCCGAGGGCTACCAGGACACGATCACCACCGCCCAGCGGGCCGCGGAGCTGCTCGGCCGCGGCGTCGAGGAGATCGCGGTCGCCTCGACCGGCCTCATCGGCGTACGGCTGCCGATGGACAGGCTGCTCACGGGCCTGGAGACGGCCGCCGGGCAGCTGTCCGAGCACAGCGGCGAGAAGGCCGCCATCGCCATCAAGACCACCGACACCGTGCACAAGACAGCCGTGTACCAGGGCGACGGCTGGACCGTCGGCGGCATGGCCAAGGGCGCCGGCATGCTCGCCCCCGGCCTCGCCACCATGCTGGCCGTGATCACCACCGACGCCGACCTGCCAAGTGCCGTGCTGGGGAAGGCACTTCGCGACGCCACCCGGACCACCTTCGACCGCGTCGACTCCGACGGCTGCATGTCCACCAACGACACCGTCCTGCTCCTCGCCTCGGGCGCCGCCGAAGTCGCCCCCGCCGAGGAGGAGTTCGCCGAGGCGGTACGCGCCGTCTGCGCCGACCTCGCCCGGCAGCTGATCGGCGACGCCGAGGGCGCGAGCAAGGACATCCGCATCGAGGTGACCGGCGCCGACAGCGAGACCGACGCCGTCGAGGTGGGCCGCACCATCGCCCGCAACAACCTCCTCAAGTGCGCCCTCCACGGCGAGGACCCCAACTGGGGCCGGGTGCTGTCCGCGATCGGCACCACCTCCGCCGTCTTCGACCCGGACCGCCTGAACGTCGCCATCAACGACGTCTGGGTCTGCAAGGGCGGCTCGGTCGGCGAGGACCGCTCGCTGGTCGACATGAGCGGCCGCGAGGTCCGCATCACCGCCGACCTCGCCGCCGGCACCGAGTCCGCCGTGATCTGGGCCAACGACCTGACAGCCCAGTACGTCCACGAGAACAGCGAGTACTCGTCGTGACCTCACCCATAGGAACCGGCGCCGACGCCGGACCCGACAGCCCTCTCACCCCCACCGGCATGGCCGCCGACCGCAGACAGAAGGCGCTGCCCAAGGCCCACGCCCTGGTCGAGGCACTGCCCTGGATGGCCCGCCACCGGGGCAAGACCATCGTCATCAAGTTCGGCGGCAACGCCATGGTCGACCAGTCCCTCAAGGCGGCCTTCGCGCAGGACATCCTGTTCCTGCGGCACGCCGGCCTGAACCCCGTCGTCGTGCACGGCGGCGGCCCGCAGATCAGCGCCCAGCTCGAACGCCTCGGTCTGAAGTCCCACTTCACCGGCGGCCTCAGGGTCACCACCGACGAGACCATGGACGTCGTCCGCATGGTCCTCGCCGGCCAGGTCCAGCGCGAACTCGTCGGCCTCCTCAACGAGCACGGACCGCACGCCGTCGGCATGACCGGCGAGGACGCCCGGCTGATGACCGCCGTGAAGTGCTACGCCGACGTCGACGGCAAACCGGTCGACATCGGCCGCGTGGGCGAGGTCGCCACCGTGGACGCCGGGGTCGTCCAGGCCCTGATCGACAACGGCCGCATCCCGGTCATCTCCTCCATCGCCCGCAGCTCCGACGCCAAGGACGCGGCCGAGGGCGGCGTCTTCAACGTCAACGCGGACACCGCGGCCGCCGCCCTCGCCGCCGCGCTCGGCGCCGAGATGCTGCTCATCCTCACCGACGTCGAGGGCCTGTACGCGGACTGGCCGCACAGCGAGGAGGTCATCCCGAGGCTCAGCGCGAGCGAACTGCGCGATCTGCTGCCCGGCCTGGCCAGCGGCATGATCCCCAAGATGGAGGGCTGCCTGCACGCCGTCAGCAACGGGGTGCGCACCGCCCGCGTCATCGACGGCCGGGTCAAGCACTCGATCCTGCTGGAGATCTTCACCAACGAGGGCATCGGCACGATGGTCGTGCCCGACGAGACCGAGTCCATGGCAGCCACGGCCCGAATGGAGGCGGCCGCATGAGCGGCGATACGACCGGTACCGCACCCGGCACACCCGGCGACCTCACCCGCCGCTGGCGGGGCGCCATGATGGACAACTTCGGCACCCCGCGACTGCCGCTGGTGCGCGGCAAGGGCACCCGCGTCTGGGACGCGGACGGACGGGAGTACCTGGATCTGCTGGCCGGGATCGCGGTCAACTCCCTCGGCCACGCGCACCCGGCGATCCTCAGCGCCCTCACCGAGCAGGCGGCCGGTCTCGGCCACATCTCCAACTTCTTCGTGGCCGAGCCGACGGTCGCCCTCGCCGAGCGCCTCCTCGAACTCTCCGGCCGTGCGGGCCGCGTGTACTTCTCCAACTCCGGCGCCGAGGCCAACGAGGCCGCCTTCAAGATGGGCCGGCTCACGGGCCGCCCCCACATGGTCGCCGCCGCCGGAGGCTTCCACGGCCGCACCATGGGCGCTCTCTCCCTCACCGGCCAGCCGGCCAAACGCAACCCCTTCGCCCCGCTCCCCGGCCCGGTCGACCATGTCCCGTACGGCGACGTGGACGCCCTGCGCGCCACGGTCACCCGGGACACCGCGGTGCTGATCCTGGAGCCGATCCAGGGCGAGAACGGCGTGATCGTCCCGCCCCCCGGCTATCTGACGGCGGCCCGTGAGATCACCGAGGCCACCGGCACCCTCCTCGTCCTCGACGAGGTGCAGACCGGCATCGGCCGTACCGGCCACTGGTTCGCCGCCCAGGCCGAGGGAGTCGAGGCGGACGTCGTCACCCTGGCCAAGGGGCTCGGCGGCGGCCTCCCGATCGGCGCGACCCTCGCGTTCGGCTCCGCGGCCGACCTCCTCACCCCCGGCACCCACGGCTCCACGTTCAGCGGCAACCCGATCGTCTGCGCGGCGGCCCTGGCGGTCCTGGAGACCATCGAGAGCGAGAACCTGCTGGCCCAGGTGAAGCGGGTGGGGGAGAGGCTGCGTACGGGCATCGAGGCCCTGGCACACCCCTGGGTGACCGAAGTACGCGGCACGGGCCTGCTGCTGGGCATCGCCCTGCGGGAACCAAGGGCCGCGGACGTCCAGCAGAAGGCCCAACAGGCGGGCTTCCTGGTCAACGCGGCAACCCCGAACGTGATCCGCCTGGCACCCCCACTGATCCTGACGGAGGAAGACGCGGACCACTTCGTACACCAACTCCCGTCCATCTTGGACGAAACGCGGTCTGTGCCGAGCTAGGGGCGCGGGGAACGGCGCGACAAGCCACGAATGACGCGCGGTCGCCCACGCTCAGAACCTCCCGAGCTCAAAGGCGCAAACCCCCCAAAGACGACGGCGGGCTCCACGGGAATACCCCCGTGGAGCCCGCCGTCGTCACGATCACACCGCCTCAGTGAACCCCCACCACCTCCGGCTCCTTCTCCTCGCCCGCGTCACCCGCCGGGGGCGCCTCCCCCTTGCCCGCCCCCTTCATCAGGAACAGCGCCAGCACGGCCGCACCCACGACCCCCGCCGCACCCACCGTGAAGCTGCTGGACACCGCGTCGGTGAACGCCTCGTGGACGGTCGAGACGAGCCCCGCGTCGTTCGTCCGCGCGGCCACGGCGAGCCCCTCGCCGATCGTCTCCCGCGCGGCGGCCGGCGCGGACTGCGGCATCTCGGAGGTGTACGTGCTGGACAGCACCGCACCCAGCACCGCCACACCGAACGCCGCACCCGCCTGCTGGATGGTGTCGTTGAGGGCGGAGCCGACACCCGCGTGCTCCTGGGGAACCGCCCCCATGAGCGCCGCGATCGCCGCCGGCATCGCGAGACCCGCGCCCGCGCCCATCAGCACCATCGCCACCGACAGCGTCCCGAAGCCGTCCCCGGGGGACAGCGTCGACAGGGTGGCGAACCCGCCGGCGATGACCAGCAGACCGGAGACGGCGAGCGCCCGGTTGCCGATCTTCTTGGCGAGCGCGGCGCCGACCCCGTTGAAGACGAGCGAGGCGACGGCCGCGGGCATGAAGGCGAGGCCGGTCTTCGTGGGCGAGTAGCCCAGCACGAACTGGAGGTACTGCGTGAGCACCAGCATCAGACCGCCGTTGGCGAACGTCAGCAGGACCAGCGAGAAGCTCGACCCGGTGAACACCCGGTTCCGGAACAGCGCCACGGGCATCATCGGCTCGGGGATCCGGGTCTCCCAGATCCCGAAGGAGACCAGCGCGACCACGGCCACCACGGCCGCCGTCAGCGTGGCGGGATGGGTGATGCCGTCCTTCGGCCACTCGTTGATCGCCCAGACCAGGGCTGTCATACCGACGACGGACAGCACCGTGCCGACCGGGTCCGGCTTGCGCCAGGGCCCCTTGGACTCCGGCATCAGCACCAGCGCCGAGACGATGGCGAGCGCCGCGATCGGGATGTTGATGAGGAAGACGGCGCCCCACCAGAAGTGGGCGATGAGGACACCGCCGAACACGGGCCCGCCGACCAGCCCGATCATGGCCACCGCGCTCCACGCGCCGATCGCCTTGGGCCGCTCGTCCTCGTCGAAGACCGTGATGAGGATGGACAGGGTGCTCGGCATCAGCAGAGCGCCGCCGATACCCATCAGCACACGGGCGAAGATCAGCATCTCCGCGCTGCCGGCCCAGGTGGCCAGCACGGAGGCGGCCCCGAACACCGTCAGGCCGATGATCATGACCTTGCGGCGGCCGTACCGGTCGGACAGGCTCCCCGCGGTCAGCAGCAGACCGGCGAAGACCAGCATGTACGACTCCAGGATCCACTGGATGTCCTGGGCGCTCGCCTTGAGGTCCTCGGCGATCGGTGGGACCGCCACCGTCAGCACCATGTTGTCGATGACCAGCACCAGCGTGCTGAGGCACAACACGATCAGGATCAGCCAGCGGCGTGGATGACGCTCCGTGACGTCGACTTCCATGACGAAACCTTTCGAACAGAGTGTGGGGCTGCTCCGGACCTCAATAAAACCAGCAACGCGGTTTGTTATCCAGTCGGTTTCGCGCCGCCCGCGCCGAACGTCTTCGAGTCGCCGCTTCGGGCCGTCGGTGTCCGTACGGCGTGCGCTCGTCGAACACCGTACGATGAGCGTACAGTGTTCGCAAGCTCCGTACGGTGTTTCCAGATGCCGTTACCCTGAAGCCCGGGAAAGACGAGGAGGCCGCATGTCCGAGAACCAGGTGATCCAGTCGGTGTGGACCCGCCCACGCCGCCAGAAGCGCGAGCAGCCCGCGCTGAGCCGGGAGGTCATCGTGGCCGAGGCGGTGCGGCTGCTGGACGAGGAGGGTGCCGCGGCGCTGAGCATGCGCCGCCTCGGCACCCGGCTGAACGCGGGCGCGACCTCGATGTACTCGCACGTGGCGAGCAAGGACGAGCTGATCGAGCTGGTCGTGGACCATGTCTACGGCGAGATGGAGGTGCCCGGTCCGGACGCGGCGAAGGACTGGCGGGCGGCGGCGTCGGCCTGTGCCCACAGTGTTCGTTCGACGATCTTGCGCCACCCCTGGATCGCCCCGATGCTGGGCGAGGTGGGTGTCTCCCTGGGGCCGAACTCGATGCGGCTCACGGAGGGCATGCTCGCCATGCTGGAGGAGGCGGGCTTCGATCTGGAGCAGGCCGACCATGTGGTGCGGATCCTCTTCGCCTATGTGATCGGCATGACCACGAGCGAGGCCGCCTGGCTCACCATGCTGGCCCGCAGCGGGCAGAGCCAGGAGGACTGGACGCGCAAGGTGTGGCCGGCCGTCGAACAGGCCACCCGCGACTATCCGCACCTCCGCCGGCGCTACACCGCGCAGGAAGGCGGCCGCTCGTCCGAGGTCCTCGTGGACAACTTCGGCTACGGCCTCGACTGGGTTCTGGACGGCCTCCAATCCCGCCTGGACCAGGGCTCCCGGGAGGGGGCCGGGACCGGCTGACCGGTCCCCGACCCGCGCGTTCCGCGAACCGTCCACGGCGTTCACCCCGGCCGTGGGCGGTTTTTCCTTGGCTGATTATGAACGCTGTACGGGCTTGCGCACAGTGTGCGCACTCCGTACAGTGTTCATCACACCGCACAACGTGTGGTCGGGGCAAGGCCATCGCTAACCAACCCTCCGAAGGACACGCCATGTCGAAGAAGGCGCAGCAGGGCTCGAAGTGGAACGACCTCCGCACCTGGAGGGCGACCGGCAGCTGGGAGGCCAGCGACAGCTGGGGGCTGACCGGCACCTGGCGGATGGAGGGCGCCTCCGGCTCCTGGGACGCCCCGCAGGACACCTTCGGCAGGCCGCATCCGGCGCCCGAGCCCGACCCGCGGCCCGCGGCGGCCCCCGTGACCACCACCGAGGCCCCGGCCGCCGTCGCCGACGAGATCGAGCTGGCCACCGGCCGCCGTGTCGATCTCGGCCACTGGCAGCGCCGCCTCGACGACCTGCGCGAGGAGCACGACGTGCCCGGCGCGACCCTCGCCTTCGTGGTCGACGACGAGGTGCGGGAGCTGGCCAGCGGCGTCCTCAACCGGCAGACCGGCGTGGAGGCCACCACCGACTCCGTCTTCCAGCTCGGCTCGATCGCCAAGGTCTACACGGCCGCCCTGATCATGCAGCTCGTCGAGTCCGGCGACCTCGACCTGGACGCGCCCGTCGTCTCCGTGCTCCCGGAGTTCGCCACCATCGACCCCGAGGCCACCAAGGTCATCACCACCCGGATGCTGCTGTCCCACACCAGCGGCCTGACCTGCGACTTCCACCTCGACACCGGGCGCGGAGACGACAGCCTCGCCAAGTACGTCGAGGCCGCCAAGGGCGTGGCGATGGACTGCCCGCCGGGCACGGCCGTGTCGTACAGCGGCATCGGGTACGTGGTGCTCGGCCGCATCGTGGAGGTGCTGACCGGCACGACCTGGGACCAGGCCCTCAAGGACCGGCTGCTCACCCCGCTCGGCCTCACCCACACCATGACGCTCCCCGAGGAGGTCCTGCCGTTCCGCGCGGCGATGGGACATCTCGCCGGGCCGGACGGTGAGCAGACGCTCGCCCCGGCCTGGGACCTGATGCCGCGCGCCGCCGGCCCCGCCGCCCGTGTCTGCGCCACCGCCGGTGACCTCGTCCGCTTCGCCAAGCTGCACCTCGACGGCGGCAAGGCGGCCGACGGCACAACGGTCCTCGGCCCCGACTCGGTCGCCGCGATGCAGCAGCGCGAGACGGACGTGCCCGACAAGTGGACGGTGAGCGCCGACGGCTGGGGTCTCGGCTGGACCCTCTACGACTGGGACGGCGTGCCCGGCTTCGGTCACGACGGCGCCTCCATCGGCCAGTACGCCTACCTCCGGGTGGTGCCCGGCGCCGGTGTCGCCGTCGCCCTCCTCACCAACGGCGGCGGCTCCCGTCTGCTGTACGCCGACCTCCTGCGTGAACTCCTCGCCGACCTCGCCGGTGTGACCATGCCGGCGCCGTTCGCCCCCGCCGAGCAGCCGCCCGCCGTGGACATCACGCCGTGGGCCGGCACCTACAAGCGTGAGGGCGTCCTGATCACCGTCTCCGAGCGGGACGGCAGGCCGCACCTGGTGTACGCCTTCGTCGACGGCATGGCCGGCTACTCCCCGGACCTCGAGATGGAACTCGTCCCCCTCTCCGACACGGTCTTCGCCGGCGCGGGCGGCGGCGCCTCCTTCGCCGAGGACTGGATGCCGGTGGTCTTCTCCACCCTCGACGACGGCACGAAGTGCGCGTACATCGGCATGCGGGCGGCCCCGAAGACGGCGTGAGGGCCCGGGAGCGCCGGGTTGTGACACGCGAGCGCCGGTCCCCCCGTGGGACCGGCGCCCGACGTCGTGGCGCACGCTCACACGCCGGCCGTTCGCTTCTCCGGTTCCGCGATCGGCCGGTGCGACCGGATGCGGAACCGCCTCAGCAGCGGCATCTCGACGAACGTGTACGACAGCCAGCCGGCCAGCACCGACAGCGCCAGCACGAACGGCAGCAGAGCGAAGAACGCCCCCGTCCCCAGCTGCCCGAAGTCGCTGTCGAGCAGGTACCAGACGGTGACCTGCATGATGATCAGGTGCCACAGGAACATCCCGCAGGAGTTCCGCCCGAGCCACACGAGCGTCGGCCGGGAGAGCAACCGCTCCGGCCCGCTGCCCTGCGCCAGCAGCAACGGCGCCGCCAGCCCCACCGCGACCACCATGTGGCAGACGTACTTGAGCGCGGCCTCCTCCTTCGTGAGCACGATCGACGCGATGCTGCCCGCCCAGTCCGTGTTGGACACGGCGAACGCCACGGCCGCCGCGCCCCAGAAGGCCCACGGGTTGTTCCGGACGAACTCCACGAACGCCAGCCGCTGCCCGGTACGCGCCTTCGCGGCGACCAGCGCGAGCAGCATCCCCGCCGCCAGGAACCCGAGGTAGCCGCGCAGCCACCACAGTGACGGCGGGCCCAGCGGGCTCGACGGGCTGGTGGCGACGAGCCAGGTGAAGTCGGCGACGATCACCGCGGTGAGCAACGCCCCCGCCAGCTTCAGGCTCTTGGTCGCCTTCAACGCCCGGTGCAGCACGAACGCCGCCACGGGCAGCGCGATGTAGTAGTGCACCTCGGTGGCGAGGCTCCAGGTCTGCGCCCAGTTGGTCATGCCCGGATCGGTGCGCAGGTCCGCCCAGTTCTGCACGTGCTGCACGGTCAGCAGCCGCACCGTGCGCCACACGTCGCCGAGCTGCTCCCGGTTGAACACCACCAGCGCGGTGACCATGAACAGCCAGTACGCCGGGAAGATCCGCAGGACGCGGTGCCAGTAGTAGTGCAGCGTGTTCGGTGCCTTGCGGCCGCCGAGCGCGGCGTCGGCCCAGGGGCGGTAGAGCAGATAGCCGCTGATGATCAGGAAGATCGGGATCGCCACCAGGAAGCCCGTCATCACCGGGGCAAAGGGCCCCGGCTTGCCGGTCTTGTCGATGAGCGCTCCGGTCCACTGGGCGAGGTGCGCGACGAGCACCATCAGTGTCGCGATCGCGCGCAGGCCGTCGACCGCGGGCTCGAAGGTCCGCTCGGCCCGTACGGGGGACTCCTTGGCGCCGGGCACGGCGCTGACCGGCGGTGCCGGCCGAGGTCTGTCCAGGGAAGTGGTCACGGCGAAGGGCCTCTCGTTCGGTAGGGCGGTGCTGACGTTGGCCGGGACGCTAACAAACCGCTCACGCGGTTTTCCAGATTGGCGAAAAGTGGTCGTTCGCCCTCCGCTCCGGCCGGGACCTCGCCCGGATGCTCTGGCCTGGCCATCTGCGGCTGAACCCAACTGCTCGAAACGCGGCGGATGTTCAAGTGTCCGATCCGTGCACTTCCTTGAAATGACCAAACCGCTCACGCGGTTTGTTAAGGTGGCCGAGTTTTCGGAGTTTCGGAGTTTCCGACCCCCCACCCAGCGAACCCGACGGGAGTCCCCTTCGCCGTGGCTACGTTCCTCTACAAACTGGGCCGACTCGCCTTCCGACGGCGAGGCCGGACAACACTGTTGTGGCTGCTGATCCTGGTCGGCGTGGGCTATGCCGCCTCCGCCGCGCCCGCGCCGCCCGCCGACACCTTCTCGATGCCGGGCACCGAGTCGCAGAAGGCCTTCGACCTGCTCAAGGAGCGCTTCCCGGACGCGAGCGCGGACGGCGCCACCGCCCGCGTGGTCGTCCGCGCACCCGAGGGCAAGGTCTCCGACCCCGCCCAGAAGGCCAAGGTCGAGCAGCTCCTCGCCGACCTCGCCGAGGCGCCCCTGGTCAAGGGCGTCGCCGACCCCTACCAGGCGGGAGCCGTCAGCAAGGACGGCACCACCGCCTACGCGACCGTCCTCTACGAGGTCGCCGCCACCGAACTGACCGACAAGGCCAAGGACGCCCTCACCGAGGCCACGGCCGACGCCCGCAAGAGCGGACTGACCGTCGAGGCGGGCGGTGACGCCGTCGCCGTGGAGGCCGCCAAGAACAACGCCGAGTCCCTCGGCATCCTGGTCTCCGCCGTCGTCCTGCTGCTGACCTTCGGCTCGATGGTCGCCGCCGGCATGTCCCTGCTGACCGCCGTCATCGGTGTCGGCGTCGGCATCTGCGGCATCACGGCGCTCGGCTCCACCCTCGGCCTGTCCAGCACGACCTCCACCCTGGCCCTGATGATCGGCCTGGCCGTCGGCATCGACTACGCCCTGTTCATCATCTCCCGCTACCGCTCCGAGATGCTGGAGGGCCGGGACCGCGAGGAGGCCGCCGGACGCGCCATCGGCACCGCGGGATCCGCCGTCGTCTTCGCGGGCCTGACCGTCATCGTCGCCCTCGCCGGCCTCGCCGTCGTCAACATCCCGATGCTCACCAAGATGGGCCTCGCCGCGGCCGGCACGGTCGCCGTCGCCGTCCTCATCGCCATCACCTTCGTCCCGGCGCTCCTCGGCTACGCCCCCTTCAAGTCACTGCCCCGCCGCGAGCGCAAGAAGATCTCCGGCAAGCCGCTCAGCGCCCGCCAGCAGCGCAAGGCCGCCAAGCGCGCCGCCAAGGCCAAACCCAACCTCGGCTCCCGCTGGGCCGGCTGGGTGCTGCGCCACCCGGTCGCCGTCCTGCTCCTCGGCGTCATCGGCCTCGGCGCCCTCGCCGTCCCGGCGGCGAGCCTGGAGCTGGGGCTGCCCGGCGAGGGCACCATGGCCGAGGACACCACCCAGCGCAAGGCGTACGACATGCTGTCGGACTCCTTCGGCGCCGGCTTCAACGGCCCGCTGCTGCTGACCGTCGAGGCCAAGGACGCCAAGGCCGCCGCCGACCGCGTCGGCAAGGACCTCGCCGGCCGGCCCGGTGTCGCCTCCGTCAGCCCCGCCACCGTCAACAAGGCGGGCGACACGGCGATGGTCAACGTCATCCCGACGACCGGCCCGACCGACGCGAAGACCGAGAAGCTGGTCCACTCCCTGCGCGCCGCCGCCGGCGGATTCGAGAAGGAGATCGGCGCGACCGTCCTGGTCACCGGCCAGACCGCCCTGTTCATCGACTTCTCCGAGACCCTCGACGACGCGATGGTCCCGTACCTGGGCCTCGTCGTCGGACTCGCCTTCGTCCTGCTCGTCCTCGTCTTCCGCTCGGTCCTGGTGCCGCTGAAGGCGGCCCTCGGGTTCCTGCTGTCGGTGACCGCGGCACTCGGCGCCGTCGTGGCCGTCTTCCAGTGGGGCTGGCTCAAGGACGTCTTCGGCATCGACCAGCCCGGACCGATCATGAGCACCATGCCGATCTTCATGATCGGCGTCGTCTTCGGTCTCGCCATGGACTACGAGGTCTTCCTCGTCACCCGGATGCGTGAGGCCTACGTCCACGGCGAGCACCCCGGCGAGGCGGTCGTCACCGGCTTCCGGCACGGCGGCCGGGTGGTCGCCGCCGCCGCGATCATCATGGCGAGCGTCTTCTCCGGCTTCATCCTCGACGCCAACGACTTCGTCAAGATGATCGGCTTCGGTCTCGCCGTCGCCGTCCTCTTCGACGCCTTCGTCGTCCGGATGGCCATCGTGCCCGCCGTCCTCGCCCTCCTCGGCCGCTCCGCCTGGTGGCTGCCCCGCTGGCTGGACGCCGTCCTGCCCGACATGGACGTCGAGGGCGCCAAGCTCGCCACCGGCCGGCGCGGGGCGGTCCCGCACCAGCGCCGGCGCGAACCGTCCCTCGTGGACTGACCCACCGAACGACGGCCCCGCCCGGCGGCTCCCCAGGCCGCCGGGCAGAGCCCCTCTCCCCGCGAACGCCTCGGCCCCCCTCCCGACCCCCACCGTCGCGGTCCCTTCCTGAAGTCGCACCTCATCCACGACCGAAGAAACGGACCCTCACCATGGCTCTTGCCGGCACGCTCATCCCGCCCCGGGCCACCTTCGTCACCACGGTGACCGAGGCCCTGCACCTGCGCAGCGTCAGACAGCCCGACGAGATCGCGTACATCCACCTCCGCGAGGGCGAGACCCCCGACGGCTCCCTCACCTACCGCCAGTTGGAGACCGACGCCCACACCCGGGCCGCGGCCCTCGCGGCGGCCGGCCTCGGAGCGGGCGACAGCGCCCTGCTCCTGTATCCCTCGGGCCTGGAGTTCATCCGGTCGCTGCTGGGCTGCATGTACGCCCGGGTCGCCGCCGCCCCCGTCCAGGTCCCCACCCGCCGGCGCGGCGTCCAGCGGCTGCGCCGGATCGCCGACGACGCGGGCACGAGCACCATCCTCACCACCGCGGCCCTCAAGGCCGACCTGGAGCGGCAGTTCGCCGACCTCCCCGAACTGGCCGGCCTCACCCTCGTCGACACCGAGGCCCTGCCCGCCACGCCGGTCGACTGGAACGGCCCCGCCCCGCTCCCCGACGACATCGCGCTGCTCCAGTACACCTCCGGCTCCACCGGAGACCCCAAGGGCGTGATGGTCTCCCACGCCAACTTCCTCGCCAACGTCTCCGAGACCGAGGACATCTGGCCCACCGGCCGCGACGGCGTCGTCGTCTCCTGGCTGCCCCTCTTCCACGACATGGGCATGCTGTTCGGCGTCCTGCTGCCCCTGTGCTCCGGCATCCCCGCCTACCTCATGGAGCCGGCCGCGTTCATCCGCCGCCCGCTGCGCTGGCTGGAGGCCCTGTCCACCTACCGGGGCACACACGCCGCCGCACCGAGCTTCGCGTACGAGCTGTGCGTGAGCGCGCTGCGCGACGCCGGGGACGTCGACCTGGACCTCTCCTCATGGCGGGTCGCGGCGAACGGGGCCGAACCGGTGCGCTGGCGGGCGGTGCGGGACTTCACCGAGACGTTCGCCCCGTACGGGTTCGCCCCGGAGGCCATGACCCCCGGCTACGGGCTGGCCGAGAACACCCTCAAGGCGACGGCGAGCCCCGCCGACCGGCCGCCGACCGTGCTGTGGGTGTCCTCGACTGCCCTCAAGGACGGCCGTCTGGAGATCGTGGGAGAGTCGGCGCCCGACGCCCAGCCGCTGGTCGGCTCCGGCTTCCCCTCGGCCACCACCCGCGTCCGCGTGATCGACCCGGCCACCCGCACCCCCCGCGAATCCGGCCGCCTGGGCGAGATCTGGATCGACGGCCCGTGCGTCGCCCTCGGCTACCGGGAACGCCCGCAGGAGACCCAGGAGGCGTTCGGGGGCCGCGTGGCGGGCGAGAGCGGTGCGTCCCTCTCTCTCCGCACGGGCGACCTGGGTTTCCTCCACGAAGGGGAACTGTTCGTCGCGGGACGCCTGAAGGACGTCATCATCCGCAACGGCCGCAACTTCTACCCCCAGGACATCGAGCTGTCCGCGGAGTCGGCGGTGCCGGGGCTGCGGCCGAACTGCGCGGCGGCGTTCTCCGTGGACGACGGCGAGCGGGAACGGCTGGTGGTGGTCGTCGAGACCGACGGAAGGGTCCTCCGCCAGGTCGGCGCACAAGAGCTGCGCGAACGCGTCGGGGCGGCCGTGCACGACGGACAGCGGCTGCGGGTCGACGAGGTCGTGGTGCTACGCAGGGGCGCCCTGCCCCGTACCACCAGCGGGAAGGTCCAGCGCAGGGGATGCCGCAAGCTGTATCTGGACGGGGCACTGGGGGTTGTGGCTGACTGAGCGGGTCCGCCGCGGGGTCCCGCCGGGTGAGCGCTTTCCTCACCGGCGGGCCCACGGCGCCGTGAGAGCAAAGTTCCTTTGCGGTCACTCGGTGCCACAGCACGGAAACGCGCCCTCCCTACCTTCGGACGCATAAGCCATCACCCCCAGCAAGTCCAAGCCCGGAGAACCGTGGAGGCGTCATGACAGCCCCTAGCACAGCCCCCGCTGCCAGTAGGGGAGGCCGCTGGATCCAGCAGTGGGATCCGGAGGACGAGACCTTCTGGAACGAGACCGGCGAGAAGGTCGCCCGCCGCAACCTGATCTTCTCGGTCCTCTCCGAGCACATCGGCTTCTCCATCTGGACCGTCTGGTCCGTGATGGTCCTCTTCATGGGCCCCGAGTACGGGCTCACCCCGGCCGACAAGTTCTTCATCGTCTCGATGGCCACCCTGGTCGGCGCCGTCGTCCGCATCCCGTACACCTTCGCGGTGGCGATCTTCGGCGGCCGCAACTGGACGGTCGTCTCGGCGAGCCTGCTGCTCATCCCGACCGTCGCCGCGTTCACCGTGATGGAACCGGGCACGTCGTTCAACACGTTCCTGATCTGCGCGATGCTCGCCGGCATCGGCGGCGGCAACTTCGCCTCCTCCATGACCAACATCAACGCCTTCTTCCCCCTGCGGAAGAAGGGCTGGGCGCTCGGCCTCAACGCGGGCGGCGGCAACATCGGCGTCCCGGTCGTGCAGCTCATCGGTCTCGCCGTGATCGGCGCCAGCGGCGGCCCGCGCGTCCTGCTCGGGATCTACATCCCGTTCATCGTGATCGCCGCGGCCCTCGCCTGGCTCAAGATGGACAACATCGCCTCCGTGAAGAACGACACCGGTGCGGCCAAGGACGCCGTGAAGGAGGCCCACACCTGGATCATGTCGTTCCTCTACATCGGCACCTTCGGCTCCTTCATCGGCTACAGCTTCGCCTTCGGCCTCGTCCTCCAGACCCAGTTCGGCCGTACGCCGCTCCAGTCCGCGTACGTCACCTTCATCGGCCCGCTGCTCGGCTCCCTGATCCGCCCGGTGGGCGGCGCCCTCGCCGACAAGTACGGCGGCGCGAAGATCACGCTGTGGAACTACGTCGCCATGGCCGGCGCCACCGGGGTCATCGTCCTCGCCTCCATGCAGAAGTCGCTCCCGCTGTTCACCACCGCGTTCATCGCGCTGTTCGTCCTCAGCGGCCTCGGCAACGGCTCCACCTTCAAGATGATCCCGGGCATCTTCCAGGCCAAGGCCCTCGCCAAGGGCCTGGAGGGCGAGGAGGCCGCGGCCTACGGACGGCGCCTGTCCGGAGCCTCCATGGGCATCATCGGCGCGGTGGGCGCGGTCGGCGGCCTCGGCATCAACCTGGCCTTCCGCCAGTCCTTCCTGACGGTCGGCTCCGGCACCGGCGCCTTCGTCAGCTTCCTCGCCTTCTACGGGCTCTGCTTCGCCGTGACCTGGGCCGTATACCTTCGCCGGCCGGCCGCCAAGACGGTCACCGCGACGGCCGAGACGGAGGCGAAGCCGCAGCTCAGCTACGCCGAGGTGTGACATCGCCCATGGCGTGACACGTGTGACGTAACACCAGCGACATCAACCCGAACCGAGCCTGTCACGCAGCGTTGACAGGCTCGTTCGGCATGTAGGTGCCAGAGCCAGGTACTACGACTCGGGCGGGACGAGAGCCATGTACGACGAACAGCAGCGACCAGACCACGGCCCCCTGGCGGGGTTCACGGTGGGCGTGACAGCCGCGCGCCGCGCCGACGAACTGGGGGCCCTGCTCCAGCGTCGCGGAGCGTCCGTCCTCCACGCGCCGGCCCTCCGCATCGTGCCGCTCTCCGACGACAGCGAACTGCTCGCCGCCACCAAGGACCTCCTCGCCCAGGCACCCGACATCGTGGTGGCGACCACCGCCATCGGCTTCCGCGGCTGGATCGAGGCGGCCGACGGCTGGGGCCTCGGCGAGGCCCTCCTGGAGCGCCTCCGGGGCGTCGAAGTCCTGGCGCGCGGACCGAAGGTGAAGGGCGCGGTGCGCGCCGCGGGCCTCACCGAGGAGTGGTCCCCCTCCTCCGAATCGATGGCGGAGGTACTGGACCGGCTGCTGGACCACGGTGTCGAGGGCCGCCGCATCGCCGTCCAGCTCCACGGCGAACCCCTCCCCGGCTTCGTGGAGTCGCTGCGGGCCGCCGGAGCGGAGGTCGTCGGCGTCCCCGTCTACCGCTGGCTGCCGCCGGAGGACCTCACCCCGGTCGACCGCCTCCTCGAAGCGACCGTCGGCCGCGGCATCGACGCCCTCACCTTCACCAGCGCGCCCGCCGCCGCCTCACTGCTGTCCCGCGCCGAGGACAAGGGGCTCCTCCCCGACCTGCTGAACGCCCTCCACCACGACGTCCTCCCCGCCTGCGTCGGCCCGGTGACGGCCCTTCCCCTCCAGGCCCACGGCATCGACACCGTCCAGCCCGAACGGTTCCGCCTCGGCCCCCTCGTCCAGCTCCTCTGCCAGGAACTCCCGGGCCGCGCCCGCACCCTGCCCATCGCCGGCCACCGCGTGGAGATCCGCGGCCACGCGGTCCTCGTCGACGGCGCGCTGCGGCCGATCCCGCCCGCCGGCATGTCCCTGCTCCGCTCGCTGGGCCGCCGCCCCGGCTGGGTCGTCCCCCGCTCCGAACTCCTCAAGGCCCTCCCCGGCGCGGGCCGCGACGAACACGCCGTGGAGACGGCGATGGCCCGCCTGCGCACGGCGCTGGGCGCGCCGAAGCTCATCCAGACGGTGGTGAAGCGGGGGTACCGGCTGGCGCTGGACCCGGCAGCCGACACGAAGTACGGAGCGCCGGGCGCCTAATAGCTCGGGGGCCACTGTTGTCGTGCGGGTGCGGGTGGTGGGGGGTTGTTCGCGCAGTTCCCCGCGCCCCTGAAAAGCGACCGGGGCTGCGCCCCGTGCTTTTCAGCCGGAGGAAGGGCCGCAGGCCCGTTCCTCCAGGGGCGCGGGGAACTGCGCGAGAAACCACACACCACCCGCACCCGCCAACGAACGCGTACCCCCGAGCTACTAGGCGCCGCGCCCGGCCACGTGCGACACACCGCCGTAGCGGGTACGAACACCTGAGCCCCCCCGACGCGGTGACCCCTAGGCGGTGACAGGCCCATGTCCTACACCCCCCGCTTCGACTGCGGCCATCTCTGCCTGGACCTCCTCGCCACCACCCACCCCGAGGAGCAACTCACCACCCCCGCACACCTGCGCCGCTGGATCACCACCGCCGCCCTCGTGCCCCCGGACACCCCCCTCGACCACGTCACCCCCGACTGGCTCCCGGCCTTCCGGGAACTGCGCGGCCACATAGCCGGGTTGGTCCACCCGGCGGCGTCCCCCACCGCCCGGCCCGCCCCCGACCCCGACGCGTACGACGTCTCCCTCGCCCGGATCAACGAGCTGGCGAGACCCGCGCCCCCCGCCCCCCGAGCCGTCCGCACGGACACCGGCGTCCTCACCCGAGCCCTCGCGCACATCCCCGACCGCGCCGCCCTCCTCGCCGTCGTCGCCCGCGACACCGTCGAGTTGCTCACCGACCCCGTCGCCTGCGCGAGCCTGCGCCAGTGCGCCGGCGACAACTGCCCCCTCGTGTACGTCGACACGTCCCGGGGCCGGCGCCGCCGCTGGTGTTCCAGCGAGATCTGCGGCAACCGCGAACGCGTGGCCCGCCATCGCCGCCGCGCGGCTGTTTCACGCGCGTAGATCGCGTACCTTCCGCCCCGTTTACCGCCGCTTGGCGGTGAATTGCCCATCTCCCCGGCACCGCCTAGCAGTTGGGCAACCGGCCCGCTCGCGTAAAGAAGCAGCAGTGCTGTTTTTCACACCGCGAGATCCGCATCTTCACAATTCCCGCCCTCCCGCGCAGGTTTTGAAGCCGGTTTGGCCGCGCTTGTCCCTCAGGAGCCTCACCAACCCCGCGTTTAATCGAGAAAGTTGTGGCTCAACTCTGAACACACACCTGGTTACCTACGTATCCCGATGTGAGCGACCGACTGGGGGAACCCCCGGACACCGGAGGTAGCCGTGCGCAAGGATTCCGCTGTGGCCGATGACCGCCCGCACAGGGCACGACATCGCGCGTCGCAGCCCTCAGAGCCAGACGAGGAGCTGATGCGCGCGCTGTACCGCGAGCACGCTGGACCCTTGCTCGCGTACGTGCTGCGTCTGGTCGCGGGCGACCGCCAGCGCGCCGAGGACGTCGTGCAGGAAACTCTCATCAGGGCCTGGAAGAACGCCGGTCAGCTCAATCGAGCGACCGGATCGGTACGCCCCTGGCTGGTGACGGTCGCACGCCGCATCGTCATCGACGGCCACCGCAGCCGGCAGGCCCGGCCGCAGGAGGTCGACCCGTCGCCGCTGGAGGTCATCCCCGCGGAGGACGAGATCGACAAGGCGTTGTGGCTGATGACACTGTCGGACGCGCTGGACGACCTGACCCCTGCCCACAGGGAAGTCCTGGTCGAGACCTATTTCAAAGGGCGTACGGTCAATGAGGCGGCCGAGACGCTTGGCATCCCCAGTGGAACCGTCCGCTCCCGGGTGTTCTACGCCCTGCGGTCGATGAAGCTGGCTCTGGAGGAGCGCGGGGTGACGGCATGAGCAACATCTACGGGGGGTATGGACCGGGAATGCCCGGGTCTGTGCAAGGAGCCCAAGGTTCCGGCGACAACATCCACGAAACCGTCGGCGCGTACGCCCTCGGGATACTGGACGACGCCGAGGCCACACAATTCGAGGCCCATCTCGCCACGTGCGAATGGTGCGGTCAGCAGCTCGACGAGCTGGCCGGCATGGAACCCATGCTGGCCGCCCTCGCCGATCTGCCCGCGGCCCAGGGCACACCGGCGATCGGTGAGTCCCTGGCGGCGAAACCGAGCACCAAGCTCTCGGACCGGCTGGTCGGCGAGGTCGTCCAGCACCGGGCCAAGAAGAGCCGGCGCAACTTCTTCATGCTGGCGGCGGGCATCGCCGCGATCATCGCGGGTCCCACCGCGGTGTTCGCGACGGCCGGCGGGGGTGACGACGGCAAGTCGGCCACACCGTTGGCCGCCAACCCGGCCAAGGAAGCCTTCATAAAGATCACGGCCAAGGACAAGGTCTCGTCCACGGACGCGGCCAGCCAGGTCAGCGCGACGGTCGCCACCCAGCCGAAGGCGTGGGGAACCCACGCCGTCCTGGAGCTGAAGAACGTCAAGGGCCCGGAGAAGTGCTCGCTGATCGCCGTCGGCAAGAACGGCGAGCGGGAGACGGTCACCTCCTGGTCCGTCCCGACCTGGGGTTACGGCATCAAGGACGCCAAGACGGAGCAGGCCAGGAACCCGCTCTACGTCGAGGGCGGCGCCGCCTTCACCCCGGACGAGATCGACCACTTCGAGGTCCTGACCTTCTCCGGCAAGAAGCTGGTCCAGGTCGAGGCGTAACCGACCGGTGCCCCGCGTCCCCTTCGTCTTTCGGGGGCGCGGGGCACCGGTGTTCCCCCGGAGGGCTACCGTCGCGTACGGTGGACGGCTGCCCAGCACGTCAGAAGGGGGCCCGGGTGGCCGCTCAGGTTCAGCAGGAAACGCTCGACTCCGCTCACGACTCCGTCCGTGAGCGGGAGATCGGCGTGGAACAGGAACATCTGGACCGGGTGTACCGGCGTCTCGAGGAGAAGATCCACGAGGCGGAGTTCCTGATGAACGACGCGGCGAAGCGCGGCCAGGTCGGCACCCCCGGCGCGCTCGCCGAGCGGGACGCCCAGGTCTTCCGTGCGGGCATCCATCTGAACCGGCTGAACAACGAGTTCGAGGACTTCCTCTTCGGCCGTATCGACCTCCTCCTCGGCAAGGACGGCAAGAAGGGCCCGGACGGCGCGTACACCGCCGTCGAGCCCGCCGAGGGCGCGGTCCGCCCCGACAACACCGCCGACATCGCCGAGACCCTGCACATCGGCCGTATCGGCGTCCTCGACGCCGACTACGCGCCGCTGGTCATCGACTGGCGGGCCCCCGCCGCCGCCCCCTTCTACCGCTCGACCCCCGTCGACCCCGGCCGGGTCGTCCGCCGCCGCGTCATCCGCTCCAAGGGGCGCAAGGTGCTCGGCGTCGAGGACGACCTGATGCGCCCCGAGCTGACGGCGCGACTCGACGGCCACGAGCTGCCCGTCATCGGCGACGGCGCCCTGATGGCCGCCCTCGGCCAGGCCCGCAGCCACACCATGCGGGACATCGTCGCCTCCATCCAGGCCGAGCAGGACCTGGTGATCCGCGCCCCCGCCGCCTCCGTGACGTACGTCGAGGGCGGGCCCGGCACCGGCAAGACGGCCGTCGCCCTGCACCGCGCCGCGTACCTCCTCTACCAGGACCGGCGGCGGTACGCGGGCGGCATCCTCATCGTCTCCCCGACTCCGCTGCTCGTCGCGTACACGGAGGGCGTCCTGCCCTCGCTCGGCGAGGAGGGCCAGGTCGCCATCCGCGCCATCGGCTCCCTCGTCGACGGCGTGGAGGCCACCCTGTACGACTCTCCGGCCGTGGCCCGCGCCAAGGGCTCGTACCGCATGCTCAAGGTGCTGCGGAAGGCCGCCCGGGGCGCGCTGGAGCGGAGCGACGCGCCCACCCGGCTGCGCGTCGTCGCCTTCGGCCGCCGACTGGAGCTGGAGGCCGGGGAACTGGACCGCGTCCGCCGCAACGCGCTCGGCGGCACGGCCCCCGTCAACCTGCTGCGCCCCCGCGCCCGCAAGCTCCTCCTCGACGCCCTGTGGGACCGGTCGGGCGCCGCGGGACGGCACACGGACCCCGAACTCGCCGCCGAACTCCGCTCCTCCTTCGACGAGGACATCACCGGCGAGGACGACTTCATCGCCTTCCTCGACGCCTGGTGGCCCGAGCTGGCGCCGCGCGCGGTCCTCACCGCGATGGCCGACGAGCGCCGCCTCGGCCGCTGGGCCCGGCGCATCCTCAACCCCGGCGAGGTCCGCCGGGTCGCCCGCTCCCTGAAGCGGGACGGCCTCTCCGTCCACGACGTCGCCATGCTCGACGAGCTCCAGGCGATCCTCGGGATGCCCGCCCGCCCCCGCAAGAAGCGTGAACTCGACCCGCTCGACCAGCTCACGGGCCTGGAGGAGCTGATGCCGGTGCGCGAGGAGACCCAGCGCGAGCGCGCCGAACGGCTGGCCCAGGAACGCACCGAGTACGCGCACATCATCGTCGACGAGGCGCAGGACCTGACGCCGATGCAGTGGCGCATGGTGGGCCGTCGCGGCCGGCACGCCACCTGGACGGTCGTGGGCGACCCCGCCCAGTCCTCCTGGTCCGACCCCGACGAGGCGGCCGAGGCCCGCGACGAGGCGCTGGGCACCCGCCCGCGCCGCCGCTTCACCCTCACCGTCAACTACCGCAACCCGGCCGAGATCGCCGAACTGGCGGCGAAGGTGCTGGCGCTGGCGATGCCGGGCTCGCAGTCCCCGTCCGCGGTCCGCTCCACCGGCGTCGAGCCACGCTTCGTCACCGCCCAGCGCGACACCCTGGCCCGGACGGTCCGCGCGGAGGCCGCGCGGCTGCTGGACCTCGTCGACGGGACGGTCGGCGTGGTCGTCGCGATGAACCGCCGCGAGGAGGCCGCGCGCTGGCTGGCCGGCCTCGGCGACCGCGTCGTCGCCCTCGGCAGCCTGGAGGCGAAGGGCCTGGAGTACGACGCCACGGTGGTCGTCTCCCCGGCGGAGATCGCCGACGAGAGCCCGGCGGGGCTGCGTGTGTTGTACGTCGCACTCACCCGGGCGACGCAGCAGCTGACGGTCGTCTCGGCGGAGCGGGACGACCCAGACGCGGACGGGGTCCCCGACCTGTTGCGGGACTGAGTGGGCAGTCGGTCGGCTGCGGGCCTGCGAGCAACCACGACCCACCCGCACCCGCCGACGCACCGTCACCTCCCAGAACGCCGGGGCGCCTGTTAGCCTGGACGGTGGCACCGGCTCGATCCAAGCCCCCGGGCCCAACCTTCGTCGCTCAGAGCGACCACTTGCCGCGAGGCGAGCATGGCGGGTCGGTGCCACTTGAGCACGAGTAGTACGCGAGAGGTCCACGTCCCTGTGACGTGGACCTCTTTCTGTTGAGAACAAAACGTTCTCAATCCCGCCGGGCTAACGCCTACTCGGTGGTAGGTGCGACGATCGGACGGCAAAACGCACAAACGCAGTAGCGAAAGCAGAGGAAGTCGGCCATGGCAACGGCGCCCAGCGTCTCCTACTCGATGACGGTCCGCCTGGAGGTGCCCGCGAGCGGAACCGCGGTCTCCCAGCTCACCACGGCCGTCGAGTCCAACGGAGGCTCGGTGACCGGCCTCGACGTGACCGCCTCCGGCCACGAGAAGCTCCGTATCGACGTCACCATCGCGGCCACCTCCACCGCGCACGCCGACGAGATCGTCGAGCAGCTGCGCCACATCGAGGGCGTCACGCTCGGCAAGGTCTCCGACCGTACGTTCCTGATGCACCTCGGCGGCAAGATCGAGATGGCGTCGAAGCACCCCATCCGCAACCGTGACGACCTGTCCATGGTCTACACGCCCGGTGTGGCCCGCGTGTGCATGGCGATCGCGGAGAACCCCGAGGACGCCCGCCGTCTCACCATCAAGCGCAACTCCGTTGCGGTCGTGACGGACGGCTCCGCCGTCCTCGGCCTCGGCAACATCGGCCCCAAGGCCGCGCTGCCCGTCATGGAGGGCAAGGCGGCCCTCTTCAAGCGGTTCGCCGGCATCGACGCCTGGCCGCTCTGCCTCGACACCCAGGACACCGACGCGATCGTCGAGATCGTCAAGGCGATCGCCCCCGGCTTCGCGGGCATCAACCTGGAGGACATCTCCGCGCCCCGCTGCTTCGAGATCGAGGCCCGGCTGCGCGAGGCCCTCGACATCCCCGTCTTCCACGACGACCAGCACGGCACCGCGATCGTCGTGCTCGCCGCCCTCACCAACGCACTTCGCGTGGCGGGCAAGGGGATCGGCGACATCCGCGTCGTCATGTCCGGCGCCGGCGCGGCCGGTACGGCCATCCTCAAGCTGCTCATCGCCGCCGGTGTGAAGAACGCCGTCGTCGCCGACATCCACGGTGTCGTGCACTGCGACCGCGCGGACCTGGTCGACGCCGCCGCCGACTCCCCGCTGCGCTGGATCGCCGACAACACCAACCCCGAGGGCCTCACCGGCACGCTGAAGGAGGCCGTGCGCGACGCGGACGTCTTCATCGGCGTCTCCGCCCCGAACGTCCTCGACGGCGACGACGTGGCCGCCATGGCCGACAACGCGATCGTGTTCGCGCTCGCGAACCCGGACCCCGAGGTCGACCCCGCGGTGGCCCGTCAGACGGCGGCCGTCGTGGCCACCGGCCGCTCCGACTTCCCGAACCAGATCAACAACGTGCTGGTCTTCCCGGGTGTCTTCCGCGGTCTCCTCGACGCCCAGTCCCGCACCGTCAACACGGAGATGATGATCGCCGCCGCGAAGGCCCTCGCCGACGTCGTCACCGAGGACGAGCTGAACCCGAACTACATCATCCCGAGCGTCTTCAACGACAAGGTCGCGGGAGCGGTCGCCGGCGCGGTCCGCGAGGCCGCGAAGGCCGCCGGCGCCACGGCCTGACCCCGGTCGAGGGTGGCCCGGCGGCGGCTCCGGCCGACTGTGACGGTCACCACGATGGGCCCGGATCCCGGCGCGTCGCGGGGGTCCGGGCCGTACGTACGCCTAGGGTGGCGGCCAGTCCGCCGTCCTGGCGGGCCGAGCGGGACCGGCGTGGACATGGCGCTTTTCGTGTGACTCCCAAGGGTGTTCGTGTGACTCCCATGGGTGCCGGATTGGCTTTCCCGCCGCAGGTGAGTGCAGGATGCGTCCCTGGGCGCGAGGGTCTGACGACGGACCCGGGTCCGCCTCAACGGCAAGAAGAACACGGGAGTAACAAAATGAACCGCAGTGAGCTGGTGGCCGCGCTGGCCGACCGCGCCGAGGTGACCCGCAAGGACGCCGACGCCGTGCTGGCCGCGTTCGCCGACGTCGTCGGTGACATCGTCTCCAAGGGCGACGAGAAGGTCACCATCCCCGGTTTCCTGACCTTCGAGCGCACCCACCGTGCCGCTCGCACCGCGCGCAACCCGCAGACCGGCGACCCGATCCAGATCCCCGCCGGCTACAGCGTCAAGGTCTCCGCGGGCAGCAAGCTCAAGGAAGCCGCCAAGGGCAAGTGATCCCGCCGCCCGTACGCCGCACGGCGGCGTACGAGGCCCGGTAACGCCAGTGGGGCGGCCTCCCGACACCGGGAGACCGCCCCACAGGCGTTTCACGGGCAGCACCTCAGCCCGACGGGCGAAGCGGCGGCCCGACGGAGGGTGCCTCAGCCCGACGGGCGGTGCCTCAGCCCGAGTGGGTGGTGCGTCAGCCGAGGGCCTTGCCCGGGAGTTCCACCTTCGCGCCGAGCTCCATGAGCTTCTCCATGAAGTTCTCGTAGCCGCGGTTGATGAGGTCGATGCCGTGGACGCGGGACGTGCCCTGGGCGGCGAGGGCCGCGATCAGGTACGAGAAGCCGCCCCTGAGGTCGGGGATGACCAGGTCGGCGCCCTGGAGCTTCGTCGGGCCCGACACGACCGCCGAGTGCAGGAAGTTCCGCTGGCCGAAGCGGCAGTCGGAGCCGCCGAGGCACTCGCGGTAGAGCTGGATGTGCGCGCCCATCTGGTTCAGCGCCGACGTGAAGCCCAGCCGGGACTCGTAGACCGTCTCGTGGATGATCGACAGGCCCGTGGCCTGCGTCAGGGCCACCACGAGCGGCTGCTGCCAGTCGGTCTGGAAACCGGGGTGGACGTCCGTCTCCAGGGCGATCGACTTCAGCTGGCCGCCGGGGTGCCAGAAGCGGATGCCCTCGTCGTCGATCTCGAACGCGCCACCCACCTTCCGGTAGGTGTTCAGGAACGTCATCATCGAACGCTGCTGGGCGCCCCGGACGTAGATGTCACCCTCCGTCGCCAGCGCGGCGGACGCCCAGGAGGCTGCCTCCAGACGGTCCGGGAGGGCCTTGTGCGTGTAGCCGCCGAGCGAGTCCACACCGGTGATGCGGATCGTGCGGTCGGTGTCCATCGCGATGATGGAGCCCATCTTCTGCAGGACGCAGATGAGGTCCTCGATCTCCGGCTCGATCGCCGCGTTCGACAGCTCCGTCACGCCCTCCGCGAGGACGGCCGTGAGCAGCACCTGCTCGGTCGCGCCGACCGACGGGTACGGCAGCCGGATCTTCGTACCGCGCAGCCGCCGCGGGGCCTCCAGGTACTGGCCGTCCTCCCGCTTCTCGATCTTCGCGCCGAACTGCCGCAGCACCTCGAAGTGGAAGTCGATCGGCCGGCCGCCGATGTCGCAGCCGCCGAGACCGGGGATGAAGGCGTGGCCGATGCGGTGCAGCAGCGGGCCGCAGAAGAGGATCGGGATGCGCGAGGAGCCCGCGTGGGCGTCGATGTCGGCGACGTTCGCGCTCTCCACGTTCGTCGGGTCCATCACCAGCTCGCCCGGTTCGTCCCCCGGGCGGACCGTTACGCCGTGCAGCTGGAGCAGCCCGCGCACCACCCGCACGTCGCGGATGTCGGGGACGTTGCGCAGCCGGCTCGGACCACTGCCGAGCAGCGCGGCGACCATGGCCTTGGGTACGAGGTTCTTCGCACCGCGGACACGGATCTCGCCACTGAGCGGGGTGCCGCCGTGTACAAGCAGTACGTCGTCAGAGCCGTTGACGGTCATGAATCTCGCGTTCCGTGGAGTAGGGCAGAGGGCGTTACGGCGTGGGGGACCGACCGGTTTTCCCGTTGTGCGGGAGCCGTTTCGGTGTGGGCCGGAAGGGCTAGCGTAAACGCCGCCCACCCCCCTTCCGTAAGCCCGAGTACTTCTCAGCCACGTCATGAGTTCGCCACAACACGAACCGTCCACGGCCGGGCACATGGGGTCACCGAACCGGCTCTGCGCGGGGTCCGCACCGGTGCGCCCTGAGCTGCGTTCACTCCGCTCCCGGGATTGGCTCCCCGCGCACGGGCAGGATGCGGGATCATGTCTGGCATGACCGAGGTGTCCTCGCTCACAGGGCGGCTGCTCGTGGCCACGCCCGCCCTGGCGGACCCGAACTTCGACCGCGCTGTGGTGCTGCTCCTCGACCACGACGAGGAGGGCTCGCTCGGGGTGGTCCTCAACCGCCCCACCCCGGTGGGCGTCGGGGACATCCTGGAGGGCTGGGCGGAACTCGCCGGCGAACCCGGGGTCGTCTTCCAGGGCGGCCCGGTGTCCCTGGACTCGGCGCTCGGCGTCGCCGTGATACCCGGCGGCGGCCCCGTCGACCGGGCCCCGCTCGGCTGGCGGCGCGTCCACGGCGCGATCGGGCTCGTCGACCTGGAGGCCCCGCCGGAGCTCCTCGCCTCGGCGCTCGGCTCGCTGCGCATCTTCGCCGGCTACGCGGGCTGGGGCCCCGGCCAGTTGGAGGACGAACTGGTCGAGGGCGCCTGGTACGTCGTCGAGTCGGAACCCGGCGACGTGTCGTCCCCCTCGCCCGAACGGCTCTGGCGGGAGGTCCTGCGCCGCCAGCGCAGCGAACTCGCGATGGTGGCCACGTACCCCGACGACCCTTCGCTCAACTGATGCGTGCGAGCCCCAGTACCCTTGGCGGCATGAGCACTCTTGAGCCCGAGCGCGGTACTGGTACGGGGACCCTCGTCGAGCCGACGCCGCAGGTGTCGCACGGCGACGGTGACCACGAGCGCTTCGCCCACTACGTCCAGAAGGACAAGATCATGGCGAGCGCGCTCGACGGCACGCCCGTCGTGGCGTTGTGCGGGAAGGTGTGGGTACCGGGTCGCGACCCGAAGAAGTACCCCGTGTGCCCCATGTGCAAGGAGATCTTCGACTCGCTCGGTGCGGGTGGCGGGGACGACGACGGCGGCGGCAAGAAGTAGCGGCCCGATGATGTGACCGCGGTACCCCGGAAGCGGGTACCGCGGTCTTTGCTGCGCCGGGCGCCCAGTGGCGCCGACGAACCCGCACCCCCGAGCCATCAGGCGCCCTCTCTTGGTCACAACTGGTCGAGACCTCTTGTGGTCATGTTCATGTACTCCATAGCCTCCGGTGTGTTGTAGAGAGCAGAACGCCCGTTGCAGAGAATGCAACACTCCGCACCCCCCTCCGGAGGACCACGCGCCATGAAGCTCGCCGCCCGACTCGTCGCCCCCGTCGCGGCCCTCGCCCTCGCGGGGCTCACCGCCTGCGCCCCCGGGACGTCCGACAACTCGTCCGCCGCGAAGGACGACAGAACCGGCACCCTGCGGCTCTGGCTCTTCCGGGAGGTGAGCAACGATCCGAAGGAGAAGGTCGTCGACCAGGTCGTCGCCGCCTTCGAGAAGGCGCACGACGGCGCGAAGGTCGAGGTCGAGTACATCCCCGTCGAGACCCGCGCCGAGCGCATGAAGGCCGCCTTCAACGACCCGAAGAGCGCCCCCGACGTCATCGAGTACGGCAACACGGACACCGCCGGCTACGTGAAGGACGGCGGACTCGCCGACGTCACCACGGAGTTCAACGGCTGGGCCGACGCCAAGGACTCCGACCCGACCGCCAGGACCTCCGTCACCGTCGACGGCAAGGTCTACGGCGCCCCCTTCTTCGTGGGCGTCCGCGCCCTGTACTACCGCACGGACGTCTTCGACGAACTCGGCCTGGAGCCCCCGAGGACGCTGGACGAGCTGACGACCGCCGCCCAGCGGATCCGCGCGGCCAGGCCCGAGCTGTACGGCCTCGTCGTCGGCGGCGCGTACACCTACGGCGCGATGCCCTTCGTCTGGGCCAACGGTGGCGAGATAGCCGAGGGCCGGGGCGGCTCGTACGCCTCCACCATCGACAGCGACGCCGCCCGCAAGGGCATCGAGACGTACACCTCCCTGTTCGGCGACGACAACTGCCCCGCCGCCAAGTGCGCGGGCATGGGCGGCAACGACACGGTCACCGCGTTCGCCGCGGGCAAGGCCGGTATGGCCATCGGCGGTGACTTCAGCCACGCCGCCGTGGAGGCCGGGAAGGTCAAGGGCAAGTACGCGGTCGTACCGCTTCCGGGGGTGAAGTCCGGTTCGGTGGCGCCGGCGTTCGCGGGCGGCAACAACATCGGCGTACTCAGGAGCACCCCGCACCGCACGCTCGCCGTCGACCTCATGAAGCGGCTCGCGTCCAAGCGGACCCAGGGCGCGCTCTTCGACGCGATGGGCTTCCTGCCGACGTACACCGACGTCCGGGCCGAGGCGGCGAAGAAGGAGCCGTTCATCGAGCCGTTCGTCAAGACGCTGGCCTCCGGGACCAGGTTCGTGCCGGTCTCGCCCGCGTGGGCCCGGATCGACGCGTCGCTCGTGCTGCCGACGATGTTCCAGGAGGTCGTCAGCGGCAAGAAGGACGTGGACGAGGCGTCCGAGGACGCGGCGGACCGGATGAACGACGCGTTCAGCTCCGTCGGGTGACGCCCGTGCCCACCAGCCCGGGTGGCACGGTGTGTTCGCGGGTGCGAGGCGGTCCCGCCGTCCCGCGCCCCCGCGCCCGCCCGCGGCGCGCCGCGGCCTGGACTCCCTGGCTCTATCTCGCCCCCGCGCTCGTCGTGCTCGGCGCGCTGCTCGTCTATCCCGTCGGCCAGCTCGGCCTGATCTCCCTGCTGGAGTACACCCAGGCGCAGGTCAGCGGCGGCGAACCGACCTCCTTCCGAGGGGCCGGGAACTACGTCGAACTCTTCGCGGACGCCCAGTTCTGGCAGGTGCTGCTGGCCACCGTCGGCTTCGCCGCGGCCTGTGTGGTGTCCACGCTGGCCGTCGGCTGCGCCCTGGCCGTGCTGCTGACCCGGGTGCGGGCCGTGCCGCGGCTGGCGCTGATGCTGGCCGCGCTGGGCGCGTGGGCGACCCCGGCGGTCACCGGCTCGACGGTGTGGCTGCTGCTGTTCGACCCCGACTTCGGCCCCGTCAACCGGGTGCTCGGGCTGGGCGACCACTCGTGGACGTACGGGCGGTACAGCGCCTTCCTCCTCGTCCTGCTGGAAGTGGTGTGGTGCTCCTTCCCGTTCGTGATGGTGACGGTCTACGCGGGCATCCGGGCCGTCCCGTCCGAGGTCCTGGAGGCGGCGGCCCTCGACGGGGCCTCGCAGTGGCGGATCTGGCGGTCGGTGCTCGCCCCGATGCTCCGCCCGATCCTCGTCGTCGTCACCATTCAGTCGATCATCTGGGACTTCAAGGTCTTCACCCAGATCTATGTGATGACGGGCGGCGGCGGTATCGCCGGCCAGAACCTCGTACTCAACGTGTACGCCTACCAAAAGGCCTTCGCCGCCTCCGAGTACAGCCTCGGCTCGGCGATCGGCGTGGTGATGCTGGTGATTCTGCTGGCGATCACCCTGGTGTATTTGCGGCTGCTCCGCGGACAGGGGGAGGAGCTGTGAATTCGACGGGATCCCGGCGGTGGCCCAGACGGCCCCGGCGGCTCGTCGCCGAGGCGTCCGCGCTGGTCATCGCGGTCGTGGTGGCGTTCCCGCTGTACTGGATGGTGTTGAGCGCCGTCAGACCGGCGGGGGAGATCGAGTCGGCCGAGGCCCGGCCCTGGACCCTCGCGCCGACACTGGATTCCTTCCACCGGGTCCTCGGGCAGCAGGAATTCGGCCGCTACTTCCTCAACAGCGTTGTCGTCGCCTGCGCCGTGGTGATCGCCTCCGCGCTGATCGCGTTTCTCGCGGCGACGGCGGTGACCCGATTCCGCTTCCGTTTCCGGACCACCTTGTTGATCATGTTCCTGATCGCCCAGATGGTGCCCGTGGAGGCGCTCACCATCCCCTTGTTCTTCCTGATGCGGGACGCCGGTCAACTCAACACCCTGGGCGCGCTGATCCTGCCCCACATCGCCTTCTCCCTGCCCTTCGCGATCTGGATGCTGAGGGGCTTTGTGAAGGCCGTACCGGTGTCCCTGGAGGAGGCCGCCCAGCTCGACGGGGCGAGCCGTTCCCGATTCCTGTGGCAGGTCCTTTTCCCGCTCGTCCTGCCGGGGTTGGTCGCCACCAGCGTCTTCTCCTTCATCTCGACCTGGAACGACTTCCTGTTCGCCAAGTCCTTCATCATCAGCGACACCTCCCGGTCGACGTTGCCGATGGCCCTGCTCGTCTACTTCGAGCCGGAAGAACCCGACTGGGGCGGCGTGATGGCGGCGTCCACGGTGATGACGATTCCGGTGCTGGTCTTCTTCGTGCTCGTCCAGCGACGGCTGGTCTCCGGACTGGGCGGAGCGGTCAAGGAATGACATGACAGAAAGTGACATGACGGAACTCGACGGAACGGAACTGATTCCGGCGCCCCGCCGCGTCTTCCGGAACCACCCCGGCCGCGGTCGCCTGGACGAGGGGACGCGGCTGGTGGCCGGGCCCGGCACCGAGGGCGTCGCGCGCTGGCTGCGGGCGACGGTCGGCGCCGCGACCGGATACGCCCTCGCGGAGGACGACGGGTCCGCGCCCCGGCTCACCCTGGGCATCGAGCCGGACCTGCCGCCGGAGGGCTACCGCGTGGTCATCGGCAGCGCCGACCACCTCATCCAGGGCGGCAGCGCGGCAGGCGTCTTCCGGGGCGCGCAGACCTTCCGGCAGCTGCTCGGCCCCGACGCCTACCGGCGGGCCCCCCTCAGTCCCGACCAGGACTGGGACCTTCCCGAGGTCACCGTCGAGGACGCCCCCCGCTTCGCCTGGCGCGGCCTCCTGCTCGACGTCGCCCGGCACTTCCTGCCCAAGGACCAGGTGCTGCGCTATCTCGATCTGATGGCCGCGCACAAACTCAACGTCCTGCACTTCCACTTGACGGACGACCAGGGCTGGCGGATCGAGATCGAGCGATACCCGAGGCTGACGGAGGTCGGTTCCTGGCGGGCCCGTACGAAATTCGGTCATAGGGCGTCACCGCTGTGGGAGGAGAAACCGCACGGCGGTCACTACACGCGGGACGACCTCCGCGAGATCGTCGCCTACGCCGCCGAACGGCATATCACCGTGGTCCCCGAGATCGACATCCCGGGACACAGCCAGGCCGCGATCGCCGCGTATCCGGAACTGGGCAACACCGATGTCGTCGACACGGCCTCCCTCACCGTCTGGGACACCTGGGGCATCAACGAAAACGTCCTCGCCCCCACGGACAACACCCTGCGCTTCTACGAAGGGGTCCTGGAGGAAGTCCTGGAACTCTTTCCCTCGACGTTCGTGCACATCGGCGGCGACGAGTGCGTCAAGGACCAGTGGAAGCGTTCGGCCACCGCGCAGGCGCGCATCCGGGAGCTCGGACTCACGGACGAGGACGGCCTTCAGTCGTGGTTCGTCCGGCACTTCGACAACTGGCTGACGGCGCGCGGGCGTCGCCTGATCGGATGGGACGAGATCCTGCGGGGCGGCCTCGCGCCGGGTGCGGCCGTGTCGTCCTGGCGGGGCTACGCCGGCGGCGTCACGGCGGCCCGCGCGGGCCACGACGTGGTCATGTGCCCCGAACAGCACGTGTACCTGGACCACCGTCAGCACGACGGGCCCGACGAACCGGTCCCGATCGGCTATGTGCGCACCCTGGAGGACGTCTTCCGGTTCGAGCCGGTTCCACCGGAGTTGACGCCCGAGGAGGCGCTGCACGTGCTGGGCACCCAGGCCAATGTGTGGACCGAGGTGATGGAGGACCCCGCGCGCGTGGACTACCAGGTGTTCCCGCGGCTCGCGGCCTTCGCCGAGGTGGCCTGGAGCCGGCTGCCCGCGCCCGCCGAACGGGACTTCGCCGACTTCGAGCGGCGGATGACCGCCCACTATCGCCGACTTGACGCCCTGGGGGTCGGTTATCGGCCGCCCGGCGGGCCCCGCCCGTGGCAGCGGCGCCCCGGGGTGCTCGGACGCCCGATCGAGGGGGCGCCCCCGAACGTGTGAGGCGGCGGCGCCCGCGCGCGTCCGAAAGCCGATGCCCCGCGAGATGGCCCTCACCTGGAACAAGAGGCGCAAGAATCACTGAAGGTCAGCAAAAAGAACCTGTGGGAGATCCCGTACCAAAACGGACCATTCCCGAGGTGAGGTGGGCGAATGCCTCCTAGCGGACCCCCGCGTTCGGGCCTCGCGAGAATGTGCCAGAGTTGCCACGTCCGCCCTGTCAGCACGTACCGTACGGCAACACAGGCGGACCAGCAGGGGCAGCGGGAAGGGGCAGCCGGTTTGACCACGCACGCACCGCAGACGGCGCAGGCCGTGACCCTGCCCGGCTCGCTCGACGAGGCCGTGGCGGCCCTCGCCGCCATGCCCTGGGCGGTTCCGGTGGCGGGCGGCACGGACCTCATGACCGCGGTCAACTCCGGGCAGCTCAGGCCCGCCGCGCTGGTCGGGCTGGGCAGGATCAGCGAGATCCGCGGCTGGCAGTACCAGGACGGACACGCCCTGCTCGGCGCCGGACTGACGCACGCCCGGATGGGGCGCCCGGACTTCGCGGCGCTCATTCCGGCGCTCGCCGCCGCCGCGCGCGCCGCCGGACCGCCGCAGATCCGCAACGCGGGCACCCTCGGCGGCAACATCGCGACGGCCGCCCCCACGGGGGACGCGCTGCCGGTGCTGGCCGCCCTGGAGGCGACGCTGGTCATCGCGGGCCCGGACGGGGCCCGCCGGGAGATGCCCGTCTCCCATCTGCTGGCCGGCATGGAGATGCTGCGCCCCGGCGAACTGATCGGATTCGTGCGCGTGCCGCTGCTGCACGCCCCCCAGGTCTTCCTGAAGGCCACCGGGCGGACCGGCCCCGGCCGCGCCGCCGCCTCGGTCGCCCTCGTCCTCGACCCCGCCCGGCGCGGGGTGCGGTGCGCCGTCGGCGCCATAGCGCCGATGCCGCTGCGCCCGCTGGACGCCGAGGCGTGGGTCGCCGGGCTGATCGACTGGGACGGCGAGCGCACCCTGGTCCCCGAGGCGTTGCAGGCCTTCGGCGAGTACGTCGCCGCCGCCTGCATCCCGGACCCGGCCCCCGAGGTCGACGGCTCCGTGCCACCGCTTCCGCCCGCCGTACTGCACCTGCGGCGCACCGTCGCCGCGCTGGCCCGACGAGCACTGGGGAGGGCGCTGTCGTGACCGACGACCAGCACGGAGAGGGCACCGGGCAGCAGGGGGGCCAGAGCGGCTGGGAGCGACTGCCGCAGGGCGACTACGACGACGGCGCCACCACCTTCGTCCAGCTCCCCGAGGGGGGCATCGACGCGCTGTTCGCCGCCGACAGCCCGCTCGCCGCGCCCGGCCACGGCTATGTGCCGCCGCCCATAGCGGCCAACCCGCCCGGCGCCGCCGGGACCGACCCGTCCGGCACGGGCTCCTGGTCCATGCCGGCCGAGGGCACCCAGTGGCACGACCCGAACGCCGGGCAGCAGCAGCCCCCGGCGCAGGACGGCTTCACGTACAACCCCGGCTCGACCGGGCAGTGGACGTTCGAGGAGCCCGCCGCGCAGGAAGGCGCCGCACCCGGTCACGACGTGACCGGCGAGTGGTCGATCCCGGTCGCCGGAGGTGACCTTCCGGACGAATCGGGCGAGTTCAGTACGTCGGCCCTGGTCGAGCAGTGGGGCGGCACCCCGCCCGCCACCCTGCCCGGCGGCGCCCCCGCGCCCTGGGCGACGGAGCAGATCGGCACCGCGTGGACCGCGCCGCCGCCGAAGCGGGCCGAGGAGGGCGCCGCCGAGGAACCCCCGGCCGACGCGTCCGCCGAGGCCCCCGCAGAGCCCTCCGGCGCTCCCGCCGAGGCGCCGGCCCCCGACGCCGCCGAGGAGACCCCCGAGGCCCCCGAGGGCACCCAGGAGCCCGCCGGGAGCGACGAGCAGGCCGCCGAGGCCGACGGCGACCCCACGGGCCCGCAGGAGCCGGGGACGCCCGCCGAGGCGTCCGACGCGGAGGCCCCCGACGCCGAGGACGCGGACGCCGCGGACCCGGCCGCCGAGCCCACCCCGCCCCCGCACGACGACCACCCCCTCGCCTCGTACGTCCTGAGCGTCAACGGCGCCGACCGGCCCGTCACCGACGCCTGGATCGGCGAGTCGCTGCTCTACGTGCTGCGCGAGCGGCTCGGCCTCGCGGGCGCCAAGGACGGCTGCTCCCAGGGCGAGTGCGGCGCCTGCAACGTCCAGGTCGACGGCCGCCTCGTGGCCTCCTGCCTGGTGCCCGCCGTCACCGCCGCGAGCAGCGAGGTGCGCACCGTCGAGGGGCTCGCCGTCGACGGGCAGCCCTCCGACGTGCAGCGGGCGCTCGCCCGGTGCGGCGCCGTCCAGTGCGGCTTCTGCGTGCCCGGCATGGCGATGACCGTGCACGACCTCCTGGAGGGCAACCCGGCGCCCACCGAACTGGAGGCCCGCCAGGCGCTGTGCGGCAACCTCTGCCGCTGCTCCGGCTACCGCGGCGTGCTGGCGGCCGTCCGCGACGTCGTCGCCGAACGCGCGGCGCACGCGGCCGGCGACGGCGACACCGGCGCCGACACCGACGAGGCGCGCATCCCGCACCAGGCGGGCCCCGGCGCCGGCGGCGTCAACCCGGCGGCGTACGAGGCCCAGGGGACCCCGCCCCCGGCCCCGAACGACCCCGGCCAGTCGTACGGCGGCCAGGGCCTGTCCTTCGGGGGCCA
>NZ_OLMK01000009.1 GCF_900290235.1 Streptomyces sp. MA5143a
GGGCAGACGGGACTTTCGCAACACGCCCTAGACGCCCACCGATCCCGCACACCGATCCCGCACGCCGGCTGATGCGAACCGGTGCGGCCACGGCCCGGTCCGACGGCTCCTTCGCCGTCGGGCCGGGCCGTCATGCGTGGGGCGCGGGCGCCTCTATTGCTGCTAGCGTGCAGTTGCACATCAGTGGCAATAGTGTCGGAGGATGTTGGACATGGCGGTGTACACGCTCCCGGAGCTCCCCTACGACTACGCGGCGCTCGAACCGGTCATCAACCCGCAGATCATCGAGCTGCACCACGACAAGCACCACGCGGCGTACGTCAAGGGCGCGAACGACACGCTGGAACAGCTGGCGGAGGCGCGGGACAAGGAGCAGTGGGGTTCGATCAACGGCCTGGAGAAGAACCTGGCCTTCCACCTCTCCGGCCACATCCTGCACTCCATCTACTGGCACAACATGACCGGTGACGGCGGCGGCGAGCCGTTGGAGAAGGACGGCGTGGGCGAGCTGGCGGACGCCATCGCCGAGTCCTTCGGCTCGTTCGCGGCCTTCAAGGCGCAGCTGACCAAGGCGTCGGCGACGACGCAGGGCTCCGGCTGGGGCGTGCTCGCGTACGAACCGCTCAGCGGTCGCCTCATCGTCGAGCAGGTCTACGACCACCAGGGCAACGTCGGCCAGGGTTCCACCCCCATCCTGGTCTTCGACGCCTGGGAGCACGCCTTCTACCTCCAGTACAAGAACCAGAAGGTCGACTTCATCGACGCGATGTGGGCCGTCGTCAACTGGCAGGACGTGGCGCGCCGTTACGCCGCCGCCAAAGAGCGCGGCGACAGCCTGCTGCTCGCCCCCTGAGCGTGATGACGCATGGCGCCGCGACCGTGGCGGCGTCCGCACCGACGTCCTGCTCGTGATCGTCTTCTCAACCTTCACATGCAGGCGGTAGGAGGAAGGGCTCCCGCGAGGACGTGACTCGCGGGAGCCCTTCTGTCACCCGGCCGCCGGCAGGACATGGTCGCCGACGTTGTCGGTGCTCAGGCACAGCGAGCAGACGACGGCGTCATGGGTCTGACACGCGGCCAGATCGGGCCGCTCGTACGGCTGGTGGCACACGTGGCAGTCGAACATCACGCCGCTCGGGTTGCCGTCGGCGTCGAGCATCGGCTCCTCGATACCGTCGTCGGTACGGCGCAGGTAGTACTTGCCCCGGGTGACGATCGCCATGATCGGAGTGAGGACGAAGGCGATGAGGGCGGCGGCGACGGGGGAGTACGGCTGGAGGGTGTCGCCGAGGGCGTGGAAGTACATGGCGATGGACAGCCCGGACGCGGCGACGAAGGCGACGACCCCGACCGGGTTGACGGCGTGGAGCATGCCGCGGCGGAACTCGGGGGCGTGCGGGGAGAGTTTCAGCAGGTACTTGTTGACGCCGATGTCGGTGGCCACGGTGACGACCCAGGCGATGGCGCAGTTCGAGTAGAAGCCCAGGATGCTGTTGAGGAAGCTGAACATGTCGGCCTCCATCAGCGCGAGCGCGAAGGCCAGGTTGACCAGGACGAACACCATACGGCCCGGATAGCGCCTGGTGACGCGGGTGAAGGAGTTCGTCCAGGCGAGGGAACCGGAGTACGCGTTCGTCACGTTGATCTTGATCTGGCTGATCACGACCAGGGCCACGGCCAGCGGCAGCACCGTCCAGGACGGCAGCATCGCGTCGAAGGCCCCCTTGAACTGCTGGATCGGCTCGGTGGCGACCGCCGGCCCCACCTCGGCGAGGACGTACACGGCGAGGAAGACACCGATGGCCTGCTTCAGCGCGCCGAGCACCACCCAGCCGGGACCCGCCATGACGACCGCCGTCCACCAGGCGCGCCTGTTCGCCTCGGTCTTCGGCGGCATGAACCGCAGATAGTCGATCTGCTCGCCGATCTGAGCGATCAGGGACAGGCACACGCCCGCACCGAGCAGCACGGAGGCGGTGTTGACGGCCCCCTCGCCGTCGGTCCCTGCGTAGGAGAGGAACCGGTCGACCGTCCCGGGGTCGGTGGAGACGAGGTACACCAACGGGGCGACCATCAACAGCAGCCAGATCGGGGTCGTCCACACCTGGAGCTTGCTCAGCGCCTTCATGCCGTAGACGACCAGCGGGATCACCATGAGGGTGGACACCAGATAGCCCAGCCACAGGGGCATCCCGAGCCCCAGCTTCAGGCCCTGGGCCATGATCGAGCCCTCCAGCGCGAAGAAGATGAACGTGAAGCTCGCGAAGATGACGCTGGTGAGCACCGAGCCGTAGTACCCGAAGCCGGAGCCGCGGGTGATGAGATCCAGGTCGATGTTGTAGCGGGCGCCGTAGTACGCCAGCGGGAACCCGGTCACGAAGATGACCACGGCGGCGACGGTGATCGCCACGAGCGCGTTGCCGGTGCCGTGGGCGAAGGCGATCCCGGCGCCGATGGAGAAGTCGGCCATGTACGCGATGCCGCCGAGCGCCGTGGTCGCCACCACCATCGGGGTCCAGCGGCGGTAACCGCGGGGCGCGAACCGGAGGGTGTAGTCCTCCAGGGTCTCCCTGGTCGCCTGGCTCGTGGCGGCTCTCGCCGGGTCCGTGGTGGTCAGCCGTGACTCGGTGGTGCTCATGGGCACGCCTCCTTGGTCGGGTTCGGTACCGGTGGGGGACGGTCGTGGCCGCGGCTGCCGGGAGGGGAAGGCGCGGCCCGGATCCCGGGGATCAGCCGCGCTCGGCGTGGAGGACGGTTCGCATGCGCAGACAGCCTCGCGTCCATGCCACGTGACGCTAGGCAGCGGTCGTAACCCCTGGGCGCGCCCCGGATGAACCCGATGTTTCGGAAGGCTCTCGGGCCCGTCCCTTCCGCACCGGCGCGCCATGGCCGCTTCACCCGGCAGCCGTCGCACAACCATCCGGTGTTTCCCGGTGTCTTGGAGGTGAGTCACACCCGTGCGAGGCGTCTCGATGTCGCTCGCGCTTTGAGGAGGAGCACCGTGGGAATCCGCCGACCTGCCGTATCGACCGCCGTGGCCGCCGCCCTGATCGGGTCGTTCGGCGTGCCGCTCGTCGCGGGCACCGCGTCCGCGAAGGACGGCGTCGCGACCGTGCGCGAGGACTTCGACGGGGACGGCTACCAGGACGTCGCCGTCGCCGCCCCGGGCGCGAGCGTCGGCGGCCATGCCCGCGCCGGATACATCGCGGTCAGCTACGGCTCCCCGCAGGGCCTCGACCCCAAGCGCACCAAGGTCATCACCCAGGACACCACCCACGTGCCCGGCGCCTCCGGTGACAACCACGTCTTCGGCTACGCGATGGTCGCCCGCGACCTGGACGACGACGGCCTGACCGACCTGGCCGTGGTCGCCCGCGACTACCGGCCGGAGGACAACGTCAACGGGTCGGTGACCGTCCTGTGGGGCCGGAAGACCGGCCTGTCCGGCGACGGCGCCGTCCGCGTCGGCGCACCGGCGAACGCCCAGGTCGGCGACGACCTCACCGCCGGCGACTTCGACGGCGACGGATACACGGACCTGTTCATGGGCAACGGGAACGAGTACGACTTCCACGACGTCCTCTACGGCCCCTTCGGCCGCAACGGCGCCCCCTCCCGCACCCAGCAGGTGCAGGTGTACAGCACCGACAACTCCATCAACTCCACCGCCACCGGCGACTTCAACGGCGACGGCGTCGAGGACCTCGCGACGTTCTACGTCTACGAGAACCACGCCGAGGGCGGCAAGCTGTGGCTCGGCTCCAAGTCCGGCCTGTCCAACGTCCCGCAGCGGCTGAACTCCGCGGCGGGCACCGCCGTCGCCGACTTCGACCGCGACGGCTACGCCGACCTCGCCACCCGCGTCTTCCTCAACGGCGACACCGAGGGCACCGAGGAGGACCCGGGCACCGTCAAGATCTACTACGGTTCCGCGTCCGGCCCCAGCCAGACCCGTACGCAGACGATCACCCAGAACACGGCGGGTGTGCCCGGTGTGAGCGAGAAGGGCGACCAGTTCGGCGGACGGTTGCACGCGGGCGACGTGAACGGCGACGGATACCCCGACCTGGCCGTCGGTGTCCCCGGCGAGGCGATCGGTTCCAAGGCCAGGGCCGGCGCCGTGGTGCTGCTCAAGGGCGCCAAGGGCGGGCTCACCGGCAAGGGCGCGCAGGCGTTCCACCAGGACACGACGGGAGTCCCGGGTGCCGCGGAGTCCGGCGACGTGTTCGGCGCGGCGCTGCGTCTGCTCGACATGACGGGTGACGGCAGGGCGGACCTGGTCGCGGGCGCGCCGGGCGAGAACCTGGGCAGCGTCGTGAACGGCGGCGCGGTGTGGCTGCTGCCCGGCACGGCCTCCGGCCTGACCGCCGCCAAGTCGGTCGCGGAGAACCCGACGGACATCGGGGCCCCGGCGCCGAGGGCGCTGTTCGGCGCGAACCTGAGCGGCGACAACGGCGCGGGAGTGGTGATCCCGTAGCCGACGAGCCGACGAGCCGGCACCGGGGGCACCCTCAGTACTGTGGCGTCGCATGACGGACACGGACACGGACACGGACACGGACACGGACACGGACACCGGCACCGAGATCGACACCGGCACCGAGATCGAGATCACCGCAGACCTGGTCCGCGACCTGCTGAAGGAACAGCACCCGGACCTCGCCGGGCTGGCCGTCCGTGAGGTGGCGGGCGGCTGGGGCAACCAGATGTGGCGCCTCGGGGACGAGTTGGCCGTACGCATGCAGCGCATGGACCCCACTCCGGAGCTCCAGCTGAAGGAGCGGCGGTGGCTGCCGGTGCTGGCCCCGCGCCTGCCGCTCCCGGTGCCGCGCCCGGTGCGGTTCGGTGAACCGTCCGAACGCTTTCCCAAGCACTGGACCGTGATGACGTGGGTCCCCGGTGAGCCGCTGGACCACGGCTCGATCAGCCGCGGCGACCACGCAGCCGACACACTGGCGGGCTTCCTCCGGGCGCTTCATACGGAGGCGCCCGCAGAGGCGCCGGTCTCCACCGACTTCGGCGCCCACCCCAGGGACTGCACGGACGGCTTCGAGCACTTCTTCGAGGCCGTCGTCCCCGACGACATCGCCGCCGACGTCCGGGCCGTCTGGGACGACGCCGTCGCGGCCCCCGCTTGGGAGGCTCCGCCGGTGTGGGTGCACGGCGACCTCCATCCCGCGAACGTCGTCGTCTCGGGCGGAACGCTCACGGGCGTCGTCGACTTCGGCGCCCTGTCCGCCGGTGATCCGGCATGGGACCTGGCCGCCGCATGGGTCCTGCTGCCCGCGGGCGCGGTCTCCCGCTTCTTCGACACGTACGCGGAGGCCGACGAGGCGGCGATCCGGCGCGCCCGCGGGCTGGCCGCCATGAGAAGCCTGTTCCTGATGCTGATGGGCCGGAACGGAGACCGAGGCATCCCCGGCGGCAAGCCCCACTGGGGCCCCAGGGGCCGAGCGGCGCTGGACCGTGTTCTGAACGGCGTTTGACGCGATCTGGCCGACGCGGGCCTCGACGACCTCATTGAGTCGGCGTCACCCTGAAACTGAGGATCCGCAGCCTGGCGGGCGAGCCCGGTGGGCCCGAGGGGCATGGCTCGCAACCGCGATGTCGAAGTTCCTCGAGCTGGCTCCGGCGAGGTGCTACCAGGACGAAGAGCTTCTGCGGACACCCAGCAGACCCTTCCCGGACCGGGACAGACACCGGTCAGCAGACCCCGCAGCCGGGCGGCGAGGGCGGGGGCGTGATCCCGCCTGCGTCGCTCCGCGGTCGGCGAGGGCGCGGACCTTGGTCCCGATCACGTCCTCCTCCGCGAGGACGGGGCCGTACGGGCTCTGGGCGACCGGCCGCCAGAAGATCTCCTTGAGGATGTCGACTTCGCATTCCTGCCCAGTGGCCGGGTCGGCCACGGTGAATCGGGCGGACAGCGGGGCGGTCTCCAGCGCCTGCACCTTCCAGCCGCGGGCTTCCAGGCCGGCGCGGAGCGTGGCGGCGATGTCGGCCATGGGCGCCGGGTTCTCGGTGGCGACGTCGAGGTCCTGGCTGGGGCGGTTCACGAGGCGGTGTGCCCGCATGGCGTATCCCCCGGTGAGAACCAGTGGATACGGGGAACCGAGCGCGATCACATCCGCCAGGAGCCGCGTGTGCAGCTCCGGCATGTCCGTCACGCGGCTGCCCGGGTGCGGGAGGCGAGCTGGGGGAAGGCGTCCTCCCACACGGTGCGCACGGTGCGGCCGACGAGGGTGCGCAGCACTGGCCACAGCTGGAGGAGCAGGTCCTGGTTGAGGTAGCGGGGCAGGTCGTCGTGCAGGCCCTCGTGCAGGACGGTGCGGTACAGGCCCATGCGCTGGCGAGGTTTGTCCAGGTCGTAGGAGGTCATCCCGGACCATGCAAGGTGCAGCGGAAGCTCCACGATGCCGTGGGCCGGTCCGCGCAGCTCGTCCAGGGACTCCGGCAGACGGCGCCGGAACTTTTCCCGGTACAGCGCGAGGTCCTCGGCGTCTGCACTCGAGAGGTTCCTCGGCCCGGGTGCGGTGTGCTGCGGGTGGGAGGCCATGCCTCCATTATGACGGCCGCCGAAGCGGTGCGGGTCGTGAGCGAGCAGGACATGCGATGCCGATCGCTTACACACTCGACCTCGCACGCGCCGTCGAAGGCCGTTCCTGCACATGCTGACGTCGACTGCGTTCGCGGGCTCGAGAGTGACGGGTGGCTTGGCGCCGGCACCGGGAGGCCGCACAGGGACGGGGGCTTGTGGCTCCATTCATGGAGCCAATGTCCCTGTCTGATGTCCGTTGCGGGTGCAGCAAGGTCGGCTGGCCAGATGCCGGGCGGGGAACGGGGCGGAGTCGAAGTGACAGGCGCAGGACCTGTGTCGTCAGCCGATTCTCCCCAACGGCTTCAGGAGGGTGAAAGACCTGGTCAGAGGCTTAACCGAGGCAGGTAGGCGAGATCCTTTGCATCACTTCTCCCCCAGGGACTCCCCAGAGCCGATTCTGGCCCGATCCGTACCCGTGCGAGAGCAAAGGCCGCAGAAGAACTGAGCTCGGCAAGAGGGACTCAGAGCCAGTCCCGTCGCTTGAAAATCACGTACAAGCTGACGCAAACGATACCCATCAAGCCGATCGCGAAGGGGTATCCGAAGGTCCAGCTCAGTTCCGGCATGTGCGTGAAGTTCATGCCGTAGACCGTGCCGACCAGGGTCGGGGCGAAGAGGATCGCCGCCCAGGAGGAGATCTTCGTTGAAGTCGTCACCCTCATGGCGCTGACCTGCACGGATCGCCTTATGAGGGGGGCTGACCTGGGGCTTTGCTCGTTTCCGCTGCTTTCACGGTGACGCCGTTTTACGCGGTCGATTTGGCGTGAACGTCACTGGATACCGCACCTTCAGGGAGGCGAGGTTCGCCGGCATCTTCGAGGGTCAATCGCAGTTCGGACTCGGGGTCCGCGCCCGTCTGCCCTTCTGGGCGCTGCACTGGACGGGTATCTCGTGGTGGACGTGGCTCCCACCTGGTGAGTCACCGCCGCTGACTGCAGCCGTCCTGGACCGCCACGCGCGTGGTCCGGGAAAGGGAGGTGCTTTCGGTCAGGACCCTTGTGACACGGTGGTGTAAACGGATGGTGTGGGCCGGACGGCATCGGAAGTCGTGTCCGGTTCTGTTTCGCCGGCCGGAGGCGGCAGCGTGCCCAGGTGGGCCTCGACACGGGAGCGCAGGAGTTGGTACTCCGCCCAGCGGCGGGGCAGTGGTCCGGCAGGACGCCGGACCACGCGGGCGCCGCTGACGACCTGGCCGCACTGGAACTGCTCGCGGGTCAGATCGAGCTCGACACCGCTGGGCAGGCGGTTCCACCAGTGGTAGCCGTAATGTTCACCGCCCGAGTGGACATCGCCGAGCATGAGATCGCCGCCGAAGATGTCGTGCAGGACGAGCGCGGTGACGTCGCACTGACCCCAAGAGGGGTTGTCCGGTTGCCATCCGGCGCTGGCCAAGTCGTCGAGTGAGCACGTGTCAGCCGACCAACTGGCCCGCAGCGCAAGGTCGATCTCGTTCAAGGTCCAGAGCGTCATGGGAAAGAGCATGTCAGACAAGCTGACGCACGGCGGTCAGGGAGCCGAGGCAACGTCGGCCCCCGACTCGACTCTCGGGGCCGAAACCGCGTGCCGTGGACCTGCGCCGATCCCGGTCATCCCATGCGGGGGCCCGGTCTTCAGAACCCGGCGAGCAGCCGGGCCACGGCGGCCCGGTCGATCTTGCCGTTCGCGGTCAACGGAAGAGCTTCGACCGTCATCAGCCGCCCCGGGACGGCGTACGGGGGGCGGGCCGTCCGTACTGCCGTGAGGACCGACGCATGGGGGTGAGCGGCCCCGCCGACGACCATGGCACTGAGCCCGCCGGCCTCCGACGAGAGCCTGAGGCTCGTCCGGCTGCCGTGCGCCGGAGTCGAGCGCTCCGCGTCCTTCCCGCAGGCAGGAGGTGATCATCACGAATCCATCACACATTCTTCTTGCTTGACAGGGAGAAATATTCCATAGCGGAAGATGTAATGATTCATCAATCCTTAGCAGCTCAGGGGTGTCTGTGACACTTCGCCGGTGAGACATAGAACCGCACGCATACCCGGGTTCAGACACAGACCCGGGCACCGTACTGCCACAGCCGCCCTACTTGTCCTTGCCCTGACCGGTGGCGCGCTCGCCGCAGTGGGACAGGCGGCCGCCGACGACACCACGCCCCCGGCGGACACCGTCACGGAGACTGTCGAGGAGCGTGATCTCGGCCCCGCGGAGGCCGATGGCGAGGCGACCGCACGGCTGCTCGCTCAGGCACAGGACCGTCGCATCGAGATCCTCTCCGCCCGAACCGAGACCGGCTCCACGTACGCCAACCCCGACGGCACCCTCACGGCGGAGGCGTTCGCCGCGCAGGTGCGAGTGAAGGAGGACGGGCGGTGGAAGGAGCTCGACACCTCGCTGTCCGACACCGGTGCCGCCCTCACGCCCGACACCGCGGCCGCCGACATCAAGGTCTCTGACGGCGGGGACACCGCCCTCGCCTCGGTCTCCGAGGACGGCAGGACTTTCGGGCTCGGCTGGGCGGAGAAGCTGCCCAGCCCCACGGTGGACGGTGACACCGCCTCGTACGACATCGGCGCGGGCGAGACACTCGAAGTCACCGCGCTGCCGCAAGGGTTCTCGCAGAACGTCCTGCTGGAACAGGCACCGGCCGAGCCGGTGTCGTACCGGATCCCGCTGGAGCTTGACGGGCTCACCCTCGCCGAGGCGGACTCCGGGCATCTGCTGCTGACGGACCCCTCCGGAGCGCTGGTCGCCGAGGCACCCGCGCCGATGATGTGGGACTCCAGCCGGAACGAGCTGTCCGGCGAGCCGGAGCGCCAGGCCCGGGTCGACGCGGACGTCGAGACCGCCGCCGACGGCCGCCAGACCCTGGTCCTCACCCCGGACGCCAGTTTCCTCGCCAAGGCCACGTACCCCGTGACGGTCGACCCGACCTCCACCCTCGCGGTGACCACGGACACCTGGGTGGCCACCAATTACACCGACTCGCAGGTCTCCTCCACGGAGCTAAAGTCGGGGACGTACAACGCCGGTGACACCAAGGCCCGGTCGTATCTGAAGTTCGACGTCTCGGACTTCGCGGGCAAGCACATCACCGACACCAACCTGGCCCTCTACTCGTACTGGTCCTCGTCCTGCTCGACCGCAGGCCCCGGCACCCAGATCCGGCGGATCACCTCCACCTGGTCCTCGTCGACCGTCACCTGGGACGAGCAGCCGTCAACGACTGCAGCGGGCGCGGTCACCAGCACCGCCGCCAAGGGCTACTCGGACGACTGCCCGGCCGGCACGGTCAACTTCGACGTCGACGACATCGTGCAAGACTGGGCCGACGGGGCCACCAACTACGGCATCCAGGTGCGCGGCGCCAGCGAGACCGACTCGCTGACCTGGCGCCGTTACCGGTCGGCGAACTACATCTCCGGCGACGCCGCCGTCGAGCCGCACCTGACCGTCACCTACAACTCGTACCCGAGCACGGCTGCCCAGATCCTGCCGCTCGCCTCTGCCGTCACCCCCGACGCCACCCCCACCCTGTCGGTCAGGGCGAGCGACGCCGACGCCGACCAGCTCCGCTACACCTTCGAAGTCTGGGACAACGGCCTGACGACCCGGAAGACCACCGGCAACTCCCAGTACCTACTCCCCGGCCGGACGGGCACCTGGACCTCCGGCACGCTCGCCCCAGGGACCTACAAGTGGCGGGTCAAGGCGTACGACGCGACCGACCTGTCCCAGTCGTGGTCGCCCTGGCGGACCCTGACCGTCGATCCGACGGCACCGGCAGCGCCCGACATCACCAGCACCAGTCACGCCTCGTCCACCGGCTGGTACAACACCAACAACTTCGCCGGCACCCTCACAGCCGACGACACCAGCGGCATCGACGGATACGCCGTGAAGATCGACCGCTCCCCCGCGACCGGCGCCGGCACCACGGTCACCCAGACGTCCGCCACCGTGAACGCCGCCGACCTGGCCGACGGCACCTGGTACGTCCACGCCGCCGCCCGCAACAAGGCGGGCTTGTGGTCGACGACCCAGAGCCTCCCGTTCAATATCGACACCACCGCCCCAGAGACCCCGACGGTCGCCTCCTCCACGCATCCGCTCGATACGGGCACGTACACGAGCCGCAAGGCCTCCTTCACCTGGACCGCACCGGCCGACGCCTCGACCGTGTCCGCGTACGCCGTGAGCGTGGACCAGAACGCCTCGACGCTGCCGTCGAGCAGCTCGACCACCCAGACAGCCCCCTCCCTCACCACCACGGTGAGTGCCGACGGCACCTGGTACTTGCACGTTCGGGCCAAGGACAAGGCGGGCAACTGGTCCTCGTCCGCCGCCCATTACGCCTTCGGAGTCGACTCGACCCTCGCCCTGCTGCCGACCGTCAGCTCGACCACCCACCCAGACCAGGCCGCCGCCTACAAGGCGACCGCTTTCACGGCGACCTGGGCAACGAGCGCCACCGCGGCCGGCTACAGCTATGTCCTGGACGCCGCGTCGGGCACGGTCCCGAACACCACCACCGACTCAACCACCGCGTCCTACACAGGTACGGTCACGGAGGGCACCTGGTACCTGCACGTCCGCGCGGCCGACGCCGCCGGGACATGGGGACCCACAGCCCACTACCGCATCGCCGTCGACACCACCGCGCCCGCCGCCCCCACGGTCTCCTCGCCGGACTTCCCCGAGGCCGTCTGGGCCGGTGACGCGGGCGACACCGGAACGTTCACCCTGACGTCCGGCGACAAGAGCCTGAAGTCGTTCACCTACGCGCTCGACGGGGGCACGGCTACGACGGTCACCGCGGCCGCAGCGGCCGAGGCGATCGACCTGACCCCAGCGAGCGACGGCAGCCACAAGCTCACCGTCACCGCCACCGACAAGGCCGGCAATACCTCCGCCGCCACCGCCTATACCTTCCACGTCGGCGGCGCCGGGCTCACGGCCCCCCTGACCGGAGAGGAGGCCGGGCACTCGGTCACGCTCACCGCGGCGGGGCCGGCTGATCTGACGGGGGCGACCTTCCAGTACCGGCGGGGTGACAACGACACCTGGGCGGACATTCCCGTCTCGGCCGTCAGCCTCTCCGCGGACGCCTCCCCGGTGACGTGGCCGGTCCCCATGACGGGCGGAGTTACGCCGAACCTGACCTGGGACACCGACGCGCTGGCCGACAACGGGAAGCTGCAGCTGCGGGCGGTCTTCACCGGGGCGAACTCTCCAGCGCCGTCGGACACGGTCGAGGTGCTGCTGAAGCGGGTCAACGTCACCGAGGAGAGCACTGACCTGGACAGCCTGACCGAGCCCACCACGGTCCAGTCCTACGCCCTGGAGGCGGCTGAGGAACGCGCCGAGGTGTCCGCGGACACGCTCGCACCGCCCTACCTCGACCAGGACACCGGCCACATCGTCGCCCCGGTCGCCGACTCCGGCGCCAAGGACGACGCGACGGCCGCCATCTCGCTGAGCGACGTACCGGTCGACCTGGGCACGGGCGACGGCAGCACGGAGGACACCGCCGAGGCTGCCGACGGCACGACCACGACCGAGGACGACGTCGCCGACGCGGCCGCCACCACCGACGCGACGGTGACCCCGGTCACCGAGGTCGTCGCGCACAGCCAGGCCGAACTCGACTCCGTCGCCGACGAGATCCTCTACCTCGACGAAGATGACGTCACCGGCGCCGCCGCCCTCACCTCCGCCCGGGTCGACGCCGAGTCCAACAAGGTCATCGTCGAGATCGCGGCCGAAGACGACGGTCTCGCGGACCGGCTCGGACAGCGCTACGGAACTGACATGATCACCGTCCAGGTCAACCCCGGCGTCACCCAGATCAACGAGACCGCAGACCGCTGGAGCGACAAGAACCCGTACAAGGGCGGAGCCGGCTACGAATCCCACTGGCCGGCCGGGGAGGCCGCCAACAAGTTCTCGGCCTGCACCACCGGGTTCGCCTGGACCTACAAGGGCAACCCCTACATCATCACCGCCGGGCACTGCACAACCCTCGATGGCTGGATGGACAGCTGGGACAAGACCGCCCCCGACAACTCGGTCAGCGTCGGAAGCGTCGACTACGACAACTACTCAAACAGCAAGGGCTCGGCCAAGCTCTCCGGCCAGAGCTACTACTCCGGGGACCTGTCGCTGATCCACGTCTACGAGAACAGATACAACGTCTCCGCCCGCATCTACAAGAAGGGCTCCACGCTGCGCAGGGTCGAGAACCGGTGGACCACCCGCTCCCAGAAGGCCGAGCAGTTCTGCACCGGAGGCGCGCGGAGCTCGGAGGTCTGCGGCTGGAAGGTCACCGAGACCAAGAAGCGATGGAAGTACGGCAACGGAGACGTCGTCCAGAACATCACCATGGCAGAGAAGAACTCCGGGTCATGCGTCATCGGCGGGGACAGCGGAGGCCCCGTCTACACCGTGAAATCCAACGGCTACGTCTTCGCGAAGGGCATCATCTCGGGCGCGGGATGCAAGTCCCTAGCCGACGACGGCGAGTGCAGCGATGCCTGGGACGGCAAGTGCACCGTACTCTTTACCGACATCTCCCTGGCGGAGAAGGCGCTTCCGGGAGGGGTAAAGAAGTGGTGACCATGGCACGGCACGCACGCGTGCTCGGCGGTGTCGCCGCCCTCCTCGTGGGTCTGTCCGGCTGTGTCGACTCGTCAACCTGCGCCGGGGTCGAGGTGGTGTCCCAGGTCGGCGTGTACGTCGTACAGGACGGCTACGGCGATCTCACGGGCGCCACCTACGAGTTGTGCACGCGCGGCAAGTGCGCCAAGGGCGAGTTGCAGCAGCAGGGCATCTCAAACCTGACCGTCGGGCTGCCAGACGACGTCGACCCCGACACCGCCCCGGTCCGTCTCCGCGTCACCCGCACGGGTGCGGCCAAGCCCTTCATCGACGACTCTGTCGAGGCCAAGCTCGTCCATCAGTCCGACGGCTGCGGCGGCGGTGGCTACTCGCAAGCGCTGGCGTACACCAAGGAGGACGGGCTGCTGCCGAACGTCCCGAAGGCGATCGGGAAGGCCTGGGTCCAACAGCGGAAGGCCGAGGCCACCGCAGATCCCAGCCCCACGGCATCTCCCTGATTCTCCACACCCCCGTGCCCGGCCCCTCCTCAGAGCGGCCGGGCACGGCCTTGTGTCGGGGTTTCAGGTAGGCAAGGCGCTCAGCGGCCGGTCTCGATGCGCTGGATGACGATGCCGCGGGCGCAACGGCAGCTCATGCCGCAGTACCCTGACGACTTCTCTGCTCGCTGCCGAGAATGCGGCCCGCAGGGGCTGCCCGACAGCAGGTGGAGCCGGTCACATCCACCAAGTCGATCACCACGACGTTCGGTTACGACGCGGAGGGCAACCGCACGCGTTTGCCCGGGCCTCCGTCCACTCAGTGAACCGGCGGAAGGCCGTCACACCCGACAGCCCGAAGCCTGGGGGCAGTTGTTCCAGGTACAGCCTGAGGTGGCCACGAAGATGATGGCAGCCAGCACCTCGCGGTCCCCTCGCCGCCGGCGACCTCCACCCTGCGGGCGAATCGGCGCCGGCGGGACCAACCCGAGGGTCTGTACGGTGAGTGGGTCTGTTCCGTAGTCGGTGGTGACGGTGAGTACTCGCCTGTGATCATTGAGCGTGCATGATGCGAACACGCTTGTGGGAACGGTGTTTTCGGGGTTGTCGGCGTTGGTCATCGAGGATGTGGCGGACGGTGGCGAGATAGACCGGGTTTCGGCTCGGACCCGGGATGTTCCAGTTCCCTGTCCGGTGTGCGGGGTGGTGACGGGGAGGGTCCACGGGTATCACGGCCGGACGGTGCGGGATGTGCCGGTCGACGGTCGGCAGGTCGTGGTCCGGGTGAGGATACGACGGCTGGTCTGTCCGGCCTTGGGCTGCAGACGGCAGACCTTCCGAGAGCAGGTCCCCGGGCTCCTGGAGCGCCATCAGCGTCGCACCACACGGCTGACCGGCCAGCTCTCCGAGCTGGTCAGGGAGTTATGCGGCCGGGCGTCCGCCCGACTCGCCCGATCCCTGGCGGTGCCCGTGTCGTACGCCTCCGCCCTGGGGCGCCGGCACAGCTACGCCACGATCATCATCAACGCCGAGACCGGCGAGGGAATCGAGGTACTGCCCGGCCGCGCCCCGGAGACCGATCGGGAAAGGAAGAGGTTCCCGCTCATTCTGACCACGATGTACGGCAACGCCCTCCGGGCGAACATCTTCAACGTCGAGGTGTGGAAGCCCGCCCTGGCAGCGGTAGGTGTCATCCCCATGCGAAGCAAGGTCAAACGCTGGAAGGCGTCCCGCAAGGACGGCTTTCATGTCCTGCGGCACACGTATGCCTCGATCATCCTCGAAGCGGGCGAGTCCGTTGTCACCCTGGCACGCTGGCTCGGCCACTCGAGCCCAACCATCACCCTGGACTGCTACGCCCACTTCATGCCCGAGGCTGGTGGTAAGGGCCGTAGCGCCATCGACGCCCTGTTGAGCCGACCTTCCGAGGCCGCTGTGGCTGCATAGCAGGAACGATTCCTCGGAGTCCGCGAGAAGGAGGGGCGCAGCATCGCTGCGCCCCTCCTTGGCATTCTGCGACCCGCTGAAAATCTTACCCTGAGTGATGATCGATGCTCCCGGTAACTGGGGTCGCGGGAAGGTGAAATCGAGGCTGGCGCTCCCAATGGGGGAGGGGAGCGGCGACGCGGAGCGCGTTCGATTCTCCCCAGATTCTCCCCAGCGCCCTCAGAGCCGTTTGAGCGTCCACGATCGGGGGTCTCCGGCCTGTGGAGTGGCCCCTCGCTCAGTGGTTACTCAGAGCCAATCTCGCCGCTTGAAGACGACGTACAAACTGGCACAAACAACCGCCATAAGGGCGATCGAAAGAGGGTATCCGAATACCCAGTGCAACTCCGGCATGTGCTCGAAGTTCATCCCGTAGACCGTGCCGACCAGCGTCGGAGCGAAGAGGATCGCCGCCCAGGAGGAGATCTTCTTGATCTCCTCGTTCTGTTCGAAGCCCGCCTCCGCCAGGGCCCGCATCTCCGCGTTCTGCTGCTGGGTCACCAGCGTCGCGTTCACTGTGAGGATGTCCGTGAGGGCCTGGCGGAAGCCGTCGACGCGTTCGCTGGTGTGGGTGACGTGGTCGGCGACGTCGCGGAGGTAGCTCTGGAGTTCGTCGTCCGTCTCGTACTTGGTGAAACCGGCCATGAGGCCGTGCAGCATCCCGACCAGGGGGCGGGTGGCCCGCTGGAACTCGACGACCTCGCGGGAGAGTTCGTAGATGCGGCGGGACACCTCCGGATCGCCCCGGAACACCTCGGTCTCGATCTCGTCGATGTCGTTCTGCACACCGGCGACGACCGGCACATAGTCGTCCACCACCGCGTCGAGGATGGCGTACAGCACCGCCTCAGGGCCCAGCCTCAGCAGTTCCGGTGTCTCCTCCATGCGGCGGCGCACCGCCGACAGGTCCGGCGCCGCGCCATGGCGGACCGTGATGACGAAGTCCGGGCCCACGAACACGTGCAGCTCACCGAAGTCGACCTCCTCCGGCGCGTCGAGATAGCGGGCCGCCCGCAGCACCACGAACAGGGTGTCGCCGTAGCGCTCCAGCTTGGGGCGCTGATGGGCCTCCATCGCGTCCTCGACGGCGAGCGGATGGAGGTCGAACTCCGTTGCCAATGACAGCAGTTCACCCTCGGTGGGGCGGGCCAGCCCGATCCACGCCATGCCCGACGGGGCCTCCCGCAGCGCGCGGTAGGTCTCGGCGAGCGACGCGGGCGCGGCGACCCGTACGCCGTCCTCGTACAGGACCGCCTGCACGACACTGGCCGCCCGGTCCGCCCGGTCCTCCCGCTCCGACTCCGCCGGCCCGGGACGGGGCGTCGGCGGTCGGCCCGCCGGCGGTGCGGGTGGGGTCAGCGCGCGGCGCCAGACCGACCCCCTCGCGCTCTTCGAGGCTGGGCGGGCACGTCGTTCGGCCATCGGTTCGCCTCCGGAGTCGCACATCCGTCTGGGTGATCTTCGAGCAGGATATCCGGGGCAAACCGTGGCACGGGCCCCCAGGAGGTCCGATCCCGTCGGGCGTCGCGGACAGAAGCTGTCCGCAAGGGCCGTTAGCGTCTTCCTCATGACGAAGAAGGCGACCTCGACGGCCCCCCTGCTCGGCGCCCGCGCCCTCAACCGCGCCACCCTCGCCCGGCAACTGCTGCTGCGCCGCACGCCCGTGGCCGAGTTGCCGGTGAGTGGTGCCGTCGAGCATCTGCTCGGGCTCCAGGCACAGAACGTCAAACCGCCGTACTACGCCCTCGCCGCCCGCCTGGACGGCTTCGCACCCGAGCAGTTGTCGACGCTGATGGCGGAGCGCGCCGTCGTCCGGATCGTCACCATGCGGTCCACCATCCACACCCACACCGCCGAGGACTGCCTCACCCTGCGGCCCCTCGTGCAGCCCGCCCGCGAACGGGAACTACAGCTGTTCCGCAAGGGCCTCGTCGGCGTCGACCTCGACCGGCTCGCCACCCTCGCCCGGGAGTTGGTGGAGGACGAGCCGCGCACCCTCAAGCAGCTGCGCGAGGCCCTGCTCGTCGAGTGGCCCGACGCCGACCCGCTCGCCCTCGGCATCGCCGCCCGCTGCCGACTGCCGCTGGTGCAGGTCACCCCGCGCGGGCTGTGGGGCAGGAGCGGCCAGGTCGCGCTGACCACCGCCGAGCACTGGCTGGGCCGCTCCGCCGCATCCGCCCCGGCGCCCGAGACCGTCGTACGCCGCTATCTCGCCGCCTTCGGGCCCGCCTCCGTCAAGGACATGCAGACCTGGGCCGGGCTGACCCGGCTGCGCGAGGCGTTCGAGCGGCTGCGCCCGGAGCTGGTCACCTTCCGCGACGAGAACGGCGTCGAGCTCTTCGACCTCCCCGACGCGCCCCGCCCCGACCCGGAGACCCCCGCGCCGCCCCGCCTGCTCCCCGAGTTCGACAACCTGCTCCTCTCCCACGCCGACCGCTCCCGCGTCGTACCGCCGGACCTGAAGGGCCGCAGCTGGCAGGGCAATCAGGCGTACCGGACCTTCCTCGTCGACGGGTTCCTGGCGGGGATCTGGAGGTTCGACGGGCCCGCCGTCGTCCTGGAGCCGTTCGTTCGCCTCACCGCGCGGCAGCGGGGGGAACTCGTGGAGGAGGCCGAGCGCACCCTCAGGACCCTGCCCGGCGGAGGCGACGACGACGCCGGCGGCCCGTACGACATCCGCTTCGGCACCGTCGCGAACTGACGCGGCCGGGACGTGGAGAGGGGGCGCTGCGAACCGCTCGTGGCAGGTTCGCAACGCCCCCTGGTATCACCTGAGGATGTGCCTCAGGAGCTCGCGGGCCGGCCTTCCCTCGCTATGAGTTGATCTGCGCGGCCACCGTGTTGGAGAAGGTGGTCAGCCGGGTGTAGATACCGGGGTACTGCGCGTCGGCGCAGCCGTTGCCCCAGGAAGTAATACCTGCCAGGACGCCCCCGATGATCAGGGGACCGCCGCTGTCGCCCTGGCAGGTGTCCACGCCGCCGGACGTGAAGCCGGCGCACACCATGTCGCTCGCGATGAACGAGGAGCCGTAGGAACTGGAGCTGCCACAGACCGAGTTGGCCACGGTCGGCACGGTCGCGGTGCGCAGCTGGTTGGAGGAGGAGCCGCCCGAGGAGGTGGTGCCCCAGCCGAGGATGCGGGCGGTGGTGCCGGCCGCGTAGACGCCGGTCTGCGACGAGGTGACGTACGAGACCGGGGTGTACGGCATCGATGACGACAGCGTCAGCACGGCGACGTCCTTGCCCGACTCGGCGGAGGAGTAGCTGGGGTGTATCCAGATGCGGCTGACCGTCCGGACGGTGCCGTCCGTGCCGTTGCGGAACGTACGGCCGCCGACGACACGGGTGTTGGAGGTCGTTCTGCCCACCAGACAGTGAGCGGCGGTGATCACCTTGGTGGGCGACACGAGCGTGCCACCGCAGAACTGGCTCTGCGAGGCGTTCGTGATCTGCATGACGTACGGGTACGCGCTCGCGGTGGTGGTCGTACCGCCGACGATGGGCTGGGGAGCGGCGACGGCGCCGGGGGCGGCCAGCAGAGCGGCCGCGGAGGCCGCGGCGGTCGCCGCCGCGGCGACGATCGTCTTCCTGGCACGGTTGAACCCGAACATGGTTCTCCTCATGGGGGGAGGGAGCTGCCGGTGGGGGACGCGCGGGTGGGGTGGTGCACAGGGGCCCTGCGGGTACCGCCCCCGCTCGGGGGAGCCGAGCGGGGGCGGTGGGCCGTTCTGTGTGCCCTGGCGTGCGGCACGGCGTAAACGTATGACCGCTTGTGAACGCCCCCCAATGGGGGATCCCCCTAAGGGAGTTGGGGAGGGAAAACCCTCGATGACCCGGGGCGTGGTGTGAGCCTAGGCTGGAGCCGGAAGGGCTTCGGACCAGGGCGGGCCGGACCGGCCCGGCCCGGGCAGGGTCGCGTCAGGGGCGACGTGGAGCCTTCGCACACGGGTCCCCGGGAGGGGTCGTACACCGGTCCCGGGGAGGTCAGTTCGTACGGTGTCCCGCCGCCAGTCGCACGATGTCCACACGCGACCGGATCCCCAGCTTCCGGTAGACGCGCGTGAGCGTCGCCTCGACCGTCTTCACGCTGATGTACAGCTTCCCGGCGATCTCCCGGTTGGTGGCGCCCTCCATCACCAGCTCGGCGACCTGCCGTTCCGTCGCCGCGAGCCCGGCGAGGGCGTCCAGCGCCGACGGGGCGATCGCGGGCTGCGGCACGGGCGCCGGGGCGGCCGAGAGCTGCTCGACCTGACGCAGCCACGGCAGGGCACGGCAGCGGCGGAACAGCCGGGACGCCTCGTCGTACGCGGCCGGACCGGGCACGGGGGCCACCCCTGGGCGCGGAGCGACACCGAGCGCCTGGGGCATGGCACGCAGACACGCCAGGGCGTACGCGGCCCGCGCCTCCTCCAGCCCGCAGCCCAGCCCGGCCAGCCGGTCCTGAGCCGACGTCAACTGCCGTACTGCGGCGTCGTGTTCACCGCGCGCCGCACGGACGAGGGCCTCGGCCCGGTCGAGGACCGCGAGGATGCTCTCGCGGCCCAGACGCATCGCCCGCTGCCGGGTGACGTCGATGACGTCCTGCGCCTCGGCGATCTCCCCGACCCGCACCAGCGCCTCGGCGAGATCGGCCTGCCAGCGCCCGCGCGCCGGGTCGGTGACCCCCAGCCCCTCCTCCAACTCCCGTACCCGGCGCAGCGACTGCACGGTGCCCGCCGCGTCCCCGGACACCAACTGGGCGTGGCCGAGGGCGCCCAGGGCGCGCGAGAGATACATCAGGTCGCCGTCCTGCTCGGCGTGCTCGGCGGCCTCCCGGGCCAGCGCCCGCGCCCGCTCCACATCGCCGCCGGCGGCCTCGGCGAGCGAGGTGAGCATGGCGGAGGCGCCCTCGCCTATGCCGGAGTCGCGGGCGAGCCCGTACCCCTCACGGGCGAGGTCGAGGGCCCGGCCGCAGTGTCCGGTGCGCAGTTCGATCTCGGCGAGGAAGCGCACGTAGTGCACCTCGCTCTCGACCATGCCGCGGCGCCGCACCTCGCGCAGCAGCGCGGTGGCCGTGGCCCGGGCGTCGCCGAACTGGTCGCTCATCATCAGCCAGCGGAAGCGGGTCGCGCCCGCCCCGTTGTGGTGACAGGCCAGCTGCGGGTCCTGCGGCTCCTTCAGCGCCTTCTTGATCGTCGCGGGCGCGTCCGGGTGCCCCATCAACGTCTCGACCTGCGCCTGGTGGGCGAGCGCGAGCAGCTCGGTACGGCGGTCCCCGGCCCGCGCGGCCAGTTCCGCGGAGCGCGCGGCCTCCTCGCGGCCCGCCGCGAAGTCGCCGTCGATGACCAGCGCCCGCCAGGCCAGCTGGTAGTGGACCAGGGCGAGCAGCCGGGGGTCGTCGCCCGCGTCGGCGAGGGCCTGCGGGTACACGGCGTCGACCTCGGCGATCGACTGGCCGGCCGCCTCGATCACCACCATCCAGGCGCGGACGCGTTCGGCGGGCTCGGTGGCCCGGCTCAGCACCTCGCGGGCGATGTCCCGGGCGAGGTCGTTCTCGCCGGCGGTCAGCGCGTCCTCGGCGGCCTGGAGCCTGCGCTCGTCCGGCGAGGGCGCCGTGTCGCCCGGGGTGTGCCGGGCCGCGAGCAGACCCAGCTCGGCGGCGACCGAGGGCGCGCCCCGGTCCCGGGCCACCGCGGCGGCCTCCCCGAGCCGGGCGGCGACCTGCGGATCGGCGCCCGTCGTGGCCAGCGCCAGATGCCGGGCCCGCTCGATGGGGTCGACGGCGGCCGTGGACAGCGCGGCATGGGCTGCCCGCCGCTCCTGGGCGGTGGCCTCCGCGTACAGGGCGGCCGACACCAGGGGGTGAGCGAAGCGCACGCCGGGACTCTCCCGCTCCGGTGCCAGCAGGCCCAGCTCGACGGCCCGCGCGGTCTCCGCCTCGGCGTTCTCCCGTCCGGCGGCGCGCAGCAGGGCCAGGGTGGGCCGGGCACCGGCGCTGGCGACGAGCAGGGTGCGGCGGGCCTCCGCCGGGAGCATGTCCAGCCGGTTCAGCACGAGGGTCCGCAGCGAGGTCGGCACCGGCAGCGGCTCACCCGGGCGGGGCGGGGTGGGGCTGTCGGCGAGGGCGCGGCCCAGCTCCAGCGCGAACAGGGGGTTGCCGCCGCTGGTGCGGTGGATGTCCCGCACGGTGGAGCGGGGCAGACCGGTGTAGCCGCGGTTCTCCAGCAGCTCGGCGACGTGCGCCCGGGACAGCGGGTTGACCCTGAGGGCCAGGGTGTCCGACGGGGACGCGCGTAGATACCTGTCCTGCTCGTGGCCATGGGGGTCCGTCGAGGTGCGGACGGCGCACAGCATGCGGATCGGCATCTCGCCGAGGCGGCGGGCGGCGAACCCGAGCAGCTCGACACTGGCCGGATCCAGCCACTGGAGGTCGTCCGCGACGATCAGAACGGGGCCCTTGGCGGCCAGGGCGCGCAGGGTCGACAGGACGGCGAGACGCAGGGCCAGGCCGTCACGCTGGAGCGTGGACTCGCCCCGTCCGGTGAGTGCCGATTCCAGGGCGGTGCGCTGGGGGGCGGGCAGCTGGTCGGAGACCTCGTCGACGACGAGACCCAGCAGATCGGTCAGGGCGAGGAACGGAAGGTGCGACTCGGACTCGGTCGCCGAGCACCGCAGGACCGTGCGGGCCGTCGTGTCGTATTCAGCGGCCAGCGCGCGCAGGACGGTCGATTTGCCGATACCGGCCGAGCCGTGCACGAGGACGCTGCCGCCACGCGTGAGCTGCTCCCGCGCCGCGGTGAACAGCTCCTCCCTGCCTATGACCAGGTCGGGGCGGGGTCTCCCAGGCTCCTTGAAGTCCCGATGCACGGGCCACCGCTCCCCTCTGTGTCGTGTCCGGGCCAATATTAGGCAACCAGTCCTTGAATTTCGGAACGCAGCGTGGTGAGGGAAATAACAGGAAGGGTACGGCATAAGGAATTTCACACGCCCGAAACATGAATCCCGAACCACCGCCAGGTCGTCCCTCACCGCCCCGCGCGACCCGTACGAACCGGCCATGATCGACCCGGCTCGGCCCCGCGAGGGCCGACAGCGGCCTCCGTCCGCCCGTGAGGGCCGACGGCGGACGCCGCTCCACCACCATCCTCCCTCCGGCCCGGCACGTAGGGCGTCGTGGGGCAGACGGGAGTTTGACGACCGTCCCTAGGGCAGCAGCCCCGCTCGGCGGGCCGCCACCACCGCCTCCAGGCGGGTGTGGGCCTCCAGCTTGCGCATGGCGGAGCGGAGGTAGCCCTTGACCGTCTCGGGGCGCAGGCCGAGGCGGTCGGCGGTGGTGGCGTTGGTCGCGCCGAGCGCCACACAGGACAGGACGTCCAGCTCACGGGGGGTGAGCGTGACCCGCGGCCCGGCGGGCGGGGCGGGCGCGTCGGGGCCGGGGGTGTCCGTGGCGGCGGCACCCGCGAGTCGGCCGCACACCTGGAGGAGCTCCCGCCGGAGCTCCGGGTCGTCGATGCGCGGGACCAGCGCCCGCAGCGCCACATGCGCCTCGCGGACCTCCTCCCACGCCCCCGGTGACCCGTCCTCCGGCGGTCGTGCCGCCGCCAGCAGGTTCCGGGCCTCGTCCCGCACCACCAGGGCCTGCTCCATGTCCCGCGCGGCCTCCATCGCCGCCCCGACCGTGCGGTCGCCCAGCGGCTGCGGCGCGCGCAGGGCGCCGTACAGCACCCCCCGCACCCGGCGCCGTACGACGATGGGCACGGCGAGGACCGAGCGGATGCCCTCTGCGGCGACGGCGGCGTCGTACTCGTGGCTGATCTGCCGGGACGCGGAGTAGTCGGTCACCCAGCAGGGGCGGGCCAGCGCCACCGTCTTGCCGCCCAGCCCGTTCCCGGAGCGCACGGACAGCCCGCTGAGCGAGGTCGTCCGGTTGCCCTGGAGTTCGCTGATGCGCAGTTGCCCGGGACCGGGCTCGACCAGTCCGGCGAAGGCCAGCGGCAGCCCGGTGACCAGCCGTAAGCGGTTCAGCGCGCCGCGCATGTCCGTCGAACCGGATGAAGCAGGATCGACGGGACCGAAGGAATCCACTGCCACGAACTCGCCCTTTCCGCGCGGCGCACCCCCGTTCGGGGGTAGTGAGACGCGTATCACGCATTACACGATGTCAGGCGACGGTCCGGCAATGAGGAGGACACATGTCGGCGAGGACGAGCGCCACGGAGGAGTTCCGGGCGGCCAGGGACTTCCTGCTGGCCCACCGGGAGGACTACACCACGGCCTGCAAGGGCTTCACGTGGCCGCGCCCCGACTTCTTCAACTGGGCACTCGACTGGTTCGACGAGATCGCACGCGGGAACGACCGCACGGCGCTGCACATCGTCGAGGAGGACGGCACCGAGACCCGGCTGACCTTCGCCGAGATGTCCGAGCGCTCCTCCCGCGTCGCCAACTGGCTGCGCGCCCAGGGCGTACGGGCCGACCACCGGGTCCTCGTCATGCTGGGCAACCAGGCGGAGCTGTGGGAGACCGCCCTCGCGGCGATGAAGCTGCGCGCCGTCGTCATCCCCGCCACCCCGCTGCTCGGCCCCGCCGACCTGCGCGACCGCGTCGAACGGGGCCGGGTCCGGCATGTGATCGCGCGGGCCGAGGACGCCGCCAAGTTCGACGAGGTGCCCGGCCGCTACACCCGGGTCGCCGTCGGCGGCACCGCGGACGGCTGGCGCCCCTACGAGGACGCCTACGCGGCCCCCGCCGACTTCACGCCGGACGGCGAGACCAACGCCTCCGACCCGCTGATGCTGTACTTCACCTCGGGCACCACCGCCCGGCCGAAACTGGTCGAGCACACCCATGTGTCGTACCCCGTGGGCCACTTGGCGACGATGTACTGGATCGGCCTGAAGCCCGGGGACGTCCACCTCAACATCTCCTCGCCCGGCTGGGCCAAGCACGCCTGGTCCAACCTGTTCGCCCCGTGGAACGCGGAGGCGACCGTCTTCATCCACAACTACACCCGCTTCGACCCTGCCCGGCTGCTGTCGGAGATGGAACGCGCGGGCGTCACCAGCTTCTGCGCCCCGCCGACGGTGTGGCGGATGCTGATCCAGGCCGACCTGACCCAGCTGCGCACCCCGCCCCGCGAGGTCGTCGCGGCGGGCGAGCCGCTCAACCCCGAGGTCATCGAGCAGGTGCGGCGCGCCTGGGGCATCACCATCCGGGACGGCTTCGGGCAGACGGAGACCGCCGTGCAGGTCTCCAACAGCCCCGGCCAGGAGCTGAAGACCGGCTCGATGGGCCGGCCCAGCCCCGGTTTCCAGGTCGTCCTCCTCGACCCCGTCACGGGCGCCCCCGACGTCGACGAGGGCGAGATCGCGCTCGACCTGTCCAACCGGCCCGTGGGCGTGATGACCGGCTACCACGGCGACCCCGACCGCACCGCGGAGGCCATGGCCGGCGGCTACTACCGCACCGGCGACATCGGCTCCCGCGACGTGGACGGCTACATCACCTACGTGGGCCGCGCCGACGACGTGTTCAAGGCGAGCGACTACAAGATCAGCCCGTTCGAGCTGGAGAGCGCCCTCCTGGAGCACGAGGCGGTCGCGGAGGCGGCCGTCGTGCCCGCGCCGGACGAGCTGCGGCTCGCCGTGCCGAAGGCGTACATCGTGCTGGCGGCGGGCTGGGAGCCGGGCCCGGACACCGCGAAGGTCCTCTTCGAGCACTCCCGGACCGTCCTCGCGCCGTACAAGCGGGTCCGCCGGCTGGAGTTCGCCGATCTGCCGAAGACCGTGTCGGGCAAGATCCGCCGGATCGAGCTGCGCGAGGCCACCGCCGGGGGCTCGGACGCCGAGTACCGCGAGGAGGACTTCCGGTGAGTGGCAGCGGCGGGCCCACGGGAGCGTCGTACGCGCACGGGACGAGCGGCACGGCCCTGCTCGGCGACACCATCGGCGCCAACCTCGACCGCGCGGTGGCCGCCTGGCCGGACCGCGAGGTCCTCGTCGACGTGCCGTCCGGGCGGCGCTGGACCTACGCCCGGTTCGCGGCGGACGTCGACCGGCTGGCGTACGCGCTGGTCGCGAGCGGGATCACCAAGGGCGACCGGGTGGGCATCTGGGCGGTCAACTGCCCGGAGTGGGTGCTCGTCCAGTACGCCACCGCGCGCATAGGCGCGATCATGGTGAACATCAACCCGGCCTACCGCACCCATGAGGTCGAGTACGTCCTCAACCAGGCCGGTGTCTCGCTGCTGTTCGCCTCGCTCAGCCACAAGTCGAGCGACTACCGGGCGATGGTGGAGCAGGTGCGCGGGAACTGCCCGCGACTGAGGGAGACCGTGTACATCGGTGACCCGAGCTGGGACGCGCTGATCGCGCGCGGGACCCCCGTCCCGTTCGAGGAGCTGTCCTGCGACGACCCGATCAACATCCAGTACACGTCGGGCACCACGGGCTTCCCCAAGGGGGCGACCCTCTCCCACCACAACATCCTCAACAACGGCTACTTCGTGGGCGAGTCGATCGCCTACACCGAGCAGGACCGGGTGTGCGTCCCCGTCCCCTTCTACCACTGCTTCGGCATGGTCATGGGGAACCTGGCGGCCACCTCGCACGGCGCCTGCGTCGTCATCCCGGCCCCGTCCTTCGACCCGGGGGCCACCCTGGAGGCCGTCCAGCAGGAGCGCTGCACCTCCCTGTACGGCGTGCCGACGATGTTCATCGCGGAGCTGAACCTCCCCGACTTCGCGTCGTACGACCTGTCGTCCCTGCGCACCGGCATCATGGCGGGCTCGCCCTGCCCGGTGGAGGTGATGAAGCGGGTCGTCGCCGACATGCACATGGCCGAGGTGTCCATCTGCTACGGCATGACGGAGACCTCGCCCGTCTCCACCCAGACCCGGCGCGACGACGACCTGGAGCACCGCACCGGCACCGTCGGCCGCGTCCTCCCGCACATCGAGGTGAAGATCGTCGACCCGGCCACCGGGGTCACCCGACCGCGGGGCACCGCGGGGGAGCTGTGCACCCGCGGCTACAGCGTGATGCTCGGCTACTGGGAGGAGCCCGAGAAGACCGCCGAGGCCGTCGACGCCGGCCGGTGGATGCACACCGGGGACCTCGCGGTGATGCGTGAGGACGGGTACGTCGAGATCGTCGGCCGGATCAAGGACATGATCATCCGGGGCGGCGAGAACATCTACCCGCGGGAGATCGAGGAGTTCCTGTACGGCCACCCGGGGATCGCCGACGTACAGGTGGTCGGCGTGCCGCACGAGCGGTACGGCGAGGAGGTCCTCGCCTGTGTCATCCCGCGCGACCCCGCGCGGCCGCTCACGCTGGAGGAGCTGCGCGCCTTCTGCGACGGGCAGTTGGCGCACTACAAGATCCCGAGCGCGCTGCGCATCCTGGACGCGTTCCCGATGACGGTGTCGGGGAAGGTCCGCAAGATCGAACTGCGGGAGCGGTACGCGGCCGGATAGGCGGCCTCCCGAGCCCGAAGCCCGAAGCCCGAAGCCCGAAGCCCGAGCCCGAGCAACGAGCAACGAGCAACGAGCCCGAGCCCCCGCCGGTCGTGCGCGGGGGCCCTCATGCGGCCTGCGGGGCGCCCCCGAGTGCCGCACCGTTCGTGTCCTCCGCCACGGGTCACGTTCCCCCGCCGGTCGCGACCAGCTCCACCGCGGCCGTGTTCACCGGCTGCGGGGTGCCCGTGAGGTCCAGGACGAACAGGGCGACGCCCAGGCCGTCGGCGCGGTCCCGGGCGTCGTCCGTGTATCCGGCGAGCGAGAAGCAGACACAGTCGCAGGACTCGGCCATCGCGGTCAGCCACAGACATTCGACGTCGCGGGGCGCGGCCGGCTGGACCAGCGGGTGCACCTGCACCAGGAGGCCGTGCGCGGCGAGCCCGATGCCGTGCGGCTGGCGCTGGTCGGCCCGGCGGATGTCCTTGTAGCCCAGCCGGCGCAGATAGAGGGCGACGGCGGTGACCGCGTCGCGCGCGGTGCGGATCGGGACGGGCTGGAACGGGGCCCGCGACGCGGCGGGCGGTGCCACGGGCGGTTCGGCCGGGCTACCGCCCCCCGGGCCCGACGGCTGGGCGGCGGCCGTGACGGGCACGCGCAGCACGGTCCCGCAGGAGCAGCCCAGCTCCGGATGGGGCCACTGGTCCGCGCGTCCACAGCTCCCGCAGCGGACGGTGACCCAGTCCTCGTCCCATGTGCGGTGGGTGACGCAGACGGGGGCGGCGCGCCGGTTCAGGGGCGGCGCGACCGGGGTGCCGCACGCACAGGGGTAGGCGGGCGCGGCGTACTGGTGCTCCCGTCCGCACTCCGGGCAGCGCACCGCCATGGTCTCGCTCATGTCCCACCCCACCACCGAGCTCACCGGGTCCCGTCGCGACAGCCCCCTCATCGTCCTCCAGTCGGGGGCGCACCGGCAGGGGAACACCGCGACAGGCGCGGTCGAGTCGGCGGTCCCGCCCTTGACGGCCTCCCCACCGACTCCTACATTGCTTCCATATAGCAGAAGTCACTTTCCAGTATACGGAAAACAGGATCACGGAAGTGCTCGCGGCGGGGCGCGACGGGAGCGCGAGTCCGACAGCTGAAGCAGGAGTACGCAATGGCTCGTATGACCGCTGCCCGCGCGGCAGTCGAGATCCTCAAGCGCGAGGGCGTCAGCGACGCGTTCGGTGTCCCCGGCGCCGCGATCAACCCCTTCTACGCCGCCCTGAAGGCCGTCGGCGGCATCCACCACACCCTCGCCCGGCATGTCGAGGGCGCCTCGCACATGGCCGAGGGCTACACCCGCGCCCACCCCGGCAACATCGGGGTCTGCGTCGGCACGTCCGGGCCCGCCGGCACGGACATGATCACCGGCCTCTACTCCGCCACCGGGGACTCCGTCCCCATCCTCTGCGTCACCGGCCAGGCACCCACCGCCGTGATCCACAAGGAGGACTTCCAGGCGGTCGACATCGCCTCCATCGCCCGCCCGGTCACCAAGATGGCGGTGACCGTCCTGGAGGCGGCGCAGGTCCCCGGCGTCTTCCAGCAGGCGTTCCACCTGATGCGCTCCGGCCGTCCCGGACCGGTCCTCATCGACCTCCCGATCGACGTCCAGCTCACCGAGATCGAGTTCGACCCGGACACGTACGAGCCGCTCCCCGTCTACAAGCCGGCCGCGACCCGCGCCCAGATCGAGAAGGCGACCGGGATGCTCAACGCCGCCGAGCGGCCACTGATCGTCGCGGGCGGCGGTGTCATCAACGCCGACGCGAGTGAACTGCTCGTCACGTTCGCCGAGTTGACCGGTGTCCCGGTCGTCCCCACCCTTATGGGCTGGGGAGTCCTGCCCGACGACCACGAGCTGAACGCCGGCATGGTCGGCCTGCAGACCTCGCACCGCTACGGCAACGCGACCTTCCTCGCCTCCGACTTCGTCCTCGGCATCGGCAACCGCTGGGCCAACCGGCACACCGGCAACCTGGACGTCTACACGGCTGGGCGGACGTTCGTCCACGTCGACATCGAGCCCACGCAGATCGGCAGGATCTTCGCCCCCGACTACGGCATCGCCTCGGACGCGGGGGCCGCGCTGGAACTCCTCGTCCAGGTGGCGCGGGAGCTGAAGGCGGAGGGCCGGCTGCCCGACCGCTCCGCGTGGGCCGCCGAGGCGCAGGACCGCAGGGCCCGACTCCAGCGCCGTACCCACTTCGACGACGTCCCGATCAAGCCGCAGCGCGTCTACGAGGAGATGAACCGGGCCTTCGGCCCCGAGACCCGGTACGTCACCACCATCGGCCTCTCCCAGATCGCCGGCGCACAGATGCTGCACGTCCACCGGCCGCGCCACTGGATCAACTGCGGCCAGGCGGGCCCGCTCGGCTGGACCGTCCCCGCAGCGCTCGGCGTCGCCAGGGCCGACCCGGAGGCGTCCGTCGTCGCCCTCTCCGGCGACTACGACTTCCAGTTCATGATCGAGGAGCTGGCCGTCGGGGCACAGCACAGGATCCCGTACGTCCATGTCCTGGTGAACAACTCCTACCTGGGCCTCATCCGGCAGGCGCAGCGCGCCTTCGACATCGACTTCCAGGTCAACCTGGAGTTCGAGAACGTCAACTCGCCCGAGCTGGGCGTCTACGGCGTCGACCACGTCAAGGTCGCCGAGGGCCTCGGCTGCAAGGCGATCCGGGTGACCGACCCGGCCGACCTGGGCGCCGCCTTCGAGGAGGCGAAGAAGCTCGCGGCGCGGTACCGGGTGCCGGTGGTCGTCGAGGCCATCCTGGAACGGGTCACCAACATCTCGATGTCCACGACGAACGACATCGGCGCCGTCGTGGAGTTCGAGGAACTCGCGACGGAGCCGTGGCACGCGCCGACGTCGATCAGGACGCTGAAGGTCTGACGGGGGTCTCGTTCCGAACGCGGGCGGGGGCCGTGCGCCGGTGTGACCTCGCATGATGCGAGCCGCTTTGTCACACCGCCGCACGGCCCCCGTTTCCCCCGTGCCCCCCGTTCCCCCTGATTCCGCGAACCTCTTTCCCCCGTTCGCCGAACCCGCGACCCCGCGGACCCCCGTTTCCCCCGTGCCCGCGAGAGCGCGTTCCCCCGTACCCACGACGGAGCTCTCTCCCCGTCGAGGCCCGCCGCCCCCGTGCCGGCGGGCCTCGTGTGTCGAGGATGTGCCCGCACCCAGGGGCAGTTGAAGCCCTTCGACGGTGGTTCAGAGGTTGATTTGAGGGTTCCGTAGGCGCTCTACGCCCCCTTGCGTAGACGGACGGGTCCGGAGCGTGCCGGCCCCGACCCCCCGTCACGGATTGGCGGACCCGGGCCGCGCAATCCCTCCACCAGGCGGTGCAGGACGCCGTGACCGCCGTCCTCGCGCACATCAACGGCGTGCACGGACGCGGGACTACCTGGGCGAGACGAAGCGGGTCACGCACCGGTGGATGGTCGAGGAAGGCCGGGGGCCGTCAACTACCTCGTCGGGCTCGACGAGGACCGCTACCGCATCCGCGAGGAGGTCGGCATCGAGACCTGCCGGGCCGGTGCTCTCGTCCTCGTCGGCCACCCCGCGCCGCACCCCGAGGTGCCAGAGGGGCGGGCCGGGTGGCCGGCCGAGGTTTTGGGCGCCGTACGGGAGTTGTTGCCCTTGCCGCCGGAGCTGTGACCGGGAGGGGCGTGGGCGGCTGGGACCGCGGCGGCGCACGACGGCATCGGCCCGGCGTCCCTCACGTCGGGACGGGGGCGATGCCTTGCGCCACCGCACTGGCGTGCACGCCGCCGCGGTCCTCGCCCTGCCCGCGCGTACCGGACCGGATGACCCCTCATCCCTGTGGTCCGGCGGGGTGCGCGGCAGCGGTGCGTCCGTGCGGTTCGTCCCTGATGGAATGTCAGGAGCCGGACGCGGTCAGGTGGTTGATCGGGTTCGTCGGGTTCGTCGGGTTCGTCGGGGTTCCGGTCCGCGGTGGCGCCTGGGCGCGACAGGACAGATGTCGGCGCGCCGCGGACCGGAAGTTCGGGAGGGCTCCGGTCCCCGGGCCTCAGAGCCGGGCGCCGGAGAGGCGCTCCACGGCCCGCAGCAGGGCCGAGTGGTCCAGGCCGCCGTCGCCCTGCGCGCGCAGCGACGCCACCTGCTGGGCCACCACGGCGCCGACGGGGAGCGCGGCACCGACGGCGCGGGCGGCGTCGGTGACGATGCCCATGTCCTTGTGGTGCAGGTCGATCCGGAAGCCCGGCGTGAAGTCCCGGTTCAGGAAGTTGTCCTTCTTGCGGGTCAGCACGGCCGAGCCGGCGAGTCCGCCGTTGAGGACGTCCAGCGCGGCCCCCAGGTCCACACCCGACTTCTCCAGGAAGACCACGGCCTCGGCGCACGCCTGGATGTTCACCGCGACGATCAGCTGGTTCGCGGCCTTCACCGTCTGCCCGGAGCCGTGCGGGCCGCACAGCACGATGGTCCTGCCGAGCGCCTCGAAGAGCGGCTGGGCCTCGTCGAAGTCGGCCTGCTCACCGCCCACCATGATGGACAGCACGGCCTCCACGGCCCCGGCCTCGCCACCGGAGACAGGCGCGTCGAGGACACGGATGCCCTTGTCCTTCGCCGCCCTCGCCAGGTCGACCGAGGTCCGCGGGGTGATGGACGACATGTCGATCAGCAGGGCCCCGGCCCGCGCGTTCTCCAGGATGCCGTCGGGGCCGTACGCGACCGCCTCGACCTGCGGGGACGCGGGCACCATCGTGATCACGACGTCGGCGTCGCGCACGGCCTGCGCGACGGAGGCCGCCGCGGTGCCGCCGGCCGCCGTCAGCCGGTCGAGCTTGTCCTGCTCCAGGGTGTGGCCCGTGACGTCGTAGCCCGCCTTGACCAGGTTCTCGGACATGGGGGAGCCCATGATGCCGAGTCCGATCCAGGCGACCTTGGGAAGACTGCTGCGCATGATGAGGGTGCCTCTCTGACTGCTCTGCTGCGTCTGGTCGGTGGCGCTCAGCGTGCCGCGCGGGCCTCACGGGGGAGCCACTCGAAGGCCTCGGCGCTCGGCCGGTCGCCCGGCTTGTACTCCAGGCCGACCCGGCCCTCGTAACCCGCCTTGCCCAACTGGTCGAGGAGGTCGGACAGGGGGAGGGAGCCCGTGCCGGGCGCGCCGCGGCCGGGGTTGTCGGCGATCTGCACATGGCCCGTCCGGTCGGTGTACCGCTCGATCACCGACGGCAGGTCCTCGCCGTTCATGGACAGGTGGTAGAGGTCCATCAGGAAGCGGGCGTTGCCGAGGCCCGAGACCCGGTTGACCCGGTCGACGACATCGATGGCGGCGGGGGCCGAGACCAACGGGCAGAGCGGGGACTCCACCTTGTTCAGGGCCTCGATCAGCAGGATCGCGCCCACCCGGTCGGCGGCCCGCGCGGCGAGGACCAGGTTCTCCAGCGCGAGCGCGTCCTGCTCGGCGGGGTCCACGCCCTCCACGCGGTTGCCGTACAGGGCGTTGAGGGCCGTGCAGCCCACCGACCGTGCGAAGTCGGCGACCACGTCGACGTTGGCGCGGAACCGCTCCGACTCCTCCCCGGGGACCGACAGGGCGCCGCGGTCCGGGCCCGGCAGCCGCCCGGCGTAGAAGTTGAGCCCCGTCAGCTGGACACCGGCGCCGTCGAGCGCGCGCCCGAGGGCGTCCAGCTCCGACTGGTCGGGGGTGGGGGAGTCGACCCAGGGCCACCACAATTCGACCGCCGTGAAGCCGGCCGCGGCGGCTGCCGCGGGGCGCTCCAGGAGCGGGAGCTCCGTGAAGAGGATCGACAGGTTGACGTTGAAGCGCTGCGCCGCGAATCCCATGGGGCCTCAGACGCTCCCTTCCGTGCCGCTTCCGAGTGCTTCCATCCCTAGTTTCCGTATTATGGAAACTATCTTCTGCTTAATGGAAGCTTGCTGTTCGGGGTCCGGGCTTGTCAAGAGGGGCGCGGCGGAAGTCGGCGCGCTGGAACGGCCCCTCGAACGGCTCAGTGCGCTCCGCCGGAGGAGGCGAGAGAGCGTGAGCGGTGTGACGGTGGTGGAAGGGATGAGCCGGCACACGAGCAGAAGGAGGGCGCGATGGCGTACGGACCGGTCGACAGCGGCACGGTGTGCCCGGACACGGGCATGGACACCGGCCTGCCGCCGGACCCGTCCCGCGGCGGCCTCTTCGAGCAGATCACCGCCGTCGCCGACGCCGTCCTCTACGAGGGCTACCTTCTGTACCCCTACCGGCGGTCGTCCGCGAAGAACCGCGTCCGCTGGCAGTTCGGGGTGCTGTTCCCCCGGCAGTGGGTGGAGGCGGACGGTCCCGTGGCCCCCGGTGTCTCCGGCTCCGCCGACTCCTGGTACCAGCGGACCGAGTGTCTGCTACGCGTCCGGCGGCCCGGCGCGAGCGTCCGGGTGAGGCTCCGTCACCTCCAGACGCAGCACAAGCAGGTCGAGGAGGCCGGCCCCGACGGCGGCCACCACCCGGTCGCCTCACTGCGCACCGACGACGACACGGTCCATCTGACCTTCGACGAGGCGGTCCCGCGCGAGACCGAGATCGTCGTCCCGCTGGACGACCTGCTGAGCGGTGGGAGCACCGTCCCGGTGCGGGCGGCGGCCGGTGAGGACATCGAGCCGCTGCCGGGGCGCGCGGGCCGGGTGGTGCGGCGCCGCGAGGAGGTGAGGGCGAGCGTCACCCTGACGGCCGAGCGGCTCGGGGACGACCTGTTCCGGCTCCGCGTACGCACCGCGAACGCCGTGGACGGCCTGGAGCCACGGGCGCCTCGCGACCAGGCGCTGCGGCGGGCACTCATCGCCACCCACACCCTCATCGGCGGTGACGGCGTGGAGTTCGTCTCGCTGATCGACCCGCCGGCGGGCCTGGCCGACCAGGCGCGGGCCTGCCGGAACGAGTTCACCTTCCCCGTCCTCGCCGACGAGCCCCCCGCCGGCCCCGTGGTGCTCTCCGCGCCGATCATCCTGCCCGACCACCCCCAGGTGGCGCCGGAGAGCCCGGGAGACCTGCACGACGCGGCGGAGATCGACGAGATCCTGACGCTGCGCACCATGCTGCTGACCGACGAGGAGAAGCGGGAGGCGCGCGCGACCGACCCGCGGGCCGCCGCGATCCTCGACCGGGTCGACACCATGCCCCCGGAAATCTTCGCCCGCCTCCACGGCGCGGTCCGCTCCCTGACCCCGGCCACCGCCGCTCCCGCGACCACGACTTCGGTCGCTGCCGCTCCCGCGACCGCGGCTTCGGTCGCTGCCGCTCCTGCGGCCACCCCCGCGGCCGCGACTTCGGCCGCCGCCCCGTCGGACCCCGCCGCCCTGTCGACCACCCCCGGCACTGCCCCGTCGGCCCCCGTCGCCGCCGCGCAGGCCCCGGGCCCGGCCCCGTACACCGACCCGACCACCCTCTTTCCGGTCGCCACCACCCCGGCCCCCACGCCCCCTTTCGCCGCCCCCGCGGCGTCCGCGGCGTCCGCGGCCGAGCGTCCCGTCTGGTGGCAGGAGGGGGCCGACGACGGGCTCTCGCCGACCACCGAGACCGTGCTCGTCGACGGGGTGCCGGTCGGCGGCGGCAGCCGCGTACGGCTGCGGCCCCGCAGGAGCGCCGACGCCCAGGACATGTTCCTGGCCGGGCGCACCGCGGAGGTGGCCGCCGTCTTCCACGACGTCGACGGCAGCGTGCATCTCGCCGTCACCCTCGACGACGACCCCGCGTCCGAACTGCACACCTGGTACGGCCGCTTCCTCTACTTCCGGACCGACGAGCTCGAACCACTGGAGCCCGCCACATCCCCGGACGAGCCGTCGAAACCGGCTCCCGCCGCAGCTTCGGCGCGGCACTCGACAACCGACTCCGAGACCCGCCGCAGCGGAGGCCGATGACATGACCACCAGCAGCAGTACCACCGAAGTCAGCCAGGAACCCAGCCGCGGAGAGGACCGCGAGGGGTTCGACGAGATCACGATCCTGTGGATCTCCGAAGGCATGAGCTGTGACGGTGACACCGTCTCGCTGACCGCCGCGGGCCAGCCCTCCATCGAGGACGTCGTCCTCGGGCTGATCCCCGGCCTGCCGAAGGTGAACCTCGTCAACAAGGTGCTGTCCCCCAGCCTGGGCGGCGAGGACTTCCTCGCCCCCTACCGGGCGGCGGCACGCGGCGACCTCGCCCCCTTCATCCTCGTCATCGAGGGCTCGATCCCCAACCAGAACATCATCGAGGGCGACGGCTACTGGACGTCCTTCGGCAACGACCCGGAGACCGGTGAGCCGCAGACCCTCAACTGGTGGATCGACCAACTCGCCCCCAAGGCCTGGGCGGTGGTCGCCGCCGGCACCTGCGCCACCTTCGGCGGCATCCACGCCATGTCCGGCAACCCGACCGGCTGCATGGGCCTCGCCGACTACCTGGGCTGGGACTACACCTCCCAGGGCGGGCTGCCCGTGGTCAACGTGCCCGGCTGCCCCATCCAGCCCGAGAACTTCATGGAGGTCCTGGTCTGGGTCCTCTACCACGCGGCCGGCTCCGCGCCCCCACCCCCGCTGGACCACATGCTGCGCCCGCAGTGGCTGTTCGGCAAGACGGTCCACGAAGGGTGCGACCGGGGCTCGTACTACGAGCAGGCCGGCTTCGCCAAGGACTACAACTCGCCCAAGTGCCTGGTGAAGACCGGCTGTTGGGGGCCCGTGGTCAACTGCAACGTGCCCAAGCGCGGCTGGATGGCCGGCATCGGAGGCTGCCCGAACGTCGGCGGCATCTGCATCGGCTGCACCATGCCCGGCTTCCCCGACGCGTTCATGCCGTTCATGGACGAGCCGCCCGGCGGCACCCTGTCCTCGCTCGCCATCAAGCCGTACGGCGCGGTCATCCGCCGACTGCGCGGCATGACCAACGAACTGGTGAACCACGAACCGAGGTGGCGCCACAACAAGCGCAAGCTCACCAGCGGCTACAACCCGCGCTACCGCCCCTGACACCGGGCGCACCGCGTTCCACCCGCCGCGGGACCCACCACCCGCGGCACCCCAGCACCCCCCAGCACCACCAGACCCCCACCCACACCACGCCGACAGCGAGGGGCAGCACCGCACATGACCACCACCGAGGCCCGGCCCACCGAGCGCAAGCCGCCACAACTCGTGGACATGTCCTGGGATCCGATCACCCGGATCATCGGGAACCTGGGCATCTACACGAAGATCGACTTCGCCAACCGGGAAGTCGTGGAATGCCACAGCACCTCGTCGCTGTTCCGCGGCTACTCGGTGTTCATGAAGGGCAAGGACCCCCGCGACGCGGGCTTCATCACGTCCCGGATCTGCGGCATCTGCGGCGACAACCACACCACCTGCTCCGACTACGCCCAGCAGATGGCCTACGGCGTCAAGCCGCCCCCGCTGGCCGACTACATCGTCAACCTCGGCGAGGCGGCGGAGTACATCTTCGACCACACGATCTTCCAGGACAACCTGGTCTTCGTGGACTTCTGCGAGGCGATGGTCAAGTCCACCAACCCCGGTGTGCTGGCCCGCGCCGAGGCCACGTCGGCACCCCGCGGCGACATCCACGGCTACCGCACGGTCGCCGACATCATGCGGGCCTTCAACCCCTTCGAGGGCGAGGTCTACAAGGAGGCCCTGAAGGTCAGCCGCATCACCCGCGAGATGTTCTGCCTCATGGAGGGGCGGCACGTCCACCCGTCGACGCTGTACCCGGGTGGCGTCGGCACGATGCCGCAGCCGACCACCTTCACCGACTACCTCAGCCGCCTCATGCGGGTCATCGACTTCGTCAAGAAGGCCGTCGCCATGAACGACGACGTCTTCGACTTCTTCTACGAGGCGCTGCCCGGCTACGAGGAGGTCGGCCGCCGCCGTGTCCTGCTGGGCTGCTGGGGCGCCTTCCAGGACCCCATGACCGTCGACTACCGCTACGAGACGATGAACACCTGGGGCAAGCAGATGTACGTCACCCCGGGCGTCATCGTGGACGGCGAGCTCGTCACCAACAACCTCATCGACATCAACCTCGGCCTGCGCATCATGCTGGGCAGTTCGTACTACGAGGACTGGGTCAACGAGAAGCCGTTCGTCACCCATGACCCGCTCGGCAATCCCGTCGACATGCGCCACCCGTGGAACCAGACCACCGTCCCGGTGCCGCAGAAGCGGAACTTCGACGACAAGTACAGCTGGGTCATGAGCCCCCGCTGGCTCGACCCGCGTACCGGCGACCACCTCGCCCTCGACACCGGCGGCGGCCCCCTCGCCCGCCTGTGGTCGACCGCGCTGAGCGGCCTCGTCGACACCCCGTACGTCAAGGCCACCGGCCACAGCGTGCGCATCTCCCTGCCCAAGGGCGAGAAGCTTCCGGAGACCACCTTCGAGTGGCGCATCCCGCAGTGGAGCAACACCATCGAACGCGACCGCGCCCGGCCGTACTTCGTCGCCTACGCGGCCGCGATGGCCCTCCAGTTCCTTGAGGAGGCCATGGGGCTGGTGCGGGCCGGCGAGACCAAGGTGTTCGAGAACTTCGAGGTGCCCGACGAGGCGATCGGCTGCGGCTTCCACGAGGCCGTACGCGGTGTCCTCTCCCACCACCTGGTGATCAAGGACAAGAAGATCGCCAACTACCACCCGTACCCGCCCACCCCGTGGAACGCCAGCCCCCGCGACAAGTTCGGCACCCCCGGCCCGTACGAGGACGCCGTCCAGGGCCAGCCGATCTTCGAGGAGAACGGGCCCGACGACTTCAAGGGCATCGACATCATGCGCACCGTGCGCAGCTTCGACCCCTGTCTGCCGTGCGGCGTCCACATGTACGTGGGCAAGGGCAAGACGCTGACCACGCTCCACTCGCCGACGTACGGGGCGGCGAACCATGGCTGAGGCCGCCGCCCCCGCACGGCTCGCGGACCCCGACGTCGAGGCCCGGCTGGCCCGCCTCGACGCGCTGCTGGAGGAGGTCGGGTCCGCGCCCGGCCCCGCCGCACGCGCGGCGACCGACGCGGTGCGGCTGCTCACCGAGGTCTACGGCGAGGCCCTGGCCCGCGTCCTGGACCAGGCGGACGGGCCGCTCGCCGAACGCCTCGCCGACGACGAGCTGCTCGGCCATCTGCTGGTGCTGCACGACATCCACCCCGAGCCCCCCGAGCAGCGGGCGGCCCGCGCGGTCGAACGCCTGCGGCCCGCCGTGCGGGAACGCGGCGGCGACGTCGAATGGGCCGGCGTGGACGGGGACGTGGCCCGGGTACGGCTGACATCGGGCGGCGGCTGCGGATCCGGGTGCGGCGGAGGGGGCGGCGGCGACGTGAGTACCGCCGTCCGTGAAGCGGTGCTCGCCATGGCTCCCGAGCTGACGGCGGTGGAACCGGTGCCGCAGGCCCCGGCCCCCGCGTTCGTGCCGCTCTCCACGCTCAAGCGCCGGAGTTCCCCATGACCACCGAGGGCGCGCTGGCCCGCCTCATCCGGTCCTCGGCCGACCGCGCCGCGACGGCCGGGGCGGAGGTGTGCGACCTGTGCGCCGCACCGGTCGCCGACGAGCACGCCCACCTCTACGACACCGGGCAGGCGGAGGTGCGCTGTGTGTGCGGCCCCTGCTCGGTGTTGTTCGCCGACGCCAAGGCGGCGGAGGGTCACCACCGGCTCGTGCCCCGGCGTCGGGTGCGGCTGCCCCACCTGGACACCGCCGTTCTGGGGGTGCCGGTCGGCCTGGTGTTCTTCGTGCCCCGGACCGACGGCACCGTCACCGCCGAGGGCCCGAGCCCCGCGGGCGCCATGCGCTGGGAGGTGGACGCCCCGGCCTGGAAGGAGCTGACCGGGACGTGTCCGCAGCTCGCGGGCATGGAACCCGATGTGGAGGCCCTCCTGGTGAACACCGTCCACGGCCTCGACCACCACTGGATCGTGCCGATCGACGACTGCTACCGCATGGTCGCCCTCGTACGCCGCGAGTGGCGCGGCCTGTCCGGCGGAGGCCGGGTCTGGCCGGCCGTCGAGGAATTCTTCGAGGACCTCACCGAGCGGTCATGACCACGCACTCCGCCGGTCGGAGGCGAGGAAGGAGAACACCCATGGGCAGCATCAGAGTGGGCCGGGCCCAGGCCAGGCCCGACACGCCCCGGCACGTCATGGGCATGCACCAGGGCAACCGGGGACCGTACAAGGACCAGAAGGGACACCACGAGGACGGCACCGCAGACGCGCGCCGTTCCACCGGGATCCACTGGAAGCGGCATGACACCCTCGCGGAGACCATGCCGAACATCTCACCGGGATGAGACAGCAGGGAGTCGCCGCAATGATGACGTACATGCGTGCACGAAGGCCCGCCGCCCACCGCGGACGGAGCGGGATGACCGGACAGCGGGTCCTGATGGCCGAGGCCGCCATGGTCGGTGGTCTGGCCCTGGGGCTGCTCCTGTGGGAGCTGCCCAGCCTGCGGCGCGAGGCGCGGATCTGGCGGATGGCCGGCGGTTTCCGCGCCGGCCACCGGTATCCGTGAGCCGACCGTGCACGAACTGTCGATCGCGACCGCGATCATCGAACGGGCCGATGAGATGGCCCGTGCGGACGGCACGGACTCCGTCTCGGCGGTGACCGTCCGGGTCGGGGAGCTGGCGGGCGTCGTCCCCGACGCCCTCGGCTTCGCCTTCGAGGTGGCCCGTGACGGCACCGCCCTCGCCGGGGCCCGGCTCCAGGTCGAGCAGGTCCCCGCACAGGCGTGGTGCGGCCCGTGCGCCGAGGAGTTCGCGGTGGGCATGCCGCCGTTCTTCTGGTGCCCACGCTGCGACCGGCCCTCCACCGAGCTGCGCAGCGGCCGGGAACTGGAGATCACCGCGATCGAGCCGGCACCGGCCACCGCATGACCCCGGGGGCCGGAACCGGCCACCGCACAGCCCGAGGGCCCCGCCGGCGTACCGGCGGGGCCCTCGGACGTCGTCCTCAGCAGATGCGCGGCAGTTGCTCGCCGAGCGGCAGGTCCACCACCCGTGTGCCGCCGAGACCGGTGGCGACCACGACCATCCCCGGATGCTCGGCGACGCACTCGCCGATCGACGTGGCCCCGGCGCCCAGCGGATGGGCGCGCATCGCCGCCAGCACCTCCTCCGCCGCCGACGGCGGCACGAAGGCCACCAGCCGGCCCTCGTTGGCGACGTACAGCGGGTCCAGCCCGAGGAAACCGCAGGCGTTGGCCACCGCGTCCGGCACCGGAATGGCGCGCTCCTGGAGCCGGACGCCGGTCCCGGAGGCACGGGCGATCTCGTTGAGCGACGCCGCGAGGCCACCCCTGGTGGGGTCGCGCAGCACATGGATGTCGGGGGTGACGGCCAGCATCGCCGCGACCAGATCCGCGAGCGGCGCCGTGTCGCTGGCGAGGTCCACCCCGAACTCCAGCCCCTCCCGCACGCTCATGATCGCCACCCCGTGCAGACCGATGGGCCCGCTGACGATGACCGCGTCCCCCGGCCGTGCCCGCTGCGGCCGGATGTCCACGCCGTCCGGGACGAGGCCCACACCGGCGGTGGTGACGTACACCCCGTCACCGTGTCCGGACTCCACCACCTTGGTGTCCCCCGTGGCGACCAGGACACCGGCGGCCCCGGCCGCCGCGCCCATGGCGCGCGCGATCCGCTCCACCACCGCCAGCTCCACGCCCTCCTCCAGCACGAAGGCGGCGGACAGGTACGCGGGCCGGGCACCGCTCATCGCCAGGTCGTTGACGGTGCCGTTGACCGCGAGGTCACCCAGGCAGCCGCCGGGGAAGAACAGCGGCCGGACCACATAGGAGTCGGTGGAGAACGCCAGCCGCGCGCCGCCCAGTTCGAGGACGGCGGAGTCGGCGAGCGAGGCCAGGACGGCGTTGCCGTAGGCGGGGGCGAAGACCTGCTCCACCAGTTCCGCCGACAGCGCGCCCCCTCCGCCGTGCCCCATGACGACGACCGGCTGGTCGCGCAGTGGGGCGGGGCAGGTCCACTGGGCGGGGTCGACCACATCGACGGTTTCAGGCAACGGGGTTCATCTCCTCCCGCGCGACCGGAGCGGCCTGCGGTGTCGGGCCGTCGTTCATCCGGCGGTACAGGTAGTACGCCGCGCAGGCGCCCTCGCTGGACACCATGGTGGCGCCGAGTGGGTTGCGCGGGGTGCAGGTGGTGCCGAACGCGGCGCACTCCGTGGGCTTGATCAGCCCTTGGAGCACCTCGCCGCTGCGGCACTCGGCCGGCTCCTCGGTACGGATCCCGGTGACGTCGAAGCGGTGCTCGGCGTCGAACGCGCGGAACGCGTCGGTGAGCCGCCAGCCACTCGCGGGGATGCGTCCGATGCCCCGCCAGTTGCGGTCGGTGACCTCGAACACCTCCTCGATCATGCGGACGGCGGCCGGGTTGCCCTCGTCGCGCACGGCACGCGCGTAGGCGTTCTCCACCCGGTGCTCACCGCGCTCCAGCTGGCGGACCGCGCGGCGGATGCCCTCCAGGATGTCCAGCGGTTCGAAGCCGGTCACCACGATCGGGACGCCGTACCGCTCGGCGAGCTCCGGGTACTCGGCCGTGCCCATCACGCTGCACACGTGCCCGGCGGCCAGGAAGCCCTGCACCCGGCAGGTGGGCGCGGTCATGATGGCCTCGACGGCCGGGGGCACCCGTACGTGCGACACCAGCAGGCTGAAGTTGGTCAGGCCGAGGCGGCGCGCCTGGTGCACGGCCATCGCGTTGGCGGGGGCCGTGGTCTCGAAGCCGATGGCGAAGAAGACCACCTCCCGGTCCGGGTTGCGGCGGGCCAGCTCCAGCGCGTCGAGCGGTGAGTACACCACGCGGACGTCGCCGCCCCCGCCCTTGACCCGGAACAGGTCCCGGTCGGTGCCGGGCACCCGGAGCATGTCCCCGAAGGAACAGAAGATCACCCCGGGGCGGGCGGCGATCTCCAGCGCCTTGTCGATGACCTCCAGCGGCGTCACGCACACCGGGCAGCCGGGGCCGTGGATCAGCTCCACCTCGTCGGGCAGCAGACGGTCGATGCCGTGCCGCACGATCGAGTGGGTCTGCCCGCCGCACACCTCCATCAGGGCCCAGGGCCGGGTGGCGGTGGCACGGATCTCGTCCAGCAGCCGCCGCGCGAGAGCCGGGTCGTTGAACTCGTCGATGTACTTCACGGGGTTCCCGCCTCCTTCGCCGCCTGCTCCCAGGCGTCGCCGAACTCCTCCTCCAGCAGCCCCAGTTCCTCGAAGAGCTTCAAGGACGCCAGGGCCGACTCCTCGTCCAGGCGCTGGAGCGCGAACCCGACGTGCACGATGACGTACTCACCGACGCGCACGTCGGACACGTACTCCAGACACGCCTGTTTCTGCACACCGCCGAAGTCGATCAGCCCGGTGAGGGGGTCGGCGCTGTCGTCGATGGCCACGACCTTGCCGGGCACTGCCAAACACATGGGTCACTCCTCTTGTCGTCGGTGAGCCGCGACCACCAGTTGGCCGAGGGCCAGCCCGCCGTCGTTCGGCGGGACCTCGCCGTGCCGCAGCACCGTGAAGCCCGCCCCGGTCAGCAGCCGCGCGCACTCCTCCTCCAGCAGGGCGTTGGCGAAGACGCCGCCGCTCAGGGCGATGACGGCAAGGCCGGTGTCCCGGCGCGCCCGTCGGCAGAGCTCCACGACGGCCCGCGCGACACCCCGGTGGAAGCGCGCCGCGAGCACCGCGGGCGGGGTGCCCCGGCGCAGATCGGCGACGAGCGCGCGCAGCACGGGCGCGGGGTCCCACACGCCGTCGCCGATGCCGAAGGCGTACGCCGAGGTGTCCGCGTCCCAGGCCGAGGCCGCGGCGGCCTCCAGCTCCAGGGCGGCCTGCGCCTCGTACCCCGCGCGGTGGCACACACCGGCCAGGGACGACACGGCGTCGAAGAGACGGCCCGTGCTGGAGGTCGGCACACAGGCCAGCCCTCGCGTCAACTGCTGCTCCAACACGTGGAGTTCATCGGGGATGCAGGCGGTCACGCAGGGCAGGTCGAGGTCCCACGGCAGGCCCGCCGCCCACAGCCGGGCCAGCGCGAGACGGCAGGGGTTCGCCACACCCGCGTCGCCGCCGGGCAGCGGGGCCGGGGCCAGATGGGCGAGGCGCCGGTGGCCCCCGTAGTCGGCGAGCAGGATCTCACCGCCCCAGACGGTGCCGTCGTCGCCGTAGCCCGTGCCGTCGAACGCGACACCGATGACGGGTGTCGTGCCGTCGAGGCCGTGCTCGGCCATCGCCGACGCGATGTGCGCGTGGTGGTGCTGGACCAGCACGGGTCGGCCCCCGGCCAGCCGGGCGGCCCACCGGGCGGAGTGGTAGCCGGGGTGCCGGTCCGCGGCGACCAGCTCGGGGCTGACGCCGGTCAGGCTCCGCATCCGCGTCTCCGCCCGCCGGGCCGCCTCCAGGGTGGTCAGGTCGCCCATGTCGCCGATGTGCGGGCCGAACCACGCCTGGTCGCCCTCGCCGAGGCACAGGGCGTTCTTCAGGTCGCCGCCCACCGCGAGCGCGGGCCGCACCACCACCGGCAGCCGCAGCGGGCGGGGCACGTACCCGCGGGAGCGGCGCAACACCTGCTCGGTGCCGTCGGCGCGCACCCGCAGCAGGGAGTCGTCGCAGGGCGCGGAGACCTCCCGGTCATGGGCCAGCCAGGCGTCCGCGAGCCCCGCGAGCCGGGTCAGCGCCTCGTCGTCGTCCGTGACGATCGGCTCCCCCGAGCGGTTGCCGCTCGTCATCACCAGCGCGCGCGGGCCCGGCGCATCGCCGGGCAGCCCGAAGAGCAGCGTGTGCAGCGGGGTGTACGGCAGCATCACGCCGAGGTGCGGGCTGCCGGGGCACACTCCGGGCGCGAGCACCCCCTGCCCGGCGCGTGGGCGCAGCAGGACGATGGGACGCCGGGGGCCGGTGAGCGTCGCCGCCTCGGCCGCGGAGACGGCGGCGATCCGCCGTACGGTGTCGAGGTCCGCGCACATCACCGCGAACGGCTTGCCGCCGCGCGCCTTGCGGGCGCGCAAGGTGTCGACGGCGGTCGTGTCGGCGGCGTCGCACGCCAGGTGGTAGCCGCCGAGGCCCTTGACGGCGACGATTCGCCCGGCGGCCAGCAGCGCGCGGGCCGCCGCGAGGGCGTCGGCGCCGAGGACGGGCCGGGCGGCGTCGCCCGGCGCGGGCACCAGCCGCAGCCGGGGTCCGCAGTCGGGGCAGGCGACGGGCTGGGCGTGGAAGCGGCGGTCGCCGGGGTCGCCGTACTCGCGGGCGCACGCCGGACACAGGGGGAAGCCGGCCATGGTGGTGACCGCCCGGTCGTAGGGCATCCCGGTGGCGATGGTGAAGCGGGGACCGCAGTGGGTGCAGGTGACGAAGGGGTGCCGGTGCCTGCGGTCGGCCGGGTCGGCCAGCTCCCGCAGACAGTCCCCGCAGGTCGCCACGTCCGGCGGGAGCAGGGTGCGGCCAGGGGAGCGGTCGGTGGAACGGATCGTGAAGGTGCCGTCGGCGCCGGTGACGGCCAGGTCCTCGACGCCGACGGCGGTGACGGTGGCCAACGGCGGCGGCTCGGCGGCCAGTCGGTCGCAGAAGCGGGTGATGCCGTCGGGCGGGCCCTCCACCTCGATGAGCACGCCGTCCGCCGTGTTGCCCACGAACCCGGCCAGTTCCAGGTCGGTGGCCAGTCGGTGGACGAACGGACGGAAGCCGACGCCCTGCACCGTTCCGCGGACGGTGACGCGTCGGCGCGCCGTCCGGGCACCGTCGGTGTCGCGCGGGGTGCGGGTGGCGGGCGCCGTCACGAGACGCGGCCGGCCGCGAGGCCGGACGCGGCGTCGTCATGGCGGTGCGGGCGCGGCGCCAGGGGAGGCCGGTGGACGGGCGCCCCGTCCCGCACGGCGAGCACCCGCTCCAGGACGGTGTCGACGCCGTCGCCGCCGCGGGCGCAGGACCGCACCACCTCCACGCCCGGGTTGACCCGCTGGACATGGGCGAGGAAGGCGGACTCGTCGAACCCGGCGGCCTCGGCGAGGTCGGTCTTGGTGAGCACCACGAGCTGGGCGGAGCCGAAGGCCGTGGGGTACTTCAGCGGCTTGTCCTCGCCCTCCGTCACCGCCATCAGGACGATCCGCAGGCTCTCCCCGAGGTCGTAGGAGGCCGGGCAGACGAGGTTGCCGACGTTCTCCACGAACAGCAGCGAGGTCTCGGCGGGCAGCCAGCTCTCCACGTGGCCGCGTAGCTGCCGGGCCTCCAGATGGCACAGCCCGTCGGTCAGCAGCTGCTTCACCGGTGCCCCCGAGCGGGCGAGCCGGTGGGCGTCGTTCTCGGTCGCCAGGTCCGCGGTCAGCGCGGCCACCGGGACCCCCCGCTCCACGGCCCGGGCCAGTACCCGGCCGAGCAGTTCGGTCTTGCCGCTGCCCGGGCTGGACAGCAGGTTGACCACGGTCACCCCGCGGCCGGTGAGCTCGTCGCGCAGGCTCGCGGCCAGCCCGTCGTTCTTCGCCAGGACGGCCTGGGTGACGTCGTCCACGGACTCGCACATGGGCACAGCTCCTCGCGGGATTCGGGTGCGTCGGACCGCTGCCGATCCTCCGCGCCCCCGGCCGCCGGACCGGGGAGACGGGCCGCGGGCGGCCCCTCGGATTCCTCCGGGCGGCTCAACCAGGGATCGCCGCCCGGGTCAGGGGAGGCGTGGCCGCCGGGTCGGCGAGCAGCGCCGGGACCAGGGTGTGCAGCGCGGTGACGGCCCGCGCGACGGCGTCGCGCACCGTCGCGCTGACGCCGGGAGCGATGTCCTCGTCGCCCCGCGGCAGCACCTCCGGTTCACAGGCGAGGACGAGGACGCGAGGGAGCGGCTCGTCGCCGAGGTGGGCGGCCAGGGCCAGCACCTTCGCCGGGTCCATGCCGTGCGCCTCGGGCGGGGGGCCGCCGGCGGCGCGGTCGGGGAGTTCCGGTTCGATCAGCGACAGGGTGCCGGGCCGGTGGCCGCGCGCCGAGGCGTCGACCAGGACGGCGGTGTCGTAGCCGCCGAGCAGTTCGTAGGCGAGGTCCATGCCGCGGATGCCGAAGTCCCGCACCCGCGCCTCGGACGGCAGCGGGCGCCCCTCGAGGGCGCGGATCACCTCGGGGCCGAAGGCGTCGTCCGCGAGGAAGATGTTGCCGACGCCCGCCACCAGCAGCCGCGCGCTCATCGTGTGCCTTCCGTCGCCAGGGGACGGGCGGAGCCGTGCGGGAGCTTCCGCACGAACGCCGAGCGCAGGGCGTGGTACGGGGCCCGCGGGTCGAGGAAGACGGCGTGCATCCGGGCGAGTTCGTCCCGCCGGTGATCGGCGAGCGGCCGCCGCTCCTCGTCCGCCCGCCGCGCCGCGGCCTTCGCGGCGATCCGCGGCGCGAGGTCCGGGGCATCGGCCAGCGCCGCCGCCATCCGGGCGACCTCGGTGGTGAAGCCCTGGGGCGGGACCGGCACCGGGCGGTCCACCAGTCCGATCCGCGCGGCGGTCGCGGCACTCACCGGCAGCGCCTCACCCGTCAGCCGCTCGGCCGTCTCCGCCCCGACGCGACGGGGAAGCGTGTACGTCCAGTACTCCGACCCGTACAGGCCCATGCGCCGGTAGTGCGGGTTGAGGACGGCGCCCTCGCGGCACCACACCTCGTCGGCGGCCAGGGCGAGCATGACGCCGCCGGCCGCCGCGTTGCCGCCGAGTGCCGCCACCACCAGGCGGTCGGTGGTGTGCAGCACCGCCTCCACCAGGTCGTTCATGGCGTTGAGGTTGGCCCAGGACTCGGCCGCCGGGTCGGCCGACGCCTCGATGACGCCCAGGTGGATGCCGTTGGAGAAGAAGTCACGGGACCCGCCGAGCACCAGCACCGGGGTGGGGCGGGCGAGCGCGTACCGGTAGGCGTCGAGGAGCCGGCGGCAGTGGTCGGTGCTCATGGCGCCGCCGGGGAACGAGAAGTCCAGGAACCCGACGGCGCCCTGCCGCCGGTACCGGATGTCGGTGAACGTGCGCCGGTCCGGGGGCACTTCGAGCGGGACGGCGCTCACCGGCAGCCGGTGCGGGCGCTCGTCGTCGCCGGACGTCCCCCGGACGGTGCCCGGCGGGGCGGGGAAGCCCGCGAGGACCGACGCGGCGGGGCGGCGGAACGGCGCCGGGTCGCCGGAACTCCTGCGGGGGCGCAGCTCCGGAATCCACACCGCGCCGTCCCGGGTGGCCCGGCAGACCGCGCCGGCCCGGGTCGCCAGCAGTTCGCCGGGAGCGCCGCGGAGCCGGTCCTCGGTGTGCCCGCCGTGCAGGAACACCTCGCGGCCGAGGAGTTCGTCGAGGACGCCCGGCTGCGAGTCGGCCGCGCGGAGCTTCCTCAGCACCGACTCCGTGCTGTCGTTCTCCCAGTCGATCCGGCGTCGCTCCTGACGGAAGAAGTCGCGCCACACCACCTGGATCCCGGGATCGCTCTGCGGCCGTGGTTTGAAGGATCCGTCGGCGTACCGCTGGACGGCCGCCAGGACGGCGGCGGAGGCGGCGTCGGCGACCTCGCCCCGGTACAGGTCGCTCTTGCCGACCGGCGGCACCGGGAACGACTCGGCGGCCCAGACGTCACCGGCGTCCATCCCCGCCTCCGCCTGGAGCACCGTCACACCCCAGTGGGCCGCGCCCTCGGTGATCGCCCAGTCCAGGGAGGACGGGCCGCGGTCGCCGGGTGGTCCCGGGTGCACGATGAGGCAGGTGTGCTCCCGCCACACCTCCTCGGGCAGCGCCGTCCTCAGCATCGGCGCGACGATCAGTTCCGGGCGGGCCTCGCGCACGGCGGCCACAACCGCTTCGGTGCCGTGCGAGGCCAGCACGACGTCGACCCGGTGCCCCCGGTCGGACAGTTCCGCGTACACCCGCTGGGAGAGGCTGTTGAACGCGCTGGCTACGAGCAGGATGTCCATGTTGGGGAATGTTGGCCGGTTACGGGAGGGTCGCGAAGGACCACGGCGGCGTTTCGCCCGGCTCACCTCCCGACGCGGGCGTCCTCGGCGGGACCCGGTCGCCGTTAAGGTCGTGTCGCAGCGGCCGGCACACCGTCGGTGTGGTGGCAGAACGCGCAGGTCGGATCCGAGGTCATGGGGGCGTAGTGCGATTGCGAGTGGAGTTCACCACCGAGCCGTTCGATCTGGACGAGCCGCCCCGGCACGCGCTGGTCGCCCGCGACGTCATCGAGGCCGCCGCCCTGGACGCGGTCGACGTGGGCCCCTTCGGCAACACCGCCGAGGGCGGCTCCGACGCCGTCCTCGGCGCGGTCGACGCCCTGCTGCGTCGGGCCCTGGAGGCGGGCGCCACCCGGGTCTCGCTCCAGGTCAACGTGGTCGGGGAGTCCGGGGAGTCCGGGGAGTCCGGGGAGTCCGGGGAGGGCCAGGGGTGACCGCCGCCGGGGACGACCCCTTCGTCGCTGCCGTCAAGCCGCTGGTCGACGCCATGGGCGGGGTCCTGCTGCCGCCGGGCGAGGCCGGCCCCGACGACGTCGTGCTCTCCTGGCAGGGCGCCGACGTCGTCGCCGTCCGGCTGCCGCAGCTCGCCGAGTCGCTGGACCACATCCTCGCCGCGCTGGAGCGCCGGCACGGCAAGCCCCTCGCCGACCTCGACCGGAAGACCAAGCAGGAGATCGTGCGGACGCTGGAGGCGCGCGGCGCGTTCTCCGTGCGACATGGCGTGGAGACCGTCGCGAGCGCGCTCGGCGTCAGCCGCTTCACCGTCTACAACTACCTGAACAGGGAGAACGCGGCCAAGGGCCGATGACGGGCCGCCCCGCCGATCGAGGGGCGCTCCCGCGTTTCTTCAACAAACTGTTGACGTAGTGTCGTGGCGGGGCGTTAGCTTGCCGTAGCCAGTCCAGCACCACGGCCACGGAGGCTCCCGTGACTTCGCGTTCCTCGACGCCGGGCCTCGCCCGGTTCAACACCCTGGAGAAGCAAGCCGCCGTCGCCGCGCTCCACGAGGCGTGCGCCTCGGCGGAATGGGGGCGCAGACTCCTCGCCGGCCGGCCGTACGCCACCGTCGACGACCTCCTCGCCGCCAGTGACGCCGCCATGGTCGAACTGACCGCCGAGGACCTGGCGGAGGCGATGGCCGGGCACCCGCCGATCGGCCGCCCCACACCGGGCGACGCGACTTCCGCCCGGGAGCAGAGCGGCATGGCCGGCGCCTCCGACGCGCTGAAGGCCGAGATGCTCGAACTGAACCTGGCCTACCAGGAGAAGTTCGGCCATGTCTTCCTGATCTGCGCCACCGGTCGCACTGGCGAGCAGATGCGCGACGCGGTCGCGGAGCGCATCGGCAACACGCCGGAGGAGGAACGGGAGATCGTCCGCGTCGAACTGGGCAAGATCAACCGCATCCGCCTGACCCGACTGGTCGAAGAGGACTGAGAGCAGGATGAGCACCAGCACCACGGCCTCCGTGTCCACGCACATCCTGGACACCAGCGTCGGCCGCCCCGCCCCCGGGGTCGCCGTCCGCCTCGCCGCCCGTCCGGGCCGCGACGCCGACTGGCGGGACCTCGGCGGGTCCGCGACCGACACCGACGGCCGGTGCAAGGACCTCCCGGCGCTGCCGGAAGGCACCACCCACGTACGGCTCGACTTCGCCGTGGAGCCGTACTTCGAGACCCAGCGAGCCGAGACACAGCAGGACGCCCCCGCGCATCGGGACAGCGGTGTGTTCTTCCCCGAGGTGGTCATCACGTTCGCCGTCGAAGCCGGCGAGCACTACCACGTACCGCTGCTGCTCAACCCGTTCGGCTACTCCGTATACCGAGGGAGTTAGCACCCATGCCCATCCTTGGACAGAACCAGTACGGCAAGGCCGAGAACCGCGTCGTACGCATCACGCGGGACGGCGCCACCCACCACATCAAGGACCTGAACGTCTCCGTGTCCCTCTCCGGCGACATGGACGAGGTCCACCTCTCCGGCTCCAACGCCCACGTCCTGCCGACGGACACCACCAAGAACACGGTGTACGCCTTCGCCAAGGAGCACGGAATCGAGTCCGCCGAGCAGTTCGGCATCCATCTCGCCCGCCACTTCGTGACCTCCCAGCCGGCCATCCACCGGGCCCGCATCCGCATCGAGGAGTACTCCTGGGAGCGCATCGAGCACTCCGGGAAGGGCGCGCACTCGTTCGTCCGCACGGGACAGGAGACCCGCCTCGCGCAGATCACCTACGACGGCTCGGCGTGGGAGGTCGTCTCCGGTCTCAAGGACCTCACCGTCATGAACTCGACCGACTCCGAGTTCTGGGGCTACGTCAAGGACAAGTACACGACCCTCCCCGAGGCGCACGACCGCATCCTCGCCACCGACGTCTCCGGCCGCTGGCGGTTCAACTGGACCGACGACGAGCAGCCGACGCCCGCCTGGGACACGTCGTACGCGCAGGTCAAGCGGCACCTGCTGGAGGCCTTCGCGGAGACGTACTCGCTGTCGCTCCAGCAGACCCTCTACGCGATGGGCGCCCGGATCATCGACCACCGGAGCGAGATCGACGAGGTCCGCTTCTCCCTGCCGAACAAGCACCACTTCCTGGTGGACCTCGCCCCGTTCGGCCTGAAGAACGATACCGCCGAAGGAGCTGTGTACTTCGCCGCGGACCGCCCCTACGGCCTCATCGAGGCGACCGTCCTGCGGGACGGCGTCGAGGCGCGCATACCGGCCGATCTCACCAACCTCTGACGCGCCTCACCAACCTCTGACGCGGACCCGGAACGTACACCGGGAGTAGGGACGAACAACGATGGCACAGCGCATCGTCATCGAGAACGCGGCGATCGCGACCGTGGACGCGCGGGACACCGAGCACACGTCGGGCCATGTGGTGGTCGCGGACGACGTGATCGAGTCGGTCGGCGCGGGCCGGGCCCCCGAGGGCCTGACGGACGTCGTACGCAGGATCGACGCCACCGGACATCTGGTGACCCCCGGGCTGGTCAACACCCACCACCACTTCTACCAGTGGATCACCCGGGGCCTCGCCACCGACCACAACCTCTTCAACTGGCTCGTCGCGCTGTACCCGACCTGGGCCCGCATCGACGAACAGATGACCTACGCGGCGGCCCAGGGCTCCCTCGCGATGATGGCCCGCGGCGGTGTGACGACCGCGATGGACCACCACTACGTCTTCCCGAAGGGCTCCGGCGACCTGTCGGGCGCCATCATCCGGGCCGCCCGGGAGACGGGCGTCCGCTTCACCCTCGCCCGCGGCTCCATGGACCGCAGCGAGAAGGACGGCGGACTGCCCCCGGACTTCGCGGTCGAGACCCTCGACGGCGCGCTCGCCGCCACCGAGGCGACCGTGAACGAGCACCACGACGCCTCCTTTGGCGCGATGACCCAGGTGGCCGTGGCCCCCTGCTCACCGTTCTCCGTGTCGACCGAACTCCTCAGGCAGGGCGCCGAGTTGGCCCGCCGCCTGGGGGTGCGGCTGCACACGCACGGCTCGGAGACGGTCGAGGAGGAGAAGTTCTGCCACGAGCTGTTCGGCATGGGCCCCACCGACTACTTCGAGTCGACGGGCTGGCTCGGCGAGGACGTGTGGATGGCGCACTGCGTCCACATGAACGACTCCGACATCGAGGCCTTCGCCCGGACGAGGACCGGAGTCGCCCACTGCCCGTCCTCCAACGCCCGCCTGGCCGCCGGTATCGCCCGCGTCCCCGACATGCTCGCGGCCGGCGTCCCCGTCGGCCTCGGCGTCGACGGCACGGCCTCCAACGAGTCCGGCGAACTCCACACCGAGCTGCGCAACGCCCTCCTCGTCAACCGCCTCGGCCCCCACCGCGAAGCCGCCCTCGACGCCCGGAAGGCGCTGCGCCTCGGCACCTACGGCGGCGCCCAGGTCCTCGGCCGGGCGGCCGAGATCGGCTCCCTGGAACCGGGCAAGCTCGCCGACCTGGTCCTGTGGAAGCTGGACACCCTCGCCCACGCGTCCATCGCCGACCCGGTGACCGCCCTGGTCTTCGGCGCGGCGGCCCCCGTGACCCTGTCGCTGGTGGGCGGCCGGGCCGTCGTGGAGGACGGCCGCCTGCTGCACGTGGACGAGGACGCGATCGCCCGCTCGACACGGGACGAGGCCCGGCGACTGGCCCGGATCGTGGCCGGGGACTGACCCCACCACTGCGCGCCGACGCCGCGGCGGATCCCCGCCCGTGCCGTACGGCGCCCGGACTCCGGCCGAGGGGGACGGCCCTCGGCCGGAAGCCGTGGACCCGAGCGGTGTCCACGGCGGCCGTCTCCGGGGCGCACAGGACTGTGCGCCCCGGAACGGTGCGACCGGCTGCGCGGCGGCCGGGCTCGGACAGGCGGCTCGGCGTCGGCAACCTGCTCAGGAGAGTGCCGTGAGCCGCTCCCACACCTGTGTGGCCACCGTGTACGTGTCGCCGGTCGGCTCGGTGGTGAGGGGTCCCGGGTCGCGGGTCCAGTGGTCCTCCAGCGCGAACCAGTCGATCTTCTTCGGCGCCCGTCCCTCGGCCAGCGCGGCCCGCAGCTCCTCGAAGTACGTCGACCAGCGCAGCCGGTACAGCCCGCCGACCAGGCCCGCCCACTCCCGGTTCGCGTAGTCGCGCAGCCCCGCGTCCGCCCCCGCGCGGGTGCCCCACACGGTCAGCAGCGACAGATTGTCGTACGCCAGCCGCTCCCGCTCGGCGTCGTCCGCCCCCCAGGCGCGCACGTCCGCGACCCAACGACCCAGCAGATGACGGGAGTCGGTGGCCAGCAGCCGGTCCAGCAGCTCCATCAGGGACAGCCACACCTCCCCGAGCTCCTTCAGCCGGGCGGCGTCCCGGGCGTCGTACGCCTCCTTGATCCGCGGCAGCAGGGCGCGGCTGCGGTTGGAGAGGATCTGGCGGGCCACGTCGAGGAGATCCCGCCGGTAGGCGGAAGAGGTGCGCGACCCGCCCCGTACGCGCAGCAGTTCACCGAGGGCGGGCTCCAGGTCCGCCGCCGTGTACCGGAGTTGCTTGGGCGACCAGCGGGCCGCGCGGACGACGGTGAGCGCCGGGCGGGCACCGAACAGGCCGTCGGCGCCCTCGCTCCACCCGTCGGCGCGCGTGGTGCCGTAAACGGTGCGGCGCAGGATGTCCCAGGCCGCCTCGGCATGCGGATCACGGGCGCCGTAGCGCGCGTGCGCCCAGTCGGCGAACCACGCCTCCAGGTCCAGCTCGCCCTCACGCCAGGCGAGTTCGGAGAAGAGGGCGAAGGCCGCCGGGTTGTTGTCCGCGGCCTCCGGCAGCAGCGCGATCCCGCGCAGCGCGCTGCCCGGCTTCGTGCGCCACTTCTCGTACAGTTCCGCCCAGTCGCGGGTGTTGGCGCCGAGCGCGGTGTGGCCGCCGAAGTTCCAGATCGAGCCGAACGCGTACGGGGTGCCGCCCCAGTCGGCCTCGCGGTCGGTGACCGTCGGGAAACGGTCGGAGAGGCCGTCGACGACGAGCATGTGCTCCTTGTCGACGGCGTCGACGATCGCGCGCGGCGGGTTGTGCTGCCAGCCGAGGATCACCCAGACGGCGTCGGGGTGGGCCCGCCGCAGCGCCCGCTCGACGCCCTTCGCCGCGTCGCCCACGGGCACGTCGCCCGGGTCGCCGCCCTCGTGCAGCACATCCATCTTGTACAAGGTCGACGCCCCGCCGAACAGCTCGTCCTGGGTGCGGTAGAAGGCGGCCGCGACCCGCGCGAAGGCGTCCGTGCGCGGGTCGAGCCAGTCGGGGCGGGCGAAACCCATCCATGTGCCCTGCGGGACCGTCCGCGCCCCCGGGACGCGCTCGGCGAAGCCCGGCGGGACCGTCCCGAAGTAGCCGGGGAACACCGGCGTCATGCCCAGCTCGCGCACGCGGTCGGCGATGCGGCGGCCGAGCGCGGCACGGGCGTCGAGGAGCTGCCGGGAGACGGGGGAGGGGAACGCGGACAGGTTCTGCAGCAGCCACCACGGCTGGTGCGCGGGCCCCGGGATCCACTCCCGCAGCTCCTCCTCCCCGTACCCGAACTCCTGGAACACCCGGTGGTAGAGGGCGTCCGCGCCCGTGTAGACGAGGATCTCGTTGTAGCCGTGCAGCGCCAACACGTCCAGCTCGCGCTCCCAGTACGACCAGTCGAGGTAGGCGCCCGTGTAGCCGTCGTTGGTGTCGTTCAGGGCGAAGCGGTGGGGGACGTTCGCGCGTCGGGTGACGGTGCCGTCGAGGCCTGGCAGGGCGCGGGGGAGGGCGGTCTGCTCGCCCGCCCAGTTGATCTCGGCGTACGCGATGTGCCGCAGGTACCAGTTCAGTCCGGTGAGCCGGGTCGCCGGGGTGTCGCCGGTGACCGTGATGTGACCGGTGCCGCCGGTGACGTGGAAGGTGTCCCGCTCGGTCCCCTCGACGAAGGTGATCTGCCGCCAGTGGTCCGGCAACAGCCTCCGGGCCGCCGCCGTGGCCGCCGTGTCCCCCGCCCTGTCCGCGCGGGGCGCGTCGTCGGAGGGGTGCGCGCGGGCGGGGGCGCAGGCGATCGCCGCCCCCGCCGAACCGGCGGCGAGGACGGCGAGCAGGGCACGGCGGGCGAGGGGCATGATGCCTCCGGGTGCGGGTGCGGGTGCGGGTGCGGGTGCGGGTGCGGGTGCGGGTGCGGCAGCAATACCCCCGGAACCGCACCTTCCGCACCGACACACGGCCACAAGGGGGAGAACCCACCGTGAACGGCCGGAACCCCCCTCGGGTGCTGACGCCCGGCTGCCTCTACGCCCTCCTACGCCTTTCGTGCCCACCCCGGCCGCCTCACCGGCGTGGGCGGCACGCTCGTCGCCGCGGTCTTTCACCAGGCGATGGAGGGCAGCCGCGTCTCGATCGTGCAGCTCCCGGGCTGGCGCCCGAGCCTCCCGGCCCACCGCAGGGCCGCTTCACGATGACGGACCTGCTGCCGTTCTCCTTCGAGAACGACCCCGCGCTGCTGAACCCGCTGGGCTGACCGACGGGACGAACGTCAGACGCTGTTCGGGCCGTGGGCCGCGCTCACAGCCTCACAGCCCGAACAGCTTCGGGTCGTCCGCCAGCTCCCTGAAGTACGCGCCCGGGTCGGCGACCAGCTTGCGTGCCTTGAGGTCCATCAGGCCGCCCACACCGGTGATCTCGGCGGCCACCGTGCCGTCGGTCCTGCTGATCGTCTGCTCGATCCGGAAGGTCTTGCCCTCGCCCCAGGCGAAGACACACGTCACCTGGACCTCGTCACCGGCGAGCAGCTCGCGCCGGTAACGGATCGTCGTCTCCAGCGCCACGGGGCCGACACCCCTCGCCATCAGATCGGCCTGGCGGATCCCGGCGGCCTGGAGCAGCGACCAGCGCGCGTGCTCCCCGTACTGGAGGTACACGCTCTGGTTGAGGTGCCCCTGAACGTCGGTCTCGTACCCCCGGACGGTCACCGGGACGGAAAACGGCTCGGACACGACTACCCCTCGACTACCTCAGCGGCGAACAGGACGGCGCTAGCTTACTGAGCGCTTGCTCATGCGGGGTGCGACAGTCCGGCGCCGCCCCGTCACACCTTCCGGGGGGAGGCCAGCAGATACCGCTCGCGCGTCCGCGGGTCCGTGTGCTCGCTCGGCTGCCAGCCCGCCCGCCGCAGGGTCTCGGCGCAGCCGCGCAGCGCCCCCGGGTCCGGCTCGTGCACGGCGACGGCCTCCGGCTGCGGCGTGGTCCGCACCCGGTAACCGCCACGCTCCGCCTCCGGGCCCGCCGGGCGGTGGCCCGCCGCTTCCAGGGCGAGCGCGGCGGCCCGTACGAGATGCGCGCGCTCCCAGCCGCAGGGGCGGTCGGTGGCGCCGCCCGGGTTCGTCATCCGCCGTAGTTCCAGCAGCCCCTGCCAGGCGCTGTGCACCTCACGGGCCCGCGCCGGTCCGTCCCCGGCGCTCTCCTCGCCGCCCACCCGGGCCGCGAACCCACCCGACTCCTCGGGGGCGGTGGACGGCGCCGGGGCCGCTGCCGCCGTCTCCTCGGGCGGGCCGGCCTCCCGTACGCGGTGCCCGGCCGGGGTGAGGAAGTGGTCGTGCGGTGGGCGCGGGTGGCGGAACGCCAGCCCTCGCTTCACCAGCGCCGCCAGCTGGGTCTCCGTACCCGTGAGCCGGCCGGTCACGGGCTCGGCGGCGTCGATGATCCGCCGCTGGACGGCGGTCGGCGGTCGGGTCACGACGACCTCCTTTCGCGGAGGAGCGCTGTCACTCGGGGACGGCGTCAACCCACTCGAAGACTACGAGGAGGGTCTGACATTCCACGCCGCGAGCACCGGACGGCCGTGCTCCGTGCCGAGCCGGCAGACCGTGCCCGTGGCGAGCTGGAACAGCGCCCCGGCGGACGCGGGCAGTCCGAGATACCGCGCGGTGAGGACGCGGAGGAAATGGCCGTGCGCCACGAGCACCACACAGCCCTCCGTGTCGCCGAGCGCCGCGTGCGCCTTCGCCAGTATCCGGTCGGCGCGCGCCCCGACGTCCTCCGGGCCCTCCCCGGGGTGCTCGGGCGGCCCCGGCGCCACCCCGTCGGTGAACAGGAACCAGTCGGGCCGCGTGCGGTGGATCTCCTGGGTCGTCACCCCCTCGTACGCCCCGTAGTCCCACTCGGCGAGATCCGCGTCCACCCGCGCCCCGGTCAGGCTGGCGAGTTCGGCGGTCTGGCGGGCCCGCTTCATCGGACTGACGAACACGGCCCCGATGCGGTGCGAGGTCAGCAACGGCGCCAGCCCGCGCGCCTGCTCCCGGCCCCGGTCGGTCAGCGGGAGGTCCGTCCAGCTGGTGTGCTGCCCGGACAGCGACCACTCGGTCTCCCCGTGCCGCACAAGAAAAAGATCACCCATGTCTCACAGGCTCACGTGTTTCCTTCAGGATCGGTAGTGATCCGTAGTGATCCGTAGTCGTGTGTCATGCGTTGGTGGCATGTCGTGGGGTGGGTGCTGAGACCGGTGTCGTACGTGAGTGTGCGGATCGAATGCGTGACCTTTGCGTGGGGGTGTCGTTGATCGGATGACAGAACCACGGGCGAGGGAGGAGGGGCCGGTGAGCCGGAGGTTGCCGCTGGGTGAGGGTGAGACGGCCCGCACGGCCTGTGCTCGGGGTCTGCTGCGGTCGGGCGTGGTGGAGAAGTCGGGTGAGGTGCTGTCGGCTGCCGTGTTGGCGGAGCGGGTGGGGTGGGCTGCGGATCTGGTGTCCGGTATGGCCGCCGGTCTGCTGAGCGGGCACTGGAATGCGGCCGATGTGGACTCGCTGGCCTCGGGCGTGGACGCCGGGGGCCGCAGGCTGCCGTCGAACGCGTGGATGGCGCTGCGGCGTCTGGGCTGGACCACCGCCCCGGCCGGGGGCGTGCGCGTCAATGACCGGATCGTGCGCATGGCCCAGGAGCAGGCGGGGCGCCTGTTGCGGTCGGCGACGTGGCGGGCCGACCTGACCACCGGAGTGCTTGCGACGTGGCCCGCAGACCCGGACAGGCGCACCCCGGGCGAGTGGGACGCCGTCCGTGCAGCGGTTCCTGACGGGAAGCACCTGCCGTCCGGCGTCATCAGATCCCGCACCCGGCAGATCGCCGCCTTCGCGGGCAGGTACGGCCGGTTGCCGGTCGATGTGTTCGAGTTGGAGGCCGCGCCCCGTGCGGCGCGGATGCTGCTGCTGTCCGCGTGTGACGGGCAGCAGGCCACCCTGACGCACGGTGGTGATCCGGGCCGGGCGCTGCTCAGGGTGCAGTTGCCCACCCGCCCCGACCCGCGCTCGTACACGGACTGGAGTTGGGTTGCGTGCCCCATCACGCGGCCGGCGACGGTTCCGCCGGGTGCGGTGCTGCACCTGCCCACCCTGCGCGTCCACCAGGGCCGGGTCCACGCCGACCTCGCTTACACCCATGCTGTGCCTGCGGCCCGGCGTAGTGGGCACACGATCGCGCTGGGTGTGGACTGGGGGCTGAACACGCTGCTCAGTGCGGGCGTAGTCCACCTACACGATGACGGGACGATCACCGCTCTCGGATTCGGTGCCCAGTTCCGTGCCGCCGGGGTGCTGGCCAGACAGCACCGGCTGCGGCGCGAGCTGGAGTACCTGCACGCCAAGACCGGCCGCTACGAACGCCTCATCGCAGGAGACGGCACGCATCCGCTGACGGGCAGACAGCAGGTGCTCGCCGAGGAGATCCGGTACGTCTGTGAGCGCCGCTCCAACCTCAACGACGCCCTCGCCTGGTCTGCGGCACGCTGGACGGTCGACCAGGCTCTCACCGCCGGTGCGAGCGTGATCTATGTCGAGGACTTGCGCTCGTTGGAGGCCCAGGGCATGGGCCGCACCCTCAACACCCGCCTGTCCCAGCAGGTGCGCGGGCAGATCGTGGAGCGGATGCGGCACGTGGCCGCTGAAGCCGGTATCGCCGTCGTCACCCTCCCGGCCCGCGATACTTCGCGGCGCTGCCCCCGCTGTCACGTCCCGCTGCGGCACCGCAAGGCTCCCGATCGGCCCACCACGCCCGGCTGGAAATGGGCCGTCTGCCCGAATCCGGAGTGTGGCTGGCAGGGCGACCGCGACACGGGGGCGTGGCAGCGTATCGCCGCACGCGGCCTGGCCCACCAAACGAAGACCGTCACCGACTGCGCCACCGGCATCATGGCCATCCGCTCGGTGGTGGACAAGCTCGAAACCACAGCCGTGGTCACCCCGGCCACGAAGACCAGCCGGGCCGACCGGTCCAAGACCGGCCCCACCCGGCGCCGCCGCACCACACGCCCCGCGCCCAGGCGACGCGGGGCACCCTCCCCCACCGGCACCACAGGCCCGGCGGGCAAGCGTCCGGAGGGACACGCACCACCGGGCCGGATGCGGCTGCCCCGCGCAGCCCACCGGCACCAGGGCGTGACGACGATCAGTACACCCACCACCCGCCGACACCGGCCACGCGGAGCAGCACTCGGCGCGGGATTCCATCTCCACGCTCACGCCACCCCGCCCAGGTGGGCAGAACCCACACTGAACCCTACGGTTCGTATGGGATCGCTTAGCTGATCAGAGACGCTACGAGCCCATCGCTCCCGTTCCTCGAACTCCCGCTCGCCGAGCCCTCGGCGGGGGTCTATCCGCAGGAGCAGGGCGGGTGTGTCGTAGTGCCGGGCGACATGGTGGGCGTCGAGGTCGGAGACCATGTCGTCGACTCAGACGAAGGGCCGGCCGCCTGCTCCATGACCCGGCGGGTCTTCCGGTACAGGCCGTCGGGGTCGCCCGCGAACATGTCGGTGAACTCGATGACCGGCAGGTCGGCGGGGAGCCCGGTCACGGGCCCATCATCTCGTTCGCGTCGTGCATCCAGGTCGTACGGCAGGGCGAGCAGGCGCTGCCCGTGCGTGGGGTCGAGACGGATCCGCAGGCCCCGGCGGAGCCTTCGGGAGCCGGGCCTCTGGCGTGCGGACCGGGCGGTGGGGTGCACCCGGCTGTGACGCAGCCGCGCGGTCGCCACGGACGGGCACCGAAGGGGTTGAGGGGGACGTCGACAGAACAACGGTTCCCCGCTATTGCCGGTAGCCGCTCAGGAACCGTCCGATACGGCTGATCGCCGCGTCCAGGTCGTCCGCGTGGGGCAGCGTGAGGATGCGGAAGTGGTCGGGGGTGGGCCAGTTGAAGCCCGTGCCCTGGACGACCTGGATCTTCTCGCGCAGCAGCAGGTCGAGGACGAACTTCTCGTCGTCGTGGATCTTGTGGACCTTGGGGTCGAGGCGGGGGAACGCGTACAGCGCGCCCTTGGGTTTCACGCACGACACGCCGGGGATCTCGTTGAGCTTCTCCCATGCCACGTTCCGCTGCTCGTGCAGCCGTCCGCCGGGCGTGGTCAGTTCTCGGATGGACTGGCGGCCGCCGAGCGCGGCCTGGATGGCGTACTGGGCGGGGGCGTTGGCGCACAGCCGCATGGAGGCCAGCATCGTCAGGCCCTCCAGATAGTTGCGGGCGTGCTGCTTGGGGCCGGTGACGACCAGCCAGCCGGAGCGGAAGCCCGCCACGCGGTACGTCTTGGACAGGCCGCAGAAGGTGAGGACGACCAGGTCGGGGGCGAGTGCGGCGGCCGAGTGGTGCACGGCGTCGTCGTAGAGGATCTGGTCGTAGATCTCGTCGGCGAACACCATCAGACCGTGGCGGCGGGCGAGGTCGAGGATGCCCTCGACGATCTCCTTGGGGTAGACCGCGCCCGTGGGGTTGTTGGGGTTGATGATGACGACGGCCCTGGTGCGGTCGGTGATCTTCGACGCCATGTCGTCGAGGTCCGGGTACCAGTCGGCCTGCTCGTCGCAGAGATAGTGCACCGCCTTGCCGCCGGCGAGGGTCGTCACGGCGGTCCAGAGCGGGAAGTCGGGCGCGGGGATGAGGATCTCGTCGCCGTCCTCGATCAGCGCCTGCACGGCCATCGAGACCAGCTCGGAGACGCCGTTGCCGAGGAAGACGTCGTCGACGTCGACCTCCAGGCCGAGGGTCTGGTAGCGCTGGGCGACCGCGCGGCGGGCGGAGAGGACGCCACGCGAGTCCGTGTAGCCATGGGCCCGCGGCAGCATCCGGATCATGTCCTGGAGGATCTCCTCCGGCGCCTCGAAGCCGAAGAGAGCGGGGTTGCCGGTGTTCAGGCGCAGCACGCTGTGACCCGCCTCCTCCAGCGCGTTCGCGTGCTCGATGACGGGGCCGCGGATCTCGTAACAGACCTCGCTGAGCTTGCTCGACTGCCGGAACTCCATGCGCTCTCGCCCTCCGGTTCGTTGTGTCGCTTGGTTTTACCAAGTAGGCGCTTGGAAAGTCCAACGACATGTCTAGACTGCGTCGCATGTCACCTCGCCGAAGCTACGACCAGTACTGCTCCGCCGCCCGGGCGCTCGACCTCGTCGGTGACCGCTGGACCCTGCTGATCGTGCGCGAACTGCTCGCCGGGCCGCGCCGCTACACGGACCTGCACGCGGACCTGCCCGGCGTCAGCACGGACGTCCTCGCCTCACGGCTGAAGGACATGGAGCGTGACGGTCTGTCGACCCGGCGCCGGCTGCCCCCGCCGGGGGCCGCGTACGTCTACGAACTCACCGCCCGCGGACGGGACCTGCTCCCGGTGCTCCAGGCGCTGGGGGAGTGGGGGGAGGGCGCGCTGGGGGAGCGCCGGCCGACGGACGCCGTACGGGCGCACTGGTCCGCCCTGCCGCTGCTGCGGAACCTCGACGGCTGCGCCGCCGGGCTCGTCGAAGTCCGCCTGGAGGAAGGGACGTTCCACCTCTGGGCGGGCGCCGAGGAGGGCCCGGTCTACGGCGACGGCCCCGCCCCGGGCGAGCCGGACGCGCGGCTCACCCTCGACGAGGAGACCTGCGAGGCGGTCCGCCGCGGCGAACTGCCCCTCAGGGACGCCGTACGAGCGGGCCGCGTCGAGGTGTCGGGGGAGGGGCCCCTGGCGAAGGAGTTGCGGGAGGGCTGAGGGCCCGGCCCGCTCGCCGCGCCCCGCACGGCCGAAGGCCCGCCGGACCGGGGTGGGTTCCAGGGTTCGGCGGGCCTTCGCGGGGGTGTCAGGCGCCCGGCGGGGGCACCCTCGTGGGGCGGCCCGAGCCGCGGGTGAGGCAGTAGCCGCCGATGCCCGCGAGGGCGGCGAGTACCGCGCCGAGCGCGGTCCAGACCCAGCGGTCGCTCCACCAGCCCGACGCCCAGCCGTCGTCGGGTTCGAGGGAGGACAGGACGGCCTCCGCCGAGGAGTCCTCGTCGTCCCGCGCCGAGGTCACCGCGATGCCCGGCACGAGCGGCTTCGCCAGCGAGCCGTCGACCGCCGCCGCACCGCCCATGTCCTTGGACTCGGCCCGGACCTCGACCCCGACCGGCAGCCCGAGGTCACCCGTGGCCAGCCGCGTCGTCGTCAGCCGGACGTAGTACGTGCCCGGCAGCGGGTCGTCGGACCACGGCTCCGACCAGGCGCGGACCGTGCGCAGTGTGCAGGACAGTTCCACGGAGGCCGCCCCCGCGTCGGCCGTGCGCGTCTGCGCCCCGTACTGGCAGGCCTGGCGGCGCCGCAGCCCGTCGTACACGTCGAGCTGCCACGTCGAGGCGGACTCGGCCGCCTCCGGCAGCTTCACCGTCGCCCTGACGGTGGGGCGCAGGCCGGCGTCCGCCGGGAACGACCAGTACAGGTAGTCGCCGGTCGAGGCGCTCGCCGTCGCGGTCTCCCCCTGCTCGAACTCCGCCGCGGTACGGAAGGAGGTGCCCGCCTCGGTGGGCGCGTCACCGTTCTCCGACGGGCTCGCCGAGGGAGAGGAGTCCGCGGCCGCCGGGGAGGCGGCCAGGGCCAGCATCAGCAGGGCGGCGCCCCACACACGTGTGATCCGCATCAGTTGGTCCTCCAGACCGCGACCCGCCAGCGCGACAGCCAGCCCCACAGCACACCCGCCACGAACCCGACGAGCACCAGCACACCGAGCAGCCACCAGCCGCGGCCGAGACCGAAGGACGCCACGTCCGTCGCCGGGTCCGGGCCGTCCACGACGTCGACGGTGATCTCCAGCGGCAGACCGGGCGTGGTCTTCACCCCGCCGGCGGCCGCGTAGGAGTGGGTGACCTGGAGGCACACGGTCTCGGCGACGTCCTCGTCCTCCTCGTCCTCGGCCTCCGCCTTCGGATAGCGCAGACCCGTCGAGATGACGTCCGTACGGCCGGTGCCGGCCGCCTCGCCGCGCACGATCTCCCGGTTCTTGACGGTCACCGCGCGCAGCAGCACCCCGTAGTGCGGGTTGACGTCACGGTCCGCCGCGACGCTCACCGAGGCCCGCAGCTCCTGGCCCGGCTTCACGTCCACCCGGTACCAGCGCTGCTGGTTGAACTCCTCGCGGTCGGTGAACAGCCCCGAGGTGAGCGTGGGCGCCCCGGCACACGCGTCGGCGCCCTCGACGGCCTTCGGGACGACCACCGGGTCGGCCGCGCGGTCCACCAACTGGTTCACGCGGTCGGTGAGTTCGTCGCGGTGCTCGATCGAGGTGTACGTGCCGCCGGTCGCCTCGGCGATACAGCTGAGCTGGACGCGCAGCTTGGCGTTCGGGACCAGGCCGAGCGTGTCGATGGTCAGACCGATGCCCTTGGCGGCGATCTCGCGGGCCACCTCGCACGGGTCGAGCGGGGCACAGGTGTCCTCGCCGTCGCTGATCAGGACGATGCGCTTGGTGCCCTCGCCGCCCTCCAGGTCGTCGGCCGCCTTCAGCAGCGCCGGGCCGATCGGGGTCCAGCCGGTCGGGGTGAGCGTGGCCACGGCCGTCTTCGCCTCGGTGCGGTCCAGCGGGCCCACCGGGTACAGCTGCGCGGTGTCCTTGCAGCCCGTCTTGCGGTCGTCGCCGGGGTAGTTGGCGCCCAGCGTGCGGATGCCGAGCCGGACCTCCTCGGGCGTGGCGTCCAGGACCTCGTTGAACGCCTGCTTCGCCGCGGCCATCCGGGACTGCCCGTCGATGTCCTTCGCCCGCATCGAACCGCTGACGTCCAGCAGGAGGTTGACCTTGGGCGCGGTGGCCGTGGTCTCGTCGGCGACGGCCGTCGACGGGACGGCGATACCGGCCGTCAGGGCGGCGAGCAGGGCGAACACCCCTGCTGCCAGCCGTTGTCTTGTGATCATCGGCGGATCCTATTGATCAGGTGGCCCGCGCTTCAAAACGAGACCGCCCGTTCACCCGCCGGACAACGGCACCCCCGACCGGCGGGCCGGGACGTGCCTCACCGCAGTGGAGTCGGCAGTTCCGCCCAGATGTCACCCGGCCGCTCCGGCGTAAGACGCATCAGCGTCAACGCCTTCGTCGGTACCGGCCCCTCCGTCAACGTGGCCAGATCGGCGGTCGGCGGCACGTCCCGTACGGCCGCGGCGAGCGCCTCGCGCAGCACGGGCGTCGAACCCGCCGTCGCCCCGAGCGTGCCCGTGATCAGCGCGCCGAACAGCTTGCGCCGCAAGGTGGTCTCGTCGTCCGTGATGATGCGGCCGGTCATCGCGGGGGCCGCGACACCGTGCCGGGCCAGTCGGGCGGGGCTCACCCTGATGTCCGCGAGGTCGCGGTAGACGAGCCGCACGGGGGCACCCGCCGGCGAGAGCACCACCAGGAGGTTCTGGCCGTGTGCCTCCAGGGCCACCCCCAGGTCGAGCAGCCGGAGACAGACCGTGAGCGCGAGCCGGCTGAAGTCCGCCAGCCACGACGGCGATCCGGGCAGTCCGGTCGCCGCCAGCGCGGCCACGGGGACGACCCGCTCGCCGGTGGCCGTGTCCGCGTACCTCTCCGGTGACTCCCGCAGCACGGCCGCCAGATCCGGGGAACCGGCGGTGACCGCGCCGAGCGTACGGGTCACGTGCAGCAGACCGTCCGTGCGGGAGGCGACCTCCGCCATGAAGTCCGACACGATCGCCGACGTCTCGATCGAGTAGACCGAGATGTCCCGCACGGAGGAGGTCAGCCGGGCGCTCAACGCCGTCTTCACATGCGCCCCGCCGTCCGCGAGGGCGAGGGTGCGCAACGACATCAGCGGATGCGCCTCGACCACCTCACCCAGTGGGCACTTGAGCACATGCGCCGCCTGCCACGGGTGGACCGGCACCAGCACCCGACCGCCGTCCCGGAACCGCTCCGGCCACTCCCCGACCACCAACGCCTCGTCCACGGGCGCCAGCCCCAGGGCCACGACCTGCCGGTGCTCGGGCCCGTACGCGAGCTGATCCCCGGCGGAGAACCCGGGCCGGGAACGGCAGTTGGGGTGGAAGGGATGGCCGTCCACCACGGACTGCTCCCACTCCCAGCTCGTCTCCGGCACCCCGGTCCCCGTCGGCCGTCCGGCCCGCGACAGCGCCGACGAGGCCGCGCTGTGGTCGAGTTCGGCGGCGAAGGCCGCACTGTGCGGCACCGCCAGCGCGCTCATCAGCCACGACGGACGGTCGTAGGGCCGCCCGTCCAGCCACACCTGCTCGACCGGCGCGTTGGTGGCGTACGGGTCCATCGCCGGGCCGTGCAGCCGGCGGCCGTCCGCCAGCAGGAGCGTCACGCCGTCGGCCCCGGCCCTCTCCCGGCGCGCCACCCAGGGCAGCGGCTCGTGCGTGAGGCCCCGCCACAGCCGCGCCAGGACGGCCGCCCGGGCACCGGGGAGCGCCGCCGCGTACGGCAGCGCCAGATCGGGGCGTACGGCGCCCAGCTCGGCGCCGAGCGCCGCCTCGGCATCGGACATCGGATGACGGTCCACGGACGGGCTCCTAGGGTGCGGGAACGACGACGGGCGGGTACGGGCACCGCGTCGACAACGGCGTACGACCACTGCCCGCCCTTCTTCGCGGCGACGCATGCGGGCGGCGGGACGCGCCACGGCAGGCAGACATACTGATCACACACGCACCGTATGTGGAACGAATGGACCCCGTGGACGCCAACCCGCCCCGCGCCGACATCGGCACCGCCGCCGACGCCCATGCCGCCGCGCCGCTGCTCAACTGCCTCCTGCGGGAGGCGGGGGAGCCCGTCGGACCCGGTGTGCACCCGCTCGGACCCGGTGTGCACCGCCTCACGGCGAGCGGCCGCCTCCTGCGCGCCCGGGGCACCCGCCGCCCCACCGCCCCCGAGGTGCGCGCCGACGGCACCTGGCATCGGCTGACCCACGCCGAGCTCGTCGATCTCACCGCCGGCGAACTCCTCCTCCGCACCGGCCTGGCCAACCCCGGGCTGCCCGCCGAGATGCTCGACAGCCGCGCGGCCGTGGCCGCCTTCCTCACGGCGCGCGCCCGTGCGACACCGCCCGAGGACCCGTACCGGCGCTCCGAGCAGTCGCTGATCACCGGGCATCCGTACCACCCCGCCCCCAAGGCGCGTGGCGGCGGTCCGGCCGCCGCCTGGCTGCCGTACGCGCCGGAGGCGTACGCCGGTTTCCCGCTGACGCTGCTCGGGATCCGCGAGGACACCGTCGTCGAGGAGGGCGACACCACCGCCCTGGACACCCTGGGCACGGCCCCGCCCGGTTACCGGCTGCTGCCCGCCCACCCCTGGCAACTCGACCTGGTCGGCGAGACGTTGGCCGAGGCCTTCGCCGACGGCCGGCTGATCCGGCTGGGGCACACGACGGGTGAGGTGTGGCCGACGGCCGCGATCCGCACGGTGTACGTGCCCGGGGAGACCCTGCGCGGGGGCCCCGGCGGGGCCGCGCGGACGGCCCCCGAGGCGGCGTCCTCCGAGCCGGACCTCTTCCTCAAGTTCAGCCTGGACGTGCGGATCACCAACGACGTGCGCCGTCTGTGGCGGCACGACCTGCTCAAGCTGTGCCGCACCGACGCGGCGGCCCGCGCGGCCTTCGCCGCGCTGCCGGGCGGCACCTGGCTGAGCGACCGCGGCTACCGCACCGCCGCCTTCGCGTTCGAGGAGCTCGCGGTCCTGGTCCGCGACGGACTGGCCCGGCGTCTGGCCCCCGGCACGACCGCCGTCCTCGGCGCCGCGCTCACCGAGGACACCGTGGCGTTCCCGGACAACCCGCTGGTCCGCACCGCCGCCCCCGACGCCTGGTGGGGGGCGTATCTGCGGGCGGTCGTGCCCCCGGCTCTCGGCGCGTTCCACCACCACGGCGTCGTCCTGGAGGCCCACCTCCAGAACACCCTCGTCGCCTGCGACCCCGCCGGGACCCCCGTCCAGGTCCTCTACCGGGACGCCGAGGGCGTGAAGCTTTTGCCGGACGTGACCCGCGAGGCGGGCTGGGAGCGGCTGGTGTACTGCCTGTTCGTCAACAACGTCCTGGAGGTCGCGGCGGCCGTGGCCGAACACCACCCCGGGGTCGACGTGTGGGGCGCCGTACGGGGGGAACTGGAGCGGCACCGCGAGGTGCCCGGCGTCGAGGAGCTCCTGGACGCGCCGACGCTGCCGGGCAAGACGAACCTGCTGCTGCGGTGGACGCGGGCCGACGGCGCGGACGCCCGCTACCTCCCGCTGCCCAACCCGTTCCGGCATGCCGACCGCTCCGGGGCGGCGTAACGTCCTGCGTGAGGGCACTCGGGTACTCCGGCCTGCCGTGCCGCACCCGAGGGGAGCCGGCGGCCCGTCCACGGCCGTCCGGCCGTGGCCCGCGACGCTGGAGGTGCCTCGTGACCGGCACGAGTGATCCGGCCACCGCCGCCGAAGCGCTGGACGCCGCGTTCGCGGAGACCGTGCGGGGGGTCGGCGCGTCCATCGGGGCCCTCTATCTGCTCGCACCGGACGAGGAACTGCTGCGCCTGCATCTGCTGTGCGGCGCGCCCGCCGAGTTCGCCGCCCCCTGGGCACGCGTCCCGGTCGCCGCGCCCGCCCCCGTGGCGGTCGCCGTCCGCGAGGGCCGCGTGGTGTGGGTGGGCAGCCAGGAGGAGATGGCCCGCTCCTTCCCGCGCACCGCGATGGTCCTGCCGTACCCGCTGGCGCTGGCGGCCGCCCCGGTCACCGGCGCCCGGAGCTGGGGGACGCTGCTGCTGATGTGGCCGACCGGCCGCCCCCCGTACATGACGGCCCGCGAGCGGGGCCACATCGAGTCCCGGTGCAGACGTCTGGCCCGGCTGCTGGACGAGGCGGAGGAGCACGACGGCGCGCCGGTGCCCGCCGACCTCCCCCGCGTCGTCCCCCCGGGGGCCGGCCGCCCGTCCGTCAGTGAGGAGATGGCCCTGGCGGACTTCGTGGAGCGCCTGCCCGGCGGCAGCTGCGCCCTGGACCTGGAGGGCCGCTTCACCTACGTCAGCAAGGGTGCCGGAGAGCTGTTCGACCGGGAACCCGAACAACTGCTGGGCACCCTGCCGTGGCAGTCCCTGCGCTGGCTCGACGACCCCGTCCACGAGGACCGCTACCGCGCCGCGGTGATCACACGGGAACCCGTGTCGTTCACGGCGTGCCGACCGCCCGGCCAGTGGCTCGACTTCCACCTCTACCCGGACACCAGCGGCATCAGCGTCCGGATCGTGCCGCGCGGCACCGCGCCCCCGCCCGTGCCGGGGCACCCCCGGTCCACGAGCACCGCGACGCCGTCCCGCGCGGGCCGGTTGTACCAGCTCACCCACCTGGCCGCCGCCCTCACCGAGGTCGTCGGAGTGCGGGACGTCGTCGACGTGGTCGCCGACCAGGTCATGCCGGCCTTCGGTGCCCACGGGCTCGTTCTGTCCTCCGCCGAGGCCGGGAAACTCCGCATCATCGGCTACCGGGGCTACCCACCCGAGGCCATCGCCCGTCTCGACGGCCTGCCCCTCGACACCGCGTTCACCCCGGCCGGGCGCGCCCTGAGCAGCGGGGTCCCCGCGTTCTACAGCGAACCCGCGGAGATGGAGCGCCTCTACCCCGAGGCGCCCGTCGCCAGCGGAAAGCAGGCCTGGGCGTTCCTGCCGCTGATCATCACCGGCCGGCTGGTCGGCATCTGCGTCCTGTCCTACGACAGCCCCCACGAGTTCCAGGCCGAGGAGCGGGCCGTCATGACGTCGCTCGCCGGGCTCATCGCCCAGGCCCTCGACCGCGCCCGCCTCTACGACACCCAGCACGAACTCGCCCACGGCCTCCAGCAGGCGCTGCTCCCACGCACCCTGCCCACGGTCCCCGGTCTGCGGATCGCCGCCCGCTACCTTCCTGCCACCCGCGGCATGGAGATCGGAGGGGACTTCTACGACCTGATCCGGTTCGGCGACACCGCCGTCGCGGCCGTCATCGGCGACGTCCAGGGCCACAACGTGGCCGCCGCCGCGCTCATGGGCCAGGTCCGCACCGGCGTCTACGCCCACGCCACCCTCGGCACACCCCCCGGCGAGGTGCTCGCCCGGACCAACCGGCTGCTCACCGACCTCGCCCCCGACCTGTTCACCAGCTGCCTCTACGGCCACCTCGACCTCGGTGACGGCCGGGTGACCCTCGCCAGCGCCGGACACCCGCCGCCCCTGCTCCGCCTGCCCGACGGCGACACCCGGCCCCTCGTCGTCCCGCCCGGCCCCCTCCTCGGTATCGACCCGCACGCCGTCTACCCGGTGACGGAGTTCCCGCTCACCCCGGGGACGACGCTCGCCTTCTACACCGACGGCCTCGTGGAGAAGCCCGGCGTCGACCTGGACGACCGCATCGCCCGCCTCGCACGGCACCTGGCGCGCGCCGACACCCGCGACCTGGACGTGCTCATCGACGAACTGGTCGAGAAGGCCGGTCCCGCCGGCCAGCGCACCGACGACATCGCGCTGCTCCTGCTCCACCACGCAGGCCACCGAGCAAGCAGCGGGTGACACCACAGGGAACCCTGCGGTGTCAGAGAATCCGGTGCGCCTGTGCCCGGGGGTCCGCGTCGAGGGAGCCCGCGCGGTCAGCCGGCCTTCTGCTCGCGCTGGTCGCGCAGTTCGTGGACGGTGGCGGTCAGGGTGCCGTCCTGCTGCTCGTAGTGCGACAGGGCAAGGCCGAGGCCGAAGAAGGTGGGCGCCCACTCCCCGACGAACAGGCCCCAGCGGTCCGCGCGGGCCAGCCCGGTGCCGGCCTCCATCTTGAGGGACCCCGCCCAGGCGACGACGGTCAGGCCGATGGACGCCATGGCGGCCATGTAGGCGTGCTCACTGCGGATGCCCATGTCGTGCATCTTCTTGATGACCATGATCGACTCCTCGTGGGTGGGGGATGTCCGCTCGGCGGGCGAGTGCCCGTGACCGGGACGCCCATGCGTCGATTTGCCAGAAATGCCCGTTATTTGAGGTGTGGGTGGCCGCGGTCACCCCGCGACATGGCGTTCGATCCAGTCGGCCGCGGTACGCCGGAAGACGCGCCGGCTGTCCGCGCGCAGGAAGTCGTGGCCCTCGTTGCGCAACAGCAGCAACTCGGCGTCCAGGCCCCGTTCGCGGGCCGCGCGCACGAACTGCTCCGACTCACCGAGCGGTACGTTCGTGTCGTGCTCGCCGTGGACGGTGAGCACCGGTACCCGCAGCGCGTCGATCCGGGTCATCGGGGACAGCGAGTGCAGCAGCTCCCGGTCGTGTTCCGGATGGCCGTACTTGTGCGCGGCCGACTCCGCGATCCACGGCTCGGTCCCGGCGTAGAACGTCGCGAAGTCCGACATGCCGCACGCCGCGACACCCGTGCGGAACAGCTCGGGGTGCCACACGAGCGAGGCCATCACCAGATAGCCGCCGTACGAGCGGCCCATGACGGCCAGCCGCCGGGGGTCGGCGAGCCCCGCCTCCACGATGTGCGCCGCGCAGTCGGCGACGTCCTCGATCGCGGCGAACCGCCCCGTGCCGAGGTCGGCGTCGACGAACGACCGGCCGTGCCCGGAGGAACCGCGCACGTCCGGCGCGAAGATGTCGAGCCCCCGGCCCGACAGCTCGTGGTACAGCGGGTTGAACACGGGCCGTTCCTGCTCCTCGGGACCGCCGTGCAGATGGATCACACACGGTGCCGGCTGCCCCGGGGCCCGGCCCGGCGCCCGGTAGTACCAGCCGCTCAGCGGCAGTCCGTCCCGCGCGACCGGCCGCAGCGGCACGGGACGGACGGGCGAACGGCCCGGCGGTACGGCGTCCTCGTCACGCGACGACCACGTGGTGCGCCGTGCGGCGCCCTCGGAGAGCCACCACAGGCCGGGCCGCCGCTGCGACCCGGACAGCGCCAGCACCAGCTCCGAACCCCCGCCGGCCCGCGCCATCCGCGTCACCACCTCGTGCGGCAGCGACACGGACCGCCGCACCCCGACCGAGGCGACACCCGCGGTGCCCGAGACGACGGTGACCTCCAGCTCGGTGGCCCCCCGCACGTTCCACGCCAGAGCCGCCGTGGACCCGCCGCGGCCGAACGTCAGCAGCTCCAGGCCGCACCCCTCGCGCTCCGCGGTGACGGTGATGCCCTGCTGCTCACCCCCGGGAGCCAGCCGTACGGCGAACAGCGCGGCGAACTCCCGGGCCGCGTCGCTGCGCAGCCACAGCGTCGTGGCGTCGGGGGAGAACCGGCCGATCCACGGGTCACCGTCCGCGACCGGCAGCGCGAACGTCGTCCGCAGGTCGGAGGTGCGCACGACGAGGGCCTCGCGGCGGCCGCGCGGACCCCGGCGCACCAGGGCGAGCCGGCCGTCCCGGCTGAGGTCGCACACCCGCAGCGTGGCGGCGCCGCGTTCCACCGCGAGCAGCGCGGGTGCCGCCGCGCCCGTGGGGTCGACGAGGTAGGCGGCGAGACCACCGGCGGCCTCCTGGTCGCGCTCCTGGTCGTGTTCGCGGGCGGTCCCGCCCTCGCGTTCGGCGAGATGGGCGGCCGGCCCGGCGTCGCCGTAGCGCGGGCCGCCCAGCAGCACGGCCCTGCCGTCCCGCACGGCCCAGCCCGGCGGACGGGTCGGCGTGTACGTGTGCGGGTCGGCGAGGCCCGGCTCCGCGCGGGCGGGCGACTCCTCCGTGTCGCCCCCGGCCGGCAGGAGCACCGGCTCGGCGACGGTGACGGCGACCGCCGACCCGTCGTGCTGCCAGCAGCCGAGGTACGCGGAGCTGCCGGGCTCGGCACCGGCGAGGACGCGCCGCCCGGTGCCGTCGGGCCGTACGCACAGCACCCGGGTGTGCTCGCCGCCTCCGGGGGCGGTGGTGTAGGCGATCCAGCGGCCGTCCGGCGACCAGGCCACCTCCTTGACCGGGTGGGGGTCGGAGTCCAGCAGATGGACCTCGTCCCCGTCGACCGGCCCGGTCCACAGCTGAGGCACCCCGCCCCGGTCGCAGATGAACGCGACCTGTCTGCCGCTGGGGTCGACAGAGGGGTACCAGCAGCCGTGGGACCGCAGCGGCTGCGGCGTGTCCCGCGTCCCGGCGGTCTCCGGCAGCGGCACCGGCACGGGAGCCGTCGACGCCGGGGGCGCCAGGGCGGACGCCCCGGACCATGCGGAGGCCGGGGCGACCGCGACCGCGGCCCGGGGCGCGGTGCCGTGGTCCGGGGGCAGCCACGGCACCCCGTCGACGACGTCCTCACCGGCGTGGACGCCGAAGGGGGGCGCCGCCGGCGGGTCCGACGGGGCTGCCGTGGCCGGGCGTGAGGGTCGGCTCCCCTGCCCCCCGGTCAGCTGATTCCGTGCGTTTGCAGCCATATCTCCAGCAAAGCTACCTGCCACAGGGCGTTCGCCCCCCGCCTGGTGCGGTGCTCGTCCGGCGCCGACAGCAGTTTGGCCACGTACGCGTCCTCGAAGACACCGCGCGACGTGGCCTCGGGAGCCGTCAGGGCCTCGGTCACCCGGTCGAGTACCGGACCCGCCATGTGCATGATGGCCGGGACCGGGAAGTAGCCCTTGGGCCGGTCGACGACCTCCCTGGGCAGGACCTTCCGGCCGGCGGCCTTGAGGACTCCCTTGCCTCCGTCGGCGAGCTTCAGCTCCGGCGGGCAGAGGGCGGCCAGCTCCACGAGTTCGTGGTCGAGGAACGGCACCCGGGCCTCCAGCCCCCAGTCCATCGTCATGTTGTCGACCCGCTTGACCGGGTCGTCGATCATCATCACCTCGGCGTCCAGCCGCAGCGCCGCGTCGAGGGCGGTCTCGGCGCCCGGGCGGGCCATGTGCTCCCGTACGAAGCGGCCGGACACGTCGTGCTCGGGCAGCATGTGCGGCCGGACGATCCCGGTGAGGTCGCCGTGCGAGCGGTCGAAGTACGTCTCCATGTACGCCTCGGGGGCCCGCTCCCGGGGGACGGCGGCCATGTCCGGGTACCAGTGGTAGCCGGCGAAGACCTCGTCGGCGCCCTGACCGCTCTGGACGACCTTGACCTCCTTCGCCACCTGCTCCGACAGCAGATGGAAGGCGACCACGTCATGGCTGATCATCGGCTCGCTCATCGCCTCGACCGCCGCGTCCAGCGCCGTCGACACCCGGTCCGAGGGCACCATCAGCTGGTGGTGGTCCGTGCCGAAGCGCCGGGCGACCAGATCGGAGTAGTGGAACTCGTCGCCCGCGACACCGCCCTCCGACTCGAACCCCACGCTGAAGGTCGAGAGGTCCGTCTGCCCCTCGTCGGCCAGCAGCGCCACGATCAGACTGGAGTCGAGGCCGCCCGACAGCAGGACACCCACGGGCACGTCGGCGACCATACGGCGGCGTACGGCGGTGCGCAGCGCGTCGAGCACCGCGTCACGCCAGTCGTCCGCGCCGAGCCGCGCGTGCTCCGGCACGCGGCTGTACGACGGCTGCCAGTAGCGGATGTCCCGCACGCGGCCGTCGGGCTCCACGACCCGCACGGTGGCGGCGGGCAGCTTCCGCACCCCGCCCAGGACGGTGCGGGGCGCGGCCACCGTGGCGTGCCAGCTCATGTACTGGTGCAGCGCGACGGGGTCGAGGGAGGTGTCGACGCCGCCGCCCGCCAGCAGGGCCGGCAGCGAGGAGGCGAAGCGCAGCCGCCCCGGCGACCGGGCCAGGTACAGCGGCTTGACGCCGAGCCGGTCCCGGCCGAGGACCACCCGCCCGGTGTCCTGTTCGACGATGACGAAGGCGAACATGCCGTAGAAGTGGTCGACGCAGTCGGTGCCCCACTGCTGGTACGCCTTGAGCACGACCTCGGTGTCGGAGTCGGAGAAGAAGCGGTGGCCGAGTCCGCGCAGTTCCTCGCGGAGCTCCTTGTAGTTGTAGACGCAGCCGTTGAAGACACCGGTGATCCGGCCCGCGGAGTCGGCCATCGGCTGGGCTCCGCAGTCGGACAGGTCGATGATCTTCAGCCGCCGGTGGCCCAGGGCGACGGGGCCCTGCGACCACACGCCCCTGCCGTCCGGTCCACGGGCGGCCAGCCGGTCGGTCATGCGTTCCACGGCCGCCAGGTCCGGCCGTCCGCCGTCGAAACGGATCTCTCCGCTGAGACCGCACATCAGGCCGCACCCCCTCGCGGAGTGACGCCGGTCGTGCCCGGCGACGCGTGCGTGCCCAGCGGGCACCACCCGGTCTGATCGTTGTCGGTCCTGCTGGTGGGCATGTCGAACTCTCCTTGATCGCAGGCGGCACCGGCGCCGGGGAGCGGACCACGACCGCTCCTGGTGGGGGCGCCCCCGTAGCGGGGCGCGGACCGGTGACCGTCTTTCCGCATGGCTGCGCGGTTCAGCCTCCGATGGCTTCCACTGGGCCCGATGTCATGGGTCCTCGCACCGTCGTCGTCGCGGCCGCCGCGACGGGCCGCCGCACCGCGGCCGGAGCGGGGCGTCGGCCCCGGTCGCCGCGGGTCTCGGCGACCACCGTGTCCACGACGGCGCGCAGGCCGTGGAGCTCGGCGATCCGGCGCAGCCGGTGCGCGGCGCTGCCCCGGGCGAGCGTCTCCGTCATGAGCATGCGCACCGTGTCCCAGTCGCCGCAGGCCTCCAGTGCCGGGCGCAGCCGCCGGAGCATGCCGCGCAGGACGACGGGGGCGGGCGCGGCCAGCCGGGTGTCCGGATCGACCAGCGGGCCCTCCATCCCCGTCCGGGCCGCCCGCCACGCCGCCGCCCGGAGCCACTCGTGCCGGCCGTCGCAGACCTGGTCCCTCCGCTCCACGCGGAGCCGCGCGTCCTCGACGAGGGCCCGGAACAGCCCGGCGACGAGCACGACCGTCTCGGTGCGCGGGCAGGCGTCGCAGATCCGCAGTTCCAGGGTCCGCTGGTGGTCGGAGGGCCGCAGGTCGTAATAGATCATTCCCGGGTCGCTGATCGCTCCGCCGCGGATCATGTCGGCGACGGAGGCGTCGTAGTCGGCGGCCGAGGGGAAGCAGCCGACCGTCCCGGCGGTGGGCCAGCGCTGCCACAGCATGGTGCGCCAGCTGGCGTACCCGGTGTCGGCACCCATCCAGAACGGGGAGCTGGCGGAGAGCGCCAGCAGTGGGGGCAGCCAGGGCGAGACGGCGCACATGATGCGGACGGCCGTGTCGCGGTCGGGGATGTCGACGTGGACCTGGGCGCTGCACACGAGGTGCTCGTCGGAGACCCGCCGGTACTCCTCGGCCATGGTCCGGTACCGCGGGTCGGGGGTGGGGTCACCCGGCGTCAGCCGTGCGAACGGCACGGTGCCGGCGGCGGCGACGGCCAGCCCGAGAGGGGAGGCCGCCGCGTCCAGCCGTCGCCGGGCTCCGGCCAGATCGGCGCGCAGGGCCTCCAGCGAGGTGTGCACCCGGCTGTTCCACTCGACGGCCGACCGTTGGAGCTCCGGCTTGAAGCCCGGTCTGCGCAGACGACCGAGGACCGCGTCTGCGCCCGGGACGAGTCGCCCGCTCTCCAGGTCCAGCACATGGAACTCTTCCTCAACGCCTACCCGAACGGCCACGATCTCTCCCTCTTCCGTTCCGAGATCGCCCGCCGGGCAGGGGACCCGCGGCGACCGTTGCGCCATGCGAGTTCCCGGCAAAAGCACAAATAAGCCTCAAGATATTGCACATCTGTCGTGTGCACTGAACGCATGAGCGGAGGCGGCCGGGATTCGTACGGTCCAGGAGACGGCTTCGTCAGCGGAAAGAGACGGAGGCGAGCGCCCCGAGTCCGGCGGCGCAGGTGAGGAGGACGCACGCGCAGGCGGTGTGGCGTCTGAGGAGTGAGCGCCGGAGGGCGGTGTACCGGGTCTCGTACTCCTCCCGGAGCTGCCCGGCGCGCTCCGCGGTGGTCAGCAGTATGTGGCGGGTGAGCTCCATGCGTCGGTGGAGGTAGTGAGCGGTGACGTCCTCCGCCTGGGCGGTGGTCAGCCACGGCATCCGGGTGCACAGGTCCTCCGCCTCGCGCCGGGCCTGCTCGCGGTGGGTGCGGGCGAGGAGGTACCCCTCGACCGTGTGGGCCGACGCGTCGTCGGGCCCGTGGTGAGGCCGGCCGTCGCGCTTCACCGCGGCCCGGCCTTGTGGCTCTCGGCGTCGACGGCGTCCCGCTTGCCCTCGTTCGCCTGCTGTTCGATCTGCGCGAGCCGCGGGTGGTGCAGATCGAAGGCGGGCGACTCGGAGCGGATCCGGGGCAGGGTGACGAAGTTGTGCCGCGGGGGCGGGCAGGAGGTCGCCCATTCCAGGGAGCGGCCGTAGCCCCAGGGGTCGTCGACCTCGACCTTCTTGCCGATCTTGGCGGTCTTCCAGACGTTGTAGAGGAACGGCAGGGTCGACAGGCCCAGCAGGAAGGAGCCGAGGGAGGAGAGGGTGTTGAGGGCGGTGAAGCCGTCGGCGGCGAGGTAGTCGGCGTACCGGCGGGGCATGCCCTCGGCGCCCAGCCAGTGCTGGACGAGGAAAGTGGTGTGGAAGCCGACGAAGAGGGTCCAGAAGTGGATCTTCTCCAGCCGGTGGTCGAGCATGGTGCCGGTCATCTTCGGCCACCAGAAACTGAAGCCGCCGAACATCGCGAAGACGATCGTGCCGAAGAGCACGTAGTGGAAGTGCGCCACGACGAAGTAGCTGTCGGTGACGTGGAAGTCCAGCGGGGGCGAGCCGAGGATCACGCCGGTCAGACCGCCGAAGAGGAATGTGACCAGGAAGCCCGCCGCCCACAGCATCGGTGGTTCGAACGACAGCGAGCCCTTCCACATGGTGCCGATCCAGTTGAAGAACTTCACTCCCGTGGGGACGGCGATCAGGTACGTCATGAAGGCGAAGAACGGCAGCAGCACCGCCCCCGTCGCGAACATGTGGTGCGCCCACACGGTCACCGACAGGCCGGTGATGGCGATGGTGGCGCCGACCAGGCCCATGTACCCGAAGATCGGCTTGCGGGCGAAGACCGGGATGATCTCGGTGATCACCCCGAAGAACGGCAGCGCCAGGATGTAGACCTCGGGATGGCCGAAGAACCAGAACAGGTGCTGCCAGAGGAGCGCCCCACCGTTCGCGGGGTCGAACACCTGCGCGCCGAACTTGCGGTCCGCCTCCAGCACCAGCAGCGCGGCGGCCAGCACCGGGAAGGCCAGCAGCACCAGAACCGACGTCAGCAGGACGTTCCAGGTGAAGACCGGCATCCGGAACATCGTCATACCGGGGGCGCGCATGCAGATGATGGTCGTGATGAAGTTGACCGCGCCGAGGATGGTCCCGAAACCGGACAGCGCCAGCCCCATGATCCACATGTCTCCGCCGACGTACGGGGTGCGCTCGCCGCCGCTGAGCGGGGTGTAGGCGGTCCAGCCGAAGTCGGCGGCGCCGTTGGTGGTGAAGACACCGCTGAGGACGATCAGGCCGCCGAGGAGGAACAGCCAGTACGAGAACATGTTCAGCCGCGGGAACGCCACGTCGGGTGCGCCGATCTGGAGCGGCATCACCGCGTTGGCGAAACCGGCGAACGTCGGCGTCGCGAACAGCAGCAGCATCACCGTGCCGTGCAGGGTGAACGCCTGGTTGTACTGCTCCTGGGAGAGGATCTGCAGCCCGGGCCGGGCCAGCTCCGCGCGGATCGCCATCGCGAGCATCCCGCCGATCAGGAAGAACCCGAACGACGTGATCAGATACAGGTGCCCGATCTTCTTGTGATCGGTCGTGGTCAGCCAGGAGACGACCACCTGCCCCTTGCTGCGGCGCTCCACCGCGGGGACCGGCGAGACCGGTTCGGTGGTGTGCGTGGCCATCGGAACCCTCAATCGGCAGTCGGGAGTACGGGCGGTTGCGGTGGCGCGGCCGGACCGGGAGGGGCCCCTTGTGGTGCCCGTCCTGGTCGTCACGCCGCGCGTAACCAGCCCAGCGGAAAGTAGTCGTGCCGTGCCGCACCCACGCCCCGAAAGCCGTGTTTCCGAGCTCAATGGCCGAATGATCCATCCCGTCGGGCGGGTCCCGCCCGACCGGCGTCCATTCCTGGCGACGCACCCGCGGGCCGTGCCGGCAAGCCGTGCTGGGGTGCCCTGACGCTTCTCGGGGTCGTCGGAGCAGAAACCCTCCCCGGCCGGCACCCGGTCGCCGTCCGCCGAGCGGGCAGTCGTGGTAGCCGGTGCTGTGGGCGTCGTCCCTCTACTCGATCACCCACACCCCCAGATGCTCGTCGAGGAAGAACTCGGCACAGCCGAGGTCGGCCCGGGCGACCTCCCGAGGTTCCGGCCCGCCGAGCGCTTGCCCGGGCGGGGGCACCGGCAGCCGACCGCTCATCGCCCGGGGGCCGTCGTCGCAGTGGTCCGGTCCCGCTCCCGACCGGCCGACCGCTGCGACAGTGCCAGCAGCAGCAACGACACGGCCGCCGAGCCCACCAGGACGACGCCCACGACGACATCCGTCACCTGGGTGCCGTCGAACGTCTCGGTCTGCTGGGTGTCGAGCACCCAGGGTGAGGCGATCATCCAGGCGCCCGCGGCGAGCACGGCCAGATCGGGCCACTTGCCGGGGTACCGGAGGAACCGGGTCACCGCGATGAGCAGCACGATGATCCCGACGGCCAACTCGTTGCGGTGCGCGTCCTTGGCCGTCTCGGGATAGCCGGAGATCCATGGAGCGACGAAGAGCACCAGCGCGCTGAGGACCAGCAAAAGCCCGATGATCTGCTGCCGTTGTGCCCGCATGAGTTTCAGCCGTGGACTGTCCTGCACGGGCCGCGCCGTGTCCGGCGCATGTGTGGTTGACATCGTGGGCCTCCCTCCGCCGGACTCCGACGCGTACCCGGATCGACGCCGCTGACGACCGCGCCCCGGCCGGTCGACGAGACAGGGACCCGCGGCCGAGGACGCCCGCGGTCGCTGCGGATCACGGATCCTCGCCGGCGCCGGTCCCGCACCTTCCGGACCATGAGAGCCTGGCCCGATCAAGATCGGTTCGATCCCGGGGGCACGCCATGACCATCAACCGGCCGGGACTGCCCGGTGACCTTCCGGCGGCCGAGGTGCTGTGGGCACGCTGGTCGCTCGTCGCCGTGCTGGAGGCCACCACGGCGGACGAGCGGGAGGGCCACCACCGCACGGGGACCTGGGTGGACGACGAGGGACTCCACCTGGACGACTCCGGCTGCACCTGGTGGACCCTCGAACAGCGGGGCGCTGGGCGGTACGTGCTCTTCGGCGAGGACGAGTCGAGCGGGGTCAAGTGGCACGAGCCGCCGGTCGACATGCTCGCCGGCGCCCCCGACTGGCTCCCGCACGAGTCGCTCCAGGACCTGCTGAAGGGCTGGCAGCTGGGCTGCGTGTACTGGTACGAGAACGGATCCTGGGCACGTGCCCCGTACCCGGCGACCCTGCGCGACGACGGACTCGACTGCGGCGTGAGCCGCTTCGTCGACCGGAAGGACGTACTGCGGACGATCGCCGACGAGGACCACGGCGCCCTGTCGGCCCACGACGCCGAGACCCTGCTGACCCACGCCGAGACCCACCGGCTCACCACCGACCTGCTGATGTCCCTCGTCAACGAACCCGACTGGCGTGAGCCGGACCGGCCCGCGATGACCCGAGCGCTGGAGCGCGCAGGTCTTGATCGGACACAGTAGCGATCACCCTCGTTTTGCCAGAGCGCCATACCTCCGATGTATAGAGGCATCTGGTCATCTGTATGCGGACGCCCAGGCGTCGAGGGCCAGTAAATGTACGGGTCATCGGATGAAGCCAGGTGAGAACTCTGGACAAGCGCGACCGTGATGCCTCTTAATACATCCGATGTCCAACGAGGTCACTTTGAGCTCGGCTGGGCACGCGCCGCCGCAGTCCGCTGTCGGTGTTGTGCACAGACAAGCGGCCAGCACCCCCGTGTCCCTCGCATCGCCAGGAGCCGCACCATGTCCTCCGCCCCGCTCAGCAGACGTTCCCTGATCAAGGCCGCCGCCCTCGCCGGCGGTGCAGTGGCATTCGGTCTTCCGCAGGCTCTGTGGCCCGCGACCGCCGAGGCCTACACCATGTCCTCGAAGATGGACTGGTGGTACCAGGCCCGCTTCGGGATGTTCATCCACTTCGGGTCATACTCGCACCTCGGTCAGGGCGAGTGGGCCTTCAGCTCGGGCTGGACCAAGTCCGACTGGCAGACGCAGGTCACCCAGGGGTTCAACCCGGTCAGCTTCAACGCCACCCAGATCGCCGATCTGGCCAAGAACGCCGGCATGAAGTACATCGTGATCACCGCCAAGCACCACGAGGGCTTCGGCATGTGGGACTCCAACGTCCCCAGCTTCACCGACACCACCGGCACCAAGCTGTACAACCTGCACGACTACATCGGCTTCCAGCGGGACCTGCTGGGCGAGCTGAAGGCCGCGTGCGACGCCCGGGGCATCAAGTTCTGCCTCTACTACTCGATCATGGACTGGAACCACCCCTCGCAGACCATCGACAGCCACTTCTCCACCATGTCGTCGATGACCGCCCGCACCAACTACATCAACGACATGAAGGCCCAGCTGACAGAGCTGATGAACGCCTACAACCCGGCCCTGCTGTGGTTCGACGGCGACTGGTGCGGCAACCCCTCCACGCCCACCCTCACCGACTGGTGGACCCAGGCCGACGGCCAGAGCCTGTACAACTGGCTGACCCAGACCTGGCCGAACGTCATCGTCAACGAACGCGTCAAGCGTGACCACGGCCTGGGCGACTACGCGGTCGCGGAGTTCGGCTTCCCCAGCGCGCCGATGGACCGGCAGTGGGAGTACTGCGCCACCATGAACGGCGCATGGGGCTACAACAAGTGGTTCAACGATTACAAATCGACCCAGTACTTCATCCAGGAGTTGGTCACCTGCGTCTCCCGGGACGGCAACTACCTGCTCAACATCGGCCCCGACGGCGGCTTCAACGCCGACGGCACCGCGAACGACGGCCACGTCACCCAGGGATCCCTGAACATTCTGAACGGCCTCGCCTCCTGGATGGCGACCAACTCCGACAGCGTCCACGGCACCAGCGGCAGCCCCTTCGCCACCGAGCCTTCCTGGGGCAGGATCACCAAGAAGAGCGGCAAGCTCTTCGCCCACGTCTTCACCTGGCCCACGAACGGCACTCTGCAGATCCCCGCCGTGTACAACACGATCAATCGCATCTACCTGATGAACAACCCCTCCGTCTCGCTCAGCTACTCGGTCAGCGGCGGCCAGATCAACGTCCAGGTGCCCACGAGCGCGCCCGACGCGAACGACTCCGTGGTCTGCGTCGAGGTCAACGGCATGCCGGCCGTCCTCGCGGGCGGCGTCTACACGTTCGTCTGCGCCCAGAGCGGCAAGGCCCTCGACAACGCCAACACCACCGCCGACGGCAACCAGGTCGTCCAGTGGACCCTCAACAGCGGCCCCACCCAGCAGTGGAAGGTCACCGACCTGGGCCACGGCTACTACAAGCTGGTCTCCGTCCGCAGCGGCAAGGCACTCGACAACAACAACAGCACCTCCGACAACACGACAGTGGTGCAGCGGACCGACAACAGCAGCTGGCAGTGGCAGCAGCAGTGGGCCGTCACCTCGGTCGGCAACGGCAAATACCACCTCGTCAACCGGGCCAGCGGCAAGGCGCTGGACAACGCCAACACCACCAGTGAGGGCAACCCGGTCATCCAGTGGACCTCCAACACCGGCACCCCGCAGATCTGGAACGCGACCAAGGTCGGCTGAGCACCCCGCACCATGACTGACCGGGCCGGTCGGGACCGCGACCGGCCCGGTCGGTGCGCCCCGAGCGGCGGCCCCACCCGGCTGTCACATCGAGGCCGACGACCTGGGCACCTACGTCGTGAAGCTCCCACGCGCTCCCCAGGACTGCCGAGACTCCTGTCATAGGCACGCTGAGTGACAGTCACGGCGACAGACCGACGTCCGGTGCTCCGTAGGATCGCGGGCTGCTCCGGGTGCTGCCGGCCGCGTTCACGCGGGAGGTCGCTCGCCCGCACCGATACGCCGCTCAGCGTGACCTGTGCGAACGGCGGTCCGGGCGGCGTGGGCTTCGGCACGCGCCGCGAACAGGTCCACGTGGGCAATCGGAGGGAAACCGGTTCGGCCCACAGGGCGGTCGGGAGGGTATCCAGAAGTTCGCCAGTGCCGATGCACGACGCTGTAGTTCTCGCGTGGCTGATTCGGGGTGTGCGCACAAGGGCATGGAAGGGCAACCGTCATGAATGTCGGGGAGTTCGTGGCCGAACTGAACGCGGCCGGAGTGGCGATGTACGAGGAGGGGGGAAGGCTTCGCTATCGCGCGCCGAAAGGGGCGATGACACCGGAGCGGCTGGAAACGCTCAAGGCCCACCGCGACGCCGTCCTCGCCCTGTTGCGCGCCGAAGAGTACGGGGCCGCCGTCGTCGCCGACCCGGCGTCGGCCCATGAACCTTTTCCGCTCACCGACGTTCAGGCGGCCTACCTGCTCGGGCGGAGCGAGGCGTTCGAGTACGGTGGCGTGGCTTGCCATGGCTACCTCGAGATCGCTCTCCCGCAATGGGGTGCCGCGCGGGTCGAGGAGGCGTGGAACGAGCTGATCCGGCGTCATCCCATGTTGCGTGCCGTGGTCTCGGCCGAGGGGTACCAGCGCGTGCTCGCGGAGGTCCCGCACTACGACGTTCGTCACGAGGATCTGCGTGGCGTCGCCGACGAGGCGTGTACGCGCGCCCTGGAGGCCACCCGGGGTGAGATGTCCCACCAGGTGCGACAGACCGACCAGTGGCCCCTGTTCGACGTCCGCGTCAGCGAGACCGACGAGGCCCTGCTCCTGCACGTGGCCGTCGACCTGTTGATCTGCGACTACAGCAGCATCCGGCTGCTGCTCGCGGAGCTGGGAGCCCTGTGTACGGGTACTGAGCGGGCCGAGCCGCTCGACGCCACGTTCCGCGACTACGTCCTCGCCGCGAACCGGGTCCGCGAGGGTGACCGCTATCGGCGGGACCGCGACTACTGGTGGTCCCGGATCGACGACCTGTCGGCTGCCCCCGACCTGCCGCTGCGCACCGACTCCCTCAGTGCCCCGCCGCGCTTCACCCGGCACGGGCTGAGGCTGAGCCCTGCGCAGTGGGAGACACTGACCCGACGCTCCACCGAAGCGGGCGTGACCGTCTCCGGTGTCCTCCTGCATGCCTTCGCCGAGACCGTCGGCCGCTGGAGCAGGCACCCTCGCTTCACCCTGAGCCTCACCGTGCAGAACCGGCTTCCGCTGCATCCCGACACCGACCGCGTCATTGGCGACTTCAGCTCCACGAGCCTGCTCTCCGTGGACCTCGCCGAAGACACGACACTCGTCGACCGCATGAGGACCGTCCAGGCCCGCCTCTGGGAGGACATGGACCACCGGCTCTGCTCGGGCGTCGAGGTGCTGCGGGAACTGGCCCGCCGTCGCGGCCGCGCCGAAGCCCTGCTGCCTGTGACTTTCACCAGCACCGTCGGCGGTGGCTCCGCGGGGGCGGAGACCGTGTCCTCGCTGATGCCCGGGGGCGAACTCGTTCACGGCATCACGCAGACCCCCCAGGTGTGGATCGACTGCCAGGTCATGGAGGACGGCGGCGGTCTCCTCGCCCACTGGGACGTCCGCGAGGGAGTCTTCCCCGACGGCATGGTCGACGACATGTTCGCCGCCTTCTCCCACCTCGTGACACGGCTGGTCGACACCTCCGAGGTCTGGCAGGACGTCGACCCGCTGGCTCTCCCTGCCCGGCAGACGCAGTGGGTGGCCGACGCCAACGACACCACGGCCCCGCGCCGCCATCAGCTCCTGCACACCGCGGTCGTCGAGCAGGCGGAGCGCACCCCCGACCGGACCGCGGTCGTCACCTCCTCGCGAAGCCTCAGCTACGCCGAGCTCCTCGGCGCGGCACGGGCCGTGGCCGACGCCGTCCTCGAAACCGGCGTACGGCCGGGCCAGCGCGTGGGCATCGTGATGGAGAAGGGCTGGGAGCAGGTCGTCGCCGTCCTCGGCGTGCTGCTCGCCGACGGCGCCTACCTGCCCGTGGACACCACCCAGCCGGCGCTCCGCCGCAACGCCGTGCTGACCGACGCCGAGGCGCACCTCGTGCTCACCCAGTCCGCCCTACTGCCCTCCCTGGACCTCCCGGCGGGCATGCGAACGGTCGCCGTCGACGACCTGGCCCCCGTCGACCCGCGCGACCACACCGCCCTGAGACACCAGGCGGTTCCCGAGGACCTCGCCTACGTCATCTACACCTCGGGCTCCACCGGAACGCCCAAGGGCGTGATGATCAGTCATGCCGCCGCGCTCAACACCATCGACGACATCAACGCCCGGTTCTCGGTCACCTCCGACGACCGCGTGCTCGGCCTGGCCCAGCTCGGCTTCGACCTGTCGGTGTACGACGTCTTCGGTCCCCTCTCGACCGGTGGCGCGCTCGTCCTGCCCGACGCCGCACGGCGCGGCGATCCCGGGCACTGGGCGGAACTGCTCGCGGAACACGCCGTCACCGTGTGGAACTCCGTGCCCGCTCAGATGCAAATGCTGGAGGAGTACCTCCGTACCTCACCCGGTGTGGACGTCTCCCGGCTGCGACTGGCGATGCTCTCGGGTGACTGGATACCCGTCACCCTCCCCGACGCCATCCGGCGCCGCGTTCCGGGGCTGAACGTCGTGAGCCTCGGCGGCGCCACGGAGGCGGCCATCTGGTCGATCTACCACCCCGTCACCACGGTCGACGCGGGCGCGCGCAGCATCCCGTACGGCAAGCCCCTGGCCAACCAGCGCTTCCACGTCCTCGACACGTCCCTGCGGGAATGCCCGATCCACGTCACCGGCGAGCTGTACATCGCCGGAGCCGGCCTCGCACTTGGGTACCTCGGGGACGCCGAGCGCTCCGCCGAGCGGTTCGTGACGCACCCGGTCACCGGCGAACGGCTCTACCGCACGGGAGACATGGGCCGGCGACTGGACGATGGCGAGATCGAGTTCCTGGGCCGCGTCGACCGCCAGGTGAAGCTCAATGGCCACCGCGTCGAGCTGGCTGAGGTGGAGGCGGCGCTCCAGACCCACCCTGCCGTGGAGGCCCCCGCGGCCACCGTCCAGGGGGAGGGCACCGCGCGCCGACTCGTGGCCTTCGCCGAGCCCGTACGGACCGACGCACCCGAACTGCCGGCCGCACTGAAGGACAAGGCGGCAGCGGGCGTCACTGAGGCCATCCGCGCCGTTGAGGCGGCCGAGGTGACTGAGATGGTCGAGCTGCTCGACGTCTCCGCGCTTCAGTCGATGGCCGTCCTCTTCCGGTCCTGCGGGCTCTTCCCGGATGGCAACGCCGAGCACACCGCAGAGGAGATCATCGAAGCGGTGGGCGCGGCCCCCGAGAACCACTACCTCGTACTGCGCTGGCTGACCGCCCTGGAGCAAGAGGGCCGGGTGGTCCTGGACGCGGACACCGGCCGTTTCCGCGAGCTGTGGGAGGACTCGTCGGGGGAGCACGAGGCCGTCCTCGACCGGATCGACGCGCTCGAGCCCCGGATCCGCTGGGGAGCCGAACTCGTCCGCTACCACCGGGTCTCCGAGCGGCACCTCGCCCCGCTCGTGCGCAACGAGATCGACCTCAAGACGCTGCTCTTCCCCGAAGGGCGTCTGGATACCGCCGAGGCGGCCTACCGCGACAACCTGATCAGCCGCCACAACAACGCGGTCGTGGTGGCCGCGCTGCGTGAGATCGCCCAGCAGCACAGCGGCCCCGAGCCGCTCCGGCTCCTGGAGATCGGCGCGGGCGTGGGTGGCACGAGCACGGTCCTGGTGCCTGAGCTCGACGGTCTGGGCGTCGACTACTTGTTCACCGACCTGTCCCACTTCTTCCTCACCGCGGCCCAGGAGAACTTCCAGGACTTCCCCTGGGTCCGCTACGGCCTGTTCGACCTCAACCGCGACTACCGCGCCCAGGGCCTCGCACCGAACTCGTTCGACGTGATCCTGCTGGCCAACGTCCTGCACAACTCCGTGCACGCCGAGCGTGTCCTCTCCCGACTGCGGGAGCTGCTCGCGCCCGGCGGCTGGTTGGTCTTCATCGAGGCGACCCGCGACGCTTACCACGTCATGACCTCCATGGAGTTCAACGCGGGCCTCCACGGGTTCGAGGACGAGCGCCGGGAGACCGGGCAAACCTTCTTCGGACGAGAACAGTGGCTGCGGATGCTCCGCGAGGCCGGTGCCGAGGTCGCCTTCTGCCTGCCGGAGAACGACAGTCCGCTGTCCCGCATCGGCCAGCACGTCTTCGCCTCCCGGTTCAAGGCCGACCGGACCCGGCTTCGGCCCGAGGCACTCCTCGACCATCTACGCGCCCGGGTTCCGTCGTACATGGTTCCGGCCGAGCTCCAGGTCGTGGACCACATACCCCTCACCGGCAACGGCAAGGTCGACCGCGCCCACCTCGACGCATGGACCGCCTCCGCGGCGCAGGGGCGGGTCGACGAGGGCGGCGACGCGCCGCGCGCCGGGATGGAGCAGACCCTGGCCGAGCTCTGGACCGACGTGCTGCCGGTCACCTTCGTCAGTCGCGACGCCAACTTCTTCGACCTTGGCGGCGACTCACTCCTCGTGGCACGGCTCGTCACCAAGATGCGGGAACGGTTACCGGAGGCCGCCAACCTGGAGTGGGACGACCTGCTGCGTCTGGTGATGAACCGGCCGACCGTGGCGGCGCTCGCCAAGCACCTCGGCGCCACGCGCGGAGGAGACCCCGGCCTCGCAGGAGCGGCCGCCGCCTCCCCTCTGGTCCGGCTCAGCGACGGCGCCGCCGGTGCGGCGGCCACCGCCACCCGAGTCCTGGTGCACGACGGGACCGGTACCCTCATTCCGTACCGTGCGGTGATCCGGGAGCTGGGGGACCGGCTGCCTCTGGCGGGTCTCGTCGTCGACGACATCGAGGCGTTCCTGAAGGCGGACCCGCGCACTCAGGTCGCGGAGCTCGCCGAGCGGCACGCCGAGGCCCTGCTCGCCGAAGGACTCGGGAAGGTCCACCTCGTCGGCTACTGCATGGGCGGTCTGCTGGTGCCCGAACTCGCCCGGCGACTGACCGCCGCCGGCGCCGAGGTGACCGGCCTCACCGTCATCAGCAGTTACCGGGTGCCGTACCTCGTCGAGGACGACCTGCTGGCCGAGTACATCTTCGCCCGCCTCATGCGAGCGGACTTGGTCGGACTCGGCTACCCCCGGGACGAGTCGGCGACGCGGGATCTCGTGCGGGCGACCACCGAGCACTTCGCCAACACGGTGCCGCAGGGCAGCCTCGTTGACCGGCCGGAGTCGGACCTGACCGGCCCTGGACGGGAGGCACTGCGGGCCTTCCGGGCGCTCGCCGAGCGGCCCCAGACGGATCGGCTGCGCGCGATCGGCGCCTCGATGCCGGTGGAGGACGCCGAACTCCGCTCGGAGGAGCGACTGTCCCGGCTGTACCGCATCGTCAAGCACAGCCTGGTCTCCGTCGCCTCGCACGAGGCGATGCCCTGTGACCTGCCGGCGACGTTCGTCCGCCAGACGGGCGAGGCCGAGATCTTCCCCGGCATGCACCGTGACATGACGGAGTACTGGCAGCAGGTGTGCGGTGAGGGACTGCGCGTCGTGGACGTGCCCGGTGACCATTTCACCTGTGTCCAGACGCCGAACGCCGAGGCTGTGGCGCGCGCGCTGCTCGCGGAGGAGGGCGGCCGGTGAGCGGCGAAGCGCCCCTGATCGGCATTCTCGGCGGGTACGGGGCGGTCGGCGCGGCCGCTGCCCGCGCCCTCGCGGCGGAGGGAGAGTTCCGGCTCCGGATCGGCGGCCGGAACTCCGAGGCGGCGGCGCGCTGCGCCGCCGCCCTCGGCGGGCCGGCCGAGGTGAGGGAGGTCGACGCCCGGTCCGACGCGAGCCTCGAACGGTTCGCCCAGGGCTGTGACGTGCTGCTCCACTGCGCGGGCCCTGCCTATGAGCTGGCCGGCCGCCCCCGCCGGGCAGCGGCCGCCGCGGGGGCCGACTACGTTGACGTCATGGACGGCTGCGGTCCCGGCCCCGCCCCGGCGGGCGAACGTACGGCGATCCTGTCGGCCGGGCTCGCGCCAGGCCTGTCGGGGCTGCTGCCCCGGCTCCTGGCGGACGAGTGGCACCCTCAGGGGGCCGCTCGGTTCACCGGGTACTACGTCTCGCTCGGTGCGTTCACCCGGACCGGTGCCATCGACTACCTGCTCAGCCTGGACCGTGGATACGGTACGCCGCGCGCTCAGTGGCGAGACGGGCGTGTGGTGCACGGCGCCCTGCGAGGGGTGGAGGAGCGCGTGGTGGCGGGCGTGCCGCACCCGGTCACCGCGTACCCCTATCTCACCCAGGAGCTGGTGGGCCAGGCCCGCGCCCTGGGACTGGCAGAGGCCCGCTGGTACAACGCTTTCGACGGCAGCCATCTGCTTGCCGCGCTGAACCGCTACCGCGTCGGCGACGACCGGGCGGGCGATCTGGAGGCACAGGCCGACGGCGTGGTGCGGGCCAGCACGCTCGACGCCCTGGGCCGATCCCCCTACCACGTGCTGTGTGGCGTGCTCGAGTTCTCGGGGCCCGATGGCGCCCCGGTGCGGCGCTGGGCGGTGATCCGCGGCGAGGACGGCTCGGCGATGACCGGCGTGGTGGGCGCGGTCGCGGCCCGGGAGGTGGCCCGGGGACGGGTCCCCCGTGGTGTGCACCGGGCGGCACAGTTGCTGTCGGCCCGAGGCGTCCTGGACGCGCTGCGGCGGCACCTGCCCGGCACGGTCGTCACCCTCGGCGGGGGAACGCCGGGCGACGGTCTCGCCTGCGACGGGCCTTCCGCCGGCGTACGTGCCGGGGACGCCGCCCCGGCCGACCTCGTCATGGAGGAAGGCGTGCTCTGACATGTCCCAGGAGAGGGACGACGGCGTGGCGGGCTTCCGGCCCGCACGCCGTCATCTCGGTGGTCAGTGACGTCAGACCGGATCGCACATCAACTGCTGGCCTACCGGGGCGAGTTCGACGCCGAAGTCCTTCAGCCGGTGGAGGTTGTCACGGATGACCGCGGCTCCCTCGTCCAGGTCGGTGTAGTCGACAGGAGCCATGCCCACCCGCTCCAGGCACTTCTCCACCGCGATGTTCGTCGAGTGGTCGTGGCGGGGCATCAGCCAGTGCTGGTAGTCGTGCTGCCAGAGACTGAGCACCGCCTTGTCGTTGGTGAGCCGAACCTTGTCGAGGGTCTCCTTCTGCAACTGCGCGGCCTGCGCGCTGTTCATGCCGAGGTGGGACCAGGGCGAGGCGGGATCGGTCGGGTCGTCCGCGACGATCTGCAGTTCCTCCCGGTCCTGCCAGAGCGGCATGGTCTCGTCGGTGATGGAGAACTTGGACAGCGCGTAGTGCCCGGAGTACTCCTGGAGGAGGTAGTCCTGTGTGTCCTGGAACATTCCGGGGTCCTCGCCCGGGTACCCGACGATGAAGAGGCCGTAGTACGACAGCCCGCTCTGACTGAGCAGTTCGACGGCCCGGCGGTTCTGCTTCACCGAGACCCGCTTGCTCATCCTCTTCAGCGTGCCGTCGTTCATCGACTCGAAACCGATGTGCAGCTGGAAGCAGTGCGAGGCCTTGAGGCCTGCCACAAGCTCCGCCGAGTTGAGCGTGTTGGCGCGGCTGAACCCCTCCCACCTTGGCACACCCGAATCCGGGAGGATTTCCAGCAGTCGGCGCAGTCGGGTCGGCGGAATGGTGAAGGTCGAATCCATCGCCGAGATGATGTCCGCGCCGTTCTGGTCGGCATAGGCGATCCAGTCGTCACGAATCTTCTCGGCGGATTTGAATCGCCATTTGGGTGAAGCGGCGGGGAACGAACAGAATTTGCAGTCGAACGGACAGCCCCGCATGGACTCGTAGGGAACGATCGGCTGGTTGCCGAGCACGCGCGGCGAGGGGAAGTCGTCGATGTCGACGTACTCGGTGGGGTTGATGCGGATGTTGTCCCCGTCGCGCCACACGAGGTTCGGTACGGAGCTCAGTTCGCCTCGACCCGCCAGGGCGTCCAGGGTCTTGGGCAGGGCGATCTCACCGTCGCCGCGGACCACCGCGACGATCTCCGGGAAGTCGCGCATGGTCTGCATGAACTTGAGGTTGGTGAACTGTCCGCCGGCCACGATCCGCGTTCCGGGGAGGTTCTCCCGCACCCATCGGACGGCCGAGCCCAGGATGGGGCCGTTCCAGATGTACGTGGTCGACAGGAGTACCACGTCCACGTCGCTCTCGGGCGCCTTCGCGCGCCCCTCCCACACGTCGGCCAGGTCGAGGCGCTGGAAGCTGTGGCCGCTGTTCTCCAGGATCGACACAAGGGTGACCGTTGTGAGATGCGGTGTTGTGGTCGAACGGGGCCTGAGCAGGGCGTACTCCCGCCCGTGCTGGGTGAAGGCGAGCCGCCCCAGATCCAGGTTCGCTCTTCCGGCCCTGCGGAGCATTTCCCTGGCCGCATCGGACGGATTCGCCGTGAAAAGCGATCCCTCCAGATAGGGCGAATTGAGGTTTGCGGGCCCGAGCCCGCTCAGAAGTAGAAAGCGCACGCGTCTCAGCTCTCCCATGGTGAGGTCATGGCCGCCGCTGACGGGGCCCACGCGATCGTTTCAGGCCACTTCTGGGCATCGTCTGGACGGATTCTCCGCGCGGTGAATCTGCCGTCGGAGTACGCGCCGAGGGCCCAGGAGGTGGCCCGAGGGTGCTTCTCGTGACGCTTGCGAGGCCCGTTCTTATACGTGTAAAGTTATTGACGTCTTCATGGATCTTGCCGTCCGGTCGTGGCAGTGCTGCCCGCTCCCGGGCCGGACGGCCGCGCCCGAAAGGTGGGGAATCCCATGGCCACGGCAGAGGGTCTGCACAGCCGTGCCGACGGCGGGGAGGTGGTCGACGGCGACGCAGCCGACAGCGATCCGGGCGGTCCGGCCGCGACCTCCAGGCAGGTACTCCTGCGATTGCTCCGCCCCTACCGCACCAGCCTCGTCGCCGTCTTCGTCCTCCAGATCGTCAGCTCTCTCGCCGGGCTCGCACCGCTGATCGCAGTGGTCGAACTCGGCCGTGTGCTGCTCACGCCCGGTCCGGTGGACCACGACGCGGCCTGGCCGGCCGTCTGGATCGGCGTCGCCGGTCTGCTCGTCCGCGTCGTGCTCGCCGCGGCATCCGGCGGCATCGCGCATCTCGTCGACGGACGGCTCCAGCTGTCGTTGCGGCGGCTGCTCGCCGAGCGTCTGGGCAAGGTGCCGCTCGGCTGGTACTCCCGTCGCAGCTCCGGCGAGATCAACGGTGTGGTGCAGGGCGACGTCGACCAACTGCACCACCTGATCGCCCACGCGCCCGTCGAGGCCACCTCCGCCGTCGTCGTCCCGCTCGCCTCGTTCGTGTACCTCGCCTGGGTGGACTGGCGTCTGACCCTCGTCGCGCTCGTGCCGGTCCTCCTCGGCCTGTTGCTCCAGCGCCTCCTTCAGAGCGAGGACCGGCAGCGCGAAGGCCGCAAGATGGGTGAGGCCATGGGGCGTATCGGCGCCGCCTCCGTGGAGTTCGTCGAAGGCATCTCGGTCGTCAAAACCTTCGGCGGCGGCGGGCAGGCACACCGGCGTTACCGCAAGGCCGCCGACGACTTCGCCGACTTCTTCCTCACCTACGTGGCCGGCGCCGCCGGCCTCGCTTCGCTGGCCGCGCTGGTCCTCTCCCCGCCGTTCGTCCTGCTGCTCGTCTTCGCGGGCGGTACGGCCCTGATTGCCGCCGACGCCATGCCGCCCGCCGACCTGCTGCCGTTCCCGCTGCTCGCCGTCGCGCTGACCGCGCCCATCGCCGCGCTCGGCCACGGCCTGGACAACGTGCACGCCGCCGAGCGGTCCGCCGAGCGGATCCGGGCGATGCTGAACGTACCGCCGCTGCCGGAGCCAGCCAGTCCGGCTGAACCGCACGGCGACCGTGTGGAGTTCCGTGGCGTCGGATTCGCCTACGACTCCGGCCGCCCAGTGCTACAGGGCATCGACCTGGTCCTCGAACCGGGCACCACCACGGCGCTCGTCGGCCCCTCGGGAGCCGGAAAGTCCACTCTGGCCCAACTGGTCCCGCGTTTCTCCGATCCGACCAGCGGTACCGTGCTTCTCGGTGGTGTCGACGTGCGCGCCATCGCGAGCGAGCAGTTGTACCGCCATGTCTCGTTCGTCCTTCAGGACGTCCGGCTGCTGCGCGCCGGCATCGCCGAGAACATCGCCCTTGCCGTGCCGGAGGCTGACCGCGCCGCCGTCGAGCGGGCGGCACGCGCCGCGGGCATCCATGAGCGCATCCAGGAGATGCCCCGCGGATACGACTCCGTGATCGGCGAAGACGTGGGTCTCTCCGGTGGTGAGGCACAGCGCCTGTCCATCGCCAGGGCCCTGCTCGTGGACGCCCCTGTGCTCGTCCTCGACGAGGCCATGTCCTTCGCCGATGCCAAGACCGAGGCCGAGATCCGCGCCGCCCTCGGGAACCTCGTCCGGGGCCGTACACAACTGGTGATCGCCCACCGTCTGGAGACCGTCGCCCGGGCCGACCGGATCGTCGTCCTGGAGGGCGGGCGGATTGTGGAGAGCGGTACCTACCGCGAACTGCTCGACATGAACGGGAAGTTCGCCGCCATGTGGCGTGCCCAGCGCGCGCGTGCCGGCCAGAAGAGGGAGATCCACCGATGATCAGGCTGCTGCTCCGGGTCCTGGGTGAGCGGCACTCGGGTCCCCTGCGCCGTACGGTCGCGCTGATGTCGGTCTGCGCCGTCGTGGAGGGCCTGTCCTACGCACTGCTCATTCCGCTGCTGCGGACCCTGCTCGACGGCGACGCGCAGGACGCCTGGCCATGGCTCGCCGCCTTCGCCGTGGCCGTTCTCGTCACCTCGGTGCTCGGCTACTTCAGCGACAAGTCCGGGTTCCGCACCGGCGGTGAGCTTTCCCGAGGCCTGCACCACCGTCTCGGCGACCATCTCGCCGGACTGCCGCTCGGCTGGTTCACCCGCGGCCGGGTCGGGGACGTCTCCGGGCTCACCAGTCGGAGCGTGATGGAGGTCATGTCGGTACCGGCCCACCGACTGAGGCCCCTGATCAACGCTACGTTGATCCCGCTGTCCGTGGTTGTGGTGCTCTTCTTCTTCGACTGGCGCCTAGCCCTCGCAGGTCTCGTCGCCGTACCTGTCATCACCGGCGTGCAGCGCTGGACCTCGAAGGCCACCGCACGCCAGGACGCCGAGCGGGCACGCAGCAGCGACGAGGCCGCCGGCCGCGTCGTGGAGTTCGTCCGCGCCCAGCCGGTGCTGCGCGCCGGCGGCCGTACGGGTGAGCGCTTCGGCCTCCTGGACGACGCCCTGCACCAGCAGTGGCGCAGCGGCCGGCGCGCGGCCCTCAGCGGCGTGCCCGGCATGCTCGGTCTCACCTTCTCCGTGCAGGCCGTTTTCACCGCCGTCCTCGCCCTCGGCGTCTACCTGACGCTGGACGGGAGCCTCGGCGCCCCGGAACTGCTGGCGATCATGGTTCTGGCGGCGCGCTGCGTCGAACCCTTGTTGTCCCTCGCCGACCTGGGCGGCATCATGCGCGTCTCCCGAGGCGAACTGGAGCGCATCGATGCCGTCCTGACCGAGCCCCCGCTGCCGCGCGCCGAGCGGCCGGCGATCCCGGCCCACGACGGAGTCGAGCTGACGGAGGTCAGTTTCCAGCGCGGCGACCGCCGTGTGCTCGACGGGCTCTCCCTGAAGGCCGAGCCGGGCCGACGAGTCGCTGTCGTCGGATCGTCGGGCGCCGGCAAGAGCACGCTGCTTCAGCTCGTCGCCCGCTTCCACGACGTCGACTCCGGTGTGGTGCGTCTCGGCGGTGTGGACGTACGGGACATCGACAGCGAGGAGCTGATGTCCCGGCTGTCCATGGTCTTCCAGGACGTCTACCTCTTCGAGGGCACCATCGAGGACAACGTCCGGGTCGGCCGGCCCGACGCCACAGCCGAGGAAGTGCGGGCCGCGGCCGTCGCGGCGTCCCTGGACGAGGTGGTCGACCGGCTTCCCGACGGCTGGGACACCCAGGTCGGGGAGGGCGGCGCCGCGCTGTCCGGAGGCGAGCGGCAGCGGGTCTCCATCGCCCGGGCCCTGCTGAAGGACGCCCCGGTGCTGCTGCTCGACGAGGCCACCTCGGCCCTCGACCCGGAGAGCGAGGCATCCGTCCAGGAAGGCCTCGACCGGCTCATGGCGGGCCGTACGGTCATCATGGTCGCCCACCGCCTCAGCACGGTCGAGAACGCCGATCTGATCGTCTTCCTGGAGGACGGCCGCATCGTGGAGCAGGGCACCCACGAGGAACTCGTCCTGCACGGCGGCCGTTACGCCGAATTCTGGAGAATCGCCGCCCACGCGGCGGCATGAAGCACGATGACGAGTGCTCGCTCGTCGGACACGACACACGGGGGTAGGGATGTCACGCACCACGCCAGGGCAGCCGGTCGATCTCCGCAAGGAGGTCGCCGCGCTGCTGGGGGTCGAATTAGGGCCCGAACACGACGACGCGAACCTCTTCGAACTGGGCTTGCAGTCGATCCAGTTGATGAGTCTGGTGAATCGGATGAACCGCTCCGGCGCGGGCGTGGACTTCACCGAGATGGCCCAGGACCCACGGCTCTGCGTCTGGTACGCACTGCTCGCCTCGCGTGAGGCGGCGCGCGGCGCGGCCCGCGAAGAGGCCCCCGGGGCGCAGCCGGAGCCCGCGGCCGGCGCGTCCGACCCCGTCGACGCGCATGCGCCCTTCCCGCTGACACCCGTCCAGCAGGCCTACTGGATCGGCCGTGGCACCGACCGGCCGCTCGGTGGCGTCGGCTGCCACGCCTATCTGGAGATCGACACGCGGGAAGTGGTGGTGGACCGGCTGGAACGGGCCGTGCGGGCTCTCCTCCGCCGCCACCCCATGCTCCGCGCCTCGTTCGCCGACGACGGAACGCAACGCATGGGCGAGAGCGTCACGTGGCCGGGTCTGACGGTCCACGATCTCACGGACCTGCCGGCCGACACCGCCGAGGAGGCCCTGCTGGAACTGCGGGAACGTCTCTCCCACCGGGTGCTCGACGTCGCCCGGGGCGAGGTCTTCGACGTCCAGCTCAGCCTCCGCCCCGCAGGGGTCCAACGCGTTCACATCAACGCCGATCTGCTGGTCGCCGACGTGCACAGCATCCGCCTGCTCCTGTCCGATCTGGCGGCGCTCTACGCCGACCCGGCGGGCGTCGCCGAAGTGCGGTACACCTTCCCCCAGTACATCGCGGACACCGCTGCCCAGCAGGCGGTCAAGCGTGAGCGCGCGCGGGAGTACTGGCAGCGACGCCTGCCCGAGCTTCCCGGCGGGCCCGCGCTCCCGTTGGCGGCGGATCCCGGCGAGATCGGAGTGCCCCGCTTCGTACGGCGAGAGCACACTCTGAGTCCCGAGGAGTGGACGGCCCTTCAGCGTAGGGCCGGCGAGCACGGTCTCACCCCGGCCGTGTTGCTGGTCACCGCATTCTCCGAGATCCTCATGCGATGGAGCGGACAGCAGCGGTTCCTGCTCAACATCCCGCTGTTCGACCGTGATCAGGGCGTGCACCCCGACATCGAGCGCATCGTGGCCGACTTCACCAGCCTGCTGCTGCTCGACGTCGACCTGTCCGGTGCCGACGGCTTCGCCGACCGCGCTCGCGCCATCCAGCTGCGCCTGCATGACGACGTCGGTCATGCCGCGTACACCGGTGTCGACGTGCTGCGCGACTTCGTCCGCACCGACACCGGAACCCCGCGTACGGCGCCCGTGGTCTTCGCCTGCAACCTCGATGCCCCTCTGGTGCCCGACGACTGCGCCGCCCGGTTCGGCGAGCTGTCCTGGATGGTTTCCCAGACCCCGCAGGTCTGGCTCGACCACCAGGTGTACGGCACCCGCGAGGGTGGCCTGCTACTGGCCTGGGACGCCGTCGAGGAGCTCTTCCCCGAGGGCGTGATCGACACGATGTTCACCGCGTACACCGGGCTGTTGCAACGCCTGGCAACCACCGACTGGAACATCCCCCCAGACATACCCCTGCCCGAGTCTCAGTTCCGATGTCGCGCCGAGGTGAACTCCGTGACCCGGCGGGAGAGCGGTCGCCTTCTGCACCAGGCGTTCTTCGAGCGGGCGGCCGGCCGGGCGGACGAGCCCGCGCTGCTCTGGGGGGAGGATGGCCGTCTCAGCCACGGCGAACTGGCGGACCGCGCGCTGCGCGTGGCCGGTGCGCTCGCCGCACGGGGGGTAGGGCCGGGCAGCCCGGTCGTCGTCACCGCTCCCAAGGGGCCCGACCAGATCGCGGCGGTGCTCGGCATTCTCGCGGCGGGCGGTACGTACGTCCCGGTCGGCGTCGACCAGCCGGCCGAGCGCAGGGACCGCATTCATGCGCTCAGCGGCTGCGTGCTCGTCCTGGACGCTACCGGGGCGGTGCCGTCACCAGGCTCCGCGACCCCCCTCCTGTCCCTCGCCGAGGCCTTCCGGGCGGCCCCGCTGGGCGCCCCTGTGGAGGTCTCCGTCGACGCGACGGCGTACGTGATCTTCACCTCCGGCTCGACCGGGACGCCCAAGGGCGTCGAGGTCAGCCATCGCGCCGCGGTCAACACCGTGGAGGACATCGACGAGCGGTACGGAGTGGGGCCCGAGGACCGTGTCCTCGCCGTCTCCGCGTTGGACTTCGACCTCTCGGTGTGGGACGTCTTCGGCCCGCTCGCCGAGGGCGGCGCCCTCGTGCTGGTCGACGAGGCCGACCGGCGCGACGCCCACCGCTGGTTGTCCCTCTGCGAGCGTCACGCCGTCACCGTGTGGAACTCCGTGCCCGCGCTGATGGACATGCTCCTCGCTGCGGCCGACGGGGCGTCGCTTCCGGGATCCCTGCGCCTCGCGCTGCTCTCGGGCGACTGGATCGGCCTCGACCTGCCCGGGCGTCTGGAGCGCGCGACGGACGGCCGGTGCCGGCTGGTCGCCCTCGGCGGCGCCACCGAGGCCGCCATCTGGTCCAACGCCCACGAGGTCACCGCCGTGCCCCCGCAGTGGCGGTCCATCCCGTACGGCAAGCCGCTGGCCAACCAGCGGTTCCGGGTGGTCGACCCGCACGGCCGGGACTGCCCGGATTGGGTGCCGGGAGAGCTGTGGATCGGCGGCACCGGCGTGGCGCAGGGCTATCGAGGCGACCCTGAGCTGACGAAAGAACGGTTCCCCCGTGCGTCCGACGGCCGTTGGTACCGCACCGGCGACCAGGGACGCTACTGGCCGGACGGCACGCTCGAGTTCCTGGGACGCATCGACCACCAGGTCAAGATCAACGGATTCCGCGTCGAGCTGGGCGAGATCGAGTCCGTTCTCCGGACGCACCCCGCCGTCTCGCACGTCCTCGCCGCCGTCGTCGGTGACCGGACGGGGGAGATCGCGGCGGCCTTCCTGCCCGTCCCGGCCCATGCCCCGGAGCCGGTCCTCGGCCCGGCCGTGGTCTCCACGTCGCACAGCGCCGCCGGTGGAGGAGGGGCGTTTCATGAGCTGGAAGCGGAGCTGACCGAGACGCTGCTCGCCGCTCTGTTGGACTCCCTTCTCGGCGCGGAGGACCGGCCCGTCGAGGTAGACGCGCTGCCCGTGGCGGAGGCGGGACGCGGACAGCTGGAATCGTGGCTGGAATTCCTGCGGGAACGCCAGGTCCTGAACCGCTCGGCCGGGATCGTGACCCGCGGCCCCCGCTGGGCCGCGGTCCGCGATGGAGAACGGGCCGCCGCGCTGCGCGGCCGGATCTCCGGCACCTGCCTCCAGCCGGTCGTGGATGGCTGGGCCGGCGCGACACCCCTGCTGACGGCGGTGCTCGCCGGAACGGCTGACATCGAGGCCCTGGCCGACGACCCCGTCCTGTCTCCGGACGGGCTCGCGCTTCAACTGCCCGGTGCCGTGGCCTGCCTGGACGCCGTCGCACAGGACGTGGAGGTCCTGTGCGCCGACGGCGACCAGCCGCTCGACATCGCCGAGTGGGCGGGTGCGGGCGGTCGGGGCGCTGCCGCACTGCTGGAGCGGATCAAGCCCGGCACGGTCGACTACACGCTGCTCGACCCTCAGGCGTCACGGATCGCGGCCGCCGAGGTCAGGCTCGCCGGTTCCGGGCACCAGGTGCGGACCGCCCGCCAGGACGCTTTCGCCGTACCCGAGTCGAGACTCGCCGCCTTCGACGTGCTCGTGGCGAACGACGCCCTGGGCCGGGAGCCGGACCCGGAAGCCGCCGCGCGGGCGCTGGCACTGCTGGGCAGGCCGGGCAGCCGACTGTTCGTCGTCGCGCGGGAGCAGGTCTCCCCGCTGGCGATCGCGACGGTGCCCACCCCGTCTGCCGCGGCCGACCTGACACGATGGCTGCGGGCCTTGGAACGGGCGGGGTTCTCCGGCGCCGAGGTGTCCAGGCGAGAACCCGACGGCGTGGCTCTGATCGCCGCGAGGCGTCCCGAACCGGAGCTCACCGAGCACGCCGCCGACCCGGCGACGATACGGTCCTGGCTCGCCGACCGGCTCCCCGCACATATGATCCCCGGCTCCCTTGTCGGCCTGGCCGAGCTGCCGCTGAGCGCCAACGGCAAGGTGGACCGGCGGCAGGTCGAACGGGCCCTGGGTGAAGCCGTCGCCCCGGCGCAGGGCGTCGACGACCCCCCGCGGGGCCACCTGGAGGAGGCGGTGGCTGAGGTCTGGGCACGCGTCCTCGGCGCACCCGTGACCGCCCGGGGCGCCGGATTCTTCGCCCTCGGCGGGGACAGCCTGACGGCGACCCGTCTGGTGGCCGCCATCCGCGGCTCGCTGGGCGTCGAGTTGCCGATGCGCGATGTCCTGCGGGCCCCGACCGTGGCTGGAATGGCCGCGCTTGTGCGTGAGTCGAGGGCAGCGCGCGGCCTGGACCCGGACGGCGACCCGATGGGAGTGGTGGGCATTTCGACCGACGAGTTCGAGGAGGGCGAGCTGTGATGTCGACGGACCGCCGGTCGTCCTCCCCGCTGCGCGTGTTCTCACCACGGACGCACGCGCGGGCCCGGCTGATCTGCTTTCCGCACGCCGGCGGCGCCGCCGGCGGGTACCGCAGCTGGTCCCTGGACGCCCCGTGGGACATCGAAGTGTGCGCGGTGCAGTATGCCGGCCGCGGCGACCGCTTCGACGAATCGGCGGCCACGGACATGGAGAGCCTGCTGGACGACCTCGTCCCAGCGCTGACCCGGGCGTGTACCGGCGACGAGCTCGCTTCCGCCGTGTTCTTCGGGCACAGCATGGGCGCGGCCGTGGCTTACGAGGCCGCACGCAGGCTCGCCGTCACCGGCCGTCCGCCGGCGGCGCTCGTCGTCTCCGGCCAGCCTGCCCCTGGGCGCACCCGGGGCGGCGGCACCCTCCACCGCGCCACCGACGGGGAACTCCTAGCGGACCTGGAGAGGCTCGGAGGCACCGCCCGGGATGTCATGGACAACAGCGCCCTGCTGGACGCCCTGTTGCCGGCCATCCGCAGCGACTATCGGCTCATCGAGACCTACCGGCCCCTGCCCGGTGGCACGCTGAGCATCCCGGTGACCGTGGTGTACGCCGACGACGACCCGGAGGTCACCGCGGACGAGGCCGCCGCCTGGAGCGAGGTCACCGCCGGGCCCTGCGAGGTGGAGGCCTTCACGGGAGGCCACTTCTATCTGGAGACCAGGCGCACGACCGTACTCCCGCGCGTCTTCGGGGCGGTTCGGGCGGCGCTGCCCGAGAACGCCACCGCCTGGCCGTCCACCCCGTGACGCGCCGTCGGCCGTCGACGGCCGCGCACCCCGATCCGTAACGGAAGAGAGAGGATTCCCATGCAAGAGGGCTGTGTGCCTTGGCCGGAATCGGTGGCTCGCACGTACCGGGAGCAGGGGTACTGGAACACGGACGTCCTCGGGACCTGGCCCCCGCGGACACCCGAGCAGCGGGCCGGGACCGCCCTGGTGACGGCAACCGCCAGCGTGACCCACGAGGAGCTCGACCGGAAGGCCGACCGGATGGCCGCCGGCCTGCTGCGCGCCGGCCTGACGCCCGGCGACCGCGTCGTCGCGCAACTCCCCAACGACGTCGACCTCGTGGTGCTGAGCCTGGCGCTGTTCCGGACCGGCATCCTGCCGGTGTACGCCCTGCCCGCACACCGCACGACGGAGATCACCCATCTCGTGGCCACCTCCGAGGCCGTGGCCTACATCTGCCCGGAACGGGTGCTCGACTGCGATTTCCGGCTCGTCGCCAGGGAGGTGCTCGACCGGACCGACACTCTCCGCCACGTGTTCGTGGCAGGTGATCCGGGCCCGTACACGACTCTGTCCTCCGTGGACGCCGACCCCGTCGCCCTGCCCACGCCGGAGCCCGAGGACGTCGCGCTGTTCCTCCTGTCCGGTGGAACCTCCGGGCCGCCGAAGCTGATACCGCGTACGCACGCGGACTACGCGTACCAGCTGCGGGAGACCGCGCGGCTGTGCGGTGTCGGGCTGGACAGCGTCTACCTCGCGGCGCTGCCCGTGGAGCACAACTTCGCCCTTGCCTGCCCGGGCGTACTGGGCACGCTCCGGGCCGGAGGAACGGCTGTGCTCGCCTCGGCCCCCACCGCGGACGTGTGCTTCCCGCTCATCGAACGGGCCGGCGTGACCATCACCTCGTTGGTGCCACCGCTGGTGCCCCTGTGGCTCGACGCGGCGGAGTGGACGGACCACGACCTCTCCTCCCTGCGAGTCCTCCAGGTCGGCGGCGCCCGGCTCGCCCCGGAGACGGCCCACCAGGTGCCGAAGATCCTCGGCTGCACCCTTCAGCAGGTGTACGGGATGGCCGAGGGACTGCTCAACTACACCCGGCTCGACGACCCCGAGGACGTGATCGTCCACACGCAGGGGCGACCGCTGTCACCGGCCGACGAAGTACGGGTCATCAGGGAGGACGGGACCGAGGCCGGACCGGGGGAGACGGGCGAGTTGTTCACCCGCGGGCCGTACACCCTGCGCGGCTACTTCCGCGCAGGGGAGCGCAATCGCACCCGGTTCACCGAGGACGGTTTCTACCGGACGGGTGACCTGGTGCGCCGGACCGCGGAGGGCAACTTCGAGGTCGTCGGCAGGATCAACGACGTGGTCAACCGGGGTGGGGAGAAGGTGCCGACGCTGGAGGTGGAGGAACATCTGCTCGCCGCCTTCCCGCTCCTGGGAGTCGCCGTGCTCGCCCTGCCCGACCCGCTGATGGGGGAGAGGACCTGCGCCTGTGTCGTACCCAGGGACAGCGCTCATCCGCCGACCCTGCGGGACGTGCAGGCCGCGTTCCGGGGGCGGGGGGTCGCCACCTACAAGGTGCCCGATCAGCTGGTGGTCCTGGAACGGCTGCCCATGACAGGCGTCGGCAAGGTCGACAAGAGGGCCCTGCGCGCGGCCCTGGACGCCTGAGCGAGCCCGGGCAGCGGGCCCGTATCACCACCGGCTACGACCGGCCGGTGATACGGGCCCACGGTCATGTCGCCTTCCGCGCCGTGCCGGTCCGTGAGAGCAGTCCGTCGACGATGGACACGAGGCCCTCGTGGTGGGTGTCACGGGTGGTGATCTCGTCCCACCGGCCCGCGAGCGAGGCGAGCCGGGGGAATTCCTCCGGTGTCAGCGTGGCGAAGGCCTTGTCGCGGTGCGGGGGGCGCTCGAGCCCTGCATGGTGCCGCTCGCGGTTCACGCGGATGGTGAGCTCGCCGGCGGTGTAGTACCAGATCACGCGGTAGGCGTACACGGCCTCCTCGGGACTGAGCCCACACTCGATCCCGGCGTCGATCATGTTCTCCACGATCCACAGGGCGGAGACGGCCATCAGGTCGTCGGAGGCGAGGACCTCCACGATCCACGGACACTCGGCGAGGATGTCGTGCAGCGCCTGGCTTGCCGCGATCAGCCGGTCACGTGGCTCGGCGGGCAGCTCGGGGCGCGGGAAGCGCTGGGCGTGACGTTCGAGCAGCAGGAGCAGCAGCTCGTCCTTGTCGCGCACGTGATGGTAGAGCGCCATCGCCGTGCTCGACAGCTCCTGAGCCACGCGGCGCATCGACAGGTTCTCCGGCCCCTCCTTGTCCAGGATGTGCTGGGCGGCCGTGAGGATGGCCTCCCGGGACAGCCGGGGTGGCCTGCCGGTCCTGCCGGTGCGTCGGGTCTGAGGCGTCATCCCTCTCTCTTCCTGTTGCTCGTGCCGGGTACGGCGCGGTCACGGGCCATGACGGCCGGTCCGCGTGCGTGGTCACCCGGTCCTGCCGTCGGCCGTCGGCTTCATCCCCGGCGCCAGGCGGTCGGTGACGCCGACGTCATCATGCCCGCATCGCCATGCGGGACCTCCGTCGTCTGCGCCGTCGTTCGCGGAAGGTGACGCACGATCCAGTCGGCGGTGGCCGTCGGCGGCAGCGTAGCCGCCATGACGTGGACACCGGACGGCACCCGGCCTCGCGTGACCTCGTGAGCGGTGGTCGAGGCGACCACTCCCACCAGGCCGGTCACGTCCGTGCAGTGCAGGAGGGCGCTCCGCCGCACCGGGGCGCCCTCGGGTGTCAACCCGTCAAGCGTGCCATACATCACCTGATACGGGGAGCTGCCGGCCGCGTCCCGCAGACTTTCCTCGGCCAGTTCCCGCGCGGCGGCCATCAGAGCCCTGCCGTCGTCCGCCGCCGGATGCTGCAAGGCGAACCGGTCAAGGAAGGCGGGCACGCCTGGACCCTTGAGCACCTCGTGCCAGTGGGCCTCCCGCAGCCGCAGGAGGTAGGCCTGTTGCCGCAGTTCCTCGGGGAGGACCCGTCGGACGGCGGCGGCGTGGGCCGGCGGCGGTGCGGGCGACGCGAACTCCTGGGGAAGGGGACCGGAACGGGCCTCCGCGCTCGGCACTGCGTCGCTGCAAGCGGGGGCGGCGTCGGGGTGGTCGTCGCCGGGGAGGTCGACCGCGTGTCGCTTGCCGAGCAGACAGGAGACGGCCGTATGCGGCGGGATGGCGCCGAGACCGCCCCACCAGCCGCTGAAGCGGGTCGCGGAGTCGAGCCCTTCCGCCAGCCAGCGCGGCACCCAGCCGGCCAGTGTGCCCGAGAGCCCGGTGAAGAGAACGGCCGAACATGCCCCCGCCGAAGTGCGCGAGCCGCCGTCGTCCGTCATGCCCACGTAGTGGACGCCGGCCGCAAGGACCGAGGCACGAACCTGGCCGCGGAGCGAGAACGCGGTCCCGGAGCAGTCGAGCACGGTGACACAGCCACGGGTGAAGTGGGTCAGGCTCTGGTTGTCACGGGCGTCGACCACCATTGCCTCCGCGCAGGCGCCCAGCTTTCGGGCGATGCGCCAGGCCTTCTCGGCCGACCGTCCGCCGATCCGCAGACGGTAGCCGCGCTCGGCGGCGAGGAAGCGGGCTGCGGCCGCGCCCACGCGTCCGTACCCGCCGAGGATTCCGATCATGGGTGCCTTGTCGATGCTCATGTGTGTTCTCCCGGGTGGGCCGGACGCCCGCCGAGCAGACCCTCGACGATGTCCTCCAGGGCCTCGCGGTGGGTGTCCCGCGCAGTGAGCGCGGACCAGCGGTCGGCGAGCGAGGTCACGCGTGGGAAGGCGGCGGGCGACAAGGTGGCGAAGACCTGTTCGCGTTCCGTGGGGCGGGTCAGTTCGGCGTGGTGCTGGCGACTGGTCGTACGGATCAGAAGGACGCCGACCGTGAAGTGCCAGAGGGCCTGATGGGCCTGGGCCGCCTCCTCAAGGGTGAGACCGCACTCGACGGCCGCGTCGAGCAGGGCTTCCATGACCCACAGCGCGGACACGGCCAGGAGGTCGGGGGAGGCCAGGATCTCGTTGAGGAACGGGTACTGGGCAAGGACGTCGTGGAGAAGCTGGGCGGCCGCCAGCAGCCTTTCACGCGGGTCCTCGGGCAGGACCGGCCGGGCACGGCCCTGGGATCGCGAGGCGACCAGGAGGAGCAGCAACTCGTGCCTGTCGCGCACATGGTGGTAGAGGGCCATCGGCGTGATGGAGAGCTCCCTGGCGAGCCGTCGCATGGAGAGCTGCTGAGGGCCCTCACTGTCGAGGATGCGCAGTGCGGCCGCGACGATGGTCTCCTGCGAGAGGGGCGAGGAACGACGTGCGCCGCCTCTGCGCCCGTTACGGGGCTTCATGCCTGGTTCTCCCATCCGAGTGCTGAGCTGTCCGGCTCCGACCGCGGGCCGGATCACCGCGCTGTGCTGGGCTCTTCGGGGTGGGGGGTGACATCGACAGGAGCCCGGGCTACAGTTATTGTACGCGTACGACTTACAAGTATAAAAACTAGGGAGGGATCCAGTGCGGGAGTCGACCTGGAACCCGGCGTGGGGACGGCGTGAGGTCGCCCCGGCCGTCCGGCGGAGGGGGTCGGCACCTTCATGAGGCGGACCTTGTCGCGCATCGCCACACGGCGTGCCCGGCAGGGTCTTGGTGGCCCGGCATTCCCCCGTGCAAAAGCGCCGGGCCGCCTTCATATCGTTGTCACCAGGGGAATTCGAAACGGTCGCGCGTCGCGCGGCGACAAACCCTGCGGGCAGAATCGGTCAAGTCGCGTTCAAGTCGCGGTGTGGAGTGAAATTTCATTGATCTGAGTCGAAGTCGTTGGGTAGAGTCGACCTCGGTTCGGCCGCTCCTGGGCATTAGGGGAGGGTTGTCGGGGGATTCAGGAACCCGGGGTATCGGTCTATTTCTGGGGTGACCGACGTTCTCTTTCGAGGGGACGTCGCAGGTTTGGCATGCCTAAACGTTCCTTCATGTGTGCTGATGTGGCGGCCGGCATGCGCGACATCATCCTGCGATGGCTTTCTTGTGACGCACCGTCAATATTCCCCTGATTCTCTCCTGTGAGGATCGGTCGATTGTTTTCCGCCCTTGTAGTGGTCAATTTCGGTCGTCAGTTGCAGGAGGAAGAACCGTGCTTTTCTCGTACCGGTCAACAACCGTGCGCACGGATGTCGATCCGCTTGTCGCAGCGACGGGACTCATCGCCTCGGGCCTGTTCTCCACCTATGTCGTCTACGAAGGCCCGGACGCTTGGTCGGTGGCCGGCGGCATCGTGGCCGAAGTCGTGTTGGGACAGGACACCGTGCGATGTACGAAGGATGGCAACTCCATCGAACGCCCCTGGCAGGGCGATCCGTTGGCCCAAGTGCGTGAGTTTCTGGACAGCCTCGAGCTGACCGACTGGCGGGCGTACGGCTGGAGTGCGTTCGAGCTCGCATACGCCGTCGCCGGCCGTCCGGTCGACAACGACGTCCTGCTCCATCTTGTCGTTCCGCGAACGGAGATACGCCTGTCCGAGGGGCAGGCCCTCGTGCGGGGTCTGGACCCGCAGGAGATGTTTCTCGTCGAGAAGACGCTGGCCGGTCTGGAGCAGGAACCGGATACCGGGCACCGGCCGGTCGGCGTGGACATCGAGGCCGGTGCCGATGCGTACCGTGCTTCTGTCGCCACTGTCGTGGACCGCATACGCGCCGGAGAACTCCAGAAGGCCGTCGTGTCCCGGATCGTCCCCGTCACCTCCGACATCGATTTCCCGGCGAGCTACCTCGTCGGACGCCGTGCCAACACCCCCGCGCGGTCCTACCTGTTGAACATGGGAGACCTCCAGGCCCTGGGATTCAGCCCGGAGACCGTCGTGGAGGTCGAGCCCGACCGCACCGTCGCCAGCCAGCCGTTGGCCGGCACCCGGGCCCTGACCGGCGATGCCGACGAGGACCGGCGACTACGTGAACACCTTCTGGCGGACCCCAAGGAACTCCACGAGCACGCCATCTCGGTGAAGGTCGCCGTCGACGAACTCGCCGAGCCGTGCAAGCCGGACACGGTGGTCGTGCAGGAGTACATGGTGATCAAGGAGCGGGGCTCCGTGCAGCATCTGGCCTCCAAGGTCGTGGGCCGGATGCCGCAGGACGCCAGCCCCTGGGACGCCTTCGCCGCCGTCTTTCCCGCCGTCACCGCCTCGGGCGTGCCCAAGCTCGCCGCGTACGACGCCATCTCGGACTGCGAGCCACGGGAGCGCGGCCTCTACGCCGGTACCGTGATGACGGTGGCGCAGGACGGTTCGATGGATGCCGCGCTCGCCCTGCGCAGCGTCTTCCACCGGAACGGTGAAACCTGGCTGCAGGCCGGTGCCGGGGTCGTCGAGCATTCCGTACCCGAGCGCGAGCTCGAGGAGACCCGGGAGAAGCTGAGGTGCGTGGCCCACCGCCTGGTGGCACATGGGACCGAGAGCGGAACGGTGCCGCCCGACGCGGCACCCGAGAAGCGTCTGTACGTCTGAAATCACTCGAAGAAGCGGTCCGGTGACCGCGACAACGACCTCAGGAGGCGACAGGGCAATGCCGATGACGGGGGAGCCCTTGGAAGTGCAACTGTTAGGTCCGGTACGTGCCTGGCGTCACGGCAGGGAAGTCGTCCTCGGACCGCCCAAGCAGAGAGCGGTGTTCGCGCTGCTCGCCGGCCGGGCGAACGACGTCGTGAGTGTGGATCACATCATCGACGCGGTGTGGGGCGGAGACATCCCGCAGACCGCGGCCAACGGCGTCCACACCTACGTGGCCGGGCTCCGCCGAGTCCTCGAGCCGGAACGCAGCAGGCGGGAGAGCGGTGAGGTGCTGATCTCGACCGCCGGCGGCTATGCGCTGCAGACGGACCCCGAGACGGTCGACGCCACGCGCTTCGCCCGCCGTCACGCCCAGGCGCGGCGCGCACGTGTCGAGGGGAGGCTCCAGGAAGCGTTGGACGTGGCGGAGTCCGCGCTGTCCTTGTGGCACGGGGAGGCGCACTCCGGCGTTCCCGGGCCGTTCGCGGCGATGGAGCGCACGAGGCTCCAGGACCTCCGGCTCACGGCCGTCGAGGAGTGGGCCGCCGACATGCTGGAGGCGGACCGTCCCGTCGAGGCGGTGACCGTACTGCTCGGGGCGGTGGCCGAGGAGCCGCTGCGCGAGAAGCTGCGCTGGTTGCTGATGACGGCACTGTACCGGTGCGGACGCCAGGCGCACGCGCTGGAGGTCTACGCCGAGACCCGACGGCTGCTGCGGCACGAGCTGGGCATCGATCCCAGCGCCGAACTGAGGACGCTGCACCAGCAGATCCTCACGGGCAGCCCGGTCACCTCCGTCGGAGCCGCCGGTACGAGCGCTGTCGCCCCTGTCGACTCCGGGGCACCCGACCCGGAGCCCCCCTCTACCCGGCTGGTGCTCGCCGAGACGCCGCGACCTGCCCAACTGCCTCCAGTGGCAAGAGGGTTCGTCGGCCGCTCCAGGGAGCTGGAGCAACTCGCGCGGCTGCTCACCGAGAACGACCCGCGGGGCGCCTCCACCCCCATCGTCGTCGTCGACGGGCCGGCCGGCGTCGGCAAGAGCGCCTTCGCGCTCGAACTGGCCCACCGGCTGTCCGAGCACTTCCCGGACGGGCAGCTCTACGTCGATCTGCTCGGTACGAGCATGGAGGGTCGTTCGCTGAGCGCCTCCGAGGCCCTGCTCCAGGTACTGCGGAGCCTCGGGGTCGACGACACCCGCATCCCCGCGGATCTGGCGAGCCGCGCGACGCTGTACCGGAGCCTGCTGCACGGCAAGCGCGTCCTCGTCATGCTCGACGACGTGCTCAGCGCCGACCAGTTACGGCCGCTGATCCCCGGCGGCTCGTCCTGTGTGCTCAGCACCGGCCGACAGCGCCTGGGCGGCCTCGCCGTCCGTGACGGCGCGCATCTCCTGCGGCTCGACCCGCTCGGTACCCAGGACGCGCTGGCGCTGCTCCGATGTCTCGGCGGCGACCGGCTCCACCACCAGGAGGCCGTGGCCAGGCGTCTCGTGGGCCTGTCTGGAGGACGGCCCCTGGCGCTGCGCATGATGGCCGAGACGCTGGCCGCCAACCCGGACGTGCCTCTGGCCGCGCTGGTGCAGCGCATCGTCGAGGAACACGGCAGGCTGGACCGACTTGCGGCGGGAGGCGACGCCTCGACGAGCCTGCACACCTTGTTCGAGACGTCCTACCAGGCGCTGCCCGAGGAGGCGGCGAGGATGTTCCGGCTCCTCGGACTCTTCAGCGACGGGCTGATCACCGTGTCGGCGGCGGCCGATCTGGCCGGAACCACCGAGTCGGAGGCGGTGGGCACGCTGAAGTTGCTCGCCCGGCGCCATCTGCTCCGTGAGGCCGACCGGGGCGTGTACCGGTTCCATGAGCTCATGAGGCTCTATGCGGCCGAGTGCGCCGAGCGCGAGCCGCTGACTGATCGCAGTGCCGCCGTGGCGCGTCTGCTGCAGGCAACCGCTTCGGTCGCCTAGGGCCCTTCGAGCGTGTGCCCCGTGGCCCCTGGTCACGGGGCACACGCGTGCCCGCGCGGGACTGTCGCGGAGGGGTCCGCGGGGCCGGGGCCGTGGGGCGCGGCGTCTCATCAGAAACCGTTCAGAGCATCTGTAGGCGGCTGAAGGAGAGTGGTCGCCATGAGCAGCAATCAGGTGGCACTTCTCCTCTTCGACCTTGCGTTCATCCTCGTCCTCGCCCATGGACTCGGGCACCTCGCCACCAGGATCGGACAACCGCCCGTCGTGGGCGAGATCCTCGCCGGAGTGCTTCTCGGGCCGACGCTCCTCAACGGGGCCGTCTCCGACACCCTGTTTCCCCACACGATTCGGCCGTTGCTGAGTGCGATGGCCGATGTCGGCGTCACCCTGTTCATGTTCGGTGTGGGCCTGGAGATCGAGCGCCAGGCGCTGCGCGGCCGCGGACGCATGGCCGCGGCCGTGAGTCTTGGATCGACGGCGGTGCCGTTCGTCCTCGGCACCGGTCTCGGCTACTTCCTGTTGCGGAACCATGAGACCGACCAGAAGGCCGCCTTCATCGTCTTCATCGGCCTGGCCGTGTCCGTGACCGCCTTCCCCGTACTGGCGAGGATCCTCTCCGACCGAGGTATCGCCGCCACCGGCCTCGGTGGCATCGCCCTGGCGACGGCGGCCCTCGTGGACGTCGTCGCCTGGACCGCCCTGGCAGGGGTGCAGGCAGCGATCGGCGGCGCGGGCTCCCACTGGCGGGTGGCCCTCATGATTCCGTTCGCCCTGGTGCTCGTCCTCGTCGTACGGCCCTGGTTGCGCCGCCGCCTCACCCGGGGCGACGGTCGCGGGCCCGCATCGGCATGGTGGTACGTGCAGGTGCTGATCGGAGCGCTGTTGTGCGGCGCGGCGACCGAGGCCATGGGTATGCACTACATCTTCGGAGCCTTCCTCTTTGGCGTGATCATGCCGAGCGAGGGTGCTGAGCGGCTGCGCGCGGACCTCATGCAGCACACCCGCACCGTGACCTCCGTGCTGCTCCCCGTCTACTTCGTCGTCGCCGGCCTCAAGGTGGACCTCCGGCAGTTCGGCTGGGCGGAGACCGCCGAACTCGTCGCCGTCCTGCTGGTCGCCGTCGTCGGCAAGTTCGGTGGCACGTATCTGTTCGCTCGGAGCACGGGGCTGCCTGCCAGGCCCGCGACGGCGCTCGCCGCGCTGATGAACACCCGTGGCCTCACCGAGCTGGTCATCCTCGGTGTCGGACTGCAGGCCGGGCTGCTCGACGGCGGGCTGTACTCCCTCCTGGTCGTCATGGCACTGGTCACCACGGCGATGACGGGCCCTCTGCTGACACGGACGTACGCGAAGCCCGTGATCGTGCCGGAGGCGACGACCGGGGAGCCCGGGCGGGAGCCCGACCGCTCCTCCTCCGTCCCTCCCGTCGCATAGCGGCACTACGACGGACGGCAGACCGGAAGCATCCAGAAGACACGCCAGAAGCAGCAGGAGCAGGACAAGGACCAGAAGGAGACCCAGACATGCCCTCGGCCGAACTCCGGGATTCCGTCCGTCCCGGCACTCGCGGTCAGGACCACCCGGCCGAGTCGGTCCGGACACTCGACGGACTCTTCAGCCGGGCCGCCCGGCGCCACCCGGGGGCCGTCGTGGTGCGCGAGGGGCCGTACACCCTCTCGTACGGCAAGGCCGACACCCTCTCCGCGCAGCTCGCCACGGCGCTGCTGAGCGCCGACGTCCAGCTGGGGGACCCGGTCGTGGTGCACTGCGCCGACCACCGGCAGGCGCTCGTGGCCCAGCTGGCGGTGATGAAGGCCGGGGGTGTGTGCGTCCCGGTGCCCCGCGAGTTGTCGGCCGGCCAAACCTGCCGGATCGCTGTCGTCAGCGGCGCCGAGACGGTGCTGTGCAGCCGCGCGACCCGGGAGGCATGGGATCACGCCGGCTACCGACGGCGGCTCCTCTTGGACGACCCCGAGCTGTGGAAGCGGCTCGGAGCGCGCTCCGTCGACCGGGCGCTGCCGCGCTCCGCACCCGCCGAGCTCGCCTACCTGCTGACGGCGCAGGAAGCCGGGGACTGGAATTCCGGTCACCTCGTGGACCATAGGGCCTGGCATCTGGCCATGACCGCCCGGTCCGAGCAGATCGGACCCGCAGGCCGGGCGGTCGCGGTCGCCGAGCACCCCGTCGGACCCGCCACCCTGTCCGCGATGTGGTGGGCCTTCGGATCGGGCAGCACGCTGCTCGCCCGACCAGGCGGACTCGTGGCGAGCCTCGACGGGGTAGTCGCCGTGTACGAGTCGGCCGAGTACACACACGTGCTCGACACACTGGCCCGGGAGCCCCGCCCGCCGCGGCCCAGGATGGTCGTCCTTGTGGGAGCCCCCTGCGCACCCGAGGTCGTGGCACGGCATGTCGAGATCCTGCCCGAGACCGCCCTGCGCGCCGAGTTCGCGCCCGGCGGGAGCGTATTGCCCTGGGCGGTGAGCATGTATCGCGCGGGCCAGGACACGCCCTCCGGCGGGAGCCCGGTGGTCGGGGCGGCCCCCGGCGTACGGCTGAGCGTGCGCGGAGTCCTGGGGGAGAACCTCCGCGCCGGCCAGGCCGGAGAGGTATGTGCGCGAGGGCGTACCCTGCCCTTCGACGTCATCGGCGACCACTCTGCACCCGGTCGGGGAGGGACCCTCCTGCGCTCCGGCTTTGCTGGACGACGGAACCCGGACGGGGGCGTCGAACTCACTGGTCTCGCCCGTGGTGACGACGAGGCCGCAGCCCATCGGGCTGCGGCCTCGTCGTCCCGTCGCGCGGCGTGGAGCTAGGCACTGTCGTCCCGGGCCGTGATCCACTGCCACTGGGTGTACGAGTCCCAGGCGAACTGCGCCCCGTGCCGGGCGCCGTTGCCCGAGGCGCCGAAGCCGCCGAAGGGCACCACCGCCTGGTGGTTGATCGTCTGGTCGTTCACATGGATCATGCCCGTTCGCAGGCGGCCGGCCAGACGGAGCCCGCGCTCGACCGAACGCGTCCGTACCGCGGCCACGAGACCGTACTCCGTGTCGTTGGCGACGGCCACCGCCTCGTCGTCGTTCCGGACGACCACAACGGGTGCCACCGGGCCGAAGATCTCCTCGGTGAACGCGGGCATCTCCCGGGTGACCCCGGTGAGGACGGTCGGCGGGTAGAACGGCCCGTCCGGCGTACCGCCCCATCGCAGTTCGGCGCCCGCGGCGACGCTGTCGCGAACGATCCCGTCGACACGCTCCAACTGCCGGCCGTCGATCACCGGTCCCAGGTCGACCGGGTCGGTCCACGGATCGCCCACGGTGAGCCGCCGGGCCTCCTCGACCAACCGCTGCACATACGCCTCGGCGACCGACGCATGCACGATGTGCCGTCCCGCCGCCATGCAGATCTGGCCCTGGTGGAAGAAGGACGCGAAGGCTCCCGCCGCCGCGGCCGCCTCCACGGCGGCGTCGTCCAGCACGATAAGTGCGTTGTTGCCGCCGAGTTCGAGTGAGACCCGCTTGAGCGTGCGGCCGGCCGCGGCTCCCACCTCCCGACCGACCGCGGTGGAGCCCGTGAACGACACCATCGTCACGATCGGATCGGCCGCCAGGGCGGCGCCGGCCACCGCGTCGCCGGGCAGCACGTGCAGCACATCCTTCGGGAGTCCCGCCTCCTCGAACAGGCGCGCCACAACCAGGCCGCCCGCGACCGGTGTGCGGACATCCGGCTTGAGGATCACGGCGTTGCCCAGGGCGAGCGCGGGGGCCACCGAACGCAGGGCGAGCAGCAGCGGTACGTTCCACGGGCTGATCACGCCGACCACGCCCAGCGGCTCCCGGCGGGCCAGGCTCGACCGGCCGGGTACGGAGGGCAGGACCTGCCCGTGCGGCTGCGTGGGCAGTGCCGCCGCCTGGAGGAGTTCCTCCACCGTGTCCGCGATCTCCGTCTCCGCCTTCGCCCGTACAGCACCACCCTCGCGGATCAACCACCGCACGACCTCGGCCCGGTGCTCCTCCAGCACGGCCGCCGCCCGCCGCAGCACCGCCGCACGATCGGCCGGGGGCAGGGCCCCCCACGCCTGCTGTGCCCGTGCCGCAAGGGTCGCGGCCCGTGTGACGTCCCACGCGGCAGCGACACCGACCTGGGCGAGCGTCTTCCCGGTCGCCGGTTCGACCACGTCGACGACGGCGCCGCCGGACGCGGCCCGCCAGCCGTCACTGAACACCGTCCCGGCGAGCCCGTCCACGTCGACCAGGCTTGTCATGGCTTCCTCCTGACGTTTTGATGGTGTTCTCCGAGCACGCGGCGGCGGGCCAGTCAGGCGCTGCTGGCGTAGCTCGTGATGGGGACATCGATGAGGACGGGCTCGGCTCCCGCGGCGGCCCGCGCCACGGCCTCGGCCAGGTGGTCCGTAGAGCGGGCGCGCACCGCGGTGATACCGAAGAACTCGGCGACGCGGGTGAAGTCGAGCTCCGGTGGAGTGAGATCCAGGCCGTCCGGAGCATCTGGTGTTCCGTCGGTGAGCCCCAGGAAATCCCTGGCGGGCGTCAGATCGACTCGCGGCGGCGTGAGTTCCGGGCCCCCGGACCGCCGGCGGGCGGCCCGGCCCCGTTCCCGTCGGGCGGCCGTCTCCTTGAGGGTGCGGTATTCGCCGTTGTTCATCACCACGAAGGTGACCGGGACGCGGTAGTGGGCGGCGCTCCACAGCCCCTGGAGCCCGAACAGGGCGCAGCCGTCACCGAGCACGGCGACGACCGGGCGGGTGGGATCTCCCATCCGGGAGCCGATGGCGGCGCCGATACCGGAGCCGAGCCCACCGCCAACGGTGTGCACGTACGAACGGGGGCGCTCCAGTGGTAGGACGCTGCGTAGCAGCAGCCCGCTGGTGATCGCCTCCTCCACCACCACGGAGTCGGCCGGGAGCCCCGAGACGACGGCGTGCACAGCGGCCAGCGGGTCCATCGGGGCGTCGCCGTAACCCGCAAGTGCCCGCTTCTGTACCCGGGCACGGGTGGCCTCGTGCACACGGCCGATCGCCTTGACGCGCCTCGGCGCTTCCGGCACCTTCCCGGCGAGTTGCGCGGCGAGCGCAGCGAGGGTGGTGCGGATCCCGCCGACCAGACCGAGAGCCACGGGGAACGTCCGGCCCGGCTCGCCCGGATCGTCGTCCAACTGGATGACGGCGGTGCCGGTGGGGATCGGCGGACCGGGCTCGTAGTGGTGCGCCATGAACGCCCGGGTGCCGGCGATGAGCGCCACGTCATGACCTTCGAGAGCGTTCCGGATCGCCGAGTAGCGAGCGTCGAGCATGCCCGCGTAGAGCGGATGCACCGTGGGGAAGTCCACGCCGTCGTGCATCGGCTGGTGGTAGACGGTGGCCCCGATCGCCTCGGCGACCGCCACCAGGTCGGCCACGGCACCGTTGCGTCCCACCCCGTCTCCGGCGACGATCGCCGGCCGTGCGGCGGTGGCGAGGCGCTCGGCGGCCTCCGGCCAGCCGGGGGCGGGGCCGAGCCCGCCGACCCTCGATTTCGGCGCGGGCGGGTCGACGGGGGTCTCTTCTTCCAGAAGATCCATCGGGATGGAGAGGAAGACCGGGCCCGCGGGAGGCTGGACGGCCAGCGCGAAGGCCCGGCGCAGCATGCCGGGGAGGTCATGGGCGTGCTGGACGTCGAAGGCGTGCTTGACGGCCGCCCGGGCGATCCCCACCAGGTCGCCGGAGAGCATGGGGTCCTGCGCCAGATGGCGGCGGTCCTGCTGCCCCGCCGTCACCACCAGCGGCGTGCGTGACCGGCTGGCATTGAGGAGCCCGACCATGCCGTTGGCGAGCCCGGCGGCGATGTGGAGGCTGACGAAGGCCGGGCGGCCGGTGGCGCGCGCGTATCCGTCGGCCATCGCGACCACGGAGCCCTCCTGGACGCCCAGGACGTACTGGAGGTCCGGTGCCGCCGTGACCGCCTCGACGAAGGGCAGTTCCGTTGTGCCCGGGTTACCGAAGACCCGGGTCACGCCTTCGTCGCGCAGCACCTCCAGCATCGCGTCGACGGGCCTCACGAGCCGCTGCCCGTCCGTCGCTCCGAGGACGCACCGGCGCTGAACCGGTCCACCTTGTCGATGACATCGGCGCTGTACAGCCGCAGCGCCTGTTCGAGCGCGAACTCGGCGGCGTACGCGCGAAGACGGTCCATCGGCTCCTCGGCGAGATTGATCATATGCCGGTTCGGGACCACGGCCGGGCTCGCGAGGCGGTCGACCGCCGCATCGACGCTCGCGTCCATCAGCTTGGGGTCGACCACCTCGTCGCAGACGACTCCCGCCTCGGGCTCGCGTGCCCAGAGCTTGCGGCCGGACAGGATGACCTGCCGCGACAGCCGCCCGCCCGCGAGCGCGGTCAACCGGAGGTTGGCCATGCCCGGCACGATGCCTTCCTGCGCTGCCGGAAGGCTGAAGTACGCGTCGGCCGCGGCGACGACGTGGTCGACCGCGAACAGCATCTGCATGCCGCCGCCGATCGCGAAGGTGTCTACGGCGGCCACCCACGGCTTCTCCACCAGGGGCCGGGGCCAGGCGTCGTCGACCTGGATGCCCCGGATCAGCTTATGGAGGTAGCCGAGTTCGCGGCGGAGCAGGAAGTCCACGAGCGAGATCCGGCCCTGGTGCAGATCGACCAGGTTGATTCCGGCGCAGAAGACCCGGCGGCCCTGGTAGCGCGGGTGCGTCATCTTCCCGCCGCGCAGTACCCCCACCTTGACGCGGTCGTCGAGCAGGGCGATGTCGACGGCGGTCTCCAAGTCGTCGACGAGCTGGTTGTCCTCGGCGTTGAGGAACCGGCCGTTGCACAACGTGATGTGGGCCGACTGGTCGATCCGCTCCAGCCGGACCGTGCCCAGTTCGAGGCTTCCCGTCCCGCGGAACTCGCCGAGCAGCGACCGGGCGCGCTGGGTGGGCCGCAGCAGGGCGTGCATCAGGTGAGGGCCGGCCTGCGGCGACCGCAGAACCCAGTGGAAGAAGATGCCCTGGTCGATCTCCCTCCCGTCCTTGTCGGACTGTCCGCACTCGCGCTCTGCCGCCATCTGGGCCTCGGTCGGAGTGAGACCGGGGAAGGCCTCGGACGCGGCGAACACCAGCTCGGACAGCGAGCGCTGCTCACGCAGGCCCCCGGTCAGCTCGTGGTAGACCCGCTCGGCGTGCAGCTCCAGGAACGCGCTGCGCAGACGACGCTGGTCGGCGATCACCTCCGTGGCGAGCTGCTGCTGGTCGGCATCCCGCCCGGGCTTGGCCGGGAGCTCCGAGAGCAGCTTCTCGGCCTCGTTCGTGTACGCCCTCAAGGCGTTGGCGTCGGCCAGCAGCGAGCCGCTGAGGACCGGTGACGGGGCGGACCACCGCTCCGGACCGGCATGGGGACGCACCGTCATGTTCTCCGCTCCTTCCGTGCCGGTCATCACGCGTTGCCGCGGGCGCTGGCGAACTCACCCCGGGTTCGGCGCAACGTCCTGTCGCACGCCGCGAGATGCTTGCCCAGCGCCTCTTCGAAGGCGGTCACACCGGCCTCGATGACGAGCTGGCGCCGGATCGCGAGCTCGGCGGGATCCAGCCGGGCAAAGCGCGCGGCCAGCCGCGCGGCGACGGCGGCCGGATCCTTGGCGGTCTGGTCGATCAGACCCATCGCCAGCGCCCGATGCTCGGAGAGCTCGGCGCCGAACAGGACGAGCCGGCGGGCGTGCATGCCGCCGAGCTGGTTGGTGAGCCGATGCACGGCCATGCCCGACCAGACGCCGTCGTTGTTCACCGGAACGGCGATGCGCATCCCGGGCGCGCCGATCCGGTGGTCGGCAGTGAGGAGAACGTCGAGGGCGGGGCCACTGCAGACGCCCTCGACCGTCACGATCTTGGCGAACCGGCCCTGTTCGAGCCGTCGCAGGGCCTTCTCCCAGCGGCTCACCACATCAATGCCGACGGTGCCGGGCCAGTTCTCCGCCGGCCCCGTGCCATGCAGCCGGATCACGGCGCTCGTCGTGCCCTCCGCGTCCTCCAGGCGGTCGCAGAGGGCGTTGACGTCCGCGACCAGCAGGGGGCACAGCGGACGTGTGCTGTCGATCTCGAGGATGGTGTCGGGGGAGGGGGCCTGGGTGAGATCCGAGGTAGACATGTCTGAGTCCTGATCGTCTTGGTCGATAAGGGGAGTTCGGTACAGGGGGCGCGGTTCAGTAGCGGACGAGCGCCGTTTCGAGGGTCGAACCGGGGCCCATGGTCATGAGGACCCCGTAGTCGCCGGCGCGCGTCACGCCTTCCCGCAGGAGCTGCTCGTACGAGAACAGGAAGGACCCGCTCGAGAGGTTGCCGTAGTCCCGCAGCACGTCGGTGGTGTGCCGCACGTCGTGCCTGGTGAGGCCGAGGTTGACCGACACCGAGTCGATGACCTTCTTGCCGCCGGAGTGCACCAGCCAGTGGGCGATCTGGCTGCGCCGCAGACCCGTACCCTTGAGAAGGTTCGCGATGACGCCCTCAGCGTGCGCGCCTACGACGTAGGGCACGTCGCGGTCGAGGTAGAAGCTGAACTTGCCCTGTTCGTCGTCCCAGTCGTAGCGCATGGCGTCGACGGCGTCGGGGACGATGCAACTGGCGTACTTCAGCACCTGAGGGCCGGGCTTCTCCAGGTCGTGCGAGACGGCGATCGCCGCGGACCCGTCGCCGAAGAGGCTGTTGACGACGGAGGTGCGCATCGTGCCGTCGAAGACGTACGCGGCCGAGCACACCTCGATGCAGACCATCATGGCGATCCTCCCCGGGTTGGCCGAGGCCCAACCGGTGGTCGCGTTGAGGGCGTTGAGGCCCGCGTTGCAGCCCATGCCGACGATGTCGAGACGACTGCACTCGGTGGGAATGCCCAGCTCGCGGATGAGGAGGGCGCTGAAACCGGGGGTCAGCAGACCGGTCGAGGTCACACAGACCAGGTAACCGATGTCGCTGACCGCGGCGCCGATCCGTTTGAGGCAGGACTGCAGCGCACGGGCGCCCATCTCGGTGCCCCGGGCTTTGTGCTTGGCGAGCAGTTCGCCCTGGGTCTCCATTCGGGGCCGGCCGTCGTCACCGTATGGCGGAACGTTCAGGAAACGCCGGTCGATCGCGCTGTTGAGGAAGACCGAACGGATCCGCCCGTCCTGGATCTCGTACATGTCCAGGAGGTCTTCCTGGGAATAAGAGGAATCCGGGTTCGCGGTACCGACGCCCAATATGGTCGGTCCGCTCCGCGTGGCGGACCAGGGGGTTGCGTCTTCACTGAGGATCATTCTGACTGCCCCTCGCTGATGTCGGTGAAAAGGCCCTCGATACTCCGCGAAAGAGTCGCAGAACCAGGCTAGTCGAGGAATTCTTGGACGCGAATACCCCTCCTTCTGTGAAGGCAGTCACCGGTGTCTCTAGGGGGAATAGGGGGCGGAATTCGAGAAGGCGTCGGCGAGTAAGGGGTCCACCCCTGATTCGTTTTCCTCAGCCTCCAGGAACACCGGAAGGTCCGTCCGGTTCTTCACGCGGAGCTTTCGGTAGACCTGCGTCAGATGCTGCTCGACCGTGCTCACGGTGATGCACAGCCGCTGCGCTATCTGCCGGTTGCTGTGGCCCTGCGCGGCCAGCCCCCCGACACGGCGCTCGGCCGCGCTGAGCTCCGCCGCGAGATCGCCGCGAAGGCGTGGCCGTCCGGAGGCGCCCTGGGCGGCCGACGTGCCCGCGAGACCGGGCCGCAAGGACCGGGCGAGACGCTCCGCGTGGCATTCCTGCGCCGCCCGCCACGCCCGACGCAGGGTGGGCCTGGCCCGCCGTGAGTCGCCGGTCGTGGCATAGGCACCGCCGAGATCGGCGAGTGCGTGGGCAAGCTCCACCCGGTCACCGGCCGCTTGCAACGCCTCCACCGCGTCGTTGAGCAGCGGCGGCCGTTCGTGCGGCTCCAACGTCGCTGCCAGCTGCCGCAGCGCCCGGCCGAGGGTGCGCTCGTCGTCCATGGGGAGGCCGACGAGTTGCTCCTCCAGGAGCACGCGCGCCTCGTCCCGGCGGTCGAGGCGCACGAGGGCCTGGGCGGCGTCGATCCGCCACGACAGCTGCCATGGGCCGTCGTCCTCCCATTCCAGCAGGAGCCGGCCGCAGGTCCTGAAGTCGCTCAAGGCCGCATAGGGCCTGCCGACCGCCAGGTGGTACTGCCCGCGTGCCCGCAGGTACCTGAGTCCGAACGGCGTCTCGAGCAGCGCGCCCGGCGTCGGCATGCTCAGATACCCGGCAGCGTCCTCGTAACGCCCGGTCTCCACGGCGGTGGTGAGCAGACAGGCGAGCGGCGCACCGGCCAGCACCCCCCAACTGCTTCTCGACGTCTCGTCCAGGGCCGCGGACGCGATCCGGCCTGCGGTCGGCAGGTCGCCCCGGAGCAGCGCGGCGTCGGCGCGCGTCGCGGTGAACAGGCCTCGCCATTCCGGACCGTCGTGCCCCGCGGCGTCCGCGAGCATCGGCAGGCACCACGGCGCCACTGTCGAGAGCCGCTCGGGCCTGGCCAGCGCCAGCAGGCCCAGCGAGATCCGGGTGAGCGGCTCGTCGGTGTGCAGGCCCTGCCAGAGATGGTCGCTCGACACCGCCACGTCGCCTCGTACGGCGGCGAGCGCGGTGGCGACCAGAGACGCGGTCCCGCCGGCGCGCGGTTCCATGGGCGCGGGTGCCACGGAACGAGTGCCCATCCGCCGGCGCTGAGCCGGGTAGCAGAGCTCCAGGCAGGCGCGCACGGCACCGAGCTCCACCGCCTCCGGTCCGGTCGCTGTAGCGGCGATCCGGTCGAGAGTGGCGGCCGCCTCGTCCACGCGACCGTGCCACAGAAGGTATTCGAGGACGGCCAGTGGCTGACGTCCCCTCAGCAGGCCACGGTTCGTCGCGTCCGCGAGCTGACTGAGGTGACGTACGACGCGTGCGGGGTCGACGCGCCACTCCGTCTCGGCGAGCACCGCGCGACTCACGGCACGCTGCTGGTCGTCGTCGGCGAGGGAGTGGGCCAGTTCGAGGCAGTCGAGGGCGAAGTCGATCTGGCCGCTGGCGGTCGCGCTCACAGCGGACTCCCGGAGTACGGCCGGCGCCCACGGTTCGTCGGCCTGTCCGGCGGCGATCAGCTGGTGGGCGATCGATGTGGAACGGCCGCCTTCGGCATGCAGCAGCGCGGCGGCGCGCCGGTGCCACGCGATGCGTGCGGGTGCCCCGAAGTCCCTCAGGACGGCGTCCTGGGCGGCGCGGTGCCGGTAGCGGCCCTGGTGCAGCAGCCCCGACTCGTCGAGCAGGTCGACGAGCGCCCGGGTCTCGATAGCGCCGACTCCACTGAGCCTGGCGACGAGCTCCAGGCGCGGCGCCTCACCGACCACGGCGACGGCCCTCGCCACGTCGAGCGCGTCCGGTTCGAGCCGGTGGAGACAGCTCACGACCCGTTCGGTGAAGCGGTCTCCCACCACGGGGCCGGTGGGCGGCTCCTTGCCCGCCGATCGGGTGGACGCCTCCCAGTCCTCGGCCAGCGCTCGTACGAGCAGCGGGTTGCCGCCGGTGACGGCGAACGCTGCCGAGGCGAGACTGTGTGCCGCATGCGCGTCGAGGTCGTGCGCGAGCAGCGCCGCGACACCGTCGCAGGTGAGGGGGGCGAGCCGGATCTGAGTGCAATACGGATGGCGCGACAGCTCGGTGCGGAAGTCCGGGTGTGGGGTCCCGGAGCGGTTCTGGTCGCTCAGGAGGAGCATGATGCGCGACCGGCGCAGACGACGGGCGAGGAAGAGCAGGCACTGCAGTGAGTCGATGTCCGCGTGGTAGACGTCGTCTATCTCGATGAGTAGTGGTTCCTCGGCGCTCATGTCGAGAAAGATGCGTGAGACACCCTCGAGTACCTGGGGGCCGACCGTGCCCTCCTCACGGGCTCCGCGGCTCATGACGGCCTCGGCCCGTTGCGCGTACGCGGGGTCGGCGCCATGGAGGAGTTGGCTGAGCAGACCGAAGGGCAGGTGCCGCTCCACCGGTGAGCCGGCGGCGGCGAGGACGCGTACCCGGTCGCTCGCCACCTCCTCGGCGAAGGTGTGCAGCAGTTCCGTCTTGCCCACCGCCACCGGGCCCCGGAGAACGACGACGCTGCCGGCTCCGTGCAGGCACTCCTCCAACAGTCCTGCGAGTTCAGCGAGTTGGCGTTCCCGCTCGACCAACACCATCCGTGTGCACCTCCTCGGGGCGTGACGGCTCCAGTCTGCGCGGGCTCGTCTGAAGGAGTGCTGGACGTTCTCTCCCCGAGGCCGGAGAGGGGCGCGGCAGGTCACGCACATGACGGACCGGCCGTGCGGGAGATCCCGTTCACGGCCGGTCGGATGGTCGGGTGATGGTCGGTTGCCGGGGCGTCCGGCGGTGGGTGCGGCCGACGTGCGTCAGCCCCGCTCCGCCGGAGTCGCCTCCTGCCTCCGCGCGTCGTGGCGGGCTCCCCGGCCCGAGCCCTGACGGGGCGCTGGACCCGGCAGGGGGCCGGGACTCTGACGGGGGAGGATGAACACGGCGACGAGGACTGCGAAGATCAGCAGACCGCTGTTGGACGCGAACACCATGCCGTACCCGTCGGTGAGCCGCTCGCCCACCGAGTCCGATGCGGCAGCGTTCGACGCGGCGGTGGCCGCGACCGTGCTCATGGCGGCCAGGCCGATGCTGCCGCCCAGCTGGCGCGCGCTGTTGAGCAGGCCCGATGCCATGCCGGCCTCGTGCGGGGCGACCCCCGCGGTCGCCGCGTTGGCGATGGGGACGAGGAGCGGCCCGATGCCGAAGCTCGTCACCAGCGACGGTCCCAGGACGTCGACCAGGAAGGTGCCGGTCGGCCGGATCTGGCTGAACCAGGCCATGCCGGCGGCCCCGATGACGCCGCCGACGATGAGCAGCCGACGAGCTGAGAACCGGGCGAGCAGTTTCACCGCGTACAGCGACCCCACGACGAGGCCCAGGCAGAACGGCAGGAACGCGAGACCGGCGCTGAGCGCGCCCATACCGAGGACCTGTTGCAGGTAGAGAGATACGAAGTAGAAGGAGGTGAAGATCGTGATGGAGACCATCATCATGTAGAGGTTCGCGCCGGACACGGACCGGTTGGCGAGCACACGCAGCCGCAGGAGCGGTTCTTTGGCGTAGGTGCCCTCATAGACGAAGAACCCGGCAAGCAGGACCGCCGCGACGGCCAGACTGCCGATCGTGGTCGCCGAACCCCAGGACTCGCTTTCGGTCCTGACCAGTGCGAAGACCAGCAGCGACGTACCCAGGGTTGCCAGGATCGCACCGACCACGTCGAGCCGGCGTGCCGTGTCGCCCGCAGCGGCCTTCGCGACATGACGACGGGTGAGCCAGACGCCGACGAGCGCCATGGGGACGTTCACGAGCATGACCCAGCGCCAGTCGATGTACTCCGTGAGCAGACCGCCCACCACGACACCAACGGCCGCGCCGCCGGCCGTGACGGCGCTGTACACGCCCAAGGCTTTGCCGCGCTGAGGTCCGGCCGGGAAGCTCGTCGTCAGGACCGCGAGCGCGGCCGGGGCGATCAGCGCGGCGCCCACACCCTGCACGGCGCGTGCGGCGATCAGCTGTCCAGGATCCTGTGCGAGGCCGCCCAGGAGCGATGTGATTCCGAAGAGCGCAAGACCGATCAGGAGAAGTGGCCTGCGCCCGAACCGGTCGGCGGCCCGTCCGCCCAGGAGCAGTAGTCCGCCGAAGGCGAGTGTGTAGGCGTTGACCACCCAGGACAGTCCCGACTCGTCGAAGCCGAGTGCCGTGCGCATCGACGGCAGAGCGACGTTCACCACCGAGACGTCGAGCGAGACCATGAGTTGGGCGACGGAGACGGTCCACAGGACGCCTCCAGGGCTTACGGCCCGTTCCTCTCGTGCCGAGTTTTTGTACATGTAAAAATAGTAGCCACGCGGGTTGGTCTTGTCGAGGGAGAACCCAGCGGCCACGGCCTGTACGGGAGGCGGCGGGCGCCGGCCTCGGGACGTCACCCCCGGGGCGTACGAGCGGCGCCGAGCAGCTCTGCCGTGAGCTCCGCCGTGGGCTTCACGACCGCGCAGCAGCTCGCCGCCCAGGCGAGCGCCGCCCGGTGCTCATGGGCGCTGAAGTCCGCGACCGCGTCGGCCGGCAGGAAGACCTCCAGGTTGTGGCTGAAAGCGTCCACTGCCGTGGCGACGCAGCTCAGATGGGCGTACACGCCGCAGATCACGAGCTGATCGCGGTCCAGGGACCGCAGTTGCCGCTCCAGGCCCGAGCCGAAGAACGCGCTGTATCGCCAGGCGGACAGCACGGCGCCGCTCACGTCCGGGGCGAGCTCGTCCACGATGGCCGCGTCCTCCAGGGCGTCGTCGAGGCCCTTCCCCCAGAAGTCCGTGAGCAGACCGCGCTCCCCCGGCGCCTGGGTGCCCGGCTGCACGGTGTGGACGACCGGTACACGGAGCCGGCGACATGTCTCCAGCAGGGCCGAGCAGTTGGCCAGCAGGGGGTCGAGCGGCGAGGTGCCGCGGGCGTACGGCCGGAGGAAGAACCCCTGCATGTTCAGGACAAGCAGAGCGGACCGCTTGGGATCCACGGTCCAGTCGACCCTGTTCTCGACGAGAAGGTCCGGGTCGGGCATCGGATACGGGTCGATCACGGAGACGTCCATGGTCCGCGCTTCCCTCCACCGTCGCCGTCAGGAGATGAAGTCGTACGACAGGAAGCCGTTCTCCGTGTCCTCCGCCCAGGACCCGTAACGGCGCATGCCGTAGAGCAGGGGAATCGGTCGGCGTAGCGAGGTGACGAGGGTGACGCCGGCCATGACCACCGCGTGGTCGCCGACGGTCTGCTCGGCGGTGACCGTGCAGTCGGCGATCGTGTGTGCCGCCTCGATCAGATGCGGACCGCCTTCGTTCTGCGCCGGGACCCATGGCACCTGGTCGAACCGGTCCGGGGCCCCCGAGCCGAACAACTCGGAGGCGGAGCGGGCGCGTTCGTGGAGCAGGTTCACCGAGAGCGACCCGCTGTCCAGGACCGCGCGGAGGGTGGGGCTGCCGGCGCGCAGGCAGACGAGCAGTGTGGGCGGGTCGAGGGCGACGCTGCACAGGGAGGTGCAGGTCATCCCCCACGGGGTGCCGTCGGGGGCCAGTGCGGTGACGACCGAGACACCCGTGGGGAATCCGGCCATCAGACGGCGCAGGTCTGCTGTGTACCGCTGGTGTGACATGGGACCTCACTCGCCTCGGTCACGGGGGTGTGAACAGGGAAGGGCTGGACGGGGCCGACGCGGGGCCGCAACGCGGACCCGGACTGCCGGACGGCCTCGCGGGAAGGGGGGAGCCACGAGGCCGTCCGACGGGGGGCGGGGTCCGGGAGCCCGCTGCGGAGGATCGGGGTCGGCGGACCGGGATCAGTAGTCCGTGGAACCGTTCCCGGCCTCGGCCTCCTTGGCGAGCGCCATGCCCCGGGCGGCATTGAGCATGCGCTTGCCGATCTCCGGCGGGGCCTGGGTGCGTGACCACTGCTCGGCCGCGTCCATCCGCTCCCGCGTCATGTTGAAGCAGCGGTTCTCGGGCAGTCCGAATTTGTCGGCGTGCGCGATGAAGTCCACTTCCTTCTGGATGTACTCGTGGATACGCGCGGCGGCGACGCCCGGCTCGACCGTGCCGGCCTCGACGGCCTCGCACAGCTCACGGGTCAGCGTGCCCATCCGGACGAAGGTCTCGCTGATCGGCAGCGGAGATCCCGGGTTCCCGGACCGCTCGGCCTCCAGGAAGACCTCGGGGTCGCCGGTCTCGCTGAACCGGTAGTAGGCGTCCTCCACCATCATGTTGCCGCTCATCGTGCCGAGCATCCAGGTCCGGTTGACGGCGTTCCACAGCTCGTAGTGGCCGAAGCCGACGAACGAGCTGTAGACCAGGTCGTCGTGGAAGTCGAACAGGCCCTGCTGCAGGGCCTCCACGTGGGCGAACCGCTCCTTGGACCAGTCCCCGTCGCGGGAGGCGGCGATGAGTCGCCAGCCGAGCGCGTTGACGAGCTCCAGGGTGTTGGCCAGACCGCGGGAGTACAGCGCGTCGATGAAGCCGGCGGCGTGGGACGTCAGGCAGTAGCGGTCGCCGACGACCGTCTTGGCCGAGTACTGGAGCCGACCGGTGGAGACCCACGGGCGGACCGTCTTCGCCTCATCGAACTGCCAGGCGATCTCCGGGAACCGCTTGAGGAAGTCCTCGAACTCCTGCTCCGGAGGGGTGTCGCCCTTCGGGTACTTCCGCGGGTCCAGGGTCAGGCCCACGCTGCACAGTGGGTTGCGCGCCTTGTCGTGGTTGTCGAAGGGGATCACCCAGAGCCAGCCGCCGTCGAAGACGTGGTGCAGCGTGCCGTGGTGCCACGGGCTCGGCTGGTCGTGGGGCTGCGCCGTGGGCGACTTGTCGAACGGCTTCACACCGATCATGTGCGTGAACAGGCAGCGCGAGTGTGTCCGGGCACGCGTGGGCGTCTCGCGCAGATCGAACTTCTCCGCGAGAGGCGAGCGGAACCCGCTGCCGTCCACCACGTAGGAAGCCCGGAACTCCTCGCCGTGCTCCGTGCGCAGGACCGCGCCCTCGTCCGGGTCGATGTCGATCTCGGTGACCCGGGTCGCGAGCCGCGCCTCGGCTCCGTACCTGAGCGCGACGTGGAACAGATGCGCGTCGACGTCCTGCCGGAACAGGTGGGTCTCGGTGCGCAGATCGATGGGGACCACCAGCTGGTTGATCTCCTGCGGATTCTGCGGCTGTCCCTCCCGGTGGTAGACGAAGCCGAAGTTCTGCTTCTGGCCGCAGTTGGGGGAGATCTCCTCGATGGTCCCCTTGTAGTTCGACAGGGCCTTCAGCTCGGGCACGTCGTAACGCTTGGCGATGAGCCGCGCCATGCCCGAGGTGTACGGGATGGTCGACTCGCCGACCGCGAAGCGCGGGTGGGTGCCGGCGTCGAGGATGAGGGTCTTCACCCCGTTGCGGGCGAGCACCGCACCCAGCATGCCACCGGCCATACCGCTGCCGAGGATCACCACGTCGTACCGGTCTGCCGCCGCGGAGGCGGAGTTCTTGCCTTGCACCAGTTCTTCCTTCCCTTTGACGTTCGTCCGGTCGGCTCAGTTCTCGGTGGTGGCGGAGGGCTCGGTCTCCGGGACCAGGTCGTCGACAGTGATGTCCAGCGCGAGGTGCTTGCCGCGCAGGCCGGCGAGGAGCGTGACGAAGTCGTTCGCCGGAGTGTTCTTCTCCTCCGGGTCGATGATCGACTGGGCCAGCCTGTGGTAGTCCTCCTTCTTCAGCGACCGGTCGTAGAAGCGCTCCACGAAGGAACGGACCTCGTTGAAGAAGCTCAGGTAGGCGGTGGCGTAGCGCTTGAGCGCCACTTCCTCGATCTCCGGGTACAGGAGGATCTTGTCGATGACCCGGGACAGGATGCTCCCCGCGGTCGTCGCCAGCGCGACGCCGGTCGAGATCAACGGGTCGACGAAGGCGGCCGAGTCGCCGACGGCGGCCCAGCCCTTCCCGTAGACGGTCTGGTTCGTGTACGACCAGTCGCGGGCACTGCGGAACCCGGCCGACTGGCGGGCGTCCCGCAGCATGTGCTTGAGCTTCGTGGTCTTCTCGACCTCGTCGCGGAACAGCTGCTCGAGGTTCTGGTCGGACTCGCCGGCGACCGAGCTCGGCGTCACGAAACCGACGCTGACCGTCCCCTTGTCGAGCGGAATCCCCCAGAACCATCCGTTCTCGATGCCCTCGATGAGGATGTTGGTGTACTGGTCGCCGGGCAGCCGCTCGCAGTTGTCGAAGTACGTCCACACGGCGACGTTGCGGAGCTTGTCGTGCCAGTGGATCTCCGAGTACTTACGGGTGAGGACGCGGGCCTGGCCCGACGCGTCCACCACCATGGAGGCCTTGACCTCGTTGACCTCCTTGGCGCCGCGCACGGTGAAGCGGACACCCGTGACCCGGTCGTCCTCCTCGATGGGCTCCTTCACTGTGGCGTCCTCGACGACGAACGCCCCCAGCTCCCGCGCCCGGTCGAGGATCACCGAGTCCAGGTCGGCGCGCCGGGTGTGGTAAGCGAACGGATAGTCACCGCCGTCGACGAAGGAGAAGTCCCAGGCCGCCTGCTCGCTTCCCCAGACGAAGGTCCCGCCGTACTTGCGCTCGAATCCACGCTGTTCAAGGCGCTCGGTCAGCCCCATTTCCTCCATGGGGGCCATCACGACCGGAATAAGGGATTCGCCGACGTGGTAACGCGGAAAACGCTCGCGGTCGAGAATCAATACCTTGTGTCCGCGCTTGGCCAGAAGACCGGCGGTGGTGGCACCGGCCGGCCCACCACCGATAACGATGACATCGAATTCAGTGGGTATGCCAGTGAGAGTGGACGGCATGCTCGACCTTCCCGATCCGAAACGTGCCACATCCCGCCGAGCGGGCATCCGCAGCACTGCGTTGGCTGGACTCAGCCAGGTTCGAGCAGGCGTGCTGAACGCCTTCTGTACAGCCTCTGGACGACTCCTTGTGAAATTCGGAAGGCGTACTGGATCAGGGGGAGAAATAGGGGTTGTATTCCCTGTCCCGGACTTTCTAGCGTTACGCAAGGTGTGCTCGCCTCTCACGGCAGAGGTGCGAGCAAGCTCAAGCAGGCAGGAGCGTACGAGTGACGCAAGTCGAAGACATCCGGCCACTTTCCAGGGCGCTGCGAGACCATGCCCTCGACCGCCCGGACAAAGTCGCCTTCGCCGACGAGGAGCGCGAGGTCACCTACGGGCGGCTCGCCGACCGGACGGGGCGGCTGGCCGGCCACCTGGCCGGGTTCGGGGTGGAGCGCGGCGACCGGGTCGCGATCCTCCTCGGCAACAGCGTCACGACCGTCGAAAGCTACCTCGCGGTCACTCGCGCCGCCGCAGTGGGCGTGCCGGTCAATCCCCAGTCGTCGGACGCCGAACTGGCGCATCAACTGGACGACAGCGGAGCGCGGTTCGTCATCACCGACGGCGTCCACCTGGAGCAGGTCGAGCGCATGAGGGCGACGCGGAAGGCAATGATCGTCGTCCTCGCGCACGGCAGCGCCTCCGGCCGCGGCATCCTCGCCTTCGAGGAGCTCGCCGAGAGCGAACCCGAGCAAGGGCCCCGAGACGACCTCGGCCTCGATGAGCCGGCCTGGATTCTCTACACCTCCGGCACCACCGGGGCAGCCAAGGGCGTGGTCTCCCACCAGCGGGCCTGTCTGTGGTCGGTCCACTCCTCCTACCAAGGAGTCCTCGGTCTCGGCCCCGACGACCGGGTGTTGTGGCCGCTGCCGCTCTTCCACAGCCTCGCGCACATCCTCTGCGTCCTGGGTGTGACCGTCACCGGAGCCACCGCGCGCATCCTCCCCGGCTTCGGCGCCCGTGACGTGCTGGAGGCCTTGCACGCCGAGCCGTTCACCATGCTGCTCGGTGTCCCGTCCATGTACTTCCAGCTGGTGGAGGAGGTGGAGGCGGCCGAGGAGGCCGGCCGGACGATTCCGAAGCCGCGGGTCTGCGTGGTCACCGGTGCGGCGACCGGCGCGGCGCTCGCATCAGCCGTCGAGCGCGTGCTCGGCGCACCTCTCGTGAACAGCTACGGCTCGACCGAGACCTGCGGCGCGATCACCATGAGCCGCCCCGACTCCCCGCGGCCGCCCGGTACCTGCGGAACCGCGGTGCCCGGCAGCGAGCTGCGCCTGATCGACCCACGCACCGGCCTCGACGTGCCCACCGGCGACGAGGGAGACGTCCTCGTCAAGAGCCCGAGCCTGCTGCTCGGGTACCACGGGCGACCGGAGGAGACCGCGGCCGCGTTGCGCGACGGTTGGTACCACACCGGAGACCTGGCCCGGATGGACGCCGCAGGACGCCTGACCATCACCGGCCGCGTCAAGGAGCTCATCATCCGGGCGGGCGAGAACATCCAGCCCGGCGAGATCGAAGAGGCCCTGCGGAGCGTGCCGGGCATCGACGACGTGGCCGTGACCGGCCGACCGGACGAGGCGCTCGGTGAAGTCCCCGTGGCCTACGTGGTACCCGGGTCCGAAGGGTGGTCGCCCGCCGAGGCGCTGGCAGCGTGCCGGGACCGGCTCAGCTACTTCAAGGTCCCGACGGAGATCTATGAGATCGCCGCCCTGCCGCTCACCGGCTCCGGCAAGGTCAGCCGCCGCAGGCTGTCGCGGCTTCCGGCCCGGCTGCGGGGCGTCGGCACAAGCCACCACGAACATCTGTGGCGCATGGGATGGATTCCGTGGGAGCCGCAGCGGGAGCCGACAGGCTCGGACGGGGCACCGGCGGGAGCGGACGCCATGGCGTGGCGCTGGGCCGTGATCGGACCCGGGGATCCGGCATTCGCAGAGGCCGTGCGCCGGGCCGGCGGCTTCACCGAGGTCTTCCCGGACATGGCGACCGCTCGTGCCGCCGGGGCGTTCGACGGCTACCTGCTTGTCTCCCGCGCGCCGGACACCGGCTCGCTGCACGACGCGATCGCCGCGCCTCCCGCCTGGGGAACGGACGGCATACCCGAGGGCCGGATCGTCGTCCTCACCCGGGGCGCCGTGGCCGGCCGCCCCGGGGACCGGCTGGTTCCGGCCGCCGCAGCCGCGCACGCCCGGATGCTTGCCGAGGGGGCCGGCCGGACCGTCCTGGTCGACCTGGAGCCGGGGGAGGGGACCGGGGAGGCGTACGTCACCGCTTGGCGTGCAATCCTGGAAGCCCCCGCGGAGGAGACCGAGTTCGCCATCCGCGCCGGGGAGATCCTCGTGCCGCGGCTCAGGCGCGCACGGGCGTCGGCCGAGGTCACCGCGGTCCCGCCGCGAGCCGGAGGGACGGCCCTCGTGACGGGGGCGGGCAGTACCCTCGCACGGATTCTCGCCACCCACCTCGTCGTGGACCACGGGGTCCGCGACATCGCCGTGACCGACACCGACCCGGCCGCGGCCGAGTCTCTGGCCGCCCGGCTGACGCGGCTCGGCGCCACCGTGACCGTACGCACCGAACTGCCGGACACGCCCGAGGGCGCCGCCGCCCTGATCGCCGCCTCGGGGCCGGACCGCCCGCTCGACACGATCATCCACACGGTGGCCACCCCCGCCGACGCGACGGCCGCGGACCGGCTGATCACCCTGACCCGCGAATCAGGGCACACGACGCTGACCCTCTGCGGCACGCTCAGCCACCCCGGCGTCCATCCCGTCGCCCCCGCCGCGGCGGCGGCCGCGGCCTGTGCCGCCGCGCTCGCCGACGACGCCGCCCACGTCACCCTCCTGGCCTTCGGCCCGATCACCACGGACGGGGAGGCCCCCGAGGCCATGCCGCCGGGCCTCGCGGCACTCACCGGACGGGAGGCGGGCGACGCCTTCGACGCCGGGCGGGCGACCGGGGGCCATGCGCTGGTGATGCGCATCGACCCGCGGACCGTGCGGTCCACGGGGGCTGCTCGACTTCGCCGTCTGCTCCACGCTCCCGCCGATGCCGGCGCCGACCCGGCGGTCGTCGAGGGGCTACGGGAACGGCTGAGCGGGTTGCCTGCCAGGGCGCGTGAGCGGGCGCTGACCGAACTCGTACGGGACGAGGTGGCGCGCGTGCTCGGACTCGACGAGCCCGGGCGCATCGAGGCCGACCGCGCGTTCACCCACCTCGGGCTCACCTCGCTCACCGCTGTCGCCCTGCGCGACCGGCTGGCCGCGCGGACCGGCCTGCGATTGCCCGTGACGACGGCCTTCGACCGTCCCACGACCTCCGTGCTGGCCGCGGCCCTGGACCGCGAGCTGTTCGGCCACAGGCCGGACGACGACACCGGGCCATACCCCCCGCGCGCGGACGACGACGATCCCGTCGTCATCGTCGGTATGAGCTGCCGCTACCCGGGGGGCGTCGCATCCCCCGAGGACCTTTGGCGGCTCGTCGCCGAAGGCCGCGACGCCATCGGCTCCTTCCCCACCGACCGCGGTTGGGACCTGGAGCGGCTGCTGTCCGGCGACGGCAGTGAGGCCGGCACCTCGGCCACCGGCAACGGCGGATTCCTCGACGCACCGGGCGACTTCGACGCCGCGTTCTTCGGTATCAGCCCGCGCGAGGCCCTCGCCATGGACCCGCAGCAACGACTGCTTCTGGAGGTCGGCTGGGAGGCGGTGGAACGTGCCGGCATCGACCCGACCGCCCTGCGGCAGACGGACACCGGCGTGTACGTCGGGCTGATGTTCCACGACTACGCCAAGAACCCCGGCCGCCTCCCCGAGGACCTGGAACGACTCCTCGGCACCGGCACCGCGGGCAGTGTCGCCTCCGGGCGCCTCGCCTACACGCTGGGCCTCAACGGCCCGGCTCTCACGGTCGACACCGCCTGTTCCTCTTCGCTCGTCGCCCTGCACCTGGCCTCGCAGGCCCTGCGCCGCGGCGAATGCTCGCTCGCCCTGGCCGGTGGCGTGGCGGTAATGGCGACGCCCAGCACCTTCGTGGAGTTCAGCCGCCAGCACGGCCTGGCACCCGACGGTCGGTGCAAAGCCTTCGGCGCGGACGCCGACGGAACCGGCTGGTCCGAGGGCGTCGGCGTCGTCGTCCTGGAACGGCTCTCCGACGCACGTCGCAACGGCCGTCCCGTCCTCGCTGTGATCCGCGGCAGCGCGGTGAACCAGGACGGCGCCAGCAACGGCCTCACCGCACCGAGCGGACCGGCACAGCAGCAGGTCATCCGCCGGGCCCTGGCCGACGCGGGCCTGAATCCCGCCGACGTGGACGCCGTCGAGGCCCACGGCACGGGGACCGTCCTCGGTGACCCGATCGAGGCCAACGCGCTTCTCGCGACCTACGGTCGGGGCCGGGACCCGGAACGCCCGTTGCTCGTCGGCTCGTTCAAGTCCAACATCGGCCACGCCCAGTCCGCGGCCGGCGTCGGCGCCGTGATCAAGATGGTGCAGGCGATCCGGCACGGCGAACTGCCCCGCACCCTGCATGCCGACCGGCCGACCTCGGCCGTGGACTGGGCCTCGGGCGCGGTTCGCCTGCTCCAGAAGCACACCGCCTGGCCCGAGACCGCGGATCGCCGACGTGCCGCTGTGTCCTCCTTCGGGGTCAGCGGCACGAACGCCCACCTCATCCTGGAACAGGCCCCGGACCCCCTGCCCGTCGCCTCTCCGGCCGGACGGCCCGACACCGTGCCGGTGGTCCTGTCGGCCCGCACCGGGCCGGCGCTGCGCCGCCAGGCCGAACTCCTGCTGGACGTGGTCCGCGCCGATCCCGGCCTCCGCGTCCCCGCCCTCGCGGCCGCCCTGGCCACCACGCGTACCGCTTTTCCGCGTCGCACCGCGTTCGTCGTGGAAGGGGTGGCGGAACTGGAGCGCCGACTGGCGGCCGTCGCCGCCGGCGAGGATGCGGGATTCGCGCCGGACGGGGCCCGTGGCGAGGCGTCGCTGGCCATCGGATTCACCGGCCAGGGCAGCCAGCGCCCAGGAATGGGGCAGGAGTTGTACGCCGCCTACCCCGTCTTCGCCGCAGCGCTCGACGCGGCCTGTGCCGCCCTCGACCCGTACCTGGACCGTCCGTTGCGCGACGTCATGTGGGTTGCCGGGGGCACGTCCGAGGCCGGGCTCCTCGACCGTACCGACTTCACGCAGGCCGCGTTGTTCGCCCTGGAGAGCGCGCTCTTCCGGCTCGTCGAGTCCTGGGGCATCGTTCCCGATCTCGTCATGGGACATTCGATCGGGGCGCTGACGGCCGCACACGCGGCCGGGGTGTTGTCCCTCCAGGACGCGGCCTCGCTCGTCGCGTCCCGCGGCCGGCTGATGGCCGCGCTGCCGCCCGGTGGCGCCATGGCGGCGATCGAGGCGACCGAGGACGAGGTCCGTACCGCGCTCGAGACCCGTGCCGGGTCAACCGCCGGATCCGTGGCCGTCGCCGCGCTCAACGGTCCGCGCTCGGTCGTGGTGTCCGGTGACGAGGAGGCGGTACGAGCGGTCGGCGAGGCGTTCCGGGCGCGGAAGCGCCGGGTGACCGGGCTCCGGGTCAGCCACGCCTTTCACTCGCCGCTCATGGATCCCATGCTGGAGGAGTTCAGGGCGGCGGCGCGGAAGGTGACCTACCGCCCGCCCGCCGTCCCGATGATCTCCGACCTGACCGGGCGGCCTGCCGATACGGCCCAACTCTGCTCGCCCGACTACTGGGTGAGCCACGTCCGAGAGGCCGTTCGCTTCGCGGACGCCGTGACCGCCCTCCCGGCCCAGGGCGTCACCTCCTTCCTCGAACTCGGACCCGACCGTCAGCTCACCACGATGGCGAGCGAGTGCGTGCCCGGCGGCGAACTGCACCTGTGCGGAGGACTGCGCCGCGGACGGTCCGAGGTGCGCTCACTGCTCGACGCGGTGGCCCGGGCCCATGTGCACGGCGTTCCCGTCGACTGGCGGAAGTTCTTCGCCGGACGTCCCGCGCGCCCGCTCGACCTGCCCGTCTACCCCTTCGAGCACCGGCGATACTGGCTCGCGTCCGTGCCGGAGGGAACCACTGCGGCGCAGGCGCAGGCTGAGGCTTCGGGCCCTCCGTCCCCGCCGGACGACCCCTCGGTCGTGGACCGGCTGCGCGCCGAACTGTCGCGTCTCTCCGACGAGCTGAGGGAAAGGAAGCTGACCGATCTCGTACGAGGAGAGGTCGCCGAGGTGGCCGGCTTCGACGGCCCCCACGAGGTCGAGGCCGACAGCAGCATGACCGACTTAGGGCTCGACTCCGTCTCCGTCCAGGACCTGAGCAATCGCCTCGGCGCGCGGAGCGGACTCGAACTGCCCGCCTCACTGGCCTTCGACCACCCGACGTCGACGGCCATCGCGCGCCACATGCTCGCCGCGCTCCACGCCTCGGGCTTCGCCCGGGAAGACGGGGACGTACGGGCACCGCAAGGCACGGTCTTCGGGGAACTGGCCCGGCTCGAAGCATCCGTCGAACGAGACCGCCCAGACGCCGCCGCGCGCGACCGGCTCGTCGAGCGGCTGCGCGCCCTCACCACGCAACTCGTCGAGGGCTCGTCGGGGTACTCCGAGAGCGCGGAGGAGACCTCGCTCGGCGAGCGGATCGTCGAGGCCGCGACGGTCGACCAGCTCTTCGACCTCATCGACAACGAACTGAAGGGATCGTGACGTGACGGGCAACGAGGAGAAGCTGGTCGACTACCTCAAGAAGGTCACCGCCGAGTTGCAGGAGACCCGTCGGCAGCTTCGCAACGCCACGGCGGCGAGCCGTGAGCCGATCGCCATCGTGGGCATGGCATGCCGCTATCCCGGCGGAGTACGTTCCCCCGAGGACCTGTGGCGGCTGGTCCTGGAGGAGCGGGACGCCATTTCCGGATTCCCGACGAACCGGGGCTGGGACATCGAGGGTATCTACGACCCCGATCCCGACCGGCCCGGGACCTGCAATGCCCGTGAGGGAGGCTTCCTGCACGACGCCGCCCTGTTCGACGCCGAGTTCTTCGGGGTCTCGCCCCGGGAGGCGCAGGCGATGGACCCGCAGCAGCGGCTGCTCCTGGAGACCGCTTGGGAGGCGTTCGAGCGCGCCGGGATCGACCCGACCTCGCTGCGTGGCAGCGACACGGGCGTGTTCACCGGAGTCGTGCACCACGACTACGCGACCGCTCAGGTGCCGGACACGCTGGAGCCCTATCTCGTCACCGGCCTTTCCGGGGGCGTGGCCTCGGGCCGCATCGCGTACACGTTCGGCTTCGAGGGGCCGGCGGTGACGGTGGACACCGCGTGCTCGTCGTCGCTGGTCGCCCTGCATCAGGCGGCGCACGCGCTGCGCTCCGGGGAGTGCGGGATCGCGCTGGCCGGCGGAGTCACGATCATGGCGACACCACGCGCCTTCCTTTCCTTCAGCCGACAGCGGGGTCTGTCGCCCGACGGCCGGTGCCGGGCGTTCGGTGCCGGGGCCGACGGCACGGGCTGGGCCGAGGGTGTGGGAATGCTGCTCGTCGAGCGGCTGTCGGACGCCCAGCGCAACGGCCACCCCGTTCTCGCGGTCCTGCGCGGGTCGGCGGTGAACCAGGACGGCGCCTCCAACGGACTCTCGGCTCCCAACGGCCCGTCCCAGCAGCGGGTGATCCGCAAAGCCCTGGCCCATGCGGGGCTCGCGGCGCGGGACGTCGACGTCGTCGAGGGCCACGGCACCGGCACGAAGCTCGGAGACCCGATCGAGGCCCAGGCGCTCCTGGCCACGTACGGCCAGGAACACGACGCCGGCCTGCCCCTGTACCTGGGGTCGATGAAGTCGAACGTGGGTCACACGCAGGCCGCGGCCGGAGTCGGCGGAGTGATCAAGATGGTCGAGGCGATGCGGCACGGCATCCTGCCCAAGACCCTGCACGCGGACGAGGCCACGCCGCACGTCGACTGGTCTGCGGGAGCGGTGGAGCTCCTGACAAGCCGACGCGCATGGCCCGAGGCGGGCCGGCCCCGCCGAGCGGCGGTGTCCTCGTTCGGAATCAGCGGCACGAACGCCCATGTGATCCTCGAAGCGCCGCCCAAGACTGATGAGCAGGTCATCATCACCGACACAGCAGAAGGGCCCGCCGTCAGCCGCACCTTCGCCGGCCCGACCGGCGAAGGCCCTCGGGACGCCGCACCGTCCCCGGTGCCCTGGCCGCTGTCCGGGCGGGACGCCGGGGCGCTACGGCAACAGATCACGCGCCTGCGGGCTTCCGCCGAGGCGGCGCCGAACGACACCCTGGACGTGAGTTACACGCTCGCACGGCGCGCGGTCTTCCGGCACCGGGCGGTGCTCCTCCGGGGCGGCGCCACCACCCGGGAGATCCTCGGCACAGCGCGGCCGGGCGGCACAGCGCTTCTCTTCTCCGGCCAGGGCAGCCAATACCTGGGCATGGGACGGGGACTGTACGAGGCCCATCCGGTTTTCGCGGAGTCGTTCGACGCGATCGCGGAGCACACCGGGCTGCCCTTGCAGGACGTGGTCTTCGGCGCCGTGCAGGACGGCGTCCTCGACCAGACACGCTATGCACAGGTGGCCCTCTTCGCGGTGGAGGTCTCCCTGTACCGGCTGATACGCAGCCTGGGCGTCGACGTCCACGCTGTCGTGGGCCACTCGGTGGGCGAGGTGGCCGCGGCCCATGTGGCCGGTGTGATGTCCCTCGAGGACGCGTGCCGCCTGGTGGAGGCACGGGGCCGTCTGATGCAGGCGCTGCCGCAGGGCGGCGCCATGGCGGCGGTGGAGGTCTCCGAAGGCGAGGCGTCGGCGGCACTGGCAGGCCTGGAGGACCGGGTGGCACTGGCGGCGATCAACGGCCCCGGCTCCGTCGTGCTGTCCGGCGAGGAGGTCGAGGTCCAAAAGCTCGTGGATGCCTGGCGCGAACGAGGCGTGCGGACCCATTGGCTGACGGTCAGCCACGCCTTCCACTCGCCGCTGATGGACCCGATGCTGGCGGAGTTCCGTCGGGTCGTGGCAGGTCTCGAACTGCACGAACCCGTGCTGGCCGGTCTGCCTGCCGAGGTGGTGGACCCTGAGTACTGGGTACGGCACGTGCGCCGCCCTGTGCGCTTCGCCGACGCCGTGGCACGGGCACGCGAGTCCGGCGCCGTACGCTGGCTGGAGGTGGGACCGGGCGGCGTCCTGACCGCCCTGGCGCAGCGGATCGTGCCCGCCGACGAGGAGCAAGTCTTCGCGGCGGCACTGCGCACGGATCGCCCGGAGACCGAATCGCTCCTGATAGCCCTGGCCCAGGTGCACGTCGACGGCGGTACGGTCGACTGGAGCCGGCTGACGGAGGGGCGCGGCACGCTGGTAGACCTCCCCACGTACCCCTTCCAGTACCGGCCCTACTGGATCGAGGACCACCTTCCCACGACGACGGCCCCCTCGCCGTCCGCAAACCCGTCCCTCGACCACCAGGCCGACGACGCGACCGGAAGCCGGTCGGGCGAGGCGGACGGAGGCGGAGCGGTCGGACCTCTCGCCGGTCTGACGGGCGCCGAACGGCTGGCCGCGGTGACGGAGCTCGTACGGACCGGGGCCTCCGAGATCCTCGGTCACACCGGCACGACCATCACGGCGGACCGTACCCGCCAGGAACTGGGCTTCGACTCGCTGACCGCGATCGAGCTGCGCAACAGGCTCAGCCGTACCCTGGGTCTCCGACTGCCCGCCACGCTGGTCCTGGACCACGAGGACCTGGCCTCCGTCGCGGCCTTCATCGACGCCCGCCTGGAGGATGTCTCCTCCGGACGATGCGCGGACGACGGCCAGTTCGGGGTGGACGGTTCCGGGCTGCTCACGGAGCTGTTCCGGGAGTCGGCCGCAGCCGGGCGTATCGAGGACGCCGTGACGCTGACCGAAGCCGCCGCACGGATGCGGAAGACCTTCACCGACCCCGAGGACCCCGCCGTTCGGCGCGTTCCGGTCTGGCTCGGGCGACGGGCGGCCCGCCCCACGGCCGTATGCCTGCCCTCCTTCAGCGCGATAGCCGGCGTGCACGTGTACGCCCGCTTCGCGGACGGGTTCAGCGACGCGTGGAAGGTGGCGGCGTTGGCTCACCCGGGGTTCTTCCCGGGCGAGCCGCTGCCGGGTTCGGTGGAGGCCCTGGCGGAACTGCACGCGCGGACGATCCTCGAGATGGCGGAAGGAGCCCCGCTCCTGCTGATCGGCCGCTCCGCGGGCGGTTGGGTGGCTCACGAGGTGGCAGCCGTCCTGGAGCGGATGGGTGGGACACCCACCGGCGTCGCCCTTCTCGACACCCCCGCGGGCGGGGACGACCCGCGGGGGCACGGAGTGATGGTCGGCGGCATGCTGGAGCGCGACAGTCGGCTCGTCACGATCGACGACTACCGGCTGACCGCGATGGGGGCCTATGCGCGTCTCTTCCGCGACTGGAAGCCCGAACCGATCGCGGCCCCCACCCTGCTGGTGCACGCCGCCACGCCGTACGGGACCGACGAAACGCGGATCGCCTCCTGGCATCTCCCTCATGAGGTCGCCGAGGTGTCGGGTGATCACTTCACCATGCTGGAGGATCACTCCACGACCACGGCCGAGGCGGTGGAGAGGTGGGCGAGGTCATTGATGTGACACGGCGACGGCCGCGGCAGAACCGGGGGCGGCCCGGACGTCGGTCAGGGACCAGCCCGGCACCGAGGCCGGTTCCGGCCCCATCCCGACGTATGTCCGCCCGAGTCCACCGCCCAGCCCCTTTCCCGTGCCCTTCAGGTACGCCTCCTCGCGTGCCCGGCAGCGGGTGAACGCCGCCGACCGGGTCTTGGGGGCCAGCAGGGCGAACTCCCCCGTAGCGCGGACAGGCATCCCTGACGAACGCCACGTCGTGTGCCTGAATCCCCAGGTACCGCCCGAGCGGACGCCGCAACCCGCCGTGCGCGGCGAGATACCGCGTCCGGTGGTCCTCTCGTGTCAGTGCCTTCCACCGACGCCGTTCCTCGGCGTCGAGGAGGCCTTAGGCATCAGTGTCGTCCCCCGCCCTCAACAGCCAGAGCGCCACCGTTCCGGCGGCGAGCGGCGGCACGTCCGACTCCGGCATGCCGCCGCTCCGTAACGCCTGTAGGGGCCCGATCTCGATGGTCATGCCCGTCAGTCCGCACCGATGAGCCGAACACACGCGAAGAATGAGGAATGACGGATGCTCGACGCCTTGCAGTGCGTCCGCTACGAGAAGCGCGATCGCGTCGCGTACATCACCCTGGACCGTCCGCAGGTGCTCAACGCCATGAATCTGCGGATGCACGCCGAACTGGCTGCGGTCTGGGACGATTTCGAGGCCGATGACGACATCTGGGTAGGTGTGCTCACCGGAGCCGGCGAGCGGTCCTTCTCCGTGGGGCAGGACCTCAAGGAGCTGGTCCGCCGGGTCGACGAGGGCACCGCCACATCGACCTTCGGCAGCCGGGACAAGCCGGGCTGGCCCCGGCTGACCGAACGGTTCTCGATGTTCAAGCCGCTGATCGCCCGGGTGAACGGTTACGCCCTCGGCGGTGGCTTCGAGCTGGCCCTGGCCTGCGACATCGTGATCGCCGCGGAACATGCCCAGTTTGCGCTGACCGAGGCGAAGCTGGGCCTCATCGCGGGTGCGGGAGGCTTGTTCCGGCTGACCAGGCAGGCGCCCTTCCGGGCAGCGATGGGACACCTGCTGACCGGCCGCCGCATGACCGCGGCGCGCGCGTACGAACTGGGCCTGGTCAACGAGGTGGTGGCGGCCGACGAGTTGGACGCCTGCCTGACGGGCTGGATGGAGGACGTACTCAGCTGTGCGCCGCTGTCCCTGCGCGCCGCCAAGGAGGCCGCGACCGTCTCAGCCACGATGCCGCTGGACCGCGCGTTCGCCACTCGGTACGCGTGGGAGGAGCGGCGCATGCACAGCCAGGACGCACTGGAAGGCCCACGAGCCTTCGTCGAGAAGCGCCCCCCGAAGTGGACCGGAAGCTGACCGAGCCGGACCGGATGGCACCGAGCGCAGTCCAGCCACCTGACCGTCGACGCGTATGCAGACACCGCCCAATGGAAGGTCCTTTCCCATGCCTCTCGACTCCCTGCCGGACTCCGGACGGGCTCCCGCGCCACAACAGAGCGTTGAGGAGTTCATCGACTCGGCCCCCATGGGGCCGCGACAAAGGCTCATCGCCCTGCTCGGCCTCGCGGTGATGGTCGCGGAAGGCCTCGACATCACCATCGCGAGCTTCGTCTACCCCCATGTCATGCATGACTGGGGCACGCCGATGAGCGCGGTGACCACGGTCGTGACAGCCGGGGTGCTGAGCATGGCGATCGGGGGCGCGGTGGCCGGACCGTTGGCCGACCGGTACGGGCGCAAGGGCGTGACCACAGCCGGAATCCTCGTCTTCGGCACGGCCACGGCGGCGATGGCGCTCGCCCCCGGCATCTGGATCTTCGCGCTCCTGCGCGTCGTGGCGTGCGTGGGACTGGGCGCCGTTGCCCCGGGCGTCATGGCGATCGTCGCCGACTCGACGCCGGCGGCTCGCCGCGCACCGGTCGTGGCCCTCGCCTTCTCCGGCATCGCGGCGGGGACGGTCGCAGGGGGATTTCTCGCATCAGCGGTCATACCGGGCCACGGCTGGCCGGCTCTCCTCGCTGTCTGCGGTCTCGCTCCCCTTCTGCTCGTCCCGCTTGTCGTGGCCTGTATTCCGGAATCGGTGAGCGTTCTCATCGCACGCGGACGACCGGTCGAGGAGATTTACGCGAGCCTTGCCCTGCTGGTGCCGGGCCGGGACGCCTCCGACGTCGGTCTGACGCATGCCCAGCGCGACGAGCCGGAACCAACTCAGAAGCTCAGCGTGATCGTGCTGTCCCGCTCCTACGCGCTGACCACGCTTCTGATCTGGCTCTGCTACTTCGCCCTGCTGGGCGTGGTCTATCTCCTCCTCAACTACCTGCCGCTCATGGCAGCGGGCGCGGGACTGACAGCGTCGCGCACAGGGGCCGTCGTCGGGCTGTTCGGCGCGGGAACCCTGTGCGGACAGCTCCTCGCGTCGCTCGGCCTCAGCAGGTACGACCGCTTCCGCGTCCTCGCACTCGCGACGGCGCTCAGTGCGGTCGCCGTCTGCGTCGCCGCGGCCGCGGACACGGGGCATTCTGGGATGTTCGTCCTCGTCTTCGTCCTCGGAGTGTGCCTGGGCGCTTCCATGGGCTCTCTCCAGGCAGTCGGGGCACTGGCCTACCCGGCGACGCTGCGCGCCACAGGCATGGGATGGATGAGCGGCGTCGGCCGCGTCGGCACGCTCGCCAGTGGCCTGCTCGGCGGCATCATGATCAGTGCAGGATGGGGCATCTCCGGAATCTTCTACGTCCTGTGCGCCCCGCTCGCCCTCACCGGCGCGGCCGCGTTGCTGCTCCGCAACGAGGTGCGCCGACCGGTTCGTAGCCTGCCCCGGCGGACTGGCCGTGCGACAGAGGTGAAGGCTGACTGACGGAGCCCACGGCGGCGGTCCAGCCAGAGATCCCTCCCCGACTGTCACGCTTGGTTACTATGCTCACTTCATGCCAGAGGTCGCAAGCAACGGCTGCATCGCTTTGGGGTGGCCATGGAATACAAGGCAAGTAGGCGATAGGACCTTAGGAAATGTTGAGAGAGGTCGCCGCGACCCGCTACATCGCACCCCTGCGCTCTGGCGGCTCCGTGCCCGGGCTCGTCGAGGCCGACGACCTGGGCACCTACGTCGTGAAGTTCACCGGCTCCGCGCAGGGCCACAAGGCGCTGGTCGCCGAGGTGATCGTGGGTGAGCTGGCCCGCGCGCTCGGGCTGCGGTTCCCGGAGCTGGTCCTCGTCCACTTCGATCCGGCGATCGCCGACGACGAGCCCCACCAGGAGGTGCGGGAGCTGCACGGGGCGAGCGCGGGACTCAACCTCGGCATGGACCATCTGCCGGGCGCGAAGGACTTCACCCCCGAGGTCGCCGAGGTGTTCCCCGTGGATCCGGTCGAGGCGGGCCGGATCGTCTGGCTCGACGCCCTCACCGTCAACGTCGACCGCACGGTCCACAGCTCGAACCTCATGGTCTGGCCCACCCTCGGCACCGTCCCCCCGCGGCTGTGGCTCATCGACCACGGCGCCGCCCTCGTCTTCCACCACCGCTGGGACGCCTCGGACCCCACGAAGGCGTACGACTTCCGGCACCACGCCCTCGGCCACTACGCACCCGACGTCCGGGCCGCCGACGCGGAGCTGGCGCCCAAGGTCACCGAGCGCCTGCTGCGGCGGATCGTGGCGGAGGTCCCCGACGCCTGGCTGGCCGCCGAGGACGGCTTCGCGACGCCCGACGCGGCGCGCACGGCGTACGTCGACTACCTCCACGCGCGCGTACGGGCCTCCGCGGCCTGGCTCCCCACGGACTTCCCCTCCCGGGAGGAACTCGCCGCCGAGGAGGCGCTCCGCGCGGCGAGGACACGGCGAGGCCGCCCGGACTGGCTCAAGCGGGTTCCCGACCTGCACGGCAAACCGGCGGCGGAACAGGATTGGTCGGTGCATCTCGGATGACGGACAGCGCGGGCATGACGGACAGCACGGGCATGACGGACGCGGCGACCGGCACGCCCCCGGCCCCCCGGCGCGTGTCGATCGAGTACTGCACCCAGTGCCGCTGGCTGCCCCGCGCGGCCTGGCTCGCCCAGGAGCTGCTCACGACGTTCGAGGCCGAACTGACGGAGCTGTCCCTGAAGCCCGGCACCGGTGGGGTCTTCGTCGTCCGGGTCGACGACGAGATCGTCTGGGACCGCCGCGAGCAGGGCTTCCCCGAGCCGACGGCGGTGAAGAGGCTCGTACGCGACCGAGTGGCCCCGGGCAAGACCCTGGGCCACTCGGAGCGGTGAGGTTTGGCGGGCCTCAGCCGCGCAGCCGCTCGTAGGCCGGCAGGGTCAGGAAGTCCGCGTAGTCCTCGTCGAGGGCGACCTGGAGGAGCAGGTCGTGGGCCTGCTGCCAGTGACCGGCGGCGAAGGCCTCCTCGCCGATCTCGGCGCGGACGGCGGCCAGCTCCTGGGCGGCGACCTCGCGGGCCAGCTCGGGCGTGGCCTTCACGGATTCTCCGGCGTGCTCGAACTCGACGCCCGCGTTGATCCACTGCCAGATCTGGGAGCGGGAGATCTCCGCGGTGGCCGCGTCCTCCATCAGGTTGAAGATCGCCACGGCGCCGAGGCCGCGCAGCCACGCCTCGATGTAGCGGATGCCGACCTGGACGGCGTTGACGAGGCCGTCGTAGGTGGGCCTGGCGTCGAGCGAGTCGACGGCGATCAGGTCGGCGGCCTCGACATGGACGTCCTCACGCAGCCGGTGCTTCTGGTTCGGCCTGTCGCCGAGGACCTTGTCGAAGGACTCCATGGCGATCGGCACGAGGTCGGGGTGGGCCACCCAGGAGCCGTCGAAGCCGTCGTTCGCCTCGCGGTCCTTGTCGGCGCGGACCTTCTCGAACGCGACCTTGTTGACCTCGGGGTCCTTGCGGGACGGGATGAACGCCGCCATGCCGCCGATCGCGTGCGCGCCGCGCTTGTGGCAGGTGCGGACGAGGAGTTCGGTGTACGCCCGCATGAACGGGGCGGTCATCGTGACCGCGTTGCGGTCCGGGAGGACGAACCGGGTGCCGCCGTCACGGAAGTTCTTCACGATGGAGAACAGATAGTCCCAGCGGCCCGCGTTCAACCCGGAGGCGTGGTCGCGGAGTTCGTAGAGGATCTCCTCCATCTCGTACGCGGCCGTGATCGTCTCGATCAGCACCGTGGCACGGATCGTGCCCTGCGGGATGCCGACGTATTCCTGGGCGAAGACGAACACCTCGTTCCAGAGGCGGGCCTCCAGGTGCGACTCCGTCTTCGGGAGGTAGAAGTAGGGGCCCTTGCCGAGGTCGAGCAGCCGCTGGGCGTTGTGCAAGAAGTACAGGCCGAAGTCGACGAGGGCCCCGGGCACGGGCGTGCCGTCGGCGTCGACGAGGTGACGCTCATTCAGATGCCAGCCGCGCGGGCGCATGACGACCGTCGCCAGCTCCTCGTTCGGGCGCAGCGCGTACGACTTGCCGGTGCGCTCGTCGGTGAAGTCGATGTTCCGGGTGAACGCGTCGGCCATGTTCACCTGGCCGAGGACGACGTTCTCCCAGGTCGGGGCGGAGGCGTCCTCGAAGTCCGCGAGCCACACCCGGGCGCCCGAGTTGAGCGCGTTGATGGTCATCTTGCGGTCGGTGGGGCCGGTGATCTCGACCCGGCGGTCGTCCAGGGCGGCGGGCGACGGGGCCACCTTCCAGGAGTCGTCGGCGCGGATCGCGGCCGTCTCCGGGAGGAAGTCGAGCGTGGAGGTGCGGGCGATCTCCGCGCGGCGTTCGGCGCGGCGGGCGAGCAACTCGTCACGCCGGGGCGTGAACCGGCGGTGCAGCTCGGCCACGAAGGCGAGGGCCGCGTCGGTGAGGATCTCTTCCTGGCGGGGCAGGGGCTCGGCGTCGACGATGGCCAGCGGGGACGGCGCTGGTGCGGACATGAGCTGTCACTTCCTTCAGCGGGCGTGGCACCGGGGGTCAGTCGACCCGGGTAGGGCGGGAGCGCCCACGGGTTCACCAGTGCGCTTCTGAACAGTGGATAGTAGTTTCCTCATGGTGGAAGTTCAATGTTTTGTTGATGTCGAGATTCTCCGGGTCGAGGCAAGGTGGCGCCGGGTGCCACTCCGCTCACGCACCGCTCATTCGAGATGGGTGAGGTCGGCCTCGGTGTCGATGTCGTACGGCCGTGCCACGTCCCCGCACTCGACGAGCGTGATCTCCTCCGCGTGCGCCTTCAGGTAGGCGCGTGCCCCCCGATCGCCGGTGGCAGTCGCCGCGATGCCGGCCCAGTGCCCGGCGCCGAAGAGGACGGGGTGGCCCCGTTCCCCGTCGTAGGCGGCGGCCACGAGCGCCTGGCCCGCGCCGGCCGGTTCGTACGCGGCGAGCACCCGGGCCACGGCCTCCGGTCCGATGCCCGGCTGGTCCACGAGCGACACGAGCGCCGCCTCGGCACCCGTCCCGGCGAGCGACTCCAGTCCCGTCCGCAGCGACGAGCCCATGCCGTCGGCCCACCGCGGGTTGTCCACCAGGACACAGCCGGGCAGTTCGGCCCGGGCGCGTACGGTCGCCGCCTCCGCCCCCAGGACCACATGGATCCGTGAACAGCCGGCCGCCCGCAGCACCGCGACCGCGTGTTCGACCAGGGGGCGCCCACGGTGGGGGAGCAGCGCCTTGGGGCGTCCTCCGAGACGCCGCCCGCCGCCCGCGGCGAGCAGCAGCGCCGCGACACGAGGTGACGGGCCGCCGCCGTGTGCGCCCTGACCCGCGGGCCCTGTGTCGTCTCGGCCCGAGGGCCGTCGGTGGTCGTGTGCCATGCGCCCTGCATACCCGAACCGGCGTGCACGTGCCCGTGAACCGCGGATCGGTGACGCCCGTTGGACGGGGAATCCTTGGGGCTGAATTTCGGTCCTCGGTGTGGCGCTCGCCATAGCGTTGGCGTTTACTGGCCCGCGCCACCCCCGGCGGACGACCTGCGCCAGGGGCGGCCGGTCGTGCGACGGGGCGCGGCCGGGTCTCGCGCGCGACGGTGTGCGTGAGGGGGGAGAGCTGGGTTGCGGAGCTTGGGGCAGAGGCCAGTGACCGGCAGTGGCGAGGATGCGAGGGTGGCGGAGCTGCGGTCCGCCGTGTCCCGGTTGCGTCGTGAACTCGCCGCGCATCCCGCGGAGTTCCCGGACCGGGGCATCGCGGAGGACGAGTTGGCCGCGCTGGCGGCGATGGTCGTGAGCGGCCTGCCCGAGGTCCCGCGGTTACGACGGTCCCTGCTGCTGATCGCGGGGGCGATCGGATCGGTCAGCGCGCTCGCGCGAGGGCTGGCGGAGGTCCGCACGGCGGTCGACCTGTTCGGCGAACCGCCGGGCCGGTGACTGCCCGGCCGGTGACTGGCCGACCAGTGACTGCCCGGCCGGTGACTGGCGCGCCGGTGGCCACGGGGCCCCCTCACCGATGGGCCGCCTCCTGGCCGGCCGTCACTCCTCCGGTTCCCAGGCGCGGAGCAGGTCGAGGAGCCCGGCGTCCCCGTCTATCCGCACGGCGTCCGCCGCGACGCGGTCGTACAGGAAGAGGACCAGCTCGCCGGCCGTACCCCGGACGGAGACGCCGGCCGCTTCCGGGCCCTCGTCGACGGCGGTGACGGGCAGGCGGTCGGAGCGTGCGCCGTCCCCGTCGACCGTGAGGCGCCAGGAGGAACCCTCCGTGGCGTGGAAGTCGAAGGTCGCGGGCTTGTGCGGCCAGGGGGCCGTCGTCGCGCAGCAGGTGGAGAGGAACTCGTCGACGCCGTCGAGCGCCACCGTGTCCGGCAGCGGTCGCGGAGCCCCCAGGGTGACCTGGACGTCGTAGGTGTGGACGGCGGTCTCCTGGACCCGGTGCCGGGCGACGCCACCGGAGGTGCGCGGCGACTGCGACGCACTCCACCACGTCCAGCAACCGGCGTCCGGGCCGGCCTCTCGCAGCGCGCCCAGCAGCAGCTCGGTCGACGCGGCCAACCAGGCCGACAGGGCCTCGGGTTCGCGCGGCGCGGCCAGGGCGGCGCGCTCGACGACGGCCTCGGCCGCCGGAGCGTCAGCGGGTCCCGCGGCGACGAGGGCGGCCCAGAAGCGGTCGCCTCCGCCCAGGTGCTGCGCCAGGTCGAACAGCGTCCACTCGGGACAGGTCGGCACCCGCGCGTCGAGGTCGGACGCGGCGGCGACCGCGCCCCGGAACGCGATCGACCGTTCGTCGATCAGCCGCAGCAGGTCGGAGAACTCAAGTGTCATGGCCACATCGGGTATCTACCACCGAACCCCGGCGCCCGGACAACGATTTTCGGCGGCGGCCGCAGGGCCGTTCCTTCCAGGGGTGCGAGGCTGTGGCCCATGCGGCTCCGCCGCGTGGGCGCACGCGCCCGGCCCTCAACTCCCCGTGTTGGCGAGCGCCTCCGACAACTCCACCGCCACCTGGCGCAGCACCGGCACGATCCGTTCCGTCGCCGCCTCGGTGACCCGCCCCGCCGGACCGGAGATGGAGATCGCGGCGGCGGTGGGGGAGTCGGGGACGGAGACGGCGAGACAGCGGACGCCGATCTCCTGCTCGTTGTCGTCGACGGCGTACCCCAGGTCGCGCACCTCGGCGAGCGCGGCGAGGAAACCGTCGGGGGTCGTGATCGTCTTCTCCGTCGCGGCGGGCATCCCCGTACGGGACAGCAGGGCCCGGACCTCGTCGGCGGGAAGGTCGGCGAGCAGGGCCTTGCCGACACCCGTGGAGTGGGGCAGCACGCGGCGGCCGACCTCCGTGAACATCCGCATGGAGTGCTTGGACGGCACCTGCGCCACGTACACGATCTCGTCGCCGTCGAGCAGGGCCATGTTCGCCGTCTCGCCCGTCTCCTCGACCAGTCGCGCCAGATAGGGGCGGGCCCAGGTGCCGAGCAGCCGGGACGCCGACTCGCCGAGGCGGATCAGGCGCGGGCCGAGGGCGTAGCGCCGGTTGGGCTGCTGGCGCACATAGCCGCACACCACCAGGGTGCGCATCAGCCGGTGGATCGTGGGCAGCGGCAGCCCGCTGCTCGCGGACAGCTCGCTGAGGCCGACCTCGCCGCCGGCGTCCGCCATCCGCTCCAGCAGGTCGAAGGCGCGCTCGAGGGACTGGACGCCGCCGCTCGACGAGGACGACCTGGTGGAGTCGGTGGTGCTGGCGCTGGACGTCGGCACGGCGCGGGTCCTTTCACGAAGGCGGGCGAAGTCGCAGCCTACCGGGCAGTTCGTTGACTGCTCGCTTGCGCGTCACTATGTTCTGCCTGACGGAATTCTTATTCCGAGTTGTGAAAATGTCCAGAGCGGCGGGGTGTGGAGCAGAGTGGGGGAGGGGGCCCTTGACGGGGCCCGACCTGGAGTGAAGACTCCTTCAACGGAACGTTGAATTCCGTTACGTGGAAGTAAATCCCGCGGACGCGGAAGAGAAACGACGGCAGGACGAGAGGGGTCCGGGTGTCCGACGCTGAACTGGTGCTGCGCTCGACGCGGGTCATCACGCCCGAGGGAGCGCGCCCCGCCTCGGTCGCGGTCGCGGACGGCCGCATCACGGCCGTCCTCCCGTACGACGCCGACCTGCCCCCCGGCGCCCGTCTGGAGGATCTCGGCGACGACGTCCTGCTGCCGGGCCTGGTCGACACCCATGTGCACGTCAACGATCCGGGCCGTACCCACTGGGAGGGCTTCTGGACCGCGACACGGGCCGCGGCCGCCGGCGGCATCACCACCCTCGTCGACATGCCCCTCAACTCCCTGCCGCCGACCACGACCGTCGACCACCTCCGTACGAAGCGGGAGGTCGCCGCCGACAAGGCGCACATCGACGTCGGCTTCTGGGGCGGCGCGCTGCCCGACAACGTCAAGGACCTGCGCCCGCTGCACGACGCCGGCGTCTTCGGCTTCAAGGCGTTCCTGTCCCCGTCCGGTGTCGACGAGTTCCCGCACCTCGACCAGGAGCGGCTCGCCCGCTCCCTGGCCGAGATCGCGGGCTTCGGCGGACTGCTCATCGTGCACGCCGAGGACCCGCACCACCTCGACACCGCCCCCCAGCGTGGCGGCCCCCGGTACGCCGACTTCCTCGCCTCCCGCCCGCGCGACGCCGAGGACAGCGCCATCGCGGCCCTCATCGACCAGGCCCGACGGTTCGACGCCCGCGTCCACGTCCTGCATCTGTCCTCCAGCGACGCGCTGCCGCTGATCGCCGCCGCCAAGGCCGACGGCGTACGGATCACCGTGGAGACGTGCCCCCACTACCTCACCCTGACCGCCGAGGAGGTCCCGGACGGGGCGAGCGAGTTCAAGTGCTGCCCGCCGATCCGTGAGTCCGCCAACCAGGACCTGCTGTGGCGGGCGCTCGCCGACGGCACGATCGACTGCGTGGTCACCGACCACTCCCCGTCCACGGCCGATCTGAAGACCGACGACTTCGCCACCGCCTGGGGCGGTATCTCGGGCCTCCAGCTGAGCCTCGCCGCGGTCTGGACGGCGGCCCGCGAACGCGGCCACACCCTGGAGGACGTGGTCCGCTGGATGTCGACCCGCACGGCCGGCCTCGTCGGCCTCGACCACAAGGGCGCCATCGAGGCGGGCCGCGACGCCGACTTCGCCGTGCTCGCCCCGGACGAGACGTTCACCGTCGACCCGGCGGCCCTCCAGCACCGCAACCGGGTGACGGCGTACGCGGGCCGGACGCTGTACGGCGTCGTCAGATCCACCTGGCTGCGCGGCGAACGCATCGTCGCCGACGGCGAGTTCACCGCGCCGAGGGGACGGCTCCTCACCCGCACCCCCTGATCCACTCCCGCACCCGCAGCGGCCCACGACCGAGAGGCAGACCTGATCAACGTGACGGCGATCGTGAACTTCACCGGCGACGCGAACCCGTACGGAGGCGGTGACCCGTACGCGGACTACCGCACCGCCGACCTCCCCTTCACCCACTACGCCGACCTCGCCGACCGCCGGCTCGGTGCCGGTGTCATCGCCGCCAACGACGAGTTCTTCGCCCAGCGGGAGAACCTGCTGCTGCCCGAGCGGGCCGAGTTCGACCCGGAGCACTTCGGGCACAAGGGCAAGATCATGGACGGCTGGGAGACCCGGCGCCGCCGGGGCGTCTCGGCCGAGCACCCCTGGCCGACCGCCGAGGACCACGACTGGGCGCTGGTCCGCCTGGGCGCGCCCGGCGTCGTCCGGGGCATCGTCGTCGACACCGCCCACTTCCGCGGCAACTACCCGCAGGCGGTCTCGGTCGAGGCCACCTCGGTGCCGGGCACCCCCTCACCCGAGGACCTCCTCGCCTCCGACGTGAAGTGGACGACCCTCGTACCGCGCACCCCCGTCGGCGGCCACGCGGCGAACGGCTTCGCCGTCGCCGTCGAACAGCGCTTCACCCATCTGCGTGTCAACCAGCACCCCGACGGCGGCATCGCCCGCCTGCGGGTGTACGGCGAGGTCGTCCCGGACCCCGTGTGGCTGGACGCCCTCGGCACCTTCGACGTGGTCGCCCTGGAGAACGGCGGCCGGGCGGAGGACGCCTCCAACCTCTTCTACTCACCGGCCACCAACACCATCCAGCCCGGCCGCGCCCGGGTCATGCACGAGTGCTGGGAGACCCGTCGCCGCCGTGACCAGGGCAACGACTGGATCCGCTACCGCCTGGCCGCGCAGTCCGAGATCCGGGCCCTGGAGATCGACACGGCCTGCCTGAAGGGCAACGCGGCGGGCTGGGCCAGTGTCTCGGTCCGGGACGGCGAGGACGGCACCTGGACGGAGATCCTCCCGCGCACCCGCCTCCAGCCCGACACCGACCACCGCTTCGTCCTCCCCGAGCCCGCGGTGGCCACCCACGCCCGCGTCGACATCTACCCGGACGGCGGCATCTCCCGCCTGCGCCTGCACGGCTCACTGACGGACGAGGGCAGGACGGGACTGGCGGCACGCTTCCGGGAACTGGGCGCCTGACCACACCCGTCCTGGCCGCACCGATGAGTTGCGGGCGCCCGCGGGGTCTGAGGTGATGACAACAGATCCCGCACCAGGAAGCAGGCGATCGCCATGGGCAAGCTCGTCTCGACCGTCTTCGTCACCCTCGACGGCGTCTACCAGGCCCCCGGTGGCCCCGAGGAGGACACCCGCGGCGGCTTCGAGCACGGCGGCTGGAGCTTTCCGTACGCCGACGACGACTTCGGGAAGTTCGTCGAGGAGAGTTTCGGCAGGGTCGGCGCGTTCCTCCTCGGCCGCCGCACGTACGACATCTTCGCCTCGTACTGGCCGAAGATGACCGACCCGGCCGACCCCGTCGCCGGCAAGCTGAACACGCTGCCGAAGTACGTCGCCTCCACGACCCTCACGGACCCCGAGTGGTCCGGTACCACGGTCCTCGGCGGCGACCTCGCCGAAGAGGTCACCGCCCTCAAGGAGCGCACCGACGGCGAACTCCAGGTGCACGGCAGCGGGGCGCTGGTCGGGTCCCTGATCGACCTCGGCCTCCTCGACACCCTGCACCTGCTGACCTTCCCGGTGGCGCTCGGCTCCGGCCTCCGGCTGTTCCGGGAGGGAGCCGTGCCGACGGCCTTCCGGCACGCGGGAGGCCGGATCACCGGCAAGGGCGTCTCGATCCAGACCTACGAGCGGGAGGGGCGCCCCTCCTACGGCAGTTTCGCCCTGCCCGAGGACGCCTGACGGGACGTCGTATGTGAAGAAGGGCGTCATCGATCGACCACGACTGCTGATCACCGCGGGGGCACCCCTCGGGCCGTCCGTCCTCCCCCCACCGAACGGACGGCCCGACGGGCCCGAGTCATCTGGCCTTCCGGCTGTCGGCCGCCGCGAACAGGGCGAGCCCCAGCACGATCAGCGCGATGCTGACGTACAGCTCGTAGCCGTCCAGGACGGCCCACCGCTGGGTCACCCCCCACCGCAGCTTGCCCGTGAGTTCGTACACCAGACCGCCCGAGCCCTGTAGCAGGGCGAGGAACCCGATCAACTCCAAGAACTGCTTCATGGCAGGGATCCTCCCGCCGCGGCCCCCTCCCGCCCATCGGCCGCGGGGCCCTGTCCGGCCGACCGCGGTAGCGATCCGCAGGGCCCCCGGCCACCGAAAGTCGACGAGGTCACGACTTTGGTCGCGATCCCCGGCGGAAGGCGCCCACGGGGGCCGACTCTGCGTAGATTTGTCGACCGTGAGTGGTGACCCACCGGTGCCCGAACCACCGGCCTTCCCCGGGCGGCGCTGGCTGTTGCCGTCCGCCGTCCTCGACCCCGCCCAGAACTCCGGCCCCGGGCGCCCGGAGCGGCGACCCCGGCGCACCGCGCGCGACTGGGTCGTCGACTTCACCTGCTTCCTGCTCGCGGTGGGCATCGGCCTCCTCGCGTTGGACACGGTGCAGAAGGAGGTCGGCCTCCCCGACGCCTACGCCGCCCTCGACCAGGTGCTCGGCGCGCTCGCCTGCGCCGCGGTCTGGCTGCGCCGACGCCGGCCGACCGGGCTCGCCGTCGCGATGGTCCCGGTCTGCTTCGTGTCCGCGACCGCGGGCGGCGCCGGCCTCGTCGCCCTCTTCACCCTCACCGTCCACCGGCCCTTCCGGTACGTGGCCGGGGTGGCCGGTGTCTCCGCGCTGCTGAACCCGGTCTTCTACTTGCTGCGCCCCGACCCCGACGTCAGCTACCCCTGGGCGGTCTTCCTCTCCGTCCTGCTCACCGGCGCCGTCGTCGGCTGGGGCATGTTCGTGCGCTCCAAGCGACAGCTGATGCTGAGCTTCCGGGACCGCGCCCGGCGGGCCGAGACGGAGGCGGCCCTGCGGGCCGAGAAGGCGCAGCGCCTGGCCCGCGAGGCCATCGCCCGCGAGATGCACGACGTCCTCGCCCATCGGCTGACCCTGCTCAGCGTGCACGCGGGAGCCCTGGAGTTCCGGCCCGACGCGCCCCGCGCGGAGATCGTCCGTGCGGCGGGCGTCATCCGGGAGAGCGCCCACGAGGCGCTCCAGGACCTGCGGGAGATCATCGGTGTGCTGCGCGCGGGCGACTCCGACGACGCCGGACGCCCCCAGCCGACGCTCGCCGCCCTGGACGGCCTCGTCGCCGAGTCCCGTGTGGCCGGCATGAAGGTCGTCCTCGACAACCACGTCACCGACCCCGCCGCCGTCCCCGCCTCCGTGGGCCGCACCGCGTACCGCATCGTCCAGGAATGCCTCACCAACGCCCGCAAGCACGCGCCCGACGCCGAGGTCACCGTCACGGTCTCGGGCGCCCCGGCCGAGGGACTCTCCGTCCGCGTCCGCAATCCCGCCCCACCGGGGGAGGTCCCGCCCGTGCCCGGCTCCGGACAGGGGCTGATCGGCCTGACCGAGCGGGCCACCCTCGCCGGTGGCCGCCTGGAGCACGGCCCCGAGGCGGACGGCGGCTTCGAGGTGCGGGCCCGGCTGCCCTGGGCCTGAGAACGAGGTGCGCGCGGGGAACCGCGCGAGAGACCACGAACCACCCGCACCCGCCGAACAGACAGCGCACCCCCGAGCTATGAGGCGCCCCGGCCCCACCCCCGCGGCACCACCCGTTGGCCCGCCGAGCCGTACACCCACGCCGACGCCTCGTCGATGAAGTCGCCGGGGAAGCCGAGCCGGAAGCCGGTCGTGTCCTCCAGACGGGCCAGGACCTCCTCCGGCAGGACCAGCCGCGCCCCGCCCAGGTTGTCCGCGAGCTGTTCGGCCCTGCGGGCGCCCAGGACGGGGTGGACGGCGGGGGAGTGCGCCATGGTCCAGGCGATGGCGACCTGCGCGGGCGTGGCACCGAGCTCGTCCGCGGCGGACTGCACGGCCTGCGCGACCGCCCGCTCCCGCCGCCCGATGGTCTCCGCGGACAGCCGGGTCGCCGTACCCGGCGCCGGCCCGCCCGCCCGCGTGTACTTGCCGGACAGGATGCCGTTCTGCAACGGGCTCCACGCCGCGACCGACATCCCGAACGCCTCCGCCATCGGCAGCAGCTCACGCTCGATGTCCCGGTTGAGCAGGCTGTACGGCACCTGGAGCGCCGACAGCGGGGACCAACCCCGCCACTCCGCGAGGGTGTTGGCCCGGGCCACCACCCACGCCGGGGCGTCCGAGATCCCGACGTACAGCACCTTCCCGGACCGTACGGCGTCGTCCAGCGCGCGCATCGTCTCCTCGAGAGGGGTGTTCCGGTCCCAGATGTGCACCCAGTACAGGTCGATGTAGTCGGTCTCCAGACGCCGCAGACTGGTCTCCAGCGACAGGGCCAGGTTCTTGCGGTGGTTGCCCGCCGCGTTGGGGTCGGTGCCGTCGCGCGAGACGGTGTACTTCGTGGACAGCACGAACCGGTCCCGCTGCCCCTTGAGCAGCTCGCCGACGATGCGCTCGCTCTCCCCGCCCCGGTAGTTGACGGCCGTGTCGATCACATTGCCGCCGGCCTCCGCGTACACGTCGAGGATGCGCGCGCACTCCGCCCGGGGCGCCCCCACACCGCCCTGCTCGCCGAACGTCATGGCGCCGAGGAACAGCTCGGAGACACGGAGCCCGGTCCGGCCCAGGAGTCGGTAACGCACCCAAAACCTCCGTCAGTTGAATGCCGTACCGGCCGACACTAACGGGTCGCCCCGGCGGAAGACGTCGGTCCGTGACGCGGCGTCATTACGGTAGACCCATGACCGACTTCCGAACGGCGGGCCGATGACCCCCATCCGACTGCTCCTCGTCGACGACGACCCCCTCGTCCGCGCCGGACTCTCCTTCATGCTGGGCGGCGCCGACGACATCGAGATCGTGGGCGAGGCCGCCGACGGCGCCGAGGTGGACGCCCTGGTCGACCGCGTCCGCCCCGACGTCGTCCTCATGGACATCCGGATGCCCACCGTCGACGGCCTCTCGGCCACCGAACGGCTCCGCCGCCGCGCGGACGCCCCCCAGGTGGTCGTGCTCACCACCTTCCACGCCGACGACCAGGTGCTGAGGGCCCTGCGCGCGGGCGCCGCCGGGTTCGTCCTGAAGGACACCCCGCCCGCCGAGATCGTCGACGCGGTACGCCGGGTCGCCGCCGGTGATCCCGTGCTGTCTCCCGCCGTCACCCGCCGGCTGATGGAGCACGCGGCGGGCGGCGCCCCCGACACCCGCCGTACGACGGCCCGTTCCCGGGTCGCCGCCCTCAACGACCGGGAGCGCGAGGTCGCCGTCGCGGTCGGCCGGGGTGCCTCCAACGCCGAGATCGCCGCCGAACTCTTCATGAGCGTCGCCACCGTCAAGACCCACGTCTCCCGCATCCTCGCCAAGCTCGACCTCAACAACCGTGTGCAGATCGCCCTGTTGACGTACGACGCCGGGCTGCTGGAGGAGGGCGGACGCTAGCGCCCGCCGCCAGGGCGGGGAGCCCCGGCCGGGGGCGGTCGCCCGGTGGGCGGGGAATCCGGTGCCTGGTGCGGGCACTCGCGCGGGGGCCCGTGCGTTGTGCGGGTGAGGGGGGATTCATGAGGAACACACAGGTGATCGATCTGCGGGAGTACGGGGCCCGGTTCAACGAGGACCCGTATCCCGTGTACGCCGAGCTGCGCGCGCTCGGCCCGGTGCACCGGGTCCGGCTGCCCGGACACGACACGCAGAACGAGGTGTGGCTGGTCGTGGGGTACGAGGAGGCGCGGGCGGCGCTCGCCGACCCCCGGCTGGCGAAGGACGCATCGAAGATCGGCATCACCTTCCTCGACGAGGAGCTGATCGGCAAGTACCTGCTGGTCTCCGACCCGCCACAGCACACCCGGCTGCGGGGGCTCATCACCCGCGAGTTCACCGCCCGCCGTGTGGAGCGACTGCGGCCCCGGATCCAGCAGATCACCGACGACCTGCTCGATGCGGTGCTCCCGCTCGGCAGCGCCGACCTGGTGGAGTCCTTCGCCTATCCGCTGCCGCTCACCGTCATCTGCGAACTGCTCGGCGTGCCCGAGTTCGACCGCGCCGCCTTCCGCGAGATGTCGACGGAGACGGTGGCCCCCACCAGCGCGGAGAGCGAGTACGACGCCTTCGTCCGACTCGCCGCGTACCTGGGCGAGTTGATCGAGGACAAGCGGTGCTCCCCGCCCGCCGACGACCTGCTCAGCGCGCTGATCCGCACCACCGACGAGGACGGCGACCGGCTGTCCCCGGACGAGCTGCGCGGCATGGCCTTCATCCTGCTCATCGCCGGTCACGAGACCACGGTCAACCTCATCACCAACGCCGTGCGCAACCTGCTCGCCCACCCGGGCCAACTCGCCGAGGTACGGGCCGACATGAGCCTGGTGGACGCGGTGGTGGAGGAGACCCTGCGCTACGAGGGCCCCGTGGAGAACGCGACGTTCCGCTTCGCCGCCGAGCCCCTCGTCATCGCCGGGACACCCATCGAGGCGGGCGACTCCGTGCTGGTCGGCCTGGCCGCCGCCGACCGCGACGACAGCCGCTGCCCCGCCGCCGACCGCTTCGACATCCACCGCGACACCCGCGGCCACCTCGCCTTCGGGCACGGCATCCACTACTGCCTGGGCGCGCCCCTGGCCCGGCTGGAGGCCCGCGTCGCCCTCCGCACCCTCCTCGACCGCTGCCCCGACCTCGCCCCGGACGGCCCGCCGGGCCCCTGGCTGCCGGGCATGCTGATACGCGGCGTACGGAGCCTGCCGGTCCGCTGGTGAGTACGCTCTCCCCGCCCGCGCACGCCGCCCCCGAGCCCCGCAGGAGAACCCCACCATGCAGCGCACCGCGGAGATCACGGCGGCCCTCACCCGGCCGCCGGGCGGCAAGGAGAGCCATCAGCTGTACTGGGGGCCCACCCTGGAGTTCAGCCTGGACTGCTTCGTCTGCGAGCGCCTCGGCCGCACCACGTCCTTCGAGCGGGGCGCGGAGAAGGCCCTGTGCTCCGGTACCCGCAGCGGTCTCGGCCGGCATCACGCGCCGGCCCGCATCGCCGCGTTCGACAGCACCTCCGGCGACGAACGGCTCGCGGTGCGGATCCTGGTCGACTTCTGGTGGGCGCCCTTCGAGGACGGCCGTGACGGCCGCCGCTCCGCTGCCCCGACCAGCCACCCCTGGGTGCGACTGCACCTCGGCTACTACTGCCACGAGACCAGGGAGTCCGGCAAGCCCAGCATCCAGACCAACGTGAGCCGCCCGTGGGACCTCCGCTGCGGCGACTGCGACCAGCTCCTGGCCACCGACACGCAGACCCCGGCGGTACGGCTGCTCGTGTGACCCGCGCGCAGGAAGCCCCCGGCGGTCCGGCCGCCGGGCGGCTCAGTCGCGGCCGCCCGGGATCTCGCCGAGGTTCACCGGCCGGTGCTCCCGGCGGGACAGCTCGCAGGCCTCGGCGACGCGCAGCGCCTGCAGTGCCTCACGGCCGTCGCAGGGGTTGGCCCGCTCGCCGCGCACCACCTCGACGAACGCGGCGACCTCGGCCTCGTACGCGGCGGCGAAACGCTCCAGGAAACCGGTCCACGGCTTGTCGGCGGGCGGCGGCCCGGCCGGCTCGGTGGACGCGACCGGCGTACGGTCGTCCAGCCCGACCACCACGGTGTCCAGCTCCCCGGCCAGCTCCATGCGGACGTCGTAGCCCGCCCCGTTCACCCGCGCCGCCGTCGTCGTGACGAGGGTGCCGTCCTCCAGCGTCAGCACGGCGGCCGCCGTGGCGCAGTCGAAGGCATGCGCCTCCCGGAACATCGGGTTCCCGGCGTCCGACCCCGTGGCGTACGCGGTGACGACCTCGCGTCCCGTCACCCAGCGCACGGCGTCCAGGTCGTGGATCATGCAGTCCCGGAAGATCCCGCCGGAGACCGTCAGGTACCCGGCGGGCGGCGGCGCCTGGTCGGCGCTCAGCGCCCGCACGGTGTGCAACCGCCCCAGCCGGCCCGAGCGCACGGCCTCACGGGCGGTGACATAGCCGGAGTCGAAGCGTCGCTGGAAACCCATCTGCAGCACGGTTCCGGCGGCGTCGACCTCGGCGAGCGCGTTTAAGGTGCCCTGCATGTCCACGGCGATGGGTTTCTCGCAGAACACCGGGAGCCCCGAGCGTGCTGCCCGACCGATCAGTTCGCCGTGGGCCGACGTGGCGGCCGTGATGACCACGGCGTCCACACCCCAGGTGAAGATCTCGTCCACTCCCGGTGCGACCGTCTCGCCCAGGCGGTCCGCCAGGTCGTGGGCCCGAGCCGTGTCGACGTCCGTGATGATCAGGGAGCCGACGTCGCGGTGGCGGCTGAGCGTGGTCGCGTGAATCGTCCCGATTCGACCCGCTCCGATAAGTCCGATGCGCATGAGAAACAAAGTGCGGTCGCACCCGCCGCCGTGTCAATGCTTTGTCCGGACAACCGAACGACGCGGCTTCCCGTCATCCGGCACCGGGACTACGCTCGGCCCGTGCCGAAACCAGAAGTGGATCCGACCGTGTCGCTCCAGCTCAGCGTCGACCGCAGCAGCCCGGTCCCGCTCTACTTCCAGCTGTCGCAGCAACTGGAGGCCGCGATCGAGCACGGCGCGCTGACCCCGGGCAGTCTGCTGGGCAACGAGATCGAGCTGGCCGCCCGCCTCGGCCTGTCCCGCCCGACCGTCCGCCAGGCCATCCAGTCCCTCGTCGACAAGGGCCTCCTCGTCCGCCGCCGCGGCGTGGGCACGCAGGTCGTCCACAGCCAGGTCAAGCGCCCCCTGGAGCTCAGCAGCCTCTACGACGACCTGGAGGCCGCCGGCCAGCGCCCCGAGACCCGGGTCCTGCTCAACACGACGGTCCCCGCCTCCGCCGAGGTCGCCGCCGCCCTCGCGGTCGCCGAGGGCGCAGAGGTCCACCGGATCGAGCGACTCCGTCTGGCCCACGGCGAGCCCATGGCCGCCCTGTGCAACTACATCCCGACCGGCCTCCTGGACCTCGACTCGCCCCAGCTGGAGTCGACGGGCCTCTACCGCCTGATGCGCTCCGCGGGCATCACCCTGCACAGTGCCCGCCAGACCATCGGTGCGAGAACGGCCACACCGGCGGAAGCCGAACGCCTGACCGAACCCAACGGTGCCCCCCTCCTGACCATGCAACGCACCACCTTCGACGACACGGGCAGAGCGGTCGAATACGGCACCCACATCTACCGGGCCTCCCGCTACTCGTTCGACTTCCAGCTGCTGGTGAGGGCGTAGGCGACTTCCCGTCCCCTCGATGGCGGCGCAGCCGCCGAATGGGGGCGCGGGACTGTGACATATGCGGCTCCGCCGCGTGGGCGCGACCAGCCCCCACCGGACCCGCACCCGAAAAACAACCCATGGCACCCCCCGCCCCCACGCCGCACCAAGCGGAGCGCTAAGGCAGAATCGGCCCGATGAGCACTTACCGCGACTTCACCCACCGCGGCTCCGCGCGGGCCACCGTCCTGCGTACCGTCGGCACGCGCGAGCGCCGCTCGCACCTGACGGCGCCCCGCGTCCCCACCGTCGGCATCGACATCGGCGGTACGAAGGTGATGGCGGGCGTCGTGGACGCCGACGGCAACATCCTGGAGAAGCTCCGCACGGAGACCCCGGACAAGTCCAAGAGCCCCCAGGTCGTCGAGGACACGATCGTGGAGCTGGTGCTGGACCTCTCCGACCGGCACGACGTGCACGCCGTCGGCATCGGCGCCGCCGGCTGGGTCGACGCGGACCGAAACCGCGTGCTGTTCGCCCCGCACCTGTCCTGGCGCAACGAACCGCTGCGCGACCGGCTCGCCGGCCGCCTCGCCGTGCCCGTGCTGGTCGACAACGACGCCAACTCCGCCGCCTGGGCCGAGTGGCGTTTCGGCGCCGGCCGTGACGAGGACCACCTGGTCATGATCACGCTCGGCACCGGCATCGGCGGCGCGATCCTGGAGGACGGCCAGGTCAAGCGCGGCAAGTTCGGGGTCGCCGGAGAGTTCGGCCATATGCAGGTCGTGCCCGGCGGACACCGCTGCCCGTGCGGCAACCGCGGCTGCTGGGAGCAGTACAGCTCCGGGAACGCGCTGGTCAGAGAGGCCCGCGAGCTGGCCGCGGCGGACTCCCCGGTCGCGTACGGGATCATCGAGCACGTCAAGGGCAACATCGGGGACATCACCGGCCCGATGATCACCGAGCTGGCCCGTGAGGGCGACGCGATGTGCATCGAGCTGCTCCAGGACATCGGCCAGTGGCTCGGCGTCGGCATCGCCAACCTGGCCGCCGCCCTCGACCCGTCGTGCTTCGTCATCGGCGGCGGTGTCTCGGCCGCCGACGACCTCCTCATCGGCCCCGCCCGCGACGCCTTCCGCCGCCATCTCACCGGCCGCGGCTACCGCCCCGAGGCCCGTATCGCCCGCGCCCAGCTCGGCCCCGAGGCCGGCATGGTGGGCGCCGCCGACCTCGCCCGCCTCGTCGCGCGCCGCTTCCGCCGGGCCAACCGCCGCCGGGTCGAGCGCTACGAGCGGTACGCGCGGTACGTGGAGGCCCGCCGCACCACCGAGGACTCCGCATGACCGCCTCCGTGCCCCGCCAGGGCACCTCACCCGAGGAACCCGAGCAGCCCGCCGAGGACCGCCGCCACAAGATCCGCCGGCGCGCGCTCACCCTGGCGATCATCGTGCTGCTCATCGGCGTCCCCGCCGGCTACCTGGTGATCTCCGCGAACCAGAGCCGGGACAGCGGCAAGGACAAGGAGGAGAAGTACTCGGCGACGGGCCTCACCGCGCACTGGCCCTCCCGGCTCCAGCAGCGCCTGTACGACGTCCCGGTCCCGCCGTACTCGAAGCACCTCGCGTACTACGAGACCAACAACTGGCGGACCAGCCGTCTGTACGTGCAGTTCTACACGAGCAACGAGGGCCTCGAACGCTTCCTCGACCAGATCGGCACCAGCACGGCGGCGCTGAAGAAGGGCGAGATGGCCATCCACGCCCGCGACCGGCGGATCGTCGGCTGGGACTTCGGCGGCCCCGGCCCCTGGTACGGCCTCGTCAACAAGCGGAAGAGTCCCGCGCCCACCCACGACATCGTCGTGAACCGGTCCAACCCGGACCATCCGATGGTGTACGTGGTGTCCCGGACCGTGCCCTGACCTGCGTGTGTCCGGGCCCGCGCGGGCCCGCGCACGGCCGGCGGGACCGATTGTCAGACCCCGCCCGTAGAGTCGGAGACAGCTGATCGGAGCCGGGGACGGCTCATCCGACCATGGGCGGGGAGGTGACCGGACGCATGCGGGACCCGGCTGTTCCCGAGGCCGACACGGCGGTTGGCGGGGCCGTCACGGCCGTTCCCGTGACACCGGCCGTCATCGATCCCCTGACCGTCCCGGTGCGGCTGGCCGCCGTCTTCCTGCCGGCGCCCCTGCCCCGTCACGGCCGGGTCGCCTTCTGGGACCCGGACAGCGACAAACCACCGCCAGGCACCAGCGAGGACCTCACCGTCGTCCGACGGCACGGCGCCACCGGCGTCCGCAGAGGCACCGTCCCCGCCCTGTCCCTGCCCGTCGCCGCCGCCCTGCCCCTGCTCGCCCGGGCCCGCCGCGACCCCGCAGCCCACCCCGCGACGGCCTGCTGGGGTGCCGCCGCCCTGCACGCGCTGCGGCTCGTCGCCCGGGGGCGCCTGCTGCCGGGGCTCACCGCCGACGGGTTCGACGCCTGGCGGGCCGGACCGCTCGACCCCGGCGACATCGCCCACCTCAGAGCCGTCGCCGCCGCACTGCCGTACGAGGGCCACGCCGCTCCCCTGCCCGGCAAGGGCCCCCTCCGGCTGCCCGAACCCGAAGCACTGATGCGCTCCTTCCTGGACGCCGTGGCCGACACCCTGCCCCGCGGCCCGGCCGCGCCGTACGTCTCCGGCAAGCCCTTCGCGGCGAGCACCGGCCAGCGGCTTCCCGGCGCCCGCGACTGGGCCGCCGAGGTCGCCGCCGGCATGGACGCGGGCGTACGGATCTCCCTGCGCCTCGACCTGGCGGCGTACGACCTGTTCGACGACAGCGAAGGGGGCCGCCGGGCCGGCGCGGCCGTCGTGCAGGTGCACAGCCTCGCCGACCCCACGCTGGTCGTCGACGCGGCGGCGCTGTGGGCGGGCGACGCGGACGAGGCGTTCGGGCCCCGCGCACGGGTGGACGCCGCCCTCGCCGTGCGCCGCGCGGCCCGCGTCTGGCCGCCCCTGGACCGGCTCGCCGACCAGGACGTCCCCGACGTCCTCGCGCTCTCCGAGGACGAGCTGTCCGACCTCCTCGGCGTGGCCGCGACGCGGCTGGCCGCGGCCGGGGTCGCCGTGCACTGGCCCCGCGACCTCGCCCAGGACCTGAGCGCCCGCGCCGAGGTGAGCCCGGCGCCCGGCTCGGCCACGGACGGCACGGGCTTCTTCGAGAGCGAGGAACTGCTCAGCTTCCGCTGGCAGTTGGCGCTCGGCGGCGACCCGCTCACCGACGCCGAGATGGACGCCCTGGCCGAGGCCCACCGCCCGGTCGTCCGTCTGCGCGACCAGTGGGTCCTCGTGGACCCGGCTCTCGTCCGCAAGGCCCGCCGACGCGAACTGGGCCTGCTGGACCCGGTGGACGCCCTGTCCGCGGCCCTGACCGGCACGGCCGACGTGGACGGCGAGACCGTGGAGGCGGTCCCGGTGGGCGCGCTGGCCGCGCTCCGCGACCGGCTGACGGCCGGCGTCGGCCCGGTCGATCCGCCCCCGGGCCTCGCGGCCACCCTCCGCGACTACCAACTCCGCGGCCTGGCCTGGCTGGACCTCATGACCTCCCTCGGCCTCGGCGGCTGCCTCGCCGACGACATGGGCCTCGGCAAGACCATCACCGTCATCGCCCTGCATCTGCGCCGGGCCCGCCCCGAGCCCACCCTCGTCGTCTGCCCCGCCTCCCTGCTGGGCAACTGGCAGCGCGAGATCACCCGCTTCGCCCCCGGCGTGCCCGTCCGCCGCTTCCACGGCCCCGACCGCTCCCTGGACGACCTCGGCCCCGGCTTCGTCCTCACCACGTACGGCACGATGCGCTCGGCGGCTCCCCGACTCGCCGAGCGGCGATGGGGGATGGTCGTCGCCGACGAGGCCCAGCACGTCAAGAACCCCTACTCGGCGACCGCGAAGGCCCTGCGCACCATCCCGACGCCCGCCCGGGTCGCCCTCACCGGCACCCCCGTGGAGAACAACCTCTCCGAGCTGTGGGCCCTCCTCGACTGGACCACCCCCGGCCTCCTCGGCCCCCTCAAGTCCTTCCGCGCCCGCCACGCCCGAGCCGTGGAGAACGGCGAGGACGAGGAGGCCGTGACCCGACTCGCCCGGCTGGTCCGCCCCTTCCTGCTCCGCCGCAAGAAGTCCGACCCCGGTATCGTCCCCGAACTCCCGCCCAAGACCGAGACCGACCACCCCGTCCCTCTCACCCGTGAACAGGCCGCGCTCTACGAGGCCGTCGTCCGCGAGTCGCTGCTGGCCATCGAGACGGCGGAGGGCATCGCCCGCCGGGGCCTGGTCCTGAAACTGCTGGGCGCCCTCAAACAGATCTGCGACCACCCGGCGTTGTATCTGAAGGAGGAGGCGGCCGGCCACGGCGACCGCCTGTCCGCCCGCTCCGGCAAACTCGCCCTCCTCGACGAACTGGTGGACACCCTCCTCTCCGAGGACGGCTCGGCCCTGGTCTTCACCCAGTACGTCGGCATGGCCCGCCTGATCACCGCGCACCTCGCCGCTCGAGCGATCCCCGTCGAACTGCTCCACGGCGGCACCCCCGTCAAGGACCGCGAGGACATGGTGGACCGCTTCCAGAGCGGAGCGACCCCCGTCCTCGTCCTGTCCCTCAAGGCGGCCGGCACCGGCCTGAACCTCACCCGGGCCGGCCATGTCATCCACTTCGACCGCTGGTGGAACCCCGCGGTCGAGGAACAGGCCACCGACCGGGCCTACCGCATCGGCCAGACCCAACCCGTCCAGGTCCACCGCCTCATCACCGAGGGCACCGTCGAGGACCGCATCGCCGAGATGCTCGAAGCGAAGCGGGCCCTCTCCGACGCGATCCTCGGCTCCGGCGAGGCGGCCCTCACGGAACTGACCGACCGCGAACTGACCGACCTCGTCTCGCTGCGGAGGTCGACATGAGCACCCCCGACCACCCCACCCCCCGCCCCGCGGACGCGGCCCGCCAGGCCCTGCGCGCGGCCCGGGAACGGGCACTGCGCGGCGAGGACCAGGGGGAGACCGCGACGCCACCGACGGCGAGCGGCGGGGGTGCTGCGTCCGGCGGAGCCGGTCAGGCGGATGAGGCGTCGGGGCGCGGCGTGGAGATGACGTCCGGCCGTGGCAGCGCGGGGAGTGAGGTCAGGGGGGCGCGGGGTGCCCGGCCGGGTGATGTGGCCCGGGCAGCGCTGTGGCGGGCCACGGGCGCCAGGGCGGCGGCCTCGCCACAGGAGCCGTCAGGGGAGCGTGTGTCACACACCCCCGAGGCCCCGCGTGCCGGTGGGACCGCCGCACCGGGCGGTGCCCGGCCCGGCGACATCGCCCGTGCCGCGCTGCGCGCCGCTCGGAGCGCGGCGGAGCGGGCCCGCGCGGAGGCCGAGGAGGAGTCCAAGGCCAAGGCTGATACCCGGGCCAGAACTGATGCCGATGCCGTTGCCGATGCTGGGGCCGAGGCCAGGATCGATGCCGATGTCGATGCCGTTGCCGATGTCGATGCTGGGGCCGGTGTACGGGGAGCCGTATCTGAGGCATCGGCGGCATCGGCAGCATCGGCGGCAGCGGGAGCAGCCGGTGCCGGGCAGCGGGCTGCCCCCTCGCCCCGTGCCGCGGACCGGGCCCCGGGCCGCCGCAGCGGGAGGCTGGAAGGGAGGGGCCGCAGCGCTGACCGAGGTGAGGGCGCTGACCCGAGCGAGGGCCCCCGCCCGGTCCGGGACGTACGCGCCGTGCTCGCCGGTGCCTTCGAGCTGCCCTCGGAGGACCTTGCGCCGAGAGCCGAAGCAGAACCTCCCACCCGAGGCGAAGCCGATGCCCACGTCGGCGACCGGTCTGTCGGCCGTGTCGTCGACCACCCCGGGGAGACCCGGTCCGGAGGCGGCGGCGCCACGCCCCTCGTCCCCGGCACCATGGCCGCCCCCTCCCGTGACGGCGAACTCCGCCGTACCTTCGGGGCGTTTCCGCCCCGGACCTCGGGTGGGGAGGCGTTCGCGGAGAGCTGGTGGGGGAACGCGTGGGTGACGGCGTTGGAGGAGGGCGCCCTGGACGCGGCCCGGCTCACGCGAGGGCGGGCGTACGCAGACAAGGGCAACGTGGACGCGATCACGGTCACGCCGGGGCTGGTGCTGGCGTACGTCCATGGCAGCCGGCCCCGGCCCTACCGGGTGCAGGTCCGGCTGCGCACACTGGACGACGACGAGTGGGACAGTTTCCTGGACACGGCGGCCGAACGCCCCGCCGACATCGCCGCCCTGCTCGACAAGGAACTCCCGCAGTCCCTGGCTGGTGGTGCCACACCCTCACCCGCACCCGCGTCCGGCGGTCGGAGCCCTCGCGGGACGCGGCTGCTGCCCGGACCGGGGGAGTTGGAGCCGCACTGCAGTTGCCCGGACCGAGGGCATCCCTGCAAGCACGCGGCGGCGCTCTGCTATCAGACGGCGCGGCTGCTGGACGAGGACCCGTTCGTTCTGCTGCTTCTGCGGGGTCGGGGCGAGCGGGAGTTGCTCGACGCGCTGTCGCGGCGCAACGCCGCTCGGGCGGCGCGTGCCGCGCAGGAGCAGCGGCCCACGGCACTCCCCGGTGTCCGGGCGAGCGAGGCCCTCTCCCCGCGCACGCTTCCGCCGCTGCCCGCACCGCTGCCCCCGCCCCCGCACCCGGAGCAGCCCCCGGTGTATCCGGGGGCGCCGGGCGGCCCGGACCCGTTCGCGCTGGACCAGTTGGCCACCGACGCGGCGGCCCGGGCGCACGCACTGCTCACCACCGGACGGGACCCGGTCGCCGAGCTGACACTCTGGCAGGACGCGGTACGGCTGGCCGCGGCCCGCCCCGGCTCCGGTCTGACCGCCACCACCCGCGCCCTGTACTCGTCACTGGCCGCCGCCACCGGCCGCACCGCGGCCGACCTGGCCCGCGCCGTCGCCGCCTGGCGCCAGGGCGGCATCGAAGGGCTCGCCGTCCTGGAGGAACCGTGGGACCCGCCGGCGGGCCGCTTCGACCGTGCCCGCCCGCTGCTCCTCGCCGCCGACCTGCCGGCGTTCCGCCCCTGGCACAACCACCTCACCCACCCCCTCGGCCACGTCCAACTCCGCCTCGGCCGGGACGGCCTGTGGTACGCCTACGAGTCCGACCCGGGCCACGACGACTGGTGGCCCAGAGGAACACCCGACCTCGACCCGGTGGGAGCCCTGACGGGCCTGGGCTCGACCGACGGCCTCTGACTCCCCCCACGAATTCCGACACGCTGGGAAGTCTGTTCGACGGATGGTCCGTCGTCGTGCCCCGTTCCCGCGCCCGCGGCGTGACCTGCGCTTCGGTGAAGACCGTGTGGAAGTTGCCCGTCGATGTTCGGGAGCCGCGCGGGCGGATTCCGGTCCCCGGGACGGAGCACCGAGGGCGGGACGTTAGCGTGTAGCGGTGAGTGAGACGACGACCCCTGCCCTCCAGTACCGCTTCGACGGGCCGGACGACGCCCCGGTCCTCATCCTCGGGCCCTCGCTCGGTACGACATGGCACAGGTTGTAGAGACCGTCCAGGGGCGTCTACGCCAGTCCAGCGCGGGCACGAAGTAGCAGGTCAGGGCCTCCTGGTCCAGGAGGGGCCGCCCAGTTGGTGATGGCTGTGTGATAGGCGGGTGATACGGCGAGGCCCCGCCGGGGCCCATCCTGCTGGCGCCTGCGCGCGGAGCGGTGAGACGACGAAGCCGCACCGGAGCTCTCCGGTGCGGCTTCGTCGTGAGTGCGGCTGCGTTGTCGGGCGCGATGTGGTCGGTGCCTCATGCGGACTGGCCCTATGACCCTTTTTGGGTGCACCTACTTTGCGATTGCACTCGCCTATGCGCCTAAGAAGCCGGCTTCGTCAGGTGTTCCGTTGTGCTGAGCTGCGGATGGTGCAGTCGAGGACGAACGCTCGGACGTTCAGGTTCCTACTCTCGTTGAGCTGAGTGGCCTGGGCATCGTAGGTCTCCTTTAAGCTGGCAGGCGTCTGCCTTGCAGCTGGCCGCTTGCGTTCCTTCGCCGTCCACTGGTCGGTGGGGAAGAAGGCGATCAGGTAGATGCCGTTGCGAGTGCCCAGCGCGGCGAGGTAGTCGTCGGCGAGCTGGGTTTGCATGGCGGTTTTGATCTTGTCGTGCCAGTTGCCCTTTACTTCGATAGCGACCTGGGCCACGGACTCTTCCTGCCGCTGCGGTGAGGAGTGAGTCGCCGCAGCGGTGGGCGCTTGCAGGAGCAGGTCGATGCGGTCGCCTGCTCCCTTGATGTTGCGGTACACCTGCACTTCTCGGTTGATGAGAATGCCGCCTTCGACGAGGTCTCGTCGTAAGGCGTAAGCGAGGTAGTCGGACACCAGGTTCTCGTCTTTGGGGAAGCGCAGCCGTTGCTTTCCGCTCTGGCCATTCGGCAGGGTTTCCAGCTCGGTTTCGTTCCACAGAATTGCCGCGGGGAGAGTCCCCTGGGTCAGGTCTTCCTGCATTTTGTTCAGGAGAGCGATGACGACGTCCATCAGATCCGTTCCGTCCCTGACAAGTCGTCGACGTGGGTCGTGGATCAGCTGACTGAGTTCGTCGGGGGTGGGGCGGACCCAGGAACCTTCCCTGTGCGCTTGCACGGCTTTCTGTGCCGCCGCTCGGATAATGCTGGTCTTGGGCCAATCGGCCGCCAACTCTCGCAGGAGACGGATGGCCTCACCGGTGCCCCGCGAGGCGAGGTGGTCGAGTACGACATCAATGTGCGTCTGCGCAGCAGTCGCACCCGGCGGGGACGAGCCAGACGAGTCCGTCGAGGGGAAGCGGCCCAGGAGGATGCGGGCGATTTCGGCCAGTGCCGGTTCGGACAGTTTGAAAAGCCACGCCTGAGTGCTGTGAGAGCGGGAAAAGGCGCCGGAAACGGCTACGAGCGCGGTGCCGTCGGTACGAAGACGGTGCTCTGCTGTCGGCCAGATTTCTGTGGGTGTCTCCAACAGGAAGACACGCAGATAAGCGGCGTCCAGACGCTCGTCGCGTGCTGGGCTGGGCTCGCGCAGCGGCGCACCGAGTCGGTCCCGTACCTGGTGGCAGACACGGGGGCTGCCTTGACGTAGAAGGATGGTGAGGACACGAGCGAGGACATCGTGGCCGCCAGGGCCGATGGCGGGGGCCCTTTCGTGAGCTTGCGTGGTGAGGTCGGTGAGTGTCTGCAACAACCTGGTCTCCAGCTCCGGTGTCCAGATGTAGGAGGCCAGGTCGAGGACGGGCGAGGTCTCTTCCGCCTCGTACAACGCCCGGACCAGCGAGTCGTAGGTGGTCTCGAGTTGCAGCGCGGCGTGGAGGAGGGCCATTTCCAGCAACTGACCGCGCGGGCCGATGTGGCGGGCCGCAGTGCTGGTGAGGGGGAAGGCCAGGAGTGTCGGTGCCCAGGCTTGCCACTGGCCTGAGGGCAGCGTGGCCAGTATCTCGCCGTCGTCGTTGAGGAGTGCTGTGAAGGCAAGGACGGCTGCCCATGGACGGGCGGGAAGGCTGTTGGTGCCGATCCAGCTGCTGCCGGTGGGTAGGCCGTTCGTGACGAACCTGCGTGCTACGGCCAGCAAGCGGTGTTCGTAGCCGTCGGCGAGGATGACGGTACCGGGAAGAGACGGCAGATCGGTGAGCAACTCGTTGGCCGCGAACCTGCCTGTGTCCGGATCACATTGCAGGTTCCAGCACAGGGCCACGAAGCTGTCGTGGTCGCCCGACTCCGCATGTGCGAGAAACTCGCGGGTGGTGGTGATGTACTCGTCGCGGCCCTGCCATGGCTCCGTTCGCGACTGACGTCTTGCCGCCTGGGCCCTGAGCTGGTCAGCGCGAGGGCCGTCGATGGGAATGGCCTCAAGGTCTTGAGCGAACACCTGTGACCAGACTCTGGTGCCTTGAGTGGACCATGCCGTGTTTTGCCCGGCGTCTGTCGTCCTGGCCATGGACCACACGTGCTGCAGCATGGGCCAGGCATGCGGCGCCTTTTCGTCGCTGAGGCTCTGTTCGAGTTTTACGAGCCAGGCGAGATCTGCGGCGTCGAGCAGGCTGGTGCGCTGTTCTCGTTCAGGGCCGACGGAGGTCTCAAAATGCGAGCGGACGGTCCGTGTGGGATGCGGGTCCCATCCCTCGGCCAGCTGGAAGGCATCCTCTGCGTCTTGGGCGACGTTGATGAGGTGTCGGGTGAGCGTGTGGCGCAGATGGTGAGCGTGCTGGTTTTCAGGGTCGTCCAACGGTGCGCACAGCGGCGCGGGAACGGCCAACTGTGGGTACGTCTGCAGGTAGATACGCAGCCACATAGCCACAACGGGAACACGCGCCTCGGCTTCCGGCCCGCTCAGTGCACGGTCGAGGAGGCCCTGGACCATGGCTGCTTCGTCGGACCAGCCGACCCACAAGGAATCGGGATCCATGAGATGCGATCCGGCCCAGTCCAGAAATGGCGCGACCTGGTCCTCCGAGAGAGAAGCAGGCAGACGGCGGCAGAAAGAGGTGTAGAGGCTGGGGTCGGTTCGTGGCGGCGTCAGGGCTGCGAGGAGTTCATCGAGGGTGAGCCAGGGCTGGCATGTTTGTAGGACAGCACCGCGCAAGCCGTCGGCGGGATCGTGCTCGGGCTGTTGAGCTAGTTCGGCGAGGATGGGCTTGAGTAGTGGAGCAGCCTCTGCCTGGTTCAGCATGCCAGCACACTGGGCAGCCAGGCGGCGCAGCCGGTGAGGATACTGGGCATCACAGGCAATGGACGCTACTGCCTGCAGAAGTTCCCCGACCTCGTTCTCGGCGATCAGGTTGAGGATGAGTTCGAGTTCGTGTGTGATGTGGGGCGCGCGGTTCACGGCTTCGTGAAGAGCCTGCTTCAACTGGTCGGCAAGGCCGGGGTGTCGCAGTGGCGCCATGTGCCACCAGGGCAGGCCGTCGCCAGGCGTGTCCTGTCGGGCTTGGCGCAGCAAGCCATCGACGATGAGTTCGGTGCAGCGTAAGTCCTCGAGGTAAGAGCTGTAGGAGGCGATGGCCTGCGGGTCGACCTCGATCAGCCAGGGGCCGAGTTCTGGACGCAGGGAGATGAGCCAGGCAGCCAGCTCATGAAGGTCTGTGGGAATGCCAGGCTCGCCGACCTCCCCCCGGTGGACGAGAAGTCCCTGCAGTTGTTCGCGGGGGACCTGGTGGTCGGTGAGGTATCGAGCGGCGAGGTAGGAGGCGATGGAGGCGTGAGCAGGACCAGCGGCTGCAGCGCCGCGGCTGCTGAACAGCGAGCTGTTCAAAACCCCCTCAACGATGGGGCGCTCGATCGTGAAGGTGTCACCGGGGGTGCCCTCTTGTGCGCCGAGGAAGGTGTCGATGGCCAGCAGGGCCAGGCCGGGCTCGGTTCGGCGCCTTGTGGTGATGCCCTCGGCGCCGGTGAGCACGCAGTAACAGGCGAGGCGGGCTGCGGTGGCGAACCTCTGGGACTGGCTTCCAGCAAGGTCGTCAGGGGTACGGTCATGGCCTTGGTGCATGACGGCGTGTGGGAGGGCGAACGCGTAGAGGCTGGCGCGGCTGGCAGGCAGTGTGCTGTGTTCCAGAAACGTGTCGAGCAACAGGTCCAGAGTCAAAGGGGTACGCGCGAGGGCTTGGGCGCCGGCTTCGGTCACAGCTTCGAGAAAGAGCTTGGGATCCACGCCCTTGGCGGAGGCGGCTGAGACCAAGTCGCTTCGGCGTAGTGGTGCCAGGGTGTAGGTGCGGGATTCGTCGATACCGAAGGCGGCGATCACTGCCTGGCTCAGGACGTCGGTGTAGGCCATGCTGCGGCAAGCGATCAGTACTTGTAGCCGACGGCAGTCATAGGTGGCGGCCAAGTCGGTAAACCAGCCGGCAATTTCTTTGCCGGTGGCCCGGCATTCATCAACGCCGTCCAGGACGAGAAGATGCGCATGCCCCGCCTCGGCATCGGACGAGCTGGCAGCGGGCGTATGTCCTCTGGGGCCAAGTCGGCTGAGTACTGAATCAGCCTTGCGAGTCAGGTCCTCCCAGGACCGGACCTGGCCGAGATCAACCCGCACTTGTGCATCCCAGCCCCGGCTCGTCTGGGTTGCATCGAGAACGGTATTCAGCGCGGATGACTTGCCGATGCCAGCTTCGCCGAGCAGCACCGCAGAAGCGGAACAGGCGTCAATCAGCGGCACAACCGACGGCGGCTGGTGATACCAGCTCGATGTGTCCATGAGGAACCCATGGGAGTCGACAGGGAGGTCCTCTCCCACAGGGACGCAGAATCTGTCCAGTCGCATACGGCACCCCTTCGGCCATGGACACCGAACCTACCGCCGTAGGGATACGCCTGGCACTCCGCTCATCCAACAACCCGCGCCTGACTCTGGCGGACCAACAGCCGCCTGAGCCGCCTGCACGCAGCGAATGCCGAGTGCAGTCGCCACCCACGCAGCTCAGAGCAGGTGAGTCACAGCCTGCCGACGGGGCAACGCGGTGGGGAGGGCCGCGGCTACGCCGACAGACGACCTCATGGCTGGCGTGCAGTCGCCTACCCCTACCGGGGGCCCGCGGCTCACGCTCGCCAGGCAGGCACTCGCCGCGAACCCGGGTGCCAAGAACGCCGACCGCATCGAGGCCCTCCAGGCACAGACGGAGAAGACGTACGCCCGCGCCGTCTGGAACCTGATCCTGAAGTCCGCCCGCGAGCGTCCCGAGGAGCGGCCCTGCGCCCGACACACGCTGCGGGCTGTGTCACCTGCTTGGTAACGGCTGGCACGCTCTCGGCTGCACCGACCGCGACGTCTTTGTCTGCACTACATGACGAGGCCGTACGCGAAGCCACCGGGCAGACGCCCGTGCCCTTCGGCGACTGGCCGGTGAAGTAGCAACTGCGCGAAGAGAGGTGCCTCCGCCCCTGCGTGGGTGGAGGCATCTCTCTCGCATGTGAGGTGTTGTCGGATCAGGACCGCGGCCGAATCGGAATTCTCCGTGCTTCCTCCACGTCGTCGGGCTCGCTCGGCGGGGGCTCCGTGAGCAGGCTCAACAGCCGACGTCGGAGCTGAGGCGAGGAACCTCAACTTCGAACGCGACCCCCACGACCTGCAGCGCCGTGAGAACCGACGCGCACGGACGCCGTGCCACCAGATTGCAATGGGCAACAGCAGCAGGTAGGGGAGTAGCCAGGAGGACAACTGCACGATTAACCTCACGAGGGTCTTGGCGCCCTCGCGCAAGGCTATGCAGCGAGGGCGAATCCAGTTGGGCCGGCAACCTGGGTCGATCCCAGAGCCCGGGGTACTCGTGGGGCGGCAGTCGCAGGAGGCCACACGGTGAAGACGCGGTGGGCGGGACAGTGACGACTTCTAGGAGAAACCTGACGCAGCCGGTGAGAAGGCGTTGCGTGAGAACCAGCAACAGATCTGAGAGGGCCCGGGCGGCGTCGGCGATGCCCCCGACTTGAGCCGCTGTGGGACGGTGACTGTTGACGCGGCCCATCCGCTGAGTCAGCAGGTCGACGAGCGTCAGCGCTATCGTTGCTGTCTTACCGGAGCCTGCGGCGTGGTGAATCACGGACTGCAGTTCCGAGAGCCGGTGGTGGCCAACGGCCACCGCCGAGGCCCTGGCAGCCAGCGTTGGCTCCGGCTTGTGTAGCAGGCCGGAAGTGCTGCACGGGAAGCCGGAGGCTTCCTCTGCGGTTCGGAGAAGAGCTATGTCCAGACCTTCTGAAAGGCTGGAGTTGGCCATCGGCCCGACGATGAGCCAGGGCACATCCACCAATTCGCGCAGACGAACGGCGGCTGAGTGCAGAAGGCCCACAGGGCTTCGACCGACGCCGACGGATAGCGGTTGCCGGCCGAGGTCGCCCTCGGCCTCCGACCGACCGTTCCCCGGCCGTCAACCGGACAGACGAGCCCCTCGGGAACCTGCCCTTCGCCCTTAGCTTCGCCTCCAAGGTGGCTGACCCGTACGGCCCCGACAGGGCCATCCGCTTCGGCACAACGGACGGCTCCGACGCCTGGCCCGTTCGCCTGCGGCCCGACGGCTTCCCGCCGGCGTGCAGATGCAGGGCGTGCACGGCAACGCGCGGTTGCTTGGCGGCCGGCAGGGGTGGGGTGTCGGGGTCGCGGTCGGGCCGGGGGTGCGGTCGCTGGGTTCTCGGACTCCCTCGCTGATCTTCCCGGATTCTCGGGGAACCGGGGCCGACGCCACCGAAGCCGGCAAGACGGTCGGCGGTGCCAAAGACCGTCATGTCGCCGCCCGTGGCGGCCATGAACTCGGCACCGAGGATGACGCCCAGACCGGGCATGCTGGTGATGGCGGACGTCGGCACCAAGCTGATCCGGCGGTGGCTGATCTGGTCGGCGGTGACGATGGCGACAATGTGCGACCGCAAGGCATCGGCATGGTGTTGACGCCTGCCTGTGATCCTCACTCTCGGGGTTGTCACTGTCCTGGGCTTCTGGGGCGTTCGTCGACCTCATCGACGCCGAGATCGGCATCCCGAATCTTTGGTGGATGGGCGACCGGCCCTGGTACTACGAACTCGTCGGCGGGCTGTCAGCCGCGGTCGTGATCCCGCTACTACTGGCGGTGCTCTGGGGCCGTTTCTGGATCGCCGGCGCGGTCGTGGGAGTGAGTATGGGGGTGCTGCTGTACGGCACGGTCGTGCTGCTCTTCATCACCGGCCTCTACCAGCTCGTGGAGTGGGTCATGACGTGGATGCCGAAGCCGGTGGCCATCGTGCTGACAGGTGCCGCGGCAGTGGTGGCGGCACTCACGGCGGCCGCCTTCAGCTTCAAACTCTGGCCCTAGCCGGACGGGTCGACTGTTCCAGCTCCCCGGGCGACGGCTCAGTGGCGAACCGCCTATAGCGGGCCTTTTGCTCAGCAGACAGGTACTCAACAGGCATGCCTACGCCCTCGGCTACCACCACGTCACCACAACTCGCCTTGCCTCGGAGGCTGGTGGGACCTGGAGCCGATACGCCTCCGGTGACCACACACGGTCACCGGCAGGGTGGGTTATGCGGGAAACTGGCGAGACTTGAATAGGCGAGCCCACCAGTATCAACCCCCAGCGACGGCTCGGCCACCGGCTGGTCCGACGACGGTGACCCGTTGCGCCGCGCCCGCGACACCCAGCTGTGCAACGTCTCCGGGTGGATGCCCAGATCCTCAGCCACCTCCGGAATCGGCTTCCCGGTCTCCGTCACGATCCGTACTGCTCACTCGCGGAACTCAGCGTCGTAGATGCGCTTCCTGGATGCCATGACCCCCAACTATCCCGCCGATCACGGACTCCACAGTAGGAGGGGAACCTTATATCCGATCTTGCGTGACCCGAGCAGGAGTGCTGGCCGACCCTCGCGACAGCTGGGCTTCCGTAGGCGGCACGAAGTCTTCAGCAACGAGGGCCGCGAGGTCGAAGTATGCCTCCCGCGCCTTCGGCCGCACCATGTCGAGGTCCACCTCGGCACCGGCAGCCAGGTGCTCGTCGAACGGAACCACAATGACACCCCGGCACCGCGTCTCGAAGTGCGCCACCATGTCCTCCTCCTTGACCATCTTGCCGGTCTCGCGTACCCCGGAGATGACGGTGATGGACCGCGCGACCAGGGCCGCGTACCCGTGCGCCGACAGCCAGTCCAACGTCGTACTCGCGCTGCTTGCCCCGTCGACCGACGGCGTGGAAATGATGATGAGCTGGTCGGCGAGGTCGAGCACACCGCGCATCGCGCTGTACAGCAGACCCGTGCCCGAGTCGGTCAGGATGATCGGGTACTGCTTGCCGAGTACGTCCATCACGCGCCGGTAATCCTCGTCGTTGAACGTCGTGGTGGCGGCCGGGTCAATGTCATTGGCGATGACCTCCAGACCGGAGGGGGCCTGTGAGGTGAACCGCCGGACGTCCATGTACGAATTGACGTGCGGGATCACCTGGACCAAATCACGGATCGTGGTATCGGTCTCGCGCCGTACACGGCGACCGAGCGTACCGCCGTCCGGGTTGGCATCAATCGCGAGGATCTTGTCCTGCCGCTCACTGGCATATGTGGCACCTAGGGCAAGCGTGGTTGTTGTTTTACCGACGCCGTCCTTGAGACTGATCACGGCGATCCGGTAGTTGGAAAGCACCGGCGTACGAATCAACTCCAGCTTCCGCCGACGATCGGCGGTGCTTGTAGCGCTGACGCGCAGTTCTACGCCTTCCTTCTTTAGGACTCGATCGAGGGCGCGCAGGATGTTCTTCCATTCCGTCGCCGGAATCCCGTCCGCCTCGAAGGACCGACGTATGTCATCGCCGGTGACGAACCCACTGGCCTTTCCATGCTGGATAAGCCTGGTCAAGTGAACGAAGTTGGCCAGTTCGGAAGGGGGCGTGACGGGCGCAACGGGCAGAGCGCCGGAGGAAGACGGATCGGAAATTGCGTATCCGTAGATTCGGAGCTGCTCCAAAGCGCGTCGTACAGTGCTGCGGGAGACGGAGAACCGTTCGGCAAGGGTCTGCTGCGCGGGAAGGCGTTCCCCCACTGGGAATGCTCCGCTCTGAATGTCTTCAATGAGAGCTTCCACCACGACTTCGTACGCCTTTTTTCGAGGAGGGCGCGCCTCAATTCGGAGCTCTATACCCGACTCCTCCAAGAATTGGTTGAGAGTACGCAAGACGTTCTTCCAGTCAGTCACCGGAATGCGGTCAGCCTCGAACGCTCGACGCACGCTATCACCTATGATGTAGCCTTCGGCCCTGCCTTCTTCAATCAGTGCTGTCAGGTGGCCGAACTGTGTGAGATCGGCTGGAATGTGAAATTCAAGACTGTTAGGCGAACTTCCGAATATCCCTACATCCTGTGGAGGTGCAGGGTACCCGTCTTGTTGCAGGCGCGCGATGACGCGCCGTACGGCCGCTGAGAATTGCTTGGCAAGTGCCCTTTGTGTAAGGAGTTGGTTGCTCTCGGGGGCAACGCCGGACGTGATGCCGGAGTGCGGCCCCTTTGCTATCTCTGGAGAGGAAGGTCCTGTGGGTTCTGTCGCGCCGTCAGTGGCGCCGAGATACGCGAAAGGCCGGCGATAAGCTGGGAACTCTTTACTGGAGGCCAAGTCGTGCCGGACGGCGGAAATGCCGTCCGGTGCGTACGGGTGAGCGTCGAGATACCGACTGAGGGCGCGTCGCGCCTGCCACATGTCGTAGGCGGTCGCGTGAGCACGGAGCCGGTCGCGCGCACCGGAGTGAAGGGCCAAGACCGGGTCGTGTCCGGCCGTGTGGGTGATGGTCAGCAGACCGCTGGTAAGGAATTCGGCGATATCGGCCAGGGTGCCCTCAGGCGCCGCCTGCTCGCGGAGCGCGTGGAGGAGCGGCACGGTGAGTTTCGGCAGGTTGGAACAGAGGACAGCAAGACGGATTGCGGAAGCTGAAGCGGTGTGGAGGAAGGCGTCTGCGATGACCGCAGGGTCTGTTCGGGTGAGGGAAGTCCTAGCGCGCGAGGGGGTGGGAGGGGAGAGCCTTCCTGTTGCCGGAATGAGTATGGCGTCGCATCCGTGCGGATCCGGCCGCATCATGGTGCGCGACCATGCGCCAATTGACCGAGGGGTACAGGAGATGACCGGCAGGGGCAGCCACTGGGGTTGCTGAGCCTGGCGTCCGGGAGGCTGCTGCAGCCGCATGGGGAGGCGGTATCGCAGAACAGCGTTCCGCTCGCCGGCCTGTGAGGCGGTCACGCGCACAGCGGGCAGATTGAGCGCGGAACGCCGCCACAGGCGGCGGGGCAGGGGGTTGATGAGCGCGACAGGGACATGCTTTCCCCACGTGTGCAGGAGCTGCCACACTCGTGGTTGCTGCCAGCCTGCCGAGGCACAGTCGGAGAAGACGAGAATGAGACGTCTTCCGCGGGATCCGCTGCCGTGGTGCGGGACTCGATCGGCTACGACGACGCCACCGAGCTGATCATGAACGTGCGGGTGCTCGTCCTCCCACGTCAGTTGCCAGTCGTGCACAGCCCGGAACACACCGAGGCCCCGCATCAACTTCGTCAGCGCCTGAGCTGTATCGCCCCACACCCGCATCGAGACGGAGGTGTCTACCACAACGACGGCCTCGAACCATGCTTCCGGTGCCGCGCTGAACACCGGAACCAGGGGTCCCCCTCTGGAGTGGTGGTCGACTGTCGCGTCTATGTCCAGGCGGGTACGGCTCCCTCGGAGCCAAGGACGCCGGAACGGCTGGAGCGACCGGCCGATGGCCAGGGCCTCCGAGAGGGGCTCGGAGCGGCCGATGGAGAGCGGTTCGCCGCGTACGCGTGCGTCGCCCTCAGGATGGAGTGCCGACACCCCGGTGATCCCGATCGGCTTGTCGGCCTGGTGAGCCGTCAGTGGAGTGGGATCGGTGGGTGTCCCCGCCTCGGTCGTGCTATCGCCAATTGAGTCGGCAGACGTCGGCCTAACGACGGGTACGGACAGATCGGGGCGACCGCCGCTTTCGCCGGAACGAGCAGCAGCCAGCCAGATCGCGTCGGCAAGTGTTCGAGCGTCAGTGCCTGCCGGAGAAGTCGCGGCCAGCACGTCCAGCAGCCTGCGCAGATCCTTACGCACGGGAGAGCTCGCGGGTGAGCAACTCATGCAGACTTTCTCGTTGCTCACCCTGCAGTTCCTGGGTGCCGCTCAGCAAGGCCACGGCGTTCAACAGCTGGTCGATAGCGAGATGGTTCCCGCCGGCCACGCGATCGGCGAACTCCTGAATCAGCTGCTCGCTCTCACCGGTGATCTCTCCATCGAAGTGTGCTTGGACGATGTTTCGGAGTAGTGGCGCCGTCAGCTGGGGCATGGTGTAGCGAATGCAGCGGCGCAGGAATGGCGGTGGAAAGTCGCGTTCACCGTTGCTGGTGAGCACGATGAACGGGAACTGAGTGCACTGCACCTTCCCGCTCTCGATTGTGTGGGTGTTCCTGTTGCTCCAGAGACGGATCTCCGCCCGGTGACGCCTGTAGCGTACGAGTTCGGGAATTTCATACTCGCCGCGTTCCAGTACCTCCAGCAGGTCACTGGGGAGGTCGAGGTCGCTCTTGTCGATCTCGTCGATGAGGAGTGCACGGGGTCGCTCCGCGGGCAGGAGTGCGGTGCCCAGAGGACCGAGTTGCAGGAACGGAGCGATGTCGTCACGGCTGCGGGCGCTGCCCTTGCGCCCCGCGCGCAGGTGTGAGCGCCGACTGACGGTGTTCTGGAGGTTCTGGGCGTGAATCCGTCCCAGAGCGTCGTAGCGGTACAGGGCCTCACTGAGGTTGCTTCGAGATGTGATGTGCCAGCGCAACACGTCACCCAGATCCAGTTCGTGAGCGACCTGTTCGATCACCGTGGACTTCCCAGACCCTGCAGGACCGGTCACCAGGAGCGGGCGGCGCAGGTGGAGCGCGGCGTTGACCGCGTCGATAAGGCCGGCTGGCGGTTGGTACTGGCCATGCTGTGAGTTGCGCGGGAAGGTCCGCCATGGGGGCGGGGCAGCCAAAGGCACCTCTCGCTGCTTGCCGTCACCCTGGTAGTAGGGCCTCCACGTCATGCTTCCTCCTCAGGCGTGGTGACCACGCGGTATTCAAAGGGCCGGCAGAACTCCAGCCACCCCTCGTCGTGCCAGACGGTACGGATGTCACCGAGACAGGCCACGCCGTGCTGGTGTGCTCCCCACCGATGGCGATACGCAGCTGCCAAGCCGTCCGGTAGTTCGTGCCAGCGCTCCTGTACCAGGCCGCGTAACTGGCCCTGATCGGGGCGGGTATCGCTGCGGGGCCACAAGACGATGGGCGCGAAGGGCAGTAGCAACTCCAGGACCTCTTCGAGGTCATCGGGAGAGTGATCGACACCGATGACCGCGTCGTACTGTCCGGCGGAGAGTCGGTACTCAAGTGCCGACCGGTCGAGCAAAGCATCCGAGTCAATCCACTCCACTGGAGCGGCAGCGCAGGAGGACTTCTTCTTCAGCGCTTTCCGGGCAGCATCGTTGATCTCCGCGTTGTCCTCGGCTTCGTCGAGGCGGCCGCTCCAGCGCGGTATGACGGAATACTTGGCCCCGAGTAGATACCGGCCGACTTTTTCCTCCTCGGGGTACCAGCGGGCAAGGAGGTGAGCCGGGGCTGCAATGTCGACGTGCTCCAGGAGTTCCGGATATGGAAGCTCCCTGCGGGCCCAGATCATGGCGGCTCCGATGGCCTTTGCCACACCATGCGCCCCTCCGGGTTCGCAAGGGAAGCGCTGGTGCAACGGAAGGTCTGCGCTGCCATGCAGAAGCCATGCGTCCACCTCTTCGGGCCATTCGGTCCAGGCACCGACCAGACTGACGACTAGGCGCAACGCCCGGCGCTGCCGGTCTTCGGCGAACTCGCCGAAGGCGTCGTTGACTTCGGTTACAATATGCAAGCGCCGAGCCCATTCCTGGAGACGGGGATCGACGTGCGAGATCCCTGACTCGTGGAGGAGCGCAGCCACGAACCGGGCCAGCCCCTTCCATGGTGCTCCGTCAAGAGGTTGAGCCCGTAACACGGCGTACTCAAGCAGGTCCCGCAACGGAACCGTGCCTTCCGCGCGTGAGGGGAAGCCCGCCAACCGGCCGGCAGATCGGAGTAGATCACTGGTCAGAGAGCCAGCGAGGACGTCCGCGAGAAACTCCTTTGTCCGGAAGACCTCCAGCAGGGCCGTCACCACGTCGTCGACCCACGCCCGTGCAGCCGAGTCCAGCTCATCGTCGACCCGGCTGCAGGCGATGAATTTCTCCAGCTCCAGAAGTGTGGAACGGGTGAGACGCCCGGGTGAGCGTCGGGGGCCCCGCCACATCTCCACGCTCTGGCCTAGGTCCTGGAGTCCCAGTGGTCCGACGACATCTCCATGGGCGTTCGCGATGTTCGACGGATTCCGAGCCAGCCACAGACCCTCGAGAGGGAACGGATCCTGGTCATACTCGGCCCGCCCGATGACCTGTCCGCTTACCTGATCGCGCAGCGTTTCAGCCAGCGTTCTGTCGATGTACAGCGCCGGCCCGGCGCCGGGAACACCGTCTTTCAGGGTCCTGGCCAGGGAAAGGCTGAGGCTCATATCACGAGCTGGCTGATCGGCCGCGGCGGCCGTGAGAATAGCCAGCCGAGACCTGCCCGCACGGACGCCACCTGCCAGCCTTCCGGCGTCCGGAACTCCGCCAGCCGCATGGCAGGTGTCGACAATGGCGATCACACCGTCAATCCCCGGCTCGTCTGCGGCCTCGGTTATCAGGCGTCCGACATCCACGGCGGACCGGAGGCTCTGCGTCGTTGAGTTACGGACCATGAAATAGAGATCGGTGCGCTGTGGCGGAGTGAAGCCGTGCCCCAACAGGGCCAGCACGAGAACAGCGCCGTCGGCCTTCGCCTGCCGGACCACAGTGTCCACCGCCTTGCCGATGTCCTGTGGCGTCAGGTCGTCCCCGATCAACAAGGAGGGATACTCCCCGGTTCGGGCCTGGCAGCCTCCCAGCATCGGGTCCGTCAAGGCGTCGTGTAATTCCCGGGCGGCCTTCTCCAGTTGGCTGAGCGGCCCCATTGCCGTGCACTGCGCCGCGATCACCTGCACGTGTCGTACAGCCTTGGCCATCACTGCTTCAGCGCCTCGACTATCGGCCCGGCCACGGCTGGCTGCTTGAGGTATTTGGTCGCCGTGTGAACCCAGATACCGTCGGAGTCCACCCGGCGTGTCAATGGCACGACTCCCGAGGAGTTCGGCAACATCCAGTCCTTTATGCGCGGGCGACACACCACGATGTCGTCCCGATCCCAGAAGTTCAGCCATCGCTCCACCGATTCCGGTGTGCGCGCCGGCCGGGGCTGGGCCCGCTGCAGGACCACTCCGGCTGTCGCCAGCGGAGAGCCCAGTGTGACGAACAATCGGTTGGGCTGGGCCATGTGGTGCAGCGCTTCATAAGCGACTACAGACCCGAGTGAATGCGCCACGACAACCAGAGGAAGCCCCGGCTCCACGGAGCTCAGCACTCGTTCCCGAATCAGGACGTCCAGTGGCTGACCCTGACGGCCTTGCACCTTTCGGTCCAGGTACCGCCCGACTTGGGCCAGGCTTCCCAGCAGAGGCCATCCACTGGCCCATTGGCCAGCCAGTCGCAGTCCGGGGAGCTGGAGAAGAGTGGTCAGTATCCGTGCAACCATACGTAGGGGCTCTCCTACTCCCTGAAGCTCCCCCGTGCTGTTGCGGGACTGGGACCGAGCGTCCTCGATCACGCGGAGCGCTCGACGATCGCCTTGCGCCTGCGCTTGTAAGAGCAGTTCATCCGTCAGTTCGCAAACCAGGGTGTCCAAGAAGGCGAGCTGCTCGCCGTCGAGATGCTCTGAAGCTCCCTGCTCACCGTCCGTGGCGAACAGATCACTGTAGTTTGCGAAATGTGTCTTCGCCAGCCACCCTTGCGTCAGCCCTGACACGGCATCGGCATGTCCGGCATGGCGAGCGCCTTCAGCGAGTGCTTCCAGCCAGGCGCGTTTCTCCGCCACGGCGTCTCGTACGCCACCGATACCGTGCACGAACACCAACTGTGCTCTGCCAGGCGTGTCCATCCCGCGCCCCCCATGCTGGCCCCCGACTGCTCTCGGAACCATAGCCAAACTCATCGTGTGCTGGACGAATAATCCATGGAAGAGGTATGGACACACGCCCTCTCACGAACACGCGATGGGTGCGGTTGCGTCCCGAGTGATGGTGCAAGTGATCATGGCACGGGCGGGTGCCCGAGCGTGTACCCGGTGACGGTCTTCGCTCCCGGCTTCCTCAGCAGCGCTTCTGCTCGACTACGGCATCGCTGGCCACTCCCTGAGAGGACGGCGCTCATTGTGGTGATGCACAGATAACATCCAGCTTCCAGGCGTGGGCGCACCCTTTCGGCGCGCGTCCGGCCTTTCACGCTCTGCGGTGAAGGAGAACGGAAGCCGTGAGCAGTTCCCGCTCCGGCGGGCGGGTGTTGCCCGCCCGTCCTGGTGACCCGAAGCGGGTCGGTCCCTACCGGATCATCGGCCGTCTCGGCTCGGGCGGTATGGGTACAGTTCACGCTGGCCTCGACGCCGTCGGCCTCCGTGTCGCGGTGAAGGTCGTTCATTCCGCGCAGGCCGAGGATCCCGAGTTTCGGGCCCGGTTCCGCCGTGAGGTTCAGCTGTCCGCGCGTGTGCAGGGGCCGTTTCTCATACCTCTGCTTGCCGCCGATCCGGATGCCGATTCGCCGTGGTTGGCCACTGCATACGCCCCAGGGCCCACCCTCGACCGGCACCTCGCGAGCTACGGACCGCTGGCCGAGAGCACCTTGTACGCTTTCGCGACAGGCACCGCACAGGCTCTCGCGGCCATCCACGCTGCTGGCGTCGTCCATCGGGATGTCAAGCCGCAGAACGTCATACTCACCCCTGCCGGCCCCCGCGTTCTGGACTTCGGCATTGCCCACGCCGACGACGGTACGTCCGTGACCCGCACCGGCATCATGACCGGCACCCCCGGTTGGATCAGCCCGGAGTATTACCGCGCCGGCAGCGCCGGCCCCGAAGGTGACGTGTTCGCCTGGGGCGCGCTCGTTGCCTACGCTGCCACCGGACGCCTGCCCTTCGGCACGGGAGCCCTTGACGTGGTCGCCTACCGCGTCATGTCCGAGGAACCCGACCTCCATGGCCTTCCCGACGAACTCCGCACCATTGCGGAGAGCGCCCTTGCCAAGGAGCCGGGCAGCCGAACCACCGCGAGTGAGGCCGCCGAGGAATGCGCGGTTCTTCTCGCGGCTCAGGCCACACAGGTCATCCCGGCCGGTGGGGAACCGACGCTGGTCGGTGATCTTGTCGCGGCTGAGTGGGACGTGCCCGCCGTGGACGACCCGGCCTGGCACTCTCCCGCCCGTTCAAGCAGACGCATGGTGGGCATCGCCGTGGCCGCGGGCGTCGTCATCGGTGGCCTGACGGGCGGAGCGCTCGCTCTTCAGCCCGGCGGGACGGAGACACTCCCCTCGAGTTCCCGCCGCGACGTCAGCGCGTCCTCCACGACGATCACCGATATACCCTCTCCCGCTTCACCGACGGCAAGTCACCAGACGCCGGGCACATCACCGCCCGTGAACGCCGGCGAGGCGACGACCAGCACATGGCGTGCGGCCCGCCGCGCCAAGGGAGAGGCTGAGATCGAGACCGAGGCCGCACTCGGCCACGATGTCGGCCTGGGAGTCGGCGAGGAGTACAACTACAGCGGCCGGTACGACGTGAGCTACGCCCAGCCGAGGAAAGAGATCTACATCGCCATCAGCGGCCCGACCATCGAGTCACGCGTCATCCAGGGAGCGGCCAAGGACACCTGTCTCACCCTGCGCATGATGGCGGACATCTACAAGGACCTTCCGTACGACGAGTATGTCCTGGTGGACAACACCACTCCCACGGCGCCCGCGATCGTGTGGGAAGACGACTTCCGCACCAACACTGGCTGCGTCACACAGACCATCGAACGCACCACCACCGACCAGGGGCAGGATCCGAACTGGAATCCCAGCGAAGCCGGCCTGAAGGCGGCGCGGATCCCGAGTGCCGACAAGGACGAGATCCGAGTGGCAACTGAGGCGGTCCACCAGCTTTTCGTGGAGTGGAACGGCAATTCCCGGCTGTTCCACGACCCCCGCTACATCAGCGACGAGAACACCAGTATCGGCTTCGCCCCGCAGGAAGGCGTGATGTACGTTTGGGCGACCAAGCCCGAGTGGGACCAGAGCACGCGGGAGGATTGGGGGAACATCGCCGCAGGTGTGGCCTGCCAGTCAATCCTCACCGAGTCCCGCGCCCGGCCGGCATGGCGCTATGCCCAGTACGCGGTTGCGGTTCTCGACGGCACCGGTGGTACGGACTTTCTTCGCTGGGGTTCCGTCGGCAGTTGCGCGAGCTGACCCTCCTCACATTTCGGCTCACCGTCATCGGTGTCCACCGTTCTGTAAGGCGGGCCACACGGCTGCCCGTCAACGTCGGTCACGAGTGAGCGAGAAGTCAACTCACTGTCAGACCGTCCGGGCCAGGTTGAGCGCCGGTTCGGACGAAGCCATCCGGCAGTGATCGAGTCATGCCGTTGTGCCGGGGGCCAATGGGACGGTTGCGCAGTGCCGTCCCGGACGAGGGTCTGACTCATGACATCTATGACCGAAGCGTCCAGTCACAGGCTTGTCGACTGGGGCCTCCCCCCGCCTCGGCCCATGTGGTGAAGCCCCAGTCAACGACTCCGTACCCACCAGGTGAGCCAGGCTGTCAGCGTTGCGCCCAACGCGGTCGCCGCACCGCGGAGCACGAACCGGCCGAATAGCAGCCAGGCCCGGCGGATCATCCGACGCGCACGTCGGGAATTCCGAGGGGAGATCTTCGACTTCGTTGGACGCTTTCGCATCGTTCGCCTTCCTCACGTGCGTGACGCGCACATCGGGTCAGGGCCACGGGCATGGCCGAGCCCCGACCTTTTCGCACGAGACTCTGGTGCACCCGTGGCAACGCGTTGCCGGATCACAGCGCAACAGGCCAGGTCTGTTGCCAAAACCCTGGCAACAGACACGAGTCAGCCCAACAACCGGTAAGACTGTCTGGTGCCGTCAGAACACTGGGCAGGCGGAAACCTGCGCGAGTTGAGCAAGGAGCTGCCTGAACTCCATCAAGCCCTGGCCAAAGCCCTACGCGGTGCGTTCGAGGTCATGCAGATCACCCTGAGGGAATACGCCAGGCGACATCACCTGAGCGTGTCGGTGGTGAGCCGATATCTGAGCGGGAACCGTCTTCCGTCCAAAGACTTCATCGAGAAGACCATCGAGCTGGCCGGCACCCGTCTCACCGCGGAAGACGCCACCACTTTGCGGAACCTCCACAGCCAGCGGGCTGAGGAGAAGGCGGAGCACGGAGCAGGCAGCATCCGGACACTGACGGCGCGCATGCTCAATCAGAAAGTGCAGTACGAGACGGCGACCCGCCAGCACTTGGCCACGATGGGCGCCTTGGATCGGGCCCAAACAGAAAACCACAGGCTGAAGACTCAGCTGCGCCTTTCCACCGGACCGCTGGCCGACACCTCCGATGACCTCCTCAGCGAACTGGAGCGGTATGCCGCGCTACGCGCGGCAGGTGCACGCGATGCCGTCACCTCCATCTCACACGACACCCATCGCAGCTGGCGCACTGCGCTGAACCAATACGATCGCGCCCCGGCCTTGACTTGGACGGACACCGGACCGTGCACCCCCGAGCGCCGCGTGGCCAGCTATCGGCGTCTAGGGCTGGATCAGCTGCATCGCGACGCGCTCGACGAACTCGTACCGTTACAGGTCGGCGGCGACGCCGCTGTCGATGACGTTGCGCTCGAGGTGCATTCCCTGGCGCTGGGAGCCATGCACGCCAACGGCCCCCGTCCGCTCGCCCGCGCCCTCGAATACTGGTCCGAGGACCATCCGTCTGTATCGGGTGCCGGTGCTCTGGACGCGAGCCAGTTCACTTTCCGCAGCCACCTGGCGTCAGGCGAAACCGCTGCCCCGCTCCTGGCTCTGTGGCGACGAAGCCTCACCGAATGGGACCACGCGGAACGGCCTGCTTGGACATCCACCCCACCCCGTACCGCCGAGCGCCGCATCGCGGTGTATGAGCGCCTCGGACTGGAGCCCGCGACCCGCAGGGTGCTCACGGAGCTGATCCCGATCTCCTTCGCTGAAGGACCGATCATCATCAGTAGCGAGTTCACCCAGTGGTACACACCCACCCACCAGTCCGGCCGCCCCTGGTACTGGCCCGCCTACCAGAGCTACCTGGCACAAATCAAGGGATGGACCGCCGAGGCGGTGGCCACCGTGGGAGAGAGCGCTGCCCAAGTGGTCGCGCGTCTCGCGGACCCCACTGATGCTGCCGCCTACCAGTCCAAGGGTTTGGTCATCGGTTACGTCCAGTCCGGGAAGACCGCCAGCATTACTGGGGTCGTCGCCAAGGCTGTCGATGCCGGCTACCGATTGGTCATCATTCTCAGCGGCTCTCTCAACATCCTTCGCGCCCAGACACAACGGCGTATCGACAAGGAGTTGGTCGGTCGCGAGAACATTCTGCGCGGAGCCCCCGAAGAGGACTGCGAGTACGCCTTGGACCCGGAGTGGAGGGCGGGAGAGTTCTTGACTCACGGCGGGCTTCCATCCCTCCACGGATCGTTCGACGTTCTCCGACTCACGACCCTGAGCAGCGACTACCAGTCCCTGCAACAGGGGATCACCGCGCTCGAGTTCGAGAAGCGTGACGCCACGCTGCCGCTGTACCACCCGGCCAACCTGCATCGCACGGCCGCCCGGCTCATGGTGGTCAAGAAGAACAAGGCCGTGCTCGGCTCGGTTATCAGAGACTTGCGCAGAGTCGGTGCCCAGTTGCAGGAGATTCCGGCACTGATCGTGGACGACGAGTCCGACTACGGATCGGTTAATACGCTGCACCCCGGGCATCAACGTGAAGGCCGTGAGCGCAGCGCCATCAACGCACTCCTCTCCGAACTGCTTGGCCTGCTTCCCCGAGCCCAGTACGTTGCGTATACGGCTACGCCGTTCGCCAATGTCCTCATTGATCCGCACGATGCGGAGGACGTCTTCCCTAAGGACTTCGTGCTCTCGTTGCCCCGCCCGGCTGGGTACATGGGGGCGCGCGACTTCCACGACGTGGACTCTGCCATTCCTCCTGAGGAGCGAACGGTCGCCAACTCCCAGGAGATGGCCCATGTACGCGCCATCCACGAAGCCGAACCGGGCGACGACTCCTCTCTGCAACAGGCCCTCGATGCCTTTGTCCTGTCGGGCGCCATCAAGCTGTATCGCGAAGCCCTCGACCCGAGAAGTTTCGCTTACCGTCACCACACCATGCTGGTACACGAGTCCGTGCGCATCGCCGACCACCGCGAGCTCATGGATCGTCTCCTTAAGCTCTGGTACGTCCCCGGCCCACTCGAGGCCGAGGCTCTTCATCGGCTGAGGGCGCTCTACGACCTGGACTTTGCCCCCGTATCCGCCCACCGGGCCGAAGACCTCGCACGCCCTGTCTCGTTCGACGAGCTGATCCCGTATATCGATGCCGCGCGTACCCGCATCGCCGGCGGCTCAGAGAAGCCTGTGATCACCGTCAACGGGGACAGGGATATCGAGCGCGCCAGCGTGGACTTCGACCAGCGCCCCGTATGGAAGATCCTAGTCGGGGGCGCCAAGCTCGCTCGAGGCTTCACCGTCGAGGGCCTCACCATCAGCTACTACCGCCGTGCCGCCTCGCAGGCGGACACCCTGATGCAGATGGGCCGCTGGTTCGGCTTCCGCGAAGGCTATGCCGACCTGGTCCGGCTCTACATCAGTCGCGGTGAAGCTGCTGGGAACAAAGAGATCGATCTCTACAAGGCGTTCGCAACGATGTGCCGCGATGAGGAGGAGTTCCGGTCTCAACTCGCCGACTACGCACACCTGGTCGACGGGAAGCCGATGATCACTCCGGCGCAACTCCCGCCATTGGTGGCCCAGTACCTGCCCTGGCTCAAGCCGACGAGTCCCACCAAGATGTACAACGCCGAACTCGTGGAGGTCCGGTCACCGGGGAGATGGATCGAACCGTCGGGCTACCCCGTGGACATCGGCGCGAAGCGCCGAAACACGGAGCGGTGGCGCGCGATCCTTAGCACCTTCCAGAGCCCCCTGGTCCCCGTCTCCGTGCCGGCTGACGGCAGCCGGCAGGAGACCTCCTTCTCCGCGTACACGACTGTCATCGGACACACGCAGTTCCTTGAGGTGCTCAGCAGGCTGGAGTGGCTGGCCCCTGGGAATTTTGCACCGCACCTCGCCTATCTGCAGACCGCAAGCACGACGGGGGCAAGCATCGAGGATTGGCTCATCCTCGCCCCCCAGCTAGCTCCGCCGCAGCGCCGGGCTGGATCTGTGCTGGAGTCTCCGGAGCTCTCACTCTTCGTCCGCAGTCGGCGTAGGGGGCCGCTCTTCGGCGCCATCAGCGGCCCCGCACATCGCCTGGCCGCCCGGGCTCTTCGTGCGAGCCTTCCGGATCGCAGGGGGATCGCATTGCTCTACCCGGTCCTGGAGGCGGGTGACGCCTACCAACACACTGCGTATCTGCCCGGCACATCGGTCGACCCGTCCCAGGTCTCTCTTGCCTTCACCCTGCTCCCGCCTGGCGACTCGAAGGACGAAGCGGCTCCGCAACCTCCTCTGGTCCGATTCCGCGCCAGGGACTCCTCGTTGCCCGATCGCCCCATCATCGACAGGTAGGCGAAAGCGTCTTGTGCGCTTCAGGCAGTCCCGACGGTCCGCGGTCAGCGGCCTGCCGTCTCCGCCCCGGGGGACCCTTCGTTCCAGGACCCGCCGAACGACGTCACAGTCAGGCAGGGGAGGGACATCCTCCAGTCTCCCCCAGCCCTCGCCCAGGAGAGCGGAGACCATCATGGCCGACACCGGCCAGCAGCCCGGCGAGAAGTACCTCGCAGCCCTGGAGGCCCGCGTGCTGCCGTAGACAGCCAGAGCCCAGGCCCGCCGGGCGCGGGAACGCCGACAGTGCGCCGAGTCCGCCGCATCGCGGGTCGTCGGCGCCCGCTACATGACTTGTGGACAGCCGTGCACCAGGAAGAGGACTCGAAGCCGTTCCTGCGATGGTCGATGAAGGACGACCGTAAGGCGGGCCACACGGCTGCCTGTCATTGCCGGTCACGAGTGGGCGGGGAGTCAACTTATTGTCAGCCTGCGCCGGCCAGGTTGGGCACTGGTTCGGGCGAAGCCATCCGGCTGTGGTCGGGACGCGCTGTTGCGTCGGGGCAATGGGAGGGTTGCGCGATGCCGTCCCGGACGGGGGTCTGACTCATGAGATCTATGACCGAAGTGTCCAGGCACGGGCTTGTCGACTGTCGTTGCGGGACGGCGTCTGCTGGTACCGAGCCACAGGGCGTGTCCCAATAGGGGCCTTGCCTGACGATCAGGCGCCATCACGGTTCAGACCGCCCGAGCGGGCCGGTGCCATCCACCAAGCACGTCACCATGCGGGAGGCGAACCACCATGACGACCAGAGAGCGCAGCACCTCCTCCAGCACGGATCCACCCGTTCTGGGCGAGGTCGTCCTGGGTGTGGACACGCACGGCGAGCTTCATGTTGCGGCCGTGGTCTCCCCGCTGGGGAAGGTCCTGGGTACCGAGTCCTTTCCGGCGACGGCGGCCGGGTATCGCCGGCTGCTTGTCTGGGCCCGCAAGCGGGGGACGGTGCGCCGGGCCGGTGTGGAGGGCACGGGTACCTTCGGAGCGGGCCTGTCGCGCTACCTGCTGGCTCAGGACGTCCAGGTGTACGAGGTGAACCGGCCCGACCGCGCAGCCCGTCGGCTGCTCGGGAAGTCGGACCCGCTGGATGCGCAGGCTGCTGCGCGGGCCGTGCTCAGCGGTCGCGCCCGGGCCCGCGCCAAGACTGGCGACGGTCCGGTGCAGAGCGCCCGGATGTTCAAACTCGCCAAGGACTCCGCGGTCAAGGCCCGTACCCAGGCGATCAACCAGCTCAAAGCCGTCCTCGTCATCGCCGATCCGGCCCTGCGGGAGCAGCTGTCCAGTCTGGGCAACCGCGAGCTGTTCCGCACCTGCGCGCGCCTCAGCCCGCTCGACGGCGACGACAGCGAGGGCGATGAGGACGCCGTGGCCCAGGCCACCCGCATCACCCTGAGCCTGCTGGCCCAGCGCATCGAACAGCTCACCGCACAGATCGATGAGCTGAACCGGCGGCTGACCCGGCTCGTCGAACGACGCGCCCCGCAGCTGCTCGTGCCGGTGGGCATCGGCCCGGACAGCGCCGTCACTCTCCTGATCACCATGGGAGGCAACCCCGAGCGGCTGAACACCGAGGGGTCCTTCGCCGCTCTGTGCGGAGTCAGTCCCATCGAGTACTCCTCGGGCCGCCGGACCTCGCGTCGCCTCAACCACGGCGGCGACCGGCAGGCGAACGCCGCCCTGCACCGCATCGTGTTCACCCGGCTGCGCCACGACCCGCGCACCCAGGCGTACTACGAACGCCGCACCCAGGAGGGCAAGACCCGCCGTGAGATCATCCGATGCCTCAAGCGGTATGCCGCCCGCGAGGTCTTCAACCTGGTCAGGACGGTACCCACCAAAGCCCCGTTATAGGGGCGTCTGTTCGGACGAGGCCATCCTGCTGCGGTCGGGGCATGCCGTTGTGCCGGGATCGGTGGGACGGCTGCGCAATGCCGTCCCAGTCGGGGGTCTGCCTCGTTAGATCTATGACCGAAGTGTCCAGTCATGGGCGCAAACCCCCAGATCGGGTCGAACCCGTACACCACTTCCCTGGACGTAACCTCACGAGGCGGTCTGTCGTTGTCGGTCGCAAGTGGGTGGGGAGCCAACCCATTTTCAGCCTTCTCCGCCCAGGTTGAGCACTGGTTCGGGCGAAGCCATCCGGCTGTGGTCGGGACGTGCCGATGCGCCGGGATCGATGGGATGGTTGCGCGATGCCGTCCCGTACGGGGGTCTGACTCTTGAGATCTTTGACCGAAGTGTCCAGTCACAGGCATGTCGACCGTCGTTGCGGGATGTTTTCGGCTGTCACCGAGCCACAGGGCGTGTCCCTATAGGGGCCTTGCCGAGTCCAGGCGCCATCACGGTTCGGACCGTCCGAGCAGGCCGGTGCCGTTCACCCAGCCAGCACGTCACACGTGGGAGGCGAACCATCATGACGACCCGACAGCGCAGTACCTCCTCGAGCACGGATCCTCCCGTTCGGCGCGAGGTTGTCCTGGGTGTGGACACGCACGGCGAGGTTCACGTCGCCGCCGTGGTCTCCCCGCTGGGGAAGGTCCTGGGCACAGAGTCCTTTCCGGCGACGGCCGCCGGCTACCGTCGGCTGCTCGTGTGGGCCCGCAAGCGGGGGACGGTGCGCCGGGCCGGCGTGGAGGGCACCGGCACCTTCGGCGCGGGCCTGTCCCGCTACCTGCTGACGCAGCAGATCCAGGTGTTCGAAGTGAACCGGCCCGACCGCACGGCCCGCCGTCTGCTCGGCAAGTCGGACCCGCTCGATGCGCAGGCCGCAGCGCGAGCCGTGCTCAGCGGCCGCGCCCGGGCCCGGGCCAAGTCCGGCGACGGACCGGTGCACAGCGCCCGGATCCTCAAGCTCGCCAAGGACTCCGCGGTCAAGGCCCGTACCCAGGCGATCAACCAGCTCAAAGCCGTCCTGGTCATCGCCGATCCCGCACTGCGGGAACGACTGTCCAGCCTGGGCAACCGCGAGCTGTTCCGCACCTGCGCACGCCTCGGGCCAGGCGACGGCGAGAACGCGGTGGTCCAGGCCACCCACATGACCCTGAGAATGCTCGCGGAGCGTATCGAACAGCTCACCGGGCAGATCAATGAGCTGAACCAACGCCTGACCCAGCTCGTCGAACACCACGCCCCACAGCTGCTCGTACCGGTGGGCATCGGCCCGGACAGCGCAGTCACCTTGCTGATCACCATGGGAGACAACCCCGAGCGGCTGAACACCGAGGCATCCTTTGCAGCGCTTTGCGGAGTCAGCCCCGTCGAGTATTCGTCGGGCCGTCGGAGCACGCGCCGGCTCAACCACGGCGGCGACCGTCAGGCGAACGCCGCCCTGCACCGCATCGTGTTCACCCGCCTGCGCCACGACCCGCGCACCCAGGCGTACTACGAACGCCGCACCCAGGAGGGCAAGACCCGCCGTGAGATCATCCGATGCCTCAAGCGATACGCAGCCCGCGAGGTCTTCAACCTGGTCAGACCGGTTTCCCGCGCCCCCGCGTTATAGGGGCGTCTGTGAGAGAGGGCGAAGCAGTGAAGCCCATCCGGGAACCAGCCCCCGACGGGGCTTCTGCTCGGAGCCCTGGGACGAAGCCCCGCCGGAGCGCTCCGGCGGGGCTTCGCCGTGATCTCGACTGTGCTTGCGCGCATGACCGCGTTCGGCTCCGCACACAGTGCGCGCTCCTGCGATGCTCGCGGGACGCTGGATTTGCGATTGCGCCCATCTGGGAGGGGAGCCGTAAGACGACGCAGCCGCGCCGGGAAGCCGACGGGGCTGTTCCAGCCGCTGGGTCTCACCGGATCACTTCAGCCGGGCACCGGGAAAAGGCGCTGGAGTACGGCAAGGGCATCTGGATGCGTTACAGCTGCCGACTCATGCAAGCGGTTCGACGGGATTGCCTCCTGGTTCAGACAGGGCGGCGAGATCATCTACCGTCGGCGCCGGTGCGTCATGCTCGGGCGCTGCTGATACGGGCTCGCCGCAGTGGCGCTCCTGCTCGGTGGAGACTGGCGAGTGCTTGCCGGTAGGAGGCGATCAGTCCGGTTTCCAGATAGTCGACTCCCAAGTCCTGGCAGTAGTGGCGGACGATGGGCCGGGCCCTGCGCAGGTGGGGGCTGGGCATGCTGGGGAACAGGTGGTGTTCGATCTGGTGGTTCAGGCCGCCCAGGGCGAGGTCGGTGAACCAGCTGCCGCGTACGTTGCGTGCGGTGAGGACCTGCCGGCGCAGGAAGTCGGGGCGGTCGTTGCCGGTCAGGGTCGGCATGCCCTTGTGGTTGGGGGCGAAGAGGCAGCCGAGGTAAAGGCCGAACAGGCCCTGGTTGACGGCCAGGAACGCGATCGCCATGCCGGGTGGGAGGACGAGGAACAGTGCGGTCAGGTAGGCGGCGGTGTGCCCGTAGAGCAGCGTGCCGTCCAGGGCGCGGTTCTTCAGGGTGCGGTTGCCCAGTGCTCGCGCGCTGGAGACATGAAGGTTGACCCCTTCGAGCAGGAGCAGGGGAAAGAAGAGGAACGCCTGCCGACGGCCGATGATCCTCGGCAGTCCGGTCGCGGCGCGGGCCTGGTCCTGGGACCACACCAGCAGGTCCGGGGCGATGTCGGGGTCGAGGTCCTCGTGGTTGGGGTTGGCGTGGTGGCGGGTGTGTTTGTCCTGCCACCATCCGTAGCCCATCCCGATCGCGGCCCCGGCGATGCGGCCGGCCGTCTCGCTGGGCCGGCGCCGGCGGAAGACCTGGCGGTGCGCGACGTCGTGGGCGAGCAGAGCCACCTGCCCGAACATCACGGGCGAGGAACGCGGCGAGCGCCAGGGTCCACCACCCGGCGCCGATGACGACGAACGCGCTCCAGCCCCCGGCGTAGGCGACGGCCACGACGATGGACCGGACGGTGTAGTAGCCGGGGCGCCGGTTCATCAGGCCGGCCTCGGCGATCTTCTTCGACAGGCGGGCGAAATCACTGCCACCTGCGGGGGGAGGCGGGCGACGGCGCGGGGTATGCGTGGTCATGGTCTCGGAGCGTCCTTCCCGGCTGACGGGCCGCATCCGGTCGTGCGGTGTACGCCGGATGCGATGCGGCGGCCGGGTACCCACATCCCTGCCTTCGGACCGGCACCCGATGCTCGTCGGTCGGAGCTCCGGATGTCGCGGGCTTTGACGTAAGGCCCCCACGGAGGGTGGCTGCTGTCGATGAACCTGCCGCGCTGGCAATCGGGGCGAAGCGGCATGACAGGGGTGTAAGACACTAGCCTCGGGCCATGGTGACGCGTACCCGGCTGTATCACGACGGCACTCTGGTCCTGGAGGGCTTTCCCGTCAGTGACGTCCCTGCGCATCTCGCTGATCCGGAGTCGGTCCTGTGGCTGGACCTGCACCGGCCCGGAGCCAATGAACTCACCATGCTGGGTCAGGAGTTCGGCATCCACGAACTGGCTCTGGAGGATGCCGCCCAGCGTGGACAGCGGCCGAAACTCGACCGCTATCGCACCCACGAGTTCCTCAGCGCCTACGCCGTGACCGTCAGCCCGGACGGTGCGGAACTGACGTACAGCGAGATCGCCGTATTCCTCACCAGTCAGGCCATGATCACCGTCCGCAAGGACGACGGCCTCGACATCGAGGACGTCGTCGCCCGCTGGGACGAGAGCCCGGACCTGGCCGACCACGGCGTCGGATTCCTGCTGCACGGTCTGCTCGACCATCTCGTGGACGGACACTTCGCCGCGGTCCAGCAGTTGGACGACAGCGTCGAGGAGCTGGAGGGTCTGCTCTTCGCGGCCGGGCGCCGTGAGATCGAAGCCGTGCAGCGCCGGGTTTTCGCACTGCGTAAGTCGCTCGTCCAGCTGCGCCGCGTCGTGCTCCCGATGCGTGAGGTGGTCAACACCCTCATGCGCCCCGGCCTGCACCTGATCAACGACCCTCTCGCCCCGTACTACCAGGACGTCTACGACCACGTGCTGCGTGCCACCGAGTGGACGGAATCGCTGCGGGACCTGGTGGCCTCGGTCATGGAGACGAACCTCTCGGTCCAGGCCAATCGCATGAACCTGATCATGAAGAAGGTGACGAGCTGGGCCGCGATCATCGCCGTACCCACCGCGATCACCGGCTACTACGGCCAGAACCTCCCCTATCCCGGTTTCGGCCGCGAGTCGGGATTCATCACCTCCGCCGCAGTCATCGTGATCCTGTCCGCATTGCTGTATCTGACGTTCAAGCGCAAGGACTGGCTCTGACCGGCATCGGCACCAGCGACCAGGTCCTGAAGGTAGGAAACTGCCTGGTCATCCCGGGCTTTTCGGACCGGTGAGCGGAGTAGTGTTGAAGACACCGGGAGTTCTTCGCGCACCGGCTCCGACGCGGGTGCCGTTCCCGGTGATCGACAGCGCCGGGCCGCACCCACGAGCCCGGGGACAGGTCCGCGCCATGGCTGTGACCATTGACCGTACGACATCGATCAGATGTGCGCCGCCGCAGCCGGCCCGGCTGTCCCTGACGCCCGCGCCGGGCGGGCTGGACGGTATGTGGTGGCCTCGCTCCCGTGCCTTCACCCGTGAGCTGCCGTCGTTGACGGCCGCATTGGGCGATCTCTGGGGTCGTATCACGGGTGTCACCGTGCACCCGGCCTACTGGCCCGTCCTGCCGCACTGGGTGTCCTACGCCGGGCGCACCGTGCAGGTGGGCTGGTCCACCGAGGAGCAGGATCCCCACAGACTCACTCTTTTCTCCGCTGACGGCCGCCGGGACGTGCTGGTGATTCCGCCGGAAACCGGTGCGGATGCCGCCGCGCAGTTGATGGTCGGCGACGGCGTCGATGCCTCGGCCCGGGAGCAAGCAGCAGACAGGATCGATGCACGAAACAGGGAAGAAGCCTGGGAGGCCGACGGCGGAGCAGGTCGACCGTCGTCCCTGCCCCGGCCCATCGGCTCGGCAGGGCCTTCGCCCGCCGGTCGGCGGAGGTGAGATCCCATGCTCGTCATCGCCGTGGCCGTGCTGCTCGTCCTGATCGCCGTCGGAGTCGTTCTGATCCACCGGCTCAACGGCCAGCACGCCGAACGGATCGCTGCCTTCCACTACAGCGATGTTCTGCCGGGGATCGGGCGTCGGCCCCGGAGACACCGTCGGTCGGTGGATGCGACCGTTCCGACGCGCCCCACCGCGACGGCGACCGCGGATGACATCGGCTTCGGCCCGACCGTGGGCAGTAGAGGAAGGCGCGTCATGGCGATGTTGCGGGACCGGAAGACGTACCGCGAGAGGATCATGCAGGCTCTGTACCAGGCCGCCGAGGGCAATCGCCTCCTGGGTGTCGATGGGGCGAAGCTCCGCACGGACCTGGGTATCCCTGAGCAGGACATGGCCGCTGCCTGTATGTACCTGGCAGGTGAAGGCTGGGTCGTCGTGGACTGGGAGAGGGGCAACACGCCCGGGATGATCACGCTGACGCACCAGGGGATCCGGCAGATGGAGACGGAAGAGGAAGGGCGTGGCTGAACCGCCGCGTCGGCTTCTCGGACCGAAGTGAACCCTCGCAAGGATTGCTTATGGCGGATTAGTCCCTTTGACGTAACCTGGAAAGCGGGTCGGCGCACGCTCACGTGCAATGACCCGGAAGGGCGGCTCCGGCGGGTATACGCCGGAGCCGTTGCCTGTTTCCGCAACCGCGCCTGCGGCGAAGCGCTCGCGGGCGCGTCGTGCGGAGTACCGTGAGGTAGCAGGGTCGTATCGTGGTCGCACGCCGTGCGGTCGCACTGCTCTCTGCGGACGGGCGGACACCATGGCAGGCTCAGACACCCCCGACTTCCCCAGGCTCCTGCCGGACGCCGTGCACCGGTCGGTGAAACCCGGAACGGCCCTGCTGCGACTGGAGACCACCCACGCACGCGAGGGAATCCTGGACGGCGCATGGTGGCCGCGGTCCCGGGACATCGGTGCCGAGCTTCCCTCGCTGATCTCCGCGTTGACCGAGCATCTCGGGCCTGTCACCCGGGTCGGTCTGGACGGCAGCGCCTGGGACGAACTGCCGACCCGGGTGATGGTCGACGACCGGGTCGTGCACATCGACTCCTTCCCGGTCGGTGACGACACCGTCCTCATCACCCGAGGCGAAGGGGACCTTTTCTCTCTGTTGCTGGTTCCTCCGGACACGTCGCCCGACGCGGCACGCGCCGCGATGGCCAGGGCCGTACGGGCCGAAAACGTCACCGAGGCCAGGCAGATCCTCATCGAAACGGGCAGCGACACGCCACCTACGCCGGCCTGACACGTCCGTCGCAGATCGACTCCCCACCCGGCCTGGACGCTAGATGCGGGCGAACTCCTCCGTCTGCTGGGCGAATTCCCGGGCCATGGCAGCGCTGACCGTGGGCTTGGTGTCGCAGATCGTGTCCAGGTAGTCGTCGGTGGTGGGGGTGGTCCGGGTTCCGGTGTCGAAGGTGCGCTCGAACTGGGCCTGGGAGACGGTACGTGCCGCGTGGGCGATGTCGGCGGGGGTGAACCCCTCACTGGCGGATGCGAGTACCGCGCTGTCGGCCCGCGCGCCCGCTCGGGCCAGGTAGCTCTCCCACAGTGCGGTCCTGGCGGTGTGGTCGGGAGGGCCGATCGGCAGCACGTAGTCGAAGCGGCCGTGCCGCAGGAACGCGGAGTCGAGCGTGGTCACGTTGTTCGTGGCGCAGACGAGCAGCCGTCCGTCCTGGCTTCGGAACCGGACGATCGCCTTGAGCAGTTCGTTGACGACGCCGACAGCGGTCGCGTCCGCGCCGCCGCGTTCGCCGGCGACCTCCTCGACCTCGTCGATGAAGACGAGGACGTGGTCGAGCCGGGCGATCTCGTCGAAGCGCCGGTTCAGCCCGGTCGCCAGGCCGTACTCGGCGGCCAGACGGGCGGGGAACAGTTCGAGGAAGGGCCATCCCAGGCGGCCGGCGATCGCGTGCGCGAACGTGCTCTTGCCGGTCCCGGGCGGGCCGAACAGCATCACCGCCCGTGGCAGTTCCACTCCGTGCTGGGCGGCCAGTTCGGGATGGGCCAGCGGCAGGACCAGGCGCCGCTCGATGAGCTGCTTCTCCCGTTGCATGCCCGCGACCTTCTGCCACAGCCCCCCTGGCGGCAGCTCCGCTCCGAGCGAGGACAGCGTGCCGGCCGACTGCGGGGTCACCGGTCCGCGTTTCTCGAAGAAGACCAGCCCGGGGCGGGCGCCGAAGTCGCAGTTGCGCAGGGCGGTGGCACCGGTCTCGCCCTCGGGCAGGGCGGCGTGCACCGCGCGGACGCCGGCGGCGAAGAGCCGTTGCTCAAGGGCGGTGATCAGGGCACTCCCCAGCCCGCGCTGCCGCCAGCCGGGCGCCATGCAGATGCGCAGGATCCATGCCCGTTCGCCCTCCACCCTGCTCACCGCGGCGCCGATCAGCACGTCGTCGGCCGTGGCCACCACGGCCGGGTGGCGGGTCTGGAGGGCCGTCACGGCGTCCGAGAGCGGGAAGAGCGGCGGCTCCTCGGTCGTGCCGCTCTGCATGTCGACACGGATCACCGCTTCGAGATCGTCCTGGGTGTAGTCCCTGACCCGCCAACCCGTCATGATCAGCTCCGCGTGTTCGGCCGTACCCCCATCATCAGCCGGTGCCCGGAGGATGCGCGCGACAGGCGACGGTCACGAATCCTCCCTGGCGCCACGGATCGCTCGGGCCGTAGTCGGCTTCACGCCGCGGTGCCGGGCGCGCTGCCTGCCGGGCTGAGGGACGTGTGGGTGCGGCCGGTGCCGGCCGGTGGCGCTGCCGCGGCGGGTGCGGCGGCAGCGGTTTCCCGGGCGAGGAAGGAGCCGAGCTCGCCGATCGTGCTCATGAGGGGGGCCGGGAAGACGACGGTGGTGTTCTGGTCGACACCGATCTCCACCAGGCTCTGGAGATTGCGCAGTTGAAGCGCCAGGGGGTGGGCCATCATGGTGTCCGAGGCGTCGCCGAGCGCGGCTGCGGCCAGGGACTCGCCCTCCGCGTTGATGATCTTCGCTCGCTTCTCCCGCTCGGCCTCGGCCTGGCGGGCCATGGCGCGCTTCATGGTGTCGGGCAGCTGGATGTCCTTGAGCTCGACCAGGGTGACCTGCACACCCCAGTCGACGGTGGTGACGTCCAGGATCTGGCGGATGTCCAGGTTGATACGGTCCGTCTCCGACAGCGTCTCGTCGAGCGTGTGCCGGCCGACGACCTTCCGCAGGGTGGTCTGGGCGATCTGGTTGATCGCCGCGTTGACGTTCTCCACGGCGACGACCGACTTCACGGCGTCGACGACCCGGAAGTAGGCGACCGCCGACACGTCCACGCTTACGTTGTCCCGGGTGATGATGCCCTGGGACTGGATCGGCATGGTGACGACCCGCAGCGACACCCGGTGCAGGGCGTCGACGAACGGGATGATGAACCGCAGTCCCGGGGAGCGTGTTCCGACGAGTCGGCCGAAGCGGAACAGCACTCCCTTCTCGTACTGCTTGACGACCTTCACGGACAGGGCGAGGGCCAGGACGGCCAGAAGACCGATCACGACGATGAGAACGATCAGGGCTTGCATGTACTGCTCCTCGGGACGAGGACCACGTGGGGCGGAGACTCGCCGGTCGAGACCCCTGCATGTGCCTGCGCCGGCTCGTGAGGCAGGTCCGAAACCCGTGAAGGCACCGGTCGTGGCGGCCGTCTCACATGCCGATGACCAGGCGACTGGCGCGATCCGTCCGTGCCGGAACGGCCGCTGAGGCGGGGCCGTCCTCCTCGTGCTTCCCTGCCTCGTCCGGTTCGAGTGGCCGGTCGGCGGCGGAGACGGCGTGCCGGGTCTCGTCCGCGGCGATGAGAGCGCTTGCGGTCAGCGGTGGGCCGTCGTAGTCGGACGCGGCCGCCATCAGGCGGGCCGCCGACTCCGTCTCGGTCTCGGGCGGGATGACCAGCAGGTCCCAGCGGCCGGTGCCGTAGGAGAGCAGCAGCAGCTTGTGCGGGTCGATCTCCGGGGTGAACCATCCGACCTTGACGACATGACCGCCCACGGGGATCTCGTGCGGGATGACCGGCCAGTACTTCGGGTTGACGGCGATGCGGGTGATGCGGCCCCACAGAGGGTCCAGCACATCGGTCAGTGCGGGCAGCTCGCTCAGCAGGTCTCGGGAGCGGGGCCACCAGGCACCGTCCAGGAGGCCGCGCGACGGGCCGTCGGTCTTCAGCGCGAGACGCACGGCCGGGGCTGCGACGGGCTCGTGGTGTGGCAGGAGTTGGTGCAAGGTCGCCGACATGATGCGGACCCGTCTCCGGGCCGCCTTGGCGGCGCCCCGGGTTTCGTCTCTCGCCGAGAACGACCCGGCGTGGAAGCCGGTGTGCGAAATGCCCTCGGTGCTGTCCACGGTACTCCGCACACGCCGGGGCGGTTGTGGAGACGCCGCCGCATTCGGTGAAGCGGCTGTCGATACCGGCGGCAGTGGGCCGAGGGCGCCGGGGCCCTTCGTATGCCGGCTCCCGGACCGGTCTCACGCCCGACGGCCCGCATGCCCCGGCCCAGCACTCCCCTGGCTCTGTGACGTGTGTTGTTCCGTTCAGCCCGTCACTCCCCGCCAGTCCGCCGGGCCTCGGCGAGGAGTATCCTGGTGATTACCGAGAGCATCTCGTACACCGGCTTCCACGCCGGGTCGTTCTCGGCGATTCATGGCAACCGGGCCGGCCGTGACCGGCCCGGGGTTGGGTCCGCGTCATGACCGCGACCATTCCGTTCACACCCGCAGTCGGAGACCGGGCCCCTTCTTCGTCACCGCTCCGACTCACGCTGGCGCGGGCCGGCGCCCCTCCGGCCCTGATCGACGGTGCCTGGTGGCCCCGTTCGCGCAACCTGACGGAGGAGCTCCCGGCGCTCGTCGAATGTCTCGACCCGCTGTGGGGGCGGATCACCCGGATAGCGGTGAGCCGCACGTTGTGGCCGGTCATCCCGGGTGAAGTGCCCGCGCACGGCCACATGGTGCGCGTCGGCTGGTCCAACGCCGGGCAGGACCCGCACAAGCTGTTGCTGCTGTCCCACACCTTCGGCCGCTGGGACCTGCTGGTGATCCCACCGGAGACAGCCCCGGCCACCGCAGCCCGGCTCATGGCCACGGCCACCGACCCGTCGCGGAGCCTCACGGCGAGCGGCCTGATCCATGAGGCCGAACGTTTCCGGGCCGCGGCAGAGGCAGCGGCCTACTCGGACTCGCTCCGGGAGGCGGTCTGGGACTCCGAAGGCGGACACGACGCCCCCCACCCCCGCCTCACGCACTCCTGACGGACCGGTCACCCGTCACGTGCCCACCGCGGCAGCAGGAGTGTGAGAGATCGGCGGTGGGGGAAAGGCTGCGTGCCGTCGGCCTTTCCCTGGGGGCGGGAGGCCGGCTCACTCCGGGAGGGCGAGGTCGTCGGTGGCGCTCCCGCGCCATTCGATCAGCAGGAGCGTCGCATCGTCCGTCGTGATCCCGCCCCGCGCCCGTTGCAGCGTGTGGGAGAGGGAGCGCGCCACCGTCCGGATCTGCTGCGCCGTGGGCTCAAGGCGGTTCACCCACCCGATGAGCTGCTCCTCACTGAATTCCTCACCGCCGACATCGCGCTCCTCTATCAGTCCGTCGGTGAAGCACAGGATCCGGTCGCCGGGGATGAGAGCCACTTCACTGATCCGGGGCTCGTGACCGCCGAAGCCGACGGGCAGCGTCGTCGGGCCCTGCAGCCGTCGTACGACACGGTGTCCACGGATCAACAGAGGAGCGGGATGTCCGGCGTTGACCCACTGAAGCCTGCCCGTTGCCGTGTTGAGCCGCATCATCTGAGCGGTCACGAAGTGGTCGGGGCCGAACTGATCGGCGACGGCCCGGTCCATGAACGTATAGATCTCCGACAGGCCGACGCTGATGCGCCGGGCATGCCGGTAGGCTCCGATGACCACCGTGGCCATCGTGGCGGCGTCCAGTCCGTGGCCCATCGCGTCGACCATGGCCACATGCAGGACATCGCCGTTGAGGGCGTAGTCGAAGCTGTCGCCGGCCACGTCGTAGGCGGGTTCCAGCATCCCGGCCAGCTCGACCCGGGGCGTGGACATCGCCAGCGGTGGCAGCAGCGACCACTGGATCTCCGCCGCCACACTCATCGGTTCTCTGCGCCGCAGCCGGAAGAACAGATCGGTGTAACCGTGCTTGGTCACCAGCATGTCGGCCACGAGTGAGGCGAGCCTGCGCAGCAGCCGTCGCTCGTCGTCCTGGAGGTGGTCCAGGGTGACGGCCATCACTCCCACCTGGTCTCCACCGTCCAGCAGGGGAAGGTAGACCCGCACACCGTCGGCCTGCGAAACCTCGACGGGACGCGCTTCCCGGAAGGCGCGTCCGGCGTCGGAGCCGTCGATCGGCTGCGGTTCCCCGGCCGCCAGCCCGTCGCCCGGCAGGGGGACGAGCCACACCTGGCCGTAGTCCTGCAGGAAGATAGAGGTCTCGCGGCCGTCGAGCCTGCCGATCTGCCGTGCGACGAGCGGACCGAGCTGGTGCGGCGGCAACTCGTGCCCCTGGTCCAGCAGGACTCCCAGAAACTCCTCCCCGAAGTGCTCCGACCGGGTGGAGCCTTCCGCGGGTCCTTGCCGCTCACCGCCCGTCATCGCCGTGGCCCCGGGGGACGTTCGGGCGGATCCTCACGAAGGTGCTGTGCATACGAACTCCCGACGGAGACTCACCGGCCGACGCGGTGGGGAACTTCCGCCCGGACCGTGGGGGCCGATCCACCGACTCCCCAACGAGTCGGCCGTGCGCTCGTGCGGCGAGGACCGGCACAACGGCCACCGGGCGCCCCGCGTCCGAGCCGCGGCGGCTGGCCGGCACCGGCGGCGGCCTCAGGCGGATCGACCTCTTCGCCGTCGTCGTCCGCCGCCGCGAACATCTTGGTGGGGTCCGCGCCGTCTGCCGGCCTGCCCGCAGCATGGATCACTGCCCTGCAGGGCAATGATCCCGCCTACCAGTAGTGGCGTCGACCGGCGACGGCGTGTCCCATCGCGCCGAGGATCCACAGGATGGCTCCGACGACCAGCAGGATGATCCCGATGGTCCACAGGATGGACAGGCCGGTGAGGAAGCCGACGACGAGCAGAATGACGCCCAGGATGATCATGATGTCTCCTTCGGGGGGTGGTGCCGGCGCGCCCGCGAACTGCTATGGGCCGCAAGGGCGTCGGCGGGAACGGCCGATCTCCTCCTTACTCCACACGGTGTGGTCCGTGGCGGCTGACCTGTAGGCGGACCTCGGCGGGCATGTCGATGAGGCCGGTGGACCGACGCGCGGTGCCGATCGGGCCTTCGCACAGGGCACCGAGAGTGGCGCCGGGCGTGCCCTCGGGGGTGAGGGTGAGGTCGATGCGGGTGCGGGTGCGGGTGCGGTGGCGGGCCGGTCGGCCGGTGATGACTACGGCCGCATGGCCTACCCCTGGCAGGGCACCGGCTTCGTTCGCGATCGCTTCGCTGAGTGCGCGGTCGCGCAGTTCGACGCCTTCCTGCGGGGGTGTGCCGCCGACGGGCAGTGAGCCGGGGCGGTGTCGGCTCAGCTGGGCGAGCAGCCACCACAGGGCGAGCAGGGCGGTGAGGACGAGGGCGGCGATGACCGCGGGCCACCACCACCAGCCCTGGCTGCTCCAGCGTGCCCGGTCGGCGGAGCCGAGCAGGACGTCGGCCGGGGTGGTCAGGGGCCAGCCGGCGGGTGGGGCCAGATCGTGCCGCCGGTAGAGGTCGAGCCCGGCGAAGAGGATGAGCAGTCCGCCGCCGAGGAAAACCAGTCCGGCGAGGGCCAGCAGGGTGCGGTTGAGGGCGGATCGCGGCGTCATGGCGGGCTCCGGTGCTCCGGGTTTGGGTCAACGGGTGCGTCGCCGCGTCCGTACGGCGATGCGGGGAGGACGGGCGAGGGCGAGCCGGTCGCGCTCCTCGTCGAGGACGGCGGTGAGGTCGTCCTTCACCTGTCGGGGCTCGCGGAAGCGGACCTCCGCGCGGGCTTTGATGCGGTGGCGGCCCACCCGGACGTGCGCCGCGCCGACTCCGGGGACCCGCATGGCGGCGTCGCGCAGCAGGACGGCGGCTCCGTCGCGGTCCACAAAGGCCCGCAAGCGCGGGCAGCCGGCGGGTGAGCGCAGGGGCAGCCAACGGCGCTGACCGGGGGTGAGGGCCAGGACGATCAGCCAGACGCCGACGGCGGCGGCCACGGCGGCTCCCGTCAGCATCCACACGTCGTCCACCGGGCGGGTTGCCAGTTCGTCGGCCAGATGCCGTCGCCAGGCCGCCGCCGGACGTCCCGCCCGTACGGCGACGACGTCGACGAGCGCCGCGACCGCGGCCACGAGGATCACCGCGGCGACCAGCGTCGCCGTGATGCGGCGCGCGGACCACTTGCGACGGGTTCGGTGCCCTCCTTCGCGCTCACCGGCTGTGAGGTCCGAGGTGGACACGTCGCGTTCGGGAGGGTCGGGCTCCTTCGCCAGGGGCACCGCGGCAGGGTGCGTGGTCGACTCGGAGCCGCGGCCCGGGGGACGTGGACCGGATGTCATCGCGATCGCCCTTCCTGCACGGCGTGCCCGGTGACCCGGGCCGCCCGGCCGCTCACCGGACCCGCCCCCGGCTCGAGTCGGCGGCGGTCACCAGCCGCCGGACGGTGAGGAGGACCTCTCCCACTCGCAGCCCGGTCAGCTGGGCGACCCGTTCAGCGACGTCCCGCTGGATCCGCTCGCAGACACGGGGGATGTCGGTGGGGTAGGGCAGGTCCATGGTCAGATGCAGGCGCACCGATCCGGTACGGACGGCGGCGGAGGCGTGGGGTGCCGCCGGTCCGCCGCGGTCGGGTGGTACGGCGGCGCGCCGGGACTGGGCCGTGCGTGCGGCCTGGGCGGCGATACGGGCGACCACCCTGTCGGGGATGACGGTGGCGCCCCGCTCGGCCGGGGGCGGCAGCCCGGCGGCCGGCGCCGGCGGGCCCGACCCCTCGCCGGGGGAACCGGGCCGGGTCTTCACCGCTGCCTCCGTGTCCGGAGGTCCAGGTCGCCCTGTACGACGAGGCCGACGATCAGCCCCGCCGCACCGAGGACCAGCACCAGCAGAAAGGCCCAGAAGCCGCCGAAGTAGCCGGCGAAGCCGAGGGCCATGCCGGCCGCGAGTCCCGTCGTTGCTGTGTTCATCTCGCACTCACCCGTCTCGCGAGCGTCCCTCTCGCCGTGATCATCCGCTCGGGCCCGAGGACACGGCGGTGCTCCCGGCAGCGGTCATCTCACGCGGCCCTCGTTCGGTTCGGTCTGTTCCTCGTCGTCGTCGGGCAGGTGGACGTCGTCGACGGCGATGTTCACCTCGACGACCTCCAGGCCCGTCATCCGCTCCACGGCGCTGATGACATTGGTGCGTACGCCGCCCGCGACGTCGACGATGGAGACGCCGTACTCGACGACGACGTCCAGGTCCACCGCGGCCTGCCGTTCCCCGACCTCGACCTTGACGCCGCGGGTGACCGCTCCGCCTCCGCCTCCGCCGGGGACGCGTTCCCGCATGGCTCCGAAGGCGCGGGCCATGCCGGCGCCCAGGCTGTGGATGCCCGGTACCTCGCGGGCGGCCATGCCCGCGATCTTGGCCACCACACCGTCCGCGATGGTGGTCCTGCCCCGTGTCTCGGCCGGAGCCCCGGCCCCGGTGCGGCCCTTGAGCGCGCTCACGCCCGCTTCGGGCCGGCTGCCCCCGCCGACGCTGGTGATGTTGTCCGTCATGGCGGTCGCCTCGATCGGTCGGCCGGACACCGGAATGGTGCCCGTCGAACGTTGGACATACCGGGCGGCACAATCCTCACGCGTCTGGCATGTGATGTGCGTCACAACTCGTATCAGGGGTACACGATCGTTCCGAGCCTGCGTGGGAGCGTCATGATCGAACGCACTGCTTCCCCACGACTGGGGTGCGACCTGCCCGACCGCCTGCTGGCGGTACGGGCGGCCGAGGGAGACGAGGACTCCTTCGCCGTTCTCGTCCAGCGGCACAGCCGGTCCCTGCTGACCCTGGCCCGTTGCATGCTGGGCAACCCCCAGGACGCCGAGGAGGCCGTTCAGGACGCCTTCGTCAGCGCCTGGCGCCACCTGCCGGAATACCGCCACAGGGCGGAGTTCCACACCTGGATGTACCGGATCACCGTCAACCGCTGCCAGACCATGTGCCACCGACGGCCGCCGCCTCTTTCCCTGGACACCGTCGCCGAACCCGCGGCGGGCGACGCGTGGAGCCAGCCCGCCCGGACCGCCGAGGAGGACGCGGCCATGGCCGCCCTGTTCCGCGCGCTCGCCGAGCTGGACGCCGGACAGCGGGTCTGCTGGATCCTGAGGGAGGTGCAGGGCCTGCCCTACAAGGAGATAGCGCACGTGACGCGTACCGACGAGCAGACGGTACGCGGCAGACTGTTCAGGGCACGCCGATCCCTGCAGGAGGCGATGGGCTCATGGCGCTAGACGACCCGCACACGCGGCCTCCCGAACCGCCCGGAGCCGGCGGGCCCCGCAACGGCTGGGCCGCCGCCGACGTGCCCCCGATCGCAGGCGATGAGGTACTGCCCTGCGGCCGCCTGCTCAGCCGGGTCTGGGAACAGGCGCGGGACGCACCACCGGCCGCGGACCCGCACCCGGTGTCCTGTCCATACTGCCGAGAGGCGGTCGAGGGACTGGCCACGGTGAACGCGGCCGCCCGGACGCTGCGCGACGAGGACCCTCCGGGCCTGCACGCACTCGCCGACCGGGTCATGGACGTCGTCAGGGCAGAGGTCCGGTTCGGGCGGCTGCTGCCCCTGGCCGACCCCGACCGGGACCTGCGGATCGCCGAGAGCGCCGCGGCCAAGGTGCTGAGGCGGGCCGCGGACACGGTCCCCGGTGCCAGGGCCGCGACCTGCCGGCTCGTACCCGAGGGCAACGGCACCGACGTGCGGGTGACCATGACCCTGGCCGCCGCCCTCGACCGCCCGCTGCCCGACCGGGTCCACCAGGTACGCCGATCGGTCCTCCACTCGGCCGGACAGGACCTGGGGCTCACGGTGACAGCCGTCGACATCACCGTGGCCGACGTACTGGAACCGGGACCGACCCTCGGTCCCCGCCTCCCGACGGGCGGTGGCGCATGATGACCGCCACCGGCACCACCGCGCTCCCCGGCGTCGCGGCCGAGGCAGCCCTCGCGGTTCCTGGCGTGGCCGCCCTGCAGCCCCGCCTCGCCCGGCGCCTCGCGGCAGCCGCCGCGCCCACCCGGGCGGACACCACGCCACCTGAGGCCGGCGTACGCGCCGACCGGGCGCCGGACGGTTCGGGATGGCACATCGAGGTGCGCTGCGTCCTGACGGAGGGTCGGCGGGCGCTGGACATCGCCCGAATCGTCCACGACCGGGTGACAGCCGCCCTCGTCACCCACCTCGCCACCCACGGTGCCGCGGAGCCGGTCACCGTCGCGGTCACGGTGACCGGTATCGCCGCCTGGCGCGAAGCGGCATGAGCGGCGGCGCGGGCACAGGCCCCACGAACCGTCGTTCGGCAAGCGGCAGGTCGCCGACCGTGGGAGCGCGCTGCTCCCCGTCCGGAAGTCCTACATGGGTGGTCGCGGCTCAAGCCTCGGTGCCGCCGACGATCCGGCTCCCGTACGGGGTGACCGGCTGTGAGTTACTCCTCCGGACGTGCCCGTCGAAGCCCGCCCACCATGGAGCTCCAGACTCTGGCGTGTCGCATAAGACATCGGCCTGTCGAGCCGCTTTTGTACAGAGCAGCCGTGGCGGCCGCGTCCGCGGGCGGATGCCGGAGCGTGACTGTTCACGGATTGACGCTCACTGCGGTTATTACCAAGCTGGTGGGGGGCTGTGGAAGGGGCTGCGGTCGTGAGTGGTGGACAGAGTGAGCTCACCCGATTGCTGACGGCAGCGGAGACAGCGGCGCCGGCGGACGCCGTCGACGTGATCGCGGAGGACCTGCGGCGGCGTTTCGAGGCCACTAAGGTCTCTTTCCTCATCGTGGACCTGACGGGGAAGGCGGTGGCTCGGCTGTCCACCGCTCCCACTCAAGGTGGGCGGCAGGCCGAGCGGGTTCCCCTGTTCGGCAGTGTCTACGAGGAGGTGATCCGTACCCAGCGCCTGTATCAGGACGCGACCGGCGAGGGGCAGCGGGTGATCGTGCCCGTCACCAACCGCGGGGATGCGATCGGGCTGCTGGAACTGCTCCTGCCGACCGGCCCTGGCGAGGACGTGCTCGACGCAGTCGGGGAAGCCGCCCACATCCTGGCCTACATCGTGATCGCCAACGGCCGCTTCACCGATCTCTACACCTGGGGCAAACGCTCCAAGCCGGCCACCCTGGCAGCTGAAATCCAGTACCAGCTGCTGCCCCTGTCGCTGTCGTGCGAGGCCGCACAGTTCACCCTGTGCGGGAACCTGGAGCCCTCCGAGGACCTCAGCGGCGACACCTTCGACTACACCGTGGACCGCGACACCTTGCACGTGTCGGTGACCGATCCCATGGGCCACGACATGGATTCCGCCCTGGCCGCCACGGTCCTGGTGGGCGCCCTGCGCGGGGCCCGCCGGGCGGGCACCGGCCTGGGCGAACAGGCCCACCGGGCAGACCAGGCACTGATCGAACACGGCCACGGTCATGCCACCGGGCAGCTCCTGCGCATCAATCTCCATACCGGGCGGGCCCAATTCGTCAACGCCGGTCATCCCTGGCCGCTGCGCATGCGCGACGGGGCTGTGGAGACGATCACCTGCGAGGTGGACCATCCCTTCGGGCTGTCTGAGCTGACTCCCCACCCGTACCGTGTGCAGGACCTCGACCTGCGGCCCGGTGACCGTCTGCTCATGTTCACCGACGGCATGCTCGAACGTCACGGAGAGAAGGTCGATCTGCCCGCCCTGCTGGGGTGCACCCGGAATCTGCACCCGAGGGAGACCGCGCTGGCGCTGACGTCCGCGGTCCGGGACGCCGCCGACGGCCGGCTCGAAGACGATGCCACCGCCGTCTGCCTGGACTGGCACGGCCCCCAGGAGACCCAGCGGCACGTCAGCAGCGGCGCAGACACCCGGCAAGCCTCAGCCGCACGCACGAAGGACCAGTCGTGACCTGGGTGAACAGTGCCAACGCGAATGAGACATCACGAGGTGTCTGGAGAACCGTCCCACTTCTCCTCGGCGGCCCACCCATCGGGCGGCGCCGGGTCGGTGGCGGGGGCCGCGAGCATCGGGTCCGGCAGCGCCCACATGCGCCATGCCTTCCACGCGGGCGCCCCCTTCGTGCGGTGCTGCTGTTCCCCATTACTCGAGTAGACCGAGTTCCCAAGCACTCGCCGGTGCCTTTGCCGAGCTGCTAGGCAGCCTCTTTGGCAGCCCGCGCCATGACTTGCGGACAACCGTGCACCAGAATGAGGGCTCGAAGCCGTTCGTGCGATGGCCGATGGAGGGCGACCGTAAGGCGGCCCAGACGGCTGTCTGTCATTGCCGGTCGCGAGTGGGCGGGGTGTCAACTCATTCTCAGCCTGCTCCGGCCAGGTTGGGCATTGGTTCGGGCGAAGCCATCCGGCTGTGGTCGGTAGATGCCGATACGCCGGGATCGATGCGACGGTTGCGCGATGCCGTCCCGGACGGGGGTCTGACTCTTGAGATCTTTGACCGAAGTGTCCAGTCACAGGCTTGTCGACCGTCGTTGCGGGCTGGCTTCTGCTGTCACCGAGCCACAGGGCGTGTCCCCATAGGGGCCTTGCCGAGTTCCAGGCGCCATCACGGTTCAGACCGCCCGAGCGGGCCGGTGCCATCCACTCAGCGTGTCACCCTGCGGGAGGCGAACCACATGACGACCAGACAGCGCAGCACCTCCTCCAGTACGGATCCTCCCGTGCGGAGAGAAGTCGTGCTCGGCGTGGACACGCACGGTGAGGTGCACGTCGCCGCCGTGGTGTCCCCGCTGGGCAAGATCCTGGGCACCGAGTCCTTTCCGGCGACGGTGGCCGGCTACCGGCGGCTGCTCGTGTGGGCCCGCAGGCGGGGGACGGTGCGCCGGGCCGGTGTGGAGGGCACCGGTACCTTCGGCGCGGGCCTGTCCCGCTACCTGCTGACCCAGCAGATCCAGGTGTTCGAAGTGAACCGGCCCGACCGCACAGCCCGCCGTCTGCTCGGCAAGTCGGACCCGCTCGATGCGCAGGCCGCAGCGCGAGCCGTGCTCAGCGGTCGCACCCGGGCCCAGGCCAAGTCCGGCGACGGACCCGTGCAAGGCGCCCGGATCTACAAACTCGCCAAGGACTCCGCGGTCAAGGCCCGCACACAGGCGATCAACCAGCTCAAGGCCGTCCTGGTGATCGCCGACCCCGCCCTGCGGGAACGGTTGTCGAGCTTGGGCAATGCCGAGCTGTTCCGCACCTGCGCGACCCTCAGCCCACCCGATGGTGGGGGAGACGAGGACGCGGTGACCCAGGCCACCCACCTGACATTACGCATGCTCGCCGAGCGCATTGAGCAGCTCACCGGGCAGATCAACGAGCTGAACCAATGCCTGACCCGGCTCGTCGAACGCCACGCGCCGCAACTGCTCGTACCGATGGGCATCGGCCCGGACAGCGCCGTCACTCTCCTGATCACCATGGGGGACAATCCCGAGCGGCTGAACACCGAGGCGTCCTTTGCTGCCCTTTGCGGAGTCAGCCCCATCGAGTACTCCTCCGGGCGGCGCATCACGCGACGGCTCAACCACGGCGGCGACCGGCAGGCCAACGCCGCCCTGCACCGCATCGTGTTCACCCGCCTGCGTCACGACCCGCGCACCCAGGCGTACTACGAACGCCGCACTCAGGAGGGCAAGACCCGCCGTGAGATCATCCGATGCCTAAAGCGATATGCCGCCCGCGAGGTCTTCAACCTGGTCAGACCGGTTTCTCGCGCCCCCGCGTTATAGGGGCGTCCGTGAGACGTGAGAGGGTCTGGGGCGTGAGTGAGACACCCCCGAACACCCTGCAATACCGCTTTGACGGGCCAGAAGACGCTCCGGTCCTGATCTTGGGTCCCTCACTGGGTACCACATGGCACATGTGGGACAGGCAGATCCCCGAACTGACCAAGCAGTGGCGGGTCTTCCGGTTCGACCTGCCGGGCCACGGCGGTGCCCCCGCGTACCCCGGCGGTTCGGTCTCCGAGCTGGCCGCCCGGCTGCTGGCCACGCTGGACGCGGTCGGTGTGCAGCGCTTCGGCTACGCGGGCTGCGCGCTCGGCGGCGCCATCGGCGCGGAGCTCGCGCTGCGCCACCCCGACCGCATCGCCTCCCTCGCGCTGATCGCCGCGTCGCCGCGCTTCGGCACGGCCGACGAGTTCCGCCAGCGCGGTGTGATCGTACGGACGAACGGCCTCGACCCGATCGCGCGTACGTCCCCGGACCGCTGGTTCACCGCCGGGTTCGCGGCGGCGCAGCCCGCGATCACCGAGTGGGCCGTGCAGATGGTCCGCACCACCGACCCCGGCTGCTACATCGCCGCCTGCGAGGCCCTCGCCTCGTTCGACGTCCGCGCCGAACTGGGCCGTATCGGAGTCCCCACCCTGGTCCTCGTCGGCTCCGACGACCAGGTCACCGGGCCCGCCGAGGCCCGTACGCTCGTCGCGGGCATCCCGGACGCCCGGCTCGCCGTCGTCCCCAGCGCCTCGCACCTGGTGCCCGTCGAGCAGCCCGCCGCGGTCACCGACCTCCTCGTCCGGCACTTCTCGACTGCCTGGCAGCCGGCGTACGACTCGACCACCGGTCAGATCGCCATCCCGGCGGCGCCCGCCAAGCCGGCCCTCGCGGTCGCCGTGCCGCAGCAGAGCGGCCCCGTCGCCGAGATCGCCCCGGCCGCCGTCCAGCCGGAGGCGACGGGCAGACCCGATCCGTACGACGCCGGGCTCAAGGTCCGCCGCGAGGTGCTCGGCGACGCGCACGTCGACCGGGCGCTGGCCACGGCGGACGAGTTCTCCGGGGACTTCCAGGAGTTCATCACCCGCTACGCGTGGGGCGAGATCTGGGACCGGCCGGGCCTCGACCGCCGCTCCCGCAGCTGCGTCACGCTCACCGCCCTCGTCGCAGGCGGACACCTCGACGAACTCGCCTTCCACACCCGGGCCGCCCTGCGCAACGGGCTCACCCCGAACGAGATCAAGGAAGTCCTCCTCCAGGCCGCCGTCTACTGCGGCGTTCCCGCCGCCAACAGCGCCTTCAAGGTCGCCCAGCAGATCATCCGGGAGGAGACCACCCCCGAGGAGTGACCCCGGCAGCGGGCCCGTACGGGCCGGCGACCCGACTTTTCGCATACCGGCGGGGGCCCTCGGGCGTCCCGCGGGGGGCAGGATGGGGGCATGACCATGAAGCTCACGAAGAAGTCGCACGCCTGCGTCCGTCTGGAGAAGGACGGACGCACGCTCGTCATCGACCCCGGCGGGTTCAGCGAGGAGGACGCGGCGGTCGGCGCGGACGTGGTCCTGGTCACGCACGAGCACCCCGACCACTTCGACGAGGGACGGCTGCGCACGGCCCTGGAGGGCAACCCGGCCGCGGAGATCTGGACCCTGCGCTCCGTCGCCGAGAAGATCTCCGCCGCGTTCCCCGGCCGGGTGCACACCGTCGGCCACGGCGACACGTTCACCGCCGCGGGATTCGACATCCAGGTGCACGGCGAGCTGCACGCCGTCATCCACCCGGACATCCCCCGCATCACCAACGTCGGCTACCTCGTCGACGGCGGCCGGGTCTTCCACCCCGGCGACGCCCTGACCGTCCCCGACCACGCCGTGGAGACGCTGATGCTCCCCGTGATGGCCCCCTGGAGCAAGATCTCCGAGGTCATCGACTACGTCCGCGAGGTCAAGCCGCAACGCGCCTACGACATCCACGACGCCCTCCTCACCGACCTGGCCCGCCCGATCTACGACCGCCAGATCGGCGCCCTGGGCGGCGCCGAGCACCTCCGCCTCGCCCCCGGTACCTCGGCGGACCTGTAGGGCCGAGGAGTGGGGGACCGGGCGGGACGGCGTTGTCGGACCCGCCCGGTAAGTTGTGGGGCATGCGTATCGCCACCTGGAACGTGAACTCGATCACCGCCCGCCTCCCGCGGCTCCTCGCCTGGCTGGAGACCAGCGGCACGGACGTGCTGTGCCTCCAGGAGGCCAAGATCGCCGAGGACGCCTTCCCCTTCGACGCGCTGCGCGAGAGGGGCTACGAGGCCGCGGTGCACGCCACCGGCCGGTGGAACGGCGTGGCGGTGATCTCCCGCGTCGGCCTGGAGGACGTCGTCAAGGGCCTGCCCGGCGACCCCGGCTACGACGGCTCCGTGGAGCCCCGCGCGATCTCCGCCACCTGCGGCCCGGTCCGCGTCTGGTCGGTGTACGTGCCGAACGGCCGCGAGGTCGACCACCCGCACTACGCGTACAAACTCCAGTGGTTCGAGGCCCTCAAGGCCGCCGTCGCCGGTGACGCCGCCGGCAGCCGCCCCTTCGCCGTCATGGGCGACTACAACGTGGCCCCCACGGACGACGACGTGTTCGACGTCGCCGCCTTCGAGGGCGCCACCCATGTCACCCCCGCCGAGCGCGCCGCCCTCGCCTCCCTCCGCGAGGCCGGCCTCTCCGACATCGTCCCGCGCCCCCTGAAGTACGAGCACCCCTTCACGTACTGGGACTACCGCCAGCTGTGCTTCCCCAAGAACCGCGGCATGCGCATCGACCTGGTCTACGGCAACGAACCGTTCGGGAAGGCCGTGAAGGACGCGTACGTGGACCGCGAGGAGCGCAAGGGCAAGGGCGCCTCGGACCACGCGCCGGTGGTCGTGGACCTGGACGTGTAGCGGCCCCGCGGACCACCGCTCAGAGCAGTCGCAGGTCCACCGACTCGGCCAGCGCGGCGAGCCCCGCCTCGCCCGGATGCAGATGGTCCCCGCTGTCGTACGCGGGGAGCATCCGCGCCGGCCGGTCGGGGTCGCGCAGCACCCGGTCGAAGTCCAGCACCCCGTCGAACGCGTCGTTGCCGCGGATCCACTCGTTGACCGCGACCCGGTGGGCGTCGGCGGCCGCCGTGCAGCGGGCCTCGCCCTCGCAGGGCGCGATCGTCGCCACCAGCATCCGCAGACCGTGTGCGTGGCCCCGGGCGGCGATCTCCCGCAGCCCGTCGACGACCTGGTCCGCGGTGCCGCCCCAGCGGACGTCGTTGACGCCCTGGAAGACGACGGCGGTACGGGCGGACGTCTGGGCGAGGACGTCGCGGTCGAGGCGGTGCAGGGCGCTGACCCCGCCCGTGTCGGTGGAGACACCGTCGCCCGGGTAGCGGTCGGTGACCACCCGGTTCGCGGAGATCCCCTGGTTGAGGACGCCGTAGCGGGGGACCCGGCTCTGCTGCCGCAGCCGGTCCGCCAGGATGTCCGGCCAGCGGCGGTTCGCGCCCACCGTCGTCCGCTCCCCGTCGGTGATCGAGTCGCCGAGGAGGACGACCGACCCCGGCCCGCCTCCCACGTCGACGCCCGTCAGCAGCGGCCAGGTCGTGATCGTCGACGTGTAGGGCGCCGCCGAGCCTTCGCCCGCGTGATCGCCCGGCTCGCTGACGTACGAGGTCTGTTGGGCCAGCCGGTGCACGGGCGCGGCCGGCACCGTGCCGGGCAGATGGAAGCTGACCAGCAGATCCCTGTCCGGCGGCACCTCGAAGCCCAGCGGATCACTGAAGGCCTGCGCGCCCGCCGGGATCTCGGTGCCCGCCCGGCCCCCGAACGACAGCGGTACCGGAGCCTCGAGCGCGGCGGCCCCCTCCGCCCGCAGGGCCACCGTCGCGCTGCCGACCCGCACGGGCGTCGACGCGAACGTGTTGTCGAGCCGGATCCGTACCCGGGGCCCGCCCGCCGAGGTGTGCACCACCAGCCGCAGGGTGCGGTCGGTCCACGGGCCGACGGCGGTGTAGCCCGAGGTGGAGGCCGCCCAACCGCCGGTCCAGCCCGCTGACTCGGGCCGCACCGACAGGGCGAACACATGCAGGTCCCGGTCGCGCGGCAGCGTCACGGAAGCCACCTGCCGACCCCGCGCCAGGGGCACGGTGACGACGTACAGCCGAGCCTTCTCGGTGAGTTGCCCGCCGGGCGTGTTGATGTGGGGGAGGGCGACGGCCTTGGTGGCGAGCGGGCCGGTGCGCCAGTCCGGGGCGGTCAGCCGGTACGAGGAGCGGGCGCCGCCGGTGTAGCGGACCGTCCCGGTTCCGCTCGCGTCGGCGCCGCCCGTCGCGGCGACCAGGAAGGCGAGGGCGTCGCCCCGGCCCCGTACCCGGACGGACTGGCCGTCGGCCCGTACGTTGTCCGCCTCGCCCGGGGCGCGGTCCGGCCAGGTCAGGCGGGCGCCCTGCACGGTCAGCGCACCGCCCGGGGTCCAGCCCGCCGCCGTCAGGTCCCGCGCCGAGAGCGAACCGCCCGAGCCGTCGAAGTCGGCCTCACCGGGCCGGGCGTCGTCACTGACCGCCCGGTTGTCGAACAGCCGCGCAAGCGGGACCGGCTCGCCCGCCCCGCCGGTGGCGGCTCGGGCCGAGGCGACGGGGGCGACCCCCGCCAACAGGCCCAGTACGACAGCCGTTCCCCAGACGCGTCGACGCACGCGTGACCCTCCCGCTCCCCTGATGACGACGGATGCGCCACGAAACTAAAGAGGCGTCAGGGACCCGTCAATGAGGCAGGCGCGAACCGGGCGGGAACTCCGGGCGAACAGGCGATATCCGCGCGCCTGTGGTGCGAAGGGCGGTGCGAATGACACGCTGACCGCATGAACATCCCTTTCCTGGGCAACTGGCGCAAGAAGCATGGGCACGCCCTGGGAGTCGCGGTGATATCCGCCGGCGAGGACGAAGGGGACGACAACGGTCACGAACGCCACGAGCGCATCGTCGAACTCCTCTCCGAATGCGAGCTGCTGCGCGCGCAGGCCCAGCAGGCAGGCGTCGAACTCGACGACTCGGCGGCCTCGTTGGAGGCGCTCGACCAACTGGTGCCACGCTGGCGCGACGACGAGGAGACCGCCACCTGGCTGGGCAACGACGCCGGGCTCTACCTGGGTACCGTCGTGGTCCGGACCGTTCCGGGCGCCCGCTGGGAGATCTGGCCCAATGGCCAACCGGTGGTGCGGCTCGCCTCCGGACGGGAGATCCACGTGGTCGAGGCCGGACACGAATGGGCCGACAACGGCGCCCCCGAGCTGTCGCAGCTGTACGCCGAGATCGCGGAGGGATGAGCGGGGCCGGACCCGGCGCGTGCCTGACAATACGGCTAATCCCCGACGGTGCGTGTCGCGTACGGAGCCACCTCGCGTGCGGATAGTTTGCGGCACCTGCGACACGACACGGCCGAGAGCGAACAGGGCGGGCAGTGCATGGCTGTCGATCCGCTGATCGAACTGCATGGTGTGAACAAGTACTTCGGGGAGCTGCATGTCCTCCAGGACATCGAGCTCACCGTCGGCCGGGGGGAGGTGGTCGTGGTCATCGGCCCCTCGGGGTCGGGGAAGTCGACGCTCTGCCGGGCCATCAACCGGCTGGAGGCCATCCACTCCGGGGAGATCCTGCTCGACGGGCAGCCGCTGCCCGCGGAGGGCAAGGCCCTCGCGGCGCTCCGCGCGGACGTCGGCATGGTCTTCCAGTCCTTCAACCTCTTCGCGCACAAGACGGTCCTGCAGAACGTGTCGCTCGGTCAGGTCAAGGTGCGCAAACGGAAGAAGGAGGACGCCGACCAGCGCTCCCGCGCCCTCCTCGACCGGGTCGGCCTGGCCGATCAGGCGCCGAAGTACCCGGCACAGCTCTCGGGCGGCCAGCAGCAGCGGGTGGCGATCGCGCGGGCGCTGGCGATGGAACCGAAGGTCATGCTCTTCGACGAGCCCACCTCCGCCCTCGACCCCGAGATGATCAACGAAGTCCTCGAAGTCATGCAGCAGTTGGCACGCGAGGGGATGACCATGGTGGTCGTCACCCACGAGATGGGCTTCGCCCGTTCCGCCGCCAATCGTGTCGTCTTCATGTCCGACGGGCGCATCGTCGAGGACCGTACGCCCGACGAGTTCTTCACGAATCCGAACAGCGACCGCGCCAAGGACTTCCTCTCCAAGATCCTCAAGCACTGACCGCCGCCGCTGGACCAGGCGCGGGCCTCGACTACGATGAGCGGTTCCTCCACTTGGGGGTGACCGAGGCCGAGGACTCCATCCCGGTCGCACAAGGGGACGCTGCTGCCAGGCGCGCAGTAGCCAGGGGCCAGGCCCGCCCGGCGGCAGCCGGAGATCACTGCTCGCGCAGCGGGATCGACACGTACGACGGGTCGTTCGGCGGCGAGGAGAAGGTCAGCTGCGCGCCGGACGGGTTGTGCTCGATGTAGAGCGGGTCGACCGTGTCGACGACCAGGGCGAGACGGTGGCCCGCCGGAACGTCGTAGGCCGTGGAGAACAACTCCAGGTCCACGCCGAACGGCTTGCCGGGCGTCTCGCCGTGGAAGGTGTACGGCGCGTGGCTGACCAGCTTGCCGAGGCCGAGCGGGCCCACGTCGTACAGATAGGCGACGAGGGTGCCGCTCTCCTTGGTGGCCGTCACCGTGGTGTGCAGTGCGGCGGTGCCCCGCACCCGCTGCGCGGTCCGGTACTTCTCCGACTGCCACACGGCCGCCCAGCGGCGCGGCAGCAGCGGGATCGAGGCCACGGGCGGCAGTTGGACGACCTGGTCGAGGACGCTGGACAGGAAGACCACCCCGCCGTTCGCGCCCGAGTCGACGTTCGCGTGGATGGTGGTGCCACTCGCGAGGGCGATCTTCTCGCGGGTGGCGGCGACCGACTTCCAGTCCGGATACCCCTCGAAGGCGCCGCCCGTACGGGACTTGAGCCGCACGGGGTGTTCGTCGTCGATGCCGTTGGCCTGGCCCCGCAGATAGTGGTCGAACCAGCGGCGGGTGTCCGTCCACACGTCGTTGGGCAGCCCGAACAGGCCCGTCAGCTCGGTGGTGGCGTGGTCGCCGGGCCGCAGTTCCAGGCGCTTGGGGCCGGTGAGCTTCTCGTAGAAGTCGGCGTACTGGTTGGGCGGGAAGATCGAGTCGCCCCAGCCGTTGGCGAGCATGACGGCCGTGCCGTTGGCGTTGAGGGCGTCCACATAGGTCTCGGGGGAACGTTTCTTCCCCCACTCGATCATGTCCTGTTCCTTGGCCAGGTTGGACGCGTAGAAGTTCTTGAAGATCTCCTGGAGCTCGGGGCTCCGACGCCCCGTGATCCGGCCGGCGCCGTCCAGCAGACCGGCTGCCTGGAGGTGCTGGGTGCGTCCGGAGTAGATGGAGTCGATGAGGTCGGCCCAGCCGCTGAGCGCGGCGACCGCCTTGACCCGCTTGTCGTGCGCGGCGGTGAGCAGGCTGATGCCCGCGCCGTAGGACAGTCCCGCCATGCCCACGCGGCGCGCGTCGGCCGGGGTGTGGGCGAGCGCCCAGTCGATGACCTCGGAGGCGTCGGCTATGTCCGGTGGTCCGGCGACTTCTATGTACCCGCCCGACTCCCAGAAGCCCCGTACGTTGTAACTGACCACCACATAACCGGCCTTGGCGAGCTGCTGCGCCTGGGCCAGATACTCGACCTGCGGCAGCCCCCAGCTCGTGGGGAGCACGAGCAGCGGGTAGGTGCGGGAGGCGTCGGCGGGGGCGACGACATTGGCCTTGAGGACCGTGCCGTCGGTGCTCGTGATGTTGACGAAGCGGGTGGTGGGGGAGTCGGCCGAGGCCGCCTGGGCGGCGGGGGCGAGTCCGAGGGCCGTGCCGGCGACCAGGGTGGCCGAGACGGCCCCCACGGTCGTCGTGCGCAGGGCCTTCGCCGTGCGCGATGTCGTGCCGTGCGGGTGTCTCACGGGTCGCTCCTCACTCGTGTCAGTGCAAAGTGACCCGACGGTAACCGTCGCGGCTTACCAGAGGTAACTCCTCGGTAAGTTACGTGACGGTAACAGTTGGCGTGAACGTGTCGGCGGGTTGGCCCGTCCCGGCGCGGGGCCCGGCCTACGAGGCCCGATGCGTCGCCTTGGCCGGGAGTGCCGTCGGCGGGGTCTGCGCGGCGCGGGTGACGTCCGCGACCAGTTCGACGACATCGGGCCCGTACGCCTGGGAGTTGACGACCTTCAGCAGGAGGACGAAGCTGCCGGTCCCGTACTTGCGGTGGAGCCGCTCGTGGTGGCGGGCGAGGTAACGGGCGGCCGCCTGGTTGGTGATGGCCCGCTGGCCGCAGAACAGGAAGACCGGCCGGGCCTGGTGGGGCTGGCCGGTGGTGAGCCGGGCCAGCAGGACGTGCTCGGTGACCCCGGGCTCCAGCCGGTAGGTGTCGTCGCCGATCAGCAGGGCCGCACGGTCCGGGCCGGGCTCGGGGTCGGTGTTGAAACGTATACCGGGCAGCATGGCCCCGATGTGCGCGGCCATCCGGCGACTGGAGCCGGGACCGCCCACGCAGAACTCGGTGCGTTCGCCGAAGCCCTGCTGGGCCGCGTCCTGCGTGATCATCTGGGCGTGCGCACCGCAGTCCTTGATCAGGGCGGACAGCTCCAGCAGCGCGAACACGTCGAAGCGGTGCACCGCCATGTCCGCGCTGGACGGATCGCGGTTCACCACCAGCAGCGACTCGGAGTTCTCGGGCAGTCCGAAGAACGCCTGCTTGCGGCGGAGCCTGCGCTTCCACAGGTAGGTCCGGACGAACCAGCCCAGCGAGGCACTGATGCCCGCCGCGATCACGCCGAGGACGATATTGCGCACGTCGTCATTCATGGCCGCGCATGGTAGCGGGCGCGACCGAATACTGTCCGAATCCGTGTCCGATTCCTGGACCGGCTCCGCCCCGGGGTCTGCTCGGCGACCTGTGCGGATCGCCCCGTACGACGCCCCGTGGCGGGCGGGTGGCGGGGCCGCCAGTTGGCCGAGACGCCGCTGACGGCGGGACGGCGGCCACGTTAGTCTGCGCGAACGGTCGTTGACTGGAGGTACGGATGCGTCTGCGTCGCCCTGTCGCGCGGAAACTGACGGTTCTTGCGGCGGTGTCCGCCGTGGTGTCGGTGGGAGCGGCGGCGCCGCCGACGTCCACCGCGACGGACCCCGTCGAGAAGGTGCCGCTCGCCGTCGGCTACGGAGGTGCCGTCGCGAGCGTCGACCCCGACGCCTCGGCCGCCGGGATCGAGGTCCTCAGGAAGGGCGGCAACGCCGTGGACGCGGCCGTCGCGACCGCAGCCGCCCTCGGTGTCACCGAGCCGTACTCGGCGGGCATCGGCGGAGGCGGCTACTTCGTCTACTACGACGCCGAGTCCCGCAGCGTGCACACCGTCGACGGCCGAGAGACGGCGCCGCTCAGCGCCGACGAGAGCCTCTTCCTGGAGAACGGCACGCCCATCCCGTTCGCCGAGGCCGTGACGAGCGGACTGAGCGTCGGCACGCCGGGCACCCCCGCCACCTGGCGGACCGCGCTGCGCAACTGGGGCAGCAAGCCGCTCGCCAAGCTGCTCGGGCCCGCCGAGAGACTCGCCCGTGACGGCTTCACCGTCGACGCCACCTTCCGCGCCCAGACCGCCGCCAACGAGGCCCGGTTCCGCACCTTCCCGGCCACGGCAGACCTCTATCTGCCCGGCGGACAGCTGCCCGTGGTGGGCTCGACGCTGAAGAACCCCGATCTGGCCCGCACCTACGCCGAGTTGGGCCGTGAGGGCATCGGGGCGCTCTACAAGGGCGACATCGCACGGGACATCGTCGCCACCGTCAACAAACCGCCCGTCGACCCCGCTTCGGGCTACAACGCCCGTCCCGGCGACCTGACCGCCGCGGACCTCGCCGCCTACCGCACCAAGAACCAGGCGCCCACCAAGGCGTCGTACCGCGGGCTCGACGTGTACGGCATGGCCCCCTCCTCCTCCGGCGGCACCACCGTCGCCGAGGCGCTCAACATCCTGGAGCGGACCGACCTGTCGAAGGCGAGCGACGTCCAGTACCTGCACCGCCTCATCGAGGCGAGCCGTGTGTCGTTCGCCGACCGGGGGCGCTGGGTGGGCGACCCCGCCTTCGAGGACGTACCGACGAAGGGACTGCTGTCGCAGCGGTTCGCCGACTCCCGCGGCTGCCTGATCAAGGACGACGCGGTGCTCACCAGCCCCGTCGCCCCCGGCGACCCGCGCCACCCGGCGGCCTGCCCCACGGGCGGCACCGCCGCGCCCACCACGTACGAGGGCGACAGCACCACCCACCTCACCGTCGCCGACAAGTGGGGCAACGTCGTGTCCTACACGCTCACCATCGAGCAGACCGGCGGCAGCGGCATCACCGTGCCCGGCCGTGGCTTCCTGCTCAACAACGAGCTGACGGACTTCTCCTTCACTCCCGCCAACCCGGCCGTGCACGACCCGAACCTGCCGGGGCCGGGCAAGCGGCCGCGCTCGTCCATGTCACCGACGATCGTGCTCGACAAGCACGGCAAGCCGGTGGTGGCGCTCGGCTCGCCCGGTGGCGCGACCATCATCACCACCGTGCTCCAGACCCTCACCGGCTTCCTCGACCGGGGCCTGCCGCTGGTCGACGCCATCGCCGCGCCCCGCGCCAGCCAACGCAACCAGACCACCACCGAACTCGAACCGGGCCTGTGGAACAGCCCTCTGAAGGGACAGCTCGAAGCCATCGGGCACGCCTTCCGGCAGAACCCCGAGATCGGCGCGGTCGCTGGCGTCCAGCGACTGCCGGGCGGCAAGTGGCTGGCCGCCGCCGAGACGGTACGCCGCGGCGGCGGCTCGGCGATGGTGGTGCACCCGACGCGGTAGTCCGTGTCACCACACTCTTCTTCGGGCGTATCTACTTGAGGGTTTTCGGCGTCAACTCACGGGATCACCGGCAGCTCGACAGGTCTTCACAGCAGACTGGCCTCCCAGCGATGAAGGAGGGCCGATGGGCGTCAAGAAGATTCTCACGATCACCCTGGAGATCGAGGGCAACGAGAAGGTGACCCGGCACAGCCGTGTGAACGACACGTACGGTGAAGTGGTGGTGGCCGCCATGGAAGCGGCTCGCACCCACATGCCGACGGACAGCATCGACCAGATCACCACTCACGCCCGCTGGGAGTACCGGCACTGGGACCCCAAGCCGATCACTTACCCCAAGGGCCAAGTTCCGGACATGGAGGACTTCGAAGACGACGAGGTTGAGTGGCTGGACGAGGACTGACCGAACGAAGAGCCCCGACCGCCACGAGGCGATCGGGGCCTCTCCTCGCGGGTAGGGGGGAGCCATCTGTGATCAGTCGGCCTCTACTCCGCGAAGGGCTCTGGGGAGCTGGATTATCCGGGGCCGGGTGTCCATCCGCTCCATCGCGCGCTCGTGCATGGTCAGCAGCTCCTGTACGCACTCCCGGCAGGCGTACAGAGGGGTCTCGCCCTCGTCGCTCGTGATCTCACCGAAGCGGGTCACCTGGACCCCCTTGCGGGGGCAGCGGAAGCACGAGCCCATCTCGTACTCGTACGCCGCGATCAGGACGCCCATGCGGTCCGAGGGGGCGTGTTCGGGAAGCTCGGTCACCTGAGCCGGCTGTCTTCCAGGGGAACGGTGACCGTCAGCCGGTCGGGGTTGTTCTGGGTCCACTCAGGCCCCCCGCCCGTGAGAGGCCGCACGAAGTAGACGCCGCCGGAGACGTCCGTGACCATCCCGGTTCGGTCCGCGTCCTCGTCGTGGACCTCGTCGCCCAACCACGCCTTGCCGTCCTTCACCGCTCGACCTCGACCTTCAGCTCAGCCCAGACCGTCTTGCCCCAGCGGTGGAGGTCCGTGCCCCAGCGGTCCGAGAGGGCGTCGACCAGGACGAGCCCACGGCCCCGGATCTGGTCCCCGTTGGAGTCGTCCCGCAGCTCCGGCATGACACGGGAGCGGTCGACGACCCCGAGGCGGATCCAGCCCTCGGAGGGGCGAGTGACGAGGATCCGGATCGAGGGGAGGCGGCCGTGGTCGACGGCGTTGGAGACCAGCTCGGTGATGACGTTCAGGGCGTCGTCGATCAGATCGTCCTGGTGCCAGGCGGCGAGCGCCGTACGGACCAGTCTGCGCGCCACACCCGCGCTCTCCGGCACGCGATCAACAGTCTGTGAGTATCCGGGGTGCCCCGTGGGGCGTGGCGTTGCGGTCACAGTCATCAGGACCTCCGGGGGGGGGCGGGTGTGAGTGGCCTTACCTGAGTGAACGGCTCCTGGTCCCTGAGCGGCAGGAAAAATGGGCCCGGCGTGCGTCCGGCCCAACCGGAAATTTCTGGCCCATAGCACCTCACTGACGAGGGATCACCTCCTACGGTGGGTACGTGGAGGGGAACGAGAGCCTCAACAGCGCGATGCAGGAGCGCGGCTTAACCCAGGTGGAGTTGGCCGACGCGGTGAACGCCCGGCTGCTCTGCTCCGGGCACGAGGGAACGGTCAGCGACCGGACGATCCGCAACTGGCTGACCGGAAAAACCCAGTGGCCACACCCCAAGCAGCGCGAGGCGTTAGAGGCAGTATTCGGATGTACGGCCGAAGAGCTGGGATTCAGCCCTCCGGCCGGAAGACGACGCCCCACCCCCGAAGCGGAGTCCCCCGTGGACCGTAGGAACTTCCTCACCGCCACCACCGGAACCGCCGCCGCTGCGGTGCCGTTCGTCGGAGCGCCCTCGCAGGTCGGCACCTCCGACGTCCTCCGGCTCCGCTCGGGCCTGGACGCCCTGATGGAGCTGGACGACACCAGGGGAGGCCACGAGGGCCTGGAACGCTCCGCCCTCGCCGGGGCGGCCGAGGCCCTCGACAAGGTCAAGAAGGGTGCCACCCAGCGCATCCGGCTCCGGCTCTTCTCGATCGCCGCCGACTACACCGCCACGGCCGCCTGGAGCGCTCTGGACGCGCGGCAGGCCGACCGGGCCCAGGATCTCCTGGGACGAGCGCTGTACCTGGCCGGGATGGCCCAGGACCCGTGGTGGAGATGAGGGTCTGGAACTCCTACGCGATGCTGGCCCACCAGCGCGGGGAGCACACGGAAGCCGTCGACTCGGGCATGGCCGCCCAGGCCACCTCGATTACGAAGCGGGATCCGCTGTTCGCCTCCCTGGCCCACGCCCGTACGGCCATCGGCCACTCGAATCTCGGCGACCGACAGGCCGCCTTGCGGTCCCTGGGGCACGCCCAGGAGGCCCTGGGCAAGGCGGACCGGGACCAGCCCCGCCCGAGCTGGATGGCCTTCTACGGCCCGGCTGAGCTGACGGCCATGACGGCCATCGTCCGGGACCGGATCGGGGACGCGGCAGAAGCCGAGGCGGCCTCCCACAAGGCCCTGGGCGCGATCCCCAAGCAGTTCCGCCGGAACCGGGCCCTGGCCACCACGCGGCTCGCTCTGGCCCAACTCCACCAGAGGGATATCGACCAGGCATGCTCCACGGCGTCGACCTCCTTCGCGCTGGTGGCGGGCACTCCCATACCGGGCCGGATGCGCTCCCTGCTCGGCGACTTCTACCGTGACTTGATCACGCTTGCGCCGGACGCCGGGGTCGCCCGAGAGTGGGGAGACCGCTACCGAGCCGAATGGAGCCGAGGTTGAACGCCGCCGACCTGGACGTCCGCCGCTTCAGCAACAAGGACCTGGCGCAGATCCGACAGGCCCTGATCGACGTGCACGCGGACGCCTACGCGGATGCCATGAATGACGAGTTCAACCAGCGCTTCCCCTGGTTCGTCGACCACTGGGGCGGTAACCCGGACTTCGATTGCGTGGTCGCCTTCGACGGCGAGGAGGCGGTGGCCTTCGCCTACGGCGCCCCGTCGACTGCCTACCGCGAGTGGTGGCGCGAGCACGTGAAGCCCGCCCCGGAGAAGAGCCGGACCTTCTCCTTCTCGGAGCTGGCTGTCCGTACGAAGTGGCGCAAGAGCGGGACGGCCGAGTTGGTCAGCCGGGCCCTCCTGGACGCGAGGGACGAGGACCTGGTGGTCCTGCTCGTCGACACCGAGCACCCCAAGGTGCAGGCCATGTACGAGTCCTGGGGCTTCCGGAAGGTCGGACAGCGTCAGCCCTTCCCGGACTCCCCTGTCTACGCCGTCATGCTGGCGGAGTTGCCGTTGGGCTAGGCCCCTCCGGTGGGTGGCCCTCGTCCTCCAGCGCCGTACGAGCGGCCTTGGCGAAACCGTCCAGCGGACGTTCGAACCTCCCCTTGTGGTGTAGGGGATGGCCGAGTATGGCTCCGTGTGCCAGTTCGTTTCTGAACTTCCTGGCCTCGTCAGCGAACTCACCCGCAGCCTGAACCACGGAGTCTGGTCCCGCGATGGCGATGTTTGATCGGCGCTTGCGGATGTTCGCCTGAAGCGTCTCGAACTGGGCGAGAAAATCCTCCTTCGGCCCGTACATGGAGTCGATCAGCTCCTGGCCAGCCGCGATGAAGTCCGCGTACGCCTGTGATCGAGGGCCGCGCCTCTCCGTGAGGCTCTCGAACCGGCGCTGGCGTGCTGCTTCCGACTCTTGGTGCTGTAGTTGAAGGCGCGCTGCCCGGAATCCAAACCAACTGGTCCCGAAAGCCGTGAGTCCACCGATGGCCGCACCCAAGACGGCCGCAAGTCCCGCATCCACAGCCGCATTCTGCCCCAGACGCACGAAAGCGCCCCCGACCTCCCCGAGGGAGATCGGGGGCGCTTGGCGTATCCCGCCAGAGATACGAGGTAGGTCCCAGTTTAGACGTTCGGGACCTTGAGCTTGGACCAAGAGGTGGGCCCCGGCGACCACTTGGCGGCCGAGCCGGTGTACCCCAGCTTCCGCTGGAACTTCTCGTACGAGTCGACGTCAGCCTGGCCGAGCTTGGGGCCGGGGCCCTCCTTGTACAGGCCGCAGCACTCGGCCACCAGGCGCTTGCCCATGGCGGTGAAGATCGGGCTCGACTTGCCCAGGGCGGGCTTCGAGCCGCTCAAATTTAAACGCTGGGGAGCTGGGGCTTCAGGGAGCATCGACCGGGTTAGTCGTCGTGTAAGTCGTCATCGACATCCGGCTGGGGAGACCAGAGGAACTCCTCGACATCAGTGAGTAACCGGGCTCCGGACTCGTCCACCAGCGGGATGCTGTTCGCTATGCCCGCCACCTGCATCTCGTGGGGATTCAGGGTGAACCGGCAGACGAAGCACAGGAGACTCTCGGGAGAGGACTGTGCGGGTTCACCGTATGTGATGCGGTTCGGAGGCCCCGTGGTGAGGACTGCGGTATGCCCACAGGCGGGACACTTCCAGGGAACGAAGACCTTGGGTGGGCGCTCATCGGTGACCTGAAGCCCGTAATCCAACTGCGGCCGTGTCGCCACGAAGCCCTCCAAGGCCGCCTGCGGCAGATCCTCGAAGCGCTTCTTGAGCAGGCGACGAGCCTGTTCGATGCGCCGTGCGACGTCCCGCTCCACCTTCTCGTGTGCGTCGCTAAGCGTGATCGAAACGACGTTCGACCGCGAGCCCCAGTAGAGCCCTTGGTTCCGTTTCAAGTGCTCCAGCAGTTGGTTGGTCACTCGGCAGAAGACGGTGAGGCCGTCGAATGCTTCGTCTACCGATGCCATCAGGTGAGCCACGCCGTTCCGCAGCTCGATCAGCTCATCCAGGTCCGGATCACGCTGCGGTAGCACGGCCATGTCCCTGAGGCGACCAATGGCCTGTCCCGCCCCGACCGTCCTGAGCTTGGTCGCCTGGCGAACACCAGTGAGATGGAAGAGGGTGTCGTCCTTGCCCTTCATCTCCATCAGGAGGAAGGGGCTCTTCCTCACCAGGGCGGCCTTGGCCAGCCGCTCGATGCTCACTCCAGCGTGGAGGAGGAAGACCTCTTCATTCTCTGTACTGTGCGCCTCCAACGCTGACCGCGCGAACTTGCGAGCGCCGCGAAGCAGACTCTCGAAGGAGAGCGAATCGTCCATGCCAGGACGGTAACCGCCCCTGCACTACAGCGGCGACTGGTTTGGATTTAGACGGGCGTGACGGTCACGTCGAATACGTCAGGATGTGCCAGATCTGCTATCAGCTCATACGGGATTGCCGCCGGGAGGGGCCAATCGATGGGCTCATCAGGCGGCCACATCTGTCGCAGCGACGGCAGGGGATCATAGGGGGCGAGCTGGTAGCCCTCAGCGACGTCGGGTGCCCGGATGATCTGCACCACCATGCAGCCGATCTTGAGAGTGCTGATCCAGGCGATACCGCTCGTGCCGGCGCTTCCATACCCCTGACACATGATGTCCACGAGAGGGACGGAGTCGTCAGGGGGGTAGTTCATGAAGCCCAGGCGTCCGAGCATCGACCCAGTGGGCTCGCGGACTTCATGGAAGGTCTTGAAGTCATCCGCCGGGATCACGCCTCGGACGTCGGCAGGATGCGTGTGCTGACACATGAGCATGGTCTTCAAGGGCCACGACGCCAGCGCCTGCTGTGCCTCTGCGTCGAGGTGGCACGGGTTTCCGCGGATCAGGTCAGGCAGGAAGCGCCTGACGTCCTCCTCCAACTGGTTCATCCAGCCGCTGTTGCAGTCGGAGCAGACCGCCTTCACCTGCTCGTTCAGCGGCGGAGCGTCGTGGTGCCGAATCGTGTCCACGCTCAACCGAACGTACCGGTGTCGCCGGACAGCCGGATCGAGTGCCACCTTCAGCCATCGTGGAAGAACATGTTCCTTCGTCAGAGGAGTGCCCCCGCAGAAGACGCAAACCTTGGCCATGTGAAGAACATAGATGGCGCCATCTGTCGCTTGATCGGATTTTCGACCCAGTTCCAGGGCGAACCACACCCAGGCACTCCCCGGGGCCGGGGGCCGAGCGGCAGATGGCTACGGCGCCCCCGCTGACGGTCGTCCAGACCCAGGTGCTCCGGCGGGTGAAGGCGGACCTCACCCGGGCTGCCCAGCAGAGGTCCGTCCCGTCATAAAGGCCATGACGCTGTCAGGGCCTGTCCGTATCGTCTTCCCATGGGCACGAACCCGGGCAAGCAGAAGCTGAAGCGCCATCACCACACTGTCCCTCGCCTGCTTCTGCGGCGGTTCGCGGACGGCAAGCGGATCATGCGGGTTCCGCTCGACGGGAGCGAGCCCAAACCCATCGGAATCGGTGACGCGACGGTCCGCAGCCACTTCTACTCGATGCAGGACGAGACCGGGCAGCGCGACGACTCGATCGAGAACCTGTTGGCCGATCTCGAAGACCAGGCCGCCAGGGTGATCGCCAAGGTCATCGACGAGCATGTGTGGCCCCTGCCCATAGACGACCGGGCGGTCCTGGGGGAGTGGGTCGCCGCTCAGTCCGCGCGGATTCCGGCTGCCCGGAAGGCGAACAACGAGATTGCCGACCAACTCCTGAAGATGGAGATCGCCGCTGGCGGCAAGCCCGAAGTGCGCCGCCGCATGGAGGCCCAGGGCAAGGGTCCTGTGTCGGACGAGGACGTGGAGGCCACGTGGGCCGAGCTGACCGACTTCTCCGGCTACTTCGTAGAGCTGCCGGTCAACGACCACCTGCTCACCATGGCGGACGCGATGGTGGTTGCGTACGAATGGATGATGGCCCGCTCGTGGCAACTGTGCCGATTCGGGCGCAGGACGCTGCTGCTGTCCGATCACCCGGTGGCCCTGCTCCGGGATGAGACCGCACCGGCTTGGAGCGGTGTTGGCCTAGCCAACGCCGCCGCGATCATGGTGCCCATCGACCGTCAGGCGGCCATCATCATGACGGCGCCCGGTGGGCAGGACGGCATATTTCCAGCTAGCGCCAAGCTGGCGAAGGAGCTGAACCACCGCTTCGCGTGGAACTCGCGCATCGAGCTGTTCCATCACCCGGACGACAATCCGCTGGCCGGGATCAACCTGCCTCCGGTTCGAGACCGCGAGGCCGAGTTCAGCCAGACCGCCGAACGCTTCCTGATGCCCGAGGGACCGTCGGAGGCGTTCAAGTCCATCTCGTTCGAAGGGCCTCCGCCCAACGCCAAAGCACCTCGACGCGCTCGGGGTTCCAGACGCTGAAGGACCGGACGGCCGAGTGAATGAGGATCTCCCGGATCAGCCCTGACTGAATCAAGGAGGGACGCGAGGAACTGTGGGGGCAGTAAGAGTTGGCCACGGTGCCCCCGCTGACCGCCGTCCAGACCCAGATGCTTCGCCGGGTGAAGATGGACTTGACCCGCTCTGCGATGAAGAACACGGACGTCCGGACTTGAGGTGATCATCCGACCCTTGGAGACTGATGCTCAGCCAGGGGTGAGGAGCAGCGGATGAGTTACGCCGATCAGGAATGGGCCATGGCCCAGGCGTCGATCCAACACCAGCAGCACATCGATCAGGGCATGGAGATCGCCTACGGCTCTCTGGCGTACCAGAACCCCGAGTATCCCTCCGACGGCTTCCACTCCTGGGTGGAGAGGCCCGAGCCTCCGTGTCCCATCGGCCATGGTCCCTTCACCACGCAGGAGCTGAACCGGCGCGATCGTGTGGAGCTGGACACCAGGCGGGACCGGGCGCTCCTCGGCGAGCAGGACGACGCGTACGAATACCTGCTGGAGAGCTTGTCCACGGACCAGCGGGACGCCTTGCTCGTCCTCGCCCGGAACACCCCCAAGCAGGGCCTGAGCCAGCTCGTCGGGGCTCTCCACAAGGAGTGGAAGCGGGGTTCGAGCCGTCGCTCCGAGCCCGAACGCCCCTGACCTACTTCCAGAACACCTCGATCCGGTCCGGGTTCCAGACGTTGAAGGGCCGGGGCGCGGGGTGGATCAGGATCTCCTCGATCAGGCCCCCGTACACCGCCTGCTTGCGGGGCACCGAGTAGTCCTCCCGCGCCTCCCGCAGGTCCGTCACGTCGACCTCCAGGACGTTGGCCGTCACGGACAGCTCCGCCAACTCCCGCTGGAGCTTGGCGATCCGGCCCTTGTTGCGCTGGATGGAGGCGGTGATCTCCCGGACCGGGCGGTCGCCCATGCCCAGCTCCTCGTCCAGCTCGGCGTTGCGGGCCTCCAGCCGCTTGAGCTTGTCCTCCAGAGCCGGCCGGAGGTCGTCGGGGTTCTCGCCGACCTCAACCTCCACCTGTTCGAGCTGGGCGAAGAGAAGCCGCTCCATGGCCTTCTCCAGGTCCGGGATCTGAATCGTCCGGCCCCCGCAACCTCCCCCGTCCTTCTTGCACGTATAGATGGGCATCTTCTTGTCCCCGCGCTGGCCCGTGCTCATCTTGTGGTGCTGCTTCCCCTTCTCCTTGCAGGAGCAGGGCTCGCCCACAACGTGCGGGACCTTGCCAGTGCACTTGACCAGGCCGGAGAGCGGGTACTTCAGGGCCGGGGTGTCCCGTTCTCCGTACTGCGCCTTGAACTCCTCGGAGCGCTCGGCGAGTAGGGCCCTCTTGTTGCTGTCCTCGGGCTCAATGATCTTCGGCCAGACGGCCGTCCCCATGATCTCGCCCTTGTGCTCCTTGCGGCCGGAGATGCGGCCGGACGTGAGCAGGAACTTCATCGCCTGGTAGGACCAGGCCCCGCCGGTGGAGATCTTGATCCCCTTCTGGTTGGCCTCGGCCACGAGGCTGCCGATCTTCTCTCCCAACACCACCCGGGCCGCCCAGTCCTTGATGTACGCGGCCTCGGTCTCGTTCTTGCGCCCCTCGACGATCTTTCGGCGAGGGCCCGTGCCGTCGTAAATGCGGGCGTAGCGGAAGGGCCGGTGGCCGGAGTTGTGGATCTTCCCTGCCGCCACCAGCTCCTGGACCTTGCTCAGGATGCGCTTCTGGCGGTGCTCGACCTCGCGCTTGGCCACGGCTACTTGGATGCGGGCCAGCATGCGGCCGTCAGGGGTCGACAGGTCGATGGTGCCGGATTGGACGGTCCGGAAGTTCCACGTCCAGTTCGGGGGAGTCCAGGAGGTCCATCAGGGCCTCCAGCTCCTGGGCTGGCGGTACAGGCGGTCCGGGTGCCAGGTCACCAGGGCGTCGATGTGACCGCTCTGCATGTTGGCCAGCATCTGGTGGTAGCCCCTGCGCTTCTTCCGGCGGTCGGTCGCGGACATGTCGTTGTCGTCGTACACCTCGACGCCTGTCCAGCCGAGTCGGGCGGTGAGAGTTCGGCAGTCCTTCTCCTGGCGCTTCACGCCGAGTCCGGCGCCCTCGCGGTCGTCGGAGATGCGGATGTGGATACCGACCCTGCGGGCCCTGGCGGAGGTCTGCACGGGGTCAAGGGTGGGAGAGGAGAGTTGATCGGGTCGAAGGAAGGTATGGCAGCCCACCTCAGCCCACGTCTGAACCCCGCGGAGCGGGCGGCGTCGTCGTGCGGAAGGCGAGCCGCCCGTCCTCCGTCTCCACCACCACCCGGCTGCCGGACGGCAGACTGCTGTCGAGGAGCAGCCGGGAGAGGGGGTTGTCGACCTCCCGCTGGATCGTGCGGCGCAGCGGCCGGGCCCCGTACTCGGGCTGGTGGCCGTGGCGGGCGAGCCAGTCGACGGCCTGTTCGGTGAACTCGATGCCGATGCCCCGCGCGTGCAGCCGCTGCCGGGTCCGTTCGAGCAACAGATCGGTGATGCGGCGCAGTTGCTCCGCCGTGAGCTGCCGGAAGACGACGATCTCGTCGACGCGGTTGAGGAACTCGGGCCGGAAGTGCTCCCGCAGCGGCCTGAGGATCCGCTCGCGCCGGTCCTCCTCGGCCGCCTCGGCACCACCCGCGCCGAAGCCCAGCCCGGCCCCGCGGCGGGTGATGGCGTCCGAGCCCAGATTGCTGGTCATGACGATCACCGTGTGGGTGAAGTCGACCGTCCGGCCCTGGGCGTCGGTGAGCCGGCCGTCGTCGAGGACCTGGAGCAGGATGTTGAACACATCCGGGTGGGCCTTCTCCACCTCGTCCAGCAACAGCAGCGCGTACGGGTGCCGCCGCACGGTCTCGGTGAGCTGCCCGGCCTCCTCGTGGCCCACATAACCGGGCGGCGCGCCCACCAGCCGGCTGACCGTGTGCCGCTCCTGGTACTCGCTCATGTCGAGGCGGACCATCCGGTCCTCGCTGCCGAAGAGGGCCTCCGCCAGCGCCCGGGCCAGCTCCGTCTTGCCGACGCCGGTCGGTCCGAGGAAGAGGAAGCTGCCGATGGGCCGGTCGGGGCTCGCCAGCCCGGCGCGCGAGCGCAGCACCGCGTCGGCGACCACACCCACCGCCTCGTCCTGCCCGACGACCCGCTGGTGCAGATGCTCCGCCAGCCCGAGCAGCCGTTCCTTCTCCTCCTGGGTGAGACTGCTGACGGGGATGCCGGTCTGCCGGGACACCACCTCGGCGATGTCCTCGGCGGTGATCCCCAGGCTCTGCCCGTCGTCGGCCCGGTCGCCCTCACGGCCCTCGGCGAGCCGCTCGTTCAACTCGGCGATCCGGTCGCGCAACCGCGTCGCCTGCTCGTACTGCTCACCCGCGACCGCCTGGTCCTTGTCACGGGTCAGCTGCTCGATCTCCCGCTCCAGGGCCCGTAGATCCGTCCCCTTCGTGCGGGACCGCAGCCGCACCCGGGCGCCCGCCTGGTCCATCAGGTCGATGGCCTTGTCGGGCAGCCGCCGGTCGGTGAGATACCGGTCGGACAGGTCCACGGCCGCCGCCAGCGCCTCGTCGGTGTAGCGGACCTGGTGGTGGGCCTCGTACCGGTCGCGCAGCCCGCGCAGGATCTCCAGCGCGTCGGCGGCGGACGGCTCGCAGACCAGTACCGGCTGGAAGCGGCGGGCCAGCGCCGCGTCCTTCTCGATCCTGCGGTACTCCTCCAGCGTCGTCGCGCCCACGATGTTCAGCTCGCCGCGCGCCAGCGCCGGTTTGAGGATGTTGCCCGCGTCCATGGCGCCGCTCTCGCCGGAACCGGCACCCACGACGGTGTGCAGCTCGTCGATGAAGACGACCAGTTCCCCGGAGTGCGTCCGTATCTCGTCGACGATGGTGGTCAGCCGCTCCTCGAAGTCGCCCCGGAAGCGGGTACCGGCGACCACCCCCGACAGGTCCAGGGCGACCACCCGGCGCCCGGCCAGCACATCGGGCACGTCGCCCTCGGCGATGCGCTGCGCCAGCCCCTCCACGATCGCCGTCTTGCCGACACCCGCCTCCCCGATGAGCACGGGGTTGTTCTTGCCCCGCCGGGACAGCACCTCGACGGTCTGCTCGATCTCCTCGTCCCTGCCGATCACCGGGTCGATACGGCCCTGGCGCGCCTGCTCGGTCAGATCGCGCCCGTACTTGTCGAGGGTCGGCGTGGCCGCCCGGCGCGGCAGCTCCGACTGCGGGTACAGGGGGCGCGGCAGTCCGGGCTGGGTGCCGCTCGGCGGTGGCTCGGACGCCTCGGGCGGCAGGGACGCGGCCGACAGGCGCGCGGCGTTCAGGATGTGCCCGGCGGCCGAGTCCGGGTTGCCGGCGAGGGCGCTCAGGACGTGTTCGGGGCCGATGTATCCGGAGCCGGTGGCACGGGCCAGCTCATGGGCGTCCAGCAGGGCCCGTTTGACCGCCGGCGTCAGGGCGAGCGACGCGGGCGCCGGACCCTGGCCGGGTTTGTGCCGGGCCGGGCCCGACCGCTCGTCGATCTCCCCGGCGAGCGCGTCCGGATCGGCGCCCGCGCGGGCCACCAGACTCCGGGTCGGCTCGGCGGTGAGCGCGGCGCGTAGCAGATGCTGGGTGTCCAGGTCGCTGCTGCCGTGCTGCGCCGCGTACGCCGCCGCGTCCGCCACCAGCTGCCGGGCCTGGCCGCTCATCAGCCGCCCGATCTCGATGCGCTGGGGGCGGGGCCCGCCGAAGAAGCGTGCGAAGAACTCACTGAAGGGGTCCGGACCGTAGCCCTCGGGCCCCGGGAATCCGCTGTTCATTGGCACGCGAGTGCCCTGTCGCTGCGCGGCTACACCCTTGGGCGCCGTTGGGGTGGGGGCGCGCGGTCGGGTGCGGGTTCGTTCTGGTTGCTCGCGCAGTTCCCCGCGCCCCTGAAAAGCGACCGGGGCTGCGCCCCGTGCTTTTCTTCACCCGCTCTACCGAGCGGTCAGCACCCGGGGGCCTCCGTCCGTGATGGCCACCGTGTGTTCCACGTGGGCCGCTCGGGAGCCGTCGTCCGTGCGCAGGGTCCAGCCGTCCGGGGCCGCGTGGTAGCCGTCCTCGCCGCCGCCGGTCAGCATCGGTTCGATCGCGAGCACCAGGCCGTGCCGCAGCGGCAGCCCTCGCCCCGGTGGGCCCTCGTTCGGGACGGACGGGTCCTCGTGCATGTGGCGGCCGATGCCGTGGCCGCCGAAGCCGTCGGGGACGCCGTACCCGGCGGCACGGCACACCGAGCCGATGGCGTGGGCGATGTCGCCGACGCGGTTGCCCACGACGGCGGCCTCGATGCCGGCCTCCAGCGCCCGCTCCGCGGTCTCGATCAGCCGCAGGTCGGCCGGGCGCGGCTCGCCCACAACGAAACTGATCGCCGAGTCACCGGCCCAGCCGCCCAGGTGGGCACCGCAGTCGATGGAGACGAGGTCGCCGTCCCGGAGCCGGTAGGGCGTCGGGATGCCGTGCACGATCGCGTCGTTCACCGAGGCGCAGATCACCGCCGGGAACGGGGTCGGCGCGAACGAGGGCCGGTAGCCGAGGAACGGCGACGTGGCGCCCGCCTCGCGCAGCACCCCGCGCGCCACCTCGTCCAGTTCGAGCAGGGACACTCCCACGTCGGCGGCCTTCCGCACCGCGCTGAGCGCACGCCCCACGACCTGCCCGGCCTCGTACATCGCGTCCATGGACGCGTCCGTCTTCAGTTCCACCATGCCAATTACTATACCGGTCGATATCCAATTCTAATACCGGTCATCCGGTGGGGGTCGGTATTAGAATGGGCGCATGGTGCGCACCCCTCTGACCCCTGAAGAGCGCGAACGCGGCGAGCGGCTCGGCCGGTTGCTGCGGGAGGCCCGCGGCGGTCGCAGCATGGCGGAGATCGCCGCCGGCGCGGGCATCTCCGCGGAGACGCTCCGCAAGATCGAGACCGGCCGCGCCCCCACCCCGGCCTTCTTCACGATCGCCGCCCTGGCCCGCACGCTCGGCCTCTCCATGGACGAACTCGCCGGACGCTGCACGCCGGTGGAGGCCGCGCCGCCGGCGGCGGTGGCCTGAGCCGGCGCTAGGCGGCGTCCTCCGTGCGGGCGTCCTCCGTGCGGGCGTCCTCCGTACGGGCTCCTTCGCGCGGGTGCCTGGCCGAAGCCCGTCGTCGCGTGGCCTGAATCCCTCACGCACAGCCGCCGGGCGGGCGCGCACAGCACACTGCGTCCGGTCCGAAAACTCCGCGTAGCCTTCCTGTAACACGGCTGGTGTTTTCTGGCGGACCGGGGCACTCCAGTCTGCCGGGGAGCATGCGATGGCTGTGGATCAACTCCCGGGCGAGGTTCGGGAGTTCGCGGTTTACCTGAACAAGCTGATGACGAAGCTGGACCAGGACGGCGGTTGGTGCGCCGTCTTCTGGCGGCGCGACCCGGACGGCATGCGGGCTTGCCTCGACGGCCTGGAGGTCCCGCCGTGGGACGTCGTCGAAGCGCTCATGCACGACCTGCACACCGCGTACGGTCCCGCGGCCGCCGCCCAGGAGACCGAGCGGGCCCGAATCCTGCACGGCGCCTCGCTCGCCGCGTACGACGCCCGGCCCGGCGCCCGGGACGCCCTCGGTGACCGGTTCGACGTCATGCTCCGCGAGCAGCGCTACGCCGCCGAGCGCATCGCCGAACTCAACCGCCGCCTCCGTACCGCCACCACCCGGGAGGAGGCCGAGTCCCTCCGCCTCGACCTGGCCTGGGCCCACGACGACCACGAACGGGCCACCGCCCGCTGTGCCGAACTGCGCACCCGGATGGAGAACCTCGACCGTCGCGCCCCGCACCTGCCTGTGCGGGGCGCGACGGGCTTCCCGGACGGCGCCAGTGACTTCTCCCGGGCGCCGGACGCGGAAGGGCGCGGGCCGGAGGCGGCGACACAGGGCGGTCACACCGGCCGTACATACCCGGGGCCGGAGGGCGACGCCCACACGGTCGGCCGCGAGGCCCAGGTCCAGGCCCAGAGCCATGAGGTCGCGTACGACGCCCGGACCGTCCACGCGGGCGTGCGCGACGTGCAGACGGTCCACGCGGGCGCGTACGACGCCCGCCCCGCCCACCCGGTCGCGCACGACCCCCGAGCCCCCGCGCCCGAAGCCGCCGCACCGGAGGCCGAGGCCGTGACGTCCAAGAAGCGGGCCAAGCGGCGTCCCCGGGGTGGGGCCCGCTTCGCCGGTGCCGTGGAGGTGGAGGAGACGCCCGTCGTCGCGCCCGAGAGCGCGCCCGCGCAGGCGGCCGCGCCCCAGGCGCGTGCCCGCCGGGGCGCTCGGTACGCCGGGGTCGCCGAGGACACCGTGCCGCCGCAGCGGACGGACCGGCCGACCCGGCAGGCCCTCGACGACGAGGCGCGGCGGGAGGTCGCCGGGACCGTCGAGCGGCTGCTGCGGCTGCGCAAGGAGGGGCGCAGCGGGGAGGCGCACGCCCTGCTCGTGGAGATCGCACACTGGCCCGCCGCCCGTTTCCCGCTGCTCGCGGCTGACATGCACCGGGCAGGACTGGGCGCCGACTGGGCGACCCTGCTGTGGGAGGCCGCCTCGCTGCCCATGGACCGGCTGGTCGCCGTCGTCGACGCCCTGAACGCCGTGGGGCGCGGCACCGACGGGGAGCAGATGCTGCGGCAGGGCGTCGCACGGCCGGCCGAGGAGATCGGCGAGGCGGTGCTCGGCCTCACCGAGGAGGGGCGCGAGCGGCAGGCGCGTGCGCTGCTCGACGCGTATGTACGCACGCGTACGCCCGAGGAGGCGGCGCGCGTCGCGGAGACGCACCCGCAGCGGCTGGCCCGTATGGTCGTGGAAGCGGCCCGTGCCGTGTCGGAGGACCGCCACCGGGACGTGGCGCACGCCCTGCGCGTCGCCGGACTCGCCTGACGGCCCACCGGGAGCCGCGACCGGCCCTCCGTACGCGGACGCGCAGGCGCGCGGAGGCGATCACCCACTGGAGTGCGAAACGTGATCGACTCGGCCGGTTAACGGCGATGGTCTTGCCCAGCCCGTCGGCGAGGCTTACTTTCAAGCCTCTACGGCCTGTTTCTACGGGCGTAGAGGCTCTCTGACTTCCCGGTCGAAGGAGCAGCTGACATGGCCAACGTCGTACGCGCCGCCCTCGTCCAGGCGACCTGGACCGGCGACACGGAATCCATGGTCGCCAAGCACGTCGAGCACGCCCGTGAGGCGGCCCGGCAGGGCGCCAAGGTGATCGGCTTCCAGGAGGTCTTCAACGCGCCGTACTTCTGCCAGGTGCAGGAGCCGGAGCACTACGCCTGGGCGGAACCCGTGCCCGACGGCCCGACCGTCACACGGATGCGGGAGCTGGCCCGCGAGACCGGCATGGTGATCGTCGTCCCGGTCTTCGAGGTCGAGCAGTCCGGCTTCTACTACAACACCGCCGCCGTGATCGACTCCGACGGCACCTACCTCGGCAAGTACCGCAAGCACCACATCCCCCAGGTCAAGGGCTTCTGGGAGAAGTACTACTTCAAGCCCGGCAATCTCGGCTGGCCGGTCTTCGACACCGCCGTCGGCAAGGTCGGCGTCTACATCTGCTACGACCGCCACTTCCCGGAGGGCTGGCGCCAGCTCGGCCTGAACGGCGCCCAGCTCGTCTACAACCCCTCCGCCACGCACCGGGGCCTCTCCTCCCACCTCTGGCAACTCGAACAGCCCGCCGCGGCCGTCGCCAACGAGTACTTCGTCGCCGCGATCAACCGCGTCGGCGTGGAGGAGTACGGCGACAACGACTTCTACGGCACCTCGTACTTCGTCGACCCGCGCGGCCGCTTCGTCGGCGACACCGCGAGCGACCAGGACGAGGAACTCGTCGTACGGGACCTCGACTTCGACCTGATCGAGCACGTACGCACGCAGTGGGCGTTCTACCGGGACCGCAGGCCGGACGCGTACGAAGGACTCGTACAGCCCTGACGCGGGCACGTACAGCCCTGACACGCCCCACCCGTACCGCAGTGAAAGGAGTGGTGCAGCCGTGACCGACGAACTGCTCGGCCGTCACAAGGCCGTGCTGCCCGACTGGCTCGCGCTCTACTACGCGGACCCGCTGGAGATCACGCACGGTGAGGGCCGTCATGTGTGGGACGCCGCCGGGAACAAGTACCTCGACTTCTTCGGCGGCATCCTCACCACGATGACGGCGCACGCCCTGCCCGAGGTCACCAAGGCGGTGAGCGAGCAGGCCGGGCGGATCATCCACTCCTCCACGCTCTACCTCAACCGGCCCATGGTCGAGCTGGCCGAGCGCATCGCCCAGATGTCCGGCATCCCCGACGCCCGGGTCTTCTTCACCACCTCCGGCACCGAGGCCAACGACACCGCGCTGCTGCTGGCGACGACCTACCGGCAGAGCAACCAGATCCTCGCGATGCGCAACAGCTACCACGGCCGCTCCTTCAGCGCGGTCGGCATCACCGGCAACAAGGGCTGGTCACCGACGTCGCTGTCCCCGCTCCAGACGCTGTACGTGCACGGGGGCGTCCGCACCCGGGGCCCCTACGCCGACCTGAGCGACTCCGACTTCATCGCGGCCTGTGTCGCCGATCTGGAGGACCTCCTCGGCCATGTCCGGCCGCCCGCCGCGCTGATCGCCGAGCCGATCCAGGGCGTCGGTGGCTTCACCTCACCGCCGGACGGCCTGTACGCGGCGTTCCGCGAGGTGCTCCAGCGGCACGGCGTGCTGTGGATCGCCGACGAGGTGCAGACCGGCTGGGGCCGCACCGGCGACAACTTCTGGGGCTGGCAGGCACACGGGCAGAACGGGCCGCCCGACATCCTGACCTTCGCCAAGGGCATCGGCAACGGCATGTCCATCGGCGGGGTCGTCGCCCGCTCCGAGGTCATGAACTGCCTCGACAGCAACTCCATCTCCACCTTCGGCGGCACCCAGATCACCATGGCCGCCGGCCTCGCCAACCTCAACTACCTCGTCGAGCACGACCTCCAGGGCAACGCGCGCCGCGTCGGCGGGCTGCTCATCGAGCGGCTCCGGGCGATCACGGCGCAGATCCCCGAGGTGAAGGAGGTCCGCGGCCGGGGTCTGATGATCGGTGTCGAGCTGGTCAAGCCGGGCACCGAGGAGGCCAACCCGGACGCGGCCGCCGCCGTCCTCGAAGCCGCCCGCCGGGAGGGCCTGCTCATCGGCAAGGGCGGCGGCCACAACACCAGCGCCCTGCGCATCGCGCCCCCGCTCTCCCTCACCGTCGCCGAGGCGGAGGAGGGCGCCGACGCCCTCGAACGTGCTCTGAGGAGCATTCGGTAGCACCACCGGAGCAGATCTGAGGAACGCCCCATGACCACCGCCCTGGAACCCGCCCTGTCGGTACGCCAGGTCCTCACCCTGGACCGGGTCCTCGCCGGAGAGCCCGAGGTGGTGGCCGGGGCCGGCCAGCTCGACCGGCCCGTGCGCTGGGTGCATGTGGCCGAGGCCCCCGACGTGGGCGTCATGCTCAGCGGGGGCGAGATGGTCCTCACCACCGGGGTCCTCCTCGCCGGCGACGAGGAGGCGCAGGCCGAGTACATCCGCTCCCTGCACCGGGCGGAGGCCGCGGCGGTCGTCCTCGGCCTCGGCCGCGCCTTCCCCACGCCGCCCGACGTGATGCGCCGGGCGGCGGAGCGCTGCGGACTGCCCATGGTGGTGCTGCACCGGCCGTTCCCCTTCGCCGAGCTGACGGAGGAGGTCCAGTCCCGGCTCGTCCGGCGGAAGTTCGCGGCGGTGAGCCTCTCCGAGTCCGTACGGACCGCGCTGACCGGCCTCATCACGGCCGGCGCCCCGCTGCAACGGCTGCTCGACGAGATCGCCCAGCACGCGGGCTGCCCGCTCGTCGTCACCAACCTCGCCCACCGCGTCCTCGCCACGGCGGGGGAGCGGCCCGCCGTCGACGACGTACTGCGCGACTGGGAACGCATCTCACGGCAGGCGGGCGGCACCGAGGGCGACGGCTGGATCCGCGCCGAACTCGGCGGACGCGGCGAGCGCTGGGGCCGGATCGTGCTGTGCGGCTACCGCGGCGACACCGCCACCGGGCGGCTCCTCGCCGACCGGGCCGCCGAGGCCCTCGTCCTGCACCGCATGCTCGGCGGCACCGCGCACAGCTGGGAGGAGCAGTCCGCGCAGAGCCTGCTGACCGACCTGGTCTCCGGTGTCGTACCGGCCCGGCAACTGCTGCCCAGGGCACGGGCGGCCGGGCTGCCCGTCAACCGCCGGACGTTCGTGCCGCTCGTCGTGCGCGACGGCGACCCGGCCGGGCTCGACCGGGTGCTGCGGATGCTGGGGCTCCCCGGCCTCGTCGCCGAACTCGCCGAGGGAGCGACGGCCGTCCTGCTGAGCCTCGCCCGGGACCAGGACGCGCAGGCACTCACCGCGCACTTCGCGACCAGGCTGCGCTCGGAGTCCGGGGTGCGCCGGACGGTCGTGGCGGCGGCCGAGCCGCGCATCACCTGGGAGGAGGTCCCGGCGGGCCTGCGCGAGGCGAGGCACGTGGCCGACGCCGTCGCCCAGTCGGCGACCGGGCTCGACCTGCCCGCCGTCGTACGGCTGCGCGACGTCCATCTGCGGGGCCTGATCCGGCTGCTGAGGGACGACCCGCACGTCCAGGCCTTCGCCGAGCGGGAGCTGGACGGGCTGCTGTGCGGCGACCGCCACGCCGAGCAGGATCTGCTGCCGGTCCTGCGGACCTATCTCGCCACCGGCCGCAACAAGTCCCACACCGCCCAGCTGCACCACGTCAGCCGGCCCGCCCTGTACCGCCGTCTCGAAGCCATAGAGGCCCGCCTCGGCGTCGACCTCGACGACTTCGAGCAGGCCGCGTCCGTGCACATCGCCCTCCTCGCACACGACGCGCAACAGGGCTGAAACATGCCGGGACCTGGGAAAACGGCGGTGAAACATGCGTCCACGAAGAGGTGACACGGTGGAACGCCAAGCGGCTCCAGACGTGACACCGTGCAACTCAAACCCGACCCCCGGGCTTCCTAGTCTCGCTTCACACCGAGTGACCGGAGGTCCCGATGAGCAGAGTCATCCGCGCAGCCATCTTCCAGACGGCCTGGACCGGCGACAAGGAATCGATGATCCAGGTCCACGAGCAGGCGGCCCGCGACGCGGCGGCACAGGGCGCCCAGGTCATGTGCTTCCAGGAACTGTTCTACGGCCCCTACTTCTGCCAGGTCCAGGACAAGGCGTTCTACGAGTACGCGGAGGCGATCCCCGACGGCCCGATCGTCAAGCGCTTCCAGGCGCTCGCCAAGGAACTGAACCTCGTCCTGGTGCTGCCGATGTACGAGGAGGAGCAGCCGGGCGTCCTCTACAACACGGCCGCCGTGATCGACGCGGACGGCAAGTACCTCGGCAAGTACCGCAAGCACCACATCCCGCAGGTGCCCGGCTTCTGGGAGAAGTTCTACTTCCGCCCCGGCAACGCCGGCTGGCCCGTCTTCGACACGGCGGTCGGAAAGATCGGCGTCTACATCTGCTACGACCGTCACTTCCCGGAGGGCTGGCGGGCGTTGGGCCTCGGCGGAGCGGAGATCGTCTTCAACCCGTCGGCGACCTCGCGCGGTCTGTCCCGCTACCTCTGGCAGCTGGAGCAGCCGGCGTCGGCCGTCGCCAACGAGTACTTCATCGGCGCGATCAACCGGGTCGGCGTCGAGGACCTCGGCGACAACGACTTCTACGGCACGTCCTACTTCGTCGACCCGGAGGCCCAGTTCGTCGGCGAGGTGGCGAGCGACAAGGAGACGGAACTGGTCGTCCGCGACCTCGACCTCGCCAAGCTCCGCGAGGTCCGCGACCGCTGGCAGTTCTTCCGCGACCGCCGCCCGGACGCGTACGAGCCCCTGACGGCACCGTAGCGAAGCCTCCCCGCGCCCCCGGGGCCCCGCAGGGGCCCTCCAGGGGCGCGGGGAACTGCGCGACCAGCCACAGACGACCGGCACTGTCCCGACAACCGAACGGAGCGTGACCGAATGAGCGGCCGTACAGTCATCCGCGGCGGTCTCGTCATCACAGCCTCGGATGAGATCCACGCCGATGTCCTGATCGAGGACGGCCGCGTCGCCGCCCTCGCCGCCAGCGGGAGTTCGGCCGCCCAAGGGTGGCAGGGCGACCGCACCATCGACGCCACCGGCAAGTACGTCATCCCGGGCGGCGTCGACGCCCACACCCACATGGAGCTGCCCTTCGGCGGCACCTTCGCCTCCGACACCTTCGAGACGGGCACCCGCGCCGCCGCCTGGGGCGGGACCACCACCATCGTCGACTTCGCGGTGCAGAGCGTGGGCCACACCCTCCGCGAGGGCCTCGACGCCTGGCACGCGAAGGCGGAGGGCAACTGCGCCATCGACTACGGCTTCCACATGATCGTCTCCGATGTGAACCAGGAGACGCTCAAGGAGATGGACCTGCTGGTGGAGGAGGGCGTCACCTCCTTCAAGCAGTTCATGGCCTACCCGGGCGTCTTCTACAGCGACGACGGCCAGATCCTGCGCGCCATGCAGCGCTCCGCCGACAACGGCGGCCTGATCATGATGCACGCGGAGAACGGCATCGCCATCGACGTCCTGGTCGAGCAGGCGCTGGCGCGCGGCGAGACCGACCCCCGCTACCACGGCGAGGTCCGCAAGGCGCTCCTCGAAGCGGAGGCCACCCACCGGGCCATCAGGCTCGCCCAGGTCGCCGGCGCGCCCCTGTACGTCGTGCACGTCTCGGCGATGGAGGCGGTCGCCGAGCTGGCCAGGGCACGCGACGAAGGGCTCAACGTCTTCGGCGAGACCTGCCCGCAGTATCTGTTCCTGTCCACGGACAACCTCGCCGAGCCGGACTTCGAGGGCGCCAAGTACGTGTGCTCCACCCCGCTCCGGCCCAGGGAGCACCAGGCCAAGCTGTGGCAGGGCCTGCGCACCAACGACCTCCAGGTCGTCTCCACCGACCACTGCCCGTTCTGCTTCGTCGGGCAGAAGGAACTCGGCCGCGGCGACTTCTCCAGGATCCCCAACGGTCTGCCGGGCGTCGAGAACCGGATGGACCTGCTGCACCAGGCCGTCGTCGACGGGCACATCTCGCGCCGCCGCTGGATCGAGATCGCCTGCGCGACCCCGGCCCGTATGTTCGGCATGTACCCCAAGAAGGGCACGATCGCGCCTGGAGCCGACGCGGACATCGTCATCTACGACCCGCACGCCGAGCAGGTCATGTCCGCCGAGACCCACCACATGAACGTCGACTACTCGGCGTACGAGGGCAAGCGCACCACCGGCCGGGTCGAGACGGTCCTCTCGCGCGGCGAACTCGTCATCAGCGAGCGGGAGTACACCGGTCACGCCGGGCACGGCGTCTACACCCCCCGCTCCACCTGTCAGTACCTCACCTAGGAGCGGAGCAGATGGACTTCGGACTCGTCCTGCAGACCGACCCGCCGGCCTCGCGTGTCATCGAGCTGATGAAGCGCGCCGAGGACAACGGCTTCACCTACGGCTGGACCTTCGACTCCGCCGTGCTGTGGCAGGAGCCGTTCGTCATCTACAGCCAGATCCTGTCCCGGACCACGAAACTGAAGGTCGGCCCGATGGTCACCAACCCGGGCACCCGCACCTGGGAGGTGACCGCCTCCACCTTCGCCACGCTGAACGACATGTTCGGCAACCGCACCGTCTGCGGCATCGGCCGCGGCGACTCCGCGATGCGCGTCGCGGGCCGCAAGCCCAACACCCTGGCCCGGATCAGCGAAGCCATGAAGGTCATCCGTTCGCTGGGCAGCGGGGGAGAGGCCGACCTCGGTGGCACGGTCATCCGCTTCCCCTGGATCAAGGAGGACGCCGAACTCCCGGTCTGGATGGCCGCGTACGGCCCCAAGGCCCTGAAGATGACGGGGGAGGAGGCCGACGGCTTCATCCTCCAGCTCTCCGACCTGTACCTCACCGAGTACATGGTCAAGGCGGTCAAGGACGCGGCCGTCGCCGTCGGGCGCGACCCGTCCGAGGTGAGGATCTGCGTGGCCGCCCCCGCGTACATCACCGAGGACGACTCCCCGGAGGCGCTCGCCCACGCCCGTGAGCAGTGCCGCTGGTTCGGCGGCATGGTCGGCAACCACGTCGCCGACCTGGTCTCCAAGTACGGCGAGCACTCCGCGGCCGTACCGGAGGAACTCACGGACTACATCAAGGCCCGCGAGGGGTACGACTACTCCCACCACGGACGGGCCGACAACCCCGACACGGCGTTCGTCCCCGACGAGATCGTCGACCGGTTCTGTGTCATCGGCACCCCCGAGACGCACATCGCGAAGCTGAACGCGCTGCGGGACCTGGGCGTCGACCAGTTCGCCGTGTACGACATGCACGACGCGCAGGAGCGGGTGATCGACGTGTACGGCTCCACGGTCATCCCCGCGATCACCGGCTGACCAGGGATTCCTTCCCGGGCCGGCTCCTGTCACAATCCGGAACGCTCCACTCCATCACGACCCCCCACACCTTGACTCCCTCCCCGCTCCCCCGGGGAGGGCCCAAGGCCCGCACGGCCTTTCTCTCCCGTCCCGCCTCCTTGATTGGCCTGCCCATGACCGAAACAGTTCCCCCGGGGTCGCCGATGGCCCAGTCCGTCGACTCGTCCGGCCGGATAGAACTGGCCCCCGGGGCCTTCCCCGCCGACAGTCCCTTCGCCAACGAGGACCTGCGTCCCGTACCCGTCTCCGAACGCAAGTGGACGACGTACAACTTCGCGGCGCTGTGGATCTCCATGGCCCACTGCATCCCCAGCTGGACCCTGGCCTCCGGTCTGGTCGCCCTCGGCATGGACTGGAAGCAGGCCGTCTTCACCATCGCCCTGGCCAACGTCATCGTGCTGCTGCCGATGCTGGCCACCGGGCACGCCGGCCCCAAGTACGGCATCCCGTTCCCGGTGCTCGCCCGCGCCTCGTTCGGTCTGCGCGGGGCGAACATACCGGCCATGATCCGTGCGGCCGTGGCCTGCGGCTGGTTCGGCATCCAGACCTGGATCGGCGGCAGCGGCATCTTCGCCCTCGGCTCCAAGCTCACCGGCGGCCAGTGGGAGACCGCGGGGAAGATCGCCGGCAACCCCTGGCCGCTGTGGCTCTGCTTCATCCTCTTCTGGGCGTTGCAGATCGCGATCATCTACCGGGGCATGGACTTCCTGCGGCACTTCGAGAACTGGGCCGCGCCCTTCGTGATCGTCGGCGCCTTCGTGCTGCTGATCTGGATCGCGGTCAAGGCGGACGGGTTCGGTGCGCTGCTGGACCAGCCGTCCAGGCTGGGCTGGGGTGCCGACTTCTGGCCGGTCTTCTTCCCCTCGCTCATGGGCATGATCGGCTTCTGGGCCACCCTCTCGCTGAACATTCCCGACTTCACCCGCTTCGGTGCCAGCCAGAAGGCGCAGACCTGGGGACAGTCCCTCGGGCTGCCGACGACGATGACGCTCTTCGCGATCCTGGCCGTCCTCGTCACCTCCGGCTCCGAGGCCGTCTACGGCGAGGCCATCTGGGACCCGGTCACCCTCGCGGCCAAGGCCGACAGCACCTTCGGTCTGCTCTTCGCCCTGATCACCGTGCTGATCGCGACGATCTCCGTGAACATCGCGGCGAACGTGGTGTCACCGGCGTACGACCTCGCGAACCTCGCACCGAAGCTCATCAACTTCCGTACGGGCGCCCTGATCACCGGCGTCCTCGGCATCCTGATCTTCCCGTGGAAGCTCATCTCCACGCCCGAGTTCTACATCTTCACGTGGCTCGGCGTGGTCGGCGGACTGCTCGGCACGGTCGCGGGCATCCTCATCGCCGACTACTGGATCATCCGCCGCACGGTCCTGCACCTCGCGGACCTGTACACGGAGGGCGGCCGCTACTGGTACTCCGCCGGCTGGAACTGGCGGGCCATCGCCGCGTTCCTGGTGGGCGGTGTCCTCGCGGTCGGCGGGTCCTACTCGACCGTGAACGCGGAGGGGGTCTCCTCGGGGCCGTTCCCGCGGGACGGCCTCATCCCGTTCCTCAAGCCGCTCGCCGACTACGGCTGGGCGGTGGGCCTCGCCGCCTCGATACTGGTGTACGTGGCGCTGATGGCGGGGGAGCGGGAGAAGGCGAGAGCGACCGTCTGAGCCGCCGAACCTGACCACGGAGGCGGTGCTCGCGCCGGAGACGTGCCCCTACCGGGTGCCCTCCAGCGCGGCCACCGCCTCCTTCGCCGCCTTGATGGCACCCTTGTTGATCTCCTCGGTGCCGGGCGCCTTCTGCGACTCGAAGTCGCTGCCGTTGTAGGTGACGACCACCAGGGCGTTGGCCACGCGCGCGTACACCACACCCTCGCGGGTCTGCTGCTTGTCCTCGGTGGTGAGGTTCACGACCGAGTAGGCCGCGTCACCGAGACCGGGCACCGCGCCGCCGCCGCTCTTCTGCGACATCCGCTCCTTGTAGGTGGTTTCGGCCTTCGCGTCCGTTTGGTGAATCTCGTACGAGATGTCCAACCAGCGGTAGTCGTAGCCCTTCAGGGCGTTCCAGGAGCAGGTGCGGCGCACGGACTCGTCGGTCGACGCTATTTCCTTGCCGGCCGTCTTGGCGCCCGGAACAAGGGATTTGACCGATTTCGCCGCGATGGCGCCGCAGGGCGAGGGCGCCTTCGCATACGTCTTGGTCGCGGCCGACGTGGCCGGCGCGGACTCGGAGGTGGAGATGGGCCCGGACGCGGTCTCCGGCGCGGACTCCTTCCCCGCCGGGCTCGTGTCCGACGAACCGGACGCCAACGCCCAGCCTGCCGTGGCGAGTACGGCGACCGGAAGCAGACGCACGGTGAGGGCGAGCGGCAGAGGCAGATCACGCACAGCGCACTTCTCGGGGTCGTGGCGGCGGTACCGCCGGTCGGTGGGGTACGTCAGTGTCACACGACTGCCTGTGGGGCGAAAGTGCGACCTCGCTCTGTGTATACGTGGTGACCGGCCCTCAGCGTTCAGTCGTACGGCGACTTTCCGGAGTCCCGCCTTCCGTCGGGAGCGCGTGTCAGGATCGGATCCATGATCCCGATACCCCGCCGCACCGCCTCCCGTGTGTCCCTGGCCGCCGCGCTGATCCTGGCCGTCGGCGGCTGCGGACTGGGGGAGGAGATCGACCGCGAGGTGAACCCGGACCGCGACCTCCCGTCCGCGTCGGCCTCGTCCGCGGGAACGGAACGGCCGGGAGGCGTGCGCGCCGACGAACTGCCCGAGCAACTCCCCTCGGGCCTGGACGTGCGGCCCACGGAGGTGCCGTCGCCCGACCCCACGGACACCTGCCCGTCCTCCGGGGTGCGGATGCTGCCGGGTCTCGTGGAGCCCGCGATGGGACTGCGCGCGATGACGGTGAGGCTCACCAACTGCGGCACCGAGCCGTACACCGTGAACGGCTATCCCTCGGTCCAGGTGCTCGACGAGGACCGCGAACCCGTCGACGTGCGCGTCCTGCGCGGCCCGGAGGAGATCACCACGGGTGTGCCCGACCCGGGCCCGCACGAGGTGACGCTGAAGCCGGGCGAGTCCGCGACCACCTCGCTGGTCTGGCGCAACACCGTCACCGAGGCGGACGTCCCCGCCGTCAACGCCCCCTACCTGCGCGTCGCCCCGGCGAAGGGCCGCCCCGCACAGGTACTCGCCCCCGACGGCGGCCTGGACCTGGGCACCACCGGCCGCCTCGCCACCGGCGCCTGGACGAAGGTGCGGGACTCTTAGGGGTCCTTTCACGTTTGCGTCGCGTTCGCGGCGATCAGCACCCTTGACGCATGACCCGGTGACACGGGACGCGTGGCTGGACGACCCCGAGCGGCGGGAGGCCGTTCTGGCGGCGGCCCGGTGGATCGAGTCGGAGCCGTCGCCGCTGGGCACGAGCGGGCATGTGCTGACCGTGGGGCGGCGCGCGTGATGCGGGCTGGGGACGGCCGCGTGCGATCGCGCGTTCCAGGGTGACCGGGGGCGCTGCGTACGATCGGCGGACGATCGTCGTGCTGTGAGGAGTCCTTCCGTGTTCACCACTCGACCGACGCTCCAGGGGACCTTCGGCATGGTGTCCTCCACGCACTGGCTCGCGTCGCAGTCCGCGATGGCCGTCCTGGAGGACGGTGGCAACGCCTACGACGCGGCCGTCGCCGCCGGGTTCGTGCTGCACGTCGTCGAGCCGCACCTCAACGGGCCCGCCGGGGAGGTCCCCCTCGTCCTGGCGACGGCGGACGGCGAGGTCCGGGTCCTGTGCGGACAGGGCGTGGCGCCCGCCGGGGCGACGATCGAGCACTACCGGGGACTCGGACTGGACCTCGTCCCCGGCACGGGCCCCCTGGCGGCCGCCGTGCCCGGCGCGTTCGACGCGTGGATGCTCCTGCTGCGCGACCACGGCACCAAGGACCTCGCCGACGTCCTGAAGTACGCCATCGGCTACGCGGAGGACGGGCACGCGCCCGTGGAGAACGTCGGCGCGACCGTCGAGTCGGTGCGCGACCTCTTCGAGAAGGAGTGGGTGTCGTCGGCGGAGGTCTACCTTCCCGGCGGCCGGGCGCCCCGCCCCGGCGAGCTGTTCCGCAACCCCGCCCTGGCCGCGACCTGGCGGCGGCTGATCGCCGAGGTCGAGGGGGCGGGTGACCGCGAGGCCCGCATCGAGGCGGCACGGCAGGTGTGGCGCTCGGGCTTCATCGCCGAGGCCCTGGTACGGCAGGCCGGGCGGCCCACCCTGGACACCAGCGGCGAACGGCACACCGGCACCCTCACGGCGGCCGACCTGGCCGCCTGGTCCGCCTCCTACGAGTCCCCGGCGACCTACGACTGGAACGGCTGGACCCTGTGCAAGGCCCGCCCCTGGAGCCAGGGCCCGGTACTTCTCCAGCAACTCGCCCTGCTGCCGGACGAACTGCCCGCGTACGGGTCTGCCGACTACGTGCACCTGCTGATCGAGGGCTGCAAGCTCGCCATGGCGGACCGCGAGGCCTGGTACGGCGACGCGGCGCCGGTGCCGCTGACCGAGCTGCTGTCCGACGCGTACAACGCCGAGCGGCGGGCCCTCGTCGGCGACACGGCCTCGTACGACCTGCGGCCCGGCAGCCCCGGCGGGCGCACCCCCCGACTGAGCGCCCACGCGCGCGTGGTGGCCACCGACCAACCCGGCTTCAACCCCTTGGGGGCCGGCGAGCCCACGGTCGCCAAGAGCCCCCTTTCCCCGGTGCCGGGGGAGCCCGAGGTCGGGGCGGACGGGGGCACCCGGGGCGACACCTGCCACCTGGACGTCGTCGACCGCTGGGGCAACATGGTCGCGGCCACGCCCAGCGGGGGCTGGCTCCAGTCCAACCCCGTCGTGCCCGAGCTGGGTTTCCCGCTCGGCACCCGGCTCCAGATGACGTGGCTGGACGAGGGGCTGCCGAACTCGCTCACCCCCGGCCGCCGGCCCCGCACCACGCTCACCCCCTCGCTGGCGCTGCGCGACGGGGTGCCCGTGATGGCGTTCGGGACGCCCGGCGGAGACCAGCAGGACCAGTGGCAGCTCCACTTCTTCCTCGCTGTCGCCCTGCGCCCACCGGTCCGGGGCGGCCTGGACCTCCAGGGCGCCATCGACGCCCCGAACTGGCACAACGACGGCTTCCCCGGCTCCTTCTTCCCGCGTGGCATGCGCCCCGGCAGCGTCACGGTCGAGTCCCGCATGCCCTCGGAGGTCGTGGCGGAACTCCGCCGCCGCGGCCATGACGTCACCGTCGGCGAACCCTGGTCCGAGGGCCGCCTCTGCGCGGTCGCGCGCGACCCCGCGACCGGCGTGCTCTCGGCGGCGGCCAACCCGCGGGGCATGCAGGGGTACGCGGTCGGACGCTGAGCGGGAGCCGCCGCCCGGCCGCGGCGGACCCGCTGTTCATGGTGATTCCATGCGGAGTGCACCCTCCCGGTGGGGATTGTCAGTGGTGCGTGCTGTGATGGAGGCATGATCGAAGACAGCGAAACCATCGACGAGTTTCTCGCCCGGCACGCCTCCGACGTCGAAGAAGCGATCCGCAAGGCGGCGGCCGCCGAGATCATGCCGCGCTGGCGGCAGCTCGCCGAGCACGAGGTCGACCAGAAGAACGGCCCCCACGACCTCGTCACCGACGCCGACCGCAAGGCCGAGCTGTATCTCACCCAGGCGCTGCCCGCGCTGCTGCCCGGCTCCGTCGTCGTCGGCGAGGAGGCGGTCCACGCCAACCCCGCGTCCTACGAGGCGATCCACGGCGACGCGCCGGTCTGGATCGTCGACCCGGTCGACGGCACCCGGCAGTTCGTGCACGGCGAGCCCGGCTTCTGCACGCTCGTCGCCCTCGCGCTGGACGGCGTGGTGCGCGCCTCCTGGACGTACGCGCCCGCGCTCGACCGGCTCGCCGTGGCGATACGGGGCCGGGGGGCCACGCTGGACGGCGAGCCGCTGCACGCCGGTTCACCCGAGCCCGACCGTGACCTCGACGTGGCCACCTCCCACCCGGACTACACCACGGAGGAGCAGAAGGCGGCGCTGCTCGGACTGTGGACGGAGGGTGTCGCCCCACGCCCGTGCGGGTCGGCGGGGCTGGAGTATCTCGCCATCGCCCGAGGGCGGTTGGACGCGGTCGCGTTCTCCTGGGAGGCGGCCTGGGACCACGCGGCGGGCCTCCTCCTCGTCGAGGAGTCCGGCGGCGCCCATCTGACCCTCGCGGACGAACCCTTCCGGATCACCGGGGGCAACACCCTGCCGTTCACCGCGGCGCGGGACTCGGCCACGGCTCGCCGGGTGCGGGGGTTGCTGTCGGCCGGAGCCTGAGCTGGCACGCGCTGTTGCCCACACGGATGTCGATCACCTCGAACACGGCGGGCGTGCCTTCCGGTGGCCACGGACACTCGGCCCGCAGGAGGATCAGGGCGTCGACGAAGCCGGGCACGGACAGACCGAGGTCCACCAGCACCCCGGTGGCCCCGGGGGCCCACGGGGAGACGGCGAACGTGCCGGGCAGACGCGCACCGACGGGGACGGGACCGGAGTCGTGCCTGACATCGCACTGGCGGTGGCTGCGGGCTCTGCCCCACGCCAGGGTGAATTCCAGCTCGGTGACCGGCACCGCGTCCGCCGGTTCCACCACCGGCCCCGGCCAGGCCGTGCCGTACACGACCTCGTACAGCTGGACGGCGAGTCCACCGCCGACCTGCCGGACCTCCTCCCGTTCGGCCGGGGCGGCGGCGACCAGGGCCGCCGGTCCCCCGCCCCGGAACGAGATCTGCCGCAGTACCCGCCCGTCGTCCCCCACCTCGAACCAGTGCTGGAGATCCTGCTCGGGGTCGGTGCGGCGGAACCGGCGCGTCATACGGCGCAGCCTACCCATGCCGTGCCTGTCGGTGGTCGGGCATATCCTGAGCGCAGGTTCGCCGCCGGGCGGAAACCCGTTCGCGGCGCTCGATGACCATCGGCTGACGAAGGGGTCCGAACGTGCCGGCGATGCTCGACGCGGTGGTGGTGGGGGCGGGGCCGAACGGCCTGACGGCTGCCGTGGAGCTGGCCCGCCGCGGCTTCTCCGTGGCGGTGTTCGAAGCGAAGGACACGGTCGGCGGCGGTGCCCGCACCGCCGAGCTGACCCTCCCCGGCTTCCGGCACGACCCCTGCTCGGCGGCCCACCCCCTGGGCGTCAACTCGCCCGCGTTCAACGGAATGCCGCTCGCCCGCTACGGCCTGGAGTGGCTGCACGCCGAGCTGCCCATGGCGCACCCGTTCCTGGACGGCTCGGCGGCGGTGCTGTCCCGCTCGGTGGGGGAGACGGCCGCCTCGTTCGGGCCGCGGGACGCGGGCGCGTACCGTCGGCTGATCGAGCCGTTCCTGCCCAAGTGGGACACCCTGGTGCGGGACTTCATGTCGCTGCCGCTGTCTGCGCTGCCCCGCGACCCGGTCACCCTCGCCCGCTTCGGCCTCGCCGGACTGCCTCCCTCCACCTGGCTGATGCGCCGCTTCAAGGACGAGAAGGCCAAGGCGCTGTTCTCCGGGCTGGTCGCGCATGTCATCGCCCCGCTCGGCGGCCTCGCCACCGGCGCCGTGGGCCTGGTCTTCGCGCTGGCCGCGCACGCCGCCGGCTGGCCCGTGGCCCGCGGCGGCTCCCAGGCCGTCTCGGACGCGCTCACCGCCTACCTCGAGGACCTCGGGGGCACCGTCCACACCGACTACGAGGTCAAGCGGCTCGACGATCTGCCGCCCGCGCGCGCCTATGTCTTCGACACCTCGCCCAGCGCCCTGGCCCGGATCGCCGGCTTCGGAGGCTTCTACGACTCGTACCGGTACGGCGCGAGCGTCTTCAAGGTCGACTACGCGCTGGACGGCCCGGTGCCCTGGACCGCCGAGGAGGCGCGTGCCGCGGGCACGGTCCAGGTCGGGGCGAGCAAGGCGGAGATCAGCACCGCCCTGGACGCCGCCTCCCGGCACGGCCACGCCCCCGACCGGCCGTTCCTGATCACCGTGCAGCCCAGTCTCGTCGACCCCACCCGCGCCCCCGAGGGCAAGCACGTCTTCTGGGCGTACGGTCATGTGCCGAACGGCTGGACCGGAGACTTGACCGACGCCGTGGAGCGCCAACTGGAGCGCTTCGCACCGGGGTTCCGCGACCTGGTCCTCGCCCGCGCCACCGCCGGCCCGCCCGAACTCGCCGCGCACAACGCCAACTACGTCGGCGGTGACATCGCCTGCGGCGCCGCCTCCGGCCTGCAACTGCTGCTCCGCCCCAAGCTCACGTTGCGGCCGTACCGCACCCCGCATCCGGCTGTGTTCATCTGCTCGTCGGCCACCCCGCCGGGCCCCGGAGTGCACGGAATGTCGGGGCACAACGCGGCCAAGGCGGTGTGGCGGAGACTGCGTCAGGACTCTGACGGCCAATAGCACGCAGATGCGTGCATCGGTAGGCGTTATCAAGTCGCGAAGTGAAAAAGGTCTTCACGCGTTCTTCGCATGAATGTCCAACTGGTAGGGGTAAGTTGCCGCCATGAAAGATCGGAGATGGGATGTCCGCTCCGGCTCGCGGCCTGTCGTGCGCCTCGCGGATCTAGCTCAACTCGTACGTGCGCCGGCCGCGTTGAGCGTGCCGGGTGACATCCTCGCGGGGGCCGCGGCCGCAGGGCGCCCGCTCGGCGGACCGACCCTGGGAGTCATGGGATCGTCGGTCTGCCTCTACTGGGCCGGCATGGCTCTCAACGACTACGCCGACGCCACGATCGACGCCGTCGAACGCCCTGAGCGGCCCGTTCCCTCGGGCCGTGTCCCCCGCAGTACCGCCCTCGCCGCCGCCGGCGCGCTCACCGCCGCGGGACTGGGGCTCGCCGCCGCCTCGGGCGGCCGCCGCGGCCTGCTGGCGGCGCTGCCGCTGACCGGCGTGATCTGGGCCTATGACCTGAAGCTCAAGTCCACCCCCGCGGGAGCGGCCGCCATGGCCTCGGCCCGGACCCTGGACGTCCTCGCCGGCGCGCTGGCCGCCGCCGGCCCGGGCGGAACCGGCAGGGCACTGCTGCGCGGCGCCGCCCCGGCCGCGCTCGTCGGCGCCCACACCTACACGCTGTCCGCCCTCAGCCGCCATGAGATCTCCGGCGCCCCCGCCCGCGTGCCGGCCGCGACCCTCGCCGCCGCCACGACCACCGCCCTCGCGACGGCGCTGCCCGCCGTCCGCACGGCGATCGCCTCCGCACGGGCCGGCGCGGCGGCACCGTCACCGGGGCGCACGGCCGCGTCCGCGACCCGGCGGTACCTCGGCAGCCATCCCACCGCTCGGTCGGCCGTCACCCGGGCAGCCGTCGCCGGCGCCGGAGCCCTCGCCTACCTCGGCACCTACGGCACGGCCCAGATCCGCGCCGTACGGGAGCCGTCGGGCGAGAACGTACGGCGGGCGGTCGGGGCCGGGATCCTCGGGTTCCTGCCTCTCCAGACGGCGCTGACCGCGCGCAGCGGCGCCACGGTCGCGGCGGCCGCCCTCGGTGTCGCCCACCCCCTGGCCCGGCGGCTCGCCCGGCGTGTGTCCCCCACCTGAACCACCCCCTCGACCAGTACAGACCTCCGCAGGAGGAACGCCGGCATGACCGTGTCCCCCACCCCCCTCCGATTCGGTTACGGCACCAACGGCTTCACCAACCACCGCTTGGGCGACGTCCTCACCGTCCTCGCCGACCTCGGCTACGACGGGGTCGCCCTCACCCTCGACCACGGGCACCTCGACCCGTACGCCCCCGACCTGCCCCGACGTGTCGCCGAGATCGCCCGGGACCTCGACCGGCACGACCTCGACGTGACCCTGGAGACCGGGGCGCCCTACCTCCTCGACCCCTGGGGCAAGCACCAGCCGACCCTGATGTCCGACGCGGCCGAACACCGGATCGACCTGCTGCGGCGCGCCGTGCGCATAGCCGCCGACCTGGGCTCGCCCACCGTCCATCTGTGCAGCGGGCCCGCACCGCACGACGGACTCCAGGCGGGGGACGCCTGGAAGCGGCTCACGGCGGGCGTGGAGACCGTCCTGGAGACCGCCGAGGAGTACGGCGTCTCCCTGGCGTTCGAACCGGAGCCGTACATGTTCGTCGACACCGTCGAGCGATGCCTCGAACTGGCCGAACTCGTCGGCGGGCACGAACTGTTCGGGATCACCCTCGATGTGGGGCACGCCCACTGCGTGGAGGAGCGGACCGTCCTGGAGTGCGTGCGGACCGCCGCGCCGCGCCTGCTCAACGTGCAGATCGAGGACATGCGGCGCGGAGTCCACCAGCACCTCGAATTCGGCGCGGGTGAGATCGACTTCCCGCCCGTACTCGCCGCCCTGCGGGACCTCGGCCACCGCGGACTGGTCTCCGTGGAGATCCAGGGCGGCTCCCTCGACGCCCCCGACGTGGCCCGCCGCTCCATCGAGTTCCTGCGCGCGGCGGCGGCCTGACCCCCTCCGGCACCTCCTTCCGCCTCCTGCGTCTTCCCTCGCTCTCCCTCCTTCCCTCCTCTTCCTCTCCCCTCCCTCCTCTTCCTCCCTCCCTCTTGTGTTTCCCTCCCTCCACCTTCACCGGAGGCTGTTCCGCCATGGCGTACCTCGGCATGCCCGCATCTCCGCCCCCCGATCCAAGAACCGCCCTCTCCCGCCATCCACTCGAACCGGCCGCCCGCACCTGGCTCGCCGACGCGGAGGCGCAAATCGCCGCGCGGCCCGCCGCCGTGCGGGCCCTGTTCCCCGCCGCCCGCAGACACTGCGGACGCGCCCGGCTGGACGCCCACTGGACCGCCGACGAGGCCGCCCGTGCCGTCCTGCTCACCGCCCTGCCCCTCACCGGCGCCCCTCTCGCCACCGAACTGGCGGGCCTCTTCCGCCACGGCGACCCGGCCGAACAACGGGCCGTCCTACGGGCCCTGCCCCTCCTCGACACCTCCACCGAGGTCGCCGGCGAGGCCCTCGCCGACCTCGCCCTCCCCCTCGTCCGCGAGGCGCTGCGCGGCAACGACAGCCACGTCATCGAGGCCGCCCTCGGACCGTACGGCGCGGCCCGGCTGCCCGACGCCGAGTACCGGCAGGCCGTGCTCAAGTGCGTCTTCCAGGAGATCCCACTCGATCGGATCGCCGGGCTCGACTTCCGCGCGGACGCCGAACTCGCCCGTATGCTGGCCGACTTCGTCCGTGAGCGAGTCGCCGCAGGCCGGGACGTCCCGCACGACATCTGGCCCCTCGTCCGGGCCCACCCCGCCCGCGCCGCCCTCGTCGAGGGGCTCACCGCCGAGACAGGGGCCGCCGTGCCCGAACGCCGCGAGGCCGCCGCACGCGCGCTGAAGGAACTCCGGTAGTCCCGCGGTACCCGCCGAACTCGCCCCGCCCCCCGAAGAACGGAAGAGCAGAACGTGCGTATCTTCGACCCCCACATCCACATGACCTCCCGCACCACCGACGACTACGAGGCGATGCACGCGGCCGGGGTCCGCGCGGTCGTCGAGCCGGCCTTCTGGCTCGGCCAGCCCCGCACCTCCCCCGAGAGCTTCTACGACTACTTCGACGCGCTGCTGGGCTGGGAGCCGTACCGGGCCGCCCAGTTCGGCATCCAGCACTTCTGCACCATCGCGCTCAATCCGAAGGAGGCCAACGATCCGCGCTGCCGGCCCGTCCTGGACGAACTGCCCCGCTACCTCGCCAAGGACCGGGTGGTCGCGGTCGGTGAGATCGGCTACGACTCCATGACACCGCAGGAGGACGAGGCGCTCGCCCTCCAGCTGCAACTCGCCCTGGAGCACGGCCTGCCCGCGCTCGTGCACACCCCGCACCGCGACAAGGCCACCGGCACCCGCCGCACCCTGGACGTCATACGGGAGTCGGGCATCGCCCCCGAACTCGTCGTGCTAGACCACCTCAACGAGCTGACCGTCGGCATGGTCCTCGACAGCGGCTGCTGGGCCGGATTCTCGATCTACCCGAGGACCAAGATGAGCGAGGACCGCATGGTCGCCATCCTCAAGGAGCACGGCACCGATCGCGTCCTCATCAACTCGGCCGCCGACTGGGGGCGTTCGGACCCGCTCAAGACCCGCAGGACCGCCGACGCGATGCTCGCCGCCGGCTTCGACGACGACACGGTGGACCAGGTCCTCTGGCGCAACGCCGTCGGCTTCTACGGACAGAGCGGCCGACTCGACCTCGACGAGCCCAAGCCCGACGAGGAGTCGAGCTTCCAGGGCAACTCCATCCGCCGCGGCGGAGAGTGAGCGCCCGGCCATGAGACTCCGGCACCCCGACGGCAGCCCCGTCCATCTCGGCTACTGCAGCAACGTCCACCAGGCGGAGGACCTCGACGGAGTCATCGGCCAGCTCGCCGCGTACGCCGAACCCGTGCGGGAACGCCTCGGCGTCGACCGGCTGGGCATCGGCCTCTGGCTCGCCCGTGACGTGGTGACCAGGCTCGTCGACGACGAGGACGAGGTGAGACGCCTCAAGAGCGAACTCGCCGCCCGCGGCCTGGAGACCGTCACCCTCAACGCCTTCCCCTACGCCGGGTTCCACCGCGAGGTGGTCAAGAAGGACGTCTACCTGCCCGACTGGGCCGACGAGGCCCGGCTGCGCCACACCCTCGACTGCGCCCGTGTGCTCGCCGCGCTCCTCCCCGACGACGTCGCCCGGGGGAGCGTCTCCACCCTGCCGCTGGCCTGGCGCACCCCCTGGCCCCCGGACCGGGCCGAGACCGCCCGCCGCGCCCTGGACCGGCTCGCCGCCGGACTCGCCGCGATCGAGTCCGACACCGGGCGCCGCGTCCGCGTCGGCTTCGAACCGGAGCCCGGCTGCGTCGTGGAGACCACCGCCCAGGCCGTACGGGAGCTGCGCGGACTCGACCCGGAGCGGCTCGGCGTCTGCCTCGACGCCTGCCATCTCGCCGTGCAGTTCGAGGACCCCGGGGCCGCCCTCGCCCGCCTCGCGGACGCCGGGCTCGCGGTCGTCAAGCTCCAGGCGTCCTGCGCCGTCGAGGCCACCGATCCCACCGATCCCGCCGCCCGCGCGGCCCTGCGGCGCCTCGCGGAGCCGCGGTTCCTGCACCAGACCCGTACGGCGTCCGCGCCCGAGGCCCCCGTCCACGCCGTCGACGACCTGCCGGACGCCCTCGACGGCGGCCTGCCCACCGGTACCGGGCCCTGGCGCGTCCACTTCCACGCCCCGCTGCACGCCGACCCCGAGCCACCGCTGCGCACCACCGCCGACCAGCTGACCGCCGTCCTCGCGGGGCTGCTCGGCGGCACCTCCGTCCACTGCGACCACATCGAGGTCGAGACCTACACCTGGTCCGTCCTCCCCGAGCCGCCCGCCGACCTGGCCGGGGGCATCGCCGCCGAACTCGCCTGGGCCCGCGACCGGATGACCGGCCTCGGCCTCAAGGAGGACCACCAGTGAGCACCCCACCCCCGAACACCCCACCCCCGAGCACCCCACCCACGAGTACACCGTCCGTGAGTTCCACGTCAGCGGGCACGCCGGCCGTGAGCACCCCGTCAGCGGGCACGCGGCCGGTGGATGCCGCGCCCGCACACCGGCTCGTCGTCCTCGACATCGTCGGCCTCACCCCGAAGCTGCTGAGGCACATGCCCGCCGTCGCCGCCCTCGGCGAGCGCGGCTTCCGGGCCCGTCTCGACCCCGTCCTGCCCGCCGTGACCTGCACGGTCCAGTCCACCTTCCTCACCGGCGAACCCCCCGCCGGGCACGGCGCGGTGGGCAACGGCTGGTACTTCCGCGACCTCGGCGAGGTCCTGCTGTGGCGACAGCACAACGCGCTCGTCGGCGGCGAGAAGATCTGGGACACGGCCCGCAGGACCGCCCCCGACTACAAGGTCGCCAACATCTGCTGGTGGTACGCGATGGGCGCGGACGTCGACCTCACCGTCACCCCCCGCCCCGTCTACTACTCCGACGGCCGCAAGGAACCCGACTGCTACACCTGGCCGCCGTCCCTGCACGACGAACTCACCGACCGGCTCGGCCCGTTCCCGCTGTTCACCTACTGGGGCCCCAACGCCGGAATGCCCTCCACCCAGTGGATCCTCGGCGCCGCCCGCCAGGTCTTCGACGAACACCGGCCCGACCTCACCCTCGTCTACGTCCCCCAACTCGACTACGAGCCCCAGCGGTCCGGCCCCGACTCGCCCGGGACCGCCGAGAGCGCCCGTCGGCTCGACGAGGCGCTGCGCCCGTTGATCGACCACTTCCTGCGCGAGGGCGCCACGGTCGTCGCGCTCAGCGAGTACGGCATCACCCCCGCCTCCCGCCCCGTCGACATCAACCGCGCGCTGCGCCGCGCCGGACTCCTCGACGTGTACACCCAGGACGGCATGGAGTACCTCGACCCGTGGACGTCACGGGCCTTCGCGGTCGCCGACCACCAGATCGCCCACGTCTACGTCCGCGACCCGGCCGACACCGCCGACGTCGCGGGGCTCCTCGCCGAACTCGACGGCGTGGACGAGGTCCTGGACGCCGAGGGCAAGAAGGCCCACGGCCTGGACCACGAACGTGCCGGCGAACTCGTCGCGGTCGCCGACCCCGACGCCTGGTTCACGTACTACTACTGGCTCGACGACGCGCACGCCCCCGACTTCGCCCGTCAGGTCGAGATCCACCGCAAGCCCGGCTACGACCCCGCCGAGCTGCTGTACGACGACACCGTCCCGGCGGTGAAGCTCCGCGCGATCGGCCAGGTGGCCCGCAAGAAGCTCGGGTTGCGCTACCGCATCAGCACCGTCCCGCTGGACCCCTCCGGCGTCAGCGGCAGCCACGGCCGGCTGCCCGCCGACCCGGACGACGGCCCCGTCCTGCTGTGCTCCACACCCGACGAGGCACGCGAGGCGTACGCCGCGACCGAGGTCAAACAACTGCTGCTGACCCTCGCGGGCCTGCCCGCGACCGACGAATCTCACACCGGCACCGACGCCCCCCACACCGACGGCCCCCACACCGACACCGACGCGAACTAGGAACGGCACACCGCGATGACCAAGCACCCCCCGCTCCCCACCGCCCGCCCCCTGCTCGACCCCGCCCCCGAGTAGGCCAAGTGGCAGGCGGAGGAGCCGATCCGCCGCGTGGCGCTGTGGGGCGACAGCAGCCCCTGGGTGATCACCCGGCACGAGCACGCCCGCGCGGTGCTCTCCGACGCCCGCTTCAGCTCCGACGGCACCCGCGACGGCTACCCGACCATGCGTCCCCAGCCCACGCCGCGCACCCCCGGCCAGATCTTCATGATGGACGGCCCCGACCACAACCGACTGCGCCGCATGCTCATCAGCGACTTCACCCACCGCCGGGTCGAGGCGCTGCACCCCTGCGTCACCCGGCACGTCGGGAACCTGATCGACACCATGACGGCCGACGGGGCCACCGAGGCGGACCTCGTCGAGGCGTACGCCCTGCCGCTGCCCTCGCTCGTGATCTGCGAACTGCTCGGCGTGCCCTACGAGGACCACGCGTTCTTCCAGCAGCAGGCCCGGACCTTCCTCACCATCGCCACCAGCCCTCAGGAGGCGATGGCCGCCCGCGCCCACCTGTACGACTACCTCGGCGGCCTGCTCGCCCGACGGACCGAGGAACCCGCCGACGACCTGCTCTCCCGGCTCGCGACGGAACGGGTGGCCACCGGCCAGGCCACGGTCGAGGAGGCCGTCGGGGTCTCGTTCGTGCTGCTCCTCGGCGGTCACGAGACCACCGCGAACATGATCGCCCTGTCGACCGTGGCCCTGCTGCGCGACCCGGCGCAGCTCGCCGCGCTGCGCGCCGACCCCGCGCTGTGGCCGGGCGCGGTGGACGAACTGCTGCGGTACCTGACGGTGGTGCACTCGGGCATGCGCAGGGTCGCCACCGAGGACGCGGAGGTGGGCGGTGTGCTCATCCGCGCCGGCGAGGGCGTCATCGTGCCCCTCCAGGCGGCCAACCGCGACCCGGACGTCTACCCCGACCCGGACCGGCTGGACGTGACCCGGGACGCGTCCCGGCACCTCGCGTTCGGGCACGGGGCCCACCACTGCGTCGGCGAGTCCCTGGCCCGCGCCGAACTGGGCATCGCCCTGCCCGCCCTCTTCGACCGGCTGCCGGGCCTGCGGCTGACCGCCGACCCCGAGGACTTCGCGCAGCCGCTGAGCCCGGTGCACGGGGTGAGGTCCCTGCCGGTCGCCTGGTGACGTGACCGACGGGGCGTTCGGCGCCCGGGTGGAGAACTGACATCACATGCTGCTACCGGAAATCATTCGCTGTGCTCCGGCCCTCAGGCCGGGGTGAGGCGAATCCTGTGGCCGCGACGCGGAGCGTCGCAGTGGCGTTCCGGCGGAGCCGGACCCTGCTTCGTGACGGTGACGGATCGTTCACCTGTTCCCGGTGACGACGTGGGTTCGACGTGCCTAGTGTGATCGTCATGCAGCTCCGGTACGCCTTCAGGTTGTACCCGAACGCCGCTCAGCAGGCCACGCCGGCCAGGGCGTTCGGGTGCGCACGCGTCGTCACCGACCGGGGGCGGCTGAACCTGCCGAAGACGGATTCCCGACCGGAAACCGTGCCGCCATGGGGGCACCCCTGCTCGAACGTAGTTGAGAGCTTGGGGGAGGCACAGTCTCCGGTGGGGAAGGCCAGAATCCTCGCCTTCAGGGCGAGGAGCATGTCAAAGAGGTGGTCATGACCAACATCACCCTCGTCCAGGGGGACATCACCCAGCAGTCCGTCGACGCCATCGTGAACGCCGCGAACTCCTCCCTCCTCGGTGGGGGAGGAGTGGACGGCGCGATCCACCGGCGCGGCGGCCCCGCCATCCTGGAGGACTGCCGCAGGCTCCGCGCCTCGCACTACGGCAAGGGCCTGCCGACGGGGCAGGCGGTGGCCACCACGGCCGGAGCGCTGGACGCCCGATGGGTCATCCACACGGTGGGCCCCGTCCACAGCCAGAGCCTGGACCGGTCCGCCCTCCTCGCCTCTTGCTACCGCGAATCCCTCCGGGTGGCCGACGAGTTGGGCGCCCGCACGGTCGCCTTCCCCGCCGTCTCCGCCGGCATCTACGGCTGGCCCATGGACGACGCCGCCCGCATCGCCGTCGAGACGGTCCGCTCCACCGAGACAGCGGTGGAGGAGGTCAGGTTCGTCCTGTTCGACGAGCGGGCGTACGAGGCGTTCGCGGCGCGGGTCGGCTGACGGGGCCCCGCCGCCTCGACACGGCGGACCCGGACGGTGGAACGGGCGAGTGGCCCGGAAGCCGTCGTGAGGAGGCGGAAACGGCTGGTCAGAGGTGCCGGACGCGGTAGTGCGGGGTCGGCGTCGGCCGTGGGACCGGTTGCGGGGTGCTGCGGCGGCTCCCACGGTGAGCCCAAGGACAGCCCGACCCGCCCCCGAAAGGAACGTCCATGCGTGCCCTCGTCACCCGCGGCCTCCTGCTGCCGCCCCTGATGTGCGCCACCCTGGTCTGCGCGCCGGCCGGCACCGCCGCCGCGCTCGTCGACGCGGGCCACGAGGCGAGGGGACCCCACGCGGCGGCAGCCGCCAAGGCTCCCGAACCCGATGTGGACGCCCTCACGGCCTGGCTCGACGCGCTGGAGGCGGAATTCGACGCGCTCGTGGCGCAGAAGGAGGCGGACGCCGACGCGCTCGTGGAGCAGCGCGAGTCGGACGCCGAGGCGCTCGCGGCGCGGAAGGAGGCCGAGGCGGACGCCCTCGTGGCCCGGAAGGAGGCGGAGGCGGACGCGCTCCTCGCGCGGCTCGACGCCGCGTCGGACGTGCTGGTGACCCGGATCGGGACCCTCGACCGCATGGACCAGCGCCATGTACTCGCCCCGCTGCTGCGCGAGTTGACCACGCTGGCGCAGGTGGAGGGCGACCGGCTCGAACCGGCCGCCGCCGCCCGCCATGCCGACGCCGTGAAGCGGGCCCACGCCACGGTGCAGAAGAGGCTGCGCACACTGCACGCCACCACGCCGGTCACCCCCCACCGCGCGCCCGCCCCGGCCACCCCGTACCGCGCCGCCGCGGCGGCCGACCCGGTCGCCGATCTCCTCGGCACGCTCCAGTCCGCCGTCGACGGCCTCCTCAAGACCCTGACCTCGCTCGACCTGGGTGCCGTCCTGGGCGCGGTGACCGGAGTGCTCTCCCCGGTGCTCGGCGTGGTCACCGGCCTCCTCCAGCCGGTCCTCGGCGCCGTCGGGGGAACGCCGGCCGCGCTCCCGGCCCCGCTGCCCGCGTCCTAGCCCCCGGTCCGACCGCCGTCCACGCCGTCCCCCGGCCCGGCGGCTCAGTCCCCCTCGGGCGCGTCGCTGAGCCCCAGCCGCAGGTGCTCCACGTGGTAGACGGCCTGGTCCAGCAGCTCGGCGACATGGTGGTCGTGCAGCGCGTACACCACCGAACGGCCCCGGCGCTCACCCACCACCAGCCCCAGGTTCCGCAGCAGGCGCAGCTGGTGGGAGCACGCGGACTGCTCCATGCCGACCTCGGCGGCCAACTCGGTCGCCGGGAGCGGGCCTTCGCGCAGCCGGGCCAGGATCAGCAGCCGGGAGGGCGTGGACAGGGCCTGGAGGGTGGTGGCCACCTTCGCGACGTTGCCCGCGTCCAGACGCACGCGGGGGGTGGCGTCCTGCGCGGTGGCGGTTACGGCTCCATGACCCATGGCGAGTATCTTACTCATCGCACATGAAGGCATGAATGAGTCTTCATGTGTTCCTGTAAGGTGTGCCGGGTGTCTGCCACTCTCGCCCCCTCACCGGTCCGCCCCACGCCCGCGTCGACGGCCCCCCGCCGCCGCACCCGCGTCCTCGCCCTCCCCGAGGCGCGCTGGGCCCTGGCGTCGACCGTCGCCTTCCTCATCGCCTTCCCACTGGACCTCGCCGGCGCCTCCGCCTGGCTGTACGGCCCGCTCTACGTCGTCGCGTACGCGGCCGGCGGCTGGGAACCCGCCCTCGAAGGGCTGCGGGCGCTGCGCGAGAAGAGCCTCGACGTCGATCTGCTGATGATCGTCGCGGCGCTCGGCGCGGCCGCGATCGGCCAGGTCCTCGACGGCGCCCTGCTGATCGTCATCTTCGCCACCTCCGGCGCCCTGGAGGCCCTCGCCACCGCCCGTACCGCCGACTCCGTACGCGGCCTGCTCGACCTCGCGCCCACCACGGCCACCCGGCTGTCACCGGACGGCACCGAGGAGACCGTGCCGACCGACCGGCTCGCCGTCGGCGACACGGTGCTGGTCCGCCCCGGCGAACGCATCGGCGCCGACGGCCGCGTCCTGGAGGGCGAGAGCGAGGCCGACCAGGCGACCATCACCGGTGAACCCCTGCCCGTGCCCAAGGCGCCGGGCGACGAGGTCTTCGCCGGCACCCTCAACGGCAACGGCGCGCTCCGCGTCCGCGTGGAACGCGACCCCGCCGACTCGGTCATCGCCCGCATCGTCGGCCTCGTCGAGGAGGCGTCCCGCACCAAGGCGCCCACCCAGCTGTTCATCGAGAAGGTCGAACAGCGGTACGCCGTCGGTGTCGTCGTCGCCACCCTCGCCGTGTTCGGCATCCCGCTGGCCTTCGGCGAGGACCTCACCGAGGCCCTGCTCCGGGCCATGACCTTCATGATCGTCGCCTCGCCCTGCGCGGTCGTGCTGGCCACCATGCCGCCGCTGCTCTCCGCCATCGCCAACGCCGGCCGGCACGGCGTCCTCGTCAAGTCGGCCGTCGCCATGGAGCGGTTGGGCGAGGTCGACGTCGCCGCGCTCGACAAGACCGGCACGCTCACCGAGGGGACGCCCGAGGTCACCGCCGTACGGCCGCTGCCGGGCTCCGGGCTCGACGAGGACGGGCTGCTGGCGCTGGCCGCGGCCGCCGAGCACCCGAGCGAGCACCCGCTGGCCCGCGCGGTGGTCGCCGCCGCCGGTGCGCGAGGGCTGCGCCCGGCCGCCGCCGAGGAGTTCGCGGCCACGCCGGGGCGGGGCGTGCGCGCCACCGTCGAGGGGTGTGTGGTCACCGTGGGCCGACCGGGCGAGCACGGTGCCTCCGACGGTGAGGTCCTCGACGGTGACATCCTCGACGGTGAGGTCACCGGCGGCGACCTCGTCGGCCGTCAGGAATCCGGAGGGACGACCGTTCTCGTCGCGCGGGACGGGGTCGCCGTCGGACTGCTGACCCTCACGGACCGTGTGCGTCACGACGCGTCCGCCGCCGTCGCGGGGCTCACCGCGGTGACCGGCACCGCGCCCGTGCTGCTGACCGGGGACAATCCGCGGACCGCCGCCCGGGTGGCCGCCGACACCGGGATCACCGACGTCCGGGCCGGACTGCTGCCCCAGGACAAGGTGACGGCCGTACGGGAGTTGCAGGGCGGCGAGGGCCGCAAGGTCCTGTTCGTCGGCGACGGCGTCAACGACGCGCCCGCGCTGGCCGCCGCCCACTCCGGGGTCGCGATGGGCCGGGCCGGGTCCGACCTGGCGTTGGAGACGGCGGACGCCGTGGTCGTGCGGGACGAGCTGGTGGCGATCCCGGCGGTGGTGCGGTTGTCGCGGGCTGCCCGGCGGCTGGTCGTGCAGAACCTGGTGATCGCGGGAGTGTGCATCGCCGTGCTGGTGGTGTGGGATCTGGTGGGGCATCTGCCGTTGCCGCTCGGGGTCGCCGGGCACGAGGGATCCACCGTGATCGTGGGCCTCAACGGGCTGCGGCTGCTGCGGGAGAGCGCCTGGCGACGAGCCGTCGGATAGCCGCACCCGAGGGGGCGTCCACGGCGCGTCGCACGGTGCGGACTTCCCCTGTGGGCCGGCGCCGTGCCGAGGTCGCCCCCACCTCGATGTCGGATTCTCGCCAGCCCCGCCTCCTCCCGTGCTCGATGCTTGAGCCATGCGGAACGGGATGTACAGGGACGTGGAGCGGTGTGTGCGGGCCGTGCAGTCGAAGGACGCGCGGTTCGACGGATGGGTGTTCACCGCCGTGCTGACCACGCGGATCTACTGCCGGCCGAGCTGCCCGGCGGTGCCGCCGAAGCCGCGGAACATGACGTTCTATCCGAGCGCGGCGGCCTGCCAGCAGGCCGGGTACCGGGCGTGCAAGCGGTGCCGGCCCGACACGAGCCCGGGATCACCGGAATGGGACCAGCGGGCCGACCTCGTGGCCCGTGCGATGCGGCTCGTGGCGGACGGCGTCGTCGACCGGGAGGGCGTGCCGGGGCTGGCCCGGCGGCTCGGATACAGCACCCGGCAGGTCGAGCGGCAGCTGCTGGCGGAGCTGGGGGCGGGGCCGCTGGCCCTCGCCCGGGCACAGCGCGCGCAGACCGCGCGGCTGCTGATCGAGACCACCGCGCTGCCCATGGCGGAGATCGCGTTCGCCGCCGGCTTCGCCTCGATCCGGACGTTCAACGACACCGTGCGGGAGGTCTTCGCGCTCTCGCCCAGCGAGCTGCGGGACCGGGCCGCGAAGCGGGCCGGGATCCCGGCCGTGGCGCCCGGCGGCCCCGCCGGGACACCGGGTGTCCTGGCCCTGCGGCTCCCCTTCCGGGCCCCGCTCAACCCCGACAACCTCTTCGGACACCTCGCCGCGACCGCCGTGCCCGGCGTGGAGGAGTGGCGCGACGGCGCGTACCGGCGCACGCTCCGGCTGCCGTACGGGCACGGCATCGTCGGCCTCACCCCGCGCCCCGACCACATCGCCTGCCGGCTCACCCTCAGCGATCTGCGTGACCTGCCCGTCGCCATCAGTCGCTGCCGCCGCATGCTGGACCTGGACGCCGACCCGGTCGCGGTGGACGAGCAGCTGCGGGAGGACCCGGTGCTGGCGCCGCTGGTCGACAAGGCGCCCGGCCGCCGGGTGCCGCGCACCGTCGACGAGGCCGAGTTCGCCGTACGGGCGGTGCTCGGCCAGCAGGTCTCCACCGCCGCCGCCCGCACCCACGCGGGCCGCCTGGTCCTCGCCCACGGTGACCCCGTCGACGACCCCGAGGGCGGCCTCACCCATCTCTTCCCCTCACCCGAGGCGCTCGCCGCCGTCGACCCCGCGACCCTGGCGATGCCCCGCACCCGCCGGGCGACCCTCACCACGCTCGTCGGCCGGCTCGCCGGGGGCGAGCTGCACCTGGGGGTGGACAGCGACTGGGCGGAGACCCGCGCCCGCCTCCTCGACCTGCCCGGCTTCGGCCCTTGGACCGCCGACGTCATCGCCATGCGCGCCCTCGGCGACCCCGACGCCTTCCTCCCCACCGACCTCGGCGTCCGGCGCGCCGCCGCGGAACTGGGCCTGCCGTCCACCCCGGCCGCGCTCACCGCCCGCGCCGCGGCCTGGCGGCCCTGGCGGGCGTACGCCGTCCAGTACCTCTGGGCGACGGACAGCCACCCCATCAACTTCCTTCCCGCATGAGCCCCTTGAAGGACACGGCATGAAGCAGCACACAGTGACCGACAGCCCCTACGGCCCCCTCACCCTCGTCGCCGACGACGGCGTGCTGTGCGGCCTCTACATGACCGGGCAGCGCCACCGACCGCCGCAGGAGCACTTCGGCCCGCGCGACGACACCCTCCTCGCCGACGCGAAGGAGCAGCTGGCCGCCTACTTCGCTGGCGAGCTGCGGCAGTTCACCCTCACGCTGCGCCTGCACGGCACGCCGTTCCAGCGCGGCGTGTGGGAGCAGCTCGCGCGGATCCCCTTCGGGGAGACCCGCTCGTACGGTGAACTCGCCGACGCCCTGGGCAGTCCCAAGGCGTCCCGGGCGGTCGGTCTCGCCAACGGCAAGAACCCCGTCGGGATCATCGTGCCCTGCCATCGCGTGGTCGGCTCCGACGGCAGCCTCACCGGGTACGGCGGCGGCCTGGACCGCAAGCGGCGCCTGCTCGACTTCGAACAGGGCACGGCACTGTTCTGACCCTCCGCCGCCCGGCTCCCGGCCGCTCAGCCGTCCACGGCACCGACCCTGCGCAGCAGTTCCGGCAGCGCGGTGCCGATCGGCTCCCGGACGACCTCGTCGGCCAGCTCGTCGTACGGAGTGGGCTCGGCGTTCACGATGATCAGCCGGGCCCCGTGGTCGGCGGCGACCCCGGCGAGCCCGGCGGCGGGCTGCACCTGGAGGCTGGTGCCGACGGCGATGAACACCTCGCACGCCTTCGCGATGGAGACGGCCTCGCCGAGCACCACGGGGTCGAGGCGCTCACCGAACATCACCGTCGCCGACTTCAGCACGCCCCCGCACTCCAGGCACGGCGGGTCGTCCTCACCGGCGTCGAGACGGGCGAGCGCGTCCTCCATCGGCGTACGGGCATGACACTTGGTGCACACCACGGACCGGGCCGTGCCGTGCAGTTCGAGGACCTTGCTGGCCGGCATCCCGGCCAGCTGGTGGAGCCCGTCCACGTTCTGCGTGATCACCCGTACCGGCACCCCGGACCGCTCCAGCTCGGCCACCGCCCGGTGGGCCGCGTTCGGCTCGGCGTTCAGCGTCTCGCTCTCCCGCCGCATCCGCCACGAGCGTCGGCGGATCTCCGGATCGCCCATGTAGTACTCGTACGTCACCAGCTTCTCGGCGTCCGGGTCCGTACGCCACAGCCCGTTCGGACCGCGGTAGTCGGGGATACCGGAGTCGGTGGAGACACCGGCGCCGCTGAGCAGGGCGACGAGGGGCTTCTTCATGGGGCCGAGGGTAGGTCGCCCGGCAGTGCGGGACCAGCGGATATCTGCGGCCGCCCAAGGGGTCGAGGCCCAAGGGGCCGGCGGGACCGGGGCGGTCAGGGGGCGGGGATGCCGTAGGCGCGGTCGTAGTGCTGGGCGACCAGGACGCCGGAGTGGTCGCAGGCGAGCTGCCAGTCGTTGACGCCGGTCTCCACGCCGTCGGTGAAGTGCCACAGCAGCCGGCCGCGGGCGGCGTCGATGGCGTAGAAGCCGTTCCGGTTCTTGTAGGCGGGCACATAGACCGCGCTCGGCCCGGTGGTCACCGGCAGATCGCCGTTGAGGGGCGGGGTGGGGCAGAACCAGCGCCGGGAGCCGGTCGCGGCGTTGAAGGCGTGGACCCCGGAGGGGTTGGTGCCGGTGACGTACACGGTGTTGCCGTAGACGCCGAGGGAGGCGAACTGCCCGTCGTCGGGGCTCACCCGCCAGCGCACCTTGCCCGTGGCGAGGTTGAGGGCCTTGAGTTCCCGGCCGATGGCGAACACGGTCCGGTCGAGGACGGCGAGACCCGGCCGGAGGTCGTAGCCGACGGGGTGCCGCCACACGACGTCGGAGCTGTCGGTGTCGCGGGCCGTCACATTGCGCAGACCGTCGGCGTAGACGAAGTAGCCGGGGACGATCACCGGGGCCAGCCGGATGCCGACGTCCTCCGGGCTGATGGGGATGACCTCGGCGCGGCGGCTCGCGAGGTCGACACCGAAGACGGTGTCCGTGGACGTCGCGACGCCCTGCTCCTCGGAGTCCCGCTGGAGCCGGACACCGATCACGGAGATGTAGCGGGCGTCGACGACACCGAGCAGTGTGGTGAACCGGAAGTCCGGTCCGAAGTCGATGGTGAACCGCTCCGAGCCGTCGGCCGGGTCCACGCCGATCACCGTCGAGCCCTCGCCCAGCGCGACCGCCGCGCCGAACGTCAGCACCACCGGGGTGGGGGACTGGCTGATGCCGCTGTAGACCCACGTGGGCCGGGCACCGTTCTTGAGGTCGAGACTGAGCAGGTCACCCGGCCGGGTCTTCACCAGGGCCGTCCCCTTGTGGAACACGGCGGGCGCCTGGAGCAGCGGGTCGCCCCGGTACACCCAGGCCGGCTCGGGGGCGGGGCCGAGCGGTGTCGTCCTCCGCCCGGCGGGCTTCTCCCGCCGGGACAGGAACACGGCACCCCCGATGGCGGCCGCGGTGGTGGAGGCGGCCGACGCGGCGAGCACCGTACGCCGGGAGGGCCCCGACCGGTCGGGCACCCGGCGGTGACCGGGCGAGGCCGCGCGATAGGGCTCCGGCTCCCCCGGGGAGCCGCCGACGCGGGCGCCGGGAGCCTCGGCGCCGGGCGACTCGGCGGTGCCCGTCACCCCGTCCGGGTGGGCGGAGTGGTCACAGCCCTCCGCCGCGCACGGTACCGGCGTCCCGGAGGTGTACGGGGCGCGCTCGGAAGCGTGGGGCGCCGGATCGGAGGCGTACGCGGCCCGGCCCGAGGTGTACGGCGCCTGGTCGGGAGCGTACGGTGCCCGGTCCTCGGCGTAGGGCGCCCGGTCCTGCTCCGGGACGCCGCCCGCAGCGTCCCGGCGGTAGGGGGACGGCTCGGGGGCGTCCCAGGACGCGGGGCGGGTGGGCCCGTCGTCCGGCGCGGTGGCGAACGTCGCCACGGCTGCCGCGCGCAGGGCGATCGAGGCGGTCACCGACGGGGGCAGCCAGCCGTCGCCCGTCACCTGCTCCACGCCGCCCGGCGCGCAGGCGGCGGCCAGCTTGTCCGGAGTGATCCGCAGCCGGGGGTCCTTGGTGAGACAGAGGCTGATGATCTTGTCGAGCGGATCGGGTACGCCCGACAGGTCGGGCGGGCTGTGCACGACCTGGTAGAGGAGCGTGGCCGCCGCCGTCCCGCTGAACGGGGCGTGCCCGGACGCGGCGTACGTGAGCACGGACCCCAGGGAGAAGACGTCGCCCTCGGGGCCCAGCGGCTCGCCCGTGGCCTGCTCGGGACACATGTACTCGAAGGACCCGAACAGCGCTCCCGAGCGGGTGAGGTCGTAGCCGTCGGTGGCGCGGACGATGCCGAAGTCGATGACCCGCGGGCCGTCGGCGGCCAGCAGGACGTTGGACGGCTTGAGATCGCGGTGCACCAGCCCGGCCGCCTGCACCGAGATCAGCGCCTCGGCGATCCCGGCGCCCAGCGCCAGTACCGACTCCACCGGCAGCGGCCCGTGCTCCAGGACCGCCTCGGCCAGGGTGGGGCCGGCGATGTAGTCGGTGGCCAGCCAGGGGACCGGGCCGTCGGGGTCGGCGTCCACCACGGGCGCCGTGTACCGGCCGCCCAGGGCCCCCGCCGCCTCCACCTCGCGCCGGAAACGAATCCGGAAGTTCCGGTCGCCCACCAGCTCGGGGCGGATGGCCTTGACCGCGACGAACCGTCCCTGGGAGGAGCGCGCCAGGTAGACCCGCCCCATCCCGCCCGCGCCGAGCCGGGCCGCGAGCCGGTGCGGACCCAGTACCTCGGGATCGTCAGGGCCAAGTGGTTCCATGACCTCAGCTGCCTGTTCTCGGTCAAGCCGGGCGGGAAACGGCCCGCGCGGAGTGGGGGGGGGGAGACCGGCGTGTCCGGGGGGATCCCGTACGACCGCTCCCCAGAGCCCCGCAATCCTGCCGAAGCCGCGGCCCGCGCCCGGGATGCCGGTCCGGGATCCCGAGTGCCACCCCCGGTACCGGAGCGGGTGAGCACAGGGCGATCGCTCGGACGGGGTCTGCGGTCAGCCTAGAGGCTGGAGTGACCAGTGGGCAGCGTTTTCAGCCAACGCTTTAATTTTCCATCAACGGTGGCGGACACCTCTTCACCGTCCGTACAAGGGGACTTGACCGTAGGTCAGCTGACTCCTGTCAACGACCGACCCCCGCGACAGCGGGTGGCCGTGGCGCGTTGTCGACGGTCCTCAGCCGACCCGGATCCCGTTCTCCAACTCCACCGGACCGGTGCCGTCCGCCAACGCGTCCAGGGCGGCGAGCACACGGCGGCCCAGCACCTCCGGCAGGTACCCGGTCAGTTCGGCCCGCGGCACGAGCCGCCACGACAGCAACTCCTCCTCCTGCAACCGGATACGGGACAACTCGCCCTCACCGATCACCCCGCCGTCGTACAGGTACGCCACCAGCGGCGGCCGCCCCACGCCGTGCACCCAGTCCACGGCGAGCAGCCGCCCCGGCTCGATGTCGAGGCCGATCTCCTCGGCGGTCTCACGCCGCGCGCCCTGCCGGGGCGTCTCCCCGTCGTCCGACTCGATCGTCCCGCCCGGCAGCGCCCACCCCTCGCGGTAGTTGGGCTCCACGAGCAGGACCCGCCCCTCGGCGTCACGGAGGATCGCCGCGGCGCCGGCGAGGACCTTCGGGAGGCTCGCGATGTACGCGGCGAAGTCTTGAGTGGTCATCCACGAAGGGTAGACGCCGCCCACCCTCACGCCGAGGTCCGCGCCAACCGCACCGTACGCTCCGCGAGTTCGCTGATCCGCACCCCGTCGAAGCCGAACACGGCGCTGCGCACGGTGTCCTCCAGCGGGTCCTTCCACCGGTCCGGGATCGCCGCCGCCCCGCACAGCACCCCCGCCACCGAACCGGCGGTCGCGCCGTTCGAGTCGGTGTCCAGCCCGCCGCGCACGGTCAGCGCGACGGTCCGGGTGAAGTCGCCGTCGCCGTACAGGAGACCGGCGGTGAGCACCGCCGCGTTCGGGATCGTGTGGATCCAGTGCGTCCCCGCGGTCTCCTCCGCCACCGTCGTGAGCGTGTCGTCCCACGCCATCCCCGTCTCGTGCAGCGAGGCGACCCGCCGTACGGTCCGCGCGAGCCGGCTGCTCGCCGGGATCACCGTCAGCGCCTGCTCCACGGCTTCGCGCACGGTGCCCGCCGTGAACGCCGCCGAGACCAGCGCCGCCGCCCACATCGCCCCGTACACGCCGTTCCCGGTGTGCGACAGGACCGCGTCACGGCGGGCCAGCGAGGCCGCGCGCCGGGGCGCGCCCGGGCTGGTCCAGCCGTGGACGTCGGCGCGGATGAGGGCGCCGATCCACTCCTGGTACGGATTGTCGTACGTGGCCGTCAGCGGGGGCTTCAGACCGTTGGCCAGGTTGCGGTAGGCCGCCCGCTCCGCCGTGAACGTCTGGAGATACGGCAACCGCAGCAGCCACAGGTCGCCGACCTGCTCGGTGGTGAAGTCGAAACCGTGCGTCTCCAGCAGGTGCAGCCCGAGGATCGCGTAGTCGACGTCGTCGTCGCGGCAACTGCCGTGGACGCGGCCGCGCACGCACTCCCGCCACTCGGGACGCAGCGCGAGCCGGTCGCCCTCGTCGGCCGGCTCCGGCAGGTAGTCGGTGAGGGGCAGCGCGTCGGCGCGGCGCAGATAGCGGTCGATGCGCTCCCGCGTCCAGTGGTCGCCCCGCTCGACCGGCTTGCCGAGCATGTTGCCCGCGATCCGGCCCAGCCAGCCTCCGAGTACGCGGTCGGCGAGTTCGCTGCCCACAGGGGTCATGGTTGAAGGTCTACCCAATTCCGCGGATCGGCGCTCGGTGAACGGGCGGGTACGCGGCGTGTCGCGCTCGATGGGCGGGACAGGGCATGACGGAGCCGCCCCGGTGAGGTTAGGGTCACAGCGGCGCGACTGCCTTGACATGCGCAAGGCCCGATGAGCGAGGGGAACGCAAGGTGGCGAACGCCGTAGTGGACGGGACCGACACCGGCACGGCAATCCCGCGGGTGCTGATCGCCGCGGACAAGTTCAAGGGCACGCTCACCGCCGTCCAGGTCGCCGAGCGGGTGACGGCGGGCCTGCGCCGGGTCCTGCCGGACCTGGAGGTCGAGGCGCTCCCGGTGGCCGACGGGGGAGACGGCACGGTGGCCGCCGCGGTCGCCGCGGGATTCACCCGCCACGAGGTACGGGTGGCCGGCCCGCTGGGCGAGCCCGTGACCGCCGCGTACGCGCTGCGCGGCGACACCGCCGTCGTCGAGATGGCCGAGGCGAGCGGGTTGCAACTGCTGCCCCCGGGTGTCTTCGCACCGCTCACCGCCTCCACGTACGGCTCCGGAGAGCTGTTGCGCGCCGCGCTCGACGCGGGCGCCCGCACGATCGTGTTCGGGGTGGGCGGCAGCGCCACGACGGACGGCGGCGCCGGCATGCTCGCCGCGCTGGGCGCGCGCTTCCTGGACGCGGCGGGCGAGCCCGTCGGGCCGGGCGGCGGCGGACTGGGCGACCTGGTGACGGCGGACCTGTCGGACCTGGACCCCAGGTTCGCCTCCCTCGACCTGGTCCTGGCGAGCGACGTCGACAACCCGCTGACGGGCCCCAAGGGGGCGCCCGCGGTGTACGGCCCGCAGAAGGGCGCGAGCCCCGAGGACGTGGCGGTCCTCGACGCGGCGCTCGCCCACTTCGCGGCCGTCCTGGAGAAGCCGCTCGGCGGCCTGGCCGCCGAGCACGCGCTGGCGCCCGGCGCGGGCGCCGCGGGCGGCATCGGCTACGGCGCGCTCGTCCTCGGCGCCCGCTTCCGCCCCGGCATCGAGGTGATGCTCGACGTCCTGGGCTTCGCCGAGGCGCTGGACAGGGCCACGCTGGTGATCACCGGCGAGGGCTCCCTGGACGAGCAGACGCTGCACGGCAAGGCGCCCGCAGGGGTCGCCGCGGCCGCGCGGGCCGCGGACAAGGAGGTCGTGGCGGTCTGCGGCCGTCTGGCCCTGCCCCCGGAGGCGCTGGGCCGCGCCGGCATCCGCCGGGCGTACCCGCTGACGGAGGCCGAGCCGGACGTGGCCCGCTGCCTCGCCGACCCGGGCCCGATCCTGGAGCGGGTGGCCGAGGCGATCGCCCGGGACTTCCTGACCTGACCCGAGCCGACGGTCCCCAAACGCCGGCACCTTTGAACGCGAAACAGGTGTGGCCCGAGCCGGGAGGGCTCGGGCCACACCTGTCGGTGACGGAGGGGGTCAGGGCAGCTGGGCCGCCCGCGCCTCACGCCGGTTGTCGCGGAAGGTGTTCACCCGGCGGGCCGTGGCGAACAGGGGGATGACCGCGCCCATGACGAGCTGCAGGGCGCAGCCGGCCTGGAGGAGGAACTGGCCGCCGGGGGCGGCGAAGGCCCACGCCGCAAGCAGGCCCATGGACAGGACGATCCAGGAGAGCATCGCGACCGCGAGGACACCCCGCGGCTTCGGGTACTCCACCCGGCTCACCATCAGCCACGCCGTGCCGAGGATCGCGAGCAGAGTCGCCTCGAAGGGCAGCTCCAGGAGCACGATCGACACCACGGTCAGCGCGCCGAACGGCGAGGGCATGCCCTGGAAGGTGCCGTCCTTCACGGTCACACAGGAGAATCTGGCGAGCCTCAGCACCACCGCCAGCAGCACGACGATCGCGCCCACCGCGGCCACCCGCTGGTGCGCGTCGTTCGCGACCATGCCGTAGACGAGGACGAAGTACGCCGGCGCCAGACCGAAGCTGATCAGGTCCGAGAGGTTGTCCAGCTCCGCGCCCATCGGCGAGGAGCGGAGCTTGCGCGCCACCAGCCCGTCGAACAGGTCGAAGATCGCCGCGCAGAGCATCAGGATGACCGCCGTGGCCGCGCTGTGGCGGGCCATGCCGGTCTCCTGGCTGCCCGTGATGTGCGGGATCAGGATGCCCGTGGTGGTGAAGTACACCGCCATGAAGCCGCACGTGGCGTTGCCCAGGGTCAGCGTGTCCGCTATCGACAGGCGCAGCGACAGCGGCATCTCCTCCGCGTCGTCCGCCTCGTCGACGTCCGGCATCCAGTCGGTCGCCGGGCCGGTCTTCCCGGCCTGTGTATCAGGATCAATCACGGTCAATGCGAGTCACCCCAGCCACGGTCTTCTGACCCACCTCGACGTCGACCTCCACACCCTCGGGCAGGTAGATGTCGACCCGCGAACCGAAGCGGATCAGCCCGATCCGGTCACCCTGCTCGACCTTGGTGCCCTCGGGAACGTACGGAACGATGCGGCGAGCGACGGCGCCGGCGATCTGGATCATCTCGATGTCACCGAGTTCGGTGTCGAAGTGCCAGACGACGCGCTCGTTGTTCTCGCTCTCCTTGTTGAACGCCGGGACGAACCCGCCCGGGATGTGCTCGACGGACGTCACCGTGCCGGAGAGCGGCGCGCGGTTCACGTGCACGTTGAGCGGGCTCATGAAGATCGCGACGCGGGTCCGGCCGTCCTTCCACGGCATGATGCTCTGCACCACTCCGTCGGCGGGCGAGATGACCCGGCCCTGGGCGATCTCACGCTCGGGGTCGCGGAAGAACCACAGCATGCCCGCCGCCAGCGCGGTGGCGGGTACGGCCACGGCCCGCGCGGCGCCGGAGCGGCGCGAGCGGGCGAGGCTGAGTGCTGCGGTGGCGACGGTCGGGAGAAGCCACGGCGATGCTCCGCGCGCGAGCCGTACGCCAGCGAGGCTGTCGCGAGGTGCAGAGGTTTGGCTGTGGGGCATGGATGACCTTCGTAGCGGATGATGCCGCGCGGTGACAGGGGACGGCGGCTTTCCGGGGATCGTACCGGTCGCGGCCCGCAACTGGGCAAGCCAGGAAGCCGAGTCGACGGCCGAACAGTGCTGACGGGGTGTGATCTTCTTCTCGAAGAAAACACCCCGAAGCAGACATTCGACCCTGGACTAGCCCTGGAATCGATACTCCTCGAGAAGCCGGCGACCGATGATCATTTTCTGGATTTCGGCGGTACCTTCACCGATGAGCAGCATCGGGGCCTCGCGGTAGAGGCGCTCGATCTCGTACTCCTTGGAGAAGCCGTAGCCGCCGTGGATCCGGAAAGCGTCCTCGACGACTTCTTTGCAGTATTCGGAGGCGAGGTACTTCGCCATCCCTGCTTCGAGGTCGTTTCGTTCGCCCGAGTCCTTTTTGCGTGCTGCGTTCACCATCATGGCATGAGCGGCCTCGACCTTGGTAGCCATCTCGGCCAGCTTGAACTGGATCGCCTGGTGCTGGGCGATCTGCTTGCCGAAGGTGTGGCGCTGCTGGGCGTACCGCACACCCAGCTCGAATGCACGCTGCGCGACACCGCAGCCACGCGCGGCCACATTCACGCGGCCCACCTCGACACCGTCCATCATTTGGTAAAACCCTCGGCCCGTGACGCCGCCGAGTACACGATTGGCCGGAATGCGCAGTCCGTCCATGATGAGTTCGGTCGTGTCGACGCCCTTGTACCCCATCTTGTCGATCTTCCCGGGAATGGTGAGGCCGGGCCGGACCTCTCCGAAACCGGGCTCCTTCTCCACCAGGAAGGTCGTCATCGACTTGTGGGGCGCCGTGCCCTCGGGGTGTCCTTCGTCACTTCGGACGAGAACGGCGACCAGGGTTGACGTCCCGCCGTTCGTCAGCCACATCTTCTGACCGTTCAGGACGTAGTCGTCGCCGTCCTTGACCGCCTTCGATGTGATCGCCGACACGTCGGAGCCCAGCCCCGGCTCCGACATCGAGAAGGCGCCGCGGACGTCGCCGGCCGCCATGCGCGGCAGGAAGTACTCCTTCTGCTCCTCGGTGCCGTGCTGCTTGAGCATGTACGCCACGATGAAGTGCGTGTTGATGATCCCGGACACGGACATCCAGCCGCGGGCGATCTCCTCCACGCACAGCGCGTAGGTGAGGAGGGACTCGCCCAGACCGCCGTACTCCTCGGGGATCATGAGACCGAACAGCCCCAGTTCCTTGAGCCCGTCGACGATCGCTTGCGGGTACTCGTCGCGGTGCTCCAGCTCGGTCGCGACCGGGATGATCTCCTTGTCCACGAAGTCGCGGACGGTGGAGAGGATCTCCTGCTGGATGTCGGTCAGACCGGCGGTCTGGGCGAGTCGCGCCATGGCTACTTCTCCTGTGCCTTCAGCTCCGGGCGGCCGGGCTGCTCGCCGCCGCGCTCCTTGATGTACGTCTCGGTGGGCACCATCACCTTGCGGCGGAAGACACACACGAGGGTGCCGTCCTGCTTGTAGCCCTTGGTCTCGACGTGGACGATGCCGCGGTCGTTCTTCGACTTCGACGGCCACTTGTCCAGCACGGTCGTCTCGCCGTAGATCGTGTCGCCGTGGAAGGTCGGCGCCACGTGCCGCAGCGACTCGATCTCCAGGTTCGCGATCGCCTTGCCGGAGACGTCCGGGACGGACATGCCGAGCAGCAGCGAGTAGACGTAGTTGCCGACGACGACGTTCTTGCCGAAGTCCGTCGTGCTCTCGGCGTAGTTCGCGTCCATGTGGAGCGGGTGGTGGTTCATGGTGAGGAGACAGAAGAGGTGGTCGTCGTACTCCGTGACCGTCTTCCCGGGCCAGTGCTTGTAGACGGCCCCGACCTCGAACTCCTCGTAGGTGCGTCCGAACTGCATCGCGCTCAGGCCTCCGGGATCTCGAACTTGGACGTGCGCTGCATGCCCGCCGCACGGCCCTTGCCGGAGATGACCAGCGCCATCTTGCGGCTGGCCTCGTCGATCATCTCGTCGCCGAGCATCGCGGAGCCCTTCTTGCCGCCCGCCTCGGACGTGTAGTAGTCGTACGCGTCCAGGATCAGCTCGGCGTGGTCGTAGTCCTCCTGCGAGGGCGAGAAGATCTCGTTGGACGCCTCGACCTGGCCCGGGTGCAGCACCCACTTGCCGTCGAAACCGAGGGCCGCGGCGCGCCGGGCGACCTCGCGGTAGCCGTCGATGTTGCGGATCTGGAGGTAGGGGCCGTCGATCGCCTGGAGGTTGTTGGCGCGGGCGGCCATCAGGATCTTCATCAGGATGTAGTGGTACGCGTCCGCCGGGTAGCCGGGCGGCTGCTCGCCCACGACCAGCGACTTCATGTTGATCGACGCCATGAAGTCGGCCGGGCCGAAGATGATCGTCTCGACGCGCTGGGAGGCCGTCGCGATCTCGTTGACGTTGTTGAGGCCCTGCGCGTTCTCGATCTGCGCCTCGATGCCGATCTTGCCGACCTCGAAGCCCATCGTCTTCTCGATCTGCGTCAGCAGCAGGTCCAGCGCCACGACCTGCTGGGCCGTCTGCACCTTCGGCAGCATGATGCAGTCGAGGTTCTGGCCGGCCCCCTCGACCACGGTGACGACATCGCGGTACGTCCACTCCGTCGTCCAGTCGTTGACGCGCACCACCCGCGTCTTGTCGGTCCAGTCGCCCTCGTTGAGGAACTTGACGATGGTGTGCCGCGCCTCGGGCTTGGCGAGCGGGGCGCAGGCGTCCTCCAGGTCGAGGAAGACCTGGTCCGCCGGGAGGCCCTGGGCCTTCTCCAGGAAGCGGGGGTTGCTTCCCGGCACCGCGAGGCAGGAGCGCCGCGGGCGAAGGCGGTTCACCTGGGGAACAGGGCTGGTCATGCGGGGACCTCCAGGGGGGCGAGCTTGTTGGCCTTGCGGATCTCGTCGACGATACGGCCGATGATCCCGGTTATGTCGAAGTCCTTCGGGGTGAACACGGCGGCCACTCCGGCGGCCCTGAGCTGCTCGGCGTCGGCGTTCGGGATGATCCCGCCGGCGATCACCGGGATGTCGGTCGCGCCGGCGTCCCGCAGCCGCTCCAGGACGTCCGGGACGAGCTGCGCGTGCGAGCCGGAGAGGATGGACAGCCCCACCGCGTGCACGTCCTCCGCGAGGGCCGCGTCCACGATCTGCTCGGGGGTGAGCCGGATGCCCTGGTAGACCACCTCGAACCCGGCGTCACGGGCCCGCACGGCTATCTGCTCGGCCCCGTTGGAGTGCCCGTCGAGGCCAGGCTTGCCGACCAGGAAGCGGAGCTTGCCGACCCCGAGGTCCCGCGCGGTCAGCTCGACCTTGCGGCGCACCCCGGACAGGGCCGAGCCCTCCTCGGCCGCCACCGCCACCGGGGCGGAGGAGACACCGGTCGGCGCCCGGAACTCCCCGAACACCTCACGGAGGGCCCCGGCCCACTCGCCGGTCGTGACCCCGGCGCGGGCGCACTCCAGGGTGGCCTCCATGAGGTTGTCCGTGCCCTTCGCGGCCTCCTTCAGCCGCTCCAGCGCCTTGCACGGGCGCGGGTGGTTGAAGGGCGGCTGGTAGCGCGTGTCCCGCCAGTGCTGGAGGGCGGCGATGACACGGGCCTCGACGGCCGGGTCGACCGTCTGGATCGCGGTGTCCAGGTCGGCCGTGAGGGGGTTCGGCTCGGTCGTCTCGAAGATGTTGACGCCGACGATCTTCTCCTGGCCGGACTCGATCCGCGCCCGCCGCTCGGCGTGCGAGGCGACGAGCTGCGACTTCAGATAACCCGACTCGACGGCGGCCATCGCGCCGCCCATCTCCTGGATCCGCTCGATCTCGGTGAGCGACTCCTCCACCAGCGCGGCGACCTTCGCCTCGATGACGTGGGAGCCCTCGAAGATGTCCGCGTACTCCAGCAGGTCGCTCTCGTGCGCGAGGACCTGCTGGATGCGCAGCGACCACTGCTGGTCCCACGGCCGGGGCAGCCCCAGCGCCTCGTTCCAGGCGGGCAGCTGCACGGCACGCGCGCGTGCGTCCTTGGAGAGGGTCACGGCCAGCATCTCCAGCACGATCCGCTGGACGTTGTTCTCCGGCTGTGCCTCGGTCAGGCCGAGGGAGTTGACCTGGACGCCGTACCGGAAGCGGCGCTGCTTGGGGTTCTCGATGCCGTACCGCTCGCGCGTGATCCGGTCCCAGATCCGCCCGAACGCCCGCATCTTGCACATCTCCTCGATGAAGCGGACACCCGCGTTCACGAAGAAGGAGATACGGGCCACGACGTCCCCGAACTTCTCCTCGGGAACCTGCCCCGAGTCGCGCACGGCGTCGAGAACCGCGATCGCGGTGGACATCGCGTACGCGATCTCCTGGACCGGCGTGGCGCCCGCCTCCTGCAGGTGGTAGCTGCAGATGTTGATCGGGTTCCACTTCGGGATGTGGGAGACCGTGTACGCGATCATGTCCGTCGTCAGCCGGAGCGAGGGCCCCGGCGGGAAGACATGGGTCCCCCGCGACAGGTACTCCTTGACGATGTCGTTCTGGGTCGTGCCCTGGAGCTTGGTGATGTCCGCACCCTGCTCCTCGGCGACGACCTGGTAGAGCGCCAGCAGCCACATGGCGGTGGCGTTGATGGTCATCGAGGTGTTCATCTGCTCCAGGGGGATGTCCTGGAACAGCCGGCGCATGTCACCGAGGTGCGCGACCGGCACGCCCACCCGGCCGACCTCGCCGCGGGCGAGGATGTGGTCGGAGTCGTACCCGGTCTGCGTCGGCAGGTCGAACGCCACCGACAGACCGGTCTGGCCCTTGGCGAGGTTGCGCCGGTACAGCTCGTTGGACGCCTCCGCCGTGGAGTGGCCGGCATACGTGCGCATGAGCCACGGCCGGTCCTTCTCCCTTTGCGGCTGCGCCTGAGAGCGCTCGGTGCCCGCGTCGACGTTCCTCAGTCCGCGGTCGCTGCGCTCCCTTGCCTTCGTCTCTTTCGACACGGGCGCGCCCTCAGGCGCAGCCGCGGGCTGACGCTCAGTCATCTGTGCTCCCGGGTCTCTCAGATGTTGCGGAAGCGGTTGATGGCGTCGATGTGCTGGTCGCGCTTGGCCTGGTCGCGCACGCCCAGACCCTCCTCGGGGGCGAGGCAGAGCACGCCGACCTTGCCCTGGTGGAGGTTGCGGTGCACGTCGTAGGCGGCCTGGCCGGTGTCCTCCAGGGAGTACACCTTCGACAGGGTCGGGTGGATCTTGCCCTTCGCGATGAGCCGGTTGGCCTCCCAGGCCTCGCGGTAGTTGGCGAAGTGCGAGCCGATGATCCGCTTGAGCGACATCCACAGGTAGCGGTTGTCGTACTCGTGCATGTAGCCCGAGGTCGACGCGCAGGTGGTGATGGTGCCGCCCTTGCGGGTGACGAACACCGAGGCGCCGAAGGTCTCGCGGCCGGGGTGCTCGAAGACGATGTCGATGTCCTCGCCGCCGGTGAGCTCACGGATGCGCTTGCCGAAGCGCTTCCACTCCTTGGGGTCCTGGGTGTTCTCGTCCTTCCAGAACCTGTAGTCCTCGGCGTTGCGGTCGATGATCGCCTCGGCGCCCATGGACCGGCAGATCTCCGCCTTCTGGGGCGAGGAGACGACACAGATCGGGTTGGCGCCGCCGGCGAGGGCGAACTGCGTGGCGTAGGAGCCGAGTCCGCCGCTGGCGCCCCAGATCAGGACGTTGTCGCCCTGCTTCATGCCGGCGCCGTTGCGGGAGACGAGCTGCCGGTAGGCGGTGGAGTTGACCAGACCCGGGGCGGCGGCCTCCTCCCAGCTGAGGTGGTCCGGCTTCGGCATCAGCTGGTTGGACTTGACCAGCGCGATCTCGGCGAGACCGCCGAAGTTGGTCTCGAAGCCCCAGATGCGCTGCTCGGGGTCGAGCATGGTGTCGTTGTGGCCGTCGCTCGACTCCAGCTCCACGCTCAGGCAGTGCGCGACGACCTCGTCGCCGGGCCTCCAGGCGTTGACGCCGGGGCCGGTGCGCAGGACGACGCCCGCGAGGTCGGAGCCGATGATGTGGTACGGCAGGTCGTGGCGCTTGGCCAGCTCGCTGGTGCGGCCGTAGCGCTCCAGGAACCCGAAGGTCGACAGCGGCTCGAAGATCGAGGTCCACACCGAGTTGTAGTTGACCGAGGAGGCCATGACGGCCACCAGGGCCTCACCCGGGCCGAGCTCCGGCAGCGGAACCTCGTCGAGGTGGATCGACTTGCGCGGGTCCTTCTCGCGGGTCGTCATGCCCGCGAACATCTCCGTCTCGTCCTTGTGCACGGTGATCGCGCGGTACGACTCGGGGAGCGGCAGGGCGGCGAAGTCGGCGGACGTGGACTCCGGCGACTGGATCGCGTCCAGGATTTCCTTCACGGTGGTGCCTCCGGCGACGAGCGTCCGAGGGAAGACGCTGTTGAGGGTTACGTCGGGGTGCTGCTGATCTGTCTGGGTGATGCCGTCGGTTCGGCGGAGGGGTGGTGCTCTCGGCGGCGCTTTGTGGCGCGGAAGGGTGCCTGTGACGCAGGCGTCCGGGCGCGCAGGCACGTGGCTTGCGGGGACAGTCGGCGTACGGGAGTTCTCTGTTCGCCGGCCGCCCGGACACCTTCAACGTATGGCACGCCGTGTCACCCCGCAAGGCACCGAGTGCCAGAAAGTTCGCTCAGGTGAAATCTTTACGTAACACTTGAGCGATGATCGATCAGAAGAGGCCGTAAAAGGGCCTCTGACATGCCAAAACGGCCACCCGGAGGGGTGGCCGTCATCACAGTTACCGATGGGTAGAGCGAGTGGTTCGCCGTAGGAGCGGCTGAGCTCCCCAGATGAGCTGGGCTCCCAGGAGAAGGGCTGCCCCTGCCGCGCCGACCCACAGGCCGTCGGCAGCGGCCATCGCGACGAGGCCGCCGCAGCACACGGCATGGCCCCACAAGCCGTACCGGACCATGACGTCCTCGAAACGGTTGCCCCGGCTGCGACGCCAGACGTGTCGCGTGTATTCGAAGCCGGCCCCGGTCCAGCCGACATACAGAAGCCAGATCCCCACGGGGCCTTCGGTCAGCGTGCCGTGCCCGAGCCAACCGAGGGCCCACAGTGCCGAGAGGGCGGGAAGGGCGTAGAGCCGGGCCAGCACAACCCGCTCGTGCGGGTTGGGACGGAAGACAGGTGGTGAGGGTGCCTGTGTCGGTGAGCTGTCCGCACCGCCGTTCTCGTGCTGCCGGGCCACTGGCTCGCGGGGCCGCCCCGACGGCTTGGCTCGCCGGACGCGAGCGATCTGGAGCTCGACCTCCGTCCGGTAGAGACGGTGGCTCTCCACGAGGTCCAGGGCCGACGCGATCAGCTCGTCGGCCTTCTCGATGAGGTCCTCGTCCGCGTACACCTCGGAGAGCCGGGTGAGCAGCTCGATGGTGACGGTCACGTCGCCGGAATGCCGGGCCAGGTGCAGGCCGCGGCGCAGGTGCTCCGTGGCCAGATCCCGTGAACCGAAGGGCATGACCTGTGCCAGGTCCAGCCTCGCCCGGGCGGCGACGGCCAGGTCTCCCGTCTCCTCGGCGGCCGCCGCGGCTCGTTCCAGGGCCCATGCCGCGCGGTCGGGCCGCCCGAGGGCACCCCAGGCCCGTCCGAGGCCGCTCCAGGAGACGGCCGCCTTGTCCCGCCGCCCCCGGCGTTCCCACGTTCGCGCGGCGCGAGCGTAGTGGTGTGCGGCTGCTCCGTCGTCGCCCCGAGCGGCGGAGTGCTCGGCCAGTTCGTCGTCGAACTCGGGGGAGAAGACCCCGATGCGGATACGCACGAGGTGGGCCGCCTCCGCACATGCGCGGGCGTCCTCGTGCAGGCCTGCCGCTCGGTACGTCCGGCTCATGGTCACGAGCAGTTCGGCTTCCCGTGCGTGATCCCGGCGTTCGTGTGCCGCGATCACTGCGTACCGCAGCAGGTGCAGGGCATCGACGAGCTGGACCTGCCGCGTCAAGTGGACGATGAAAGGCGTCGCCAGGCCGTCGACCGCGGCGTACCGGCCGATCTCGACACCGAAGGCGGCGAGCGCCACGGCCGCGTGCCTCTCCTGGTCGAGCCACCCCCCGGACGCGTCGGCGGCCCGTGCGGCGTGTGACAGCAGGAGCCGCTCCTGTGCCTCCCCGCTCTCTTCCCGCGACCCCTGAGCAGCCCACCTGTTCCGCGTGTACTGCCACATCAGGTCATGGAAGCGGAACCTCCCCTCCGTTCTGGTCCACTCCAGGAAGTACGTGTCGCAGAGCCGATGCAGTGCCCTTCGCGCCTCCGAGACGGTCGTGCCGCCCAGCGCGGCCGCCGCGTCGGCGTCGAAATCGGCACCCGGATGCACCGACAGGAGGTGGAGCAGCCGACCGTCCCGCTCGTCCAGCAGCGCGTACGACGCGTCGTACAGAGGCGTCAGCCCCAGCTCGGTGAGCCGGTCGTCCGGCGTGCGTAACGCGTCGATGAAGTCCGCCACGACGGTCGCCGGCTCGCGCAGCCTGGTCGCGGCGAATCTGAGGGAGTGCGGGAGGTGGCTGCAGTGTTCTGCCACTTCGAGCAGTGTGCTCTCGTCGAACTCCTGGTCCGGCAGGCCGTCCCGCAGGAGAGCGAGGGAGGCCTTTGGCGACAGCTTGTCCACGGTGAAGACCCCCACACCCGGGACCTCCGGTCGGGTTCGTGAGGTGACCAGCAGCCGGTGGTGGTCGTCGCCTGGGACCAAGGACCGCAACTGCTCCGGGTCCACCACATCCTCGACGAGGATCAGCAGCCCTTCCTTCTCACGGCGCAGAGCGGCCCGCCACTCCTGCTCCAGGCTCGCTCTCAGGGAAGGCAGCTCAGGACCGGGGAGGCCCAACTGTCTCAGCAGCGCCTGCAGCAACGGTGGCACGCTCTGTATGGTGTCCGCCCCGTGCGCCCGTACGTCCAGGTGGAGGATCCGCCCTCGGAGCCAGCCCTTGTCGCGCGCCCGGTACGCGGCCTCCAGAGCCAGGCTCGTCTTCCCCACCCCGCCCGGCCCTGCCAGGGCGAGGGCCGGAGTCTCGGGTCGTACCGAGGGGTCCAGGAATCGCTGGAGCACCGCCAGTTCCCGTGCCCTCCCGACAAGCCCCGTCGGGCGCGGCGGCAGGGCGTCGGTGAGGCGTACGGGGACGGACGCCGCGGCCCCTGTGTTGATGGAGCCGATGTAGCCCGCCTGGAAGACGGTGCTGCCTTCCACAGAGCCGCCGACTTCGTTGCTCGTGCCTCCCGTTTCGCCCGGCACCCCGGCGCACCCCCCGTGAAGCGTGACACTGGTACATGGGTATCACGCTTGCACCATGGGCGTCAGCGGTCGCGGAGGGCCTCCTCGATCGTGCGCATGACCTCCTCCAGAGGGGCGTCCGTGCGGGCCACGGTCACGAGGACCTCGCCGTGGGCGGAGGCCGTCGCGGCGGCCGGTTCCGGGGCCATGGAGCGGCCGGCGCCGATGCCGGTGCCGAAGGTCTTGCGGACGATGGCGAACGCGTGGTCGAGCTGGGTCTCCACGTCGCCCTGGCCGCCGGAGCGGAGCCAGCGGCGCAGGACGTGGTTGTGGGCGGTGACGACCGCGGACGCGGCCACCTCCGCGAGCAGCGGGTCGTCGTTGCCGTCGTCGACATGGGCGTGCTCGTCGAAGTGGCCCAGCAGATAACGGGTGAAGAGGCGCTCGTAGCGGGCCACGGAGGCGATCTCCGCCTCGCGCAGGGTGGGGACCTCACGGGTCAGCTTGTAGCGGGCGACGGAGATCTCCGGCCGCGCCGCGTACATCTTCATGACTTCCTTGATGCCCCGGCACACCGTGTCGAGCGGGTGCTCGTGCGGCGGTGCCGCGTTGAGCACGGCCTCCGCGCGGATCAGCGTGTCGTCGTGGTCCGGGAAGATCGCCTCTTCCTTGGAGCGGAAGTGGCGGAAGAAGGTGCGGCGGGCGACACCGGCCGCCGCCGCGATCTCGTCGACGGTGGTCGCCTCGTACCCCTTGGTCGAGAACAGCTCCATGGCCGCGGCCGCCAGTTCCCGGCGCATCTTGAGCCGTTGGGCGGCGGCGCGACTGCCCGCGGCACTCTCCGGCGCGTCGGGCGTAGCTGGTGTACGTGAGGACTTGGCGGGCTGGGACATGCCCCGAACGTACTGCATCCGCGCAGGAGAGTGCGCAGGTCCACCGATCCCCCCGCCCCGCGCGGGCGGGGGAGTACGGGTGCCGGAGGGCACGGACCGGCCGCCCGGGGAGAGCAGTCCGCCCCAGTCCGTGCCCTCGTGGAACCAGTCGCCCGGCCGCTCAGCGCTTGGCATATTCGCGGAAGCCGCGGCCGGTCTTGCGGCCGAGGCAGCCCGCGGCCACCAGATGCTCCAGCAGCGGCGCGGGGGCGAGCCCCGGGTCGCGGAACTCGCGGTGCAGGACCTTCTCGATGGCCAGCGAGACGTCCAGCCCCACCACGTCCAGCAGTTCGAACGGACCCATCGGGTAGCCGCCGCCCAGCTTCATCGCCGCGTCGATGTCGTCCAGCGTCGCGTAGTGCTCCTCCACCATCTTGATCGCGTTGTTCAGGTACGGGAACAGCAGCGCGTTCACGATGAACCCGGCCCGGTCGCCGCAGTCCACCGGGTGCTTGCGGATGGCGCCGCACAGCTCGCGGACGGTGGCGTGGACGTCCTCGGCCGTCAGGACCGTGCGGACCACCTCGACCAGCTTCATCGCCGGCGCGGGGTTGAAGAAGTGCATCCCGATCACGTCCTGCGGGCGCGAGGTCGCGCGGGCGCAGGCCACGACGGGCAGCGAGGACGTGGTGGTGGCGAGGATCGCCCCCGGCTTGCAGACCTTGTCGAAGGTCGCGAACAGCTGCCGCTTGACCTCCAGGTCCTCCGCGACGGCCTCCAGCGCCAGGTCGACGTCCGCGAACGCGTCGTACGAGCCCGCCGGGGTGATCCGGTCCAGGGTCTCGGCGGCGGCCTCGACCGTCATCCGGCCCTTGTCGACCGACCGCGACAGCGACTTGCCGATACGGGCCTTGGCGGCCTGCGCCTTCTCCTCGGTGCGCGCGGCCAGGACGACCTCGTAGCCGGCCTTGGCGAACACCTCGGCGATCCCGGACGCCATGGTCCCGGACCCCGCCACCCCGACCGAGCGGACCGTGCGCCCGGGGACCGTGGCGACCCCCTCCAGCGGCGTCAGCGCGTCCCGCACGACGGTGGCGGAGCCGGGCGCCTCGTAGGTGTAGAAGCCGCGCCCCGACTTGCGGCCCGTCAGGCCCGCCTCGCTGAGCTGCTTGAGGATCGGCGCCGGCGCGTGCAGCCGGTCGTGCGAGGCCGCGTACATGGCGTCCAGCACCGTACGGGCGGTGTCGACGCCGATCAGGTCGAGCAGCGCCAGCGGGCCCATCGGCAGACCGCAGCCGAGCCGCATCGCCGCGTCGATGTCCTCGCGGGAGGCGTACTTGGCCTCGTACATCGCGGCGGCCTGGTTGAGGTAGCCGAACAGCAGCCCGTCGGCGACGAATCCGGGCCGGTCGCCGACCGCGACGGGCTCCTTGCCCAGGTCGAGCGCGAGGTTCGTGACGGCGGTGACGGCCTGCGGCGCGGTCAGCACCGAGGAGACCACCTCGACCAGCCTCATCGCGGGCGCCGGGTTGAAGAAGTGCAGCCCCAGCACCCGCTCGGGGTGCGCGGAGTCGGCCGCCAGCCGGGTGACCGAGAGGGCGTTGGTGCCGGTGGCGAGCACCGTCTCGGGACGCACGATCGCGTCCAGCTCCCGGAAGAGCTGCTGCTTGATGTCGTACGACTCCGGGACGACCTCGATCACCAGGTCGGCGTCGGCGGCGGCCCGCAGGTCGGTGAAGGTGCGGAAGCGGGCGAGGGCGTCACCGCGTTCCCGCTCGGTGATCCGCCCGCGTGCCACGGCACGCTCCGTCGAGGACTCCAGCGCCGCGACGGCACGGGCGGCGGCCGCCTCGCTGATGTCGATGCCGATGACCTCGCGGCCGGCCCGGGCCAGCACCTCGGCGATGCCGGTGCCCATGGTGCCGAGGCCGATGACGGCGATCGTGGTGAGAGGGGACTGCGGGGACAGGGGCGAGTCGGAAAGGGGAGTGGCCATCGCGGGACTCCAGGGATGAGGGTGACGACTGAGGAAGCGCCCGGGTACGCCGACGAGGGCGCGACCAGCGCGTGGAGTGCGGGTGCTGCCGGGCTGCGAGCGCACACGCCCGGTGCCGCCGCCGTGGGCGTGCACACGCCCAGGGGGAACGGCTGAACCGACCGGCCCTGTCCCGAGGCCGCGTCGCACTGCGGTACTGCGTACCGAACCGACTGCGCTCACGACGGCCGCGTCACCAGACCGTCGAAGCGAATACGAGTGGGTCACTCGCTCGTCTGAGCTTAACCGGTGGGTAACGAGCGCGCCAGCCCCCGTCTTTGTGATGTAGGTCCCTGACGGCGGGCCCCGCCCGTAATCTCGACGGTATGGACGAAGCGTTGCGATCGCTCACGGAGCGTGTGCGGAACGAGTCGGGCGGATCGGCCGGCTGCGAACGGCTCCTCGCCACCGAGGACACCGACGAGCTGGCCTCCGTGCTCACCGCGCCCGGACAGCCCTTGTGGGCGCGCGAGGTGGCCGCCTTCCGGCTCGGGGCGGCGGGGGACCGGCGGGCCTTCGAGGCGCTCGTCCTGCTCCTCAACCACCGCGACCCGCCCCGCTGCGCCTCGGCGGCGTACGCGCTGGCCCGGCTCGGCGACCCGCGCACCGCCCGCGCGGCCGCCGCCCTCGCCACCAACGAACTGCGCGTCGCCTACGCCCTGCACCCGGTCCGGCTGCTCGTCGAGCTCCGCGCGCCCGAGGCCGTGCCCGCACTGATCACCACCCTCGAACGCCGGCTCACCCCGCACGACCCCTACCGCCGGGTGGCCCTCGCCTGCGTGGAGGGCCTCGGGGCGCTGGGCGACACCCGGGCCAGACGGGTCCTCAGCGAGGCGCTCGCCCACCCGGCGCTGGCGGAGGCCGCGGTGCACGCCCTGGCCAGGATCCCGAGACAGCGCTGACGCCCGGCGGGGGCGCCGCCCCCGGGTGTGCGCGGACCGGCGCCGCTCAGGGAGTGTTCTCGCCGGGCCCCAGCCTGAGGGCGTACCGCAGCTCCGGTATCTCCACCCCGTCCACCTCGAAGGTGCCCTCGACGCCGTCCGGCGCGAAGCCGTGCTGCTCGTAGAAGCGGCCGGCCCGGGTGTTCTCCTTGAACACCCACAGGAACACCCGGGGGTACCCGGCGGCCCGGCAGCGGTCGAGCGAGGTCCGCAGCAGCGCCCCGCCGACGCCGCCGCCGAGATGACCCGGCCGTACGTAGATCGCGTACAACTCGGCGTCCCCGGTGCGGATGTCGCCCTCCCGGTACGGCCCGTACGCCGCCCAGCCGAGCGCCTCCCCGGCGCGCTCGGCGACCAGGTTCACCACCGGGTTGCCGGCCTTGAGGAGCATTCCGCGCCGCATCTCCGCGTCCTCGGCCACGTCCAGCCCGTCGAGGTACGACCGTGGGACGAGCCCCGCGTACGCCGTGCGCCAGCCGTCGACCCGGATCTCGGCGACGGCACGGCAGTCGGTCAGGGCCATGTGCCGGACCCGGAGGTCATGAAGATCATCCATGGGGGCACCCTAGGCGGGCCGACGCTCGGGGGGCGGGGATTTTCCCCGCTCCCCGAGGGGTCGCCGGGGTCGGGTCAGCCGCGGAAGCCCAGCAGGCCGTGGAGGGTCGAGCCGCGTGACGCGGCGGACGCGGCCTTGCCCTTGCGCGGCTTGGGGTCCGGCTGCTTCTTGCACACCGCGTCGGCCTCACCGGTGCCGCGCGGCACCGTGCCGTCGGTCAGATAGGCGGCCAGATGCCGGTCCAGACAGGCGTTCCCGCTCAGCGAGATGCCGTGGTTCCCGCCGCCCTGCTCGACCACCAGGCTGGAGCCGCGCAGCAGGTGATGGGTCATGACACCGCCCTCGTACGGGGTGGCGGCGTCGTCGGTGGCCTGGAGGATCAGGACCGGTGGCAGCGCGTCGTTGGAGACGTCCACGGGGTTCAGGGACGCCGTGGGCCAGAACGCGCACGGCGCGTTGTACCAGGCGTTGTTCCAGGTCATGAAGGGCGCCTTCTCGTACACCCCCCAGTTGTCGTCACGCCACCGGTCCCAGTCGCGCGGCCAGTGCGCGTCACGGCACTGCACCGCGGTGTAGACGCTGTAGCCGTTGACGCCCGCGGAGTCGACGGCGGCGAAGTTCTCGTACGCCTCGACCAGCGGGTCGTCGTCCTTCTTCTTCACGAACGCCGCGAACGCGGCGGCCAGGTCGGGCCAGTAGCCGTTGTAGTACCCGCCGGGCATGAAGGTGTCCTCCAGTTCGGAGGCGCCCACCTTGCCGTCCGCGGGCTTCCTGGCCAGCGCCGACCGCATCGCGTACCACTTGCCCTCGACCTTCCGCGGATCGGCGCCGAGCCGGTAGGTCCCGTTGTGCCTGGCGATCCAGGCCATCAGCGCCCGGTGGCGGTCGTCGAACGCGTGGTCCTGCCGGAGGTTGTTCTCGTACCAGACCCCGGTGGGGTCGACGACCGAGTCCAGCACCGCGCGCCGTACCCGGTGGGGGAAGAGCTTGGCGTACACGGCGCCCAGATAGGTGCCGTACGAGTACCCGAAGTAGTTGATCTTCTTCGCGCCGAGCGCCGCGCGGATGGCGTCGATGTCCTCGGCAGCGCTGACCGTGTCGATGTACGGCAGCACGTCCCCGTACTTCGCGGCGCACGCCCGGGCGAAGTCCTCGGCGCGCTTCAGATTCGCCTTCTCCGTCTTGCCGGTGACCGGCAGGGAGTTGGGGCGCACCGGCGCGAACTGGGCCGGCCGGCAGTTCAGGGCGGGCCTGCTGGCGCCGACGCCGCGCGGGTCGAAGCCGATGACGTCGTACCGCGCGGCCACCTTCTTCGGCAGGGAGGTGGCGACGTAGCCGGCCAGGGTGAGTCCGCTGCCGCCGGGGCCACCGGGGTTGACCAGCAGCGGTCCCTGGTACTTCTTCGCGGTGTGCCGCACGCGCGACAGGGCGAGCGTGATCTTCCTGCCCCGCGGGTCGGCGTGGTTCAGCGGCACCTTCAGGGAGGCGCACTGGAGGGTCGGATACGCGCTGGTGGCGCACTTCTTCCAGGAGAGCTTCGCCACCGGGGCGGCCGCGGAGCCGCCGCTCGCGTCGGCGGGGACCGCCGTGACCATCCCGGCCAGCACGGCGGCGGCACCGCACAGGGCGGTCGCGCGTTTCTTCATCTGTCAGGTCTCCCAGGACGGAGGATGCCGAGCCGTGCACACCACGGCCTTTGGTCGCATCGTCCCGGAATGAGGGCACGGAAGAACCCGGTCTGTCACATCTTGACCCGATCGGTGATGAAGGAGCGCCCGGATGACCCCCAACCGGTCGGGGATGTTCTTTCAGAGAAGCGTCAGTTGGGTGGGTGTCGTGTCCGGCGCCTGCTCCGCCGGGTCGGGCTCGGGCGGTGTGAGCCTCCTCGGCAACCCCGCGCGCCGGGGCCCCATGCCGAACTCCTCGGCCAGTTCGTGGACCTGACGGGTCACCTGCCGCTGGTACCACTTCGGGGCGTACGCCCCCTCCGCGTACAGCCGCTCGTAACGCCGTACGAGATGGGGGTGATGGCGCTCCAGCCAGGCCATGTACCACTCGCGCGCGCCCGGCCGCAGATGCAGCACCAGCGGTGTCACGGAGGTCGCCCCGGAGGCCGCGATCGCCCGGACGGTGTCGCGCAGCCGGTCCGGGTGGTCGCTGAGGAAGGGGAGCACGGGGGCCATCAGCACCCCGCAGCCGATGCCGTGGTCGGTGAAGGCCCGCACGATGTCCAGGCGGCGCTCCGGTGCCGGTGTGCCCGGCTCGACCGTGCGCCACAGCTCCTGGTCGGTGAAGCCGACGGAGACGGAGATGCCCACCTCGGTGACCTCGGCGGCCTGTCGGACGAGGTCCAGGTCGCGCAGGATCAGCGTGCCCTTGGTCAGGATCGAGAAGGGGTTCGCGTGGTCGCGCAGGGCGGCGATGATGCCCGGCATCAGCCGGTAGCGGCCCTCGGCGCGCTGGTAGCAGTCCACGTTGGTGCCCATCGCGATGTGCTCGCCGCGCCAGCGCGGTGAGGCCAGCTGGCGGCGCAGCAGCTCGGGCGCGTTGACCTTCACCACGATCTGGGAGTCGAAGTCGTGGCCCGTGTCCAGGTCCAGGTAGCTGTGGGTCCGGCGGGCGAAGCAGTAGACGCACGCGTGCGTGCAGCCCCGATAGGGGTTCACCGTCCATTCGAACGGCATCCGGGAGGCCCCCGGGACCCGGTTCACGATCGATTTCGCCCGGATCTCGTGGAAGGTCATGCCCCGGAACTCGGGTGTGTCGAAGGTGCGCGTCGTCACCGCTTCCGCGCCGAACAGCGCGGCGTCCCGGGCCGTGGCGGGGTTCTCGGCCAGATGGTCCCAGCGCATGGACGCCTCCTCGGTTGCTCTGACCTCAGAATAGAACACACGTTCCCATGATCGTGCGAATGGGCTTTCGAACATCGTGTGAAGGTCTCGCCGGGAGGGATCCACCGCGGGCCGCCCGCCGCCCTTGCGGCACCCCGATTTGGGCCGTCCGGCCGGGTGGTGGTTGGCTTTCCGCACATCCCCGAGTTACCAAGTGCTGGAGGAAGTGCAATGGCGCAGGTCGAGGCCACGACGGAACGAGTCGTCGCGGCGGACGCGGAGACGGTGTTCGACACCCTGGCCGACTACAGCGGCACGCGCGGGAAGCTCCTGCCCGAGCACTTCAGCGAGTACGAGGTGCGCGAGGGCGGCGACGGCGAGGGCACCCTCGTGCACTGGCGGCTCCAGGCCACCAGCAAGCGCGTCCGCGACTGCCTCCTGGAGGTCACCGAGCCCTCCGACGGCGAGCTCGTCGAGAAGGACCGCAACTCCTCCATGGTCACCGTCTGGCGGGTCACCCCGGCCGGCGAGGGCAGCTCCCGCGTCGTCGTCACCACCACCTGGCAGGGCGCCGGCGGCATCGGCGGCTTCTTCGAGCGGACCTTCGCCCCCAAGGGCCTCGGCCGGATCTACGACGCCATCCTCGCGAACCTCGCCACCGAGGTCGAGAAGTAGGCGTCCCGAAGCACCCCACCGCCCCGCCGCCCCCGCGGCCCGGTTCAACGGGCGGCACACCGGCGTCCCTTGCGCCCCTCACCGGTTCGAGTGGATCTCCGTCGCGCTCCCCGGGACGCCGTAACTCGTGGCCCTTACCGGCAGTTGCCGCTTGACGCGGGAACTGTGCGGTAGGTGCCACGAGGGGAGCGGTACGGATGAGCGCGACCACACTGCTGAAGGACGAACCGGCCAGCACCCCCGCGCCGTCGCCGCCCGCCGCGCCCCCACCGCTCGGCGGCGGCCGCGTCCGCTCTGTGTTCTGTGCCCTCCTGCTCGTGCTGCTCCTCGCCGCGCTGGAGCAGATGACCGTGGCCGTCGCGCTGCCGCGGCTCGCCGGTGAACTGCACGCCCGGGACCGGATGTCCTGGGTGATCACCGCGTATCTGCTCGCGGCCACCGTCACGCTGCCGGTCCACGGGAGGCTCGGCGAGCTGTACGGCCGCAAGGGCGTCTTCCAGTTCGCCCTCGTCGTCTTCCTGGCCGGGTCGGCCCTCGCCGGCTGGTCCCGCACCATGGACCAGCTCATCGCGTTCCGCGCCCTCCAGGGCGTCGGCGCGGGCGGTCTGATGACCGGCGTCCAGGCGATCGTCGCCGACATCGTGCCGGAGCGGCACCGCGGCCGCTATCTCGGCGCGGTCGGCGCCGTGTTCGGCCTCGCCTCCGTCACCGGCCCGCTCCTCGGCGGCTACCTCACCGACCAGCTCTCCTGGCGGTGGTGCTTCTACGCCAACGTGCCCCCCGGCCTGCTCGCCCTCGCCGTCGTCACCTTCGCGCTGAAGTCGCCGCGGAGGGAGCCCCGCAGGCCCCGGCGGCGGCTCGACGCGGTCGGCGCGCTGCTGCTCGCCGTCGCCTCGACCTGCCTGGTGCTGGCCGCCGGCCGGGGCGGCACGGCCCACGCGTGGGACTCCCGGGTCGTCCTCGGGCTCGGCGCCGGCGCGGTCGCGGCGACCGTCCTCCTCCTCGTCGTCGAACGGTTCGCGGCCCATCCCCTCATCCCCCTGCGGCTGTTCCGGGACCCGGTCTTCGTCGTCACCGGGCTCGTCGGACCGGCCATCGGCGCCGCGCTCTTCGGGGCGGCCGGTTACCTCCCGGCCTGGCTTCAGCTGGCCGACGGCGCCTCCGCGACCGAGGCGGGCGTCCTCATGCTGCCGATGACGGCCGGCATCGTCGCCGCGTCGGTCGTCTCCGGCCGGCTCATCGGCCTCACCGGGCACTACCGGACCTACCCGGTCCTCGGCAGTGCCCTGGCCGCCGCCGGGACGTGGCTGCTCTCCCGACTGGAGCCCGACACGCCCCGGCTGCACTTCGGCCTCTGGACGGCCCTGCTGGGCGCGGGCATCGGCATGGTGATGCCGGTCCTGGTCCTCGCCGTGCAGCACTCCGCGCGCCCCCAGGACGTCGGCACCGCCACCCACGCGAGCAACTACCTCCGGCAACTGGGCGGAAGCGTGGCCGTCGCCCTCCTCGGCACGCTGCTGACAGCCCGGCTCGCCGACCGCCTGCCCGCCCCCGCGGACGGCGGACCCGACCCCCGGTTCCTCACCGCCGGGCCCGTCCACGAGCTGCCCGCCCCGCTGCGCGCCGCGTACGCCGAGGGCTGGGCCGATGTCCTGCCGCGCCTCTTCCTGTATCTGGCGCCGGTGCTCGTCCTCGGGCTCCTCGTCGCCCTCTTCCTCAAGGGCGACCCGCTGGTCCCGCAGGACGAGATGCCTGAGGGGGCAGTCCCCGACGAGCCGGTCCCCGACGCCCCCATGCCTCCCGTCCCCGGCCCGCGGGACCGCTCGGCCCACGACCCCGGCGCCGCCCCGGCCGCCCCCGGGGTCCCGCTGTGGGGCACGGTGCGCCACCAGGACGGCACCGTCGTGCCGCGGGCCGCGCTCACCCTCATCGACGCCGTCGGCCGGCAGACGGGGCGCGGCGGCAGTGGCGAGGACGGGACGTACGCGCTGTCCACGCCCGGACCGGGGCCCTACGTGCTGATCGCGGCGGCCGGCGGCCACCAGCCGCAGGCGGTGAGCGTGACCGTCGGGGAAGGCCCCGTCGAGGTCGACATCGTGCTCGGCGGCGTCGGGCGGCTCACCGGGACCGTGCGCACGTCGGACGGCCGGCCGGTGGGCGACGCGACCGTCACCCTCACCGATGTGCACGGCGAGGTCGTGGTGACCACCCGCAGCGGCGCGCTCGGCGAGTACGCCGTCAGCGATCTGCGGGCCGGCGAGTACACCCTCGCCGCGGGCGCCCACTCCCACCGCCCCTCCGCGCTGCCCGTCACCGTCCGGGCCGCCGGCGAGACCCGGCAGGACATCGAACTCGCCGGGGGTGCCGTGCTGAAGGGCACGGTCCGCGCCGGTGGTGGCCGCCCCGTCGAGGACGCGCGGGTCACCCTCCTCGACGCCGCGGGCAACGTTGTCGACACGCTCACCACCGGCGCCGACGGCACCTTCCGGTTCGACGACCTGTCCGTCGGCGAGTACACGGTGATCGCGACGGGGTATCCGCCGGTCGCGACGGTCCTGCGGGTCGATGGCGGCGACCGGACGGTACGGGACCTGCACCTGGGGCACGCGGACTGAGACGCGGGGCTCGTGACGAGGGACCGGCGCCGATCGGGGCCCCGGGCCGGCCGCCCCGGCCTGACGGGGTGCGACGCGCGGGCGGGACGGCGGTTGGCGACTCCGGCTGGACCCAGGCCGCAGGCAGGGCGGGCGTCCGGGCCGGCCACCGGCGCCGGTGGCGCCCCTCGGCGTCGGCCCCTGGGCCGCAGGGGCCACGCGTGTCCCAGGGGCACGCGGGTCGAGGGCGTGCGCGTCGAAGGGGCGTACGCGTCGAGGGGGCGCTGAACCCGTGCCTGTCCGTGCGCCGGAGGCTCCAGGTGGTCAATTCCCGTATTGCCAGACCTCGCGACGCTACGCCGCCGTACGGTAGTGAAGGCGCCGCAGATCTTGCGAGCCGGCGAGCCGTGGAAGAAAGGGCCTTGGCCATGGACCGTGGCACCGACACGGGCGCGAACACCGGCCACGGAGCGGGGGACGACGCGCTGGGGCGGACCGCGGCCGGCCGTGTCCCGTTGGCCGTGGTCGTCCTCGACCGCGGCGGACTCGTGTCGCACTGGAGCACCGGAGCCCGGCGGCTGTTCGGCACGGCCAAGGAGGAGGCGGTGGGCCGCCCCGCCCTGGACCTGCTCCCGGTGTCCGGAGCCCTCCCCGAGGAGGACGACACCCCGTCCCACGCCGCGTACGGCCCCTACGACGGACTCGGCCCCGACCTGGAGTCCTCCCTCGACGGGCAGCTCTGCTACCCGTCGGCCGGACGGGCCCGGCTCACCGTGCCCGAGGACGACCACGACGCGACCAGCGCCGCCGAGGCCCCCGGGCAGGGGCACGGCACCCGGATCGACGTCCTGTGGTGGGCCTACCCGCTCGTCGGGCCCGGCCCGGGACGCCTGCTGGTGCTGGCCGCCGACGCCGAGGCACTGCGGGGACACCACGACGGGGTCGCCGTCGAGCGCATCGCGCCCGGTTTCGCCCTCCACACCGACTTCCCCGGCGCCGAGGAACTCGCCCGCCGCCTCCCCGAGATCCTGCCGAGCATGAGCGTCGACGACAGCGCCCGCATCGTCGCGCAGGTCCTCGAACTGGGCTACCCCGTCCTGGAGTTCAGCCAGAACGACCGGGTGCCCGTGACCCCCGACTGGGGCGTGCCCCGGCGCACGGAACGGCGAAGGCGCCGCGAACGCGCCGCGCGCGCCGTCGCCGAGGGGCTGCCCGTGCCGGAAGAGCTGAAGGACGAGGGCGAGGACCTCGAGTACGCCGCCGTACGGGAGCGCCTGGAGTTCCTGAACGAGGTGAGCGGACGCATCGGCACCTCCCTCGATCTGTCCCGCACGATCATCGAGGTCAGCAAGGCCGTCGTCCCCCGCTTCACCGATGTCGCCGGCACCTATCTGCGCGAGCAGGTCGTCGCCGGTGAGGGCTTCCCCGAAGGTGTGCCCGACACGACCACCATGTGGCACCGGGTGGCCCTGGAACACACGGACGAACCCGGCCGCTGGGACGACGTCGTCCCCGTCGGCGAGGCCATGCCGTTCCCCGCGCACACCCCGTTCTTCCAGTGCATGACCACCGGCGAACCCGTCCTCGTCCCCCGGATCAGCGAGCAGATGGGGCACGCGATCGCCGCGCAGTTCGAGAAGCGCGACATCCGGCCGCTGATCACGGGCCGCTCCATGCTGATCGTGCCGCTGAAGGCCCGCAACGTGGTGCTCGGCTTCATGATCCTGCTGCGTCACCCGCAGCGCGAGGTCTTCGACGACATGGACCGCGTCACCGGCGCCGAACTCGCCGCCCGCGCCGGGCTCGTCCTCGACAACGCCCGCATGTACACATACCAGGAGAACGTCGCCGAGACGCTCCAGGACAGCATGCTGCCCACCATCGAGGCCCACCGGACGGGCTGCGACATCGCCACCCGCTATCTGCCCGGCACCCTGCTCGGCCGGGTCGGCGGTGACTGGTTCGACTCGGTGAAACTCCCCGGTGCCCGCACCGCCCTCGTCGTCGGCGACGTCATGGGGCACGGACTCAACTCGGCGGCGATGATGGGCCAGTTGCGCACCGCCGTGCAGACCATGGCGGCCCTCGACCTGCCGCCGGCGCAGCTGCTGCGCAACCTCGACGACCTCGCCCAGCGCCTCGGCGACACCTACCTCGCGACCTGCCTGTACGCCGTCTACGACCCGATCGCGGGCGAGCTGCACCTCGCCAACGCCGGCCACATCCCGCCCGTGCTGGTCCGCGCGGTGGACGGCCGCAGCGAACTGCTCGACCTGCCCACCGGCGCGCCCATCGGGGTCGGCGGAGTGCCCTTCGAGGCGGTACGCGTCCGCGTGGAACCCGGCGACCGGCTCGTGATGTGCACCGACGGGCTGGTGGAGATGCGCGGCGTGGACATCGGTGTCGGTCTGGCGACGCTCTGCGAGTCCGCCGCGCACCCGGCCGCCTCCATGGACGCGGCCTGCGACACCATCATCCGCGCCCTCAACACCCGGGGCGGCCGCAAGGACGACGTGGCCCTGCTGATGGCCCGTCTCAACGGCGTCGAACCGGAGGACGTCGCCGAGTGGCGTCTCGCCTCCGACCCCGTCGAGGTGGGCCGCGCCCGCGCCGCCGTCCGTGAACAGCTGTACGTCTGGGGGCTCCAGCCGCTCACGGACACCGCCGAGCTGCTGGCCGGCGAGCTGGTCACCAACGCCGTACGCCATGCGAGGGGCCGCCGTGTCGAACTGCGGCTCGTCCGGGGCGACGCCCTGCTCTGCGAGGTCTACGACGAGGACCACACCCTGCCGACGCTGCTGAGCACCGGCCCCGCCGACGAGTACGGCCGGGGACTGCGCGTCCTCAGCACCCTCGCCCGTGAGTGGGGCACGAGCCGGACCGGCGGCGGCAAGACGGTCTGGTTCGAACTGACCCTCCCGCGCCGCCGCTGACGGACGGCGGGAGCCGCGGGCGGTCAGGGCCCTTCCGATGGCCGGGAGGCGCGGACCGCACATGACCGCCGAGCCGGTGTTCCCCCTGGGGCGCGGGGAACGCGGGTACGCGCGCGGGGCGGGGCGCGTGTGTGCGATCCGGATGCGGGGTGAAGGTACCGCCCCGAGTGCTTGTCCCCGCGTGACTGGCGCGGTAGACCGTTCTGGGCCACCCGTCCGGGGGACCCGCGGCCGCATCCAGGGGGGTTGGGCATGAGCGTGACGAGTCGGTACCGGGACGCCTGGGACGGGTTCTGGCGTGAGGCCCCGGACGGGGCGGGAGCCGTGTTCTGGGACGCCGAGCCCGCCCGGACCTCCGCCGTCCACCTGGCCCTCTTCGAGCCGCACCTCACCGCACTGGACCTGCCCATGGTGGACCTCGGCTGCGGCAACGGCACCCAGACCCGCTACCTCGCCGACCGCTTCGCCCGCGTCGTCGGCACGGACCTCTCGGCCGCCGCCCTCGACCACGCCCGCCGCGCCGACCCCGACGGCCGGGCCGACTACCGGCTGCTCGACGCGGCCGACAAGGCGGACGCCGACGCCCTGCGCGCGGATCTCGGCGACGCCAACGTCTATCTGCGCGGCGTCCTCCACCAGTGCGAGCCCGAGGACCGACAGCGACTCGTCGAGACCGTCGCCACGCTGGTGGGGGAGCGCGGCCGGGCCTTCCTCGTCGAACTCTCCGAGGCCGCCAAGCCCGTGCTCATGGGCCTGGCCGGCGGTCCCGCGGGCCCGCCCGCGAAGCTCGCCCCCGTCTTCCGCCACGGCATCGCCCCCGCCGAGGTCAGCGACGCCGGGGTGCCCGAGTATCTGCGCACGGCCGGGCTCACGGTCCTCGCCGACGGCGAGCTGCCCCTCGTCACCGCCGAGCACACGCCCGACGGCACCCGGATCGAACTGCCGTCGAGGTGGTACGTGGCCGGCCGGGTCTGAGACGGGAAGCCGCACGTCCGACGGGACTCGTCGCCGCGCCCGTCCGGGGCGGCGCGTAACGTGAGGCGTCATGAAGATCCTCATCAGTGCGGACATGGAGGGCGCCACCGGTGTCACGTGGCCCGCCGACGTGCTGCCGGGTACCCCGCAGTGGGAGCGGTGCCGGGTGATGTTCACCTCCGACGTGAACGCCGCCGTGCTCGGCTTCCTCGACGGCGGCGCCGACGAGGTGCTGATCAACGAGGCGCACTGGACGATGCGCAACCTGCTCCTGGAGCAGCTCGACGAGCGGGCGCAGATGCTCACCGGCCGGCACAAGGCGCTGTCCATGGTGGAGGGCGTGCAGCACGGCGACGTCGACGGCATCGCCTTCGTCGGCTACCACGCGGGCGCCGGCATGGAGGGCGTCCTCGCCCACACCTACCTCGCGAACTCCATCACCGGCGTGTGGGTCGACGGCGTACGGGCCAGCGAAGGGCTGCTGAACGCGCGGGTGGTCGCCGAGTTCGGGGTGCCGGTGGTGCTGGTGACCGGTGACGACGTGGCGTGCGAGGACGCCCTCGGGTACGCGCCGGGCGCGCTCAAGGTCGCGGTCAAGGACCATGTGTCCCGGTACGCGGCCGTGTGCCGCACCCCGGCGCGGACCGCCGCCGACATCCGCGCGGCGGCGAAGGAGGCCGCGTCGCTCGCGGTCCGGCACGAACCGGTGCGGGGCGGGCCCTTCACCGTGGCGCTGGAGTTCGACGCCGAGCACCTCGCGATGGCCGCGACCGTCGTACCGGGCGTGACCCGCACCGGCGAACGCAAGATCGCGTACACCAGCCCGACCATGTACGAGGGCATCCGTACCTTCAAGGCGGTCACGACGATCGTCTCGGCCGCGATGGAGGAGACCTATGGCTGAGCGGACGGCACCTGTGGACGAACAGGCGCTCGACGAGGTCGTCCGGTTCACCTCCGACCTCATCCGCATCGACACCACCAACCGCGGCGGCGGCGACTGCCGGGAGCGGCCCGCCGCCGAGTACGCCGCCGCGCGGCTCGCCGAGGCCGGGCTGGAGCCCACCCTGCTGGAGCGCACCGAGGGCCGTACGAACGTCGTCGCCCGGATCGAGGGCACCGACCCCTCGGCGGACGCGCTGCTCGTCCACGGTCACCTCGACGTGGTGCCCGCGCGGGCGGAGGACTGGAGTGTGCACCCGTTCTCCGGGGAGATCCGCGACGGGGTGGTCTGGGGCCGGGGCGCGGTCGACATGAAGAACATGGACGCGATGATCCTCGCGGCCGTACGCCAGTGGGCCCGCCACGGTGTACGACCCCGCCGCGACATCGTGATCGCGTTCACCGCCGACGAGGAGGCCAGCGCCGAGGACGGCTCCGGGTTCCTCGCCGACCGGCACCCGGGCCTCTTCGAGGGCTGCACCGAGGGCATCAGCGAGTCCGGGGCGTTCACCTTCCACGACGGAGCCGGCCGGCAGCTCTACCCGATCGCCGCCGGGGAGCGCGGCACCGGCTGGCTGAAGCTCACCGCGCGCGGCAGGGCCGGTCACGGCTCCAAGGTGAACCGGGACAACGCGGTGACCCGGCTGGCGGCGGCGATCGCCCGGATCGGCGCCCACGAGTGGCCCCTGCGGCTCACCCCGACCGTGCGCGCCGCCCTGACCGAGCTCGCCGCGCTGTACGGCATCGACGCCGCGCTCGACGACCCCGAGGGCGTCGACCGGCTGCTGGAGAAGCTCGGCCCGGCCGCCGCCCTGGTCGAACCGACCGTGCGCAACAGCGCCAACCCGACCATGCTCGACGCCGGCTACAAGATCAATGTGATCCCGGGGGAGGCCGTCGGCCATGTGGACGGGCGGTACGTCCCCGGCGGCGAGGACGAGTTCCGCGAGACCCTGGACCGGCTCACCGGACCCCATGTCGACTGGGAGTTCGAGCACCGCGAGGTGGCCCTCCGGGCGCCGGTCGACTCGGTGACGTACGCGCGGATGCGGGCCGCCGTCGAGGAGTTCGCTCCCGAGGGCCACGTCGTGCCGTACTGCATGGCCGGCGGCACGGACGCCAAGCAGTTCTCGCGCCTCGGGATCACCGGCTACGGCTTCGCGCCGCTGAAGCTCCCCGAGGGCTTCGACTACGCGGCCCTCTTCCACGGCGTCGACGAACGCGTCCCGGTGGAGGCACTCCACTTCGGTGTCCGGGTACTCGACCGCTTCCTCAGGACGGCCTAGCGTCACCGGGCCGCGTTCGGGCGGACGACGGGAAGGTGACGACGGGGCCTAGGAAGCGGCTGCCCGGGGAAGGCACAGACGGGGGACGAAGGGAGATGGGGGACAAGGTGCAGACCCTGGCGTACGGTTCATGGCCCTCTCCGATCGACGCGGAGCTCGCGGCCGCCCACGACGGGCGCCCCGAGTTCGCGGGGTTCGTCGGCGACGAGGCGTGGTGGACCGAACCACGGCCCACCGAGGGCGGCAGACGCACCCTCGTACGGCGGACCTCCGACGGCACGGAGGAGTCGGTGCTGCCCGCGCCGTGGAACGTGCGCAGCCGCGTCATGGAGTACGGCGGGCACCCGTGGGCCGGCGTCCCACGGGACACCGGGCCGCTGGTGGTGTTCGTGAACTTCGCCGACCAGCGCCTCTACCGGTACGAGCCCGGCGGGGAGCCCGTCGCCCTCACGCCCGTGTCCCCGGTCGGCGGCGGGCTGCGCTGGGCGGATCCGCAGCTCCACCCCGAGCGGGACGAGGTGTGGTGCGTCCTGGAGGAGTTCACCGGGGAGGGGCCCGCCGACGTTCGGCGGGTCGTCGCCGCGGTGCCGCTGGACGGTTCGGCTGCCGAGGACCGCGACGCCGTCCGCGAGCTCTCCGACGGCGCCCACCGGTTCGTCACCGGGCCCCGGATCTCACCCGACGGCCGGCGCGCCGCGTGGCTCGCCTGGGACCATCCCCGCATGCCCTGGGACGGCACCGAACTGATCGTCGCCGACCTCGCCGACGACGGCACGCTGCGGGGCGCGCGGACCGTCGAGGGCGGCCCCGACGAGTCGATCGCCCAGGTCGAGTGGGCCGCCGACGGCACCCTCGTGCACTCCAGCGACCGCACCGGCTACTGGAACCTGTACCGGCGCGAGCACGACGGCCGCAACACACCGCTGTGCGCCCGCGAGGAGGAGTTCGGCGGGCCGCTGTGGAGGATCGGCCTGCGCTGGTTCGCCCTGCTGGAGAGCGGACTCATCGCCGTCGTGCACGGCCGGGGCGCCACCGCGCTCGGCATCCTCGACCCCGTGACCGGCCAGATCACGGACGCGGCCGGCCCCTGGACCGAGTTCGCCCCCTCACTCGCCACCCACGGAGGCCGGGTGCTCGGCATCGGCGCCAGCCCGCGCAGCGCCTACGAGGTCGTCGAACTCGACACCGGCCCCGCGGACTCCGGCGCGGCCGGCACCCTCGCCGGCCGCGCCCGGGTCGTCGGGGCCGCGCACCACGACCCGGTCGACCCAGCCCACTACCCCGAACCCCAGATCCGCACCTTCCTCGGCCCCGCCGGACGCGAGATCCACGCGCACGTCTACCCGCCCCACAACCCCGGCTGCCTCGCCCCCGGCACCGAACTGCCGCCCTACGTCGTCTGGGCGCACGGCGGACCCACCAGCCGCGCGCCCCTGGTCCTCGACCTGACCATCGCGTACTTCACCTCGCGCGGCATCGGCGTCGCCGAGGTCAACTACGGGGGGTCCACCGGCTACGGGCGGGAGTACCGCAACCGGCTGCGCGAGCAGTGGGGCGTCGTCGACGTCGAGGACTGCGCGGCCGTCGCCCTCGCCCTCGCCGACGAGGGCACCGCCGACCGTTCCCGGCTCGCCATCCGGGGTGGCAGCGCGGGCGGCTGGACCACGGCCGTCTCCCTCACCACGACCGACGTCTACGCCTGCGGAACCATCCTGTACCCGGTCCTTGACCTCACCCAGTGGGGGTCGGGAGAGACCCACGACTTCGAGTCGCGGTATCTGGACACGCTCGTCGGGCCGCCCGCCGAGGAGCCGATGCGCTACGCGGAGCGGTCCCCCGCCGAGCACGCCGACCGGATCACCGCTCCCTTCCTGCTGCTCCAGGGCCTCGACGACGTGATCTGCCCGCCCACGCAGTGCGAGCGGTTCCTGGCCAGGATGGAGGGGCGGCCGGTGCCGCACGCGTACATCGCCTTCGAGGGCGAGGGGCACGGATTCCGGCGGGCGGAGACGATGGTCCGGGTGCTGGAGGCGGAGCTTTCGCTGTACGCGCAGGTCTTCGGGTTGAATCCTCCTGGAATCCCTACCCTGGAGCTCGCCAAGTGACCACACCCCCGCCGATCCGCCCCCCGGCCCCCGCCGTGACCCCGCTGACCCGGCCCGCCCGCCTCGTGCCCGGCGCCCGGGTGGCCGTCGTCGCCCCCAGCGGGCCGGTGCCCGAGGAGCGGCTCAGCGCGGGGCTGGACCTCCTGCGCGGCTGGGACCTCGACCCCGTCGTCGCACCGCACACACTCGACCGGCATCCCGACTTCGACTATCTCGCGGGCACCGACGCCGACCGGGCCGCCGACTTCCAGGCCGCCTGGTGCGACCCGTCCGTGGCCGCCGTCGTGTGCGCCCGCGGCGGCTACGGAACGCAGCGGATGGCCGACCTGCTCGACTGGGACGCCGTCCGCGCGGCCGGGCCGAAGATCCTCGTCGGGTTCAGCGACATCACCGCCCTCCACGAGGCCTTCGCCACCCGGGCCGGGCTGGTCACCCTGCACGGTCCGATGGCCGCCGGTGTCGACTTCCTCAAGAACACCCGCGCGCAGGACCATCTGCGGGCCACCCTCTTCGCCCCCGAGTCGGTGCGCACGATCACCGCCGCGCACAGCACCGCCCTCGTCCCCGGCCGGGCGCGGGGCGTCCTGCTCGGCGGCTGCCTCTGCCTGCTCGCCGCGGAACTCGGCAACCCCTACGCCCGGCCGGGCGCGCGGGGTGCCCTGGTCTGCCTGGAGGACGTCGGCGAGGAGACCTACCGTCTCGACCGCTATCTGACCCAGCTGCTGCGGGCCGGCTGGTTCGACGGCGTCGCCGGGGTCCTCCTCGGCTCCTGGGCCCAGTGCGAGCCGTACGAGGGGGTCCGGGCCCTGCTCGTGGACCGCCTCGGCGGACTCGGGGTGCCGACGGTGGAGGAGTTCGGTTTCGGCCACTGCGACGGCGCGCTGACCGTCCCGTTCGGTGTGACGGCCGAACTGGACGCGGACGCGGGCACGCTGACGCTGGACGAGCCGGCGCTGCTCTGATCCGGCGCCGCCGCGAGGCGCTCCCGCCGGGCGGGGAGCGCCGCCGCGTCGCATCCTGGTCGTATGAGCCCGAAGACCACCGCGTCGGACCGAGGCAGGGGCAGGGGCCGTGCACGCGGGCACCGGCAGTGGGGTGACATGCTGACGCCCGGCAGGGTCACCGTCGGCCTGCTCGGCCTGCTCGCCCTCGTCTTCATCTTCGAGAACACCCGGAACACCAAGATCCGGCTGCTGTTCCCCGAGGTCACGATGCCGCTGTGGCTGGCGCTGCTCGGGACGGCGCTGATCGGAGCGGTGTGCGGGGCGTACTGGGCGTACTTCGTCAGACGCCATTGAGACGACCGCCGGCACCTGGGACCCGGGCCGGGCGGCGGGCGCGGGGCGGCGCGGCGTACCGTGGCCGGGTGTCCGAGAACGTCCGCCACCTCGCCGTGGGCCCCCGTGTGGGCATACGGCACTTCACCCTCGACGACGGCCCCGAGTTCCTCGCGCGGGCGCGGGAGAGCCGGGACCTGCACCGCCCGTGGATCTTTCCGCCCACCACGCCCGTCGCGTACGCCACCTACGCGGGGCGGCTCATCGAGGACCCCACGAAGGCCGGGTTCCTGGTGTGCGAGCGGGACGGCGGGGCGATCGCCGGGTTCATCAACATCAACAACATCGTGGAGGGCGCCTTCCAGTGCGGCGCCCTCGGCTACGGGGCCTTCGCCCACGCCGCCGGACGGGGGCTGATGGGGGAAGGGCTCGGGCTGGTCGTCGAGTACGCGTTCACCGCCCTGGGACTGCACCGGCTGGAGATCAACGTGCAGCCCGGCAACGCCGCCTCCATCGCCCTGGCCCGGCGCTGCGGGTTCCGGCTGGAGGGCTTCTCACCCGACTTCCTGTTCATCGACGGGGCGTGGCGGGACCACGAGCGGTGGGCGCTCACCACGCGGATGCGGTCCGACGATCTGGCCAACCGCCCCTGAAATTCACTACGTTGCCGTCGACCCACTGTGTGCACGAGGGAGCGGCAGCCGTCATGGGGGACCTGGACAAGACCTTTCGCGCGATCGACGTCGGCGACGGCGGGGACGGACGGTGGGCCGCCCACACGCTCCCGCTGTGGTCGCTCGCCGAGGAGTGGATGACCGAGGAGGGCCGCACCCCCGAGGGGGCGGAACGGGCCCGGAAGCTGTTCGAGACACACATGCCGGAGCTGGTCCCGGTACTGGAGCGGCTCGTCCGACAGCTCGACCGGCCCGACGCGGAGGCCTTCCTCACCCTCGCGACCCTGCGCCCCTTCTTCTCGGGCTGCACCCAGATCGGCGCCCCCGGAACCCTGCTGCGCAACTACGACTTCGACCCCGACGAGTGCGAGGGCGTGATCGTCCGCTCCGACTTCCTGCGTCCGGTGATCGGTATGCAGGACGCGGCCTGGGGGCTGCTGGACGGGATGAACGACGCCGGGCTCGCGGTGTCGCTCACCTTCGGCGGGCGCCTCGTCCACGGCCCCGGCTTCGCCGTGCTCATCGTGCTGCGCTATCTGCTGGAGACCTGCGACACCGTCGACGAGGCCGTGGGCAGGCTGCGGTCCATCCCGGTCTCCCTCCCGCAGAACGTCACCCTCGTCGACCGCGAGCGGGCGGTCACCGTGTACGTGGGGCCGGACATCGAGCCGACCGAGGCCCCGGACGCCTGCGCCGCCAACCACCAGCATCTGCCGGTGCCCGACGAGCAGGAGCGGTTCTCCCGGACCGGGCGGCGGCTGGCGGCGGTCCGCGCGGCGGGCGTGGACGTGGCGGCGATGCTTCGCCCGCCGCTCCACCAGACCGCGTACGACGAGGGGCTGGGCACTCTCTACACCGCGCACTACCGGCCCGGCGAGGGACGCGTCACCTACCACTGGCCCGGTGAGTCCTGGGAGCAGTCCTTCGACGCGTTCGCGCCGGGGGAGCGCACGATTCGCCTTGGGCGGCGCGGCTGAACCAGGCCCGCCGGGGGCACCGACCTCTCCCGAGCCGTCCGTCATGCCCGCCGTCGACAGCCCCGACCCCGACGGACTGCTCCCCGACCAACTGACCGCGCTGCTCGGCCCGTTGGTGACGTCACCGCACTGCGTCGGCCTCGACGTCACCCTCCACGACCCCGATCTCGACCCGGACGGCACGGCGGGCGCGCTGCTCACGGACATCGTGCTCGCCGCGCTCGCCGGCCGGTCCCGCGGCTGAGGGACCGGGGCGCCATCGGCTATCCGGGTGCGCGGCGGTCGGCGTACTCGTACACCGAGCCGTCCGGGTGCACGGCGATCAGATTGCGGCCGACGGGCGTCGGCACCGGGCCCGCCAGGACCCGGGCACCGGAGGCGGTGAGCACCCGGTTCGCCTCGTCGACGTCCTCGACCGCGATGGTCGCGGCCACCTTCCGCAGCACCTCCAGCTCGGACTCCGGGCCGCTCATCAGCAGGAAGCACCCGATGGCGGCGACCTGGACGCCGCCGCGCTCGAAGCGCATCGCCGGTCCGCCCGAGAGTCTCTCGTAGAACGGCACCGCGGCCTCAAGGTCGTCGACGCAGATACGGAGCGTGGTTCCGAGAATCTCCATACGGAAAAGCCTAGTTGGAAAACCGTCCGGACCGGCCACGCGGGAGATCGTTCCGCACGGCCGCCCCGGCGGGGTCCGTGTGCGGGCCCGCCCGGGGTCCCGCACGCCGCGTTACCCGGGGAGGGCATCGGGTACCCGGGCGGCATGGACCGCCTGGATCATCTGGAACATCTGGACAAGCACCTGGTCGACGAGCTGGCGCTGGTGGCCCGCGAGACCGTGCGGGACGAGCTGCGGCAGCAGACCCGCAAGCAGCGTCGCCGGGCCGCGCTCTACGCGGCGTCCGGTGCCCTCGCCCTGTACGCGGGTGCCGCGCTGGCGCTCGCCCTCGGTCTGGCGCTCTCGTCGGTCCTGCCCGACTGGGCCGCCGCGCTGATCACGGCCGTCGTGCTCGGCGCCGCGGCGTACGTCCTGAGGGGCGCCGCCCGTCCCTCCGCGTCCCGGCCCGGCGCCGGGCACGGGGCCGGGCGCGCCACCGGTCATGACCATGGCGCCGGTGACATCGCGCCGGGCATGCCGCCGGGTGGGGTGGCACCGGCCGGTTACCCGCCGGTCCCGCCCGTCGCCCCGGCCGCCGGGCCGGTGCCGGGTACGCCGGGCGGGGCGCCGCCCGCGCCGGGCGGTGACCCGGAGACACCGCACCACAGGGCGTGACGCGCCATGGGTGCCGCGCTGTCGGGACGCCGTCGCAGGGCCGTGGTGGTCACCGGGGCCAGCGGCGGCGTCGGCCGTGCCACCGCCGTGGCGTTCGCCGTCCGGGGCGACCGGGTGGCGCTGCTCGCGCGCGGACGTGAGGGTCTCGCCGCGGCCGCCGACGATGTCGAGCGGGCCGGGGGCGAGGCCCTCGTCGTGCCCGTCGACATGGCCGACGCCAAGGCGGTGGAGGACGCCGCCCAGCAGGTCGTCGACGCCTTCGGGCACATCGACGTCTGGGTCAACAACGCCTTCGCCGGAATCTTCGCGCCGTTCCAGGACATCACCCCCGACGAGTTCCGACGGGTCACCGAAGTGACCTACCTGGGCTATGTGTTCGGGACCCGGGCCGCGCTGCGGCACATGCTGCCCCGCGACCACGGCACGATCGTCCAGGTCGGCTCGGCGCTCGCCTACCGGGGCATCCCGCTCCAGTCCGCGTACTGCGGCGCCAAGCACGCGATCCAGGGCTTCAACGAGTCGCTGCGGTGCGAGCTGCTGCACGACGGGTCGCGGGTGCGGACGACCATGGTGCAGCTGCCGGCCATGAACACACCCCAGTTCGAGTGGGTGCTGAGCCGGCTGCCGGGACGGGCACGGCCCGTGGCCCCGATCTTCCAGCCGGAGGTCGCCGCGCGGGCGGTCGTGCACGCGGCCGGGCACGGGAGGCGGCGCGAGTACTGGGTGGGCGGCTCGACCGTGGCGACCCTGATCGCCAACGCCGTCGCGCCGGGACTCCTCGACCGGTACCTCGGCCGCACCGGGTTCGCCTCGCAGCAGGACCAGGGGGAGCACACCGGGAACGGCAATCTGTGGGTGCCGGCGGACGGCCCCCACGGGCGGGACCACGGGGCGCACGGGCGCTTCGACGCCGAGGCCCGGACCAGGAGCGCGCAGGACTGGGCGTCACGCAACCGCGACCGGGTGGGCGCTGTGGTCGCGGTCGGCGGGCTGGGCGCGGCGCTGACCGCCGGTCTGCGCCGCCTGGGCCGGACGCCGTCGCGCCGGTAGGGCCGGTAGGAACAGCGGAGACGAGGGGAACCGGGGGTGTGCCGGCGTCAGCCCTGGCGGAGCTGCGGCAGCACCTTCGTGCGGTAGAAGTCGAAGAAGCCGCGCTGGTCGGGGCCGATCTGACCGACGTACACGCGGTCGAAGCCCGCCTCGACGAAGGTCCGCAGCTCACGGACGTGCTCGTCCACGTCGTCGCCGCACACCGTGTTCTCGCCGACCGTCTCCTCGGTCACCAACGGTCCCAACTGCTCGAAGTGGCGGGGCGTCGGCAGGATCTGGCCCATCTCGCCGGGCAGGTACTGGTTCGGCCAGAGGCGGTGGGCCGTACGGACGGCCTCCTCGCGGTCCTGGCCCCAGCACACCTTCGTACCGCCGCTGACGAGCTTGCCGCCCCCGCCGCCCTTGCGGTACTGCGTCACCATCTCCTCGTCCGGGCCCATCGTGATGAAGCCGTCGCCGACGCGGGCGGCCAGCCCGGCGGCCTTCGGTCCGAACCCGGAGATGTCGATCGGGACGGGCTCGTCGGGGACCGTGTAGAGGCGGGCGTTCTCCACGGTGTAGTGCGGCCCGTGGTGGGTGACCTCCTCGCCGGTGAACAGGCGCCGCATGATCTGGATCGACTCCTCCAGCATCTCCAGGCGCACGTTCGTCGGCGGCCAGTGCGTGCCGAGGATGTGCTCGTTGAGGGCCTCGCCCGAGCCGAGGCCGAGCCGGAACCGGCCCCCGGTCATCACCGCGCTGGTCGCCGCGGCCTGCGCCACCACCGCCGGGTGGATCCGGACGGTCGGGCAGGTCACCGCCGTCTCGACGGGCAGCGACACGGCCTCCGACAGAGCGCCGATCACCGACCACACGAACGGGCTCTGGCCCTGTTCGTCGTTCCACGGGTGGTAGTGGTCCGAGATCCACAGGCAGTCGAATCCGGCCTGCTCGGCCATCCTCGCCTGCTCGATGAGGTCAGCGGGACCGAACTCCTCGGTCGCCAGGAAGTAGCCGAACTCGGGCATGGGGGGTGTCCTCAAGTGGTGCGGGTCAGGTCGCGGTCCGGGTACCCGGAGGTCACGGTGGAAACCCCCGGCCTCGGCGGCCCCCACCGGTTTGGGCGCCCCCACCAGGGGGACGCGATAGGCCCGTACGGCGTGGGCCGAAAGCCCCGAGTTCGAGGCCGTACGCCCAGATCGGACCATCGAGGACTCCACGACCGAGGACTCCGTACGCGCGACCCCGCCGGAGGCGAACCGTGAGTCGACCCCGCATCGTGATCGTCGGTGCCGGCTTCGCCGGCTACCGGACGGCCCGCACCCTGGAGCGGCTGACCCGGAACAAGGCCGACATCACCCTGCTGAACCCGACCGACTACTTCCTGTATCTGCCCCTGCTGCCCCAGGTCGCCGCCGGCATCCTGGAACCGCGCCGGGTCACCGTCTCCCTCACCGGCACCCTGCGCCACACGCGCCTGGTGCTCGGCGAGGCCGACGGGATCGACCTCGACGCACGCACCGTGCGCTACGCCGACCCCGAGGGCGGTGTCGGCACCCTGACCTACGACCGGCTGGTGCTCGCCGCCGGCAGCGTCAACAAACTGCTGCCCATCCCCGGCGTCGCCGAGCACGCCCATGGCTTCCGCGGTCTGCCGGAAGCGCTGTACCTGCGCGACCGCGTGACCCGGCAGGTCGAGCTGGCCGCCGGCTCCGAGGACCCCAAGTCCTGCCGCTCACGCTGCACCTTCGTGGTGGTCGGCGCCGGGTACACCGGCACCGAAGTGGCCGCCCAGGGGCAGCTGTTCACCGACGAGCTGGTGCGGGGGCAGCCACGCTGGGACGGTGTGCGGCCCCGGTGGATGCTGCTCGACATCGCCGAGCGCGTGATGCCGGAGATGGACGAGAGGCTGTCCGCCACCGCCGACCGGGTGCTGCGGCAGCGGGGCGTCGACGTACGGATGGGGACCTCCGTGAAGGAGGCGACACCCACCGGAGTGCTGCTGAGCGACGGGGAGTTCGTCGACACCCGCACCCTGGTGTGGTGCGTGGGCGTACGGCCCGATCCGCTCGCCGAGTCCCTCGGGCTGCCCATGGAACGCGGCCGGCTGCTCGTCGAGCCCACGCTCCAGGTGCCGGGCCGCCCCGAGGTGTTCGCCTGCGGGGACGCGGCCGCCGTGCCCGATCTGACCAAGCCCGGCTCGTACACGCCGATGACCGCGCAGCACGCCTGGCGGCAGGGCAAGGTCGCGGCCCTCAACGTGGCCGCCTCCCTCGGCCGCGGTGAGCCGAAGCCGTACCGCCACAGCGACCTGGGTTTCGTCGTGGACCTCGGTGGGGTCAAGGCCGCCGCCAACCCCCTCGGCATCCCCCTGTCCGGGCCCGTCGCCGGAGCCGTCACCCGCGGCTACCACCTGGCCGCCATGCCCGGAAACCGCGTCCGTGTCGCCGCCGACTGGCTCCTCGACGCGGTCCTGCCCCGCCAGGGCGTCCAACTCGGCCTCGTCCGCTCCTGGTCGGTCCCCCTGGACACGGCCTCCCCGGAACTGGCGAAGGTACCCGCCCCCGCGTCGCCGAAGCGGACCGACCCCTCGCACACGCCCGCACCGGGTGCGGAAGGAGACTCATGAACAGCCGTCAACTGAACGAGCTGGCCCAGCAGTTGCGCGTCGACAGCATCCGCTGCTCGGCGGCGGCCGGGTCCGGGCACCCCACGTCGTCGATGTCGGCGGCGGAACTGATGGCGGTGCTGACGGCCCGGCACTTCCGCTACGACTTCGAGCGGCCCGAGCACCCCGGCAACGACCGCTTCGTGCTGTCGAAGGGCCACGCCTCGCCCCTGCTGTACGCGGCGTACAAGGCGGCCGGGGCGATCAACGAGACGGAGTTGATGACCTACCGCAAGCTGGGCAGCCGCCTCGAAGGGCACCCCACGCCCCGCCGTCTGCCCTGGGTGGAGACGGCCACCGGGTCCCTCGGCCAGGGCCTGCCCGTGGCCGTCGGCATCGCGCTCGCCGGGAAGCGGCTGGACCGCACCGGCAACCGGGTCTGGGTGATGTGCGGGGACAGCGAACTCGCCGAGGGCTCCGTCTGGGAGGCCGCCGAGCACGCCGCGTACGAGCACCTCGACAACCTGACCGCGATCGTCGACGTCAACCGGCTCGGCCAGCGCGGCCCCACCCGGCACGGCCACGACCTGGACGCCTACGCCCGCCGCTTCGCCGCCTTCGGCTGGCACACGATCGAGATCGACGGCCACGACGTGGACGCCGTCGACCGCGCCTACGGTGAGGCCGCGTCCACCAAGGGCCAGCCCACCGTGATCCTCGCCCGCACCCTCAAGGGCAAGGGCGTCGAGGCCGTCCAGGACCGCGAAGGGCTGCACGGCAAGCCACTCAAGGACGCCGACGAGGCGATCGCCGAACTCGGCGGCCCGCGCGATCTCCGCGTCGAGGTCCCCGAGCCGCCCGCCGCGCGGATGCTGCACGCCGTACGGACCGGGCACCTGGAGCTGCCCCGCTACGACATCGGCGACGAGGTGGCCACCCGTGACGCCTTCGGGCAGGCGCTCGCCGCGCTGGGCGGCGCCCGTGGCGACGTCGTCGCCCTGGACGGCGAGGTCGGTGACTCCACCCGTACCGAGTTCTTCGCCAAGGAACACCCCGACCGGTTCTTCGAGTGCTACATCGCCGAACAGCAACTCGTGGCCACGTCGGTGGGGCTCGCGTCGCGCGGCTGGGTGCCGTTCGCCTCGACGTTCGCCGCGTTCCTCACCCGCGCCCATGACTTCGTCCGCATGGCCTCGATCAGCGGGGCCGGCATCAACCTCGCCGGCTCGCACGCCGGGGTCGCGATCGGCCGGGACGGGCCCTCGCAGATGGGCCTGGAGGACCTGGCGATGATGCGCGCCGTGCACGGCTCGACCGTGCTGTACCCGTGCGACGCCAACCAGACCGCCAAGCTCGTCGGCACCATGGCCGACCTCGAAGGCGTCCGCTATCTGCGCACGTCCAGGGGCGACACCCCCGTCGTCTACAGCCCGACCGAGGACTTCCCCGTCGGCGGCAGCAAGGTGCTGCGCGCCTCGGACGACGACCGGCTGACCGTCGTCGCCGCCGGGATCACCGTGCACGAGGCACTGAAGGCCGCCGACGCGCTGGGCCGCGAGGGCATCCCGATCCGGGTGATCGACCTCTACTCGGTCAAGCCCGTCGACCGCCGCACCCTGCGGGAGGCCGCGGAGCGCACCGGCTGCCTCGTCACCGTCGAGGACCACCACGCGGAGGGCGGCCTCGGCGACGCGGTCCTGGAGGCCTTCGCCGACGGGCGGCCGGTGCCCCGACTGGTGCGCCTCGCGGTGCGGGACATGCCGGGCTCCGCCTCCCCCGAGGAGCAGTTGCACGAGGCGGGCATCGACGCGGAGGCGATCGCGGCAGCGGGCCGCCTCCTGGTGGAGCACGCGATCGCGCCCTGACCGGCGCGCCGGGAACGGTCCGTACGGAGTGAGGAGTTGACCATGGGGGCCGCACGCACCCTGCGGGTCGGTCGGCGCGGCGTGGAGATCCACCGCCCCGAGAAGGTGCTCTTCCCCGCGGACGGCGGTGGTGGCAGCGGTGACGGCGGTGGGCAGGGGCAGGGCGGCGGCAAGGAGTACACCAAGGGTGACCTCGTGGCGTACTACCGGGCCGTCGCCCCGTTCATGCTGCCGCATCTGCGTGGGCGCCCGCTGATGCTGGAGCGGCACCCCGACGGCCTCGGCGGCCCCACCTTCATGCAGAAGAACACCCCCGACCACTATCCCGACTGGATCGAGCGGGTGGAGGTGGCCAAGGAGGGCGGCACGGTCGTCCACGCGGTCTGCGACGACACTGCCACCCTCGTCTACCTCGCCGACCAGGCCTGCGTCACCCTGCACCGCTGGCTGTCCCGGACCGGCCGGATCGACCGGCCCGACCGGATGGTCCTCGACCTGGACCCGGCCGAGGACGACTTCGGCCAGGTCCGCCGAGCGGCCCGCGACGTCAAGGAGCTGCTCGACGAGCTGGGGCTGCCGTCGGCGCCGATGACCACCGGCTCCAAGGGCCTGCACGTCGTCGTGCCGGTGAACGGGCACGACGACTTCGACGCGGTGCGCGACGTCGCCCGGGAGATCGCCGAGGAACTGGTCCGCGCCCATCCCGAGCGGCTCACCACCGCCGTCCGCAAGAAGGACCGGGGAGGGCGCCTCTACCTCGACATCCAGCGCAACGCCTACGCCCAGACCGCGGTCGTCCCCTTCACCGTACGGGCCCGTCCCGGTGCCCCCGTCGCCACACCGATCACCTGGGAGCAGCTCGACGACCCCGCCGTCGACGCGCGCCGCTGGACGATCGAGGACGCCGTCGACCAGGCCCGCACCGACCCCTGGGCCGGGGTGATGCGTCGGGCCCGTGCCCTCGGACCGGCCCGACGGCGGCTCGGCACGCTGCGCGGTTGAGACCGTACGCACCCGGAAGGTTTGGCCAACGGCCGGAGGGCCACTCGGTGTTCGAGGTGGCCATGTCGAACACATCCAGCACATCCAAGACACAGCGTTCACAGAAAAGTCAGACAACGCAGAAGAATCAGACATCACGGGAAGCGGACGAACCGGAGGAGGGGCGGGAGTCGTCCGGGTCCTCCCGGGACGAGGCGGCCGAGAGCCGTCCCACCCCCATGCAGATACTGCGCCACGCGCGGACCCAGCTCGCGGAGCTGACCGGCATGGCGCCCGAGTCCGTGTCGTCCTTCGAACAGACCGAGGACGGCTGGACGTTGGAGGTCGAGGTCCTGGAGATGGCCAGGGTGCCCGACACCATGAGCCTGCTCGCGAGCTACCAGGTGGAGCTCGACGCGGACGGTGAGCTCACCGGTTACCGGCGCGTCCGCCGCTACGAGCGCGGGAGGGCCGACCCACGTCGTTCCGGCGGCCGCTAGGCCGTCGTCCGGCATCGGCATCCCGTGACACCGGCATCACAGACGTCGGCGTCACCAGACATCAGCAACCCCAGACATCAGCAACCCCAGACACCAGCATCCCCAGAAGGAGGAACGGCCGGCATGACCGTAGTCCCGGCACAGCAGTCCGGTGGTGGAGGCGGCAGCAGCGGTCTCTACGACGTCCTGGAACTGGTCCTCGACCGAGGACTGGTCATCGACGCCTTCGTACGGGTCTCCCTCGTGGGCATCGAGATTCTGAAGATCGACGTGCGGGTCGTCGTCGCGAGCGTCGACACCTATCTGCGCTTCGCCGAGGCGTGCAACCGGCTCGACCTGGAGGCCGGGCCGCGCAAGGACCCCGGCCTGCCGGACCTCGTCGGTGAGATCACCGAGTCCGGCGCACGCGGCAAGTCGAAGGGGGCGCTGTCCGGCGCCGCGGAGACGATCTCCGATGCCTTCAAGCAGGCCCGCGACGACGGCCAGACCGAATCGCGACCCCGGGCCCGCAAGTCCACCAGCTCGCGCAAGAGGGAGGAACAGGAGTGAGCACGTACGTCTACGGCATCACGGCCGGCTCGCACACCGCTCTCCCCGAGGGCATGGGCGGGGTCGGTGACCCGCCGCGCCCCGTGCGCATCCTGAAGGAGGGCGAGCTGGCGGCGATCGTCAGCGACGCCCCCGAGGGGCTGCGCCCCAAGCGCAGGGACCTGCTCGCCCACCAGAACGTGCTGAGCGAGGCGGGCGGTGGCGGCTCCGTGCTGCCCATGCGGTTCGGCAGCGTCGCCCAGGACGACGCGGCCGTCACCGGGGTGCTCGCCGAGCGCGCCGAGCACTACCGGGAGCGGCTGGGAGCCCTCGACGGCAAGGTCGAGTACAACGTCAAGGCCAGCCACGACGAGCAGGGTGTGCTGCACCGCGTGATGAGTGAGAACGCCGAGCTGCGGGCGCTGGCGGAGGCCAATCGCAAGGCCGACGGCGGCACCTACGAGGACCGGCTGCGGCTCGGTGAGATGGTCGCCGGCGCGGTGCAGCAGCGGGAGGCCGAGGACGCGGCGGAGCTCCGGCGGGCGCTGGAGGAGGCCGCGACCGCCGTGAGTGTGGGCCCCGAGTCCACCGGCTGGCTGGCCAACCTCTCGTACCTGGTCGACCGGCGGTCGGCCGAGGTGTTCCTCGCCGCCGTGGAGCAGCTCCGCAAGAGCCATCCGCACGTCGAACTGCGGGTCAACGGTCCGCTGCCGCCGTACAGCTTCGTCGAGCCGGGTCCCGCCCAGCACGCGGAGGCGGAGACGGAAGCGGCGCACTGAGCGCGCCGCGCGCACGGCGCACGAGGTCGAAGGAGGCGAGTGCATGGGTCTGATCTCCGAGGTGCTGCTGCTGCCGTTCGCACCGGTGCGCGGCAGCCTCTGGGCGGTGGGACAGGTGCTGGCCGAGGCCGAGCGCCAGTACTACGACCCGGCGGCCGTCCGCGCCGAACTCGCCCGCCTCGAGCAGCGGCTCGACGCGGGCGAGATCGATGAGGAGGAGTTCGACCGCTTGGAGGACGAGCTTCTGGAGCGGCTGGAGATCAGCGCGCGCAGGGGCACGGGAAACGGCGACGGGACGACATGATGAACCGAGTGGGACTGGGCCTCGCTGTCGGGGCCGGATACGTCCTCGGACGTACGAAGAAACTGAAGCTCGCCTTCGCGGTCGGCACCATGGTGGCGGGCAAGCGGCTGAACCTGGGGCCGCGGGCGATCGCGGACCTGGTGTCCCAGCAGCTGAAGGACAATCCGCAGTTCAAGGAGATCGGCGACCAGCTGCGCGGTGATCTGCGCGGAGTCGGCAAGGCGGCCACCGGAGCCCTGGTCGAACGCCAGATCGAAGGTCTGGCGGACCGGCTCCACGGCCGCACCTCCCAGGTGCGCGACCAGCTCTCCGCAGCCGCCCCCGGGCGGTCGGACCGCGACGAGGACGCGTACGAGGACGAGGACGCGTACGAGGACGAGCGCGCCGAAGCGTCCGACGAGGACGACGAGGGCGACGAGGAGGGTGCCGACGCCCGGTCCGACGCGGACGACGCCGAGGCCGGCGACGGGGGCGAGGAACCGGAGCGTGAGCGTCCGGCGAGGAAGACCGCCGGGCGGGCCGCGAAGAAGGCCCCCGCGAAGAAGACCGCCGCCCCGGCCGCGCGCAAGGGCACGGCGAAGAAGACCGCCGCCAAGAAGACGGCCGCCAGGAAGACCACCCCGGCCAAGAAGACCGCCCGCAAGGCCACCCGGTCGCGGGCCACGAGGGGAGGCGGTGGCGATGACTGAGACCGTGGGCGCGGCGACCGGCCGCGCGACGAGGACGGCGAAGGGCGCCACCGACACGGCGAAGGGCGCGGCGAGCGGCAGCCCGCTCTCCGACCTCGCCCACAGCCCCGCCGTCGACCATCTGAAGGAGGAGGCGCGGGAATTCCTCTCCGCGCAGGCCCAGCGGATGCTGGTGGGCCTCGGCCGCAAGCTCGGCGAGACCACCGGCAAGCTGAACGACATCGCCGACGGCAACAGCCCCGGCTTCGCCCAGCTCGCCCTGGAGGGCGGCCGCAAGCTCGCCGAGGGCAAGGGGCCGCTGCGCACCGCCCTGGAGGTCGGCGCGGGCCGGGCCAAGGACAACGTGCTGGGCGCCCTGAAGAACCTCGGCGGCGGCAAGGGCGGCCGCGGGGGCGGGGCGGGCAGCAAGCCCACGGTCATCCTGGAGTCCATAGACGTGGGCGTGCCCGTGCGCACGGCGTACGACCGGTGGACCCGCTACCAGGACTTCAGCACCTTCGCCAAGGGCGTCAAGAGCGCCGGCCGGGCCGACGACACCCACTCCGACTGGCAGCTGAAGGTCTTCTGGTCCAATCGCAGCTGGAAGGCCCACACAACCGAACAAGTGCCCGATGACCGGATCACCTGGACGTCCGAGGGCGCCAAGGGCACCACGAAGGGCACGGTCTCCTTCCACGCGCTCGCGGACAACCTCACGCGGGTGCTGCTGGTGATCGAGTACTACCCGAAGGGCCTGTTCGAGAAGACCGGCAACCTCTGGCGCGCCCAGGGCCGCCGCGCTCGGCTCGACCTCAAACATTTCGCCCGCTTTGTCACTCTTAAGGGTGAAGCGGAGGAGGGTTGGCGCGGGGAGATCCGTGACGGCGAGGTCGTGCGCTCCCACGAGGACGTGGTGGCGGAGGAGGAGCGCGAGGAGTCCCGCGACGACGACGAGGCCCGCGACGAGCCCGAGGACGCCGAGGACGCCTACGAGGACGACGAGGGCGCCTACGACGAGGAGGAGCCCGACGACGAGCCCCGGGACGCGGACGAGGCCGACGAGGAGCCCGACGAGGACGAGTACGCGGACGACGAGGGCGCCGAGGGCGCGTACGAGGAGGACCCCGAGGGCACCGACGAGGCGGAGGACGCGTACGAGGACGACGTCGAGGAGGACAGCGACGAGGAACCGTACGACTATGAGGACGAGGAACAGGCCGCCGTGGGCGGGAGCCGCCGGTGACCTTCCCCAGCCGAGTCCCCGAGCCGTACGGCCAGAACGGCAGCGCCAACCTCGCCGACATCCTGGAGCGTGTACTGGACAAAGGTCTGGTGATCGCGGGCGACATCCGGATCAACCTGCTCGACATCGAACTGCTCACCATCAAGCTGCGCCTCATCGTCGCCTCCGTCGACAAGGCCAAGGAGATGGGCATCGACTGGTGGGAGACCGACCCGGCCCTGTCGTCGCACGCCCGCCGCGACGAACTCTCCCGGGAGAACGCCGAGTTGCGCGCCCGGCTCGCCGAGCTGGACGACGGCCGTCCCCGGCGTGAGCCGGAGCCGGCCGTCGAGCGCGGCCGTGCCAGAGAGGAGCCCTCATGACCGGACTGCGCTACGTGTACGCCGTGTGCCGACCCTTCGACGCGCCGCTCCAGTCCCAGATCACGGGGGTCGGGGGCGCCCCTCCCCGGCTGCTGCGCCACCGCGACCTGATCGCCGTCGTCAGCGAGGTGCCCGAGCGGGACTTCGCGGAGCAGCCGCTCCGCGCCCACCTGGAGGACCTCGACTGGCTGACCGAGACCGCCCACGCCCACCAGAACGTGATCGACGCGCTCACGGTGGTCACCACCCCGCTCCCGCTGCGCCTCGGCACCGTCTTCCACGACGACAGCGGTGTACGGGTCATGCTGGAGGCCCGCGAGGAGGGCTTCCTGCGCACCCTGGACCGGCTGTCGGGCCGGGTGGAGTGGGGCGTCAAGGTGTACGCGGAACCGGAGGCCGAGGCCGAGGAGCAGCCCCGGGAGCCGGTGAAGGCCACCAGCGGGCGGGACTATCTGCGGCAGCGGCGGCGCAGCCGGCAGGCCCACGAGGAGATGTGGGAGAAGGCCGACCGGTTCGCCCGCCGACTGCACGAGACCCTCTCGGAATGCGCCGAGGACACCCGGCTGCACGCACCCCAGAATTCCGCGCTCTCCGGTGCGCCCGGCCGCAATGTACTGAACGCGGCCTATCTGGTGCCGCGCCGGAATTCCGAGGAGTTCGTGGAACTCGTGGACCGCACGAAGAACGAGGAACCCGGATTGCGCGTGGAACTCACCGGACCCTGGGCCGCCTATTCCTTCAGTGGTGAGGAGCCCGGCGACAGGGAATCCGACGGCATGAGCGGAGAGAATTCGTGACCGTCATAGAACGCCGGGAGGTGGCCCTCGTCGACCTGCTCGACCGGCTGCTCGCCGGCGGGGTCGTCATCACCGGTGACCTCACCCTGCGCATCGCGGACGTCGACCTCGTCCGTATCGACCTGAACGCGCTCATCAGCTCCGTGAACGCGAATGTGCCCGCACCCTGGGGAGGCAGCGAGTGACCGGCCGCAACCGTCTCGAACTGGAGCCCGACACGGTGGAACGCGACCTGGTCAAGCTGGTCCTCACCGTCGTCGAGCTGCTCCGTCAGCTCATGGAGCGGCAGGCGGTGCGCCGGTTCGACACCGGGGAGCTCACCGAGGAGCAGGAGGAGCGCATCGGGCTCACCCTGATGCTGCTCGACGACCGGATGACCGAGCTGCGCGAGCGCTACGGCCTGCGGCCCGAGGACCTCAATCTGGACCTCGGGCCGCTCGGGCCGCTGCTCCCCAGGGACTGAGCCTTCCCGGATTCAGGCGGGCTTACGGCAGAGGATCTCTCCGTGCAGTACGGCGAACCAGCCGTCCTCCCGCCGCCCCCATTCCCGCCACGCCGCCTCGATCGTCCGCAGCTGCTCCTCGGTGGCGTGACCGCCCTCGGTGGCCCGCTCGGCGTACGCGGAGGCGACCGTGCGGTCCGCCCACAGCCCGCTCCACCAGGCCCGCTCCTCGGCGGTGGAGTACGTCCACGTGGAGGAGGAGGCCGTGATGTCGGTGAGCCCGGCCCGCAGGGCCCAGGACTTCAGCCGGCGCCCGGCGTCCGGCTCGCCGCCGTTCGCCCGGGCCACCCGCCGGTACAGGTCGAGCCAGTCGTCCATGCCCGCCGACCGCGGGAACCACGTCATCGCCGCGTAGTCCGAGTCGCGGACGGCGATCAGGCCGCCGGGCCTGGTCACCCGCGCCATCTCACGCAGCGCCTGCACGGGGTCGCCGACGTGCTGGAGCACCTGGTGGGCGTGGACCACACAGAAGGTGTCGTCCGGATGGTCCAGCGCGTGGACGTCGGCGACCGCGAAGTCCACGTTGGCCAGGCCCCGTTCGGCGGCCGTGGCCCGTGCCTGCTCCAGGATGCCGGGGGCGTGGTCGACGCCGGTGACGTGACCGTCCGGGACCAGGGCGGCGAGGTCCGCGGTGATGGTGCCGGGGCCGCACCCGATGTCCAGGACCTTCATGTGCGGCTTCAGCGAACCGAGGAGGTACGCCGCCGAGTTGGCGGCCGTCCGCCAGGTGTGCGACCGCAGTACCGACTCATGGTGCCCGTGCGTGTAGACGGCGGTCTCCCGCGCTTTCGACATGGCCCTTCCCCTTCTCCAGGTCTTGGGGGAACCGTACGCGCCCATGCCGAATATTGAGACCGCCGTCTTGAATGTTGGACGAGCCTGAATGGGCGGGAGGCCGCCGGACCGCCCGCCGGGCCGCCCGCCCGGGGTCAGTCGAGAGGCCGGTAGACCGTGAGCGCCTCCGGGAGCTTTCGCAGCGTCAGATCGCCGTGCACCTCGGTGACTTCGCCGTCGTACGCCAGTGGGGTGCCCGGTGTGACGCCCTCGACGCGGAGCCGGTTCACCCGGACCGCGGCGTGTGCGGGGGAGCGGGTCAGCGGGCCGGCGAGGGCCGCCGCCAGCAGCCGCAGCGCCGGGCGGCGCCCGCCGTGCACGACCCGGACGTCCAACAGCCCGTCGGCGAGGTCGAAACGGTGGCCGGGGGCCAGGCCCAGCCGGTGGTACGTGCCGTTGCCCGCGAACAGCAGCCAGATCGGGTGCGGCCGGCCCTGGAACGTGGCCTGGAGCGGGTGCCGGTCGGAGCGCAGGACACGCACCGCCGCGATCACCCCGGCCGGCCAGCCGCCGAGCATCCGCTCCCAGCGCTCGCGCTCCCGCACCAGCTCCGGGTACACGCCCACGCTGAAGGTGTTGACGAAGTGGCCCTCCGTCTCACCGGACCGGAAGTGGCCCACGTCCACCCGGACGGCCTCGCCCCGGCGCAGGGCGCGGCCGAGATCGCGGACGTCCTCCACGCCGAGGTCGTGCGCGAAGTGGTTGAGCGTGCCGCCGGGCAGGACCGCCAGGGGCAGGCCGTGGCGCAGGGCGACCTCGGCGGCGGCGTTCACCGTGCCGTCGCCGCCGCACACGCCGAGCACCCGGGCGTGGGTGGCCGCCTTCTCCAACTCGGCGCGCAGGTCCTCCGGTTCGCACTCCACGGTCTCGGCGCCGGGGAGCGCGTCCCGCAGGGCGCGTACCCGGTCGGCCGTGCCGGAGGCGGTGTTGGCGACCATGACCAGGCCCTCGCCGTCCGGCAGCGCGGGCGCGTCCGCGCGGGGGCGGCCGGGGGGCGCGAGCTGGTCGCGGGTCGGCACCATGCCCCGGACGGCGTAGGCGGCGCCCACGCCGAACGCGGCGCCGACCAGGACGTCGCTCGGGAAGTGCACGCCCGTGTACACACGTGACAGCGCGACGGCGGTCGCGAGCGGGGCGACCGCCGCGCCCCAGCCTCGGGACTCCAGGGCGACGCCGGTCGCGAAGGCGGCGGCGGAGGCCGAGTGACCCGACGGGAACGACGTCGTGATCGGCTGGCGCTTCAGCCGGCGCATGGCGGGGACGTTGTCGAGGACCGGGCGGGGGCGGCGCACCGTGCGCTTGCCGAGGGTGTTGATCGTCGCCGAGGCGAGGGCGAGGGAGGCCACGCCGCGGGCGGCGGCCCGGCGGGCCCTCGGGCTGCGGGTCGCGGCGATCACGGCCGCCGTGGCGAACCAGAGGACGCCGTGGTTGGCGGCGCGGCTCAGCCTCGGCAGCATGGGGTGGGCGCCCGGCCACTCGCGGGTCGCCACCGCGTTGAAGAGGCGGCTGTCCGCGGCGAGGAAACGGTCCCGGAGGATGTGGTGGCCCGGCGGGCGGACGGTGAGGTCGACGTCTGCGGTCATGGCTCCACGGGTACCCCATGGTGCGCAAACCGTGTCAGGCGGGGGTGCCCTCGGGCCACCGGCCCGCCGGAGCCGGATGCGGCCCGCCCGGGACGCGAACGGGGCCCGGAGGCCCTGCCGCCCGTGGCGGGCCGGGAAAGCGCGGCCCTGTCGCGGCTGGGGGAGCCGGCCGGGCGGGAGCACCGACCCGCAGCAGGGTCACTGACCGCTCCCGGTCTCACAGCCGGGCCGCCGGGGCGCTGCCGCTCGTGCCGTGGCCGGGGCGCCGGGCCTGTGGCCGGGTGCCGGGCGCTGCCACCCGTATCGCGGCCAGGCTGCCGGACGGTGCCCCCCGTGTCGTGGCCGGGTGCCTGGCGCCGTCGCTCGTGTCGTGGCCGGGGTGCCTGGCGGTGCCCCCCGCATCGCGGCCGTGGCGCCGCTCGGTGTCGCTCGTGTCGCGGCCGTGGCGCTGGGCGGTTCCGGGCTTGTGGCCGGGTGCCGGGCGCTGCAACTCGTGTCGTGGTCGGGGTGCTGCCGCTGGCCCCCGTATCGCGGCCGTGGCGCCGGGCGGTGCCACCCGTGCCGTGGCCGGGGCGTCGGTGGCGGGGTGGCTTATCGGTTTGCTTCCGGGTTCGTGGGGCTCGGAGAATGCGCCGCATGGGATATCTCGAAGCGGCGCATCTGGAGTACTACCTTCCTGACGGGAGGGCCTTGCTCGGCGATGTGTCGTTCCGGGTGGGCGAGGGCGCCGTGGTCGCCCTCGTGGGTCCCAACGGCGCCGGGAAGACCACTCTGCTGCGGTTGATCTCCGGGGAGCTGAAGCCCCACGGGGGATCGGTCACCGTGACCGGCGGGCTCGGCGTGATGCGCCAGTTCGTGGGCTCCGTACGCGACGAGACGACCGTCCGGGACCTGCTCGTGTCCGTGGCGCAGCCCGGCATCAGGGAGGCCGCCCGCGCCGTCGACACGGCCGAGCACGGGATCATGACCGTCGACGACGAGGCGGCCCAGCTCGCCTACGCCCAGGCCCTCTCCGACTGGGCCGAGGTCCGCGGCTACGAGGCCGAGACCCTCTGGGACATCTGCACCACGGCCGCCCTCGGCATGCCGTACGAGAAGGCGCAGTGGCGGCAGGTGCGGACCCTGTCCGGCGGTGAGCAGAAGCGGCTCGTGCTGGAGGCGCTGCTGCGCGGCACCGACGAGGTGCTCCTTCTCGACGAGCCCGACAACTACCTCGACGTTCCCGGCAAGCGCTGGCTGGAGGAGCGGCTCGCGGAGACCCGCAAGACCGTCCTGTTCGTCTCCCACGACCGGGAACTCCTCTCCCGCGCCGCCCAGAAGATCGTGAGCGTGGAACCGGGCCCCGCGGGCGCCGACGCCTGGGTGCACGGCGGCGGGTTCGACACGTACCACGAGGCCCGCCGGCAGCGGTTCGAGCGGTTCGAGGAACTGCGCCGCCGCTGGGACGAGAAGCACGCCCAGCTGAAGAAGCTCGTACTGACGCTCCGGCAGGCCGCCGCGGTCAGCCATGAGATGGCCTCGCGGTACGCCGCCGCCCAGACCCGGCTGCGCAAGTTCGAGGAGGCAGGGCCGCCGCCCGAGCCGCCGCGCGAGCAGGACATCACCATGCGGCTCAAGGGCGGCCGCACCGGCGTACGGGCCGTGACCTGCGCCGGGCTCGAACTGACGGGCCTGATGAAACCCTTCGACCTGGAGGTCTTCTACGGCGAGCGGGTCGCCGTCCTCGGCTCCAACGGCTCCGGCAAGTCGCACTTCCTGCGGCTGCTCGCCGGTGAGGACGTGGCCCACTCGGGCCAGTGGAAGCTCGGCGCCCGGGTCGTCCCCGGGCACTTCGCGCAGACGCACGCCCATCCGGAGCTGGAGGGGCGGACCCTGCTCGACATCCTGTGGAAGGAGCATGCGCAGGACCGGGGCGCCGCCATGTCACGGCTGCGCCGCTACGAGCTGACCAGACAGGCCGAGCAGCCCTTCGACCGGCTCTCCGGCGGCCAGCAGGCCCGCTTCCAGATCCTCCTCCTGGAACTCCAGGGAGTCACCGCCCTGCTCCTCGACGAGCCGACCGACAACCTCGACCTGGAGTCGGCGGAGGCACTCCAGGAGGGCCTGGAGGCCTTCGAGGGCACGGTGCTCGCGGTCACCCACGACCGCTGGTTCGCGCGTTCGTTCGATCGCTATCTCGTGTTCGGTTCCGACGGCCGGGTCCGGGAGACCCCGGAGCCGGTGTGGGACGAGCGCCGGGTGGAGCGCGCCCGCTAGAACACACGCCGTCCGGGGGGCGGCGCGTCACCCGTCCCCGGCGCGTGGCGAGCCACCGCGCAGCGGAGCAGCCGGTGTCGCGGCGGGTGTCACGGCCGGTGTCACGGCGGGTGTCACGTCCGGCGCAGCAGCGCGCCGAGGCCGCCGCCCGGCCACCGGCCCGGCGTCCTCGCCGCCGGGGGCGCCGCGCAGCTCGAAGCGGGCCCCCCGCCGGTCCACGTACGCCACCACGCACACCGGGTCCTCCCCGGCGGGGTCCAGCAGGGGAGCCGTCCGCGGCAGCGGCGCCCAGAAGGCCCGGTTCGCCGGGGGAGGCGCGGCCAGCGGCGGATCGAGGACCACCCGCCCGTCATGGGCGAACAGCGCACGGCCGTGCGGCTCGGTGTCGGGCCGCAGCTCCTCCACCGCCCGGTGCACGGCCCGGCACGTCGCCTCGTCCGCCCCCTGCTCGACGAGCTCATGGGAGACGGCGGCCGCCGCCAGGGACCGCTCCCGCCCCATGGACTCGGAGGGCGCGGCCGTACCGGCGTACACGGAGGCCCAGGGCCCCGGATGTTCGTACAGTGGATGGAGGAACGCGAGATCCATGGCTCCCTCCCGGACGCCGCTCGGGGTGACGCTTGCCGGGCGGGTACCCGGACCTCATTGGAGGCATACGAAGATCGGGGTACCACCATGACCGGAGTGCACCCGGACCAGCTGGACGACCAGCAGTTGATGAAGGAGCTGGAGTCGATCCACCGGACGCGTCACGACACGCTGCTGCATGGATCGGCCGAAGCGCTGCGCACCCACAACGAGCGGATGGCGCAACTGGAGGGCGAGTACCTGCGCCGTCATCCGCGCCGCCCGGTGGTCTCCGGGCGCACCCGCGAGGGCGCACGGGACCGGGGACCGGGGCCGTCATGACGCGTACCACGTCCGACCCGGCCGGCGACACGTCCGGCTCGGCGGAGCCCCATCCACTGCTCGCCCGGCACGCCGAGGCCCAGGACCTCTTCGGCGACCGGGTGCACGCCGTCCGCGACGACCAGTGGGGCGCCGCCACCCCGTGCGCCGAGTGGACGGTCCGCGACCTCGTCAACCATCTCGTCTCCGAGCAGCTGTGGGTGCCGCCGCTGGTCCGGGACAGCCGCATGATCGAGGAGGTCGGCGACACGTTCGACGGGGACCTGCTGGGGCCCGACCCGGCCGCGTCCTGGGACACGGCGGCCCGCTCCGCGCGGGAGGCGTTCGCCGCGCCGGGAGCGCTCGAACGCACCGTCCACCTGTCGTACGGGGACACCCCGGCCACCGCGTACTGCGCGCAGATGATCGCGGACCTCGTCGTCCACGCCTGGGACCTGTCCCGCGCGATCGGCGCGGACGAGCGTCTCCCCGAGGAACTCGTGACGTTCACGACGCAGGAGATCGCCCCGTACGCGGGGGATCTGGAGAAGAGCGGACTGTTCGCGGCCCCCGTGGAGCCGCCGGCGGGCGCCGACGCGCAGACCGCGCTGCTGTGCCTGCTCGGCCGCCGGCCGTAGCGGCGCGATGAGCAGGGGGCGCCCGCACGTCTGTGCGAGCGCCCCCTGTGTCGTGCTGTGTCGTGCTGTGTCGTGCCGGGCTCAGACGCCGGCTGTCTGGAAGACGTCGAGGAAGGCCTCGCAGAACGCCTTCAGGTCGTCGGGCTTGCGGCTGGTGATCAGCTTGTTGGGCCCGTGGTCGCAGACCCTCACCTGCTCGTCGACCCATTCGCCGCCCGCGTTGCGGATGTCCGTGCGCAGGCTGGGCCACGAGGTGAGGACCCGGCCGCGGACCACGTCCGCCTCGACCAGCGTCCACGGCGCGTGACAGATCGCGGCGACCGGCCGGCCCCGCTCGAAGAACTCCCGCACGAACGAGACGGCCTTCTCGTCCATCCGCAGGAAGTCCGGGTTGGCCACGCCGCCGGGCAGCACCAGCGCGTCGAACGACTCGGCAGGCACCTCGCCCACCACGTCGTCCACGGCGAACGTGTCCGCCTTGTCCAGGTGGTCGAACGCCTGGACGTGGCCCGGCCGCGTCGACACCAGCACCGGCTCGTGACCGGCGTCCTTCACCGCCTGCCAGGGCTCGGTCAGTTCGATCTGCTCCACACCCTCCGGTGCGGTCAGGAATGCGATACGCATAGCGTTCGGTCTCCTTTCTTCTTGGACGTCGCAGGTCGGACGGGGTTCCCGTCCGGTCAGCCCTGGCCGTCGCCGTCCCGGGTGCCGGCCACCGCCTGCGCGAGCTGGTGCACGGAGTCGTAGCGGTCCTTCTTCGGCAGCCGCTCCAACGGCTCGACGAGGCTGTCCGGAGCGTGCTTGTCGCGCATGACGCCGATCAGCTCGCCGGGCCGCGCCGGGAACGAGGTGCGGCCCAGAACCCGGGCCAGCTCCAGGCGCAGCGTCTCCACCCGGGCGGGTGCGCGGCTCGGTGTCACCGGCCCGTGCGCGACCTCCGGGTCGTCCTCGGCGTACGGCTCCGGGTCGTGCCACTCCTCCGTCCGGGTGGGGTGCCCGGACCGGAGCAGCCCCTGAAGTTCGTGCTTCATCTCGTCGTCGCGGTGGACGTTCAGCCGGTCGCTGCCTCGCTGCATGACTCCCCTCCATGGTTGGCGTGGCCCCCGCGTACCCGAGGACCCGGCGTCGACACGGGCGATCCGGCGGCGGCCGGTTCCGTTCCTCGTACGGGGTTGTTCCTCGTACGGGGCTCCGCTTGCCGTCCGGGTTTGCCCGCCCGCGCCGGGGAGACCCGCCCTGACACCCCCCACCGCACATTCCCTGGGGAAGGACCGGGCCCATGGCGGTGATCGCCGTGATCATTCCGATGCTGATGCTCTGCGCCGTTCTGGCGCTGGGCCGCTACGAGGAGGTACTGCTGCCACCCGTCGAGGACCCCGACCCCGACCCGGCGGTACCGGCCCGCTGACCACCCCGCGGACGGACACCGTGCTGGGCGTACGCGGCCCGGCCCCGCCTTCTGCAGGGCTGTGAACGTGCTGCGCTCGGCGGCGCCCCGGCCGGGGCGCCGGTCGCGTCACTTGTCGGACGAAAGGAAATAGTTCAGTCCCCGTGGCCCTGACCTGGGCACTGAACTCTTCTCTGCATGGAAGGAAGTAGCGACCCTCGCGCGGAACAGTTCAGTGCGCAGACCACGATCGCACCGGGCCGCCCACGGCACCAGCGGCTCTCGAGTCAGGCTGGGGTCCAGTGCCCTTCTCGTCCAGCCATTCCAGCCCCCACAGCGTCAATGCCCTGGCGGCGGATTCCGGAACGCGTTCGTGGAACTTCCGCCGGGCTTCGGTCACCGAGGCCGCGCTCTGTCCCTCCCAGCCTCCGGCGTAGACAGGGGAGCCGTGGGCTGGGCTGCCGGTGAGGGCTTGCCAGATCCACGCTGCGGCGTGGCGTTGCCGCTGACGAGTAACGCCCATCCGTACTGGACGGAAGATCGAGAACAGGCTGTCATAAGGGACTTCGAGAAGTTCGGATAGCGCTCTCCGGCGAGCGGCGTAGTCAATGGCTCCTCGTTTCCGCAATAGATCGGCCAAAGTGCGAATTCCGCTCCAAAAAGCCTGAGAGTCAGGGATTCGCTGGGTAGTTTTTCCCCAATTTCCTTTGCGGCGCTGTGGAGCGTCTAGCGAGTCTTCGGCTTGGGCCCAAGTCTCTGCCCCGGCCAGGCGAGCGAGCGCGAGGGAGCAGAAGTGCCTGCCGATGACAGGTGTGGTTCCGGGAAGGTGAACGGCCATGACGTTGCGGTAGTCATCAGCGTCTATCAGATTCGGAATATGCCGGAACTCCAGGGCGACGGATGATCCAGTGGGAACGGCGCCGGCGATTCGTCTCTGGTGGGGAACGATCGCCGTCATCATGCGATGTAGTCCCGCCGGGTGCTGGATGCCGCGCAGCGGGTTGCGGCCACTGTGCCTGGTTTGCCGTTCTGCGGCCAACCTGCGCGCCCAAGGAGCAAGATGGCGTGCGCCAGCACCCCAGTCGGAGGCGTTCAGGATGGGTTCCGCGAGTGCGAGAGCGGCGGCAGCTTCGGACGCGGTGCCCGGCATCGCGCTGGCCCCACCGGGTACTGCGCGAGGGCTGAGTGCGCGCTGTGTGCGGACGGCGGCGAATGTGTCCGCGGCGAACCCGGGAAGTTCCGCGAGTTCGTCATCGTGGACGACCAGTCGCGCAGCTGCCGTCAGGTAGCGCAGAGCATCGAACCATTCGGCGCCGGAGACAGGCTCGCCGGCCAGCCGGGCCGCACCGCCGTCGGCAATGGCGAGCGCGCGCACTTGCAGATCAACCAACGCATGTGGGACCGAGAGAGTGGGGATGTCTGCGATCCGCTGGCGGCATACTTCCGGCTGGCTCGCTGCCACCGGGTTCGGCGAGCGGTTTCCGCATTCCTGCGTGTCCCGTGCGTAATGGGTCCCTGTAGGGAGACCTGTAGGCTTCTTGTTCCCGCCTCCGCGCCGCAATCTGACGCCGCAGGCAGGGCATATGTCGACGAGAAGGCACCGATGGACGGGACATACGGCTGCGATGCCCAGGCGCCACCACACCGGCCATACCCCACTCCCTGAAAGGCAATGTGGGCAGGCGCGACTTTGGTAGGCCAGGAACCACTGGTGGCGAGTCAGACGAGGCAGGGTTGTTACGTCGTTTACGTCAAGACGCGAAAAATTGAGGGCAGTTCCGTCATATCGAGCAAGCTGCATCTGTCGCAGTGTTTTGGTGGTCAGCCCAGTCGTCAGCTGCAGGCCAGCCAGGCTGGCCGGTGTAAGGGTGACGCCGAAGAATAGCGGTCGCCTCATTTTCCCTGCCGAGCTGAATTCAAGTCCCAGTACCCGGGCTGCGATACCCGGCGGCACGTCCAATTTGATGGCAGCGCGATCCACCCAGGAGTGGAACGCTTCGCCTTCCACAGGGGCGGGCACAACGGGAAGTCGGCGGAGCCGCGTCGCGTGAGCTGACAGCTGGGGGTGGACGACGTCCCGCCGTCGGGCAGTGGTAGGTTCCGCCAAGTGCTCGTTTCTCATGTCTAGCTTGCCGCCACCTTCGATCCTACTGCGGCTTTCTGGCGGCGCTGCTGTACGACTTTCCGGTACGTGGCCTGGGCGTATTCGCTAATCTCGATGCGGTCCATGAGCTTGCGTGTGATCGCCTCCTCCCCGCTCATGACTGCTTCGATTGCGGATTCACGGAACAGATCGGTGAGGGCGCAGATGCTGCCATCGGTACGATCGTAGAAGTACGAGCAAAGCTTCACGAGTTGGCCGGGCCTGTGCCTGTACAGCACGAGAGTGTCCTCCAGTGCTTTGACGGTCTCCGCCCATTCGAGCTTTTCCTGAGCAGTTTTGCATCCGAACTTGCGGACCGGGTAGCGAGTGTTTCGTCCTGAGGTTTGGGTGGCCCGCGAGGCAGCCTGGCCTTCGAGGAACAGTCCGGATTTCTCAAGGTCGACGCCGGTGTAGACGAACGTTGCCGCGGTTTCGTTGGCGATGTACTTCAAGTGATCGTTGACCACTCGTCCCTCTTTTGCCGACATGTCCAAGAAGTGCACATCATCAATGATCACGAGCTCCGTGCCGACGTCCGACAGGACGGAGAGCACGTGGTTGGTGATGTCGGTCTGGGTATCCCGGCCGCGTTGCACCATGCCGAGATAGTCGGCCAACAGTACCGAGAGGTCCTTGGGCGTGGCTCTGGCCGGAATGCTGAGATAGACGACGGGTGTGTAGTCGATGACCATCCCGTTGGATTCATAACCGTCCTGAAACCTTTCTGGGTGCTTGCGGCGCAGCCGTCTCTCATAGCGGGCGGCAAACAACTTGACGAGGGTGGACTTGCCGACAGTGGGAGGGCCATCGAAGACAAGGCCGGCTCTGGCCCCCGCAGCCCGCCGGGCGTTGGCCTTCATCCTGCGCTCCATCAGGTAGTGCAGACGCTTGACCTGGGAAGTGTCGATGATCGCGAGGGCACTGTGATAGTTGTCGCGATCCTCATTGAGGTCGTCCTTGTCGTCATCCGACAGCTTCAAGTACTCCTCGTACGGCGGCATGACGGGCTGCTCGGGGGCGCGACTATCGCGGTAGCGCCGCCATTCCTCCTTGTTGCGGGGTTCGGCTAGGCCGGGGTGTCGGAAGGTGCTCACACAGGCTCCTAGATCGCGTCGGGGTCCCAGACCTCTGCGGCCCTGACCTTGCTCAAGTCGAGGTCGCCCCATTCGCCGGGCTCTGTTTCCTCGTCCGCAGCGTCGGGCACGGCGGTCAGCGGAGGGTGGCTGTTGACGGGGGCGTCGTCACGCTGCATGTCGCGGCTCTGTGCCGCACCTCGGTGTTCGTCCCGCGTGTGACGCTTGCGGTCGGCAGCGGTCCAGGTCTCTGGTGCGTCTGTGCGGTTCTGTAGGTCGGTCAGAGCCTGAGCTACCGCTTCTTGGTCCTCGGGTGCGCGGCCGCGCAGGGTGATGAGCCGTTTCGCCTCCCGCAGCGTGATGTCGGTGAACGGCTGGTGCTCTCCGAGCGCATGGGTCCAGCGCAGTACGTGCCAGCGGCCGTCGGAGGGATCGAGGAAGTAGGCGTGCAACAGGTTCCGCGGGTCGTAGCGGATGGGCCACAGTTCGCCGGGGTAGGGAGCCTTGGCCTTCCGGTAGCGGTACAGGATGTCGGCGTTGTACGTCAGGTGGTTCAGCTCGACCCCGTAGGGGTGGATTACGCGCTTGGCAATCGGCAGCAGCTCGAAGTACACGTTGGCTTCGCGGGGACAGTCCACGTAGCCAGCCGAGCCGAGCGCCATGGCGTACGCCTCGTTCGGGGAGACGCGCAGGTCTGGGAAGCCGTGCAGGGTGAGCCCACGATGATGTCTGCGCTGGTAGACAGCGATGACGTACTCCGCGAAGAACTCGGTGAGTTCGTCGATGGTCCACCGGGCCTGCTCTTCGGCAGTGCGGCCGCGGTGTGCGACGTTGAAGCCCTTGTAGCTGGCTACGTGCTCGGCGAATTGCTCGCGGATGGTCTTGAAGAGTCTTTCCACGTTCGGCTTGTCAGTGGGTTTGAGCTTGCGCGCGTCCTGAAGGTCGATCTTCCAGCGGGTGCAGGCGCGCCAGACAACGTCGGACTTGTAGGGCTTGCCGTGGTCGTAGAGCAGCGTCTCGGGGTAGATGACCGGCCGAGCGGCGGCCTCGGCCAGACGCTCGTCCACGGTCAGCAGCCGCTCGTATGGGACGCGGAGCATCTGATAGCGCAGGGCATCAGACCAGCCGGGTCGCATCATTTCAGGCGTCATGACGTCGGCCAACAACAGACCGATGTCGATGGCCTTGGTCCCCTCGGGCGTGAGCCGCCAAGCCAGGAGGGAACGGGTGGCCACGTCGAGGGCGACGGTGAGTTCCACGCGGATCGTGCTCGTGGTACCGGGGTCGAAGGCGAGGACGTCGAGCGGGGTGGTGTCGAGCATGACCACTTCGCCGGGGCGGGTGGCGATGACGTTGCCGAAGGGCCGGTCGGGCTGGTTCGCGGCCGAGGACCGCTGGTAGGCCAGGGCAGAGGGGCTGATGTCCAGCAAGTGGGCGACCGCGCGTCGGAAGATGTCCCGGCTTGGCAGCGCAACGGCACCGGCGCCGTGGTCGGCATCGAGACGGTTCTGAGTACGCCGGTAGAAGCGGTTGCCGATGGTCGCGGAGCTGTCAGCGCGTTCGGCGGCCGCCTGATCACGAATGGCCTGGACCACACGTGGATCGAGGTTCCTCAAGGGGTTTGGCACGCGGGCCTTGCGCTTGTCCACGAGCCCCCAGAGACCGTTCTCCGCGCGCCGTGCCCACAGCTTCCACATCCACCGTTCCGTCACGCCGAGCTCCTGTGCCTTGGCCTGAACACGGACGACTTGGGGGAGCGCAGGATCGTATTGCGGGCGGGGCTCGTCCGCGGCAGCGCTGAGCGGGTCACCGGAGCGGTAGCCCGTCATGGCCTCCAGTAGATGGGCCTCTAGTTTCAGTGCGGCCTCCTTCACAGCTTTGTCCAGGCTTGCCAGGACGCCGGCTGGATCGGGGTGGGCATCGGCATCCATCAGTGCCGTGGGCGGCGGTTCGACCGCCTCACGGAAGCTGCTGTCAGCGAGCAGGACCGACAGCATGATGGTCTGCACGCGGCCGTTCTCCGACCGCAGGCGCACGGTGGCACCGTCGAGCCCCGCGACCTGGTGCCGTTCCTCCTCGAACTCGATCCAGTCGGTGACGGCGAGCCGGTGGCTGCTCATGCGGGACTCCGTAGGTCTGCGGCTCGCACATGGGTGTGATCGCGCAGAGGGCGGGTCTGGTCGAAGGCAAGCCGGTGGTGCCACATGAGGTGGTAGATCACGGACCGCGCGAGTTCGGGCACGGGCTGGAAGCTCACCAAGTCGCCAATGGCCACGGATCTTTGGGCGAGTATTAGCAGGCGATCGACGAGAGCCTTCCCGGCCAACAGGGGCCGGCGGTAGCCGGCGAGCCAGGAAACGATGGCCCAGCGCAGCGCATCGGGTTCGCCCACCATGGCGTAGTCCCAGCCGATCCGCTGGCACAGCTCGGCTGTCCGACGGGCCTGGCAGATAACGGCGGGCACTGCCATACGCCCGTCTTCCTTCACGTCCAGCAGCAGCACCGAGCCGTCGCGCCGACGAGCGAAAAGATCTGGCGTGTGCCGCCAGGGGCCCTCAGTATCGTGGCCGTCGATGGTGAAGGGCTGGGCGCTGAATGAAACCACCTCAGGGGCGAAGTCGAGCAGCTTCATCCATTTCGACTCCAGGTACGACTCGTAGTCGATCATCCGGTCTGTCGTCGCCGACCAGTAGTGGCCGGGGGTGTGGTGTTGTCCTGCATGAGAGGGGATCTTGCGGACGGGGAGTGCGTCCTCGAAGGTCACTGCGGCAGCCTGGGAGGCAGGGATGAGGCGTTCCGTGCCGCAGGGGTCGTAGTACTGGAGGAAAGTTCGGTCGGGAGCGGCGCGCACCGGTCGAAGCGTGCGTGTTCGCCGTGGGCTCATGAGATCCCCTTGTCGGAAAGGTGGGTCGTCCCCCAGACAACGAGGGCAGTAGCGGCTTGCGGGGGCAGACGGGTTTGGAAGCGCCACCAGCCCACGCGTATCGATTCCGCCGTGGCGTTACCCCATTCCTGCCTGTAGGCGGGCGCCTCGTGCGGATCACCACTGGTGAAGCGCTGCCAGATCCAGGCCGCAGCGTGGCGCCGTCGCTGAGGAGTGACGGACATCCCAAGGGGACGGAAGACAGGCGTGAGTACGCCCGCGGGGAGTTCACACAGGTCTGCAAGAGCAGCTCTGCGGGCGGCATAGTCGACCAGCCCGCGTTCCTGAAGACGTTCCGCCACCAGCGTCACCGACTCCCAGAACGCGTCCGCGTCGGAGATTCGCCGGACAACCTTGGTGGCGGCACGTATGGCCTTGCCGCCGTCCATGTCCAATACCTCCGCGGCGCGCGGCCAACTGGATGCGCCCGCCAGGCGGGCCAGGGCCAGGGCGGTGAACCGCCTTCCCCACAACGGACTGGTTCCGGGCAGATGCGCGGCAACCAGCTCGCTGTAGTCCGCAGCATCAGTGAGATGAGGAACGTGACAGGGACTGATTCCCACTGGTCTTACGGCTGTGAGGGCGCCGACAACACGTGAGGAACGAGGAGCAACGGCAGCCATCATTTCGTTGATGACGGTGGGGCGGCGCATCTTGCGAAGCCGGTCTCCGACACCGGCGGCCCGTTGCAGGTCCGCCAGGCGCCGGGCCCATGGAGCCAGTACTTGTGCACCGCTCTCGAAGTTCGGGGCATCGAGGACAGCGGAAGCCAGCGCCAAATAGGCCATGGCGTGAGCGGCTGTTGCAGGCATTGCTCCGAGGTGACTCGCACTACCGCTGCGGATGGCCTGGCGCCGTCGACGGTCTTCTGCCACCGCTTGGGCCATGTAGCCCGGGAAGACGGAGACATCGGTCTCATCAGAGGCGAGACGGGCCATGGCTGTCAGCAGTCGTAGGGAAGCAAACCATTCGCTCGAGGAGACAGACGTACCTGCCACGGACCCTTCAGCTCCGTCTGCGATGGCAAGTACCCGCAGCTGGAGAACAGCTAAGGAGTCGTTCACGGCTACTGTCGGCATGTCCTTGTACTGCTGCGGGCACAGTCCGCCGCGGCGACCACCACGGGCTGACGGCCCGCCAGGTGGACGATTGCCGCATTCACCGGGACCAGGCAGCGGAGGCCGCGAGAGCAGGCCACGTTGGTTGCTGTGGTTGCCGCGCCTGAGCCGGATGCCGCACGTGGGGCAGAGATCGATCAGCAGGCAACGGTGGACGGGGCATACTGCCGCGATCCCAAGACGCCACCACAGCGGCCATACCGGTCTCTCTGCAAGGCAGCACGGGCAGGCCCGACTTGACGTGGTCAACATCCATTCACGAAGAGCGACAAGCCGCATCGACGTCCGGTCGCTCGGCTCCAGGCCCGCGAAGTCGAGTGCGGTCCCGTCATACCGGGCGAGCTGCATGGCCTGAAGCGTTCGGACCGGCAACCCTGTCGCATCGCGCAGGCCGCTGAGGCTCTCAGGGGTGAGAATGACTCCGAAAAACACGGGCCGAGTGATTGCCGCGCCTTCGGAACACTCCAACCCCAGTGCGTGGGCAGCCCGGCCGGGAGGAACGCTCAGCGTGCCCGCAACACGATCTACCCAGGAGGAGAAAGCCTCGCCGCTAACCGGCTTCGGGACGACAGGAAGCCGGCGGGCACGGGGTACGGCAACAGGACTACGCGCAGGCACTTGTGGGATCGTGTGTCTCGCAAGCACGTGCGCTGCCGCCAATGCCGCCCCCTCCCACTTGCGCGTCCGTCTCAGGGTCTTTCGGCGGCCTCTCCTGACGAACGCGTGAACACCGGCCCCAGTAGGCCACTTGACGTTATTCATTCCCCGATGTCCACGACGAGAACCCGTCTGAGGTAGTGGCCTCGCACGCGGTGGCCGTCGCCTTTGAGGTAGACCATTCGGTATGGCGGACGAGGCGGTCAACCAATGCAGTCCGAGACCCCGCCTGTCAGTGAGCGTTTTCAGCTCGGCCACTGATCGGGTGACGCTGGTGGTGTGCGCAACGCACGAGGCTCCCGTGCCGTTGGGGGAGGTGTTCGAAGTCTCAACCCAAAGGCACAGGAGCCGCGTTGGTTCCGTATTCTGCCGCGCTCGACCTGCCTCACGCCCTGGCCGAGTGGGTCACCGTCACCATGCTCATCGTCACCCGCGAGGGTGACCGCCGCTGCAAACTCCCGCCGCACCAACGTGCCCTGGTCGGTCTGGTGTACCTGCGTCGGCACGACACTCTGGCGCAGATCGCGGCCGGGTTCGGCATATCTGTCGGCACCGCCCACGCCTACACGGCCTCTGTCATCGATCTGCTCGCCGACCGGGCCCGGCCTGCTCCGTGCCCTGCGTGAAGCCGACCCGGAGTACGTCCTGCTGGACGACACCCTCGCGGAGTGCGACCGGGTCGGCGACAGCCGAGCCGACTATTCCCACAAACACCGCCGACACGGGGTGAACGTGCAGGTGGTCACTGATCCAGACTGCCAGCTGCTGTGGATCTCACCCGCACGCCCCGGCCGCGCCCACGACCTGACGACGGCGCGCAACCACCGGATCATCCGGATCTGCGTACGCCAAGGCGTCCCAGTCCTCGCTGACCGGGCTTACATGGGAGCTGGCTCATGGGTGACGACACCCCTCAGGCGCCCGCCGGGCCGCGAGCTCACACTGACCCAGCAAACCGTCAACCGCGCGCTGTCCGCAGCCCGGGCCCCGGTCGAGCGCGGCGTCGCACGGCTGAAGTCCTGGGCCATCTTCCGCCGGTCCCGCTGCAGCCCGAATCGAATGACGTCAATCGCCGCTGCCGTCCTCACGCCGGAGCGGCAACGCTGAAAGAGCTCAATCACCCCGATCACGACCGACCGGCCAATTGCCCGTTACTGACCCACGCTCCTAGCCCTCGGCCTCGGCGGGGTTCTCCTCGCCCAGCTCGGCCCAGACCGTCTTGCCTTGCCTGGCATGGCGCGTTCCCCAGCGCTCGGCAAGCTGGGCGACGAGGAACAGGCCGCGTCCTCCCTCGTCGAAGACCCGGGCCCGGCGCAGGTGGGGCGTGGTGCTGCTGGCGTCGGACACTTCACACAGCAGGGAGCGGTCACGGATGAGGCGCAGACGGATGGGAGGCCGACCGTAGCGGATGGCGTTGGTGACCAGTTCGCTGACCACCAGTTCGGTGGTGAAGTCGAGTTCCTCCAGTCCCCAGGCGGTCAGCTGCCGGGCAGCATTCGAACGGGCTCGGGTGACGGCTGCCGGGTCGGCGTCCACGTCCCAGGCTGCGACCTGGGTGTCCCCGAGGGCGCGGGTGCGGGCCAGCAGCAGGGCGACGTCGTCGTCGGCTCGGCCTGCGGGCAGTAGGGCTTCGAGCACGGTGTCGCACGCGGCCTCCAGCGAGGCGCAGGGCTGGGCCAGGGCGTGGCACAGGAGGGTGAGGCCTGCCTCGATATCGCGGTCGCGGGCTTCGACCAGGCCGTCGGTGTACAGGGCGAGGAGACTGCCTTCGGGCAGGTCGACCTCCGCCGCCTCGAACGGCAGGCCACCCAGGCCCAGCGGCGGGCCGGGCGGGAGATCGAGGAGGTCGACGGTTGCGTCGCCGGTCACCACGGCGGGCGGCACGTGGCCCGCGCGTGCCAGGTAACAGCGGCCGTCCACGGGATCGTAGACGGCGTACAGACATGTGGCACCGATGTCCCCGGGCGCTTCCACGTCCGGGTCGGCCGAGACTTCGGAGGACAGCCGAATGACGACGTCGTCCAGATGTGTCAGCAGTTCCTCGGGAGGCAGGTCGATGTCGGCGAGGGTACGGACCGCGCTCCGCAGGCGCCCCATCGTGGCGGCGGCGTGGATACCGTGGCCAACCACATCGCCCACCACCAGGGCGACCCGGGCGCCGGACAGCGGGATGACGTCGTACCAGTCGCCGCCCACACCGGCCTGGGCACCGGCGGGCAGGTAGCGGCAGGCAACGTCGACGGCGGACTGCTCCGCCGTACGACGTGGGAGGAGACTGCGCTGCAGGGTGACGGCCGTGGCATGGGCGTGCGTGTAGCGGCGGGCGTTGTCGATGGCCACGGCCGCCCTGGCCGCGATCTCCTGGGCGAGGATCAGGTCTTCGTCGTCGAACAGGTCGGGGTTGCTGTGACGGGAAAACCGCGCGACGCCAAGGGTGGCACCGCGGGCGCTCAGCGGCACCACCAGCATCGAGCGGGTGGGGTGGCTGACGAAGGCATCGGCCGGATCGGTCGGCGCCGCCGTGTGCCGGGACGGCTGACCGGTGGCCAGGGCGCGAGCCGAGGGCGATCCGCCCGGGCAGGTGTGGCGCTCCCCCAGCCGAATCGTCGGCTCCTGACCGCCCCGCGCCGACGACGCCTGGGCAACCCGGTGCAGTACGAGCTGGCCCGCCGCCGGACTGCCGCCCCCGTGGTCCACGGGGTCGAGCAGGTCGACAGTGACGAGGTCGGCGAAGTGACCGATGGCGAGATCCGCCAGCTCCTGGGTGGTGCGAGCGATGTCCAGGGTGGTCCCGACGCGTTTGCCGGCCTCGTTCACCAGGGACAGCCGCCACTGCAGTCGCCGGTCCCGCTCCTCCTGGTACGCCGTGACGCCCTGCTCAGATGTGTGGTCGACGTATCCGCTTGTCGCCAGCAGCCAGCGCGACGCCGCACTGATCAGCTCCGCATTCTTCGTCAGTCGCGGCATTTCCGCGAGCAGTCTGTCGAGGACGATGCGCTGACCGAGCCGGTAGGCCCGCAGCATCACACTGACGGGCATACCGCGCCGGGCCAGCCGGCGTGCGCGTTCCATCTCCGCGGCCGGCGGTTCGATCTCGCTCGGCTCGATGCCGTATTGCAGGCCCCGCAGCACGCCGACGACGTTTTCGGTGACGCCCTCGGAGGTCCTACGGGCGAGATCCGGGTCGTTCCACAGTTCGGGAACCTCATGCCGAAGGCACCGCACCACGTCGGCGATCAGCTCGTCCGCCTTCGGTCCGAGCTCGCCGGCGACCCGGGACACAAAGCTGGCGGCCGTGTACTCCACCACACTGTCGACTCTACGCCGAGCGGGCGACCCGTGAGCGGTCCGGCGTGACGAGCTCCCGCGCGAGACGGCGCACGCCCCGGCTGTCAGCCGGACCGCGGCGTACGCCACCGCCGTCAGGGCCGGCACGGCGGCGGGCTGGGCCCGCACGGGCGAGCCGCTGTTACTCAGGTGGGCCACAGCGGCCGCGAAGCCGGACGCTTGCCAAGTCACCACAGAGCCGGGCGGACCATGCGGCGTTCACCACGGGCTTCCCGCATCTGCCGAAGCCGGGGGATCAAGCGGACCACGCCGGCGAGCCGACCGCCACCGAACCGCGGACGCACACACTCCCCGGCCACCACGATCCTCGGAGCCGTCTCGGCGGCCAGGTCGTAGGCCGCCAGGCAGTCATCCAGACCGGCGGGGAAGGGGTTCTCGGGCGCGAGACGGTATGCGCGGGAAGCAGCACGCGCGCGCCTGCGGCCAGCGCCACTTGAGCGCCCAGGGAGCGCGCCCCGGCAGCGGATCCGACCCGGAAGCCGCCCTCGTGCAGGTCGAGGATGACAAGGTCTTCGGGGGCGCCTTGCGGTGTCAGGAGCCACGATCCGGGGCCTGAGTTCCGCGACCTCCTCATGGGTGGGCGACTCCCGCCAATGGCTGGTACATGCCGACGAACGCGTCCACCCCTCGCGTTCCGACGCGAGGCTCACGGGGCCGTTGGTCCGGGCCGACTCCTGATGCCACCCATCCATCAGGGCGAACGTGGCGCTGGGCATGGTCGTGCTCCTCACTGTCCCCCGAGGGGGCTTTCAATGGAATTGGCCACGGCGGCCGGACGTACCGGCGAGCCGATGGGAAAGACGTCAGACTCCGCACAGACGGGATAGCCGGTCACTCGAGCTCAGGAGACTTCAGTACCGGCGGTCAGCGTGGTGAACCGCCCTTCCAGGTCGGCCAGGAAATTCTCGCCGTCGGGCAGCATTCCGGCGATCGCCTGTACGGTGGTCCGGCCGGAGCTCCGGAGCCGCTCTCGACGAACTCTGCGGCCTCCGGGAAGTACGAGACGAGCAAGTCCTTGAAGACACGGACCGCATCTTCGCGGTCCATGAGTTCCCCCATCGTCATGTCCAGGGACAACGGTGCCTGCTCAACCGTGTGTGCCCCCAACGCCACTGTCCACGTGTGCCTCCCGGAGCCCACCTCGATGACGCCCTGCCGTCCGGCAGGACAACGTCGGCCGTGGTGTTCGGAGGGACGACGTGGCCTCCACGGTGAGTTCACGCCCGGAGAGCGCCCAGGACACCTCGGCGGTGCCGTACGGCGTGTGCAGACGTGCTCCAGCCTGGGTGATACCGCCACCCGGAAGGGGAGCGATCCGCAGGCGGCGGTATCCCGGCGCGGCGGGAGCCAGGCCGGCCACCGTACGGTGGCACGGCCCCGGGCGGACTTCAGCGGGCGAGCAGCCCGCGGAGAACCACCCTTTCCACAGCTGCGACGAGTTCCGTCAAGTGGGAGGCGTCAGCGCGGAGTCGGTCCGCGCGCCAGGAGAGGCCGAGAACGCCGTTCATGGCAGCCCACAACGCGGTGGCGGTGGTGACGGGATCGAGGTCGGCGGCGAGCGAGCCGTCGGCCACCCCGTCGGCCAGGGCGGCGGCGAGTTTGGCGTTCTGCTCGTCGACGAGCGCGGCGACCCGTTCCAGGGCCGCGGGTTCGTCCGGCGGCTCGGCCAGCAGGCGGAACTGGTGTGGGCGCTCGGCGGCGAAGCGGACGTACGCGGCCGAGGCGGCCCTGATGCGTTCCACGGGGGTGCCCGGGGCAGCGTAGGCGTCGTCCATGTAGGTCCGGTTGTCCTCGAGTGCCCGCTCGGCAACCGCGATGAGAACGGCCGCGCGGCCGCCCACGCGGTTGTACACCGTCTGCACGGCGACATCCGCGCGTTCGGCGATGCCTTCCAAGGTGACCGCGTCGGGGCCTCCGGAGGCCAGCAGCTCCTCGGCGGCGTCGACGATGGCCGCACGGGTTGCGGCGGCCCGACGTGTCGTGCGTGTGACCTTGATTGTCATGGTCTCCGCTACTTTACGTGGTGCTTGAAACGGCCGGACCCTCTCGGCCGCTTCCTTCAGCCCGGAATTCAGCGGGAACCGGCCTGGTGGCGCTCATGCACCGCCGGGTCGTGCCAGCCCGACGCCGAGGCGAGGCCGAGGGCGCGCTGGACCGTCTGAGGGCGGAAACCGACGCGTTCGAGTATCGGCCGGAACAGGCCGGGAGCGTTCGCGGTCAGGGTGAGGGACCTGGGGACGACGACGCGGTCCGCACGGCGCTCGATGCCGCGGACGATACCGGCGACGACCTTCTCCAGCGGCACCATCTTCCACACCCCCTTGGAGTTGCCGCCCCAGAGGGCGTGCCCGGCCGGGTCCGCGGTCACGTCGTCCATCATCGGAGTGCGGAAGAACGTGGGGTGGGCGCTGCCGACACCGACACCCAGGTGGCGAACCTCCAGGCGAAGGCTGTCGCACATCGCCCACACGCCGGCCTTGCTCGCGGTGTAGGAGATCTGGAGCGGCGAGTGCACGAAGGCGGCCATGGAGGAGATCGCGAGGAGATAGCCACGTTGGGCCTCGACGTGGGGCAGAGCCGCACGGAAGGTGCGCCAGACCCCGTTGAGGTTGACGTCGATGACACGTTCGTAGGCCGACGGGTCGATGGTCGCCATCGGGGCCATGGTGTCGATCCCGGCGCCTGCGATGACGATGTCGAGGCGCCCGAAGTGCGAGGCGGCCTCGTCCATGGCTTGCTGCAGGCCGGCGAGGTCGCGTACGTCGGCGTGCCAGCCACGGGCGACTGTTTCGTCTCCCAGGTCCTGCGCTTGGGCAGTGCTGGCCGCGAGGCTGAGGTCGAGCAGCGCGAGGTTGGCGCCGCGCCCGCGCAGGGCCTGGGCGAGGGCGGCGCCCAGGCCGCCGGTGGAGCCAGTGAGGACGACGGTGCGCCCGGCCAGGTCGTAACGGGTCATGACAACCTACCTCGGTGAGTCGGTCTGCGGGGACTTGCCTGTGGGGCCGGCGGATTCCTCGAGTCGGCGCAGGAGTCGGCGCAGTTCGGGGTGGCGTTCGGCGATGAGATCGGTGACGGGGTTAAGGACGCCGCGCAGGGCCGAAATCGGTACCCACCTGCGGGGGACCATGACACGGGCCGAGCGGTTCTCGATGCCGCGGACGACGGCGTCCGCGACGCGCGTGGGGGCGATGGCTTTGCCGAGCAGGGATGGGAAGGCGATCTCGCGCATGCGGGTGGTGATGTCGTTGCTTCCGAAGGCTGCCCCAGCGATGGGCGTGTGGACCCAGCCGGGGTAGAGGACCCCGGCGCTGGCGCCGTGGATGCCGAGTTCGGCGCGCAGGGCGCGGCCGAATTGCTCGACGCCGGCCTTCGACATGGCGTAGGGGGCGTTGGTCATACCGTTGAAGTAGGCGTACACCGAAGCGGTGACCAGGACGTGCCCGCGCGCCGCGATGACGTGCGGCAGTGCGGCGCGAACGGTGCGCCAGACGCCCAGCAGGTCCACTTCGACGACGCGCTCGAACATGGCCGGGTCGATGGTGGCGATCGCCGCCGGCGGATCGGCCGCGATCCCCGCGTTGGCGAAGACGACATCCAGGCCGCCGAACCGGTCGACCGTACGGTCCACCGCGTCGGCCAGTGCGGCGCTGTCGGTGACATCCACCGACAGCGTCAGTGTCCTGTCGCCGCCGAGGTCGCGGGCGAGGGCCGATGTGGCGTCGATGCCCCGGTCGGCGAGGACCACGTTGGCTCCGCGCGAGTGCAGCGTGCGGGCGGTGGCCGCACCGATGCCTCCGGCTGCGCCGGTGATGAAGACGGTCTTCCCCGCAATCGGGTAGGTGAGCATCTCGTACCTCTTTCAGGGTGTCGTGGGTCTCGGGGCTTCACCGGGTGCGGAGCCGATGGGGACGTGCCGCGTCAGGAAGGCGAGCTGGTCCGTGACAACGCGTTCGAAGGGCTCGCCGAGGTAGATGTCGAAGTGGCCGTCGGGGTAGAGGCGGATCTCGCCGCGCGGGGCCCTGCGGGCATGGCGCAGGGTCGGCCGCGCGGGGGCCACGCTGTCGTGCTCGCATACGCAGAACAGCACCGGGCATGCGATCTTCGCGGTCCGGCGGCCCGGCCGGTAGCGGAGGATGTCCAGGGCGAACCGCGCCGCAACCTGGTTGGAGAAGGGCACGTCGTTGGGCACGAGGGCCAGGTAGCCGGGCTCGGCGTCCGCAGCGGTCATCAACGCGGCGGATCCGGGCGGCCCCGCCGTCGCGACCATGACGGGAGGGCGCCCGAGGCGGGCGCCGACCATGTCACGGACCGCGCGGGCCATCACCTTCACCGAGGTGTCCGGGCGCATCGCCAGGGCAGAGGCGACACCGTCGGTGAACAGGCCCTGGGCGATGACGGCGGCGACGGCCGGGTCCTGGGCGGCTGTCGCCAGGACATGGCCGCCGCCGAAAGAGGTGCCCCACAGCACCACGCGCCGGGGATCGGTCTCCGGCCGGGAGCGCGCGTACGCCACGGCGGCCCGCCAGTCCTGGAGCTGTCGTCTGATGCTCAGGAGCTGTCGCGGCTGACCGCCGCTGGCCCCGAAGTGCCGGTAGTCGAACACCAGGCACGCGTAGCCGGCGGCGGCGAAACGCTCGGCGTAGGCGTCCAGCCGCATCTCGCGGACCCCACCGAGACCGTGTGCCATGACCACCACGGGGCGCCGACCCCCGCCCTCGGGCAGGTACAGCCAGGCGTGACACTCGTCCGGCCCCGAAGGAAACGTCACATTCAGTCGGTCGGTCATCGGACCTCCGTAACACGGCTCGCATCGTTGGGCTCGCGGATACTTGGAACTGCTTCCAATGTTGGAAGTTAATCCAACATTGCGGGGCTGTAAAGCAAACCGACGGCAACGACCCCGTCACGTCTCCGCTGGGTTCTGAGTCACGCCCTACTTCAGCGCCGCACCGGGCGAAGAACGGCCGACGGTTCGAGTGCGCGGGGTGTGTCCGACAGGTGATCGCTCGGGGCCAGGCCGAGCTGTGCCCTTTGACGTGCCGAGGGGGCGGCGCAAGCTTGCCCCCTATTGGGGGCGGACGAGGGTTTGTGGGACGCAGCCCGCGAGGCGCGCCTGATCCCGCCGACGCTGCTGATCGACGTCCCCGACGACGCGGAGATCACCCGCGAGGAGATCTTCGGACCGGTGCTGACCATCCACCCCTACGACGATCTGGCCGAGGCGATCGCGTTCATCAACGACCGTCCGGCCGCTCTGGCGGCGTATTGGTACGGCGAGGACGGCGACGACTTCCGCCGCTTCCTGCAGGACACCACCTCCGGCGGTGTCACCCGCAACGACGGCCTCCTGCACGCCTCCCTCAGCAACGCCCCGTTCGGCGGAGTGGGAGGCTCCGGCACAGGCGCACGGCGGCAAGGCCGGCTTCGACGAGTTCACCCACCAGCGCACCGTGGCCGCCCAGACCGGCCCCCAGGGGTTCACCGACGGGATGGTCGGCTCCGCGCTGCCGGCTCCGGAACTTACAGCCGGGATCGACCAGGCCATCACCGGGGTCGCCGTTGAAATTCGGACCCGACCGGGTCGGTGACACCGGGATGCCGTGACTCGTCCACCCACCCGGTTTGCGGCCCTTCGCGAGGAAGGTCGACGACTCAGCAGGGGCGAACTCGTCCTTCCACGCGCCGCTACGGAATGCGAGGGCCGCGCAAGAGGACGGTGACCCGGGTAGACCCTGCGGTGGTGTTTGAGTTCGTCGACGGCCTCAACCCGGTTCTCGCCGGTCTCCGGCTTCTGTGCGGCCTTAGAAGCCATCCGCTTACCGATCAAGTCGGCGCATGAAGGCAGGGCCTCGCGGTAGCTCGGGGGTGTCGAAGCCAACCCCGGACCGGTCGCCGACCTGATCGAAGAGGCGGCCGAGGCAAGCGCCTGACAGCGGGTGGCCACCATGGTCATCACTGTCATCCGACCGTGCAAGCGCCGGCCGGCGATCGTTCCCACCTGGCTCAGCCCGCGAGCCTTCTGCGGTACTCGCGCGGGCTGAACCCGTGGCGGTCCTTGAAGGCGCGGGTGAAGTGCGAGGCGTCCTTGAAGCCGACGGCGTAGGCGATGTCCGTGACACTGCGGCCCGCCCGGCCCGGGTCGGCGAGCAGCCCGGCGGCCCTGTCGATCCGCTGTTGCAGGATCCAGCGAGACGGTGAGGTGTCCTCGGCTCTGAAGATCGCGTGCAGGTAGCGGACGGAGATTCCCAGCGCCCGGGCGACCATGGCGGGCGACAGGTCGGGGTCGGCGATGTGGTCGATGATGTACCGGCGGGCGCGGTCCATATGGGCTGCTCTGGGTACGCCGAGCCGGGCGCCTGAATCGGTTCGCTCGGACAGAGCTGTGGCCAGCAGCTCCAGCAGCGTGGCGCCGATCCGTGCCCTCGCGTCGGGAGACAGACCGGCGGAGTGGCCGGTCAAAGAGTGGAAGAAGGGCGCGAAGAGCGCGCCCACCCCGTGGTCGCCCGGCACCGTGGTCGCCATCGCGTCCCGCGCCAGCGGGCAGTGCGCGTCGAACAGCGGCCTGGGCACCTTCAGCACCAGCAGTTCGAACGGGTCGGCGCAGACGATACGGCAGGGCCGGGCACTGTCGTAGACGGTGAAGTCGCCTGGGCGCAAGACCGCGTCCCGCTCCTGCTGGGAGACCGTCACACAGCCCTGGACGGCCAGGTTGACCAGGAGGTCGTCCTCGCCCGATCTCCGGATCAGCGTCGGGGACCGGAACACCGTGTGGGGGTCGGAGACCACCCTCGCGACGCCCAGGTCTCCGAGCGTCTGGGCCGTGACCCTGCCCCGGAACCCGGCGGACGTGGGCTGCGGCACGTCCATCTCGTACTGGACGAACGTCGTGCAGACCACCTCACGCCAGTAGTCGAGCCGAGCTCGGCCTTCGAGTGGCGCCGTGGAGAAGTCGAGCGTCATACCGGTGCCACCTCACTGCGCACCTTCCGGGGACCCGGTCGTGGGTGCGCTCAGGTTCAAGTAACCGTGCGGCCTCAGTCAAGCCCCCGCCGCAGGTCGGACCGTACGTTCGCACCCACAGACCCACCCAGGCAATGAGGCAAGGTGACATGACTACGTCCGAAGAGATCATGGCGCAGTACGTCGCGACCGAGGCGCGCGTGGACCGCATGCGGGACAAGTACGCCTTGGAGGAGGGGTACATCAGCGAGGACAGCAGTCCGTGGGTGCCGTTCGTGCCCAACGTGTTCATCAAGCACCTCACCTTTGACGTCCGCGGCAGCAGCGCCGCCAACGTGCTGTGGGTGCAGGAGGGCGGCACGCTGGGCCGCCACCGGCATCGTGGCCCGGTCTCCGGCTACGTCCTCGAAGGCAGCTGGCGCTACCTGGAGTACGACTGGGTCGGGAAGCCCGGGGACTTCGTCCGGGAGAGCCCGGGGCGCAGCCATACCCTCTACTCCGAGCACGGGATGAAGACGATGTTCTGGCTCAACGGTCCGCTGGAGTTCCTCGACGAGGAGGACCGCGTGATGGAGACGGTGGACGTGTTCTGGTTCATCGATCACTACGAGAACTACTGCCGGGAGAACGGTCTGAAGATCAACGAACGTCTCTATCTCTGAGCACGCCGATGCTTTCCCGACCCTCGCCGACGACGCACCCGGTCAACCGCGCCAGCGGATCACTTCGGGGGCGGCGGCGACGGCGGTGACGTTGTCGGCAAGGGGGCGGGGCAGCAGGTCGTCGGCGGGGGGGGCAGGCGGCGCAGCACGGTGTTGCGGTGAGTGAAGAGCCGCTCGGCGGTGCGCGTGGTGCTGCATTGCTCGCGGAGGTAGGTGTCCAGGGTCTGGCGGGCCTTGCAGGAGTGACAGCGGCGTCACGATCGCCGCGCCGACACCCTGCACGGCGCGGGCGGCGATCAGCTCGCTCATGCCCGGAGCCAGCGTGGCGGCGGCCGAAGCTGCGGTGAAGATCCCGAGTCCGAGGACGAACAGTCTGCGGCGCCCGAAACGGTCTCCCAGAGAGGCACCGAACATCAGCAGCACCGCGAAAGTGAGGGTGTAGGCGCTCACCGTCCATTCGAGGTCTTCGATGGTGTTACGTGACCTGTACGGGTGTCTCAGACCTAGGGTGTCTCAGGCAGCGCTTCTTTGACGGGACTGGCCTTGGAGAACATCGGTACAGCCTTGGTGCTGAGATTGATCATGGTTCTGAGCTGAGATGGCCCACTGCGGACACCGAGTAGACGGTCTCGGCGTGACCGCCAACATCTCCGCGTGTGCGGAGACCTCACGCGGCTGTGACCCCGGAAGAAGCCGCTTGGGTTCCACCGGTCGCCCGGTCGGCGGAACCCGCCTGTCATGGGCTGGGAGCAGGCGGTAAGGGACGGTGTCGGTGGTGCTACTTGGTGCCGACTGCGCGCAGTGTGGCGAGCACCAGTGCCCGGGTGACGGTGACGATGTCGCTGACGTGGACCTGTTCCTGCGGGCCGTGCGCGAGGCGTACGTCGCCGGGGCCGTACTGCAGTGTGGGGATGCCCGTCCCCGAGTACAGCCGCAGGTCGCTGCCGTAGGGGGCGCCTCGTTCCGGCGGTCGTGGGCCGCCGGTGACGTCGGCGTGCGCGTCGCCTACCAGGGCTGCGAGCGGGTGTTCGGCGTGCAGCCGTCCGCTGGCGAACTGACCTCCGGGCCACGTCACCGTGGCGGGGTGAGAGCGCAGCCACGGGTCGTCCGCGCAGGCTTCGGCCACGCACGCCTCCAGTTCGGTGCGCGCCTGGGCCGGATCCTCGCCCAGCCGGACACCCAGTCTTCCCTCGGCCACCAGCAGGTCGGGCACGCTGCTGGCCCAGTCGCCGGCCCGGACGGTGCCCACGGACAGCGGGTAGGCAATGGGGTACTCCGCCATCAGGGGGTCGGTGCCGGTGTTGCGGCGGGCTTCGAGACGGGCGAGCGCGTGGTGGATGGGCAGGTATGCGTCGATGGCGCTCATGCCCGCGTACCGGGTGCTGCCGTGGGTGGCGCGGCCGGGTACCTCGATGCGGAAAGTCAGGGCGCCGGCGTTCGCGGTCATGAGGGTGCCGCTGGTCGGCTCCGTGATGATGCAGGCATCACCGGTGTGGCCTCGTTCGAGGGTTCCGAACGCTCCAAGCCCTCCGTCCTCCTCGCTGACGACGAAGTGCGTGGCCACTTGGCCACGCAGCTTCGCGCCCGCTCCCCGTATCGCGGCCAAGGCGGCGAGGATCGCCACCACGCCGGCCTTCATGTCGCACGCTCCCCGGCCATGCACCACGTCTGCGCCGACCCGAGGACGGAAGGGGTCTCCCTCCCATTGCGCCAGGTCCCCGGGAGGGACGACGTCGACATGGCCCTGAACAACCAGGATCGGCCCGTCGCCCTGCTGCTGCGTGCCTCCCACCAGGCCCCATGCCTCCGTGCGTGGGGCTTCGCCGCCCGGGAAGCGGGGTGCGCACGCAGCTCGGGCAGGTTCATGGACCACAGGTCGACATCGAGATCCAACCGCTCCAGGTGCCGGGCCAGGATGTGCTGCAACTCGGACTCCGCGGCACTCTGGCTTCACGCTCGTACAGTCGCCTCTCCTGTCAGGACGGGTATCCGGCCACTGCCAGCCGCAGCGCGAGGTGGGTCTCCAGGGTCCGTTCGGCGGTCGTCCGTCCCAGCAGTTCCTCGGCCCGGCGCAGCCGGTAGACCACCGTGTTGCGGTGGACGTGCAGCGCCTCGGCGGCCCGCACGAGGCTGCTGCCCCGGTCGAGGTAGGCGAGCAGGGTGACGCGCAGGTCGGCCGTGGCGCGGTCAGGGGCGGCGAGGGCGCCCAGCTCCTCCGCGACGAACCAGGCGGCGCGTTCGGAGTCGGTGGATGAAAGGGAGATCAGGGCCACCTCGTCGTAACGGGTCACCGGCTCGGATGGGCGGGACCGAAGGGCCGCGCGCCGGGCGTCGAGCGCGGCGAGGTGTGTGCGCCGGAAACCGGCCGGGCCGCGGGCGCTGCGGCCGACCGCGAGCCGGACGCCGGTAGCGCCGTCGACGCACGCCATGGTCAGCGCGCCGGCGTCCAGCGGGCGGGGCGAGGTGGCCCACGCCCAGAGCGTGGTGGCGTCCGCCTCGACACTGAGCAGGTCGGCGGCATGCAGCGCCACGGCGGCGGAATGCAGGGCTTCTTCGAGCAGGTGCCGGGCGTCTTCGGGGCGCGCACCGGCCCGGGACGCCGGCTTTCCGAGCCAGGCCACCAGGCCCAGGTGGTGAGCCGTCAGGTCCTTCTCCAGGACCCGGCCGGCCGTGGCGGCGTCCACGCTCTCGCCGTCCAGCAGCGAGCGGATCACACCCCGCTGGTCGGCCAGCCTGCGGGCGAGGAGCCGCCGGCTCTGGCCGAGGTGCTCGACGGTGATCGCGTCGGTCGTCTTGTCGAAGAAGTCATTGACCACTTCGGTCAGTTCCCGTGTCACCGGCGCGCGACGCGAGGCCGGCAGCAGGGCCTCGGCCTCGTCCAGCAGGGCCCCCGTGCACACCCGCCGTACGATCCGCAGCCCTTCGACGATCCTCTCGTAGGAGATCCCCTCTCCCGCCAGGTAGGCGGTGATGGCCACCTCGCCCGCGTTGAGCGAGAAGGTCCTGGCCCGGCCGCCGAGGGTCAGCAGGAGTTCCAGCACCATGTTCTCGATCGCGGGCGCCAGCCGGGAGGCGAGCGGCATGCGCCGCTCCTCGGGAATGTTCGGGAGCACCTCGCCCATCGCCTGGCGGGCCAGTGCCACCGCCCACCGGACCGGTGCGGGTCCGAGCTCCGCCACCACCGGCTCGGTCACCGCCGCGTCGCAGGCGGGCTCGTCGCCCGGTGGTGCGGACAACCCGAGGACGAGCCCCGACAGGAATTGCGCTTTGGCCACCAACACAGTCGGGATTGTACGAAACATACACGGGCCTTCGCGTTTTTGGATTCCCGGCCCAGTGACCGGGCCGGTACCCGGCTCGACGATCGGGAGCGCACCGCAGACGTACGGAAGGCGTCCCCCTGATGACGAGCACCGAACCGCAGCGCCCCACCGCCGGGGCCGGCTCCCAGCAGCCAGGCAACCAGTTCCTGAAGGGGCCGTTCGCCCCGGTCGACCAGGAGATCACCGTTCATGACCTGAAGGTGACGGGCACGATCCCGGCCGAGCTGAACGGCCGCCTGCTGAGGGTCGGCCCCAATCCGATCGACCCCGAGGACCCGGTGACGTACAACTGGTTCTCCGGCAACGGCATGGTGCACGGGGTCCGGCTCCGGGACGGCCGTGCCGAGTGGTACCGCAATCGCTTTGTACGCGACGACCAGGTCACCGCCAGCCGCGGCTGGCCGAAGACCCCCGGCCCGGAGGCCCCCGCCCCGGGCCCCGCCTATGTGGTGCGGCAGACGGCCAACACCAACGTCCTCTCCCAGGGCGGCCACACGTTCGCGTTCATGGAGGGCGGACAGCTCCCCTATGAGTTGACGTACGAGCTGGAGACGATCGCCCGCACCAACTTCGAGAACACGTGGAACGGCGCCTGGACCGGTCACCCGCACCGCGACGCCACCACCGGCGAACTGCACGGTGTGGCCTACCGCTGGGACTGGAACTTCGCCCAGTACGTGGTGCTGGACATCGCCGGCCGGGTCCGCAGGACGGTGGACGTGCCGCTCGAAGGCCGTCCGATCATCCACGACATGGCGCTCAGCTCGCGCTACTGCGTCTTCTACAACGGCCCCGTCCAGGCCCATCCGGGCATGCTGGAGAAGGGCTACGACTTCCCCTACGCGTGGGACTTCGACCACCGTCCGGCCTGGGCCCTGCTGCCCCGGGAGGGCAGCGCCGACCAGGTCGTGTGGTGCGAGACGGAACCGGCCGCCGTCTTCCACATCCTCGGCGCCTTCGACCTGCCGGACGGACGGGTCGCGGTCGACGTGTGCAGCAACGAGCGTCTCTTCCACACCGACCCCACCGGTCCCACAGACACACCGTCCCGACTGGACCGCTACTTCCTCGACCCGGCCACCGGTCGCTGCACGGTCAGGCGGCTCGACGACACCCCGCAGGAGATGCCCCGCCTGGACGAGCGGCTCATCGGTGTGGGTGAACACCGCTACGGCTACTTCTCCTCGCGCGCCAAGAACGCCGACAGTGCCCTGCTCAAACAGGACCTGCTGCGCGGCACCTCCGAGTCGTACACCTACGGACCCGGCCGCTTCGGCATGGAGGCCGTCTTCGTGCCGCGGACCGCCGACTCGGCGGAGGACGACGGCTGGCTGATGACCTACGTCTCCGACCTCGCCAACGGCAACGCCGAGGTCCTGATCCTGCACTCCCAGGACCTGTCGGGCGGCCCGGTCGCCCGCATCCACATCCCGCAGCGCGTACCGCTGGGCTTCCACGGCAACTGGGTGCCCGACGAGGACCTGGAGGGCAAGTGACCACCCGTCATGAGGCGGTCATCCGGAGCACGCCCGCCGAGGTGACCCCGGAGCTGATCCAGGGCATGTGGGCATTGTTCGCGCGAGACCACCGGGAACGCGGCTACGAGGCACCGGTGGTCGTCACCGACGAGTCGTACGGCACTCATCCGAGGCAGCGGCTCGACGTCCATCGGGCGTTCGAGCCGCCGGCCGGCGCGCCGGTGCTGCTGTTCGCGCCCGGCGGCGGCTTCGTCGCCGGGGACAAGGACACCGCCGGTTTCCCGTTCTACCGCCATATCGGCCGCTGGGCGGCGGACCGCGGGCTCGTCGCCGTGACCATGAACTACCGGCTCGCCCCGGAGCACCGATGGCCCGCCGGGGCGCAGGACGTCGCCGACGCGGTGGCCTGGGTGCGGGCGAACATCGCGGAGCACGGGGGCGATCCGGAGCGGATCGTGCTCGTCGGGCACTCTGCGGGAGCCGCCCACGTGGCCGGATACCTGGCCTGCCACGGCGGTACGCGACCCCGGGTGGCCGCGGCCGGCCTGCTGTCGGGCATCTACGACCTGCGTGAGCTCCGGCAGAACGAACTGCTGCTCTCCTACTACGGCTCCGATCCCGCCGAACTCCCCGCCCGCGAGGCGCTGCCCGGGCTGCGTGACTGCGCCATCCCGCTGCTGGCCTGTGTGGCCGAGCTCGACCCCCCGGACTTCCATGCCCAGGCCGAGGCGGTACGGGACTTCGTCTCCTCCTTCGTGCACGTCACGGGCCACAACCACATCTCCGAGATCGTCGCCCTCGGCGTCGACGACGCCCCGCTCGGCGAGCCGCTGCTGCGGTTCATCGAGGAATACGCCGTGAGGAGCACCGCATGAGCGCGATCCGCGCATCCGTCCTGGTCGGCGGCGAGGAGGTCACCACCGGGTTCGCGCCGGTGCTCAATCCGGCGCGGATCAGCGAGGTCGTCGGCGAGTTCGCCCTGGGCGGGGCCGGGGAGATCGACCTCGCGGCCCGCGCGGCGGCGTCCGCCTTCCCCGGCTGGGCCGCGCTGAGCCCGGCCGAGCGTGCCGCGTACCTGGTGAAGGCCGCCGACGCGCTGGAGGCCGAGGTTCCCGAGCTGGCCGCGCTGCTCACCCGCGAGGTGGGCAAGGTGCTGCACGAGTCGTACGGCGACGCGGGCGGCGCGCCCCGGCTGCTGCGGTACTTCGCGGGGCTGGCCGAGGACATCGCCGCCGCCGAGGAACCGGCCGAACTCCCTTGGCCGGGCCGCGCGGTGACCCGGCATGTGCCGATGGGCCCGGTCGGGGTCATCGCGCCGTGGAACACCCCGGTGTTCCTGGCGTTCATGTCGATCGGCCCGGCCCTGATGGCGGGCAACCCGGTGATCGTCAAGCCGCCGGAGGAGGCTCCGCTGGCCCTGAGCCGGGCCGTCGCGGTACTCGCCGACGCCCTCCCGTCCGGAGTCGTCGGCCGCGTACCCGGGCTCGGCCCGGACGCGGGTGCCGCGCTGTCCGAACATCCCGCCGTGCGGCGGCTGATGTTCACCGGCTCGGTCGCGACCGGGTCCCGAGTGCTGGCGTCCGCCGCGCCGACCATCAAGAACGTCACGCTCGAACTCGGCGGAAACGACCCGGCGTTGGTTCTGCACGACGCGGTCATCGACGAGACGATGCTCCGCGAGCTGGTCGCCGGCGTGTTCGGCCTCAGCGGGCAGATCTGCTACAACGTCAAGCGGATCTACGTCCACCGCAGCCGCCTCGCCGAATTCACCGACGGGTTCACGGAGTTGGTCTCCCGGATCCGGGTGGGCGAGGGCAGCGACCCCCGGGCCACCATCGGGCCGGTCACCACCCGTGCCCAGTACCACCGCGTGCTCGCCCTGCGCGACGCCACCGCGGCCGCCGGCGCCAAGGTCACCGTCGTCGGCGAGCAGTTGGACCCCGTCGGCTGGAACGAGGGCTACTTCATCCTCCCGAGCGTCGTCACGGACATCGCTCCCGACGCGCCGCTGGTCACCGAGGAGCAGTTCGGGCCCATCGTGCCGATCCTGCCCTTCGACGACGAGGAGGAGGCCGTCCGGCTGGCCAACTCGACCGACTACGGCCTGGCCGCGTCCGTCTGGTCCGCCGACACCGACCGCGCCTGGGCACTGGCCCGCCGCCTGGAGGCCGGGACCGCCTTCGTCAACGTCCACCGCGTAGGCGCCTCGCCGATGTCCGTGCCGTTCGGCGGCATCAAGCACAGCGGCATCGGCCGCACCCACGGCCTGACCTCCGTCCTGGAGTGCATGGAACAGCAGGCCGTGGTCACCTACGACGACCCGTCGCTGCTGCCCGGCACCGACCACTGGAACACCCTGCTGCGCGCCGCGGAAGGAGCCGACGACCATGCCTGACTACGCACGCATCGCCACCGAGGAGGCGTTCGCTCCGCAGGAACTCATCGATCTGTGGCGGGACATGATCAAGCGGAACGACCACGGCGACCCGGGCTTCGACAGCCTGATGGGCTTCTACGTCAACCACCGCAGCGCACGCACCGACTTCATCCTCGAACGCCTCCCCGACCTCGGCGAGCGACGGCTGGCCGACATGGACGCCGCGGGCGTCGACCGCCAGGTCATCTCGCTCACCTCCCCCGGCACGCAGATCCTGCCGCGGTCCGAGGCGGTCGCCATCGCCGAACTCGCCAACAACCGGCTCGCCGAGGCGATCCGCAGCCACCCCGACCGCTTCAGCGGCCTCACCGCCGTCGCCCCACAGGACCCGGAGCACGCCGCCCACGAGATCGAACGCGGCCATCGTGACCTGGGGCTGAAGGGCGTCATCATCAACTCGCACACCCACGGCGAGTACTTGGACGACCCCAAGTTCTGGCCCATCTTCGAGGCGGCCGAGGCCCACGACACCCCGATCTACCTCCACCCCAACACGCCTTCCCCCGCGATGATCGGGCCACTGCTGGAAGCGGGTCTGGACGGCGCGATCTACGGCTTCGCCGTCGAGACCGGCATGCACCTGCTGCGCATCATCACTTCCGGCGTCTTCGACCGCTTCCCACGCCTCAAGATCGTCGTCGGACACCTCGGCGAAGCCCTGCCGTTCTGGCTCTACCGCCTGGACTACATGCACGAGGCCACCGTCCGCGCCAAGCGCTACCCCGTCATCAAGCCCCTCCAGCGCAAGGTCAGCGACTACCTGCGGGAGAACGTCTGGGTCACCACCAGCGGCATGCCCTGGGCCCCCGCGATCATGTTCTGCCGCGAAGTCCTCGGAGCCGGCCGGGTGCTGTACGCCATGGACTACCCGTACCAGTACGCCCCGGACGAGGTCACCGCCCAGGACGACCTCCCGCTCGGCACCGCCGGGCTGAAGGCCTTCTTCCAGACCACCGCCGAGAATCTCTTCCAGCTCCGCTGAGCCCAGAACGCCCAGAGCCCGCACCAATCCCAAGGGACGACATGAAATACACCGTCAGCAGCATGCGCACTCCACCGGAGGGCTACGCATGGAGCCGGTTCGGACAGCCCGAGTACACCGACTGGCTCGACGAGAGCATGTCCTGGAAGGACGCCTGCTACATCGGGGACTGGTCGTTTCTGTGGCAGCACCGGATCACCGGCCCCGACGCGCTCACCATGCTCGGCGACATCACCGTCAACACCCTCGCGAACTTCGCCCTCGGCCAGTCCAAGCACGCCATCCACACCAACCAGGACGGCAAGGTCATCCACGAGGGCATCCTCACCCGCTTCGGCGACGAGGAGTTCATGCTGCACGGCCGCGGTGGCTTCTGGGTCCGCAACTACCTGGGCACGACCGACTACGACGTCAAGGTGGAGCGGGACGACTGGTTCATCCTCCAGGTCTCCGGCCCCAATTCGGTGAAGCTCCTCGAAAAGGTCTCGGGCTCATCGAACCTGCGCGAGACCAAGTTCATGTGGGTCAACTCCCTGAAGATCGCCGACCACGAGCTGTACGCGCTGCGGCAAGGCATGGCCGGGGAAATCGGCTTCGAGCTCCAGGGCCCCATGGCCGCCAAGCAGGACATCTACGACGCCATCCTCGATGCCGGTCAGGAGTTCGGGATCCGCAAGCTCGGTGCCCGCGCCACCATGATCAACCACCTGGAGGCGTGCTTCCCGACCATCGCCACCGACTACATCCCTGCCATCTTCGACGAGGACATGAAGAGCTACCGCGAGTTCTTCACCTCCTCCATGCCGTCCTTCGCGCAGCCGGCCTACATCGCCGGTTCCTACGACGGCGCCGAGATCAGCGACTACTACCGCAGCCCGGTGGAGCTGGGCTGGGCCCGCAACATCAACTTCGACCACGACTTCCTGGGCCGCGAGGCGCTGGAGGCGGAGAAGGCCGCGCCCCGGCGCGTCATGCGGACCCTGGTGTGGAACGGCAACGACGTGGCGGACGTCTTCGCGTCGATGTTCCGACCGGGCGAGCACTACCCGTTCATGGACATGCCCCGTGACCAGCGCGGCTTCATGTGGGCGGACAAGGTCACCGCCGGCGACGACCTCGTTGGGATCGCCACCTCCCGCGGCTACAGCTACTACTACCGGCAAATGCTCTCGCTATGCACTGTCGACGTCGCGCACAGCGAGCCGGGCACCGAGGTCACCGTCCACTGGGGAGAGCCCGGCGGACCGCAGAAGGCGATCCGGGCGACCGTCGCCGCCGCGCCCTACAAGCCCGACCGGCGCCGCGCCGACCTGCACCAAGCGTGACCCCGGAAAGGAACGGCGACCGTCATGTCCACCGCTTTCACTCTGAAGTTCGCCTGCGACGACCGGCCCGGCATCGTCAGCCGGGTCACCACGGGCCTCGCCGCGATCGGCGGCAACATCCAGGAGGCCAGCCACTTCAACGACCAGCTCACCGGCCGGTTCTTCTGCCGACTCGCCTTCACCGTCCCGGCCGGAGTGACCGAAACCACCGTCCGGGAGAACGTCTCCGACGGTCTCACCCAGCTGGCAGCCACTTGGTCGGTGACCGGGGACCGGTCCCGTATGCGGGTCCTCATCATGGCCTCGAAGCTCGATCACTGCCTCGCGGACCTTCTCTACCGGTGGCGTATCGGCGAGTTGCCTATGGATGTGGTCGGCGTGGTGTCCAACCATCCCTGCGAGGTCTACCAGCACATCGACCTGTCCGACGTCCCGTTCCATCACCTGCCGGTGACCAAGGAGAACAAGCCGGAGCAGGAAGCCAAACTGCTCGCGATCGTCGACGAGTACGAGGTCGACCTCGTGGTCCTCGCCCGCTACATGCAGATCCTGTCGGACGAGCTGTCCGCCAGCCTGGCAGGCCGCTGCATCAACATCCACCACTCGTTCCTGCCGGGCTTCAAGGGCGCCAAGCCCTACCACCAGGCGTACGAGCGCGGGGTGAAGCTGATCGGGGCGACAGCGCACTACGTGACCGGCGACCTAGATGAGGGCCCGATCATCGCCCAGGACGTCGAGCCCGTCACCCACCGGGACACGCCCGAGCAACTGGTCCGCAAGGGGCGGGACATCGAGCGGCGCGTGCTGGCCAGGGCTGTCCGCCATCATCTGGAGAGCCAAGTGCTCCTCAACGGACGTACGACCGTGGTTTTTCCGGACTGACGGTTCCGTTGCGGGCGCCGCCTGGCGCAGCGCCCGCAACAGTCCGTCCTGGCCTCCGAGCAACGGCAGCGCGGTGCAGCCGTGCTCCTGGCAGAGGCGGTGGAAGATCTCCTCCGCAGGCCGCTGCTCATGGCCGTCGGCGACGAGCAGCGTTGAGCGACTACGGCCTCCGGCTCGAGTGAGGCGCCCCCAGGGCTTCCGCAACAGCCGATCGGACTCGACACCGGATCGCGTCTGCTGGCCGATCTCACTGATGCCACCGGCCTGACCAGCGCCTTCACCACCGCTCTGCGCAGGCTGCGCCCGCGCGGCACCGGCCACGAGCCGGGCCGGGTCGCGGTCGATCTCGCCGTGATGCTCGCCGACGGCGGCGAGACCATCACCGAGCCGAAGGGCACGCGCGCAAAAGCTGGACTTCGACACGCTGGTGTCTGATCTGCAGGCACAGGCGTTGCGTCTTTCTCAGACGGACTCAGTACACCTTCGACCCATGGTGATCACCATTCCGCGACCGCACAGACAAGGAGATCGCTGAGTCCGCGTTGTGCCTTTGCTACCCGCGCAGCTTGACAGAACTGCCATCAAGATCGATTCCCGTGTCGGAACCGGTCAAGCGCCTTGCGCAGCGCGCGGCGGCCGCGGCTCTGGCCGTACCAGGAACCTCATACGAGCACCGGCGTTTTCACTCTTCAGGGGCCGCTGTCGACGCCACGCCTCGCCAGACGAGTGGCAGCAGTCCTGCCGCCAGGGCGGTCTTGAGCGCGTCGGTGATGAGGAACGGGGTGACTCCCAAAGCGATGGCCTGTTGGGCGCCGAGGTGCAGGTCCATGGCCAGCCACACGGTTCCCGCCAGGTAGATGACTGCATTGCCCAGCGTCATCATCCCGACGGTTCCCAGGATGCCTCGGTCGTTGCCGCGGCGGGCGAGTTCGCCGACGAGGGCGGCGGCGAGGACGAAACCGACGACATAGCCGAAGCTGGGGCCGCCCAGGCCATGGGTGTGGTTGGCGAACCAGGGCACTCCGGCGGCGCTGGTGGCGAGATAGACCAGCATGGCCGCCGCCCCGCGAACGGTACCGAGCGCGGTGCCGACCAGCAGGACCGCGAGGGTCTGCAGGGTGAAGGGCACGGGGCTGAGCGGGGTGTGCAGGGAGACCTGGGCGCAGAGGCCGGTGAGGCCCGCGCCGCCGACGACGAGAAGCGTGTTCCGCAGGAGGGCGGATCCGGGGACTAGGTCGGCAAGGACTCCGGGATGGGCGCTCGGTCGCAGGGAGGCGGTCGTGGTGGTCATGTCGGTACGGGTCCGTTCTCGATGGGGTGGGAGTTCAGGCGGGCAACAGGGTGGTCAGCCCGCCCACACCCTCGACGGTGAGATGCGGGCGCTGCTCCGTCGGCAGAGTGGCGAAGTGGTTCGCCGCGTGGATGCCGGTGGTCACCGCGATGCCGAGAGCCCCGGCACGCCGGGCCATCGCCATCTCCAGTTCCGGGTCGTCTCCGACGACGGCGAGGTGTTGCGGGGCGACGCCCAGTCGGCGCGCGGCGCAGCGCAGGCCGGTGAGTGAGGGCTTGCCCACGACCTGTTCGGTGACGCCCGTGACACTGCTGATCATGGCGCAGATGGCCCGGGACGTGCCCAGTGCTCGACCGTCGGCGCTGGCAAAGAACACCGACTGTGAGCTGCTGTACAGGGTGGCGCCTCCGAAGACGGCGTGGCAGGCGGCTTCCAGGTCGTCCATCGTGAACTCGCGGTACCAGCCGACGAGCACGGCGTCGGCTTCCGGCTTGCCCTTGGGCTCGACGATCTCGATGCCGGCTTGACGAAGCGGCTCCTTCAGGCCGTCGCCGCCGAGCACCAGCGCGCTGCGGTGTCCCATGTCCAGGAAGTGGTCGACGGCGCTGGTCGCCGGAGTGAGCATGGCGTCGTCCGGCAGGTCGAACCCGATGCGGCGCAGCGTCTCGGCGTAGGCCGACGGAGTACGCGTGGTGCCGTTGGTGAAGGTGACCCAGGGCAGGCCGCGGGCGGTGAGGTCGGCCGTGACTTCCAGGGCTCCGGGGAGGGGAGTGAGCCCGTGGTTGCGTCGGTCGCCCAGGACCAGCGTGCCATCCATGTCGAAGACGACGCCCCGCACGGCCCGCAGACGGCCAGTCAGGTCGTCGATCTCATCAGCCGTTTCGGCGGTTACGCAGGCGGCAGCCTCGTCAGACCGGTCGGCGGTCACGGTGCAGCTCCAGTCGGAAGTCGGGCCGGTCGAGAATCAGTTCGGGTGTCGCCGGGCGTGTCCGTAGGCCTTGGAGCAGGTCGAGCACCGGTTTGACGTCGGGGTTGTAGTGCTGTCGGGCCGGACCGGCGGCCACCATGGCGTCCACCTGCTCGGCGGGCATGGTGGCCCGTAGGAGCAGTTCCTCGTCGCTGATGCCGCGCGGGAGGCGCCGGCGCAGTTCTGCGACGGTGGGCGGGGGCGGTTCGGCGGCGAGTTCCTTCGCTCGTGGCCGGCCCAGGATGCGGTCGGCGACCTGCGGGTCCACGGGGGCGGTGGGGCGGCCGAAACTGCCCAGCACGTACCGGATCACCGGGTCGGAGACGTTCTCGTAGCGTTCGGTGCCGATGACGTTGTAGAGGGCCTGGGTGCACACCATCTGCGGGAACGGGGTGACCATGATGGGGTGGCCGAGCTCGGCGCGGACGCGGGTCACCTCCTCGATGACCGCGTCGAAGCGGTCGCTGAAACCGAGTTCGTCGAGCTGCCGGTGCAGGGTGGTCATGACGCCGCCTGCGACCTGGTGACGCATGAACGCGGCGTCGTAGTCCCGGGGGCCACCGACGGGCAGCCCCTCGGCCGCCGCCATGCCGTCGAAGTAGTCGGCGACCACGCCCAGCAGCCGGTCGTCGACGTCCACGGTGTGGCCGATTTCGCGCAGATTGGCCACGACCTGCTGGGCGTTGGGCAGGGACGTGCCGCCCGCAAGAGCCCCGCAGGCCACCTGAAGGGCCTGTACGCCCAGGTCGGCGGCCTTGAGGTAGGTCAGGCCCGGCAGACCGATCGTGCAGTGGGAGTGCAGCTCCAGCGGTGTGCCGACGAGCTTGCCCAGGACTGCCGGGATCAGTGTGGCGGCGCGTTCCGACGTCAGCAGCCCCCCAGGATCCTTGATGTAGACCCGGTCGATGTCCGGGCAGTCGGCCATCTGCGCCGCGAGCGAGGCGTAGTGGGCGTCGTCGTGGACGTCGCTGACAGTGAAGGTCAGTGCTCCGACGATCTCGGTGGCCCCGGCTGCTCGGATCATGCGGGCGGACTCGCGTACGGCGTCCATGTCGTGCATGGGGTCCAGGACGACGTAGCGGGTGACCCCGTTGGCCACCAGCCGGTCGTAGACCAGTTGCATGAACTCGGGGTGGGCGGCCTCCCAGGAGATGAAGCGCAGCCCGGTGCCGATGAACTGCAGAGGGGTGTTGGGCATGGCGCGGTGCGTCAGCCGTATCCGCTCCCATGGGTCCTCGCGGTGGGTGCGCACCGCCATGCCCATGTGGGTGCTGGAGGTGTAGTCGAGGGCGCGGAAGCCGACCCGGTCCAGGACCGGCGCGATCTGGAGGATCTTGCCGGTGTCGAGTCCGGTGGCGCTCCACAGGCTCTGGTTGCCGTCGCGCAGCGACACGTCGACGAGCTGGATGTCAGCCACGGCTGCTCCCTACTGGAAGGTCCCGCAGAAAGCGGGTGAACCAGGCGGTGTCCACGCCGCCCTCGACGAACTCGGTCTGTGCCAGCACCTCTTGGTGCAGCGGGATGTTGGTGCTGACCCCGGCGACGGCACACCGGGCGAGGGCGGCGCGCAGCCGTGCCAGCGCGTCGGCGCGGTCCCGGCCGTGGACGATCAGCTTGGCGAGCAGCGAGTCGTAGTACGGCGGTACGCTCGCGCCCGCCTGGAGGTGTGTGTCGATCCGGATGCCGTCACCGAGTGGCCAGACCGCCTCGGTCACAGTGCCGGGGCTTGGCTGGAAGTCGCGGGCCCAGTCCTCGGCGTTGATCCGGCACTCGATGGCGTGTCCCGTGAAGGACACGTCCGCCTGTCCGAAGGAGAGTGATCGCCCCTCGGCGACGGCGAGTTGCTCCGCGACGAGATCGAGTCCGGTGATGGCCTCGGTGACCGGGTGCTCGACCTGGATGCGGGCGTTCATCTCCAGGAAGTAGAAGGTGCCCCGGTCGACGTCGACCAGGAACTCGACCGTGCCCAGGCCCCGGTACTCCAGATGCTTGCCGAGGGCCACCGCGGCACGGTGCATCTCCTCGCGCAAGGCCGGGTCGAGGGCGGGCGCGGGCGCCTCTTCGATCAGCTTCTGGTAGCGGCGCTGCACGGAGCAGTCGCGGGTGCCGAGGTGGACGACGTTCTCCCCGTCCGCGATGAGCTGGACCTCCACATGCCGCCCGGTGGCGACGAAGCGTTCGAGGTAGACGCGGGGGTCACCGAAGGCGGCGCCCGCCTCGGCGACGGCCAGGTCGACGGTGGCGGACAGGTGCGCCGGATCGTGCACCTGCTTCATGCCCCGGCCGCCGCCCCCGCCGACCGCCTTGATCAGCAGGGGGTAGCCGATCTCCGCGGCAAGCCGGGCCACGTCGGCGGTGTCCTCCAGCGGCCCGCCGGGTACCACTGGCAGCCCGGCCGCCACGGCATGCCGACGGGCCTCCAACTTGTCGCCCACTGCGGCGAGTTGTTCCACCGTGGGGCCGATGAAGACGATGCCGGCCTCGGTGCAGGCCCGGGCCAGCCGCTGGTTCTCGGAGAGGAAGCCGTACCCGGGATGGATGGCGTCGGCGCCGGCGGTTCTCGCTGCCGTGAGGACGGCGTCCACGTCCAGGTAGCTGGCCGAGGGCGGGGCGGGGCCGAGGCGCACCACCCGGTCGGCCAGCCGTGCCGGTACGGAGTCGAGGTCGGCGTCGGAGGCGGCGAGCACCGCCTCGATGCCGAGCCGCCTGCACGTACGGATGATGCGCAGGGCGATCTCACCCCGGTTGGCGATCAGAACGCGTCGCAGGATCACGGCGCCACCCCTGCCGCCTGTGTGTCGATGAACATGAGCACGGCACCCTGCTCGGCGAACTCTCCGTCGCCCAAGACGATTTCGGCCACCGTGCCGGAGGCCTCCGCGTACACGGAGTTCATCAGTTTCATCGTCTCGACGATCCCGACGACCGTGGTCTCGGTGACCTCGTCCCCGATCTCGACGAAGGGGGCCGCGCCGGGTTTCGGCGCCCGGTAGAAGGCACCGGGCAAAGGTGTAAGGACCCCGGTCAGACCCTCGCGGGCGGGCTCAGTCTGCTCGTCCGCAGCTGCCACGCCCTGGACCGCGGGTACTTCACGGCCATCGACCAGCACCGGTTCGGCTGTCGTGCGCGCGGACTGTGTCCACGCGCCGTCGTCGCCACGGCAAAGCGACAGTTCGAACCGACCCGTGCGCAGATGGAGGCGGTCGACCTCCATGCCGTCGATGATCCGCAGGATGTCCTGGACGTCCTCGCCGGTCAGGTTCACTTCGTACTCCCACCGGGGCCGGAGCCCGCGCCGCCGAGCAGCGACAGGACGTGGTCGAACGCCCTGGCCTTCGGCGCGGCCGTCGGGGCCTTCTCGCGGCTCGCCCAGACGGTCTCGGGGCGGCTTTGGAGCAGGTAGATGTTGTGGCCGGGTACGAGGTTGCGGGAGATCGCCCACTCGATGTCCTGGGGTGTTCCGTAGTGGGACTCGACCTGCCGGCCGAGCCGTACGAGTTCGTGGATCTCCTCGTCGGACAGGCAGGGTTCGTCCCGGAGGTATTCCGGTACGTCCTCTTCCAGCACACCGGAGCCGCTGGGGTCCATCCGGTGCTGTCGCAGCTTCGCCGAGACGGTACGGGAGCAGATGTCCCCGGTCACCTTGCTGACCACGTACTTGTCGGGTGTCACGTCACCGCTGACGAGAGCGGACCCCAGGCCCCAGGACGCTTCCAGGGCGACGACCGAGCGGTCCCCGGTGAGCGGGCTGCGGGTGAACATGACACCGGCGCAGCGCGGGTCGATCATGCGCTGGACGACGACGGCCATGGCGAGGTCGTGTTCCGGCAGGCCGAGGCGACGCCGGTAGCTGACCGACTCGACGCTGTAGAGGCTGGCCCAGCAGCGGCGGACGTTCTCGACGAGGGAGTCCTTGCCGCGCACCCACAGGTAGGTGTCCTGGAGGCCGGCGAAGCTGGCGTCCTCCGCGTCTTCGCTGGTGGCGCTGGAGCGTACGGCGACGGGGGCGGGCTCCCCCGGGGTGTCGGACTCGCTGTCCAGGTCGCGGTAGTGGCCGCGGATCGCCGCCGCCACCTCTTCGGGCAGTTCGGCCGCCTCGATGCGCTCCCTGACGGGTGTGACCACGCGGGTGATCGCCTCGGTGTCCTCGGAGTCCAGCGCCTCGATGGCGGTGCGGATCTCGCCGTCCGGGTCGAGGGCGGCGAGGAAGGCCTCGAAGGCCGTGGTGGTGACGACGTAGCCGGGCGGTACGGGCGCGCCGGCGAAGGTGAGTTCACCGAGGCTGGCGCCCTTGCCGCCGACCGTGGGCCGGTCCGACAGCCGCAGTTCCGCGAACCGGCGGACATGGGGTGAGGTGTTCATTGTCGTGCTCCCCATGCTCAGTCGAGGATGGTGACGATGCCGCGGTCGCCGTCCACGCGCAGCCGCTGGCCGGTGGTGATCCGCTTGGTGGCGTGGCCGGTGCCGACGACGGCGGGCAGCCCGTACTCACGGGCCACGATCGCCGCGTGCGACATGGTGCCGCCGATGTCCGAGACGGCGGCCGCGATCTTGCCGAAGACCGGGCCCCAGCTGGGCGCGGTCACCGGACAGACCAGCACCTCGCCCTCCCGGACCTGGCCGATGTCGTTGGCGCTGAGCAGCACCCGGGCGGTGCCCTCGACGACGCCCGGCGAGGCGGCGAAGCCGCGCACCTCGTGATCGCCGTCCGCGGTCGGTGTGGACCAGGCCTGGATGGTCTCGGCGGTGATGCCCCACAGCATGCGGACCGCCGGGTCGTTGAGTGCCTCGGGGACGGGGCCCAGCGCGGGCGGCGGGGACCAGCCCGCGAGGGCTTCCAGCATCCGCTTGCGCTCAGCGACCGTCTCGCGCACGTGTGCCGAGCCCACCGGCTTGCTCCCGGCCGCCCAGGCGAGCATCACGTCGGTCAGGGCCTGGCCGACCTCGGTGTGGTTCAGCTGGAAGACGTCCTCGGCGTCGGCCAGGACACCCTGATCGCACAGCAGCTCGCCGAATTCGCGGACCTTGGCGAAGAACTTCGTGGTGAAGTAGTGCTCGCAGTAGAAGTTGTGGTCCTCCACGAAGGGGAACACCACCCGGGCCAGCCCGAGCATCTGGTCGAAGGCGGCCCGTTCCTCCTCCCCGGCCAGCAGGGAGCGGTACTCCTGGGCGATGCGCTCGCGCTCGGCCGTGAGCTGTTCGGTGGGGCGGTCGAGCAGCTCGCCCCTCCTGGCCTGGTCGACATAGCCGGGCAGCGCCGCGAACGGCACCGTGAGGTCGTCGTTCCAGCTGCGGTGGTGATGGTAGAAACCGGCGCCGGTCGACATGTTGAACCACGGCTCGCGCACGGCGTCCATCGCCTCCAGCCAGCTTCGGCCGCCGTCCCCGCGGGCGGCGAGCGCGGCCAGCACCTTGCCCGGCTCGCAGCCCTCGACGAAGAGATCGTCGACGCCGTACTCGACCGCCAGCTTCGCCAGCTTCTTCAGCTCGTCGTCCGGGCGGTAGAGGATGACGTCGATGCCCGCGACCATGCGGGCCACGTCCTGGTCGGGGATCTCCGGGAACGACGTCTTGCAGAATTCGAAGAACACGACGTAGGCGCCGTAGCCGAGCATCAGGAACTCGGAGTGGTGGTGCCACATCTTGGAGTACAGGTCGATCAGCCGGTGGTAGTTCTCCCGGACGTAGTGGTTCTGGGCCACACCCTTGGCCTGGAACACGACCTCCGGGTCCTCGAACTCGGGCAGCCGGGGCACCTCGATCCGCTGCACCTCGTCGATCAGCGCGGTGATGCGGGCGACCCAGCCCTGGTAGAGCTCGTCCCAGTTCTCGTAGTAGTACCCCGCCCGCTCACTGAACTCCGCGAGCCTGTGCTGGATCTCCTCGGGGTCGGTGACCGGATTGGCGGTGATGTAGACCCGGCCGTTGACGATGCGGTGCTCGATGCCGAGCGTGGTGGGGAAGACGAACATGCGCGCGGTGTTCGCGCCGATAGCGGTGTAGGGCGCCTCGGCAGTGATGGCGTCGAACGCGGGCATGGGCTCGGGGAAGTGCATCGCGTTGTAGAACCAGAACCGCTGGTCGTCCCCGGGCTGGAACCGGGTGTAGTACGGGTACATCGACGCCCAGCCTTCGGCGCCCGCGACGTCGGTCAGTTCCGAGGGCAGTGGGAAGAGGGGGGCGGGTCTGGCATCGTTCACGGGGCTCTCCAGGGTGTGCGGCTCAGGCGTAGGGAGCGGGGATCCGAGGGTGGTGCGGCTCAGACGGTGGCGGTGGCCAGGGGGTAGTCGCGCTGGGTACGGGCGTAGCGGGCGAGGGCGTCGAGCGCGCGCGGGTCGGCGACCGCGCTCGGGTCGGCCGCCTGATCAACGGGGGTGCCGAGCAGGATGCGGCGCGCCGGCACCTCGAGCTTCTTGCCGGTCAGGGTGGTCGGGACGGCCGGGACCTGGATGATGCGATCCGGCACGTGACGGGGGCTGTACTCGCGGCGGAGTCGGTCCCGGATCGTCTGCTGTAGGCCTTCGTCGAGGGTGGCGCCGTCGGTCAGGGCGACGAACAGCGGCATGAAGAACTTCTCGTCCGGCAGGTCGAGGCTGACCACCAGGGCTCCCGTGACCTGGTCGAGGGCTTCGACGACCCGGTAGATCTCCGCGGTGCCGATGCGTACGCCCTGCCGGTTGAGGGTGGCGTCGGCGCGGCCGAGTACGAAGCAGCCGCCGCGAGCGTTGACCTTGAAGAAGTCGCCGTGTCGCCAGGCGCCCGGGAAGTCCTCGAAGTACGCACGGCGGTACCGCTCGTCCCCGTCCGGGCCCCAGAACGTGACCGGCATGGACGGCAGCGGCTCCGTGATCACCAGCTCGCCGACCTCGTCCACGACCTGGCGGCCGTGTTCGTCGTAGGCGTACGCGGCGACCCCCAGCGAGCGGGCCTGCATCTCGCCGGCGTACACGGGCAGGGTGGGCACACCGCCGACGAAGCCGGTGCAGCAGTCGGTGCCGCCGCTGCCGGTGGCGATCCACAGGTCCGCCTTGACGTTGCCGTAGAACCAGGCGGTGCACTGGGGCGACACCGGTGAGCCGGCGGGCATGACCGTGCGCAGGGCGGACAGGTCGTAGCGTTCGCCGGGGACGATGCCGGCCTTGGTCATGAGGTCGACGTAGGCGGGGCTGGCGCCGAAGAAGGTGGTCCGGGTGTCCTGCGCGATCCGCCACAGCACGTCCGGCTCCGGGTGGGCGGGGTTGCCGTCGTAGAGCACCGGGCAGGCGCCGACCAGCAGGGAGCTGATCAGGAAGTTCCACATCATCCAGCCGGTGGTGGTGAAGAACAGCGGCCGGTCGCCCTCGCGCAGGTCCATGTGGAAGGTCTGCAGCTTCAGCTGTTCCAGCAGGATGCCGCCGTGCCCGTGGATGATCGCCTTGGGCAGTCCGGTCGTACCGGAGGAGAACAGCACCCACAGCGGGTGGTCGAAGGGGACATGCTCGAATTCGAAGTCTTCGGCGGCAACGGGCGGGTGGTCGAGGACCTCGTCCCAGCGCAGGCCGCCGACGGCCAGCGGCTCGTCGTCCCCGTCGTCGAGGACGGGAAGGTGGATCACCTGCTCCAGGCCGGGAAGCGCGTCGGCGATGCGGCGCACCTCGTCCCGGCGGTCGAAGGTCTTTCCGCCGTAACGGTAGCCGTCGACGCAGAAGAGGACCTTCGGCCTGAGCTGGCCGAACCGGTCGATGACGCCTCGCGACCCGAAGTCGGGGGAAGCGCTCGCCCATACGGCCCCGACGGCCGTCGTCGCGAGCATCGCGATCGCGGCCTGGGGCACGTTCGGCAGATATCCGCAGACCCGGTCGCCGGGGCGTACGCCGAGCCCGCGCAGCCGGGTCGCCAGGATGCGTACCCGGCCCGCGAAGTCCTCCCACGGAAGGCCGACGGGAGCGGCGCTCTCGGAGCCGAACACCACGGCGTCGGTGCCCGACCGTTCGTTTCGCAGGACGTGCTCGGCGTAGTTCAGCCGCGCCCCGGGAAACCACCGCGCCCCCGGCATGTCCCGGCCGTCGAGCACCGAGGAGTACGGGGTCGTCGACCGAATGCCGAAGTAGTCCCACAGGGCGCCCCAGAATCCCCCCAGGTCGGTGACGGACCAGTTCCACAGCTCGTCGTAGCCGTCGAACCGCAGCCCCCGTTCCCGGGACAGCCAGTCCGCGAACCGCGTGACATTGGCCTCCGCGACCCGCCGCGGGCCGGGCGTCCACAGCAGCTCGCCTTCGGCCACCACGGCGGCCCTGCCGGCTGCGCCGTGTGCCCGACCAGTGGCAGGGAAGCCCCCTGCTGCCTCGACGGTCATGTCGCCTCCTCGCGTCATGGGAGGAACGGTCTCCGACGAGCCGGGACGCGAGCAACAGTTCCCTGCTAGCTTTTCACCTGGTGAAATCCGCTCTCCATCTTCGCAGGTGAGGGTCGTCTCATGCGGCAGTACCAGGTGAAAACGATCAGCTCTCTCGAGCGTGGCCTACAGGTGCTGAAGGCCCTGGAGGAGATGCGTGCTGCCAGCCTGCACGACCTGCACCAGGTCACCGGCATCCCCAAAGCCACCCTGATCCGCATCCTCCATACCTGCAACCAGGAGGGCCTGGTCTGGCAGCGGCTCGCCGATGGGGCTTTCGTCGCGAGCCTCAGACCCCAGAGGGCCCCGTACAACGACGTCGAGTGGCTCGGCGAGCTGGCGTCGTCGGTCCTGGAGGAGCTGTGCGAGCGCGTGATGTGGCCGTCGGTGCTGACCGTGCCCCGGCTGGACTACATGGAGACGATCGACACCAACAGCCCCAAGGCGTACTTCGACGAGGTGGTCCCCGTTGCGCCCATCGGTTTCCGTTCGCACATGCTGCTCGGCGCCTCGGGCCGGGCCTACATCGCCTTCTGCGCCGAGCGGGAGCGGGAGGCGGTCCTGCGCCGCCTGCGCGAGCACGACGCTCCGGGCAACGCATACGCCCACGACCCGGGCTGGCTGCGGCGTCTGCTGGCGACCACCCGGTCCCGCGGCTACAGCGTGCGCGCACCGGAGTACGACTTCGACGGTCGCAACTCGATCGCCGTACCGATCCGCCTGCACGGGGAGGTCCTGGGATGCGTCAACGTGACCTGGCGCAAGACGGTCATGTCCGCGCAGGAAGTGGCGCGGCGCCACCTGGACGACCTGCGGGCCGCAGTGCACCGGATCGAAGAGCGGGCTTCGGCGGCCGTCCCGCAACGACACGGGCCCGGCGGCGACGAGATCTGAAGACGAGGAAAAAGAGACCATACGCCGTCTTCCAGTCTCCACCAGCCACCGGAAAGGCTATGCGCCAGGCCCCTGTGGAGCAGCCGAGTGGTCCCTGCGATACTCACGCGGGCTGACGCAGTGGCGGCTCTTTGAGGCGCGGGCGAAGTGTGAGGTGTCCTTGACGCCGACCGCGTAGGCGATGTCCGTGACACTCCGGCCCGTCCGGACTGGGTCGGCGGGCAGCCTGGCGGCGATGTCGATCCGCTGCTGCGCCCCGAACAGCAGCAGCACCCTGTCACGGGCGCAGTCGTGGGTCAGTCGCTGTGCTCGACGGCACCGGCGGCGGTGGCATCTGCGCCCCAGCTCGCGAGCATGTGCATCGCTTCCGCAGAGGGCGTGTGCGGCTCGGCGTGGAAAGTGATCAGCACCTGCCCGGAGTCACGTGCCGCGCGGAAGGACTCGAAGGACAAGGTGATCTCGCCGACCAGCGGGTGATGCATCCGCTTGACCCCGAAGCCCTTGTTCTGGACCTCATGCCGGGCCCATATGCGCCGGAACTCCTCGCTCTTGACCGAGAGCTCCCCCACCAGCGCCGACAGTTGCAGGTCTCCGGGGTGGCGCCCGGCATCCATCCACAGGTAGCTGACGACCTCCGACGCCTTGTGCTCCCAGTCGACGAACAAGTCCCGGTAGCCGGGGTCCAGGAAGATCAGGCGTGCCCAGTTGCGCTCGCGCGCGGGCAGCTGTGACCAGTCGCCGAAAAGTGCCGCCGCCATCCCGTTCCACGCCAGTATGTCGGCGCGGCTCCCGATGACACACGCGGGGACGCCTGTCATGGAGTCGAGCAAGTGGCATAGGCTGCTGCGCACTCTTCGCGGCCTGGTCGCAGGCCTCTTGCGGAAGGGCCTCTTCGGCCCGGCGAGATGGGTGAGGTGAAGGCTTTCTGCCTCGCTCAGCTGAAGGACGCGTGCGATGGCATCGAGGATCTCCAGCGATGCATTGTGTACATGTCCCTGTTCCAGGCGCGTGTAGTAGGCCATGGACACGCCAGCCAGCTGGGCCAGCTCCTCACGGCGCAGGCCGGGCACCCGCCGGTAGCGGCTGTGGTCGACAAGCCCCACGTCACTGGGTTTGAGTCGGGCGCGGCGGCCGCGAAGGAATTCGCTCAGCTCGGCACCGCGCTCCTGGGCCACGCCGGCGTCCACAGCGGGATCGGGCTCTTGGATCATGGGGTTCAGTATGAGCAGGCATGGTCGGCGCTTCCTGTCCCTGTCAGTGTCAGGAAGCGCTTACTCGTACGGTCCGGAGGCGGACCCGGCAGCTGTTACTCCCATGCAACCTCACGCGCCAGGGCTGTACTCAAGCGCGGCGTGTCGATCATCATCAGGTTTCCGGCCGGCTGGCGCAGTAGGTAAAAGTTCGCGCCTGCGGTGCGCGGCGAGTTGTGCCCGCACAGGTACACGTGCTCGGCAAGGCTAGGGGAAAGGGATCAAGTGCCGGGTGCGGTCCGCGCGTGCCGTGCCGGATCGATCGGGTGTGGCACACGTCAGTTGTTCGCGGGCACGTACTTCCCGGGCACGCCGGTGGCGCGGCGCATGAAGGCGTCGAAGGTGCGATTGGGCAGCGTGTTGTGCAGGAAGATCATGGGCTTGGCGCCGAAGCCGACGGCGTAACGCGTCTTGGGCCGGCGTGCCCGGACGGACTTGACGATGGTCTTGGCGATCAAGTCCGGCGACGACATGCGGCGTTCGTTGGCCTCCGAACTGAGCGAGTCGGCCACAGCGTTGGCCTGCGGGGCGTACGGGCCGGTGCCGGAGACGGCGCGAGCCTTCTGCGCGGCGATGCCGCCCCACTCGGACTTGACCCCGCCCGGTTCGATCACCACGACGTCGATCCCGAAGGGCTTGAGCTCCATGCGCAGGCAGTCGCTGAGCGCTTCCAGCGCGAACTTCGTGGCGTGGTACCAGGCTCCCAGTGAGGTGCACATGCGGCCACCGACCGAGGTGATGTTGACGATGGTTCCCGAGCGCTGCGCCCGCATGTGCGGCAGGACCAGCTGGGTCAGGCGCGCTGCGCCGAACACGTTGACCTCGAACTGTTCCCTGGCCTCCTGCAGGGGGACGTCCTCGACGGCGCCGTAGGAACCGTAGCCGGCGTTGTTGACGAGGACGTCGAGCCGGCCGGTGTCGGCGATGAGCTTCTCGACGCCTTCCCGCATGGAAGTGTCGTCGGTGACGTCCATGGCCAGCAGCCGGATCCCCAGCTCGGTCAGGTGTTGCATGCGCTGCACGCGCCGCGCCGCGCCGTAGACGGTGTAGCCGGCCTCGCGCAGCTTGAGCGCGGTGGCCTCGCCGATCCCGGACGAAGCTCCGGTGACGAGTGCGACCTTGGTGGTCATGGTGGTGATCCTTTCGGTGGACGTGGTGACGTTTCGCTGTGAACGCTAGAAGTGGATCTGCGGCCTGGCACTAGCGTGGCGCGCCAACTCACTTGCGTATGACGCCAGCTTTCGATGGCGCGCTTGGCGAGAGGAATGGCGCCATCTGCTGGTGTCAGGCATGCCGGCGGCCGTTACGCTCCCGTCGTGAGCACCGGACGATTCATCCTGGATCCCAGCATCAAAGCCCTGCTGAAGGACCTCGGCGTGTCATCCACCCGGGTGCTCCGGCGCGCTCAGCTGCCTGCCGACCTGTTCGGCCGCGGCCCGGTCGCCCTCCCTCTCGAGGAGTACTTCCGGCTGTGGGAGGCGCTCGAGGCCGAGAGCGGCGATCCGGACCTGGCTGTCGCGATCGGCCGGTCGATTTCGGTCGAGATGTTCAACCCGCCGATCTTCGCCGCCCTGTGCAGCCCCGATCTGCGGACCGCAGCTGAGCGCATCGCCATCTACAAGCCCCTCATCGGACCCCTGCACCTGCGGCTCGACAACGGCGACGAAGGCTTGACGATCAGCTTCCGGTGGCCGCCGGACACGCCCCCGCCCCCGCCCCAGCTGGCCGCCGCCGAGATGGTGTTCTGGGTCGCTCTGGCCCGGATCGCGACCCGCCACGACGTCCGGCCGGTCCGGGCCGTCGATCCCTGGCTGTCTGCCGAGCACGCCGGCCTGGACGACTACCTCGGCGTAGAAGTCCACAAGGGACGGACGCACGCGATCAGCTTCGCGCCCGCCGACGCGAACCGCCCGTTCCTCACCGAGAACGAGCAACTCTGGCGGTTCTTCGCCCCGGAACTCCGCCGACGCCTGTCCGACCTGCAGGCGACGGCCAGCGTCGCCGATCGGGTGCGGGCCGCGCTGCACGAAACCCTTCCCGCCGGCGGAAGCTCCATGACCGCAGTCACCCGTCACCTCGCCGTCAGCAATCGCACGCTGCAACGACAACTGAAGCTCGAAGGAACAAGCTTCCAGGAAATCCTCGCCACGACCCGCGAAAACCTGGCCCGCCACTACCTCGGCAACAGCACTATGCGCATCGCCGAAATCGCCTACCTACTCGGTTACGACGACACCAACTCCTTCTACCGCGCCTTCCGCACCTGGACCGGAACCACTCCCGACGCCCTCCGGACCGCAGCAGTCGCCGGAGTCTGAACGGGCCGTCGCGGGACCTCGACCGGCTCGCTCATGCGGCCCATCAGATCGCGAGCGACGAGATGGCGGCGGAGTCATCAACGAGATCAGGCATGCCGCGTGAGGTGCACCGATGACTTATCGAGCGGCGCATGATCGGGCGACCTCGTCCACCTTCCGGGAGCAGGGGTGCCGACCTGGCCTGTCACTCAGCAGGGCTCGGAACCTCCGGTACCGGGAGCAGGCGTGTTGCAGCAAAGACTCCTCCAGATCGATCAAAATGGCCTCATTGCCGGCGGCGGAACTCGGCAGGGTATGCCACGGGATTGCCGAACAATCCTGGGTTCGGCCGACGCACTGTTCCAGCACGATATCGGTCATACGTTTCCCGGAGTTGCGTGGCCGTCATTGTTGTCGATAGGCATGCCCAGCCATAACTTCGCCTTCTCTCGAGCCTCCCCGTCAGTGCACCCAGGGCCCGGACTCAGGTTATGGAATTGACCGAATCGACTTCCAACGTTAGCCAGACTCCTGAATTCGGGATGTATCTGGCCGGGGTGGGGGAAAATGCGCGATTAGTGGATGTCTCGTTAGAGGAGACCAAAAGAATCCAAGAAGTCGGCCCACAACGACGAAGACATCGCTTCGCCGCTGGGGCCAGCCGATCATCAGCGGTGGCGAACGCTCGAAAAGGCTTGATATTCGCCTGTTTCGGCATGTCAGGGTCGATCGTAGAAGCCGCCAATCCGTGCGCGGGCCAATGCCTGACCAGCCTCCAGGACAGCCTTCGGCTTCGCCGAGGCCACCGGTTTGCCTGCCACTGTGGAGATTGGTTCGGCGAGTGCGAACAGCTGGAACGCATAGCGGTGCGGGCCATGACCTTTGATCGGTGCCGGGCCCTGATAGCCGCGCCCTTGGCTCGACCGCAAGATCTGCACGCCCGCGTCGAGCGCGCTCGAATCAAGTGCGTTGCACGGTAACTCGGTCACTGCGGGGTCCAGCAGTGCCGCCGCGTGCACCAGCGGGCTTCGCAGCGGTACGTCGGGATCTTCGACCACGAGCAGCAACTGCGCGGTCTCGGCCGGTGGCAGCGCCCAGGCCAGCGCCGGCGAAAGATTCTGCCCGCCGAGTCTCTTCACCACATGCCGAACAGGAAGCGTGGTTTCGTGGTCGAAATTGGGACTGGTGATGTCGAAGGTGGCCGCAGCGGCCAGATTCGATCGGTGCCAGGCCAGGGTCTGTTCACCGGCGCGCCGATTGACAAGCAGTTTGCCGATCAGAGACATCGCACTCCGTCGTTGTCGGTCGAGGCAGCATCACCCGCGATGACAGTGCCGTCGAGCAACCCCAGCGCGCGGGTGCCATCGGCGGAGTCGGCCACGGCGACCTCGGTCAGCACCTGGCCATCGGCCGGATCGAACATCGGAAACGTGCGTCCGTCGATGGCCGGCACCTGTTCACCACCACAGCCCGGTCGGAACCGATGCGATGACTGTGTCCCTGTCGGGCCTTTCTTCTTCTCCTGGTCGGATGATCACCGAATGGATGGTGTTGTGGTGCGCGGCCCGGCGGGGCAGCGGCGGGAGGACTCAGATGATTCCGTTGCGGACCAAGGTGTTCGCCGCTTCGAGCTTGGTGATCTCCTCGGTGGTGAGTTCGAGTTCGAGACCGGCGACGGCGTCGTCGATATGGCGTTCCTTCGTGGCACCCACAATCGGCGCGGCCACCGGGGATTTATTCGCCACCCAGGACGCCGCGACCTGCGCCATCGGCACCCCGCGAGCCTCGGCGACTTCCTGCACAGCGGTCACGACCCGCTTGTGCGATTCCTCGTCGCGGGTATACAGCTGTGGAGACAGTGTGTCGTTGGCTTCACGCCCGGACCCTTCCGAACCCCACGGCCGGGTGAGCCGTCCGCGTGCGAGCGGGCTCCAGGGCAGAATTCCCATGCCTGTGGCTTCGGCATAGGGCGCGACCTCGCGTTCCAGATCCCGCGCCAGCAAGTTGTAGTGCAGCTGATTCGACACGAACTTGGTCCACCCGTGTCGGTCTGCCGCGTTCTGCATGAGCGCGAGCTGCCACATCAGGAGATTGCATGCGCCTATATAGCGGGCTTTGCCAGCCTTGACCACGTCGTGCAGTGCTTCCATCGTCTCTTCGATCGGTGTATTCGGATCGAAAGCATGGATTTGATAAAGGTCGACGTAGTCGGTACCAAGGCGGCGCAGCGAGGCGTCGATCTCGTGCATGATGGCGACCCGGCTCAGGCCGGAGCCGTTGCGAGACGGGCGTTGATGCCCGTACACCTTCGTCGCGATCTGGAACTCTTCGCGGGGACCCAACTCTCTGGTCAGCGTGCCCAGGATTTCCTCACTTGTGCCGCTGGAATATACGTTGGAGGTGTCGAAGGTCGTGATACCCGCCTCGTAGGCGCGGCGGACGAACGGACGGGCCTCATCGAGGCCGATGGTCCACGACGGGTAGCCCTGCTCGGGGTCACCGTAGGTCATCATGCCCAGGATGACGCCGCTCATCTCCAGGCCGCTCTTGCCCAGTCGGACAGTTTTCACCTGTGATTCCTTTCATGTGCGTTCAGTTCGTGTGGATTCGGTTGCTCGGGATCGGCTGCCACTGCCGTGAGCCCTGCTTGTCACGGATGATGCGGCCGCCCTGGGTCCCCGGGAAGTGTGCGCCGAGACCGATAGCTCCGGTACGTTCCATCTCTTGCGCGAGCCGGTCGCGGGCCCTGGCCGCCGCGGCGCGATCTTCGTCCAGGCGGTCGGTCCACCCATCCTCGACCAGGAGTACGGGGTGATGCGCGGTGTCCCCCAGCAGCAATACTCGTGCTTCGCCGGTCTCGATCTCGCCGACGCAGTTGCCGGGCGTGTGACCGGCGAACAGCCGCAGCGCGACCGAATCCGCGATCTCCGTTCGCTCCCCCTCGGCTAGGCGGAGAAGGTCGGAAACGGCATGGATGGTATCGGTCACCCGGGCCGTGGCAGGGTTGCTGCCGGGATCAGCACGCATCCAGTCGTAATCAGCGCGGTGGCAGTGGTGCCGGGCGTGAGTGAAGATCGGTTCACCCGCAGGAGCGACCCAGCCGACGTGGTCCAAGTGCAGGTGGGTGAGCACGACATCGGTGATCTGCTCGGGTGTGACGCCAAGATCGGCGAGCGAGTCGAACAGCTTTCCGCGCGTTTCGACGATATCGATGTTCGGTCCCAGTCCCGCGTCGACCAGGATCGTCCGGTCTCCCGATCGCAGCAGGAAACCGCCCATCGGCATGATCCAGCCCGCCCCGTCGAACCACGGCGGCGCGGTCTGCCAATCTTGGCCCGCGCCGGGCGGAGGGTCGAAGAATTCGCCCGGCGGTACGGGATGCTGAGCATCGAGTACGGGATCGATGCTGGTAACGACCACAAGGTCCTCCTCGGCGTTGTGTGGCGTGCACCGTGGGCGCCGGCAGTCGGCGGTGCAGCGGCGACGGCACGGGCTTGGACGGCCTCATCGGTTCGCAGATCGTCCCCGCGGTGATGTCGTCACGGTTTTGTCGGGTGCAGTGCTGCGGGACCTCCGTGCCCGCGAACGAGGGGTGGAGCCGGATGAGAGGGCTCAGAAGGTGAAGACGGTTCGCAGGCCGGTGCCCGACTTCAGGTCGGCGATGGCCTCGTTGATCTCGGCCAGGGGACGACGCCGGGTGATGAGCTCGTCGAGCTTGAGGGTCCCTTCGAGGTACTCGCGCACCAGAACGGGGAAGTCGCGGGCCGAGTAGCCGCTGCCCATCAGCGAGCCGGTGATCACCTTCTCCTGGAGGATGATGTCGGCGATGTTGTCAAGGGCGAGTGCGGAGGAGCTGGGCGCCATGCCCAGGAGGACCGCGGTTCCGCCCGGGCGGATTGCGGAGACGGCCTGCACCATGCAGTCCGTCAGACCGGTGCTCTCGAACGTGAAGTGGGCGCCGAAGGGGCCGGTGACGGCGCGGACGGCGTCGGGTACCTGCACGTGGCGGGCGTCGATGACGTGGGTCGCGCCGAACGCGGTCGCGGCCGCCAGCTTCTCCTCACTGACGTCGACCGCGATCACGCTGCCGGCGCCCGCCCGTCGTGCCGCCTGGACGATGTTCAGGCCCACTCCGCCGCAGCCGAGGACCGCGACGTGGTCGCCGGGCCGTACCGTGACCCGGTTGCGGACGGCACCCACTCCCGTGGAGACCGCGCAGCCGATGAGGCACGCGAGGTCCAGCGGCATGGCCTTGTCGATGGCGATGGCGCATTCCGCGGGCACGATCGTCTCCTCGGTGAACGTGCCGAGGGGGCCGAAGGGGGTCACCGGGGTGCCGTCGACCGACAGGGCGGGGCCGTTCCCCGTGCGCGGGTCCGCCAGCTGAAGGCTCCGCAGGCACAACGAGGGATGATCGTCCGTACAGAACTCGCACGTGCCATCGTGCCCCAAGGCGGAGAGGATCACGTGGTCGCCGACGGCGGGGCCCAAGACGCCCGGGCCGACCTCGGTCACCACGCCGGCGCCCTCGTGTCCGGCGACCGCCGGTGGCGGCATGGTCATGCTGGCGACGCCGCCGTAGAGGGCCTGCACGTCCGTGTGGCACAGGCCGGCGGCGGCCATCCGGACACGGACTTCTCCAGGACCTGGCGGCCGGACGTCGACCTCGATGAATTCGACGGGGCCGTCTGCCTTTAATTGCACGGCTGCCTTGGTCATGTCTGTTTCCTTTCGTGTTGCTGATGTTGCTGGTGATCTCGTCGGCTGGAGTGCCCCGCTCCCGGCAGCGCGGCGGGAGGGTTCAGGGCCGCAGAATGGTCTTGACGAAGTCGCGTGCCATGAACGACTGGTAGGTCTCGGCGGCGGCGGACAGGGGGGCTTCGTGGTCGATGACGATGCCCGGCTCGATCCTCCCCGCGGTGATCATGGTGGTGAGGTTGTCGTTGGCCGCGTACGGGTTGCCGGTGACCGGCACGATGGTCACCTGGCGTCCGAACAGGTTCTGCGCGGTGACCGGCAGGTCGCCGTCGAGCAGGACACCGACGAGACCGACGGTGCCGCCGAGGGCCACACACGCCAGGGCGGTGCTGATCGCAGGGATGGCGCCGACGGCGTCGATGGCCACGTCGACGCCGTTCCCACCGGTCAGTTCGAGAACGCGTTCGGCGGCACCCTCACCGCCGGGCACCGGCACCGCGCCGAGCTTCTCCGCCTGCTTCAGGCGACGCTGGTCCAGGTCCACGAGGTAGACGGCGGCCGCGCCGCGGGCGAGGGCCAGTTGCGCGATGAGGAGGCCGACCGGGCCGGAGCCGACGACGCCCACGGTCGCACCGCTCTGGAAGCGGGTCTTGACGAGCGCCTCCCAGGCGGTGGGGAGGATGTCGGTGAGGACGAGCGCGTCCTGGTCGGACACGGAGGCGTCGAGTTCGCTGAGTGTGAAGTCGGCGCGAGGGACGCGGACGTACTCGGCCTGGCCTCCGTCGAGGATGCCTCCGCCGAAGAGCCGGTATTCGGCGCACCGGGGCTGGTTCGCGGTGCGGCAGGGTTTGCACCGTCCGCAGGCGACGAACATCTTCGACAGCACCCGCTGCCCCTCGGTCACATGGTGTACCTGGGTGCCCGTCTCGACGACGGTGCCGATGAACTCGTGCCCCAGCGTGAGGGTGGGCGGCAGGAAGGGGTGCCGGACGAAGTGCAGATCCGTCCCGCACACGGCGGCCGCGCTCACCTTGACGATCACGTCATCGGGTTCCACGACAGTGGGCTTGGGAGCATCCGTCACTTCGACGGTGCCATTGCCCTGGGTAACGACAGCGAGCATTCCTGGTTCCTTTGCCGACGCACGTCCGTCTTTGGCCGTGCGAATCAATGCGTCAGGCGGGGGTGGTGCCGGCGCTCGTGGAGCGCAGGGCGTGCTCGATGTAGGACAGTTCCATCACGTGCTCGGCCGTCTTCCAGTACAGGTCGAGCATTCCGGGCCTCGGGGTCGCGAACGACGACGGTGCCCAGGCGCCGTCGTGGCGCTGGCGCTGTACGAACCACTCGCCCATCCGGACCGTCCAGGGGAGGTGGCCGCCGTCCGGGTCGGCCGTGAGCATGGCGGCGGCGCCCCAGCCGAACTTGCAGATCTGCACCGACGTCGGGTCGTCGTACTGCTCCTCGGTGCCGCGTGTGGTGAGGGTGAGGTACTCACGGCCCAGCCGGAGCGCGGAGGCGTCGCTGGTCTGTCGTGCGTATCCGGCGAGGAAGGCGGCGGCGATGCCGGGGTGGAAGTACGCCTGCCGGGGCGCCCGGAAGTCGACCACGCGGAGGAAGGCCGTCTCGTCCGGGAAGTCGGTGACCAGGGTGTCGCCGCGGCGGCTGGTGAACAGCCGGTGGGGCAGGTCGGGCTGGTCGGCGAGGTTGCGATTCAGCCACCGGTGGACGCCGTCGGCGGTGTGACGGTCACCGGTGACCAGCGCGGAGAAGCCCAGTTGGGCGGTCTTGAGGTTGTCCTCCAGGGGGTCCTGCGCGAAGTCGCGGAGGTCGTAGGCTCCGCCGGTGTCGGGGTTCTGGAAGCGTGCGAGCGTGGTGTTGATCGCGGTCGCGGTGTCGTAGCGGCCGAGCAGCCAGGAGGCGATCGCGAGGGGGGAGAGGTGGTAGACGGGGCTGGTGCCGCCGGGGGCGTCGTAGGGGCCGGAGCGGAGGTCGCCTTCGTCGGTGAGGGCCTCGCGTTCGGCCCAGCCCATCATCGCGGCGGCGGCGTCCGGGGCTCCGCCGACGCACAGGGCCCAAGGGGCGCGCCACCACGAGTTGGCGGTCTCGGCGCCTTCGGGGCGGCCGTCGTCGGCAATGCGGTCGCGCAGCCAGGCCACCCCTTTGGCCCGTGCCTGGCTGATCCGGGTCAGCAGGTCGGGGGTGGGTTCGGTCGGCCAGGGGGCCGTTTCCGTGTCCGACGCGAGGGTCGTCATGGTGTCTTCTCCAGGGCGGTTGTGGAGGACGGAGTGAGGAGGAGGGTCAGGTCGTCGAACGGTTCGTCCACGGGGTAGACCCCGTTGAAGAGTTCGGATCCCTGAGCAGTCAGCCGGACGTGCGTGCCGAGGCAAAAGTCGGCGTGGTCCGTCGGATCGGCGGTCCGCAGGTGGAGGGAGGTCAGGGGGATGCGCTCGGGTGACTGGCCGGGCGGTGCCGCGATGGTCAGGGTTCCCGCGCCGCCGGTGACGGACAGCCAGGGGTCGGCGATGCGGAGGAAGAGCAGCCCGTAGTGGGCGGCGAAGCGTACGTCTCCCCGGAACTTCAGCAGGCCGGTGACCGTGTCGGCGTCGAATGCCGACGCATCGTCCGGGCTGAAGAGGAACATGTGCTCGTCGACGACCGAGGCGCCGTCGGTGACCGAGCAGCGGCCCTCTGGAGAGCGGGCGATGTAGCGCAGGAACGGGACTTTGACGCTCCATCGCAGTCCGGGCAGGGTGGCCGGGCCGGCGGTCATGCCACTGCCTGCCGGGGATCGTCGGCGATGAGCTTCTTCAACGGCACCGTGGTGTCAGTGGCCGCTTCGGGCGGGATGGTCCGGCCCGCGGCCAAGGCGGAGCGTACGGCGAGGAAGTCGGCCGGCCGGTTGACGAAGTCGCCGGCGACCAGATGTCCGCCGCGGTAGTAGAGGACGGCGAACTTCTCCGTGTCCGGCTCGCCGCGTACGACGTACCGGTCATGGCCGGTCGACAGGCCGGCGACCTGGAGTTTGAGGTCGTACTGGTCGGACCAGAACCAGGGCACGGCCCCGTAGGGGACCGGCCTGTCGGCGAGCAGGGCGGCGGCGGTCTTCGCCTGTTCGATGGCGGTGTTCACCGACTCGAAGCGGATCCGGGCCGGGCCGTCGGGGAGGTCCACCGGCGGGGGGCAGGCGACGCAGTCGCCCGCGGCGACCGTGGTGCCGTCGGAGGTGAGGCCGTACTCGTTGACGACGATGCCGTTGTCGACGGTCAGTCCGAGCTGCTCGGCGAGTTCGGTGCGGGGCACGGCGCCGATCCCGACGACCACCAGGTCGGCCGTCAGCGCGCTGCCGTCGGGGAGTTCGGCGCCACGGACGCGCCCGTGACCGTCGTCCAGGAGGCGTACGGGCGGCGCTCCGAGGTGCACTCGCACCCCGCGCCGGATGTGGGCGTCGAGGAAGAACTCGCTGGTCGGGACCCCTACGGCACGTTCGAGCAGTCGGTTGTCGGCGAGGGCGACGGTGACCTCGCAGCCGAGCCCCCGGGCACTGGCCGCGACTTCGAGTCCGATGAAGCCACCGCCGATGACCAGGACGTCGACCGCCTCTGCCAGGGCCGCACGCAGGGCGAGCGCGTCGTCGGCGTCCCGGAGGTAGTGGACGCCGGCCAGATCGGCGCCGGGGACGGGCAGTCGTCGTGGGTGGGCGCCCACGGTGAGCGCGAGCCGGTCGAACGCGAAGCTACGGCCGGAGTGCGCGTACGCGACCCCTGCACCGCCGTCGCCCCGGTCGACCCGGATGATGCGTTCCCCGAGGACCAGCCGGATGCCCTGGTCGGCGTAGAACGCCTCCGATCGCAGTGTGATCGCGTCGGGCGACGTCTCCGCGTGGAGGAGGGTCTTGGAGAGCGGTGGGCGCTGGTAGGGCGCGTGCTGTTCGGCGCCGACCACGGTGATCGGGGCTGTGTAGCCGTACTCGCGGAGGGAACAGGCCAGCTGGATGCCGGCCTGGCAGGCGCCCACCACGAGCACGCCGGTGTCGCGCGGGGCGACGGCGGTGCTGTTCACGAGGTGCTACTCCTGGGCTTCCGGGGTGGTGACGCGCAGCTCGCCGAGCCCTTCGGAGAGCTTGATCTGGCAGGACAGCCGGGAGTTGGGGCAGCGGTCGACGACCGTGCCGTCGAGCATCTCGTCCTCCAGGCCGCTGACCGGTTCCAGCCGATCCAGGTCGGTTTCGTCCACGAAGACGTGACAGGTGGCGCAGGACAGGACGCCGCCGCATTCGCCGGTGATGCCGGGGACGCCGTTGCGGACTGCGGTCTGCATCACCGAGTCGCCGACCAGGCCGTCGACGACGCGGACCTCACCGGCGTCGGACACGTAAGTGACCTTGGGCATGTTCGTCACACCTCCGTCGGGGTCGAAGTGGGAGTGAAGGTCGCGGGGACCGAGATGTAGCCGTGCGCGCCCCCGATGCTCGGGTAGCCGACCACGGCGTCCGGGTCGATGCGCAGGCCGGGCAGCCGGGTGAGGATCGTCTCCAGCATGGCGTCGAGTTCGGCCTTGGCCAGGGGCGAGCCGAGGCAGCGGTGGTGTCCGGTGCTGAAGGAGACGTGGTCGCGCGCGTTGTCCCGCTCCAGGTCGAGCCGGTCCGGGTCGGGGAACTTCAGCGGGTCGCGGTTGGCGCCGGCCAGCCACATGTAGACGCTCTCCCCACGGGCGATCGGCTGCCCGAGGATCTCGGTGTCCCGTACGGCGGTACGGGCGATGCCGGTCCCCGGTGGCCAGAACCGCAGGAATTCCTCGATGGCGTTCTTCCGGTACGCGGCGTCCGTGCGCACCCGCTCCGCCTGGTCCGGGTGCTGGGTGAGATGGATCAGCGCACTCGCGGTCGCGGCGGTAGTGGTGTCGAAGCCGCCGAAGACCAGCGCGTTCACCATGCTCTCGGCCACCTCGAGACCGAGCGGTTCGCCCCGCACCGTACCGGTGGCCAGGGCCGAGAGGACGTCACCGGCCGGGTTCTGGCTGCGGGTGGCCAGCATGTCGCGGAAGCGGACCCGGAGCCGTGCCTGTGCCTCGTGCGGGTAGCGGGGATCGTCCGGCAGCAGGTACACACCCTCGTGCGCGGCGTAGGCGGCGTCGTGCCAGTCGTCGGCGTCGTATCCGAGGACGTAGAGCGTGGTGCGTGCCGTGGTCGGGATGATCACGTCGTCGATCAGCTCGGCTTGCCCCCGCCCCGCCACCTTGTCGAGGGCCTCGTCGAGGTACTGCCGGGCGACGGGAGCCCACTGGCGCAGGGCTTTCGGGGTGAAGAACGGCGCTTCGATGCGGCGGCGTTCGGTGTGCAGCGGCGGGTCGGACTCCCCGAGGTGCAGCCGGTAGGGCATCTGGGGGATGAGCTGGCCCTTGCCGCCGTTCTCGGTGCCGGTCAGGTCGTTGACGGAGGTGAAGGTCTCCCAGTCGGAGCCGATGCGCTGCACCTCCTCCCACGAGGCCACCACCCAGTAGCCGCCGTGGTGTTCGGTCCAGGCGATGGGGCTGCCGGTGGCGTGGAACCGGGCGGCGAGTTGCTTCCAGGTGTCGCGGTAGGCGGGCGAGTGGTGGTCGAAGTCGATGACCGGCCTGCCGGTGGCCGACCGCCGGACGAGGTCGTGGGTGACACTCATGTCGTACGGGCCTTTCTTCGCGGGAGCGGCATCAGGACTGGCCGGCGGAGGCAGCTTTGGCGATGACCTCGTCGAGGATCGGGACGATGGCGTCGCCGAACCCGATGGGGTCGTCGCAGGGGGCGAAGTGCCCGAGCCCGGCGACCTTGATGAACTTGGCGCCGGGGATGAACTTCTCCACGGCCGGGCCGCCGTTGACGTCGTCGTCGCTGGCCGGGTCGTACTCGCCGGTGACGACGTAGACGGGCTTCGCGTGGGCGTCGATCTTGTGCCCGTTCTCCTTGAGGTCGTGCTCGTAGGCGAAGTAGTCGTTGTCGCCTGCGTAGATGCCGGGGAACGCCGAGCGGTAGATCCAGTACGTCTCGTGCGCGTTCGGCTCGGGTGCCTGGGGCGCGGTCGCACCGAAGTTGAGCGCGGGGGCGTAGCTGTCGGCGATCGACGGGGTACGGAACATGTCGTTGGAGAAGCCGTCGAACAGCGGCGGGTTGCCGTACCAGCCGTTGAGGGAGATGAACGCGCCGAAGCGGTCGCCGCGTTCGGCCGCGAGGTCGAGGGCGAGCTGGCCGCCGACCGAGCAGCCCATGAAGTACGGGTTGTCCAGGCCCAGGGTGTCGGCGATCGCGACCACCCAGTTGATCAGGCCGTCGCGGCCGGGGCGGTAGGTCTCCTCCCACCAGCGCACCCCGATCGGAGGCAGCGACTTGCCGTGGTAGGGCAGGTCGTAGGCGTACATCGTGAAGCGTTCCTGCATCCGCGGGTCGGCCAGCAGGTGGCGGTATTGGCGGCCGTCGGCGCCTGCGGTCGCCTGCAGCAGCAGCGGGATCGGGCCGTGGCCGGAGGTCTCGTAGTAAATCCGTGCCTCCTGGCCGTTCGCGGAGACGTAGACGTACCGTCCGACGGCGTTGTCCGTCTCGCGGAAGGGGTCCTGGAAGGGCTTGCGGACCGGCGCGCCGGCCACCGTCTCGCGCACCACCTGGTACAGGCGGGACCAGCCGCTCTGCCAGGGGGCGACGGTGCCGCCGAAGTCGCCGACGATCCTCAGACCGCGGGTCATGCCGACGACGCAGCTCTCGTAGCCGGCCGGGGGGACAGCAGCGGAGAACGCGGTCGACCAGAACTCGGCCGGCGCGGAGAAGGTCACATCGGCGGCGAGGTCCGCGTGCACCTCCTCGGCCCTGGCGGGGACACCGTCCTCGACCACCAGGTCGAACGCCCCCTCGGGCAGATCGAACCGGACGCGGCCGGAGTAGGTGCGCAGCTTGTAGGCCAGTTCCTTGTCGGAACCGGCCGCCGCGAGGATCTTCTGTCGATCGACGAGAGCAGTCATGGGAGCCCGCTTCCTTGCGTGCCGGGAGGGGAGAGAAGCGGCCGACGGGCCATGCCGTACGGCCGTCCATTTCGTGTCACACTGTGACTCGAAGTCGGTGTCACCGTATGACACGAACCTGGGTGTGGCAAGAGGTGGGGAAACGTGATGGAAATCAATGGCGGTCGAACGCCTGAACAGTCGCCTGTCGCCGGATTCGCTAGCCTGGCCCGGTGAGGGACGAGAGCTGGGCCACCGGAGCGAGCGCCGCGCTGCTCGCCGCCGTACAAGGAGTCGCGGCGGTCACCGAGGAGCGGCGCGGAACGACCCTGCGCGACACCAGGAGCATCGCGCGCAGGCTCGGCACGAGCGCAGTCGCGCTCTTCGCCCAACGGGGCTTCGACGACGTGAAGGTCAGCGAGATCGCCGCGCACGCGGGGGTCACGTCACGGACGTTCTTCCGGTACTTCCCGTCGAAGGAAACCGTGATCCTCGACATCTGGGACCAGACGAACGCACGTCTCATGGAGCTGATCGAGACGGTGGGGCAACCCGAGGCCGAGGTGCTGCCGACGCTCACCGAAGCCGTCGTGGCCTGGTGTCGCGAATACGGGGACCTCTTCCGCGCCCTGGCTCCGATGACCGAGCAGTCCGAGACCCTCATGGCGGCTGTCAACCTCCGCACTGTCGTCTGGGAGGACCATCTCGCGGACGCGCTGCGTGTGCGGTACCCGGAACTCGACGAGATGGACGCCAAGGTGTGGAGTTCCACGACGATGGCCCTGCTCCGCCTCTTCCAACGCAACGCCGTCGCCCACGGCCTCAGTTACGCGGAGGCCGCCCAGGACGTCTTCGACCGGCTCGCCGCCCTGACGTCAAGGAGCTCGTCGCATCGGATCACAGCCGGCTCCCGTCGCCCCAGCGACATCGCCTGACGCCCCAACTCCGGGCTCTAGCCCTCTGCCCAGTGACGGTCGAGGGGCTCGTTCAAGCACTGCAGGGCCTGCTCGCGCAGCTGGGCCAGATCCTCCGCCGTGCCCCGGGGAAGAGCCGCCCAGCGGTGATGGGCGGCGCGCAGCGCCGTGCCGACCGCGCCGACGGCGAGAAAGGGGCGCAGGTCGGTGTCCGGGTCGACGCCCTCGCGCTCGGCGAGCTTGCGCGCGAGACGGTCCTCGATCGACAGGAGGCGCTGGAAGTAGGCGGCTAGCAGCGGCGGGGAGTTCTCCAGCAGCCACACGATGCGCGTCCACAGTTCGCCGGTGCCGTCGTCGGCCTGCATCAGCCGCTCCACGACGGTACGGGCCGCGTTGGCGAACGCGGTGACCGGCGGCTCCTCGGCCGGGCGTGCCGTGCACGTTCTGCAGGTAGAAGGTCATGTAGAACATGGCCCCGAACAGACACGAGTGTCGGACGCAAGGAAAAAGTTCAGTACCCGCGGCCCTGATTCCGGAACGCGTTCGTGGTTCCGCGGGACTGCACATCGTTTGACAGACCCCCTGATCCTCAAGCAGAACGCGGCTGGGAGGGAGAGCTGCAGGGACACGACGCAGGCGCATCTCGGTTCCCGCCGCGACACCGGAGTCGCTCCCGGTGATGGTCGATCGGCTCGGCGTCCTCTGCCGTTCGGCGGGGGTGGTGCGGAAGCTTGGCAGACGCGTCTAGGCGTCCGGACCGGCGACGTTGTGCGCATGACTCAGACAGAGTTCTCGCACGAAACGCCACCTCCATGGCACGCGATCATCGCGCCCGTGCCCGCGGTCGTTGGGCCGCCTCCGCGTACGGGGAAACGCACGCGTTTCACGATCTACAGAACGTACGCGACCGCCTCCGTGGCTGCCCTGCTGGCCACCTTCCTCACCCCGGCGGCGGCCCGGGCCGCCCCCGCCCCGAAGGAGAGCCGACCGGTCTACTCCTACGCCCATGCCGTCCGTGAGTCCGTCTGGGTGGACACCGGCCTCGACGGCGATGGCGACGGCAGGAACGACCGCGTCGCCGCCGACATCGTCCGGCCCCGCGAACCCGCCCGGCTGGGCCGCAAGGTCCCCGTCATCATGGACGCCAGCCCGTACTACTCCTGCTGCGGGCGCGGCAACGAGAGCCAGAAGAAGACGTACGACACTCGCGGTCGCGTCGGCCGGATGCCGCTGTTCTACGACAACTACTTCGTTCCCCGCGGCTACGCCTTCGTCGGCGTCGACCTCGCCGGCACCAACCGCTCCGACGGCTGCGTCGATGTCGGCGGCCGCAGCGACATCCGGTCCGCGAAGGCCGTCGTCGACTGGTTGAACGGCCGCGCCAGGGCCTACACCAGCCGGCGCGGCGGCACCGCCGTCAAGGCGACCTGGACCAACGGCCGCACGGGCATGATCGGCAAGAGCTGGGACGGCACCATAGCCAACGGCGTCGCCGCCACCGGCGTCAAGGGCCTGAAGACGATCGTTCCGATCAGCGCGATCTCCTCCTGGTACGACTACTACTTCGCCAAGGGTGCCCCGTTTTCGGAGTTCGGCCCCGACTGGCTGTCCTTCGCAGTGCAGAGCGACGACGCCTCCAGGCGCTGTGCGGCCATGGAGCGCAAGCTCGTCGACGGGGCCCCGCGCAGCGGTGACTGGACGCCCCTGTGGACTGAGCGCGACTACGTCAAGGACGCGGCGAAGGTACGCGCGAGCGTGTTTCTCGTGCACGGGATGCAAGACCTCAACGTCCGCGCCAAGCATTTCGGGCAGTGGTGGGACGCCCTCGCGAAGAACGGCGTCGAGCGCAAGATCTGGCTTTCCCAGACCGGTCACGTCGACCCCTTCGACTTCCGGCGCGCCGACTGGGTCCATGCCCTGCACCGCTGGTTCGACCACGAACTCCTCGGCTACGACAACGGCATCGACCGTGAGCCCATGGCCGACATCGAGCGGCACCCCGACCAGTGGGTCACCTCGAACGTGTGGCCGCCGCGCGACACGCACACCACCACCCTTCACCCGGCCATCGGCAGTCGGCCGGGCGTGGGGACCCTCGGCCTGAACAAGGGCACCGGCACCGAGACGTTCACCGACAACCGCGCGCGCGGCGAAACCGACTGGCCGGCGCGGATCGGCAGCACGACGCCCGAGAAGGCCGGCTTCGTGACCAAGCCGCTCTTCCGTGACCTGCGTCTGTCCGGCTCCTCCAAGGTCACCGTCACCGCCACCCCGACCACGTCGACGGCCCATCTGTCCGCCGTCCTCGTCGACCTCGGCCCCGACACCATCCGGGACCACGCCGACAAGGCCGAGGGCATCACCACCCTCACCAACCGCACCTGTTGGGGCAGCAGCACCAAGCGGGACAGCGCGTGCTTCAAGGCAACGCGGGCGAAGAAGAGGTCCGTCGACTACACCGTGTTCAGCCGCGGGTGGGCCGACCTCGGCAACCACGCCTCCGACCGCAAGGGGGTCCCGCTCACCCCGGGCAAGGCCTACACCATCACGCTCGACCTCGCGGCCACCGACCACGTCGTCCCCAAGGGCCACCGCCTGGCTCTGATCGTCGCGGGCACGGACAAGAACCTCATCGAACCGCCGTCCACCACCCCGACGCTCACCCTGGACCTGGCCCGTACGTCGGTTCGCGTCCCGCTTCTCGGCGGCGCCGCCGCGTTCACCCGCGCCACCTCGGGCGGCACGTCCGCCGCACCCGAGGCCAGGGTCCTGGAGGGCGTGCGGGCACCGCACACCGCACAGCGCGTCCCCGGCAACTGACCGAGGCGGGCGGCCGGGCATGCCCGGCCGCCCGCCTTCCGGGCGACGGCGCTCACCTGGTCCTCGTAGCTTTGTGAGGTGCGCTGTGGGGCAGTGAGGTCGACGCCCCGCAGCGCGCGGCCGAGGAAGTAGCCGTCCTCGATGGACATACCGGCTCCGCAGGCGGCGTACGGCGAGGTCGGGTGTGCTCGGCGTCGCCCTGTGATGGTGAATCCACCGAAGATGTGCAGCCGATGCTCCTGCTTGGGGCCCCACAGCGTGCGTCGGGCCAGCGAGTCGATGCCGTCGGCGCCGACCAACACGTCGTGCTGCGACGTGGTGCCGTCGGCGAAGTGCCCAGTGACCGGCGGGTATTCGCCGACACCAGCCGGTGGGCAGACCTGCCCGCGGCCGAACTCGTCCGCGCGGCAGTGGCCGAAACGGTCGGCATGTTTCGGTCCTGAGGGCGGTGGAAGCCCTCAGCTCCCCGACAGCGAGACCGCGGTTCGCCACTGCTTCAGCACCGTCTTCGCCGCGTCGGTCATCCGTGCAGTCACCTCCACCAGCCGCCGATTCCGCCGGTTCGGCCACCACCGGCGGCCGCACGCCGCTCCGGGGGCAATCATCACGTTCCGGGTGACCGACTCGACATCAGCCACTCGGGCCGACCGTGACCTGGAGGCGGGGAAATTGCCGTCAGACCAGCCTGAAGTGCCGCACTTTGCCGTTCGGTGTGCGTCGCCATGCCGTCCGTCGATAATTGGGTGCCAACGCCTGCGGCACTCGCCGCGTTCTGACCGGAGTCGGCTCGCGCGTCGGCCGTCGGGGATGTCGCGGCTGACTGAGTGGGGTGGCAGGGTGATTCGGGTGCTGTTGGCCGACGACGAGGCACTGATCCGCGCCGGGATCCGGTTCGTGCTCGACGTCGCCGATGACATCGAGATCGTGGCCGAGGCGGACAACGGTGCCGGCGCCGTCGAGCTCGCTCGCAAGCACCTCGTCGATGTGGCGCTGTTGGACATTCGGATGCCCGGCGTCGACGGGCTGGCCGCGGCCGTCGAGATAGGGAAGGTGGCGCCGCGGACGAGCGTGGTCATGCTGACCACCTTCGGTGAGGAAGAGTACGTCACCCGGGCGCTGCGCTGCGGCGCTGCGGGGTTTCTGCTCAAGGACACCCCGCCCGACGACCTGATCAGGGCTGTCCGGGTGGCGGCCGCCGGTGAGCCCGTCCTGTCGCCCCGGGTCACCAAGCAGTTGATCGATCGCCACGTCAACCGGGACGTGAGCCAGGCCGACGAGGCGCGGCGCCGCGTGGCGGCTCTGACCGACCGTGAGCGCGACGTGCTGTGCCTGCTGCGTGAGGGCTGCTCGAACGCTGAGATCGCCAAGGCGCTGCTGATGAGTGAAGGCACCGCCAAGTCTCACGTCAGTCGCATCCTCTCCGTCCTTGGCTGCACCAACCGGGTTCAGGCGGCGATCCTGGCGCACGACGCCGGAGTTCTTCCGCCAGGCAGCCGTTCCTGATCCGCCTCGTCGAGCCCACGCGAAGCGTCGGCTTGCCGGGTTCCGCCTACGACGTCCGGATCTCGACCTTCTGCGCGAGCTTGGCGTCGTGGAAGCAGAACCGGCCCGCTGTGCGGGCGGTCATGCTGTCGCCGCCGGTCAGCTCGCGCACCGTGTCCTGGGTGTCGCCGATCTTGATTTGCTGGTAGGTCAGTGGCGAGACGGCAGACTCGAAGTAGGAACAGACGCTGAAGCCGAGGCCGCCGCAGACCGCAACGGCGGCTCCGGCGAGGGCGGGGAAGGCCGTCTTGGTCTTCCTTCGTGGTGCGTCGTAGTGGGGCCCGTCTTCGGCCCGCACTGGAGGGGAGTATCTGCGCGTCGGCCAGGGCGGGTTGATCGATGGTCGGGCTCATGGTGCCCGGGCTTCAATGGCGCAGGGGGAGGGTGGCGGTGAGGGTGTGGTTGCCGGTGAGCGGGTCTGTGCCGGCGGTGAAGTCGCCGCCGGCCAGGCGGGCGCGTTCGCGCAGGCCGGCCAGTCCCAGGCCGCTGCTGGGCGGCGGGACGGCGGGCGGGCGTGCGACGTTGCGTACGTTGATGGTGAGTTTTTCGGTGTCGACGGTGACGGTCAGCCGGGTTGGCGCGCCCGGGGCGTGTTTGTGCACGTTGGTGAGGGCTTCGCGCACGATGCGGTTGACCGCTCGGCGGATGCCGGTGTCGGCGTCGGTGAGGTCGCCGCCGCTCCAGGACAGGGTGAGGGGCAGGCCCGCATGCTGGGCTTCGGCGACCAGGTTGGTGACATCCTCGCGCGTGCCGACCGCCGATTCGGTGCCGTCCGGTGGTTCGGCGCCGTCGAGGCGCAGGATGCCCAGCACGGTGCGAAGCTCCTCGAGTGCGGTCCGGGAGGTGGACCGCAGCAGGTCGGCCTGCTCGTTGATCTCGGGGGCCGCGGTGCGGGTGCGCATCTCCAGGGCCCCGGCGTACAGGACGATCAGGCTGAGCCGGTGCCCGAGCAGATCGTGCATCTCGCCGGCGATGCGCGCCCTTTCCTGCATCCGGGCCTGCGACTCACCGAGCAGGTTGGCGCGTTCCAGCAGGGCGTTGCGCTCGTGCAGGGCATCCATGGCCAGGGCTCGTTCCCCCTGCCGCATGCCGATGGCGCCCGGCAGTACCACCAGCAGCACATTGATGACGACGATGCGGCCGACATCCTCCAGGTCAACCGTCAGCCCGGCGAGCTCGACGAGGCTGGCCGCGGATTGCACGCCGGTGGCGAGCGTCAGAGCGGCCACGGCGAGGCGAGTGTCCGGGACCTGGCGGCCCACCGCATAGGCGAGCATCACGCTCACCGGCCAGATAAAAGCCAACAGGGTCGTGCTCTGCAAGATCAACGCCACTGCCGCGACGCCGGTCCCGGCCAGCAGCGAGGTGATCGGCCAGGTGAACCGGCACAGCAGGGCGAGTGCGGCGGCCAGCAGGCCGATCGCTGTTGCGGGCTGCCCGGGCACGTTGATGACGGCCGTGACGATCGCCGTGGCGGGCAGGAACAACCACCACGCCAGCAGCAACCTGCCCTGTCGTGTCAGGTGCTGCCAGGTCGTCACCGCCCCGGCGGTGACGACCTCGGCGAGTTTCGCCCAACTAGCCACGGCACCTCCACGACGACGGCGGTGGCCGCCGAGCCGGGCGGTCGCCCGACCGATGAGCGCAGCCGCCTCCGGGCCACGCCGACCGGGGTCACCAGCCGCAGCAGTGCAGCGGTGATGACCGGTAGCCCGTGATCGGCGCCGACCGTACCCGATGACGGGGGCCGTGGTCATCGTATCCGGGCTCAGCCAGGGCCGACCTCGTTCGGGCGAAGGGCGAACGGGCCCTGACACGCCGCGTCTCACCGGACGAACTTCGCCAGTTTGGTGGTGCTGTTGAGCAGGTGCTCCAGCGGTCCGCGGCGGAAGAACCGCGACCAGATCGTGGCGAACACGATCGCCCCGGCGATGAACCCGAGCAGCGGCACCAGGGTGCCGGTGGCTCCGTCGGGCAGCATGGTGTAGGCGGCGACGTGGGCGACGTAGAGCGTCAGGGACATGGTGCCCACGGCGATGAGCGGGCTCGCCAGCCGGCGCAGCCACGCCAGCCGGGCCATGGCCACGGTCGCGCAGACGAGTACGGTGATCGCCACGCCGAGGCCGCCGATGATCTCGAAGGTCGTACCGCTGTGCGGCTCGGCTCCCAGCAGCGACGAGGCCAGGTTCGCGCTGTCCGTGACCTTGTTGTGGATGTAGTCGAAGGCCGGCGATCCCGGTCGCAGGGATTCGATGGAGTTCGGATCCAGGTTCGCGAAGGCTTCCTTCAGAGCGGCCTTGTCCGCCTGAATGGGCGGATACAGCCTTGCCGTCAGCCAGGCGGTCCCGTATCCGAGCGCCATCAGCGCGGCGCCGAGCGCGGCCAGCCGCCGTTGCACCGCGCCGGCGGCCAGGTCGAGCCGGGCCAGTGCCATGCCGGCGATCACGAACGGCATCCAGGTGATCGCGGGGTAGTAGCCGTGGAGCAGCAGGCCCAGCAGTCCGTCGCCGCCGAGCCTGCCGATCGGGTCGTAGGTGTTGATGATCTTCGCCGTCGACTCGCCCAGCAGCCACTTCAGGCCGAACGCCGCCTGCGGCCCGACGACCGCGAGCACGGCCGCGATGATCGCGAGGGTTCTGGCCCGCAGTCGGATCAGGGGCAGTGCCAGCAGGAAGTACACCCCGTAGAAGGCGAGAATCACCAGGATCCCGGTCTTGAGCATCGTCAGCACGGTGCCCAGTGCCAGCAGGACCACAGCCCGGATCACGATCCGGGCCTTCGCCTGCCGGCCGGCCAGGCCGGTCTTCGGCTCCCGGCGGCCGGCGATCAGCATCAGCGAGAACCCGGCCAGGGTGGCGAACAGGATCGACGACCGGCCCTCAGTCAGTTCCAGCAGCCAGCCGCCGAAGCCACCCACGTCCTCGGCAGGTGGGGCGACGTGGACAGCGAACATGCCGAACACCGCCAGCGCGCGGGCCACGTCCACCCCGACCAACCGCCCCACCGACGGCCCCTGCTCGACCACGCCCGCGGGCTCAGCCGGTGCCCCGTGCCGCGGAGGTGGCGTTTCGTGCGAGATCTCGATCTGAGTCATGCGCCCAACGTCGCCGGTGGGGACGCCCTGACGCCTCTGCCAAGCTTCCGGACCACCTCCGCCGAACGGCCAAGGACGCCGAGCCGATCGACCATCACCAGAAGCGACTTCGGTGCTGCGGTCTTGACTCGCGGTCGCTGTCGCGGCCGGTGCGGGCGGCCGACGTCGCCGACGCGGCCCCTGTGCTTGTCGATGAACGCCACGAGCAGGTGTGTGACCGGTCGAGCTCAGAGATTCCGACGCGCATCGTGTGGCTGCTGGAGAACTCCCCGCCGCTACCGGCTGGGGACAACTGACTCGGACACGTGGCGTGACGTCGGGACTTTCAGCCGCACCACGATGCCAGGTACGGCACTGAACAGTTTACCGCGCTATTGAACTGACCGCTGAACTCTTTCGTGCGCAACTGAACTCTTCAGTGCCGTTCAACATCACTTCTTGCTCTTCGGCTTCGTGTTCGGCAGGAACTCCTGCATCTTCGCCTTGAAGCCCTGCTTGATCATGGAGCCCCGGTCGGCGTCGCCCTTGAGGATCGAGGCGGCCGTGGCCTCCATCTGCTCCCAGGTGGCGTGCGGTGGGATCGGTGGGACCGCCGGGTCCGTGAGGAACTCGACGACGGCGGGGCCGTCCGCCTCCAGGGCCGCCCGCCAGCCCGCCTCGACATCCTCCGGCTTCTCGACCCGGATGCCGGTCAGCCCCAGGGAGCGGGCGAACGCGGCGTACTGGACGTCCGGCAGCTCCTGCGACGGCAGGAAGGACGGCTCGCCTCCCATCGCCCGCAGCTCCCACGTCACCTGGTTCAGATCACGGTTGTTCCAGACGCCCACCACCAGCCGGGGATCCTCCCAGCCGTCCTTGTACTTGGCCGCCGTGATCAGCTCCGCCAGACCGTTCATCTGCATCGCCCCGTCCCCGACCAGCGCGATCGCCGGACGGTCCGGATGGGCGAACTTCGCGCCGATCGCGTACGGCACCCCGCAGCCCATCGTCGCCAGCGTGCCCGACAGCGACGACCGCATGCCGTCCCGCAGGGTCAGATGGCGGGCGTACCAGTTCGCCGCCGAACCGGAGTCCGAGGAGATGATCGCGTTGTCCGGCAGCAGCGGATCGAGGGCGTGGGCCACGTACTCCGGGTTGATCGGATCGGCCGACAGCTCCGCGCGCCGCGTCATCACCTCACGCCAGCGCGCCACACCCGCGCACACCTCGTCGAACCACTCCCGGCCCCGCTCCGGGTCGATCATCGGGATCAGCCGCTCCAGCGTCGCCTTCGCGTCGCCGACGAGGTTCACCTCGTACGGGTAGCGCATCCCGACCATGTGCGGGTCGATGTCGATCTGGACCGCCCGCGCCTTGCCGTACTCGGGCAGATACTGCGAGTACGGGAAGGACGAGCCGATGGTCAGCAGCGTGTCGCAGTCGCGCATCAGCTCGTACGAGGGGCGCGTGCCCAGCAGTCCGATCGAGCCGGTGACGTACGGCAGCTCGTCGCTCAGCGCGTCCTTGCCGAGGAGGGCCTTCGCGACCCCCGCGCCCAGCAGCTCGGCCACCCGCTGGACCTCGGCGCGGGCCCCGGCGGCGCCCTGACCGACCAGGACGGCGACCTTGTCGCCGGCGTTCAGGATCTTTGCCGCCCGCTCCAGCGACTCCTGCGAGGGGACCGTCGTCCAGGAGCCGCTGCCCAGGCTGGAGGGGACCATCTTGAAGTCGTGGGTGGGCGGCGAGTAGTCCAGTTCCTGCACATCGCCGGGGACGATGATCGCGGTGGGTGCCCGGCGGGCGTAGGCGGTGCGGATCGCCCGGTCCAGGACGTTCGGCAGCTGCTCGGGCACGGTCACCGTCTCGACGAAGTCCGAGGCCACGTCCTTGAACAGGGTGTGCAGGTCCACCTCCTGCTGGTACGAGCCGCCCATCGCGCTGCGATGGGTCTGGCCGACGATCGCGAGCACCGGCACATGGTCCAGCTTGGCGTCGTACAGGCCGTTCAGGAGATGGATCGCGCCGGGCCCCGACGTCGCCGCGCAGACCCCGATCCGGCCCGAGAACTTGGCGTAGCCGACCGCCTGGAACGCCGACATCTCCTCGTGCCGTGACTGGATGAACCGCGGCCGGTCCTCCGCCCGGCCCCAGGCGGCGAGCAGCCCGTTGATGCCGTCACCGGGATAGCCGAAGACATGTTCGACTCCCCACGCGCGCAGCCTGCGCAGGATGTGATCGGCGACATACGTGCCCATACTGGACCTCCCAGGGTGTTTTTCCTCAAGCCCGAGTCACCCTGTGGGGAGGAGGAAAACCTGCGTGTGTTTGCCGCGCATGAAGCGGGGCAGGCGCACCCCAGTGCTTCGGACAGAAGGCACGTCCGTGGGATCGGCGATCCATCCATCACGGGTGTGCCCCATATGTGCACGTCCGCGCCCCCCACGGTGACCGCCCCCCAGAGCACATCCAGGGAGTTGCGACGCACCATGCGTACTCAGGCAAGCGCGAAGCACCACCCGCACGACGACGCCCCCGACACCGCCGAGGCGTTCCGAAAGCTGGCGACACTACCCCCCGGCCCGGAGCGGGACGCTCTCCGGGCACACATCGTCGAGGCATGGCTGCCCATGGCCGAACGGCTCGCCGGTCGGTTCCGCAGCCGCGGCGAGAGCTACGAGGACCTGCGCCAGGTCGCGGCGCTCGGCCTGGTCAAGGCCGTCGACCGCTACGACCCCGAGCGCGGCAACGCCTTCGAGAGCTATGCGGTACCCACCGTCACCGGTGAGATCAAGCGGCACTTCCGGGACCACATGTGGACCCTGCACGTGCCGCGCCGGGTCCAGGACCTGCGCAACCGGGTTCGGTTCGCTACCCAGGACCTGTCCCAGACGATCTCGGGCCGAAGGCCCACCGTGGCCGAGATCGCCGCACACGCCAACATGAGCGAGGAAGACGTCCAGGTCGGACTGGAGGCCCTGGAGAGCTTCACGGCCTTGTCCCTGGACGCCGAACTGCCGGGGAGCGAGGACGGCTACTCGCTCAGCGACGCGCTGGGCGCGCCCGACCCCGCGCTCGACACCGTCGTCGACCGCGAGGCGGTCAAGCCGCGGCTCGCGGCGCTTCCCGAGCGGGAGCGGGCGATCCTCTACATGCGGTTCTTCGGCGACATGACGCAGAGCCGGATCGCGGAGCAGTTGGGCATCTCGCAGATGCATGTCTCCCGGCTGATCAGCCGGTGCTGCGACCGACTGCGCGACCAGGTGATGCAGGACGCCGGTGGCCCCTCCGACTGAACCCCGCCCGTCCACGCGGCCACCGACGCGACCGGCCGGCCGACCCCCCCCGGGGCTCGGCCGGCCGGTCGTTCCTCACTGAGGGGTGACGCCGTCCGCGGGGACCCCCGTCGGTCGCCCGCGGGCGTCCATCGCCAGGGCGATGTGGCGGGACATCGTGTCCATCGCCCGGGCCTCCGCCATCGAGAAGGCCGGCCGGGCGCCCGAACGGAAGAGGGTGAGGACGCCTTACCGTCGGGGGCGGTCAGCGGGACCGACAGGAGTGAGGTGACGTCGGCCCGTACGAGGACGGGGGCGCCCGAGGTGTCGTGGCCGAAGGCGTCGGGATCCGGTGGGCGGACCTGGAGGGCGGCGGAGCCGCCCCGGCCGACGGCCACGACCAGGGGGCAGGTGGCCGGGTCCTGCTCCGCGAGGAGACCCGGCTCCTTGCCGGAAGGGGGCAGCACGGTCGTACGGTTCAGCGTGGGGGACGCCGTGTCGGCCACGACCCAGTCGGCGAAGCGGCCGTGCAGCACCCGGGCCGCGCGGTCGAGGGCCTCGGCGGCGGGCGCGGTGAGCAGGGCCGTCGTCATGGCGTCCAGCAGATCCATGAGCGCCGCGTGGCGGGTCGTCTCGGCGAGGTCGGGCAGGGGGCGGGCGGAGCTCTCGACGGCCGGCATGCGGTGCCCCGCCGGCTGGACCACGACCAGCACGGTGGTGCGGGGCTCACCGCTGGGGCGCAGCGCCGTCAACGTCGCCCGGACCGGCACGACGGGGCGCTGCTGGAGGTGCACGGTGAGACTGCGGTCGCCCTCACCGCGTGCCACCGCCGCCACCTGGCCCCGGAACGCGCTCCGGTCGGCGTGCGCCAGGAACCCGGCGAGCGGGCGGCCGGTCGCGTGCCCCGCCCGCACGCCGGTGAACGCGCTCGCCGCCCGGTTGAGGCGGCGCACCACCGTCTCCCGGTCCAACAGGGCCACGGGCAGCGGCAGATGATGGAAAACAGCCTTCAGCAACTGGTGTTCCCGCGCGGCCGACGAGGTCCCACCGGGCGGTCGGGCCGTGAGCCGCTCGTACCGCGGCCACAACTGGTCCGCCACATGGTCGAGTTCGAAGATCGCCGCGTCGAGCACCGTCGGCAGATCGTCGGCCGGCACCGACCTGGCCGTCTTGAGCTCCGCGACGCGGCGTACGAAATCCGCCGGCTCCTCGCCGAATTCGTCCGTCTGAGCCATGCGACGAACGTAACGCGGGAGAGGCGTTCACGGGGATGGCGTGGCACACCGCACGACGTCGGTCCTCCACCTCACTTCTCTCTCGCGCGGAGGGGCCGCTCTTTCGCGCGGAGGGTCCGCCGTGTCCGTTTTCCGCGCGGGCGAACGGGAACGCGCCCCACGAGAGGAGGCGCGCAGCATGCCGGAACCCGAACATGTCGGCCTTCCGCCCGGGGAATCGCCCGAGTCGGCCCTTCCGGCGAGGAGGCTCTCCCAGCTCGTCGAACACGCCGCCCGCTGCACCAGCGACTGCTGCGGGGCGAGCGGCATCTGGACGACGGGGCGGAGCGGCCCGCCGCCGTCACCCACCCCGACCTCGCCGGGCTGGTCGCGGTCCAACTCCGCTCGGGCGAGGGGCCGATCCCTACGGCGTTGGAGCGCGGGGAGCCGGTCGACGCGGCGGATCTCCTGAGCGACGAACGGTGGCCGGACTATCGGGCCGTGGCCCTCGACGCGGGCGTACGGTCCAGTGTCACCCTGCCGTTCCGGCGGTCGGGGCTGACCGTCACGCTCAGTCTCTACAGCTTCCGCGCCGGAGCGTTGGGGGACGCGCCGCACGGGCCGGCCCACGCGCTCGGGGATCTCACGGCGACGTGCATCGTCCGTGACCGGTCGTACCGGGCGGCGCTCACGGAGCTCGACCAGCTCGGTGCGGCGCTGCGGACGCGGCCGGTGGTCGATCAGGCGTGCGGGATCGTGATGCACGTCCTCGGCTGCGACGCGGAGGCGGCGTTCGCGGTGCTGCGGCGTGTCTCGCAGGGCACGAATCGTAAGTTGGCGGAGGTGGCTTCGGCGGTGGTGGAGAAGCGGGGGAGGGGGCTGGAGCGGGAGTTGATGTCCCTTTCCGGGTGAGGGGGAGGGCGCCTCCCACGCGCCCCCCGCGCCTCAAACGTGCCGTCACCCGGTCGGCGGGGGTGGTCCCGCTAATGGGGCTCGGTGGCGGGCGGGGGGTCGGGGTGGGGGGTCTGATGGGGAGGGCGGGGCGCGGTGGGCGTGTCCCGAGTCGGAGTCGGCCTAAGGAGCCCCGCCCATGCGCCGCAGAGCCCGTGTCCTGTCCGCAGCCGTCCTCGCCGGTGCCGTGCTCGGCGTCACGGCCCCGGTCGCGTCCGCGGATCCGGCGGCCGAGGTCGTCCCGAACGAGGCCGCGCCGGGCGAGACCGTCACGATCTCCGTCTCCTGCGACCCGACCGACGGCCCGGCCCCGGAGAACATCGACGCCAGCTCCCAGGCGTTCGAGCAGGGCACCGTCACACTGCAACGGATCCCGGGCGACGACGACCCCGCCGGCGGGCCCTCCTACCAGGGCACCGCCCGTATCGCCCAGGCCGCCGACTTCGAGACCGGCCCGGACGCGGCGGGCGGTTCCACCGAGTGGGGCGGCGACGGCGTCTGCCCGGCCCCGCCCGGCGCCGAGCAGAAACAGTGGAGCGCCGCCTTCGCCGTCGACCTCGGCGGCCACCACCCCACCGACCAGCCCACCCACGAGCCGACGTACCAGCCCACCCACGAGCCGACGTACCCGCCCACCCACGAGCCGACGCACCAGCCCACCCACCACGACACCCAGCGTCCCGCGCCCGTCCAGCGGGGCGTGCACGCGGGCAGCGGCGGTGCCTTCACCGACTCCGTGCCGGCCATGGTCGCCGGCGGCCTCCTCATCGCCGGCGCGCTCGGCGCCGCCGTCCACCGGCTGCTGCACCGCCGGGGCCGGTGGGCGCCGTGACCGCCCGCCGTGGTGACCGGCGCGACCCGACGCGGTGCTCATGAGGCGCGTGAGCCGGGGTACCGGCAGGCCGAGGGCGTGGAACACGCGTCACGGGGTACGAAGGAGCACGCGCGGGAACGGCGGAGCACCATGGACAGCGCGGGAGCGCTGAGCACCGGACAACGCGAGGACACGGCGCGGAGGCACAGATGCGGCGGACGGAACCGGGAAGAGGTCCGGTGGGGCACGGCCCCGTCCGCTATGGTCCGCCCCTTCCCGACCAGGGACTGCCGCTCCTGCCCGAGCTGACCGCCGTGCTCTCGGCCGCCGCCGGCCGCCCCGACGCCGTACCCCTCGGCGGTTCCCCCGCGCTCCTGGACTCGGCCTGCGGCTACTGGGACCGGCGCGGGCTGCCCACCACCCCCGACCGGGTCGCGGCCGCCCCCGGCGCCCCCGCCCTGCTGCTGGCGCTGACGGCCGCGATCGGCGGCGACGTGCTGCTCCCGCGACCGTGCGCCGCCTGGTGGGAGCCCGAGGCGCGGGCGCTCGGCAGATCCGTCTTCCACGTCCCGACACCCGCCGAGTGCGGCGGTGTACCGGACTCGTACGCGCTGCTGGAGACCGTGCGCAGGATCCGCGACGAGGGCGGTGACCCCCGGCTGCTCGTGCTGTGCGTCGCCGACGACCCGACCGCCACCGTGGCCCCGCCCGAGCTGGTCCACGAGACTGTGGAGGCCGCCGCGGGGGAGGGTCTGCACCTGGTCAGCGACGAGACCTGGCGCGACACCCTGCACGACCCGCACGACCCCGTGCTGCTCAGCCCCGCCGAGATGCTGCCGGACCGGGTCACCGTCGTCACCGACCTCGCGGGCCCCTTCCTGCCGCCGGGCTGGCCCGCCGCCGTCGCCCGCTTCCCGGCCGACGGCATCGGCGGCGGACTGCGCGACCGGGTCCTCGACGTGCTCACCGCGCTCGGCGCCCGTGTCGCCACCCCGGTCGCCGCGGCCGCCGCGTACGCGCTCGACGAGCCCGGCCCCGTCACCGAGCGGCTCGCCGGTGCGGTCCGGCTGCACGCGCGGCTGGCCACCGCCGCGCACCGGGCCGTGATCGCCGCCGGGGCGCTCGCCCTGCCCCCGCGCGCGGGCCGGCACCTCTACGTCGACCTGGCCCCGCTGCGCCCGGCGCTCACCGCGCACGGCGTCGGCGACGCCCAGGAACTGGAGGACTTCCTCACCGCCCGGCTCGGTCTGCCCGCGCCCGGTGGGCACCGCTTCGGGGACGACCTCGGGGCGCTGCGGTTCCGCCTGTCGACGGGGCTGTTCCTCGGCACCGCCGACGAGGAGCGGGCGCAGGCCCTGGCCGCCCCCGACCCACTTGAACTCCCCCATGTGGAAAGCGCGTTGGCCCTGTTCGGATCGGCTCTGGAGGATCTCCGATGACGAGGGAGCCCCGGGCCACCGGATCGTGTCCGCACCGATCGGACGACCGCCAGCGGTCCGGTCCGCGACGACGATCCCTCGACGACGCCCGGCGATGGGAGCCTCCTCGATGACGCAGCAGTCCGAGTCGACCCCCTCAGCGGCCTCCTCGTCGCCCGTCTCCGCGCCCCCCGAGGACACCGACGATCCGGCGTCCCCGTCCGGCCTCGGCGCCCTGGAGCCGAGGCCCACATCGCCCTTCGCCGTTCCCCTGCGGCCCCCGGAGCCCGCCGAGCCCCGCCCCCTCGGCGAGCGGCGCCGCTGGCCCGCGTCCTTCGTCGGCCGGCTGACCACCCCCCTGCCCGGGCTGCGGGCGTTCGCGCGCTTCGCCCGCGAGGGCTCGGTACGGCCCGGCCCCGAGGGTCTCGTCGACATCCCCCGACTGCCGTACGAGCCCGGCCCGTTGCCCCGCGTCGACGCGCGTACCGTCGCCGTCACCTGGGCCGGGCACGCGAGTTGGGTGGTGCGGATCGGCGGGCTCACCGTGCTCACCGACCCGGTCTGGTCCCGCCGCATCCTCGGCACGCCCGCCCGGATCACCCCGGTCGGCGTGGCCTGGGAGGCGCTGCCGCGCGTGGACGCGGTCGTCATCAGCCACAACCACTACGACCACCTGGACGCGCCCACGTTGCGCCGACTCCCGCGCGACACGCCGGTGTTCGTGCCCGCCGGTCTCGGCGGCTGGTTCCGCCGCCGCCGCTTCACCCGGGTCACCGAGCTGGACTGGTGGGAGGCGGCCGAACTCGACGGCGTCCGCTTCGACTTCGTACCGGCCCACCACTGGTCGAAGCGCACCCTCACCGACACCTGCCGCTCCCTGTGGGGCGGTTGGGTCCTCACGGGGTCCGACGGGAAGCGGGTGTACTTCGCGGGCGACACGGGCTACGGCCACTGGTTCTCCCTCATCGGCCGCCGCCACCCCGGTATCGACCTCGCTCTCCTGCCGATCGGCGCGTACGACCCCCGCTGGTGGCTCAGCGACGTCCACTGCGACCCCGAGGAGGCCGTCCGCGCCTTCCAGGACCTCGGCGCCCGCCGTATGGCCCCCATGCACTGGGCCACGTTCGTCCTGTCCGCCGAACCGGTCCTGGAACCCCTCACCCGCGTACGGACGGCCTGGGAGGCGGCAGGACTCCCGCGCGAGAACCTGTGGGACCTGCCGATCGGAGCGTCCCGGATCCTCACCTGAGGACGGCGACGGCACACACCTGTCCGTCGAGGGGACGCGGATCTCTCAGCGGACGAACCGTCGCCACAGGCTCGGCGCCACGCTGATCAGCAGCGTCAGCAGGACCGCCGCCAGCACCCCTTCCCAGGGCTCCGCGAACAGTGACCCCCCGAGGATCCCGATCAACTGGTACGTGACCGCCCACGCGAGGCACGCCGGCAGATTGCCCCGGGCGAACCGCCGCAACGGCATCTCCGCCAGCAGGCACGCCAGCATCACCGGGAGCCGGCCGGCCGGCACCAGCCGGGACAGCACCAGGACGGCCACCCCGTGCCCGTCGAGCTTCCGCTGGGCCTGGGCCAGCCGGTCCTCCGGTGCCCGGCGGCGGATCGCCTCCAGCCAGCGCGAACCGTTCTTCGAGCCCATACCGCGCCGCCCCAGCCAGTACAGGGCGATGTCCCCGAGGAACGCGGCCACCGACGCCACCACGAACACCATCAGCAGCGCGAACGGCGCCGTCTGGTGGAACGCCACCACGGCCGCCGAACTGACCAGCGCCCCCGTCGGCACCACCGGCAGCAGCGCCCCCGCCAGCACCAGCAGAAACAGCGTCGGATAGCCGATCGCCTGCTGCGTCGACTCGTAGGGCAGGGGAGTGGCCGCGACGGACAGCACTATCACCGGGCGCCCTCCGCGGCCCCGCTCGACCGGCGTCTCATTCCGCCACCCCCGGCCGTACGCTCTCCCCGTGCTCCAGCCGGTGCACGGCCACCTCGGGCGCGCGCAGCGCGGCGAGGCGTACGAACTCCGCACCGGGCGCGTGGAATTCATGGGGTCGCACGGCGTCCATCCCGATCGGCCAGTACGTGCCGTAGTGCACCGGGATCGCGCTGTGGGGCGCGAGCAGCGCGAGCGCCTCCGCCGCGCGCCCCGCATCGAGATGCCCCTCGCCGAGGCAGGGCCCCCAGCCGCCGACCGGCAGCAGCGCCACGTCGACCGGCCCGACCTCCTTGGGCATCGACTCGAACAGCCCGGTGTCCCCGGCGAAATAGGTCCGCGCCTCACCCTCGACGACGAACCCGAGCGCCGGTGAGCGGTGCGGCCCGACCGGCAGGCGCCGCCCGTCGTGGCGGGCGGGCACGGCACGGACGACCAGGTCACCGACGCCCACCTCGTCCCCGGGCGCCACCTCGCACAGCCGCAGATGCCGCAGCCCGCGCAGCCCCCGCACCTGGCGCGGCGCCCCGCGCGGCACCACCAGCCGGGTACCCGGCGCGAGCCGGGCCAGGGACGGGACATGCAGATGGTCGGCATGCAGATGGGACACCAGCGCCACGTCCGCGACCGCCGCCTCGGGCGGGGGCGGCGCCCCGCGGCGCCTGCGCAGATGCGCGAGCCGGCGCGTGAACAGCGGGTCGGTGAGCACGCGTGTGCCCGAGTCCTCCACCGTGCAGGTGGCATGACCCCACCAGGTGACCTCCACCGGCACTTCTTTCGCCTCCTTCGCGCTACTCCCCCGAGCCTACGGGCTGGAGTAGGGTCTCAGGCTCTGGACCCGGAGGTGAGGGGGACGCCGTGGGAGACAACAGTGACGCCTTCGCCCTGTCCTGCCAGGAGATACCCCGTGAGTGCCCAGGGCGGACGGCGGGACGCGGAGCGGTCGTGCGGGTCGCCGCCATCGCCAGCCTGACACCCCTGGAGGAGCTGGAGGCGGACCCCTTCCTGGTCGACTCCCGCAGCCAGCACGCCATGTGCGCCCGCTGGGCCGCCGAGCGCGGCTACGTGGTCACGCGCGAGCTGCTCGTACGCGGCCTGCGCCCCGACCACTGCGCCCTGTGGGCCGACGTCGACGCCGGCCATGTCGACCTCTTCGTCGCCCCCAGCCGACGCGTCCTCGAACGCGCCCTCGCCTCCGTCGACGACTTCACCGCCGAGTGCGCCCGCCGCGGTGTCCGCGTCGAGACCGTCGGCCGCGCCGAACCCGCCTACGACGCCCAGATGAAGGCCAGCGTCCACCGCCGACTGTCGATGCCGACAGCGGGCTACGACGGCCGCTGACCGCCCAGCCGCGCTCCATGCCCACCGGCCGCCGGTGCGGCCGGCTCCACCCCGCCGAGGGCCGCGCCCGGCCCCTGCCCCCCCCGGGTGCCCCGTCCCTGCCTCCGTGCCACCCCTCGGTACCACCCCGGCTCCCCGGCCCTTGTGACAGGCTGGGCGCAGGAACGGGACGTGAGGGTGGCCGGACGTGGGCGGTGAGCGTTGGCGGAGGGTGCTGAGCGGGTTCTGGCGGATGCTGGCCGTATGGGCGGTGTCGACGCTGACGATGCTGGTGCTCGCGGGCGCCCTGCCCGACTTCCGGCTCCAGGCCGGCACCGGCGAGAGCTCCACCCAGATCGCCGTCACCGCCGCCCTCGGCGCGGGGGTCTTCGGTCTGCTGTCCTCCCTCGTGTGGCCGCTGCTCGTAAGGGCGTTGCTGCTGGTGCCCGCCCTCGTCCTCGGCCTGCTCGTCTTCTTCCTCAACGGCTCGCTGCTCCTCATCGCCCTGTGGATCAACCCCTCCGGTCAGGGTGAGGCCGCGCCCGAGACCGCCGTGGTCGTGGCCGCCGTGATGTCCGCGGTCGCCTCCGCCACCGGCGGCGCCCTCGCCGTACGCGACGACGACGCCTACCGGCGCCGGCTGTACCGGCTGGCCGACCGCCGCCGCAGACACGCCGACGGGCCGCCCGGCCCCGTCGGACCCGGCACCGTCTTCCTCCAACTCGACGGCGTCGGCCACGACGTGCTGGAGGCGGCCGCCGCGAAGGGCCTGATGCCGACCGTCGCCGCCTGGCTCGGCGCGCCCGCGCCCGGCACCGGGCACGTCCGCGCCACCCACCGGCTCACCCCGTGGCGCACCGACTGGTCCAGCCAGACCGGCGCCAGCCAACTCGGCATCCTGCACGGCAGCAACCACGACGTGCCCGCCTTCCGCTGGTACGAGAAGGAGAGCCGGGAGGTGATGGTCTGCAACCGCCCCTCCAGCGCCGCCGAACTCCAGCGCCGCGCCATCGAGCGCACCGGCGACGGGGGCCTGCTCACCGTCGACGGCGCGAGCCGCGGCAACCTCTTCAGCGGCGGCGCCGACCAGCTCGCGCTCGTCCTGTCCATCGCGGCCCGCCGCGGCAAGCGGAACCGGTCCCGCGCCGGGTACTTCGCCTACTTCTCCGACCCCGCCAACGCGGTCCGCACCGCCATGTCCTTCGCCGCCGACGTCTTGCGCGAGATCGGCCAGTCCACCCGCGCCCGCCTTCGCGAACAGCGGCCCCGCGTCAAACGCGGCGGCCTCTACCCGTTCATCCGCGCGTTCGCGACCGTCGTCGAACGCGATGTGGTCGTCGCCGCCGTCATCGGCGACATGTTCGCGGGACGCGCCGCGATCTACGCGGACCTCGTCGCCTACGACGAGGTCGCCCACCACTCCGGGCCCCACAGCCGGGACGCGGAGAGGATCCTCGAACGACTCGACCGCTCCATCGCGTTGATCGCGCAGGTCGCCGAACACGCCCCCCGCGCCTACCGCATCGTCCTGCTCTCCGACCACGGGCAGAGCCCCGGCGAGACCTTCCTCGGCCGGTACGGCCTCACCCTCGGCAACCTGGTCCGCGCCGGCTGCGGTCTGCCCGTGCCGCGCAGGGCGGAGCGCACCCACAGCGGCGCCGAGGCCCGCTCGGCGGTCCGGGCCGCGCTGCGCATCCCCGTCGAGGAGGGCGTCGAGGAGCACCGCCCGGCCCCCCGCTCCGAGCCGGTCGTGCTCGCCTCCGGCAACCTCGGCCTGGTGTCCTTCCCCGACGTGCCGCACCGGATGAGCCGGGAGGAGATCGACGCCCGCCACCCCGCCCTGCTGTCCACCCTCGCCAACCACCCCGGCGTCGGCTTCGTCCTCGTCCGCAGCGACGAGCACGGCGGCCTCGTCCTCGGCGCGCACGGCGAGGAGACCCCCGTCGACGAACTGAGCGACGACCGTCCCGGACCGCTGGCCGACTTCGGCCCCGGCGCCGCCGACGCCGTACGCCGCACCCACGGCTTCCCGCACACCGCCGACATCATGGTCAACTCCTGGTACGACCCCGAGGAGGGCGAGGTCCTCGCCTTCGAGGAACAGATCGGCTCCCACGGCGGCCTCGGCGGCTGCCAGTCCCGCCCCTTCCTCCTCTCCCCCCTGGCCCTGTCCGCACCCGTGGAGGAGAACGAGGAGCTGGTCGGAGCGGAACACGTCCACCGGGTCCTCAGACGTTGGCTGAGAGAGGCGGACGGCCCGCAGATACCGGTGGGGGCGCAGGCGCCCCGTAGGGGCGCGGGGAACCGCGCGACCAGCCTCGACGAACCCGCACCCGCCAACCCACAGGACCCGGCAGACGCATAGGCACCCGGCACGGCCCCCTGACTGCTGTACGACCCCGCGCTGAAGGGCCTGTCCGCCGAGGAGGTCTACGACCGCATCGCGGGCGACCTGCGCCGCAAGCGCCGACTGTCCACCCTGCGCGGCAAGGGCACGGGCGACATCCTGAGCGGCCCGCTCGGCACCCCCGGCGACTACGTCGACCTCGACGAGTTCTACCGGCGGGGCCTCGGCCGGGGCCTGGACCTGCACCAGCGGCAGGAGCGCGGGTACCTGCCGGGCGGCCTGGTCGAGGAGATCCGCGCCCTCACCCACCCGCCCCTGCCGTGGGACGCTCGACTGGCCCGCTGGTTCGACGAGTTCGTGCCCCGCCCCGAGCCCGTACGCAGCTACGCCCGCCCCTCGCGCCGCCAGTCCGCCACCCCCGACATCCCCCGCGCGGGACGGTACTTCCCGCCCGAGGAGGTCGCCCGCTGCACCTTCGGCGTCGTCCTCGACACCTCCGGCTCCATGAACCGGGTCCTGCTCGGCAAGGCCCTCGGCGCCATCGCCTCCTACGCCGAGGCCCGCGACGTACCGGCCGCACGGGTCGTCTTCTGCGACACGGCCCCGCACGACGCGGGCTACGTCCCGGTCACGGAGATCGCCGGGCGCGTCCGCGTCCACGGGCGCGGCGGCACCGTACTCCAGCCCGGCATCGACCTGTTGCAGCGGGCCGACGACTTCCCGCCCGGCGCGCCCCTCCTCGTCATCACCGACGGCTGGTGCGACCCGCTGCGCGTACGCCGGGAGCACGCCTATCTGATCCCGCAGGGCGCCCGCCTGCCGTTCACCGCCCGCGGCCCGGTGTTCCGCGTGCGGTGACCGGAACCGAAGGGGGCCACACGGTGAAGCAGGACCGCGCGGACGTGCGGGCGGAAGGCGACGACGCCCGTGCCGCTTCCCCGTGCGCCGCCTCCCCCACCCGGACCCGCTCACCGAGCCCGTCCGTGACCGCCGTCCTACGCTCGGGGCATGAGACGCCGCCCGATGCACATGTCCGACGAGGCCCTGGACACCCTGCGCGCGGGGCTGGTGGAACTTCGGACGGAGCTGAAGGTCCCCCTCGCCTTCCCCAAGCGCGTACTCAGAGCGGCCGACAAGGCCGCGGGCGAGCCGATCCTGCCCGACAAGGACGCCAGGCACCTGCCGCTCTTCACGATCGACCCGCCGACCTCGAAGGACCTCGACCAGGCCATGCACCTGGAGCGGCGGCCCGGCGGCGGCTACCGCGTGTACTACGCGATCGCGGACGTGGCGGCCTTCGTCAAGCCCGGCGGCCCGCTGGACGTCGAGGCGCACGACCGGATCGAGACGCTGTACTTCCCCGACCTCAAGGTGCCGCTGCACCCACCCGTCCTCTCGGAGGACGCGGCCAGTCTGCTGCCGCGCGAGAACCGCCCCGCCCTGCTGTGGCGGCACGACCTCGATGCCCTCGGCAACCTGACCGACTCGACCGTGAGCCGGGCCCTGGTCCGCAGCCAGGCCCAGCTCGACTACGCGACTGCCCAGCAGAAGCTCGAGAACGGCACGGCCGGGGAGTCCCTCCTCCTGCTGCGCGAGATCGGCAAGCTGCGGGAGGCCGTCGAGGTCGCGCGCGGCGGCATCTCGGTGAACCTGCCGGACCAGGAGGTCACGGTCAAGGACGGATCGTTCCGGCTGGGCTACACGGCGACGCTTCCGGTGGAGGGCTGGAACGAGCAGATCTCCCTCATGACCGGCATGGCCGCGGCCCGGATCATGCTCGACACCGGTACCGGGATCCTGCGGACCCAGAAGGAACAGGCCGACCAGAACGTGGTCAAGCGCCTGCACGACATCGCGAAGGCCCTGGGAATCGTCTGGCGGCCCGGTACCTCGTACGCGACGCTGGTCCGCTCGCTCGATCCCGACCGCCAGACCCACATGGCCTTCCTCAACGAGGCCACCAGCACGATGCTCAAGGCAGCGGAGTACACCGTCTTCCGCGACAACCAGAAGCCGGCGCACACGACGCACGCGGCGATCGCGGCCCCGTACACCCATTGCACGGCTCCGCTGCGGCGCCTGGTCGACCGGTACACCGGTGAGCTGTGCGTGGCGGCGTGCGCGGACAAGGCCCCGCCGACCTGGGTGCTCGACGCCCTGCACTGCCTCCCGTGCGACATGGCACGGGGAAAGAGCGGCCTGGCGGACCGGCAGACCGTGGACCTGGCCGAGGCCGCGGTGCTCATGCATCGCGTGGGCGAGGTGTTCGACGCCGCGGTCATCGACACCGACGCCGAGTGGGGCAGACCACGCGAGGGCAGGGTGTTCCTGGCCGACCCCGCCGTGCTGGCCAAGGTCGAGTCGACCAACGGCCTGGACCTCCAGCTCGGATCCAGCGTCAGGGCCACGCTCCAACGGGCGAACCCCTCCGCGGACGGGGACAAGGTCCTCTTCACCGTGCCCTAGAGCCGTCCGCGTGCGGACCAACCTTGCCGTGCCTCAGAGGACTTGGGAAGGTCCGACCACGTCCGGGACAGTACGGCCTCCCCGGGACGAACGTCAGGCGAACGATCGGTCGACCGCGGCGGGAGACCGTCCCGTCGGCTGGGTGCGAGGCGGCTCGGTGTGATCGGATGGGTCCGACCCCGTTGGAACGGGACCCACGTGAAAGGAAGAACCGTGGCTACCACGCGCTCCGCACACACCGTATGGGAAGGCAACCTGCTCGAGGGCAACGGTGTCGTCACCTTCGACTCGTCCGGCGCCATCGCCGAGCAGCCGGTGACGTGGGCCGCTCGCACGCAGGAGGCGAACGGCAAGACCAGCCCCGAGGAGCTGATCGCCGCCGCCCACTCCAGCTGCTTCTCGATGGCGTTCTCGCACGCCCTCGCCGGCGCCGGCACGCCGCCCACCAAGCTCGTCACCTCCGCCGACGTGACGTTCCAGCCCGGTGAGGGCATCACCGGCATCCACATCACCGTCGAGGGCGAGGTACCCGGTCTCGACGAGGCGGGCTTCGTCGCGGCGGCCGAGAACGCCAAGGTGAACTGCCCCGTCAGCCAGGCCCTGAAGGCCGTGCCGATCACCCTGTCGGCCAAGCTGGCCTGACCCGCGGCCCCACGGCGGCCGGACCGGTCGCCCCCTCGGGGGCGATGGTCCGGCCGTCGGCGTCCCGGATGCGCGAGTCGTCGGGGGCGAGCACATTGGGTGCATGAGTGACGACGGACAGTCATCGGTGCCCGACGCGGAGCTGAGAATCGCCGTCGCCTTCACCGGCGGCCTCAGCCTCGCCGTCTGGATGGGCGGCGTGGCCCGAGAGCTGAACCTCCTGACGACCGCCGCGCGCGCCGACGCGTCCGGTACGCCCGCCGGGCTCGTGCGCGCCCGCTACAAGCGGCTGCTCGACCTGCTGCGACTCGACGTCAGCGTCGACGTGCTCTCCGGCACCAGCGCCGGCGGCATCAACGCGGCCCTCCTGGGCCTCGCCACCGTACGCGGCTGCGACCTGGGCGGACTGCGGTCGCTGTGGCTGGACGAGGGCGGGCTCGGCACCCTCCTGCGCGATCTGGACGAGCCGCGGCCGCCGTCCCTCCTCCGGGGCGAGGAAAGGCTGCTGCGTGGTCTGGAGACGGGGCTGAAGACGGTCTTCGACGACCAAGTGAAGGGCCTCGACCGAGAGAAGGGCCTCGACCGAGAGAAGGGCCTCGACGGGGAGAAGGGCCTCGACGGGGAGAAGGGCCTCGACACCGGCGGGGACGCGACGCCGGGGCTCGCCCCCTCGCCACGCTCCGACAGCGACCCCGACCCCACCCAAGTCTTCATCACCACCACCTTCCTCGGCGGCATGCCGCACCCCTTCCGGGACGACTACGGCAGCACTGTCCACGACCGTGACCATCGGGGGCTGTTCCGGTTCACCGCCGATGCCCTCCGGCGCCGCGAGACGATCGGGGCACTGGCCCGGGCGGCCCGGTCCAGCGCCTCCTACCCGGTGGCCTTCGAACCCACGTTCATTCCCGTCGGCGAGCCCACCCACCGGCGCCCCGACATGAGCCCCCACCTGGTCCGGCCGCCCGCCACGCAGTTCTGCGCCGACGGGGGCCTGCTGGCCAACCGGCCGATCGGGCCCGCCCTCCAGGCGGTCTTCGACCGTCCGGCGACCCGCCAGGTCCGCCGGGTGCTGGCCTACGTCGTCCCGTCCGCCGACGGCGCCGCCGAGCCGACCGTCCCACCGCCCCTGCCCGACGACGTGCCGTCGCTGGGGCCCGTGCTGCTGAAGGTCTTCGGCGTCGTCACCTCTCAGAGCATCAGCGCCGAACTGAGCGCCCTGGCCGCGCACAACGAGCGGGTCAGGAGCCGACTGCGGGCGGAGACCCGGTTGGCCCGGATGGCGGTTCGGGGCGCCGACCTCGGCGACGAGGAGCTGCGCCAAGAACACCGTGGGAAGCACATCCGGTCGCTGGCCCGGGCCGTCGCCGAGGAGACCCTGGGCCAGATGATCGCCTGCGGCGCCGGCCCCGACGACCGCCCGGTCGGGTTCGGCCCCGACCTGGACAGGCTCACCGCCGGTGCGGTCACCGTGATCGAGAGCGCTGCTCCGCCCCCGGAGGCCCTCCCCGAGGGCGCGGCCGTCTTCGACGCGCTGGCCCGCTTCGGACGGCCGCTGCTCGACGGGGGCAAGGCCACCGTGCTGCGGCTGCTGCGGGAGAGCGCCGCGCAGGCACCGGCCGACATCCGTACGGCCCTGGAGGAACAGGTCGGGAAGGTGCACGCCGCGATGCCGCAGCGCAGCGCCCCCGACCTGCGGGGCGCGGTACGGCCGGTCGTCGAGGCGGTGCTCGGTCGCGTCCCCCCGGACGACGATCCGGTGGGCACCGTGATCCGGTCGCCCGGCTGGGGCGACGCGATCACCGGCCAACTGCCCGCCGCGGGGGAACTGCCGGCGCTGGCGGACGCCTGGCGGACGATGGCGGGCGCGGTCCTCGACACCCGGCGGCTCTTTCCCGGCGACGGGCGGGGCGAGAACGACCAGGACGCGGAGTGGCCGGTTCTTCTGGCGTATCTGGTCGGCGACCGCACCGGGGTCCGGCCCGAGGGCGAGCCGGGCGATCCGCCGGCGCCCGACGCCGTCGCGCGGCGGCTGTTCGACCTCCTCGCCGCCCAGCGGGTGATCTTCCCGGACGAGCAGGCCGCCAGACAGCGCGTGGAACTGATCCAGATGAGCGCCGACACCCGAACCCTGCTCGACGACCGCCAGACCGCCGCACAGAAGCTCACCGGGTTGCAGCTCCATCACTTCGGGGCGTTCTTCAAGCGGTCCTGGCGGGCCAACGACTGGATGTGGGGACGGCTGGACGGCGCCGGCTGGCTGGTCCACGTCCTGCTGTCCCCGCAGCGCCTGAAGCAGCTCGCGGACGAGGGCGTGCCCGTGGGGAAGCGGCTCAGGGAGATCGCCGGCACCGACGCGCCCCGCGGAGTCCTCACCGCCGGGCCCGGTGGTGAGCCCGCCGAGCTGGCCTTCCTGACGGCCGACGTCGCGCCGGGGCTGCCCGCGAGTCTGCCCCAGACGTCGATGTGGGTGGCGCTCGGCCTCCAGCGGCTGATCGCGGCGGAGGAACTGCCGTGTGTCGCCGAGCAGGCCGAGGCGGACCAGAAGGCGGGCGGCGCCCTGGCCGCGGCCGACTTCCTCCAGCGCTTCCGGCGGCGCTACCCCGACCCCCGGCAGCCGGTCGACCCGGACACCGTCGACGAGTTCCTGCGCGCCTGCCGGATCTCGGAGGAGACCTTCCGGCGGGAGAAGGACAGCAGGCTGTTGAAGCACACGGTGTCGCACGCCGCCGTGGTGACGGCCAACGCCGTCCGCGCGACGGTCGACCGGTGGTCCTGGCGCCTGCTCTTCGGCGGTGTGAGCCGGGCGCTGCGCCTGGCGCACGCGGTGCGCAGACGCATCTAGCCCGCACCCGGCCGCACCGGCCAGGCCCCGTGCCCCGGCGGAGCACGCCCCCCGTGCCCCATTGACAAGAGCCCACTCAAGTTTTGTGCTGGTGGTGGGAGCCATGGGTCGGCGGGCAGGCGTGCGGGCGCGGGAGCCACGGGCGCGACCCGGGCGGAACCTTGCGGGAAGGGGACGACGATGGGGCGTGCGGTCGGAATCGATCTCGGGACGACGAACTCGGTGGTGGCCGTGCTGGAAGGTGGCGACCCGACCGTCGTCACGAACGCGGAGGGCCAGCGGACCACCCCCTCCGTGGTGGCCTTCGCCAAGAACGGCGAGGTCCTCGTGGGTGAGGTCGCCAAGCGGCAGGCCGTGACGAACGTGGAGCGCACCGCGCGCTCCGTCAAACGCCACATGGGCGACGGGGGCTGGCGCTTCCCCGAGCAGGGCTCCGTGGACGGCACCCGCCTCAGGGCCCAGGAACTGTCGGCCCGAGTGCTGCAGAAGCTGAAGCGGGACGCCGAGGCATACCTGGGCGACGACGTCACCGACGCGGTGATCACCGTCCCGGCGTACTTCGACGACGCCCAGCGGCAGGCCACCAAGGAGGCCGGGGAGATCGCCGGTCTCAAGGTCCTGCGGATCATCAACGAGCCCACGGCCGCGGCCCTCGCGTACGGCCTCGACCGGGGCGAGGAGCAGACCGTCCTCGTCTTCGACCTGGGCGGTGGCACCTTCGACGTCTCGCTGCTGGAGATCGGCGACGGCGTCATCGAGGTCAAGGCCACCAACGGGGACACGCGTCTCGGCGGCGACGACTGGGACCAGCGGGTCGTCGAGTACCTCGTCAAGGGGTTCAAGGGCCGGCACGGCGTCGACCTCGGCAACGACAAGATGGCGCTCCAACGGCTCCGGGAGGGCGCCGAGAAGGCCAAGATCGAACTGTCCAGCTCCTCCGAGACGTCCATCAACCTCCCGTACGTCACCGCCTCCGCCGAGGGGCCGCTGCATCTGGAGGAGCGGCTGACGCGCGCCCAGTTCCAGGAGCTGACGGCCGATCTGCTGGACCGCTGCAAGACGCCGTTCCACCAGGCCGTGAAGGACGCCGGGGTGAAGCTCTCCGCGATCGACCACGTCATCCTCGTCGGCGGCTCGACACGGATGCCCGCCGTGACCGAGCTGGTGAAGGAACTCACCGGGAAGGACCCGCACAAGGGCGTGAACCCCGACGAGGTGGTGGCCGTGGGCGCCGCGCTCCAGGCGGGTGTCCTCCGCGGCGACGTGAAGGACGTCCTGCTGCTCGACGTCACCCCGCTGTCGCTGGGGATCGAGACCAAGGGCGGCATCATGACCAGGCTGATCGAGCGGAACACCACCATCCCGACCCGGCGTTCGGAGATCTTCACCACGGCCGCCGACAACCAGCCCTCGGTCGGCATCCAGGTCTACCAGGGGGAACGGGAGATCGCCGCCTACAACAAGAAGCTCGGCGTCTTCGACCTCACCGGCCTTCCGCCGTCGCCGCGCGGGGTGCCGCAGATCGAGGTGGCGTTCGACATCGACGCCGACGGGATCATGCACGTCTCGGCGAAGGACCTGGCCACCGGACGCGAACAGAAGATGACCGTCACCGGTGGTTCCGCGCTGCCCAAGGACGACATCGACCGGATGATGCGGGAGGCCGAACAGTACGCGGAGGAGGACCGGCGGCGCCGGGAGGCCGCGGAGACCCGCAACCAGGCGGAGCAACTCGTCTACCAGACCGAGCGGTTCATCCGAGACAACGAGGAACGGGTACCGGCCGACACCCGCGGCGAGGTCGAGGCCGCAGCGGCCGAGCTGAAGCAGCTCCTCGACCACCCCGAGGACACGGCCGCCCTCCGGGCCGGCATCGACAAACTCGCCACGGTCAGTCAGCGCATGGGCCAGGCGATGTACGCGACGGCCTCCGGGGCGCGGACCGAGGAACCCCGCCCCGGCCCGGACCCCGCCGACGAGGACGGCGTCGTGGACGCGGAGATCGTCGACGACGACAAGCACACGAAGGGGGGCACGGCCTGACGGAACGGTCGGCCCCGTGCCGCGCGGCCCGCCCCTTGCGCGGCCCCCCGTCACGAGGCGGCGGCGCTCAGCCGCCGACCGTGCCGCCCCGCTCCGACGTGTCGCCGCCTCGTTCCCGGTCCCAGGCCGCCGCGAACATCTCGTGCAGGGGCGTCGGCGGCAGGATGCGGCCGAAGAGGGAGACGAGCTGGTTGCCCCACAGCGGGCGCACCCCGTACGCGTGCAGCTTCACGGTTTCGAGGGGCAGATGAGGGGCCTTCAGCTCGGTCCAGCCCCCGGGCAGGAACAGGGACCGGCCGGCGCGCGCCCGCTTGGCCGCGACGACCGCGCCGGTGCCGAGCAGTTCCTCCCGGACCTGCGCGTGCCGCTTGGTCGACCAGCCGTTCCACCGTCGTACGTCCCGGTCGGTGGGCGCGGCCAGCGTGGCCAGCTGGAGGTACAACGCGGCGGCGTCCGCGCCGACCGCGAGTTCCCTCGACGCACGTGCGACCAGCTCCGGGCAGGACCGACGTGGATCCGCCTCGTACGCCCCGGCCGGAACCGCTCCCGAGGACGACCGGTCCCTCATTCGCTCCAGGCCGCCCCCCACCAGCAGGGGCGCCACCCGGTCCAGAGCCTCGGCCAGGCCGGTGATCCCCCTCACCCGCCGCCACACGCCCGGGTCGGCGACCTCGCACGGGCGCAGGAACGCGTCCCCGCCGGGCGCGCACACGACGAGGGGGCCGGAGTCGTAGGCGGTCACCGGGACCGGGCCCTCCGCCTTGCGCCGGTCCGCCGCCACCGGCAGCCGCTCGGGACCGAACCGCTCCGCGATGCGCGCCGGGGTGTCCTCGACCCGGCCGCCGGGCAGCGCCAGCAGCAGGTCCGGCCGGTCCAGTTCGGCCCGCAGCCGCTCGTACAGGGCCCGCGCGCCCGCCACGGCCGGATCACCGACGGGCCGGTCCGTCCAGGCCCACACCAGAGCGGCGCAGGCGCTCCGGACGTCGAGGCCCACCGGGGTGCCGTAGGGCAGCTCGGTCTCCGCCGACACGGCCCGCACCTCCACGCCATGGCCGTACGGGGTCGCCGCCAGCTCCCAGCCCGCCGCCTCCACGGTCGTGTCCGCCGCTGCCTCGTAGCCACCCGCGAGCCGCCGGGCCCAGACCTCGGACAGGCCCGGCCCGGCCTCCAGGGCGTCGGCGGCCTCGTCGTGCACGACGGGCTCGGCCCCCATGCGTTCCCGCCACACCTCTGCCATCCGCTCCGCGGCCGCCTCGACACCGCCGGGCCGCCACAGCTCGGTCGGGTCGTCGGGCAGAGCGGCCGTCAGAACCGCCCGGCCTCCCTCGGCCCCGAGCCGCTTCCGCAGCCCGTCGTAGGACTCGGCGGTGAACGGGGAGGCCCGGTAGGGGGCCTTCCGCACCAGGGCACGGTCCTCCTCGCGGTCGGGCCGGCCGACCAGACCGGCGACGACGAGCCGGGCGACGGCCCTCCGTACGCCCGTCAGATCGGCGAAGCGCGCGGCCGCCGCCTCGGTCACCGGAACCGGGCCGTGCGCCTCGACAGCCGTGACCAGGGCACGCATCCGGGCGGCGTCGTCCCGCCGTACCCGGACGTGGCGTGCCCCCGGGACCGCCGCGCCCACCGGGTCGTCGTGCGGATCGTCGGCGGCGGCCGCCACGAACCAGCACTCCCGCCCGTTGGCGCGACAGGTCCCCGAAGCCACCGCGATCCCGCGCTCACGCAGGCCGTCCAGGACCTCCGCCGGGGCGCGGCCCACCCACCACCGGCCGCCGGCGCGGGCGAACGGCTGGTCGGCCCACGTGTCGAGCAGCGCCACCAGGGCGGCTCGTGCCGTGTCCGGGGTGGGTGCCACCGCGGCCCGCCAGGCCACCGCGTCGATCGCCCCCATCAGTTGCGACCAGTCCCGCGGCGGTGCCGGGGGCGAGAGCCGTCGTACCTCCTCCGGGATGGTCCCCGCCAGGCAGGCGCCGTCCGCGGCCAGCGCGCTCAGCGTCGCCGGCAGGGCGATGCCGGGGCTGCTCCGCCGCGGCTCCCGACCGCCGTCCGCGACCAGTCCGAACAGCGCGGGCAGCAGCGCGGTGTCCGGCGCTGACCGGCGCGGCGGTGCCGGCGGCGCCTGCGCGAGCAGGGTGACCCTCCGGTGCAGGGCGAGCCTGCGCTCCTCCACCCGGGCGGCCCGCTCGGCGACCGCGACGACCGCCTGGACCAGCACCGGGTCGGTGACGCCGGGCAACTCCCGCGCCACGGCGGCGCGCAGTGCCGCCCCGTCGGTGCGGGCGGCCGTCAGCAACACCTGCGCCGTCTCCCGCCCGACGGACCGCAGGACCCGGGACCCGGCCTCGTCCCGGGTGCGCAGCAGGTACCAGAAGGCGGGTGGCGGGGCCACCCCGCCCGAGACGGTGGCCGCCCGGGTCCGCCGCCCTCGCGGATGCCTCGGTGAGCGATGTCCGTCCACCTCCCACAGCAGGGTCCCGTCGGCGCTGTACGCGCGCACCCCTGTCCTGGTCTCCGCCTCGGCGAGGACCACGTCCTGCGCCGCACCCCCCGGTGGCGCCCACAGGCCCCACGGCTCCTGGCCGGGCCGGTCGATGTCGAACCTGGCCGTGCGCCCGTCCACACTCTCCACCAGGTAGTGGTCGGGCGCGTGATCGCGGTGCCGGGTGCGGAACAGCACCCGCGTCCCGACCAGCCCGTCCCGGCTGCCCAGCGGCGAGTCGGCCGAGGAGGCGGGCAGCGGTGCCAGCTGGAGGGCCTCGACGGCCAGGGACATGCCTGCCTCGGACGGCTCCGTGCCCGGAGCGGAGCCCGGCGCGCGACCGGGGAAGTCCGGCAGCGCGACCTCCCCGCGGGGCTCCCCGGTGACCCCGTCCACCACCTCCCAGGGCCGTCCCCCGAAGACGGCGTTGGTCCAGATCCGGGCACCGTCCCCGAGCTGTAGCTCGTCGCGGTCGATCCCCTCCCGGCCGCCCGGCCGCAGCACCCGCCGGCCACCGTGCCGCCCGCCCCCGTCGGCGGTCTCGAACTGGAAGCCGTACGCCCCGTCCAGGCTGCCGCCGAAGGGCACCAGACCGCCCACCTCGTCCGGTGCGAACGGCTCGTGGGGCCGGTCGGCCCAGACGGCGGTGTCGCAGTGGTACGGGTCCCGGGCGAGGGTCCAGCTCACCAGGAAGGAGCCGCCCACGTAGTGGACGGCGAACATGGTCGCCTCGTCGGGCACGGTGAACCGGCAGGACCCCCGTACCCCGTCCGGGGCGACGGCGACCGCGCGGTCCCGCCCGAACACCGTCAGCACCGGCCATGTGGCGGTCACGCCCAGCACCCCCGGCAGGGCCTCGCCCGCCGCCTGCTCCGGCCCCTGACGGGGCTCGTCGCGGTCGAACTCCGCGTACACCGACTCCAGGGCCGGCCAGGCCAGTTCCTCCGGCAGACCGGCCCTCAGCGAGCGCCGCAGCGCACCGGCCGCGCCCGCCCCGGCGAGGGCGTCGGAGATGCCGTCGAGGGCCGCCACCGTGGGCCGGTCGAGGAGTACCTCCAGCTCGGCCACCGCTTCCTCGGCCCCCGCCATCCCGCCGCCCGCCACGGTGTCCACGAGCCTGCCCACCCGCCCGGCGACCTCGTGGGCGATGCCCTCGACCCCCGGCAGCAGCGTCACCGCCGATCCGGCCCGGCGGCGGCCTGCCGGTGACCGGCCGGGCACCAGGTGCGCGTGCACGGTGCCCTCCAGCCGCGGACCGAACACCGGGTCGGCGGCCAGTGCCGCCAGGTCCCGCCGGGACCGCTCGCCCCAGAACCGCATCCGGATCTCCGGGCCGGGGTCGACGACGGCGACCCCGGCCGCCAGACAGGCGTCGAGCACGTCCGCGTCGAAGCCCTGGTAGTGGTACCGGGTGCTGTGCAGGGTCACCGGGCCGCCCTCCGCCCGCAGCCGCGGCCCCAACCGGCCCACCAGGTCGAGGAATTCCACCGGGAGCGGCTGACGCGCGACCCCGCCGCCGGACTGCTCCGCGTACTGGTACATGTGCGTGAAGTGGCCCACCCAGTGGTGCGGTCCGCCCTCGGGCACCACCCGACCGGATGCCATGGCCTCCGTCGCCCCGCAGCCGATCAGCAGGCGCAGCCAGGCCCCGCCGTCGGTGACGCCCTGCGGGAAGATCTCCACCAGTCCGGAGGCGATCGTGTCCGTCGGCGGATGGGCCGTCAGGATCGGTTCGGCGGCGGCCAGCAGCGAGTCCGGCACCGTCTTCTTCCGTGCGACGGACAGGATCGCGCCGACCGCGCGGGCCACGTCGTCGTCCCCGTGCCCCGCCGCCTTGGCGGACGCCCGAACCCGCCGCACCAGATCCGCCGGCAGGTCCGCCGGCGAGTTCGCCCACGCGAGCAGGAAGTCCTCCAGCGCGGTGTGCGCGTCCGCCGGCGGGAATGTCTCGGCGAGGAACCGCTGGTGGGCGCCGAACTCCTTGGCCGGCATGACCCCGCCCGCCGCGAACAGCAGCGCGTTGGCCCGGCGGTAGCCGGGATCCACCGGCAGTCCGTGCTCCGCCTCGGCCGCCCGAGCGGCCGCGTAGGCCCTCCCGCCGGGCCTGCTGCCGTAGCCGATGAGCCGGTGGCCCACGGTGTCCCAGAACCACGGCAGATGCGCCGGCGGCAACCGCCGTGCGCGCGCCGCCATCGCGTCGACGAACCGGCCGGGCTTGGTCCAGGTACGGCCGAGTTGGGTGCGCATGTCCTCGATCGACTCACGTGCGGCCGCGGCGGCCGCGGGGTCGTGGGCGGCGGCCCAGTCGGCGTACGTGGTCGAGGCGTGCGGACCCGTCGTCGGCAGCAGCGACTCCAGAGAGGCGATCATGCCGGGATCGTCGCACGACCCACTGACAGGCCCGCCGTCGGAGCGGTCCACGCGCTGCCGGGCCCGGTCGTCCCTCCGCCGCCGGCCCGGATCGCCCGTGGACGGGCTCAGTACCTGTCGCGGTAGCGCCGCAGGATCTCACGGGTGCGCTCCGCGGAGGCCGCGTGCGCGGCCATGTGGTCGAGGACCTCCAGATGGAGGGCGACCTCACGGCGCGAGTCGAGGTAGAGGGCGCCGGTGAGGTACTCCGTGTAGACCATGTCGGGCAGTTCCGGCTCCGCGAAGCGGAAGAGGGCGAACGGGGCGTACGTGCCCGGATGGGGGCCGGCGGCGAACTCGGCGACCTGGAGGGTCACATGGTCCTTCTCGGTGATGTCCAGCAGCCGGTCGATCTGGTCGCGCATGACCTGGGAGCGGACGCTCACCGGCCGTCCGAGCGCCGTCTCCTCCATGATCACCCACAGGTGCGGCGGGTGCTCGCGGGTGAGGAGCTTCTGCCGGGCCATACGCAGCGACACATGCCGTTCGATGGTGTCGGGGCCGGTCTGCCCGAGGGTCCCCGCCTCCATCACGGCCCGCGCGTACTCCTCGGTCTGGAGCATCCCGGGCACGAAGTGCGGCTCGTACTGCCGGATCAGATGGGCCGCGCCCTCCAGGCTCACGTACAGGCTGAACCAGTCGGGCAGCACATCGTGGTACCGCTGCCACCAGCCGGGTTTGTTCGCCTCCTCGGCGAGCTTCACGAACGAGGCGACCTCGTGCTCGGCGACGCCGTACGTGGTGAGCAGGACCTGTACGTACGGGATCTTCAGCGCGACGTCGGCGGTCTCCATGCGCCGTACGGTGGCCGGCGCGACCCGCAGGACGCGCGCGGCCTCCTCGCGCTTGAGCCCGGCGGCCTCGCGCAGTTCCTGGAGCCGTCTGCCGAGCACCACCTGACCGACGGTGGGCGCGGGCCGCCGCTCACTCACGCCACGCCTCCCCACGCGCCGAAGTACGCGTCCAAGTCTGTCATGTTCCGGTGCACATCTCATGAGGTCGAGCGGAACGGGAAGCCCCCGGTTCCGGTTCGACCACGACGACGCCGTGGCGGAACACGCCACGGCGACACCGAAGAGTAAAGGACGCATCCGCAGAGTGAGCAACGGTTCCCCAGCGTGACATCCGTCATGGCCCCTCGAACCCGCCCGCCCGGCCCCATGACCTCCGAGGTAATCGACCGCCGCGCCCCGTACGCGGCAAGGTGAGGGCAGCGGGTTCCGGGCCGGCGCACTCCGGCCCGGGGCCCGGCCCCGGCGGTCCGTACGGCCGTCCCCGGCCGACCCGCTTCCCAGCCGACCGACTCCACCTCGACGGAGGGTGATGCCCCATGTCCGCGACCCCGCTCGCCGCTCTCGCCCGGACCACCGACCCCCGGACCATGCTGCGCCGCTTCCTGGCCGCGGACGCCGCCGTGACCGGGGTGAACGGGCTCGCCTACCTCCTCGCCGCCGGGCCGCTCGGCCGGTTCCTCGGGGTCGGGCCGGGTCTGCTCGCCGCGCTCGGCGCGTTCCTGACGGTGTACGCGGCGGGCGTGGGCCTGCTCGCCGCGCGCGGGCGTCCGCCGGCGCGGCTCGTGCACGTGGTCGTCGAGGCGAACCTGGCCTGGGCCCTCCTCAGCCTCGTCGCCCTCGCCCTGTGGCTCACGCCGAGCACGGCGGGCGCGGTGTGGACGGTGCTCCAGGCGCTGACGGTCGCCGGGTTCGCGGCGGCGCAGTACACCGCCCTGCGGGCGAGCGGTGACTGACCGGGCGTCACACGGCCAGTGACTGGAGGTACTCGACCGTCGCCGGGTCGGCCGGGAGGAACGTCTCGATGGCCAGCTCGGCCACGGTCACGTCCATGGGCGTGTTGAACGTGGAGATCGAGGAGATGAAGGACAGCACCCGGCCCGCGTGCTCGATGCGCATCGGCAGCGCGAAGGACACCCCCGGCTCCTCCTCGGGCTCCTCGTCCGCCGTGCCGGGCGGCAGCGGATACGCCGCGACCTCCTCGTACAGGGCGCGCAGCGGCTCCGAGCGGCGCAGGGCGATCTGGCGTTCCATCTGCTCCAGCAGATGACCGCGCCAGGCCCGCAGATTGCGGATGCGGGGTGCCAGGCCCTCCGGGTGGAGGACCAGCCGCATCGCGTTCGACGGCGGCACCAGCAGCGACTCGGGGACGCCGTCCAGCAGCATCGCGATGCCCCGGTTGGCGGCCACCACGTGGTACGTCGCGTCGAGCACCAGCGCCGGGTACGGCTCATAGCCCTGGATCAGGCGCTCCACGCCCTCGCGGAGGGCCGCCATCGACGGGTCGTCCAGCGGGGTCTGCGGAAAGCGGGGCGCGTAACCGGCGGCCAGGAGCAGCGCGTTGCGGTCCCGTACGGGCACGTCCAGGTGCTCGGCGAGCCGCAGCAGCAGCTCCTCGCTGGGCCGCGAGCGACCGGTCTCCACGAAGCTGATGTGCCGCGCCGACGAACCGGCCCGCAGCGCCAACTCCAGCTGGCTGACCCTCCGTTGTTCCCGCCATGCGCGCAGCAGCGGGCCGGCGCCCCGGTGGGGAGGGGCGCCGGGACGACTCGTGGTGCCGGACGGGACAATGGTCATACGTCAGAACGTAGCCGAGGCGATCGAGGAGTGGCGCGTGTACGACCCGTGGAACCCGTCCTGGGAGGCGACGGCGGTGTACCGGGCGCGGGTGCGGGGATGCCTGCTGGGCGGGGCGGTCGGCGACGCGCTCGGCTACCCCGTCGAGTTCGCCTCGCTGGCCGTCATCCGCTCCGCACACGGCGACCGAGGGGTGACCGGCCTCGTCCCGGACGTGGACGGCGCGGTCGGACGGATCAGCGACGACACCCAGATGACCCTCTTCACCGTCGAGGGACTGCGGCAGGCACACGAGCGGGCCCGGCTCAAGGGCATCGACGGCGCCTGGCCCCAGCTCGTCCGGGAGGCCTACGGCCGCTGGCTCGACACCCAGCGGCAGCCCGGCCCCGATCCGCGCGTGACCTCGGGGCTCGCCGCGCTGCCCTGGCTGTACGCCCGCCGCGCCCCCGGCAACGCCTGTCTGTCCGGCCTCGCCCAGGTCCACCACCCTGACCCGGCCACCCCCCTGGGGCGCCCCGGGCCCGTCAACCCCGACTCCAAGGGCTGCGGCACCGTCATGCGCTCCGCCCCCTTCGGGCTGGCCCGCGTCCCGGCCGGGGCCGCGTTCGACATGGCCGCCCGCTGCGCCCGGATGACGCACGGGCACCCCACCGGCGGGTACGCGGCGGGCGCGCTCGCCGCGATCGTCGCCCACCTGGTCGCCGACGAGTCGCTGGAGGGTGCCGTCCTGCGCACCCTGCGGCTGCTGTCCCGCCACCCCGGACACGAGGAGACCAGCACGGCCCTGAACCGTGCCCTCGACCTGGCCGCCGAGGGCGCCCCCACGGCCGAGAAGGTCGAGTCGCTCGGGCAGGGCTGGGTCGCCGAGGAGGCCCTCGCCATGGGCGTCTACTGCGCCCTCGCCACCCACAGCGTCAGCGAGGCCCTCCTCCTCGCCGTCAACCACTCCGGCGACAGCGACTCCACCGGCTCCATCTGCGGCAACCTCCTCGGCGCCCACTACGGCGACCACGGCCTGCCGCACGACTGGCTGGCCGCGACCGAGGGCCGCGCCGACATCACCGTCCTGGCGGACGACTTCGCGACGGAGAGCGTACGGAAGTGACGGCCCGGTCCCCTCGGCGCGCGTCCCCGCGACGAGCGCGGCGCCCCGCTCGGGGACCGCGTGCGCCGTGACCAGGACCGCGGCGGTCCCGCTGTGGCACGCTGAGAGGGACCGCACGTCATGGAGGGGACGTCACGGAAGGAGCGGGCCATGCCCGTCGAACCCTTGTCGCAGAAGGAGATCGGGGACCGGATCGCGGAACTGCCGGGCTGGTCGCTGGACGGCGACCGGATCGCCCGCACCTACCGGCTGGCCTCGCACTTCGCGGCGACCGCGATGGTCGTGCACATCGCCCGCACCCAGGAGGAGCTCGACCACCACTCCGACCTCACCCTCGGCTACAACACCGTCTCGCTGACCGTCCACACGCACAGCGCGGGTGGCGCCCTCACCGAGAAGGACTTCGAACTGGCCCGGCGGGTGGAGGAGCTCGCCCCCGGCCACGGGGCGAGCTGAGCCGGTGCTCGACTACGACAAGGAGGCGGACGACTACGACGCCCTGCGCGGCGGCGAACCCCGTGCCGAGGCCGCCGCCGACGCCGTACTCGGACTCGTCCCCCGGGGCGCGCGCAGCCTGCTCGACGTCGCCTGCGGCACCGGCATCGTGACCCGGCGGTTCGCCGCCGCCCGCCCCGGGACGCGGGTGACGGGCGTCGACCTCACGACCGCGATGGCGCGCCGGGCCGCCGCCCGCCTCCCCGGTGCGATCGTCCTCGGCGACAGTCGTCGACTCCCCTTCCCCGACGACGCGTTCGACGCCGTCACCAGTGTGTGGCTCCTCCATTTGCTCGCGGACCCGGACGACGTTCGAAGGGTCGTCGGTGAGTGCGCCCGTGTGCTGCGTCCGGGCGGTGTGTACATCACCACCGTCGACAAGGGGGCCGCCCACAACGTCGGCAGCGACATCGACGCCGTCCTCGCCACCCGCCCCCGCAGCCCCGCCACGGACACCGCGGCGGCCGTGGAGAAGCATGCCGACGAGCACGGGCTGCGCCCCGCCGGCGAGGCCCGCTTCCCGGGCCGCGGCCAGGGCCGGAGCCCCCGCCGCGCCCTCAGGGACCTGCGCCGCGGCTGGTTCGTCACGCTCCCGCCCGGCGATCCCCTCGCCGACGACTTCGCCGTACGCCTCGCGGCCCTCCCCGACCAGGACCGGCCCCGCCCGGACCCGGAGTTCTCGCTCCGGGCGTTCCGCAAGAGATGACCCGGGGCGGCGGTCAGGTCACCGCCGGCCGCCGGAACTCCATGGTCCAGTCGGCCTGCCGGCTCTGCCAGGTCTGCCCGCCGTCGAGCGAGCGCTCATGCCCGGCCCCCGGTGGTCCCGGCGGGCAGGGAATCAGTCAAGTAGGCCTCCAGGTCGGGGAGTCGGGGGGCGAGCATATGGCGCACCCACGCGTCGCGTTCGTGCGCGATCGGCGGCAGCTCCCAGACGCAGCCGATCCACGGCCGCCCCGTGGCCACGAAGTGCGCGGGATCGCGGTCGGGGCAGCCGAGGACGGGCTGGCCCGCCGCCGCGCCCCCGAAGTGCAGGACGTTGTCCCACACCCAGCTGTACGCGTTGAGGTAGGCCCCGTCGTCCCCGCCCCGGTGCAGCACGACGAAGGTCACGGGCGGTGTCCCGTCCGGCTCCGGCAGCAGCTCGGGAAGGACCGCGTACGCGGCCTTCTCGACCTCGGGCGCGATGCCGGCCGGGTCCGCGGTGACGTGGTAGCGCTTGATGTGCCGGCCGGCCACCTCGACGGGCGGCGGCACGGTCAGCAGTTTCTCGCTGAAGGACATGACGCGACGCTAGGACCGCTTCCCTGTCACCCTGTGTCAGTGAAGTCCAGCCGTCTCGTCGCGATCCTGCTGCTGCTCCAGACCCGGGGCCGCATGACGGCCGCCCGGCTCGCCGAGGAGCTGGAGGTGTCGGTCCGCACGGTCTACCGGGACATGGAGGCGCTCGCCGCCGCCGGCGTCCCGCTGTACGGCGACGCGGGCCACGCCGGCGGCTACCGCCTCCTCGACGGCTACCGCACCCGGCTCACCGGCCTCACCGGCCAGGAGGCCGAGGCCCTGTTCCTCGCGGGCGCCCCCGGCCCCGCCGCCGAACTCGGCCTGGGCGCGGTCCTCGCCGCCGCCCAGCTGAAGGTGCGCGCCGCCCTCCCCGACGCGCTGCGCCCCCACGCCGACCGGGTCGCGGGCCGGTTCCACCTGGACGCCCCCGGCTGGTACGCGGACGCCGACGACACCCCCTTCCTGCCCGCCGTCGCGGACGCCGTCCGGAACGGCCGGGTCCTGCACGTGCTCTACCGCCGCTGGGCCGAGCCCACCGACGTACGGCGCCGCCTCGAACCGTACGGGCTCGTCCTCAAGGCGGGCCGCTGGTACGTCGTCGCCGGGCCGGGACCGCGCACCTACCGGGTCGACCAGATCCTCGAACTCGACGCCACCGAGGAGGGGTTCACCCGCCCCGAGGACTTCGGGCTGGCCGCGTACTGGGCGGCGTACCAGCGCGACTTCCACGACCGGCTGCACCGCGCCGAGGCCGTCGTCCGCCTGGCGCCCGGCACCCGGCTCACCGGCCCGCAAGGACGCGCGGTGGACGCGGGCGGCCGCCTGGACGACGACGGCTGGACCCGGGCCACCGTCCCCGTGGAGTCCCTCGACCGGGCGCACGACGACTTCCTGCGGCTCGGCACCGCGGCGGAGGTCCTGGAGCCCGCCGAACTGCGCGAGCGCATCGCCCGGACGGTCGCCGAACTCGCCGCGAGATACGCACCGCGGGGCGGCAACTCGGGTGCGACCGGCGGCGACTGAGGAGGCGGAACCCGTCTGTCCTCCCGGGAGGTACCCCGTGCAGCACCCGCACGCGCACCACAGACGTACGATCCGCAAGGCCCGCAGGACGATCACCACGCTGGCGGCGGTCGCGCTGACCGCCGCCGGGCTCACCACGTTCGGCGCGCAGCCCGCCGCCGCGGCCGGCGCACGCCAGGTCGAGAAGCTGGACCGGGGCGTGGTCAGCGTGCACACCGACGCCGGCAACCTGGTCGGCTGGCGCTGGCTCGGCACCGACCCGGACACCGTGGCGTTCAACGTGTACCGGGCCGGCACGAAGGTCAACGCGGCCCCGATCACCGGGTCCACCAACTACTTCCACTCCGGCGCGCCCGCCCAGGCCGACTACACCGTGCGCGCCGTCGTGAACGGCGTCGAGCAGGGCGACTCCGCGCACGCCGTGCAGCTGCGCACCGGCTACACGGACGTGCCGATCAGTCCACCCGCCGGCGGCACCACCCCGGACGGGGTGGCGTACACCTACGAGGCCAACGACGCCTCCGTGGGCGACCTCGACGGTGACGGCGCCCTGGAGTTCGTCCTCAAGTGGCAGCCGACCAACGCCAAGGACAACTCCCAGTCCGGCTACACCGGCAACACCGTCGTCGACGGCATCAAGCTCGACGGCACCCGGCTGTGGCGCGTCGACCTGGGCCGCAACATCCGCTCCGGCGCCCACTACACCCAGTTCCAGGTGTACGACTACGACGGCGACGGCAGGGCCGAGGTCGCCATGAAGACCGCGGACGGCACCCGGGACGGCACGGGCGCCGTCATCGGCAGCGCCTTTGCCGACCACCGCAACTCCAGCGGCTACGTCCTGACCGGCCCCGAGTACCTGACCATGTTCGACGGGCAGACGGGCAGGGCCATGCAGTCCGTCGACTACGTCCCCGGCCGCGGCACGGTCTCCTCCTGGGGCGACAGCTACGGCAACCGCGTCGACCGCTTCCTCGCGGGCACGGCGTACCTGGACGGCGCCCGCCCCTCGCTCGTGATGGCCCGCGGCTACTACACGCGTACCGTGATCGCCGCCTGGGACTGGCGGGGCGGCGCCTTCACCCGCCGCTGGACCTTCGACACCAGCTCCTCCACCAACAGCGGCAAGGGCTACGACGGCCAGGGCTCGCACAGCCTGTCCGTCGGCGACGTCGACGACGACGGCCGGGACGAGATCGTGTACGGCGCGATGGCCGTCGACGACAACGGCAGCGGCCTGTGGACCGCCAGGACGGGCCATGGCGACGCCCAGCACCTCGGAGACCTCGACCCCGCCACCCCCGGCCTGGAGTACTTCAAGGTCTCCGAGTCCACCACGCAGCCCGCCGCGCTGTACATCGACCCCGCGAACGGAGTGGTCCGCTGGAGGCTCGCCGCCTGCTGCGACAACGGCCGGGGCGTCGCCGGGGACATCCACGCGGGCAACGACGGCCCCGAGATGTGGTCCGCCTCCGACACCTCCCTCCGCGACCGGGCCGGAGCCACGAAGGGCCGGGAGCCGTCCTCCGTCAACTTCCTGTCCTGGTGGGACGGCGACCCCGTCCGGGAACTCCTCGACGGCACCCGCATCGACAAGTACGGCCCGTCCGGCGACACCCGCCTGCTGACCGGCTCCGGGGTCTCCTCCAACAACGGCACCAAGTCCACTCCCGCCCTCTCCGGCGACATCCTGGGCGACTGGCGCGAAGAGGTCGTCTGGCGCACCAGCGGCAACACCGCCCTGCGGATCTACTCCACCCCGGTCGAGACCGGCACCAGGATCACGACCCTGCTCCACGACACGCAGTACCGCACGGGCCTGGCCTGGCAGAACACCGCGTACAACCAGCCCCCGCACACCAGCTTCTTCATCGGCGCCGGGATGCCCACGCCACCCCGGCCGGTGGTCCACACACCCTGACCGGGATGACGACGCAGACACGAACGGATGTCTTTTCGGCCGTCCTGCTGACGTCGGCCGGTCCGGGCGGGATCATCGTCCGGCCCGCCCCGTCCAGCACGCCGTCACCTCCAGGGCAGCGGCCGAGAAAGACCGTCGATGACCTTGTCCCGTGTCGTCACCGCCGCACCGGCGATCATCATGCTCGTCGCCGCCACGGTGATGCTCCTGTGGTGGATCCGGCACCGTGACGACGAATGAATGAGGGCGCGCGCCGTGACCGGCGCGCGCCCTCGTCGCGTCCCGCTCGGGTGTCAGGTCACCGTGCAGGACTGGTCACCGAGCCGGAAGGCGGTCGGTCTGCCGTTCGTCCCCGACCAGCTTCCGGTGAAGCCGAAGCTCACCGACGATCCCGCCGCGACGTTCGCGTTCCAGGCGATGTTCTTCACCGAGACCGCCGCACCCGACTGGGTGTGGGCCGCGTTCCACAGCTGTGTGACGCTCTGGCCGTTCGGGAAGGACCAGTTGAGGGTCCAGCCCGACCAGGCGCTGGTGCCGGTGTTGGCCAGCCGCACATCGGCCTGGAAGCCGCCCGACCACTGGTTGGTGATCTTGTAGGTCACCGCGCAGGCGCCCGTCGGCTGCGGTTCCGGATCGGGATCCGTACCGCCGCCCCCGCCGCCGCCCGTGTCGGAGGTGTCGCCGTAGATGACGCCGCGACCGTTGGTGGAGAGGTACACCCGGCCGTAGACCCGTGGATCACCCGTGATCGCCGCGCCGGTCCAGCCCCACTGGTGGGCGTCGTCGTTGATCCGCGTCCACGTGGCGCCCTTGTCCGTGGAGCGGAAGATGCCGCGCACCCCGCCGATCCTGGCGCTGGTGTAGAGCGTCTGGTACGAGGCGCCCGCGGCCGCCTTGCCGAAGCCGATGGTGTCGGCCTGCGCGACGTTCGACAGCTTGGTGAAGGTGGCGCCGCCGTCGGTGGAGTGCCACAGCCCGTACGCGCCGCCCGTCTCCCCGCCCGCGAGCCACACATCGCCCTTCGTGCCCGGCAGCGCCTTGAAGCGGACGCTGTCACCGCTCGGCAGGCCACTCGCGTTCGACGCGGTGAAGGTCGCGCCGCCGTCCGTGCTGACGTAGAACTTCCCGGACTTGAAGCCGTAGAAGGTCTTCGGGTCGACCCGGTCGGACTCGACGATCGCGCCGGACGGTATCCCGCTCGACTCCTGCCACGACGTCCCGAAGCCCGTGGTGTACCGCACGCCGGTGCCCGCCGGGCTCCACACGAAGCGGCTGCTGTCCGCGCCGGCCGCGACCGTGCCGCCGCCGCTCACCCCCGAGGGGTCGGTGCCCGCGAACCAGTTGGCGCCGTTGTCCGTGGAGAACGCGATGTGCGGCCCCGAGTCCAGGTCCCCCACCCGGACCACGGTGTTCGGGTTGGTCTCGGCGAAGTCCAGGCTGGTCGTCGTCGTGAAGTTCGGCTGGGTGAACATCATCGACGGGACCTTCGTCAGATCCGTGTGCCGGAAACCGCCGATGTCACCGAGCGCGCTGAGCAGCGGGGCCCCGGACGGGGGAGAGGCGAGGTCGTTGACGGCCGTCTCCTCCAGGCCCCGCACCATGGGCTGCACGGTGAACTTGGTGCCGCTGTCCCAGTTGGCGAGGTTCTCGGTGCCGTAGATCGTCGCGCCCGTCCCGTACATCATGCGGTTCGAGTCGAACGGGTCGATCTCCAGCGACTCCGTCATCCAGCCCAGCTTCGGCGTCTGTTCCGGCGGCGACGGGTTCGCGCCCCACGTCAGCCAAGGCGACGACGAGACGTCCATGGTGAAGCGGTTCTCACGGTTGGGGTACGAGGTGTAGTCCCACGCCTTCGTCCAGGTCGCGCCCTTGTCGGTGGAGCGGAAGATCTGGGTGTCCGGCCACCAGGAGCTGTACGCCGTCGCCATCACCGTGCCCGGCTTCTGGCGGTCCAGCGTGAGCCCGCTGAAGCCGAAGTACGTGTCGGCCTCCGCCACCGGGCTGATGTTCGTCCAGGCCCCCGTCGCCGTCGCGTACCGGTAGAGCCGGCCCTTGCCGCCGTCGTACGGGCCGCCCGTGTCGCTGTACGCCACGTACAGATGGCCGTTCACCGCGTCCAGGACGCCCTTGTGGGCCAGTTGCCCGGTGGGCTGCCCGGCCACCCGTGACCAGGTCGCGCCCGCGTCCGTCGACCGGTAGACCGCGTTCTCCTTGTCGGCGACACCCACGTAGACCGTCTTCGTGGCCGTGCCCGCGCCGCCCGTCGACTCGTCGAAGGTGACCCAGACGATGCCCTGGTTGTCGCTGGAGTACCCGCTCGTGTCGGACGGGTCGGCCACGTAGTTCCCGACGTTCGGGAAGTTCGTCACCTGCGACCAGGTGGCCCCCGAGTCCGTGGACCGCCACAGCCCCTTTCCGCTGGGCGCCCCCAGATACAGCACGCTGTTCTTGTGAGGGTCCACCGCCAGCCGCTCACCCATGCCGCGCCCCGGCATGTTCCCGCCCAGCTTGAACGGCAGACTCGCCTTCTGCCAGCTCGCCCCCCGGTCGGACGAGCGGTAGATCGCGCCGTTTCCCGGGTCCCAGCTGTTGGTGTAGGTGCCGGCCGCCACGTACACCTTGTCCGGGTCGACCGGGTCGGAGGCGAGGCTCACCACACCCGTGTGACCCCAGTCGTCCCAGCCGACGGAGTCCAGCAGCGGCGTCCAGGTCTTCGACGACTCCACCCACCGGTACGCCCCGCCGATGTCCGTGCGGGCGTACGCGAGGTTCTTCTCCTTGCGGTTGAACACGATGCCGGGCACGAACCCGCCACCGTCGATACGGGCGTTCTTCCACGTGTACGTGTCGGCGGCGATCGACACCTTCGCGCCGGCCCGCTCGGCCTGCTCCGCCCGGTCGGCCCGCTCGGCGGCCAGCGCGGGTGGGGAGCCCGCGAGGAGGCCGGCCGCGAGGGCCAGGACGGTGGTGAGGATGCGGGTTCTTCGCACGGTGAAGTCCTCTCCAGGAATGTGGGGGGAGGGATGGACGGGGCGCGAACGGCCGGGCGGCCCCCTGTGCGGGTGGGGACCGCCCGGCCCAGGTCCTGCCCCCGCCGGAGCGCAGGACCTCGTACCCGGAGCTTCAGCGGGGACTTATTCGAGGAGCTCCGCGTACGCACCCATGGCCAGGGCGATGTCCGCCTGGGCCCAGAACCGGTGGTACGTGAACGACGGCGCGGCGCCACCCGCCAGATACGCCTCGATCTTCGACCAGGCCGGGTCGTCCTCGTAGAACGACCGGATCGACTCGAACGTCGACGACGAGTTGATCGCGTCACCGTTCGGCATCGTGCCCGTCCACCCGCTCGGGATGTACACCCGGTCGTCGAACCGGTTGTAGTCCGTACGGGTCTCCGGGACGGCGACCCCGAGCGCGTCCTGGTGGTGCTGCCACAGGCCGTCGAGCAGCGCCTTGGCGACCCGGGCCGCGTCGGCGTCACCGGAGCGGTCGGCGTAGTACGTCAGCGTCTTGGCGTACGAGCCCGCCACGCCGACGTCGTCGGTGTAGTCGGCGACGGTGACGTGCAGCCCGCTGTTGGAGCCGGGGCTGGACGGGTTCCAGGTGTTCGGGGCACCGGACCACTGGAGCGTGGAGGGGATCCGGTACGTCCCGTCGGGGTTGATGGTGGTCTTGGACAGCGCCCACTTGACCCACTTGTCGAGGACCGTCTTCGCGGCGGCGTTGCCCGTCTGCTGGTAGTACTCGGCGACCCGCTCCATGGACCACGTCTGGAAGCCGAACCACTGGTTGGACGGCGGGTCGTGGTACACGGGCTTCTCGTCGTAGTACATGCCGTAGAAGGTCGGCGTCCCGGCCGGGGGAGTGGCGTACCGCCCCGCCCAGCTGTTGGTGGCACCGCCCGCGATGGCGCCCTCGTTCGACTGGAGCCAGCGGTAGAACTCGACCTGGCGGTCGAGGGACTTGGCCCAGTCCGCCTGCCCGGTCGCCGACTTCGGCTTCAGCGGGGCGTAGTTGGCCAGCGCGTACGCGGCCATCGGGTTCTGGTAGCCGCCGTGCGCGTGGCTGGAGCCGATGCGCCAGGCCCAGCCGGCGTTGGTGTCGGTGGCGCCGCCCCACGCGTAGTACCAGGAGAGCAGGTAGAAGGAGGCGTCCTTGCCGGTGCCCGCGGGGCAGGTGGTCGGCCCCACGCAGTTCCC